>JBEKHN010000001.1:0-392391 GCA_050012255.1 Bathyarchaeia archaeon
AGAACAAGTACGGCGTGCCGATACTTGGCTCGAGAAACCTCCTGAAGATAGAGAACAGGGGCGAGGTTGAGAAGGACTACTACTGGTTTGCGGAAAAAGCCGGCATTCCAACTCCTAAGTCTTATCGTTATCAAGTGCAGAAAAACGGGATAAAGTTCAAGGAGCCTGTTGACGAGCCGATGATCCTTAAGGCTGAACACGCGCATCGAGCCTTCGAGAGAGAGTTCATCTTCGCCGCTGACTCGAACGATTTGGAAGAGAAGGTTGCGAGGGAAACTAAAGCCGGAAACCTCACTAGAGAGGCTCTTGAGAACGGCCGCGTGGAGCAGATCGTTCTCGGACCGCACGCGAACTTTAACTTCTTCTACTCGCCGCTGGACGCGGAGAGCGAGTGGGGAGACGTTGACGACTGGTTCGCGAAGCTCTACAACGTTAGCATGGAAGAAGCCCGTATTTGCCTGGCAAACCAGTTCCTGTCGATAGACGAGCGGAGAGAAACAATTCTCGACGGATTGAAGAGACTGCCCACCGACGTTCAGGAGAAGATAAAGAGGGTCCCGTCTTTCGAGGTCACGGCTCACGCCATCCTGAGCCTCAGAGAATCCTTGCTGAAGGACCTGCACCGCTACGCGGACCGTTTCTTGCTTGCTTGCAGAGAACACGCGAGCCCGGGAATAATTGGAGCATGGTGCCTTCAGACGCTGATCACGTGGGACAGAGTTTCAAAGTATGAGCTGAAGCCCACGGTTAAACTGGACTTCACAGGCGGCGCTGAGGCGAAGAAGACGACGGACTATGGTCTCTACGACATACATGGAGAAAAGGACCCGTACATGCACATTCTAGTGACGCAGGACGTTGCCCTGAGACACGGAGGAGGAACGAACGTGCACATGGGGTTGGGCTCGCAGTACGCCAATGCGAAGTACATGAAGCGGCTGAGCACCGGCGACCGCATAGCCCTGGAAATGAAAAGAGCCTTAAAGAAAGGCCAACTGCACGAGCTTGTAACCTAAGTGTGGCCCACGTAATCCCTGTATTTTTTCACCGTTTCTGTAAGGCTTGGAACGTCGAACATCCTCCGCTCTGTCACCTCGTTTGAAACCGCCATGTACATCTCCCCGATTATCCTCTTCAACATGGGGTCCAGCTTAGGCGGGTTGGACGTGCACAGCGCTTTCCAGTTTTCGACCCCTTCGGCCTCCGCCCTCTTCTTCGCCTCCTCAACGTCTCTGAACCAGCTTGTCTTTCGGTAGAACTGCCTTGCGATCTCCTTGCTCACATGAAGCCCTTCGTAAGTGAACCTGCACTCGTCAAGCGTGCCCACGACGTCGACAACGATGAGCATCCTTTGCGGGTTGAAGGCCAACTCTATCTTTCCATCCTCGTTCTTCAAGTCAGCCTTCAGCGCGACCTGAGTTATCAATCTGTTGACCCTTAAGAGCAGATCCTTGACTTCGCCAACTTCCTCATCCGTTAGGCCTGCGATTTCCTGTGCTTCCTTCCATGGCAGGTAGCGGTCCTTTTTTTCAAGCTTGGTGCTCACGTCGAAGATCGGCTTTGACAGTTTTTCACCGGGTTTTGGGTAGCGAGTCAGTCCAAGCTGTTCAATGGTGACTTGTCCCTGCTCCAGCCGTTTGAACACGGAGGAGCCTTCGGGCAGGCCGTTTCGGTAAATGATTTCAAGCGGGATCAGGTAGTTCTTGAGGCTTGCCGTGTACTGGCGGTAGTCGTAGCGTAGTTTTCCATCCTTGACCTGCGCGGTGGGCTTGTACACGTTGACCAAGTCTATCTCCATCGTGTTCACAGGCCGCTTAAGCTCCTTGCGCTTTGCGACTTTTCCGTTCTCAGCGATTAAGCCGCGGTAGTGGGTTCTGATGCCCTCTTCCTCCAGTCTTTCGAAGCAGTAGGCCCCCATGAGACAGAGGGCTGCTCCCTTCCCGTCGATACGGTCCGGCATCTCGCCCCAGTCGAACACTGAGTACCTGTCTGAGAAAATGAATCGCCCGATCCCCATGCTATCCTGGGTCGGTTCTCTGATTGTTTCCAGGTCCTTTACGCTGCCCATCTTTCTGCACTACTTCGGCTTCCTAACCTTTTCGTCAGCCTCTTCGACCTCGCGCTTCTTTGCCAGCTGATAGGCTTCCACACGTTTTTCCACCTGCTGATCTTCAACTGCGAAGATCTTAGCGGCGGCGATGGCAGCTCCTTCAGGCTCAAGCGTCACCAGAGAGGCCACTCCGCTGGGAACCCTTAATGATGAGTAGACGTCCACGCCGCTGAACTTTTCCGAGTACGGCGGACAGGCGATCACGGGCTTTGTAGTGTTCGCGTCAACGAAGGCGCTGAGAGCGTTAGACCTTCCCGCCACGGTGATGTAGACGACTCTTTCTTCCTCGTACTCTTTCAGCGTCTTCAAGACTCTTTCCGGCGTCTTGTGAGCTGAGCCAACTCGAAACAGAAAGCTCAGTTCCAGAGCCTTGAGAAACTTGCCGATTTCCCGGCAGAACTCCATGTCGCGTTCAGAACCCATGATTATGATGACTTTGCCCTTCATCCTTCCACTCGGCAACTGCTCTGCTAGAAGGTTTTACCGACTAATTAGTTTTTAATCTTAACTCAGACTCTTTTTGACTGTTGCTTGTAGCGCGCGTACGCAAGGGTGATCGTGACCAGCAGCGCTGTTGTAAGAGCCAAGGGCAGAATGGTTGATGGTGGAAACTCCGGAACCGAGTTTAAGTCTTGTTCAACGATTAGGGTGTAGTTCAGTATGCCAAGTATTCCTGCGCGCACGCTCATGTAGAAACTACCGGTTAGATTGTGAATGGGCGCGGTTCCGTTGGTAGGTGAGCCACCGATACTGTAGATAGTACCTACATAGCTGTTGGTTTCTCCTTGTGGATAAACGAAGACGAAGAAGCCTGCGTATGCGCTATGGTTTGGGTCGGGGCTGAGCATCCATCGGATTTGCCATTCAGGATGGTCTATCGTGAAGTAGGTCGTGTTATGAGTCTCACTGCTTCCTACGCCTGTAAACGTCGCCACTTCACTCCAGTTGGCCGTCTCGGCCAGGGCAAGGCTGTGAGCCGTCATCGTGGTTGCCACGAAAGAGATCAGCATCACGCAGAGGAAAAGCTGCGATGTTTTCATCTTCACACGGCGTGCATGGGCGATAACTTTACGAGTTCTCCCCGGTATATAGGGTTTATCCGAGCATGCTTACGGCTTCTGCGCTCTGCTCCGCTTTACGACCACGAGCGTCAACGCGACGGTCAGCATGCCCACGATGAAACCAACCGCGAAGATCAACAGCCCCAACGTCGCAAAGTCAGGCGTCACGTTCAAGACGGCGAGAGCCAGCATTCCCGTGAGAAAACCCGCGATGAACAGGCCGAACCCCAGCACGAAGAAACCGCCCAGGAAACCCTTCTCCAAATCCATTCTGTGCAGCCTCAATTCATTGCATGCTATTCCCGCAAGCTTCACAGAAAAGCTTTTCGAAGGTTGGATACCGTTGCTTTTTTGGTGGCGATTAGCGCCGGCTCTGCAAGATAGCCGTATCTCAAAACGTCGGTCAATAGTAAGGCGGAATACTAGCAAAACCCATCAATGCAAATGCAAGAACCAACGCGATTGCCCCGAGTGAACCACAGAACTTGAATAGCTTGGTGTCTGAAGCGAGCTTCTGCGCACCATAACACATTAGAACGAGGAGAAAACCTGTTATCATTGCAACAAGTCCAGCTCCGTATCAAGTCTGGTCTATCGGTCCGATTGATAACGCAATGACATTCATCATAGTCGCTCGCGCGTCCGCTCACTTGAAACTTTACAGCAGATTTACTGATAGAATAAAGTGAAGTTTAGATGTTTCCACTTGAGACTGACACAACATTTTTAATTGAATTCCAATCGTTGTTGAAGTATATGTCCCAAACACCTTGCGTAAAGTTATACGAAACAATCTGAGTTCCAAATTGGAACCCTATTTGCCCAGAAGTTGTAGGTATCCTAATCATCCTGTTAACATAGTCAAAACGATACTCGCTTGCTGGAAAATTCAAATCACAACTTGTATAGCTCTCTTCTGTCAAACTATCGCGTAGACTCCCAGTCTCTGGGATTATTCCATTTAGAAACATTATCATTGCGCCTGCTAACTGATCTTTTTTATAACAAGATTGATTTAGAACTTGTTCCCAAGCTTTGGGTTCTTTAGTAAGCATGTCAGTGACGGCATTTTGCATGCTGATAGAAAAAGAGGTATAAAAAGATTCAAGCGCTTCCCAAATAGCCAATGTCTCTTCGGGTCTAGCCTCTTCTGAAACTATACTTCCGTCAGGATTGTTAGCGTGATTCACAACATATAGCCAAGGTTGCCAAGAAGAACTATTCCACTCGTTTACTAAAAGCTTCTGATTGAGATCGCTTACGATATTTGGATGAACATAACCCAAATATTCGGTTATTTCTATTGCAAATCTTCCCATCTCACACTCAAAAACTTGCCAATTAGGTCTGTACCAATACCACTGACCAGACCACCATCCGTCATTATTCAGATGATTCCAAATTTTGTCCTCATAATTTCTAGCCGTTAACAAACCATCTTCTTCAAAAATATGAAAACATCCTAGTGTTTGAGCTTCTTCATCATAATATCTAGAATTATGTTGAAAACTTGTCAGGTTCTGAGGATCAGGAAACGGAATTACTGTCCCAACACCAGCATATGAAAAACCTCCATCATATTCATCTACTAAACCTGCCAATTGCTGATATGCAAACGGTTCATTCCATTTTGACATCAAACTACTTTGACCAAAATTATCAGCTAAAATTGCTGAATCCAATTTATTTACCGTTCCATCACCATTCAAATCACAATTTGAATTCCAATTTGAACTATTCACAAGAGAACCAAAAGCTTTGCTTAACACTACAGCATCAAAAATATCTACTGTTCCGTCTGTGTTGATATCTCCAGAAACTTGTTTAGCCCATCTATAGGCATGTAACAAGAAACGACTGTCAACAGAAAAATAGTCTGCATAATATTGTCCATTCCACATTTCATCTGTTTTCGGAAGGCATCCTACCATTGGTATATTCTCAAGTGCTTTGACAACAGCTAAAACCAAATTCTTGCTATTGTACCCAGACAATTCTGCTAACCTTTTGATTAATAAAACATCTATCCAATCATTGATTCCTAGATAATATTTTAGTGCATCTTCGTATGCTGAAGTAGGAAGCCTGCTAAAAATAATACCAAACTGAATTGTAGAAGCACTTGGTTTAGACCAATCTATTGAATTTAAATAACTATTCAACGAATCAGCTAAAGTGGCAATTGTGGTGCCCTGAACAGAATTAACTTTCACTGTGCCTAGAAAACTAGATGAGACCAAAACTAACGACACGAGAACGCTAAAAACCTTCACAAAGATCTTCATACTATTACCTCCCATACTCTTTCCACCGTTATCAACATATTGATAGCACGCGCAAGTGTACTACGTATTGTTCTGCAATAAACAGCTTTGACGCGTTTAGGTTGGACCTTAAAATAATAGCATGTGCCATTGCAACGAACTCGCTGACTCCAGCTCATCATCGCAAATAACGCAACAGTATCCTGAGGTCACAACTGGGTCCCTATTCTGAGTCCCTTTCATACGCGCTGACCTTGGTGTGAGCTGGAAGACCCGTATGCTTCGATGAACTCCTCAGCGAATTCACCTGCGTACTTTTCTGTTCCCCTGTGCTTCTTGTCTATCGAGGTGCGCAAATGATGATAGAATTCGTGCAGGACCACAGTTGGTTCCTTAAGCGTGTCACTGTTCAGAACGCTTATAGTTTGGTTCTTTGCCGTGTAGCAGCCGAGAGTGTTTTTTCTGTGACGACTAGGTAAGCCCACTCTTATCCGAGGTGAACAAACGTTGTACCGTTCCGCAAGCAGTCCCAAGGCTTCCTCGACCTTCCCGTTCAAGATCAGCCGCACCACTGATGCTCTGAACTCGGGCTCAGAAGACTTGTCCGGAACATTTCTTTCCTTACGCATGGAGGCTCATTCAAACCCCCGGACTATATATCTGATCTGGCTTGAAAACCGGCTTGAGCTTGTGCTCGTGCGGCTCTTCAGGTTACAACACTCTTAAATCAGCCTTCTGTGAAGGCTCCTCTATGCATGAATGGGCGTTAGCCGAAGCTGTGATCAAGGCGGCCTCTGAGATAGCAGAGAGGGAAGGATTGAAGCAGGTCACCCGGGTGACGATAAGGGTTGGCGAGCTGCAGCAGGTTGAAAGAGCCGTACTAGAATTTGCCCTGTCACAGCTCAAGACCGCGAGATTCAAGAATGCGAAATTCGACGTGGAGACCGAGAAAGCACGGTTGAGGTGTCGAGTCTGCGGTCACACTTGGGTTTTTTGTGAGAAAAACTTGGATCAGGCCACGTTGGAGGCAATCCACTTTGTTCCAGAGATCGCGCACGCGTACGTCAAATGTCCAAACTGTGCCAGCCCAGACTTTGAGATAGAGCAGGGACGCGGAGTGTGGCTTCAAACCGTCAGAGGAGTGAAGTAGAATGGCTGACCCGCGAATCAGCATCATAGACGAGAGGATGAAGGAAATAGACGCGATCATCGCGGTGTCCAGTGGAAAGGGCGGCGTCGGCAAGAGCCTGATCGCCTCAACGCTTGCTCTGAGCCTCGCACAGAAGGGTTACAGCGTTGGCCTTTTCGATTTGGATTTCACAAGTCCATCTACCCATGCGATTCTGGGCATAGGAGACGAGCGGCCAACAGAGAAGAAGGGCATCGTTCCGCCTAGGGTTCACGGCTTGAAGTACATGTCGATAACGTACTATTCACATGACCTGGCCACTCCGCTGCGGGGTGCAGACGTTTCAAACGCACTCGTAGAACTGTTTTCAACGACCAGATGGGGGAAGCTGAGCTACCTCGTTTTGGACATGCCGCCCGGAATCGGCGACGCAACACTCGACGCGGTCAGGTTCATAAAGAACATAGAATTCTTGATAGTTACGACTCCTTCAAGGTTGGCTTTTGAAACGGTCAAGAAGCTTGTCACCCTGCTGCGGGCGCTCAGAGTTTCAGTCTTAGGCGTCGTCGAAAACATGAGGATGAACGGCTCAAAGACGATACAGCAGGAAACTCAGAAGCTGGGCTTGAAGTTTCTTGAAGAAATTCCCTATGATTCAATGGTGGAAGCTGCGATAGGCGACCCAGACATGCTTCTGCAAACCGCACTTGCCGATAAGGTGAAGCATTTATGCTCAACTATCCTAGAAACCCGGGCAAGCATTAGACCTGAAGGTCAGCGGGGCAGGAAAAGAAAAGCATGAAAATTGAAAACAGCAAAATAACATGTCGACGGGCCACAGTCAACGACGTTCAAACCTTGATCGACTATCGCGTACGGTTCCTCAATGAGCTTTACGGTCATCCAGGAAATGAAGAGACAAAAATTCTGAGAAAATCTTTGCGCCAATATTTTTCTGAAGCAATCCCTTCCGGCAGTTTCATCGCTTGGCTGGCAGAATACGAAGGCAGAACAGTTGGAACAGGCGGAATGGTTGTGTGGCAGATGCCGGGAAGGTACGAAGGGCTTGAGACAGGAAGGCTCGGATACATTCTCAACATGTACACGATTCCTGAAGCGCGAAGAAGCGGGGTTTGCACACGATTGCTGAAAGAATTGACAAGGGAAGCCAGAACACTGGGGCTGAGGTACTTGCATCTTCACGCGTCTGAAGACGGCGTGAATATTTACAGAAAAGCAGGATTCGTCGAGCCCAAACGCATAGAGTTAGCGCTGAAACTTTGAGAAACGCAGACCATGCATGGAACGGGAAAACACGCAAATCTCCTCGGACAACAGCCTCAAAACACATGCTAGTGACCGGTTGCAGGCTGAGACGAGAACAGATTTACAGTCAGCCACGCGGCGCGCTGAAGAATTGAGCTGTGACCAAGCACGGTAGTTCAAAGGGTGGATTCGCGACAAAAAGAGGGAAGAGAAGAGTCAGCTTCTCGGCTTTGATGAAAGCATATTCAGTGCCTGACGGCATCTAGCCTTCAAGGGTTCGAGTTTTCTTCTTTGTTTGACGATTATTATTGCTGCGATGAGGGTTGAAATTGCTAGGACGAGTGGCAGAATGTCTGGTTGAAACTCTGCGATGGGTGCTACCCAGGTGCCGATAATGGATATTTCATGTTCTGAGTGGGTGTAGTTCAGGTACACGAACACGTAATTATCGTTTTGTGTTATGTTGAACTCTGCCGAAGTTAAGGTTTTTCCATCGAACATGACGACCCAATCACTAAGTACCGTTGCGTTGAGCAGGTTTCTTGGAATGGTCACGTTGCAGAACCCTGTGCCTGCTGGTCCGGTGACGTTGAACGTTATCTGTTTGGCGTCGGGGTCAAAGCCAAAGCTGGTTACTGTGGAGTTTGTGAATATCGGAATGGGGTACGTTCCTCCGGCGTAACTGACTTGTTTTTGGTAGGCTAAGAGAAACATGAGGTCTTGCAGACTGCTGAGAGAGGCGTTGTTCCAGGCCATGCTTCTGTAGTCTCCGGATAGGCTGTCCGGGTTCGGCACGTTGGATGGCTGGTAGAGCAGAACCGTCCGGTTGGCGTCTGACTCTCCCGTGACTGTGACTGAAAGTTTATCAAATTCAAGCGGCGGCGCCTGCACGTTGTTCGTCAGGTTCAGCCACTTTTTGAGTTCGAACCTTATGGAATCTATGTTGTCGGCCTGAGGTTTAAGAATCAGTCCGCTGAAGCTTGCTTGAATCCAGTCTTGTCCAAGTTTGAATTCTACTTGGAAGTTGTTGATGTTTATGTCAGTATCGTTGAGCAGGTCGAGCTCCCAGGACAATGGCATTGAATAGAACGAACTCATTGCTTCCAGCAAGAAACGTTTGTCGCGGTTCAATTCAGCTTCGAAATCGCCTTGAAGAGTCTCGGTTGAACCAAAGGTCGCCACTCCATTAACCATGTCAAGCGTTTCAGTTGAAGAAGTCAAGGTGCAGTATTTAGTGTTAAGGAAGGATTCGAAGAGGTCATGCATGTTCGGCGGCACCGCGTCTGGCAAGAATGGAAGGATGTCGTTTTTAAGCTGGCTTGCATTGGTTGAGAGCCACGCGTTGAGAGAAATTTTCCCTTCGGTGCTCGAATAGGAAGCGTTCAAACCCGCGTCCGTAAGCTCGGAGGCCGTGGTGTTTGCGATCTTAAGCCAGGTTTCGATCTGCGTTTTATATGAAGCCCAAGGACTAGGTATCGCAGGGGGCACTAAAAGAAGAAGACTGTTGCACAGACCTTGCACATCGCTCGTCATATGCATGTCCATCAGCGCTATTCCTGAGCTATGATAGTAGTTGAGTGTCAGAGACGCGCTTCTAACCGAAGAGGCAGCTGATTCCAAGGAGGCGTCCGCGAAGTCCTGCAGATAATCCATTGAAGACCCTGGTGGAAACAGCATATGAGCGATGGCTGCCGTGAAGTTTCCGCTGAAAGCTGCCTTGAAAGTAACGTTTTCGCCGAGCGTTGGGTTTGACCACGCAGTTTTTGTAATGTCGAACTGCGTTGAGGTTAGGAAGCCCCCGCTGTTGTCGAAGAGCCCTTGTCCAGTGAGGTTGCCCTCCAAATTGGTGATGATTTGGTCCACTGTGGTCTCGTTTATTTCATAACCGTTAAAGTTCACGTAAGCGACGTTGACGTTACCTGTGAAGGAGAGGCTGCTTCTGTTGCCGCTGAAGTCCAACGTGACGTCGGCAAGTGGAAATCCTGCAATCGCGTGGAAAGTGACGTTTCCTGTCACTGCTGTTCCATCGAAATCTGCGCGAACCGTGACATCTGACGAGTTAAGTGGAAAAACAGTGCTGTAAATCGTGCCGTAACTGGTGGGTATCACCGTTGTCGCTGTGATGGCCACGTCAAACAGGCCGTGAGTGTATGCAGCGACAAGATTAACGTCTGTCGTGTTGAACGGGTAGATCCCCGCCACTTCTGGAGGCAAGATCGTTGAGCCGTTGACGGTGTCGCTCTCGACCCCATTCTCGTATGATGAGCGGAGGTGTCCTTCAGTTGCACTGTAATTGAAAGATGGGTTGTCTGGAAAAACCATAGTGCCGCTGGATGTCTCTGTTGTCAGGTTCCCGCTCGTTGAAAAGCCCATTGTGGCGTTTATTTGTGGCGTGGATGTGTTCTCTGGGTACATGTGCGTGTAGTTGAATGCTCCGTCCACTGCGACCGTGGCGTCTGGATAGACTTTGAAGTTGACCTGAATGTCCTTTGAGGGTGCGTTGAAAAGCGTGTAGCTGTACCGCATTGAAAGAGGTGCATCGTCAAGGTGGCTTGTCACAAAGTTGTTTAAGCTATCGTATATGCTTATGAAGTACACGTCCGTCGGGTTGAGGTGGTTAGAGGCAATTTCTGGACCTGAAAAATTCAGATAGACCGTGTGAACGCCGACAGCAAAGCTTTCCGTCATATACTGGTAATGGTAAAAGTAATTCGTCAACCCTTGGGCACTGACTTGGTATTCTCCGGCTTCTGTCACGTTGATGTCTATTCCGATTTCAAGATAATTGAAGAGGTGGTCGCCATCAGTGTCAACGCCTCTGTCCGAAACGTGTCCCGTCAAGAGGGCACCAGGAGAATCGAATTCAGAAAAGTTGTAGACTCTCGTCAAGGCTACATAGTTCATGTAGGCTACATAGACTTGTCCAGCATAAAGCTCGATATAATTTACCCATTTAGGGTTTAAGCCAGAGCTGAAAATGGCAGGACCGAACAAAGACACGTTTAGATATTGAATGCCAGTCTCGAGGTCACCTTGGCTACTATTATAGACGGACACGTAGTTACTAAACTGGTCCCAAAGCCCGCCGATTGTCACCTGAAAGTTTCCTGCAACAGTCACGTTGATTTCCACATCGACCTCTAAGTGATCATACAGGCCGTTGCCATTAGTGTCAACACCATGGTCAAAAATGGTGCCAGTCAACGTCGCTTCAGGCATCAGCCGCGCAGCTACGTAGGATCTAGACATCACTGTGAACGTTGAAACCAACAAGAGAAACAAAGCCGATAAACTCAAGATTCTCTTACTAATTTTCATTTTCTCTTCTCCATCTCAATTTTTACTTAGCGGTATAATCATCCGTTGTCAATGCTTATATAGTTTTCACGCGAGACTAACCGCCTAGGGGATCGTAGACGCGGCTACTTACGTTCTGCTTCAGAAACCTCCTTCGAAGAAAAATCAGAACAGCACTATGCATCCTAGGAGTTGCGATTGCGGCAACATTCGTGATCGCCGTTGGCGCCACCACCATGCGATATGCAACTGTGATACGGGAGATGAACGTGCTTTTCAATGGCCAAGTCACAGTGGTGAGCAAAGACGCTATCGTGATTCAAGCCATTCCGATCGGCGGAGGCATGTTGCCCCAAGATTCAACAGTTGAAGAAATAAGGGCGATTCCAGGGGTAAGTGCCGTCACTCCAGTCCTGTTTGTCACGTCGGTTGGATCTCAGATGCTGATTCAGGCTGTGCCCGTAAACTTCACGATGGGAATCCCCGTTGAAGATTGGGAGCTTGCACTTGGACCCATAGCGCTGAAGGGAAACGGACATCTTCCGGCGAACGATTCAAGCAGCGAAATCGTGGCTGGCGGCTCCCTAGCAGATCAATATGACTGGACTGTGGGCACAGAAATTCAGGTGAACGGCTACAAGCTGCATGTTTCTGGCGTTTTGGACACAAGGATGGCCCTGCTGAGTCGCTGTTTGGTCATGCCTCTCAGACTGGCGCAAAGCATTTACAATTATCCGCAAATGGTAAACATAATTGCAGTCAAGCCTGTTCAAAACGTGCCGCAGCAGAACTTGACTGAGGCCATAAAGAGTGATAAGAAAATAATTAACGTCAATGCTTTGACGGAGACTCAGAGGAACGATATCATTCAGCCCATTCTGGAGGAGCTGCAGACTTGGACCATCGGCACCGAAGCAGTGGTCTTCATCATCAGCTTGATCCTTGTCATGACCGTCACGGTCATGAGTGTGTCAGAGAGGCGCCGCGACTTCGCAACCCTAGACGCCATGGGAGCTCCAGCAAGCTATGTGTTTCGAGTGGTAATCATAGAGACTTCCTTGATCGGTGTCCTAGGCGGCGTCATCGGAATAGCCTTAGGTTCACTGGCAGCCATCGTTTTGGCAAGCCTCTACACGAGCATTCCCGTTGCACTTTTCTTTCCCAGCATCTTTGAGATTGTGCCGCCGCTTTACATGTTGGAAATGTTTACAGCTATTGTCGGCATATGCTGCGTTGGTGGGGTAATTCCTGCGGCAAACGCCATGAGGATGAGGATAGCCGAAGTTCTAAGAGCGGAATACTGATGAAGATCCGAACGGTGAACCTGACAAGATCGTTTCGAGTAGGCTCATCCGAAATAACAGCCGTCAAAGCTACGAACCTGGAAATCAATGAGCCAAAGCTGGTCACCATCATCGGACCGTCGGGCTCAGGCAAATCTACACTGCTTAACCTCATCGGACTGAATGATTATCCAACTTCCGGGGAAGTCTTCATCGATGATTCCAACACCTCACAGCTATCCGGTAGTGAGCGCAGAAAGATCCGCGGTGCGCGTATCGGGTTCGTTTTTCAGACTTTCAATCTTTTTCCCACGCTCAGCGCTTTGGAGAACGTTGAGCTGCCTATGTCACTGGTCAACAAGTCCCAAAAAGAGCAGCGGGAAAGAGCAATGAAGCTTCTCGAGACCGTGGGACTGGCACGCAGACACGACCACAGGCCCAAACAGTTGAGCATGGGCGAGATGCAACGCGTGGCGATAGCAAGGGCTCTCGCGAACAAGCCCGAAATGATCATTGCAGACGAGCCCACAGGGGAACTTGACTCAGCAACAGCTAAAGAAATCATCAGTCTTCTTCAGGACATTAATGAACGAGACAAGACGATGGTGGTGGTGGCTACGCATGACGAAAAGATAATCGACGCAGCAGACCTTGTTTACACGATGCAGG
The DNA here is from genome assembly GCA_050012255.1 of Bathyarchaeia archaeon. Classification (GTDB taxonomy): domain Archaea; phylum Thermoproteota; class Bathyarchaeia; order Bathyarchaeales; family Bathycorpusculaceae; genus DASPPK01. The sequence continues at coordinate 13,080 of JBEKHN010000001.1, forward strand.
ATGGCCAGTTGAAGCCGAAGCGGGGTTCTGAATGATTCACGAAAGTTTGTCGTCTACTCAGCACTGCCTGCGGGTGAAATTTATTATTTGAGAATCGGCATTCCATGGGCATCAGTAGCTTCCCAAGCGAAGAAGGGCTGAGAATTGGCTAACATCAAGGCGGTCGCCTTCGACTTCATCGGCACTTTGACCAGCGTCAAGAACTACAGCTTGGAAGCTTCGACGCTGAAGCTGCACAAAGCAATAGTTGAAGCTGGCTTCAGCGTAGATGAAGAAGACTTTCTCAGGGCATACAGCCGTGCACACGAAAAATACCGCTTGATACGCTATGAAGAACTTGTTGAAGTCACAAACGGCGTCTGGATCTCGGACGCGCTGAACTGTCTGGGGTTCAAGACGAGTCCTGAGGATGTACGTGTGAAGACGACGGTTAACGTTTTCTTCGAGGACTATTTGAGTTCGCTTGAGCTGAACCCTTGCGCGAGGCGGATGCTACTCAGCCTTTTGAAGCGGTACAAGTTGGGTTTGATCTCCAACTTCACATATGCACCGGTGATCCACGCTGCCTTGAGAAAACTGGGCGTGAACAGGTTCTTCAGTGCTGTCTTAGTGTCGGAAGACGTTGGCTGGCGCAAGCCTAACAGGAAGATCTTTCAGGAAGCGTTGCGGAGACTTGGAGTGAAGGCTGAAGAGACGGTTTACGTTGGGGACAGCCCGGTTGAAGACATAGGAGGCGGAGCTGCGGCTGGGATGGGAACGATTTTTGTCCCCTCACAGTTCTACACTCTCGAGAATCTGCATGAAAGTCACACGAAACCGGACTTGATAGTGAAGGACATTTGTGAATTGTGCAGGGTTTTTCCAGAGTTTGCCGGAGAGATTCGGCCGAAAAAGTGAAACCCACGTAGGCTCGTCGGAGCAGGTTGGGGTTAGCAAGCAATGGAAAGTGTTTTATGCTCATGGCATATAATCATTCAAAAGGGATTTCCATGGCTAAATGTCCCGTATGTGGAAAGGAAGTTAGCACTCCTAAGAAGTCTTGGAAGATGGCAGGTAGACCTGACAAAGCCGGCAAGAAGACGGAGCTCACGATCGGACTCTTCGAACACTGCGGAAAGTCTTTCAGGTCAACTCTGGGCAAGAGAAAGATCTAGGCTTGCTAACAACATAATATCTCTTTTTTCTCTTTTTTCTCTCTCTTGATGTTACGAAGTTTTGCCGATCTCGACGCGCATTGATGTTCCCATGTTTCGCGTTTTCGCCAGTCTAACACGCCCATCCTTCTCCCTCATGGGTTTCTTCCTGAGGCATTGTTGTTACAGCTTATGGTAGAGGCTGGCGGAGTCTCTGTCTGGGTTGGCCGATGTTTCCAACAGCGCGCTGGCTTGTCCCTAAATTCGCTGATAGCGCGCGTAAGAGCATATACGTTTTGCATATACGTTTTGCATATACAGCGGACGAGCATCGTTGAAAACGGTGAGGCCGTTCACGTTGGATCCGGAGCTACGTGGCTGTTCAAACGCGCACGCATAATAAAGGGACAAGGCAGCGCGCCACGCACTGTGTTCTTGTTTGTGTTCTTAACGTCCTCCATTTCCAACGTAGAATGTTGGGTCCTGGTCACATGCTGTGTAGCCTGCTGTCTTAACGTGCGGTATCCTTAAAAAGCAGACGCGGTATTCGAAACTATCAGTAAGCTTGGAGAACCATGATCGAAGAACCTGGTGCTAAGGAATCAGCTTCGCCGGATAAGTTGTTGATCGACAACCCGTCTGACTTTCAGTTCCATGCTGCCTATCTCACGTACTCGGCCACTTATGACAAGGCCACCAGCACTGAAACCAAAAAACAGTTGAACCAGAACATTAGTGCTCTTCAGAAAAATGAGATAGACTGCCCGACCTTCTACAGAAACATAAGTCAGTACAGGACGGAAGACACTCAGCAATATCATGGTAGAACTCTCATAAAAACACAGAAAAAACGGGAATGGCGCAGGAAAACGCAGAAACACGAAAGAATCGAACGACACAAAAGATGACCGCACGCAGTTTCGTTTGAGCTCGAAGCAAGAGTGGTCCCTGCAGAATTGAGCGGTGAAGAAACAGTTCGGCTTTGAAACGTTATAACGCTCACGCTATCTTGGAACTCTGACGACTATCGTGTCAGAGATGCGGTTGAACAATCTCTGTCTTCTTGATGGATAAAGGAGCCACCCTATGATACAGTCCAATGGAAGCAGGAAAGCTTTTCCAACGCTTTCAATGGCTGCTTGCGCCATAATGGGAAGTCTGCCGTCCAGTCGGGTCACTCTTATCCTCATGACCATCTTGCCGATCGACTGGCCGTAAATGCCCTCAGACAACATCCAGTAGAGAAAATAAACAACATTGCCCGTGCCGAAGCCGGCGAACGGAACCCAACGAGGCACGCCTGGCGCAAACACGTACCCAGGCCAAGCAGCCCAGGTGAATAGCGTTATGAGACCCACGATTATTGAGAGAATCACTATGTCAATCAGCCACGCTAGAAACCTCTCGCCCCAATAGGCCCGTTTGACCTCGGCGACCTGCTCCATTGAGGTTCCACACTTTGGACAGTAAGCTGCTCCCTTTGGGATTTCATTTCCACATTTCTTGCAGTAAGGCATGGCTTCAATTCCTCTTGTTGCAGAACCATTATTTGAACAGATATTTATCCTTCTCTTTTCCGCCTAGGCACGACGAATCAGGCTCTGGAGCTAATCGAAACATTCTTGGGGATCTAATGTCATGCTCAAGACATAACGCACTCGAGCGCGCGCCGTTTTCGTGAGCCCTATCCCGCGTTGGCAAAAGGGTTTTGAAGTCGATTCGAGAATAGGGTCGTTGTTGACGCATGATCGATCTTTGGTTTGACAGGGGCACTCTTCTGCTGCGGGGGGACGTTGGGACTCCTTACGGAAAGTGGGACCCTAGGGTAGGGTGTTACAGGGTTAAGGCGTCGCATTACCGCGAAGTGCTGTCCTATCTGAGGGAGAGCATGCTTCAGTTTCGGGACAGCGTTCCGAACCTTCCTCCGGTCGAGACTCTGGGCGGCGGGGTTGAGCTGCGTCCTTACCAGAGCGAGGCTTTGGTCAGATGGCGGCGTGCGGGCAAGCGGGGAATTCTGGTGCTGCCGACCGCTGCTGGAAAGACGTTTATCGCGTTGAAGGCGATGAGTCTGTTGAAGACGCAGACTCTGGTCGTTGTTCCAACGTTAGATCTGATAGACCAGTGGAAAAGAAGAGTGCAAGAATGCTTCGGCGTAGAGGCGGGAACGGTGGGTGGCGGCGAATCCACGGTGAGGATGCTGACTGTGTCCACGTACGACTCGGCTTATCTGCAGGCCGATGTATTGGGCAACAGGTTCATGTTCATGGTGTTCGATGAGGTTCACCACTTGGCTTCGCCGGGTTACATGCAGATCGCTGAGATGTACATTGCGCCTTACCGTATGGGTCTGACGGCGACGTACGAGAGAAGCGACCAGAGGCACTCGCTTCTTCCAGCCCTTGTGGGCGACCTCGTCTATACCGTGGGCGTCGAAGAGTTGGCGGGAGAGCATCTTTCGCCGTACACGTACGAGAAGGTTTACGTTGAGCTGACTCCTGAGGAGCAGCGGGTCTACGATGGCGAGATGAGGGTTTTCAACGGTTATCTGAGGGAGAAGGGGATCGTTCTGAGGAGCGCTGAGGACTTTCAGAGGTTCATTATGTCCACCGGAAGGGACAAGCGGGCGCGAGAGGCTCTTCTGGCGAGAAACCGCGCGGTGAGAGTGGCGTTGAACTCCGAGGCAAAGCTGGACCTGCTTGCCAAACAGTTTGAAGCACATGGGTGTGAAAGGACGCTGATCTTCACGCTGCACAATGACCTGGTCTACAGGATAAGCCGGAGGTTCCTGATACCCGCCGTGACTTATCAAACGCCGAAGCAGGAGCGCCGCGAGATCCTGGAAAACTTCAGAAACGGAAGCTACAGGGTGATAGTGACCTCTCAGGTTCTCGATGAAGGCGTGGACGTTCCTGAAGCTTCGTTGGGCTTCATCCTGAGCGGGACGGGAAGCACACGAGAGTACGTTCAAAGGCTTGGAAGACTGCTCAGAAAGGTTGAGGGAAAGCAGGCCAAGCTTGTTGAGATAGTCTCCAAGGAGACCGTGGAAGCGAGGATGAGCCGAAAACGGCATCAAAACCTAGACGGGGAGGCTTGAGCACGCTCCCGAGCGAGCTTCTGGCGGTTTGGAGAAGAAAGGGCACTGTGTGGCCGCGTTACGCCACGCTGTCGGCTGAGAACCTGGAAGTTGCAAATAGTCTCGTCGAAGTCTACAAGCGTCACGTCGGTGAGAAGAAGCGCGTCGTGAAGGAGTTGGTCGACGGGTTTGAGGATGAAGGCTACGATTATCGTTTCGTCCGAGGCTTGTCCCTTCTTCTCGACAGGAGAAGCCGCTTCAGATGCGACGACAGGATCAGCCCGGTGGACCTGAGGAGGAGGATCTTTCGCGCAGCTGGAAGACTCGGGTTGCCCACCACGCAGGAACGGAGAGCACGAATAGTTGAGGCTGTGGCCTCAGACGTGAAGGTAGACGCGGCGATGGTTGAGCAGTTCTTCCAAGCCGACTTGGACACCGAGCTGACGTTGGAGGAGTTTGAACCGTTGTCTCCGCAAGAGCTGCTTCAAGAGTACAACCTCAGCTTGACGCAGACGCTTCTTTTCGACTCTACCGAGGTAAGGTTCACGTCGTCGGGCAACTGGCAGCAGATCTTCCGTTCCATCAAGTGGTTAGGGCTGATCTACGAGGCCTATCAAGCCGAGCGCGTGTGGGTAAAGGTAGACGGTCCCGCAAGCCTCTTCAAGCTGACCAGAAGGTACGGAACGGCCACAGCCAAACTTGTTCCCGTCATAATTGCCAGCCCAGAATGGACGGTTGAGGCGAAGATCCTGTGGAAATACACGAACGAGATATGCAACTTCAAGATCGAAAGCTGGAAACACCGCGCTTTGATGAGGAAAACAGAACCAGCACAGTTGTCCTTCGACAGCACCGTTGAAGAGGATTTCGCCACGCGTTTTCAGGCCCTGATGTCTGGGTGGATTTTGAGGAGGGAGCCTGAGCCTGTTCTGGCGGGCAGACAGGTTCTCATCCCCGACTTCTCACTTGAGAAAGACGGGACTAAAGTGTACATGGAGATCGTTGGGTTCTGGACCGTCGAGTACCTGCTACGGAAGATCGAGAAACTGAAGAAAATCGAGGTGGACATGCTCGTGGCCGTCAACGAGAAACTGGCATGCGAAAAACTGTCTAACCTGGGCAAGCAGGGAAGATTGAACGTCATGTACTACCGAGACAAAATCCCGTTATCTCCAGTTCTTCGCTACTTGGAACACGCGTTTCGAGAGGTCAAAGCGAACCAGACTAACCTCGTCAGAGAACTGCCCATAGTGTTCACGGAGCCCATCGTGAACTTTGAAGAGTTGGCGACGAGAATCGGGGTCTCATCAGAAGCCGTCAAGACAGCGCTGACTGAAAAACCTCCTCAGGACTACGTTATAATGTCCGACAAGATGGTCAGAAAAGACCGACTTGAACAGATCGGGAGAACAATCGCTGAGCGAATCAGGCAGAAGGGGCGAATCAGCCTGTCCGAAGCCGCTGAGACGATTGAGACGGAAGGAGTGGAAGATGCAACAGGCGTTTTAGAAGCACTCGGATACAAGATAAACTGGCGTGGAATCAGCACCGAAAACGCTGAAGTTGTCAAGCCCTAGCGCACGCACACAAGCCAGAAGCTCCAGACACTGCCCAAAGACGCGAAGATCACTCCGAGTTCACAGCCCCCTCAACAATTCGCTGAGACGGAAGACTGTAACGATGCCACAGAACTCTAACTCAACAGAGCTTAAGCCAAGCTGCTTTTCAAGAAAGGTTGGTGCGGGCGCCGAGATTTGAACCCGGGTCGTCAGCGTGGCAGGCTGATGTCCTAGACCAAACTAGACTACGCCCGCAGGTTGCGCATAGCGCAGAGGACACTTCGCAGATGTCCCTATTTTGCTTTTCTAAACACGGCATTTAAGTCTACTCTTTGTGCCAAAATCGTTGTTCAAGCTTTTTTCGGCGTTGTTTTAATCAGTAGCCGCCTTGGACTCTGCGGCGCCTACCCTCTGGGCCCATAGTACTCAAGAACGCTGTTGTACGCTGGCTCCGTGCCCGCTTCTTTCATCGCTTCTTCAACAGCTGCTTGTACACTTGACCCCTTCAAGTACAGAGCCTTCACCAACGCTAGAGTTGTCTCATCTGAGTAGGACAACTCCACGTAACCCGTCCATGCAATGTACGCCTTGACTCCCCTGTCCAAGAGTCTCTGAATCGAGTATGAGTCTCCCGTTCCATTGCATCCCATCAGTATGATCGTCGAACCCTTTAGGCCCCACTGGTTTTTTCCGCCGAGAAAAACCGCGTTAATGGCAAAATACGAAACGTTGTCAAACGTGATGCCTTCTCGAACGCCTCCCGAAAGCTGCTCTAAGGCATATTCAGATTGAGTGTACTTCTCTCCGCTGAAAAGATAGAGGAAACCGCGTATGGCACTGTGGAGCCTAAGGATCAGAACCTTGTACCCTCCTATGTTTCTGAGAAGGTCGATGGTGACGTTTTCCCCTCTGAAAACGTCAACGCGGTACCCCGCCTTCGACAGATAGTTCGTCAGATTCTGCTCGTATGTCAAGTCTTGAGAACTGGCGTACAAGGCGTCCAGTATAGCAGCCTTCGGAACTTCGATACCCGTCTGCTGTGCTGGCTGGGGTGACGTGGTGGAGCTGGTCCAGAGAAAGAAACTGATGGACAAGATAAGCAAGATAGAAGCTACGGCAGTTAACCCCACTTTCAGCTGTCTGCGGCTCGGTTTCTCTGACCTTTGGCCTTCGCTAGTCTGTTGCTCGCCTCCCTTCTTTCTTTTGTGTGAGGCCTCTCTGTTCTTCGTCCTCAACCGAACCCCGTTAACACTTACTCGCCGCTTGGCATTTTAAGTGTATCGTCTCAAACAATATGCCAGAGGCTAACAACGCTAGGCAAAAAACTGGAAAAAGAAATGCTGCAAACCCATTTCCGCGAAGCAAAATAAAGGCAGAGCGAAGTGCTGCTTATGCTAAGCTGCCTTCAAGTTCTTTGCGTCCTTTTCGCGCAGCTCTTTCATCTTTGGAAGTGTTATCTCAAGCACTCCGTTCTTGTACTGGGTTGAAACACCGTTCGTTGCAATGTGTCGGGTGGCCAAGTCTATGGTCTTGTAGAAGTTCTTAGCCTTGACTTCAATACAACCTTCCCTGAGATTTAGCTTTATGTCGTCCTTTTCAACGCCAAGCAACTCGACGTACACTTTTATCACACTATTTTCTTCGAAGATGTCAACCAGTGGCTCACGCATCTCCTTTAACGCAGTCTTCGGAACTTCGAAGGGCCTTTCACGCAACGGTCGTCTCTTCGAAGGCTTCAACGGTTCGCGTGGTTCCAGCGAATGAAGCGGCTCCTCTGTCCCGAAGCGGCCTCGAATTTCGAATCCCTTCATGTCAGGCTCATCGATTTGCTTTATCTCCCATAAGCCCTCGATTTCTCCGCTCCGGATTCTCCTCAACATCTTTTCCAGCTCGTTCTGAGACTTTCTCATCAGCTTGAAGATGTCGAAGTCTTCGAAAATATCGCCAAAGTCATCATCAAACGACAAGCTCTTTCACCTCCTTTAAAGTTGCTCCATTTCTTCCAGCGATTCTATCAGACGGCGCAAAGCCAGACTTATCATCATGAACGTCTCCCCGAACTCTGAACACACATACTTCCCTCTTCCAGTCTTCTCCAACAGGCCGCCCTTCTCGAGCTTCTTCGAGTTCTCCCAGACGATCTTAGGGTTTAGGTCCAGGTCCTGCATGAAATCTGCAAAACTCAACGTACGATCGTCTGCTCCAACAAGTCGCATCATCATTCTCAGCTGCGTCTCATGGGACAGAACATCAAAAATGTTCGAGAACCTCTCAAAACTTTCCTCCGTCTCCTTCAGCTCTTCTTCCAAATCCTTCTTCGCCCAGTCCTCCGGCGAAAGGGGAACCTCGAACAGCGTTTCTCCGTCTCGCACTAATTGAAGTTTCAGCTTCATCCGTGATTCGCTTCCTTTATTACAAGACAGTAATTACCTTTAGGTAATATATAGGCTTACCTATTGGTAATATTGTTTCATGCCCACCGCCCGGACAACCAGAAGACGCGCGCGCGGGCCTTGAGCTTCATGCTCCCTGTTTTTCGAAGTAGCATCTTCAGTCGTTCAGATCATTTACCTCGGTGGCCGCTGACTTCCATGAACTCGCGGGCTGATGATGTTTTACAAAAGTTCGTACGCCAGCGCGCGCTAGTGTGTCTAGGGTCTCGGGTGTCTTCTTTCTGCTACAACGATGAAGTGCAAGGCGGCAACTATGATTATCACTCCGACGAAGACGAGGAAGAGCGCACCTAGGAGCTGTGCGTCGAAGCCTCCGACTATTGAGAAGTAGAGAGAAGCTCCGAATATTATGAGCACTAGTCCACCGATGAGCGGTCCCAAGAACATGCGCTCATGTTTCTCTGTTTTCTCCCACTTTTCCGCCTTTTCGCTTTTCTCAGCCTGTCTTCTCTGCCTTCTTTGCTCTCTTCTCTGCTCCCTCCATTTCCTCCGTTTTGTCCTCCAATCATCTCTCCGATCCGCGGGCTGTTCCATCCTCAGCGGTGCGCCACATTTTGGGCAGAAGACCATTTTCTCATCCACTTCTGAACCGCACTTTGGACAACGGGGCATAACCTTTCGCTCCTTTAATGCCTACGCCCCTTGTTCCCCTTTAAGCTTGTGACAAGTCGAGTTAGATAGGCACAACGAACACTCTAGCATAATGGTCCGCAAAAAAGTGATAGGCGGAAAATCTACTCTGCGAAAAGGAAATACTTCTTAAAGGTAGTCCAGCATCTAGGTTCTGGGAATGCGCTTGCCAAGGTCTAAGTTAAGACCAGATGAAAGGGTGAACGCGGCAGTCTACATGTCGGACTTATGCTTGAACGTCTGCGCTGGTTCCATCAAAGATCAAGACTGCAAGATCACTGAAGAAGAACTTATGAAACGTGTGAGAGAACGAATCAGTTTTGGCAGGAGACGTTATCGCGAGGTTTAGAATCTGGAGACTTTTGAAGGATTTATCAGAAGAATTGTGAAGAGCTTCAATCTTGCAGGGATAGATTATATGTTCACCGGAGCTTTGGCAGCGAGTTATTATGGTACGCCTCGCACTACGATGGACGCAGATGTTATTGTCAGGATTTCATTAGAAGGTAGGAGCCGAAGCGAGTTTGAGTCCGCATTGAAGGAAGCAGGAGTGAATGTTGAAAAGCGCAGGATCGACACGGCATTTAAATCCAGATTTAAGATAGCTACGTTCAAGGACAGCAGATCGCCGTTCACAGTCGACACGATTTTCTCAGGAAGGAAGTTGAACAAGAGACCGGGCACTATCCTGCGTCTACCAACGTTCTACCAGATCCCTGAAGAACTGATTTTGGCAAAGCTCCGTATGATAAAAGCAACGATTCCTAGGGAAAGAGCTTTCAAAGACATGGAAGACGTGAAAGCCATCTTGAAGTTCACCGAAGTAGATCTCAATGCCCTCAAGAGAAAGGCACGCATAAGCAACATGCTATCAATACTTGAAGACATAGTCATGGAAACAAAAGGCTAGAACGAGCAAACATGTGTTCGCGTGATCCAATAAATGAGCACGATTTCAATTGCAGAGTGGCTCACGTGTTGGCTGTAACACAGCAAAAAGTCCATTGTGGTGCCGAGGGCCGGGTTTGAACCCGAGACAAGTAGAGACATCACTCGCGACTCCTCTTTCTTTGTGAACATTAGTAGCTCGCAACAACCTGCAGTCCGCCTATGGGAACCGAAGAAGAAGAGGCAGGGATTAGACTATTTCGGGCATTCGTTACTGAGCGAGTCGCGCCAGTTCGGTCGCTTGATCAGCAAAAAGGTTTTGCCTGTCTATGTTACCTGATGTGGACCGCGTAATAGTCTATTTTTCCGTGGTGCAAAAATCAAGAATATCGTGTGCGATGGTAAGTCTGAAAAGTCAAGTCTTCAGAAGCCTCGACCTTATGATTTTGGTGGCCTTCTCATGCAGCTTTCGGTCGGCAGTATAGAGCGTTGCATCTGTCTTGTGTGCCGCAGCTATGTAGAGTGCATCATATACAGCCATGTTGTGGTTCAGGGAAATGTCGAAAGCTTCTTCGGTCAGCTCGCGCGCTGTAAAGACAGGTAGACGGTCGTAGACCTTTTTGAGATCTTGGATCGCTGCTTTTCCATCTTCAATGCTGAGGTCCTTGTGGAGATTCGTGTGTTTCCATATTGCATTCAAGCATTCAGCCATGGCCAAATCGACAGTGTGGAGACCGCTACCTCTCTTCAAGAGCGTTGCAACGCTCGTCGCAGCTTCCTTGGAACCAAGTTCGTTAACGACAATCTTCACCAGAATTGTGGAATCCAAGATCATTCCTGGCGTTCTCGGTCCTCCCTAATGAGTCTCGTCGAGTCCGTCCTTGTCTTTCTTTTTTCTGCCCTCGACTCTATCTCCTCAAGTGCCCTCAAAAGTTCAAGTTGACTGACTCGCTCCTCAATGAATCTTCTAACCTCTTCACTCCACTTCACTGGATTCTGTTTCATTTTTTCTTTCAGCTCACGCGGCAGTCGCACAGTTATTGTTTCCGACATGTGCACATCTCATGCTACTTGTTGTCGTACAGACTTAAATAGCATTTTGTCACACATATTACTTCATCACCGAAGCTCTTAGACCTGGAGAGCAGAACCTTCAGGCTTTACTCAAAAAAACAGACTATCGAAGGCTAATCCAAAATCAATAGTTATGGTGCCGAGGGCTAGATTCACACGAGCGTTTAAACCGTCATTTCAGTTTTCACACGTTTCTTGTCTAATTCTGGTTCTTTGTAAGCAAAATAGTGTTTGCCAAAATAACTTTAAAGGTGAACGGATATCTTTAAGTAGTTTGCCAAACAATAATAAAAGGTGAACATCAATGCCCCAATACTTGACAGAGTTTAATGAGAAATTGAGGCCGTTCAAAGGGAGTTTGGTTAGAGTAAAGTCTGTAAAAAGCATCGAGCCAAATGCCAAGGAATACTTGAACAAGTTGTCCAAGGAAGGCTTGATTGAACGGATCAAGTGGGGTTGGTATTGGGTTCCTGCTATGATCAAAGACGTTTGGGAGTTTTTGGAGAAAGACAAGAGCTTTAAAGTAGTCTCCGCCCAAACCGCGGCATCATTCTGGAATAACGACTTTGTTCACAGAGATGTTTACGTCTTGAAGGTCAAAGAAAAGTCGTATGGAAAGGCATTGAAAGAGTTCGCAAGAAAAAAGGGCTGGAGCATTGAAGTCGAATACTTGAAGAACCCTGCTAAGATCAAGTACAGGAAAGTCGGAAACTTGCTCGTTGAGGACATCGAGGAAAATGTAATTGCGTGTTTGCAAAACTGGGCTTTCACAGACGCATTTGCCACTTTGTATGAAAACAGAGGCAAGATCAACTTGAACAGATTGTACAAAGAGTCTTATTGGAAGAGGATTTCCAAGACGAACGTTAGGGCCAAACAGGCCTTGGAGTACGGCTTCCATCAGTTGGGCGAATTAAGCGGCAAGGTAGAATTTCCACACAGAGAAACCAAATTGGAAGATGACTTCGTTAAAAGAGAAATCGATGAAGCCATTGAGAAGGTTGTTGAACTTGGTTAAGCACTCTGAAATAATGAACCTGAGAGAGGAAGAAATCAGAAGAATAATCGAGCAGTTGTCCAAGCAGACCGACGGATTTGAAAATCCGAAAATAGTTATGATTGGCGGTTATGCCCTCAGAGCGTTTACGTCACTCTCGCGATACACAAGAGATTGCGATTTTGCCCTAAAGAAATCAGACGGTTGGAATCTGGACAGAATGCAAAAGTTGCTGCCTAAGGTTTTGAGTACAGAAGTTCTTGAGAAAAGAGATAGCTACGGTTTTCTGAGGTGCATTAAGCTTCTAAAGGTGAATGGCCGAAGCGTTAAAATCTCAATTGATTTCATGGAAGGAGAAGTGCGCGGAAGAACCGAAGAACAAGTATTCTTCATAACTGAAAAATTCTTACGGAGGGCCAAGAAAGTGAAGATTCCCATTGCCGAAGAAATGATTGAAATCTACATTCCTGATTACGCTGACTACATGATTCTTAAGATGATGTCTGCAAGACCCAGCGACATAAGAGACATAGCCACATTAATCTGGAAAAATGGCGCCCCAGACGATATCGAGCAAAGAGCCAAGAAGACGCTAGCCGACCCAGAGATACTGAAGAAAAACCTAAGACTCATAATCACAGATATTTCCGACAAACGATTTTTGGATTCATGGAAGGGAACATTCGTAACAACAGAATTCACAGAAAAAATAAGGGAGCAAGTTCTGAAAGAGTTGAAGAAACTATTATGACTTGGCGAAAATTCTTGGAGTCTCCAACAAATGCCCACAAAAGACGTTCAACCTATGCCTAGGCAGCTAAAATAAGCTCGAAGTAAACTTGAAAGTGCCGAGGGCTAGCTTCACAGGAGCGTTTACACCGTCGTTAAACGTTTACTTGTTATTGTTAAAGTGTTTACAATTGTCTCGACCTGCATAACAGAGATGAAATGTATTTAAATTTCGGAAGCCATATCTCGATTATGAATTGTCCATTTTGCAAAGTTCCCATGACAAAAGGATACTTATCTCTACTGGGCGACGGTTCAGCGCTGTATTTTTGTGAAGAAAGGATTTCCTACACGACAGGGAGACGGGGTAAGAAGAAGGAAGCTGTTCTGGAAGGTGGTGCATTTGGGTTGGCTTGGGAAGAAGATTATTCTAGAACGGCTTACAAATGTAACGAATGCAACGCGATCGTTCTTGAGGGAAAACCGAAACCCGCCTACATTGATGCTGCTAGGGCTGCTGAAGCCGAAACTGACAAAGAAAATTTGAAGGACAGAATTCGTCAGACATGCAGATTTTAGTTTTCTAAATGGGAGACTGAAGTGTATTGGTTGCGTTACCTCGTAAGAAATGGACAATGAATTTGAAGTGCGTGCTTAGCCAGAAAACTGAGGTGTATGCTGTTGGATCTCTACAGCATGATCTTCAGGGGCCTGAGCAACTAAGACAGTGTGTGATGAAATCAACAGTTTGGTTTCCGATTCAATATGGACTCAGATTTCATTGGCTGCAAAATCTCTTCATGATTCTCGATGAACTGACTCGATCAGAATTGAGTTGACTGAGAAGGTGAAGCCGTGACAAAAGAGGACCAGAATGAACACTTTTAGCAACGTTCTGTACTAATCGAATTGCCTTTTTTACCTCAAAAAGGGAGATAGTTCCTGAACCATCGGAGATTTCCTAGCCAAATTGGAGGTTTTGTATGCGGCTGTTGTAGGTGGTGGTTCCCCAGTAGAACGTGGATGTTGTCCAGTTGTAAGGCCTGATGTAGTAGGCGTAGGTGTAGTAGTAGGCTGTCCAGGTTGTTGCTTGGAGCGTGGTGGCTTGAAGCTGCTCGGTTGTGAAGGTTGCGCACAGGGTCCAGCCTGACCCGCCGACTTGAACGTAGACGCGTATGACGAGGGAGTCTGTCTGCTGCAAGCCTGCTTGGGCCACTGAGACCGTGCCGCCCTGAATGCCCGACCCGCTGCTTCTCCAAACCACAGCCTTCGGCGTTCCCGTTTGACCGTCAAGGCTTATCTCCTGTTCAACGCCGTTCGAGTGACGGACCCAGGCTCTTATGCCCCAAGAGGCTCCGTATCCGCTTCCGGACTGTGTGACGTAGGCGCTGCTGGTTGACTCTGGAATGTTGAGTTTGTAGGCGTTTAGGCCGTTTATGGTTTGGGTGTCGCTGCGCATGTACCGGCCGTAATAGACGTTTACGGAGCCGCTTGACACGCTACAGGCTATGGGCTGGGCTGTGCTGTTTCCGAGCTTGACGTCGGTCAGTGTCAGAGAGGTTGTTCCCGGCTGCAACGCCTGGAACGTGAGCGTTGCCATGTTCATTGAACCGTTGAAGGATGGTGCCGGGTAAGTGGCGGCTTGAGCCATCCAATAGCGCGCGCACGTAGCGTTATATGTGGGTTGTAGGCCTGCACCGAAGTTCTGCGTGTTGTTCTGCCACTCAGTCGGAGTTTGGACAACGGCGTTCGTACAGTTTAGCAAATTACTGTTCCAGTAGAGCTTGAACTCCCAGCCGGAAAGATCATTGACGTTCGTGATCGTCACGCTAACCGCAAACGTTTCACCCTTAAACACTGTGAGCTGACTCGGGTTTACGGCTACGGCTGCGCCTGCGTTAAGCATGGTGTTTGCCCCCATCGCAGGTGTGCCAATCTGGCTGCTTTGTCCCGAGGCGCCTCCGACCGAGTGTCCAAAGCTGCCTGCTAAGAGTATAGCGTCGTAAATGTCTACGCAGTTGTCGTTGTTCATGTCGGCGCTCGCGTTCCAGTTTGGATTTCCTGGACAGCTGTTGAAGGCTTTTGCAAAAAGTATAGCATCGTAAATGTCAACGCTTTCGTCAAGGTTTATGTCACCTGTGAGGCTGCTTAACGAGCACGAGTACACGCCTGAATGGGATATTGAATTAGAATCTGAACCAGGGTAGATCCTGATGTACCATGGTCCAAATAAGTTGCCGTACGTCTTCACGTGTTCTGTCTGACCGGCTGGGTTGTTAGACGAAGCAACGAGCCCATCGAGCCCGCTCGAATTGTAGAGTCGGACGTCGAAATCTACGTAATTCGGCGGAGTCATATCAAAGTAAATGCCCTTCTTGTTGCTGTCGCTGAAGTTGAAAGTGTACCAGTCCTCAGGGTCAGGGTCTTGGCCATAAAGATACCCGTGGAAGACCGCATTAGGCGTTGCATAAGTTGCAGTTGCGAGCGTGTTGCCTGCATCGCCTTCATGTCCAGCATCATTTTGGCCAGCGCCATCGAACCACACCGAAATCTGCAGCGTATCATCAACGGAGAGTGGAGGTGGGTACGCGTTATACCAATTAGCAGTCGCGTTGACCCTGTAGTGAAGAGGCAGGGTTCTCCATCCGTATCTGCCTGTGACTGGTATTTTGACTGTCACTTTTTGAAAAGTAATGAATTCGCTGTAGGTTGTGCTGCCATTTGTAGTCACCGTGTTGTGCGGTGCGTAAATATACTCAGAGTAATGGTCGAAACTATCGATTCCTCCCCAATAGTTTTGGCACTGATAACTTGCCCATTGAGCAGCAAGTCTGACTCCGCCCAAGCCCCAAAGGATGTAACGCGCGATCATCGCGTTTGCGCTCGTACCCAGAAGGCCAGGCACGCCCAAGAACCACATTAGACCGAGAGCCAAGAAGGTTATCAGCGGGAAAACGCCCGATCCAAACCCGTTCAGCGTATCTCCGTAACCTTTTCCCTCTCTAGAGTCACTCATTTTGGCATTGGTCCAGACATCCTGCCAGTTCCACTCGTTATTAGTAGGTTCTACCAAGAAATAGGCTGACTGATACGTGGCCCATAGGCCGCCACCACTCTGAATTGCCCCGTAAATAGGAAACACCAAGTCCATTGCCAAATTAGATGACTGATCAGTGTAGTACACATTTGATATCAGTGGTTGCACTGCTAGTGTCCCATTTTGGATAGTGAGAACACCTACAGGATTTGAATATGCATCAAATTTTCCTTGAAAATTCCAGCTCTCCAAGCATGCCGCTGCAGCAGTTCCGATGAGGCCTTTCAAATAATCGCCAGAATGAGTGCCGTCAGTGAAGTTGCTGCCAATGCCCAGATGCACGTAAGTTCCAGGCCCGTTGCTACTCATGGATCTCTGGTTGACATTCGAGAAAGGCACTACTGCACCTGGCCAGTAGT
This sequence comes from Bathyarchaeia archaeon, assembly GCA_050012255.1. Taxonomy (GTDB): domain Archaea; phylum Thermoproteota; class Bathyarchaeia; order Bathyarchaeales; family Bathycorpusculaceae; genus DASPPK01. The sequence continues at coordinate 29,072 of JBEKHN010000001.1, forward strand.
TCTTTCCAGTGTCTGGGTCGGTGTAGTAAAATAGGGGAAAAGCATTGTATTCTCCGAACTGGTCGTTTCTGAGCGGATTTCCCACAGGTGCCTCAAACGCAGCATTAAGCTGCCAACTGGTCCTAGGCTCGGCATCGTAATCGGCAAATGTCGTCGTCGGGTGATGGATTACACCAATTGGGGTGAGAAGATCCGCATCCTGAATTCCTATAGTGCTCATGAGCCTCCTGAAACCTGCGCCAATCGTTGTTCCATTACCTGAGACCTCAGTCCAGTCGCCCTCGTTTGTTCCGTTTTCATAATAGACTTTGTGAAATGTGTATCCGCCGCAATGGATCCACGAGAGTCTGCGAGTCGACATGGACTCTGAGATCTTGTCAACCCATGCTGTTTTGTTATAAGTGTTTGGGACTGGCAGATAGGCTCCATGAGTGTTTACGATTATTGAACCAACAGTGCTCTCGACAATTTCTCGGTATCTGCTCCATGTTGTAACTGCTTCTGGCGTTACCTGGTACCAAGGACTGTAGTCCACATTCCGTTTCGGATGAGCCCTAGGACCATTAAACTGTATGTAGTTACCCGTCGGCAGACATGCGTTGATCGCACCAATTCGGATCTGGTCTTGGTTGATTACTCCGTCGGTTGGCACAGTGCTCAATTCAAGTATGTAGACGTTCGCTTCGCCAGAAGAAGCCTTAGCCTCGAAAACAAAGGAAAAGAAAGGAGCAAAACAGGCAGAAGAATTAGCGCAACCAACAAAATACATTCTGTTTTCATGTAACTTGCATCTCCTCGTCTCTTTCCACGTCTTTTTGTTTGCGTTTTGGGTACACGCCTGTACGAATGACGACAATGCCTACAAAGACGGAAAATACCCCTGAGACCAACACGGGAATATTCACAGGCCTCGAAGAAGAGGCGGCAAGTGCGGCTGCTTCGGAAGCATAGGACCGTGCTATTTTGTACTTTCCTGCCGCATAGGAATCAAGAGCCTTTTGGAACGCGGCTTTTGCCGCGTCCAATCCCACGATTCTGCCGTCATTAATAGCATTTTGAATTAACTCCGACGCGCTTTCTCCATACGACCCATAGAGCTTGCTTATAGAATATGAATATTCAGAATAGATTGCTGCGGCCATAGGAACATAACCCGCTATGAAGTCCGGTTGACCACCGCCACCAAAACCGCCGTAGAAGCCTGAAGTCCCCAGATGAACGTAGACGCCGAAGTTGAAGCTCGAGCTGTTCTGAGCGAATAACATTGCTGCGTGGAACTCTTTTCCAGCGCCATAAATGGGCATGATCATGTTGCCGCCAAAGTCGTCCAATCTAATGGGATACCCGACCGACATTTCCTGTTTTGTCGGAAGAAGCCACCAACTCTTGAGAACGTTCGTCAGATCAGTATCGCTGAAGACGCTGAACTGGCCACTAGGGTAGCAAGTGACGTTCACCTTTCCTATGTGACCCATCAACCCGGCATACCCTGCCGCCCCCCACTCACTCGCTGTCCCATTCTCATACCACACACTGTGGAAGGGGTAGCCGCCGATGTGAACCCAGGTTCCCCAACGATTAAGCATGAAATCAGAGAGTTTGTCAACCCATTCCTCCCTCGTATAACCAGATGGAACAGGAAAATACTGGTCGTGAGTGTTAACAATTATAGTGTCATTGCCCTGCTCGATAACGGACTCGTACGTTCTCCAGTCTTGGACCAAAACGTATGATACATTCACCTTAATGTTGGCAGCTAGATCGTTTCCTGCCAGTCCAATATTGACGTGCTTGACCCCATTTTCTCTTGGAGTGATCTCCACTGCCTTCAGCACACCATCCAATACAGCCGAATGATTTGACAAATAGACGTTCCCGACCTCGGGCAAGCTAACGACATAGACAGTCAGAGGAAACACTTGATCACTGACTATGGTGTAGCCCAAGGGATTCGCGTCCGTTGAAGGATACTTAACGAGTTTGAAAAGGGAGTCCTGTGATGAAAAGTCAGAAGCGCGCAAGATTGGAATGTAACAAAACATCAATCCTGCTAGAAGTGCAACCAGAAAAGATCGTGAAGACCTCTGCCATGGGAAGCCAGCATTCCCCATGTGCGATTCCATCCCCTCTCCAATTATTCGGCTGTTTCTATTTAAGCGTTTCTTCTGCATCGAACACGCTCTTTTTTAGAAAGAAACCAAGCGTATTTTTGACACTGGCGAATCAAAAGTGTATGAACTGCAAAATAAACTAAGAATCTGCAGGTACTCTGTGGACGCAGGCACTGAAAGTCTTAAAGCGCGCTCAATCCCAGAAAAACCTGTCGGCCTGTAAACGTCCCAGAATAAGCCAAACTGGTCCTAGAATCATTTTTAAGTATCATTTCGTGCTCGCTCCTTTTCCATCTTGCTTGGTCTATCAGAACCGCTGCCAATAGATTGCGCGGATGAACTCGTTGGCCAAAATGTGCCGAGGGCTAGCTTCACAGGAGCGTTTAAACCGTCACTCCCAGATTAACATGTTTCTATCAAACTCGTGCGCTCTCTTTCAATCAGCGCGCGCCCTTTTTTATCGGGCGGAAGCAGAAAGGAACCAATTTTCAAGCTTTCTAACGTATGATATCAATTAATGTATTCTGTTGGATCATCTATCTTTGCTTCCTTGAAGGCGTTCTTCCTGTTCAAGCATGACTCGCATCTTCCACAATGCTTTTCTTCCCCTCGATAGCAAGACCATGTGAGCTCAAAAGGAACCCCAAGCTGCTTTCCAATTTTCAGTACTTCTGATTTCTGTAGGTTGCTGAAAGGAGCTTCAATTCGGATTTCTACACCTGTTCCCAGTCTGGCTGTATTCTCAAAAGACTTGTAGAATTCTTTCCGGCAGTCTGGGTAAAAACGGTCATCTGAGCCTTGTGCTCCATAGAACACTTCTGTAGCTTCGATCGAGATGGCGTAGGCAACTGCAACAGAGAGGAATATTGCATTTCTGAAGGGAACTATTATTGGTTGAGTGAAGGTTGGGGTCAGCTCGATATTTTTGTCGCAGAGTGCAGTTACTCCAGTAAATATATCTTTCAAACAGCTTATATCGATGATCTTGATTGGGATGTCGAGCCTCTCAGCGATGAGATTTGCATATTTGGCTTCTTTTTCTGCTATCTGACCGTATTTGAACGTCAAAGCATGAACTTTGTAGCCTTGCTTTTTTGCCCAATATGCAACGACTGCGGAATCTGGTCCTCCACTTAGTACAACAATGCACTTGTTTGCCTTAGTCAAAGCTTACTCCCACCATTTGAACCTTAACTCAATCATTTTGAAGACAAATGCACCCATCAAGCATACCAATTGTTCACTTATCAGAAGGTAAGGAAACGTTGCCATCCAGGGTAGATCGAAAAGCTGGTTTAGCATCCAACTGACGCCTACGGGTACTATCACTGCGATGATTGCGCCTTCGATGAAGTAGTTTTTGCTGAATCTTTTGGCGACGACAAAGCCTATGATTCCCGCAGCTAGACTTACTAGTGGCATGAAGACGAGTTCATATGGTCCAGAAAACGGACTGAAGAGATTCCCCACGACTACTCCAAATGCATAGCCTATGCTCAGGATCCATTTCTTGGCAATCGCCGGTCTTAGCACACCCGCAACCCTGAATTGCAACGCGTAAAAAGACAATGGAGCAAAGAAATAGACCAATACTGCGTATAAAGATGCAAAGACGCTTGCCAACGCTACGTCCTTAGTCTTTATTCTCAATTTTCAACCTCCTACACCGGGGTTTATGTTGGCGGAACGGGTGGAGGCCCACTCACCCGCCATTCTGCTTCGCATATTCGAGATTACTCTTAAAAGCCTTTGGGGCGCGGGCTAACCCTGTTGAGACTTTGCCCTCCGATCTACTCAAGGCATTTTGCCAACAGTCAGAGCTTGCTTGGCCACAACACTGAATAGCATTAGGCTGAACGATCCTACGGAGCAGGACCCTTCAACGTTGACATAGCATGGCATCGTTTGTCCAATCTGCCATGTCTTGGATATATCGCGCATTATTTTTCTTGGTAGTCGTGTGCACTGGAACGTGATAGGAGAAAACTTAAATCTGTCCCATAATTGTGTTCATTATCCTATTGTCGTGATGATATGAGAGTAACGAAAGAGATCATCGAAGAGAAAGGAACTGATAGGTTGAAGAGAGGATTCGCCAAGATGTGCAAGGGTGGAGTGATAATGGACGTCGTAAACGGAGAACAGGCAAAGATTGCCGAAGACGCTGGAGCTGTCTCTGTTATGGCTTTGGAGGCAGTGCCCGCAGACATACGCGCCAAGGGCGGAGTGGCAAGGATGGCTGACCCGCAGAAAATCAAAGAAATAATAAATGCTGTCACGATTCCTGTTATGGCCAAGTGTAGGATAGGTCATTTTGCAGAAGCGCAGGTAATCGAAGCTCTAGGAGTGGATATGGCTGACGAGAGTGAAGTGTTAACTCCTGCAGATGAAGAAGATCATATCGACAAGAGAAAGTTTACAATTCCGTTTGTTTGTGGGGCAAGAAACTTGGGTGAAGCCCTAAGAAGAATAAACGAGGGTGCGGCGATGATAAGGACGAAAGGTGAACCCGGGACTGGAAATGTGGTTGAAGCTGTGAGGCACATGAAACTTGTGAATCGAGAGATAGCTGAATTGGGAAAGATGGCAGAGCCACGACTGAAGGAAAAAGCGGAGGAGTATCGTGTGCCGTTGAAACTGGTTATAGAAACGAGGGATTTAGGAAGGTTGCCCGTAGTGAATTTCGCTGCAGGAGGCATTTCAACTCCGTCCGATGCAGCTTTGATGATGCGATTGGGCGCAGACGGCATATTTGTCGGTTCAGGAGTGTTCAAATCTAAGAATCCAAGAGCGTATGCTAAGGCAATCGTTGAAGCTACTATGCATTATGACGATCCGAAGACTCTGGCAAGAGTTTCTGAAGGCTTAGGTGAACCGATGGAAGGAATCGACACTTCAAGAATGGATGAAAAACAGAAAATGCAGACACGGGGAACCAATTGAAGATTGGAGTCATAGCCGTACAAGGCACTATTTCTGAACACGTTGAAGCCCTAAGAAAAGCGATGGAAAAATCAAAAATCGACGGTAGTGTTGTGTACGTAAGAAGCCTGAAAGATCTTAATGATGTTTCAGGTATTGTTGTGCCAGGCGGTGAATCAACAACAATAAGCAAACTCATACTGAGCGCAGGAATGCACGAAAAAATAGCTGAACTCGCAAGAAAAGGAGCGCCAATCCTTGGAACCTGCGCTGGTACAATTCTGTTAGCTAAGGAAGGCGATGAAGAGGTCAGGAAGACCTGTACAAAATTGCTGGGTTTGTTAGACATGAAAGTCCTCAGAAATGCTTATGGCAGACAGGTAGACTCCTTCGAGGCTGATGTAAACATACCTGAGATTGGAGACAAACCTTTCAGGGCAGTGTTCATCCGTGCGCCAACGATAGAAAGAGTTTGGAACGGCACCAGAGTGTGGGCTGAACATAAAGGTACGATTATAGGAACAAAAAAGGAAAACATCTTGGCTTTGACTTTTCATCCCGAGCTAAGTGATGATCTAAGAATTCACGAATACTTTCTTACAATGACGACAGGATAGCTCGCTGCCTTGTCCCTAAATTATAGGCGGCAAGATCTACAGGCTTCTTTTAATTTAACGGTTTTTGAGGTTCAAAACGTTCCGCAAGGCCAAAAGAATTGGAACACCGACGACGAGGGTGATTAACACGACAAGGGCATCTTCAATGAAAGAGTCAACCCCACTGCCCACAAACCCAACTGCGGTAGCTGCCGGAGATAAGCCCAGAACACTGCTGTACAGCCCAGCTGGTATGAACAGGAAAACTCGAGTTAGACCGTCTGTAGCGACTGTTATGAACGACACTATGACTAGGGATACGGGAAGAAGCTTCACTTTCTCATTGAACAAGTTTTTGCTCAACTTGGCAGCAGGATATACCAAGCAAACGGCAACGATGGTGTCGAGCATCACTTCGGAAGCAAAGAGTCTCCAGTTCCAACTAAATCGAGGCCTTTGAGTTTTGTGAATTTGGCAAGGTTTTCCAACGTCAGGTCCTTTGATGCCCCAGGATAACAGGAGAAGTGTATATGCAGATCAACGTACATGTTCTCTAATACATTCTCGCACTTATTCGTATAAATATTATATTGATTTGCATGTGTGGAGTCCTCGTAGGTAATCAAGCAAGATGAAAGGTGACATCGAGGCAATTCTGAAAACTTCAGATATATCCGGAAGACAACACACAATCATCTGAGTTTTCCCACCGTCCAGCGCGGAAGCGGTTCAAACCCCAGAGTAAAATCAAGGGAAATTAAAGAAACAAACTCGTAGATTTTCAGTTAGAATTCTAAAATAGTCGCAGACTAGGCCTTATTTAAGAATTGGGGATGTGCCGAGGGCCGGGTTTGAACCGGCGACAACTCGGTCTTCAGCTTCGCCCTCGCTGTTTAAGCTAGCGAGACGAGCGCTCTCCCAGGCTGAGCTACCTCGGCACTGACAACCAAAAAGTGGCAGGGTGTGTTTTTAAGTTTTCTGAGCGTTATGCTGGAAATTGGGGCGCAAGCACGATTTCAGCTTATGGGAGATTAAGCCAAAAGGAGAAGAGAGAATGGATAAATCTCCAGGCTTGCACCCCGACTTCAATGCGTATGGCACCCCCAAAAAAGCTTTGTGGAACAAAGTTTCACAACCAATCAGACTGGAAGCTTAACTCGCGACGCCGACGACGGTCAGAGCAGATGAACTACAACATAGCCAACAAAAGCAGATGCTAAGAAAAGCACGACCATCAAGACCTCATCGATCTGCTTTTCCTCTTTGAAACGGCCATCATCCTTGGTACCGCGCAACTTGGCTCATCTCTACTCTTTCTTGGACCTCCTTTACGGGAAAGGCTTTATGAAGCTGAAACAAGTATTCCAAATCTTAGGCGAGGAAAAACAAGTTTGGACAAATAGGGCTCGTAGTCTAGTTTGGTAGGACGTCGCCCTCACAAGGCAGACTCGCGCGCGCCTGAGGAGGCGGCGAAGATCCCCGGTTCGAGTCCGGGCGGGCCCACCATCCATGATTATGATTATCAATCTTTTCTTGAGTAGGTTCGATGTTTCCGTTGAAGGCAAACATGTTGGGTCGTATAACAACTTTGGATGAGGAGAATGGTAGTGGGGAGAAAGGAGACGAGGAAGAAGCAGCCATTCTCCTCAAGGCATACGCCTTCATAATATGTCTTTTCACGTCCAATTCTTAAGCTTGTCGTTTAATTCGCCTCTGGCCGCATGGTTTTGTCATGCGAAAATAGCTTGTCAATAGTTGACTCAGATGAAACTCTTGCGAGGAGAAAAGGGTATACCGGAGTGTACAATTCGAAGAATAGCCGAGCCTTCCAAGTGTCTTTTCGTTCAACATGTATCCGAAAAGGTTTATTAAATATTAACATGTCAGATATGGACTTAAGCTGTGATGACGATGCAAACAGATATGAGCTCTGGGAAACTGGAGCATGATTGTCCAAAGACGATTAGCCATACTGGCCTCACGTGTGACAAGTGCGGCAAAGCGTTGCAAAAACCAATTCTGGCAAGGGTGTTAACAGGCGTTAGCGTACAGACGTACCCTGCATGTCCACATTGCATGACAAGAATACGCGGCACCGAAGCCTTGAAAGAGGAAGACAGAAAACCCGAGGTTCTACGGAAAGGATCGAGCGAACTCGGTGGTCAGCCAGTGAGCGACTTCACGTGCGGACACTTCTTCGGGTATCTGAACAAACGCCAGAAGGGAACTCCGATTCCGGAACCTTGCTTGGTCTGCACAAAGATGGTTGAATGTTTGTGCGGGTAGGAAAACTGACCGACTCGCGGGTTTGTTAAAGGATAAATATTCTGCCGAGCCATATTCAGTATCGGTTGTCAGCACTTGTTTCCGATCAAAGACTTGAATCGAACTCCAGTGACGCCGCACATCAATCGCTTGTTGCTGACTATTAATATCCTCATCTTTGCGGTCTATGCGCTGTCAAGCCAGGGAGTCTTCTTTCAAAGCAGCTTGGCAGGGTATTTTGAAACGCACTTCGTCATGGTTCCAAACGACATCCTCCATGGAACGATGCTCTACACCTTGCTGACGTCAATGTTCATGCATGCAACGTTGCTTCACCTGCTCGGGAACATGCTCTTCCTCTACGTGTTCGGCGACAACATCGAAGCCGTTTTCGGCCACGCTGGCTACCTAGTCTTCTATCTCGCAGCCGGGTTGGCCGCGGCCCTCGCCTACATTGCCGCGAATGTGTATGCTCCTGCGATAAGCAACATTTTCGGTGTCACAATCCCTTCGGATTTGACGGTAGGCGTCCTCGGAGCCTCTGGGGCGATTTCAGGAGTACTAGGCGCTTACCTAGTGCTCTTTCCCAAAGCTAAGATTCTCACGATTTTCTTCTACGTCATAATACCTTTGCCAGCGGTCTTGTTTCTGGGCTTCTGGTTTGGTATGCAATGGCTCCTAGGATTCTATGACGTGGCAAGCGGAGTCGCTTACTTTGCCCACATAGGCGGCTTCATCGCAGGAATGATTCTCGCTCTGGTTTTCGGACTGAAAAGGAAAAAGGCGCTCAAAACACGACTACACTCGCAAGCCGTGTGAGTGTTGGGGTCTGTCCGTCATAAGCTCTTCATCTCGACAATCAGACTGGGACGGCGACATCATCCCCCAGTTCAAGCATGTGTAACCAAATAATAGGGTTTTTGGCTGTGACAGCCGGTGTCAAGCGAACCTGATTAAACATCATGCATTAGAGAAAGACTTGGCAAAGGAAAGAACAAGCTGAGTCTGGTCGCCTATTTCCGCATTGATCTACGGCAAACGTTTCAAGGGCGGTTGTTTTAGACTCTTGTTAAGGGCCTTTATTGTGCCTGAAACTGTCGAGATTTGCACGGCTGCAGGCATGTCCCTAATCCGCGTTATTGAAGCTATTGCGGTTCGAACCATATCGACCGTTGTGTGCCCGGTGCGCAGGACGACACTCTTGTTTTTTTCGTCAAAGTTGATTAGACTCAGGCTCGTTTGACTTGCGCCGTATTCGCCGTAAAGCCTAGAGATGGCTTCCCAGACGGCGTCCATAAACTCCTTCGAACTGAGTGTCCCGCAGGAATCTATCTCCAAGGCTAGGTAACGTCTCTTCACTTTTTTCAGCAATCCTATCCTCTCCGGATGACCCGTATCCCAGGCGCGATGAATCGCGAGCTTAGCTTTTCCCTGTTCCTTCTGACGATTGCCATGGGGTTTTTGGAAACCGCTTCCATAGCAACGTCTTTGTCCAAGCCTATCAGAAACGAGAGGGCTGCTAGGTCCAATGGTCTTCGTATCAGAAGCTCTTCTGAAACCCCACTTGAAAGAACTATTGGAACGTGAAACTCCTTGGCCGTCTGAACTTCCCTCCGCAGGAGGGAAAGAAGCCTCACCCTTGCTGCTCCCTCTTGGGTGAGCAACGGTCTTATGTCCACTTCAAGAGAAGCCAAGCATGCTGAAGCCAGTTCAGCTTCAGCCGAATCGAAAAATGCCCTCCTGAAGTCCGGCTGGGGAAAGTTCAGAAGGTCGACGCGTCGGTCTTTCGCCGCTTGCCTCGCAACAGCCTTCGACTCACACATGACGGCAACTAGCTCGAACCTTCGTCTTAACTTCCTCACGTCCTTCAGCAACTCTTCGGGTGTGTGGGGCTTCAGGTCGACGCGGGATGCAAATCCTATGGCTACTTCTTCACAGACTCTCTGCACTTGCTGAAGCTGGTGTTCAGGAGTCCATGGTGAAAGGGGTACGGCCACTAGGCGGTATCCAAGAGTCGAAGCCTTGCTTATCAAACGTGAAACGTGTGACGAATCGCTGATGTTTGCACGCAAGTGCAGGTCAGCGTAGGCTCTTTTCATGGTAGCAACCCGGATTTTCTGCAGACGGCAACGACTTCTTCTGCACTGTGCTTCTTGAAGTGTATTCGCAGATGAATAGGGTCTGTTGAACTTAGCTTGAGTTCGTTGAGGTAGGCAGACTGCTTGTCCAATCGCACGTAAAGGTTTCCTTTGTCCAGATGCTGGTCGACCTCGCTTGCCAAGATTTCTTTGTCCAAAACGCTTAAGCCCGAACACAACTTCTCGAAGGCGGCTTGAACTAGCTTCTTCTCCTTGATTTTTGTTTCATAAAGAATTATGGGGTTACCGTGATGACCAGTCAAGTTGGCCTTCTTGAAGGTTACAGTGTCGATTGATTCTCTGGGCAATGTATTGCGTGTTGCGGTCAGAACTCTCTCCTGGTCCTCGGTTGCATGAGCAAAGACCCTTATGTCAATGTAGCCGACTTGAACCTTAGATGACAAGACCGCATCACTAGTCGTCATTAGCGCGGCCCTAACTTTTAGATTTTCTCTTAGGCTTCTTTCTCTTTGCCACGGCTTTCCTTTCTTCCAGAAAAGTCTTAATGGCCTCGACGTTTTCCTCATGAGCCGTCTTTCTTCTCGGGTCGACTGCAACGTGAAGCTTCACGGCTTCGCTCATGCTGAGGCCTGCCTTCTTCAGCTCTCCTGAGCTGTAACCTTTCCCCAGGCTTCGCCGTCCACGCTTCTCAGATACTTTGGGTCTCTTGACCATCATCCGGCTATTTTCCTCCCGCGCCAGCTTTCAAGCTTGGTCTAAACTTCTCTGCGCCACGTCCTCTCCTTCGCAGGCTTCTGACCTTCTTGCCTGCGCTAGTTAAGCTTCTGAAAACTCGTCCGCGGTGCTGTTTCTGGCATATCCAGTTGATGTTCTTGTCGGCTCTTATTGACGGATGTTGCGGGTCAACCATTATCACTTCCCACCATTTTGAAACACCGTCTTCACCGACCCAGTAGGAGTTCAAGACCTCGAGGTTCGGAAACTTTCTACCGACCCTTTCTTCAGCGATCAGTCGCATGCTCTTGGACAGCTTGAACTTTTCGACACCCATCCTCTTCGGTCTTCTACCAGAGGTCGGCCTCTGCTTTCTGAAGCCTCCTCTCCTGACGCGCACACGAGCCAGCACAAAGCCTTGCTTGGCCTTGTACCCTAGCTTTCTCGCCCTGTCCAATCGCGTCGGTCTCTCTATACGAGTTATCACTGGTTGCCTGCGCCACTCTATCAACCTGCTGCGCATCAGTTCATGCACAAAGGATTTCTCTGGTTTCGACCATGCCTCAGCAATATACTTGTAGGCCATTCAATTCACCTTAGTCTCTGGTTTGCGGTTCAGCCTTCACGGCTACATCCCAGCGGATGTCTGATCCGCCATTGATTTTGAATCATAGCAATAGGCAACGAAATAAACCTTTCCAGACTTTTCCGTTGGGAACAGCGACGCGAGTTGAAACCACCATCCGAGCTTTTGCAAGTGTCAGGGGGTGACAGACATGTGCTGTTCCTTACTTCATTATTTTGGAGGCAGCCTCTTTGAACAGGGCTCCTGTTCGCACGCGCCACTTTTCAAAGTCTTTAGGGGTCTCCGGGTATTCTTTGTAGTGGGCTTTGACCTGATTCATGTACTTGACCGTCAGGCGAAGCTTGTTCAAGAAGCTTATTCTCTTCAATCCTCTGAAGACTCTCCTGCTGGTTTCAGTGATGTTCAGATGAAACTCGTCGCCCAACCCTGCTTTTAGCACATCTTCCTCTGTCAAGAGGTGATACCTCATTCCGTAGTTCAGGTCTTCATCCCGAGAGGACAGGAGCAGCATTCGAAAGATGTCCAGTCTGGCCTGTTTGGCTCCGTACGCCTCGTCGTACCTTAAGCTGTAAGGCCACAGAGATTCCTGGCTGACGTCTCCTTTTTCAAGGGCTTCGACGATGGTCTTGCCTGCAAGCTGACCGCTCAGCATCGATGGCCCTATTCCTCCGCCGTGTATCGGGTTAACCAAGCAGGCCACGTCACCGGTGATCACAACGCCGTTTCCAACCATGCAATCTAGGGGCCTTCGAGTCGGGTCGTACCACGCTCCTCCGTTCAGAAGCAGAGAACCATCAAAAGCAGGCTTGGTGAGAATGTGCTTGTAGAACTGGTCCTTGGGGTTTGGAAACTTGTTGCGCATGCAGATTCCCAGGCCTGCGTTGACTCTTGCCCCGCCCTTCGGGAAAATCCATGCGTAGCCTCCTGGAGTCGCCTTCTGGTTGAGGTAGATTTCGCAGTAGTCCGTGTTTTCGGTTTCCTGCTTGAGCTGGCGGATCTCGCGGTAGCAGGCTTCAACGTCCTCGTTTGCAACCTCGTTTTGAATGCCCATCTCCTTGGGCAGCTTCTTCCTTACAGCCGCTACGAAACCGCTCGCGTCAACAGTCACCTTGCCTCTCAACTCCATCTCCTCGCCAGTTTTCAAGTTCTTGACCAACACGCCTGCCACAAAACCCTTGTCGACCAGCGGACCCAAGCATTGCGTTGAATCCAGAAGGCGTGCACCCTTATCTATTGCCTTCCTGAGCAGCCACTGCCCGAAGAGTCGCCTGTTGAGCAGGTAGCCAACGAAGTCCTCGTGTTCAACGGTAAACGTCGTGTCCATGTCTGGAGAATAGATCCTGATGCCCTCGATCCTCTTCTCAAGTTCGCCGCCCTGCGGCTTTTGCAAGCCTAAGGTTTTCAAGTGATGCTCCCCAAGGGCGTCCCCGCAGATTTTTTCGCCGACCTCTTCTCTCTTCTTTCTCTCGATGAGGCACACTTTCAAACCTGCTCCGGCTGCTGTTTCCGCGGCCAGGCACCCTGCTGTTCCGGCTCCAACGACTAGTAAGTCGAACTTCTCCAACCCAGACACCATAAGAGGCTTTGCCTTCTACTCGTTTGTCATAACTCATAACCTTTACTGAACCCATCTCACAGCGCCCATCGGTTGTTTCGTCCCATTGTACATCGAAAAGCTTTTCATTAACTATGCGAAAACTTACGAGTAATACTGATTGGTGATTCATAATAGTTAATTATATTCTGGGCCAACGATGGAAAACAGTTAGACTGATTGAAAAGGTGTGTTGAAAAATGATGAAGAAAGCAGAAATCAAGAAAGGCATGGCGTACAAGGTTGACCTGACAAAGATCGATGGCGACGGGGCTTTTCCATGTCCAAAGTGCGGGTCCATAATATCTCCTGACGACGAATCAGAGGAGAACTACCAGATCGTTGATACTAAGGTGAGGAACGACGAGCTTGCAGAATTGGTTGTGATGTGCAAGAAATGCGGAATCACGATCAAGCTTGTAGGCTTTGTACCGCAGACGCAAAACTAGATTAGGCGGCTGGCAAGCCAACCTATTTTTCTTGTGTAAGTCTCCGGCTCACAGCGATGAAGATCAGCCACAGCGCGACGCTGTAAAGGACCCCGTTGAAAAGCGCGCTTACGACAGCAGTGTACTGACTGACCGATGCTCCGATCAGAGTGCAGAGGACATTTCCCGGAAACATCGGCGATGGAATCAGCAGAGACGCAGCTGTAAACAATACGAAGAAGACCATCAGGATCATTGTTCCCTTCGTTGCTGATCGCTCCGCTTTGATTTTGACTCGTCTTCTAGTCGGGTTACAGCCTCGACAGTGTCTAGCATCGCAATATTTAATAAACCTTGCCGTACAGCCGTAGGACAGAAATACACCAGGGGTTTGCGAGTCCTAAAGACCAAGAAGATTCAGCAAGTATAGCATGTAGTATTAGAATAAGGAACAGAGAATGAAAATTGCCACCAGCCCGATTGCCACCAGCTTCCTCCCGTTTGACAAGCCAGAAACATCGTCTAAGGGCCCCGGATGCCTATACATGGACATTAAGACGACAAAGAAAGCCATCGGCCAGAATCCTTCGATCACCAACAACAGAACGGACAGAATGGTTAACACCGTTCGTGCTTTTTCGCCTAGCACGGACCTGGCTGCGTGGCCGCCGTCGAGCTGTCCAGCGGGCAACAGGTTGAGCATTGTGACTAGCATGCCGGCCCAGCCAGCGAAGGCAACAGGGTGCAGTAACACATAGTAATTTGCTGGAAGTTTTATGAGAAAAGTGGCAAACAGGTCGAAGATTAGAGGTGAAGGAAGGAAGCTTTCGCCGCCTGTGATCGGAAGAATTGGAGAGAGCATTAGCCCAACGACGGTTGCTATCAAGGCCACTATGAACCCGACGATTGGGCCACTGGACCCCACGTCGAACAGGGCATCTCTGTTGGGTGGAAGAGACTTCTGCATTATCACTGCACCAAAAGTGCCGATGCCCAAGACATCCCCTATGGGAGGTGGACCTGGAATAAAATAGGGCGGCGTTGCTTCTACCCCGCTTCTGTTAGCCATGAGCTTATGGCCCATCTCGTGGGTCCCAAGTATGGCCATAATGGCTACTGTGAACGCTCCGGCTCCTATCAGTGGGCTGCGCATCACTCCCGTACCAACAAGATCGGCTGAAAGCAAGTAGCCTGTAGCGAACGTCGTGCCTATCGTGGCGAAAAACAACGCCCAGTTCACGAGTATGTTGCTCTTCTTCACAGGCGGCTTTGGACCAACTCTCAAGACCACCTTCCCATCAACCTTGCGCAGGAACGCAATTAGGTTCATTGACTCCAAGTTCTTCAGAAGTTTGAGAAAGGCCTGCTTTGTTTCCTGAGGCTGTTTCAAGTAGTACGTTGGAATGCCGTGCTCCAGCAGAGACTCCTCAGCCTGGAAATGTGCAGAAACTAGCTGGGTTATCTTCTCAAAGTCCGTTTGCTGAACGAGAGGTGCTTGAGCCGTCTCGCTTGGTTCTTCAGTCATTACGTTCCTGCCCTTTCACGATTGCCGTACTAGAATTCTCAGGCAATAGAAAAGTCTATTGGAATTGTTTTCTCACTCTTGTTCACGTCATCCTGAGCATTTCCAGCTGTTTTGCTTAAACCGTAAGTTTTGTTGATGTTACAGTTAACCAACTTTTTCAGTTTGTCGAAAGTATTAAGAAAAGAGAACAAGCTTAGTCTGTATTGATCTCGGAAGTTGAAACAGACGAATTTTGTCCGCGCGCTATCTTATGGTCTCTGTTATGGTCTCTGTTATGGTCTCTGTTATGGTCTCTGCACACGGTGATGCTGGAAAAGACTTTAAGGAACTGGTTTATAGCATTCGAACACCTTATTCGAGTGTTTTGAAGGCGATCAGCCGGTCATGAGAATCTGTGTCGTGCTGGGAACTAGACCTGAAATCATCAAAATGTCTCCTGTTATTCGAGAATGTGAACGTTTAGACTCGGATTTTTTCATCTTGCACACTGGTCAACATTGTTCTTACGCTATGGATGGGGTGTTTTTTGAACAACTCGCATTGCCTAAGGCGCGGTATAATCTTCAAGTTAATTCACGAAGCCATGCCCAACAGACTGGCAGGATGCTCATGGGCATCGAGCACGTTCTCAAACATGAGAAGCCCAATATTGTGCTCGTTGAAGGCGACACAAACACGGTTCTTGCAGGCGCTCTGGCCTCAGTCAAGTTGAGGATCAAGGTTGGACATGTTGAGGCTGGACTGAGAAGCTATGACAGAGAGATGCCTGAGGAAATAAACAGGGTCGTGGCTGATCATTGTTCAGACCTGTTGTTTGCGCCAACGGAAGAATCAAAGAAGGTGCTCCTGAACGAAGGCATTCCTGAAGGCCGGGTTTTTGTCACGGGAAACACTATTGTGGATGCCCTTTTTCAGAACTTGGAGATTGCAAAGAAGAGAAATGTGGATCTAAGTCGCCTCGGGGTTGATGAGGAGGCCTACTTTTTGGCAACTGTTCACAGACAGGAAAATGTTGATAGTAAGGAGCGATTTAACGGAATCTTGCATGGGCTTAGAGAAGTGCACAGAAAATACAAGTTGCCAGTCATTTATCCTATTCATCCAAGGGCAAGAAAACGATTCAAGACATTCAAGCTGAACGCAGAAGAAATATCGCTCATTGATCCATTGGATTATTTGACTTTTCTGCGGCTTGAAAGCAACGCCAGACTTGTGTTAACCGATTCCGGCGGGGTGCAAGAAGAAACTTGCATCCTCAAAGTTCCTTGTGTCACCTTGAGATGCAACACTGAGAGACCTGAAACGTTGCGGGTTGGCTCTAATCTCTTGGCTGGGACAGACCCAGACAGCATAGTTGAAAAAACAGCTGCGATGCTCGAGAGGTCTGCTTCTTGGGAAAATCCCTTCGGCGATGGAAGAGCAGGGCAAAGGATTATTGAAATAATAGAGCGCACTAGTGCCGGCTCAATTAAGGGCTGAGAAAAGAGCGACCTTTCATTTATAGCTTATTCTTCGATTCGTCGACAACGTTATAAAAAGAGAATAGGTCTAGCTTATATGAGGTTCAAGACGTCCGAAAGAGTGAATCCAACCTTGATTTATAAGACAGTAGCGCACACGGATCTACATAGGTGACCGCAGGTGGCTAATCATTGTTTGCGAAGGATTTGAAATATATGGCCACGCAAAGTACAGCAGTTGACTTGGAGAATGATAATGGATACAGTCAACTAGCACTGTTGACTATCAGTATTGGTATTTGCGCGTATAATGAACAGGAAAATATTGAAACTTTGCTTAACAACCTCTTGGCTGAACAGGATCTGCCGCAGAAATCAGAAATCATCGTTGTCTGCTCAGGATGTACGGACAGAACCCCAGAGATCGTTAAGGACTTCGCTAGAAAAGACGAGAGAGTAAAACTGATTCTCGAAGCAGAGAGGAGAGGGAAAGCTCCGGCACTGAACCGTCTGCTTGGCATCTATCGCGGAGAAATATTTGTCCATCTTGATGCGGACCACATTCCGAAGCCTGGAGCTATCAACATGTTATTGAAGAATTTCAGTAACACCGAGGTTGGGGGTGTCTCTGGGCATCAGATACCTATAAAGGCTGACAGTTTTATGGGAAAGATATGTGAGGTCATTTGGGGTCTGCACAGTGAAACCCAACGCTATTACCATTTAAGAGGCAAGGCCCAGCATCTGGGAGGAGTCTTGTTCGCAGTCAGGCGAGGGATATGCGACAACATCCCTGAAGACATAGTGAATGATGATGCATACATAGGGGTACTGTGCAGGATGAAGAGTTACAAAGTCTCATTTGAGGAAAAGGCAATCGCCCTTTTTCGGGGACCCGCAACCGTATCAGATTACGTAAATCAAAGAAGGAGAGTCGTTTATGGACATTTAAAGGTGAAAAGGGAAACGAAAATAGCTCCTGTGGTCTTGGAATCCAGCCCTTTGAATGTTGAGACTAGCATAATACTGCACTGGCTGGAAAAGAACCCTAACATGGTTGGTTCCTTTTTGGCATCATGTCTTTTGGAAGGTGTTGTAAACATTTTAGCCAGAATAGACCTTTGGAGAGGCAACAACAATCACAAAGTGTGGAAAGTCGCAACAACGACCAAGAAAGCAATCCCAAAGTCTGTGTCAACATTTTAGCGCGAGCTAGTTTTTTAGAAGGATAACATTTTCCATTAATTTCGCTAGCTCTTCACGCCGCGCGACTTATCAAGTATATGGCTACAAGACCGATGATGACCCCGACCCAAACGGTAAAAGGATACCTAGTTTTGAGGACGGCAGTGTCCAACACAGCTGTGAAGACCAAGGATAGTACGGTGATAGCTGTGACGAGTTGAGTGATGCCCATGTAACCAGTTGGCACTATGCTTGCGAAACGTCCGACAAACATGAGGAAAAGTGCAGTAAACACCAGTGGAGTGAACAGAGTCTGCAAATCCCACTTAATGTCTAGAAGATTCTTCCATGAAATTTGTCCCATGTTATTGCTGGCTACTTTCCATAGTATGTTACCGATAGATCCGATCAAGGAAACAATGACTAGGAGAACCCATACAATCCACTCATCCATTTTTGCAGCCTCTATTTTCTATGGCCTCTGAATAATCTTTTAACTTTTGCGTTCAAACTTGTTCTACCTGTCCTTTCGACAGCAGTCTTAATATCTTATCTTCTTACGGCGGGAAATACTCAACCTCTCTTGTTTCTTTTAGGCTGTAGTCTAGGATGATCCAAGTTCCACGAGCGCGCGCTAACGTTCTATCAACGTCTTTGCGCATTTTCAAACGTCTGGTTCAGGTAGCGGTTTCTAAAAGTGCTCGCCCAAGATCTGCTTTTCACCAATAATGCAACGTATCTCCTGATGGTTGGAAACAGCCGCATCTTACTTCTACTTCTTTTTTTCCCGTAATCTAGCGTAATTGGCACTTCTTTGATAGTTGAATCGCACCAGTAAGCTTTCGCAAGTATCTCAAGCGAGGCCTCGAACCCTCTTGATTCAATAAGGTTGTGCTTTGAGATCAGATCCAGCTTCTGAAGTGTTGATGCCTTGAAGCATCGGTATCCGCTAGTCGCGTCTTTAGCAGGTAGCTTCATCACCTTTGCAATTAGAAAATTCACAGTCTTGCTTAGCATCACACGGTAAAAAGGAACATTTAGCTGTCTTCCCTTCTCTACATAGCGCGAACCGATCACTATGTCCGCATGCTTCGAAGCATTTATCATGTCGATGATGAACTGAGGGTTGTGTGTATTATCTGCGTCCATCGTGAAAACGAGATCTTCATCCTTAGAAAACTGAATAGCGTAACCTAGACCAGTCTTAAGTGCCGCCGCGAGTCCCTTGTTAGTTTCATGTTCCAGCATGTGAATAGGATACTTTTTGGAGGACTCTTTCAAGAGCGCCCTTGTGCTATCCCTACTGCCGTCGTTGACAGCAACTATCTCATACGACATGTGAGGGCTGAAAGCATTATTCAATGTGCAGACCAAGGGCTCGATGTTGTCTTCCTCGTTATAACAAGGCAATACTACAAAGCACTTCATGCACTTTCTCCATTAGTCACAATTTGCCCACACTTGGTAAGGGAAGTGTATGTCAATTTATCGCTTTTAAAGTTTTAAATATTGAAGGCTACAACCAGTTACGACCACGTCAAAGGCCATTTCGCCTTTGATCGTATGTCTAGAAGCAAAGGATCGTCATGTCGACTGGTTTGCGCAAGACTCTGTTCAAAAGCTCCGCGGGAGCTTTCATTTTCATCGTCTTGTTAGCATTCATTCTTAGAGTTAACGTCTATTCTTTGGGGCCATACGTTGACGAGGAAACTTATGATTGGCTGGCTTTCAACCTGTCCCAAGGGAAGCTTAGAACGGGTTCGTCTTTCACAGATGTCTATGCACGCTATGGAGCTACTACTCCAGATCAACAGGTTGAGCCCTGGCTCGACCATCCTGTGCTGTATCCTTCAATTTTAGGAATAGTTAAAGCCTTCTTCCGCTTTGCCTTCAGATCAGACTTGGCCTTCTATGGGTCGAGGTTGACCTCGATACTTGTTTTTTGTCTCCCTACAATCTACCTTGTAATGATTGTGTGCAAGAAGAGATATGGAAACGGACCTGCGGTGATTGCAGGTTTGACCTATGCTGTCGCGCCTTCAATAGTGCTCATGCAGCAAATGATATTTTTAGACCAAGGCGTAGCCTTTTTTTCAATGCTATCGTTCTTCGCTCTTACGAAGCACCTCGACGAAGGCGGGCCCAAGTGGTTAGTCTTGTCTTCGATTTTTGCAGGCTCTGCATCTCTGTGCAAAGGCACGGGGGTATTTGCAATCCCTGCCGTGGCGCTGACAGTAATTTTCAGCAAAGGATTCACAATCAAGAAAAAGGTATCCAAGAGTCTTCTGACGTTGGTCATTGGAGGGGCACTATTCTTGATCTATCCCTTGTACGGGTATCTTCTAAATTCACAGCTTTTCCAAGCAATCTCGTCGACGCAGTTGTCTAGCCATTCGATCATTGTTGATTGGCTGATTAGATCAATGGTAGAGTATCCGTGGAACTATCAGCATGCTTATGATTTATTTCTGCTGCTCGGCTGGATTGCCGTCGCATACATGCTCGTTAAGGGGCTGGAACACCACCAAGTTGAGGCCCCCTTGATCTGGTTAGCTTGTTACATAGGAGTCCTTGTTTTTGTATCGAGGAATGCCTATTTCTATTCACAAATCGTGCTTTACCCATTTCTTTCAATCGCAATTGGCAAGATGCTTTTCGACTTGTTGGTTCTTGTGAAGGATTTCAGAAATAGACAAGTTTGAAATACCCTGATTAGACAGGCCTGCTCAACCTTGAGCGCGCTTCCGTTCCGTAAACGGCTGTGTTAGTTGAAGGACCCGCTACGCTAGTGGAGTTTATCGAGAAAAGAGAACCACTGTGATAGGTCACTATTAGATCGAAGAAATAGCAGACATTGAGCCAACCGCTACAGGCGCCACGGCGCTAGAGATCGCCTTTCTCGATGAGTACTTACAGAGGAAATTCGAACTCGAGGAATTCGAGATTAACCGAAGATTCTTGCAGTCTTCTTTTAAAACTCTTGGCTCAAAACTTCCGCAACAATCAAAACTCTAGAAAGAGAGACACAAATCTAAAATGGAAACAAGGAGGGGACCAACGAGTTTCAAACGAATTTTCATTCATTGTTGGCTCTCCTTTTATCCTTCGCCTGCGCTTCCCATAGGAAATATTGAACAATGTTCTTTGCACTTTTCCATCGCTTCGGTACGTAGTCTTTTGAACGAATTCAATAAGGGTCTTGATCGAAACGAAAATGTCAGACATTCTTTATGGCATCTGCTATTGCTTTTTGTTCGGTTTCCCTGTGGCGAGTTTGATTCCCAGTGCGTAGATAATGATAACTATTAAAGGCTGAATCAGAAGATACACTGGAATTCTGGCTTCAGGGGGCGTCAGAGAAATATAGGGAGATATGAAATACGAAAGATCATAACGATACATGATGTCCAAGATGAAGAATCCACTTATAGCCCAGTAGAAGTGTCTGAGGTTCACGCTGTTCTTTTTCGCGGCTAAGACCAGAATCAGCGGCAGCACCCATATTAGATATTGCTCATTGACGACGCTGTAGGTGAGGTAAGTGACAAAGTGTGCAACGACCGCATACGCTATGATCTCTTGGTCCTGCAACGGTTTGCTTCTGAGAATCTGGAAAGCAAGAAAGATCAGAGCGATGCCCATCAAGAGAGGCGAAATCGGAATGTTCATGCTCACGTGTAGATCCTTAAATATCTCATTGAGGAACGTGAGCGGTGTGAGGTTTTGAAAGAGGTTCTGGCCTCCCCAATCGGGAGAGGCTCGCTTGTAGAACAGGTTCACTATTAGTTGAGTTGATAGGGACAATGGATCTTGACCGGCGAGAGAAGCCGCGATAGCATAGGCCGTGAATGTTGCTATCAGAACGACAAGCGTTGAAAGTAGGAAATATCTCAGTGCTTTGACTTTTTCCCCTCTCTTGTAGATAATAAGAAACATTATTGGGATGAGTATGATTGCGTATAGCTTGAACAGCACAGAGACTGCCAAGAGTATGGCGGAGGATCTGTATTTTCTCGCTATCAAGAGATAAACCGATAATAGCACGAGAAGCGCTGGGATTGCGTCAAACATGCCCCATACGGATGAGATCCAGATGACGTAGGGATTGAAGAGCCATGCAAGAAGAGCATAGTAGGCATGCTTTGGAGACTCTCGCTTGATAAGTTCATACAGGACCAAGGCGATTAGAAGGTCAGCCACTATGATAGGTGTCTTGTCAATCAAATCTAATATGGGAAGTCCGGCTGGGACGAATGAGCGGTAGATTTCAAAGAGGTTACCCGTCTCTGCCCATTTGCGCCACAAAACAGTGATGCTGGCTGGTAATTGAGGAAAGTAGAAAAGTGAGTAGACCGGATAGATTGCTAAGAGCGTTAGAAGCCACATGGGAGGATATGACCAAGCAAGTTCAAGAGGAACTCCAGATTGAGGCCAGAAAGGGTTAACATGATAATTGTAGACCAGTACTTGCTCTATCCTCCAAACGTACATGTCCCACCTTTGCTCCATGAAGGGAGCGAAGGCAAAACGTATAGCCGCTCCTAGAACGAACGGATAGAGAATCTTCGGAGAGTGCAGGTTCTTGCCCAATTGCGCAAGTCTAGCAGTCCATTCCTGGATGGCACCAGTTGTACTCGCTAAAGCCCTCTTGACACTATTTTTTGTCAATACACGCCTCCGTCAACCTTGTGCACAGCCTTCGAAGTACGTGCAGTGTAGAAGCCTTGTCAGTGATGCTGAACGTGAGCATGCATCTGCATCAACCATTCGTACATTCTTCGAATTATGAATGTTGGAAGCATAAAAAATCTTTCTTTGCCATAGAACTTCTTCAGATAGTTTCTATGGTTTCTGACCACGTAGTACTCGTACAGCGACCTTTTCTCCCCGACGTTTGACCACTGGCCCCCCCTTGTCAGACTTTTTTGGCAGTAGATTTTTGCTTTAGGCTGGTAATACAGTTTGTAACCTTTGCGCTTGAACCGTAACCAAAGGTCCGTTTCCTCCCGCCAGTAATTGCCAGTGTACGTTCGTTCATCAAACCCGCCGACATCCAGAAATGCGCTTTTCCGAATCATGGAGTAGCCATGCAAGATCGGGACTTCCACGACTTCTTTCGCTTCCACGTCGAAAGAGCCAGCTACGTCGCCGCTCCATGGTTCGATGTGAGCATACGCTCCAGCATTTCCTACAGCGGAACTGTGCACGTTGAGAGTGTACACCAGCCTCGGCGCAACGGCTCCAAACGTCTTCGCGTCGACTCTGTCGAGAGCCGCGGCAAGCGCGCTCAGGCAATGCGAGTCGACTACGACGTCGTCGCCACTGAGAAAGACAAATTCTTCTCTTGCTTCGTTCACGCCCAGGTTCCATGCGAAAGGTGTTCCCCTGTGCGGAGTTCTCGTGTACCTGATCGTTCTGCCCACGTACGGTTCGACTGACTCTTTTGTTCTGTCAACAGAACCGTCGTCGACCACGATCACTTCGAAATCTTTGTGTGTCTGCGTCAAAAGTGAATCCAGAGTCCTCGTGACCAATGAGCATCGGTTGAAAGTCGGAATCACCACTGAAACGCGCAAATCCACTGTCCTCTGAGTGTGATTAGTGAGTTTACAGATATCTAAAGAAAATGGGAAAAATAAAAAAAGAGGTTTTAGGGTTTATGGATCAGGGTGTATCGGCAACTTCTCACTTATCGTGCCCAAGTGTTCAACGATGCTGAACGCTGGGTGCTTCGGGTCCGTGAAGTCCATCTTCAGAATGATGCCCGTGACGCCGCAGTTGACCTGTTGCAGATATCGTATTCCCGAGTAGTACCAATAGTATTCAGTGGTTCCGTCGTTCGCGTAGTACGTAGTCACCGGATTCCTTACCACGTCTCCTGCTAGCCACTGGCAAGCGTAGAAGGTGTCTCTTCCCCACACGCCCCACACGTTGAAGATCTCCGTTCCGTTGATATCCAAGTATGTGCTGATTACTGCATAGCCCGTCGTGTTGCTTGAGAAGTAGGCGTTCTTGCTCCAGCATGTTAGAGCATCGACGGCTCCGTTCCATGGGCCGTAGGGTGTGTACCATGAAATTCCGTAGAGTGCAGGTTCGTAATCGTTGGTGTAGTATGTCAGCATGTTTGCCAATGGGCCACCGACCGAGATCAGGTTTGACGTACTAACTGGCCAATACGTGCACCAGTCGTCCGATAAGCCTGTTCTGTTCCCTGGTACCGTCGTGTCGCCGCTCATGTAATAGTCTGCCCAAGAGCTGCCTGACCCAGACTTGCTCATGATGTTCGGTGCGCTCTGCACGCCGCTTTCAGTGAATATCATGTCCAGTCCCGCGTTTCCTACCTCCACCTGCTTGTCCTTGAAGGCCGCTGTAACTAGGGATGTGCCGATCGAATCGATGGGCTTTGAGTCTCTTCCGACAGTCGCCCACTCGTAGCGTCCGCCTATTTCTTCGTTGTACAGATAGTACTGGGAGTTCGTAATCTCCACGTACCATGTCATGTTGTAGTGTGTTCCGTTCGAAACCGCAGCTGCGTAAACGTGTATCTGTGGGTCGAAATAGTGAACGTGGACCGTGTCATTACCGTAGGGTTCGGACACGCTGTAGGTTATTGGGTCGGTGATTGTTGCTGTCAAGTTGAAATTAGCACTGGCTGAATTGTTCATAGTTGCAGGGAAGTTTTCGTAGTTTGTCAGAATTGCCGTGTTCTCAAAGAACACTTTGAATTCGTTGTAGTAACTCGATGGGGTGAACCATATGTTGGCAGCCTCAGGGGTGCTGAATGAGTTCGTTGTCTTGTTCTGGAAACTCACTGCGAGATTATGTAAGTCAGCCGCCCATTTCACTCCAAGCGTGTCGGTGATGTAGCCGTATTCTTCTTTAGAAAAGAGCGATATCGGGCTACCGGTTAGCGCTTGGTTAGTCACTGAGTTGATGTCAAGCAAAATGTAGCTGCCAAGCCAGTAGTCGTTGGTCGAATACAGTACTTTGTAGTGCAGACTTGCGTTGAGGCCCGAGATGGTGGCGATCCCAGTGTATGAGTCAACAGAGAAACTGTAGTCTTTCAGGCTGCCATGCACGGGGTCAAGTGCGTATCTGTGCAGCAGTTTACCTGTCTCTAGGCACTCGACTCTCTCAGTGAACTCTGCGTACTGGTCCCAATAGTTGTCGTCAACCTTAACGACTGGCGTGTGTTTCAACGCGTAGGACGTGTATCCATAGAGGAATTCGACCCAGCTTCTTGTGTCCTTCTTCTCAACTGCAGACACTAGGTCCCACGGGTTGAACACTTCGTTCAGTTGGAAGAGAGCTTCTCTGTCTGGAGTATTATGGTGGGTTCCACCCAATAATGCGGCCATTTCCGTATCGTCTGCATCGTGATGGTCCACTAGGCCGATGACTGATACGCCTCTGAACTGTTTCCCGTAGCCCTGAGCCGTAGTGTAGTCCAGCATGAAATCCCATTGTCCAATGATGAACGGTATGTCCGGTTCCTTAGATGCGGGCACCATGTCAGGGTCGCTTGTGTTGTAAATCGGAAGCAACGCAGTAGTCCATCCGTCTGGTGTGTAGTCGCTCAAGATGGGCCAGAAGGCTTCAAAGCCTACGCTCGAGTTGTCTCTTGCTATCACTTGCGCTAGGTCATATCTTCCAGGTGTAGTGTAGGATACTGTGTAGGCGTCGTTATATTCGTTCGGTTTTCTGTAGAGTTTGAAGTAGATTTCAACGCCTGAGCCAGTCGCTGGCACGGTGAGCCACGTTAGCTGGCCCGTGTTGTAGTCTAGCGTGTAGTTCTTTCCGTTCTTTTGCCACAGACCGTTCACGTAGACGAATTCGGAGAATGAAACCACTGGCGGACCATACCACGGATGACCACCGATGTCGTTCACCAGGTTCAGACCTGTGTAGGCGCTGTTCCAAGAAGTGTTCGAGTATACGTATTCTCTTGTGATGTTCAGGGCAAGCGTGTAGTCTACATCATATGGCGTTGTGAGCAATGGAGTGTCATGCCAGAAGTGTACGTAGCTCTTCCAGTCTGGTGAAGGCCCAAGGTCCCATTCACCGCGGTTGCTGAACATCACGTCTACGGGTCCACTTAAGATTTTTTCGTCCATCGTCAATTTGATGTCTTTGAGCACAGTGACTTCTTTCTTGTCTTTCTCGAAGATTATGGTGAATACGACGTCAAGTACTCTCCAGCTCGTTCCCAATGTTGTGTCATTGAGGTGCGTTGTCAACTGTGCAACAAATTCTCTAGGTCCATTGTAGAGCACTATTATGGGATCGGTTGTTGCAATTCCACTGGTTTTTCGCCCTCCGTACGGCGCACCGTACGGATTAGTCGCCATGTTAACCCAGTCTCCTCCGGTCTGTATCAAGTCGGAGAATTCTGCGAACGCCCATAGGTTCCGTCCACCGTAGACTCTGTGAACATAACGCGCGTTTAGTTCCCATCCTTGAACCCAGTATTGCTGTAGAACGCCTTCGTTGGCGAATGGATCTTTGCCAGAATAGTTCATGCCATTGCCAGTGTATGGGTTTGTCATCTCGCCGTATTTGGAGAAACCTATAGTCATGTTACTGTTCGTATATGGATAGAGCAAGTAGGTGTCGGTGTTAAGCACTCCTTGAACTTGTAAGTAGTCGCTAGAAGTGTCTCCTTTAACATTGAGTATGAACGCTGCTCCTAAGAGAGATGTTACGATCATCGCAGATACTAGAAGTCCGATCAAATACTTTTTCATTTTTCTTTCCTCATTTAAATTGTTCTTTCTATAGTTTGTAATCATTCGATTTAAAAGGTTTTCCATCCAAGAAAAGGGGAACAGAGAGAAGCAAAATTCAAAAATTCACGGTGTTTTGAAACACAAAGAGGAATATTAGGATTTTTCTCAAGACGTGCCGAGAAGCTGAGCTTACCGCCAAGACTGCACAACAAAGTTGAGCTGAAGTATTACCCAGGATACCCACCGACAACGACACATTGCGAAAAAGAGCGTGACAGCCTGAGTCTCACAGGACACCGCTGAAGAGGTCTTCGCTACGAGAGATGCTCAACTCACTTGCGGCGCACTTGTCGCAGAACTCAACAGGACCGCTCATGCCCCTCAAAACGACAACGGGCCTAGCTTCCTTCCCTTGTCCCATGAGCAACTCCGCCGCAGCAGCAACCTCATCCAACACAGCAACATTCTTAACCTTCAAAACCTGACCGAACAAGTCACGCGTCCCGCGATAATCCCTGAACGGGTTGATTCCAGCAGCTCCTATCGCAAAGTTCACCTGCCCACGCCTGAAAGGACGACTAAAAGTGTCGCAAACGACGACGGCCACGTTCACGCCTGTCAGTTTCTTCATCTCCGAGCGGCACTCTTTCGCGGACTCATCAGGGTTCTCGGGCAACAACGCAAAGTTTCCCGTCCCCTCAACGTTCGACTTGTCTATTCCAGCGTTTATACATATCAAACCGCGCTTGTCCTCGACCAGCAGCACTTCATGAGAAGCCTTGAGCACGTTCGCAGCCTCCCTCAAAACAAGCTCCACGAACCTCGGACTCTTCCCGGTCGTCTTGGCAAGCTCTTGGGCTCTTCTTGAAGGAACAACTTCTCTTAGTCTGGACAAACGATTTTCAGCCTTCGAGAAGACCTTCTGCGCAACAACGATCACGTCGCCTTCCTGAACCCTAAAACCGTTCTTTTCACAAGTCTCAACGATGATTCTTGCAACATTGTCTCCTGGCTTCACAAGCGGAAAATCTTCCAGAGCGAACGCAGTGAAACTTCTCAAGCGGCCTCCCCTCAACTGTGGATTAGGTTGTTCTTGCACTTCGTTAAATCTCTTGCCCAACCAGGCACAACCAGAAAACCATGTAGCTCAAGATTCTAAAGTTTTATCCTGAATTCATAACGCTTAAGCCAATTCGGACAAGAGGAATAGCACAAGCTCGACTACAAAGTGGATGCTTCCCCATGAAAAAACAGTTCACGTTAATACTATTCCTATTCACCATAGTATTTGGTTCTCTCAACATCGTGTACAAAACCCTGCCCACCGTCAAGGCGACATACGTTGAAGGCGTGATCACCCAAGACACCATATGGACCTTGGTGGACAGCCCGATCGTTCTTTCTAACAACGTGACCGTTAACCCGGGTGCAACACTCACGATCGAGCCTGGCGTTGAGGTCAGGTTTGGAGGGGACTTTTCGCTGATAGTGAACGGAAGAATCTTGGCAAACGGAACAAAAGAGCGGAACATTCATTTCACAACCAACGACCCGTCCAGCACTGTCGCTTGGGAGACAATCGAAATCAATGGAACACAATCGTCATTGTTCTTGAACTGTATCATGGAATACGGAAGAAACGGGATAACAATGGATAACGGTTCCCTAGACGTTCAAAACAGTGCGATACGCTCGAACTCTGAGAACGGAATCACGTTGAATGGAGGTACTCTAACCATCCGGAATAGCGAGATAGCTAACAACAGCGCAAGCGCCATCAACGTAGCCGGTGGGGACCTTGTTTCAATAGAAAACGACATCATAGATTCAAACGGAAACGGCGTCCTCATAGCCGCCGTTGACCAAGTGGACGTGCACAACAACGTCATCGCATCAAACGGAAACGGTTTGCTCATAACTGGTCAATTAAACGGAACAATGGACATCAGACAAAACGATATCTCTTCCAGCAAACAAAACGGAATACTCTTAGAAGCGAACACCCTCGGCAACACGGTCATAACTGAGAACAACGTCACATCAAACAACTGTGGGCTTCTTATCTCAGCCAACGTGAGCACGTACGTCACCCGCAACTACATTTCAAACAACACCGTCGGGATACAATACGATGGCTTCGCAAGTCATCAAGTCTACTTCAACGACATATACGAGAACGGCCAAGGCGTCGAACTAGCCCCCTCATACGCCGGCACCGTTAACGCAGCACACAACTACTGGGGCCAGAAGACTGGCCCGAAACATGACTCGTTGAACCCGTATGGAAAAGGAAACAGCGTCGGAGGCGACGGCACAAACCTCGTTTTCATACCGTTCTTAACGCACCCATTTGCATACAACAACTTGCCTCCAACGGCAGTTCTCTGGACAGACAAGCTCCTAGTGGCACCGGGTCAAGCCGTCATGCTCGTGGGAACAGACTCACAGGATGATGGAAGCGTTTACCAATACTTTTTCGACTTCAATGACACTGGAAACAGCGGTTGGACGACACTGTCACTTTTCAATCACAGCTACTCTTCAACCGGAACCTACGTCGCGAGCCTGACCGTAGAGGACGATTTCGGAAGCAGGAGCGCCCCTGCTTTCACGACGGTAACCGTCGCAAACCTTCCTCAGCTGGGAGCATCAGTCACTCTGAGCAATTCTACTGTTGCCTACAACGGACAGACATCGGTTACGGTTTATGTGTCAGCCGGAGGCAGCGGAGCTGCTAACGCCAACGTCACACTGCTCTCCGTAAGGGGCGGAGTATTCTCACCCCAGTCAGGGGTCACGGACGCTAATGGGTACTTCACAGCGAACTTTACAGCACCAAATATCACGGAGACAACGGATGTAAGAATAATCGCAAGAGCCTCAATGAACGGGTACACAGACGGTTCCGACTACAAGTACATCAGAGTTCTTCCACCCCTCAGAGTTCAGGTGATCCCCGTACCTTCGACGATAATGTCTGAAGAAACGACAGCATTGACTGTTTACGTGACAGATCCCTCTGGACAACCCGTGACCGGGGCTAACCTCGCATTATCGTGCAGCAGCGGCACACTTTCAGCTAATGCTGGAGCAACAGGCTCAAACGGTTCAGCAGCATTTACACTAACGGCCCCGCAGACACTGAGTCAAGTCAACGTCACCGTGACAGCCACAGCCAGTAAACTGCAATACGCTGACGGACAGGGACAAGTAACCGTAAGCGTTGAACCTCGAAGACTCGTCTTGAAAGTGACCTCCAGCCCCGACGTAATTCTTTCGGAAGAAACAGCAATCATAACTGCGCAGGTGACTCTTGACTCGAACCCGGTTGCGAATGCAACGGTCACTGTGACCTCAGACGCTGGCGGAAACTTCTCGACGACAACGCAGCTAACAGACGCAACAGGCATCTCAGGATTTGCCTTCACAGCCCCTCAAACTTCATCGAGCGACGGACTCAACGTCACTATAACTGCGACAGCAGCCAAGAGCGGATACGTAGACGCTGAGAGTCAAACGGTAGTCGCCGTAAGGCCCAAGGTTCTTTCAGTCAACATCATTTCAGATTCATCCATCATCTATTCCGAAGGGAAATCAAACGTCGTGGTTCACGTGGGATACGGAAACACTCCGATTCAAGGGGCAAACGTCACGATCACGACAGCCAACGGAAGCTTCACCCAGACGACAGGAGTGACAGACGGCTTTGGCAACGTGACATTCGCCTTCACTGCACCCCTAGTTAATGCAGCCACGAATCTCACGTTTTCAGCAACAGCTTCAAAAACGGGATACCTTGACAACGCAGGTCAGCTGAACATCACAGTGAACCCTAGGACGTTTGGCTTTCAGACAACCCCAGTGACACTCAGGTCAGGCCAAACAGAAACGGTGTCGATACACGTGACATGCAAGGAAGACGGCACATCAGTGGCCGGTGCAACAGTCACGATGTCATACGGCTACGGAGGCCCACTGACAAACGTCACAGACTCAACTGGAACTTGCACATTCATCATAAACGCTCCACAAGCCCCAGTAGACACGCTGAACATAACGGTTACGTTAGCAAAAAGCGGATATCAGCAGAGACAGTCAAACGTGACATTGATCGTTGCTCCTGAAGAACAAGGCTTCCCGTTGTTAACAGTGCTTCTCGTTGCGATTCCAATAGTTGCTGCGGTCCTAGTCCTTGTCCTGATCAAGATGAAGCTCATCGTTGTTTCAACCAAGGAAGAGACGGAAGGGCAGTAAGGTCTCGTGAGACGTAATATTTAATAGACCGTCCACATATGAACAGTATAGAACAGGAGAACAACAATGACACAGTTGCGGCTCAAAGGGAAACTGGCAAAGCTGAAGACAGTGCAGATCAAACTCAACTTTAAAAAGCGCCAGGCGGCAACCCTCCCTCCTCCAACGCCTAAACCAGTGCCCAGAGGGCACAAGGTCGTGGAAAAATACCCGCTCTACGAACCTTTCGCCCACGTGGCCATCGCACAAAACCCAAAAACCGGGGAGCACAAGTACATTCTAGACGAGTTGCAGCTCGATCCGCTGGAGAGAAGCGTCTACAACCGCATCCTAGAAATACTCCTCGCAGAGATCGAGTCCCCAAAAGAAGAAATTCTAGACCCCAGAAGATTCTTTGCAGACGAGGCAAAGAAGATCGTTGACAAATACCGCATAAGCCTCGGCTGGTTGCCCGACGTGTCGTGGTACAAGATTCTCTACCACGCGGAAAGAGACCTTGTAGGGTTCGGTCAGATCGACCCGTTGATGCGAGACCCGAACATTGAAGATATTTCATGTGACGGTGTGAACAAATCCGTCTACATTTGGCACCGAACGTATGAGAGCATCGAAACGAACATCGCGTTTCAGACGGACGAAGAACTTGACAACATTGTTGTTAAGCTCGTGCACATGGCTGGAAAACACGTGAGCTCAGCCTTCCCGATCGTCGATGCCTCGCTGCCTGGTAAGCACAGGCTTTCGGTGTGCTACAGACGCGAAGTCACGCCTTTCGGCACCGCTTTCACCATAAGGAAGTTCAGAGAAGACCCATATTCAATCATAGACCTCATAAACATAGGCACTTTCTCGGAGGAGATGGCCGCCTACCTCTGGCAATGCCTTGAACACAGAGCCTCCATCATGGTTCTAGGTGGAACAGCAGCAGGAAAAACAACAGCTCTAAACGCTCTGGCCTGCCTGATCAAGCCTGGAAGCAAAGTCATAACAATAGAAGAAACAGCTGAGCTTAATCTGCCTCACGAAAACTGGGTTTCACTAATCGCCAGACAAAGCTATGGCCTGGGCGGAGACAGCACGGGAGAAGTTGCACTTTTCGACTTGGTGAAAACTTCGATGAGGCACCGTCCAGACATACTCATAGTGGGAGAGGTGAGAGGACAAGAAGCTTACGTGCTCTTCCAAGCCTTGGCCACGGGCCACGGTGGAATGTGCACCATGCACGCTGAAAACCTGGATTCAGCGATTAAACGACTGACTTCTAAACCCATGGACATCTCTCCAGCATACATTCCGTTGATGAACATAGTGCTGTCGGTTCAAAGAGTCCACCTGATCAAGAACACCGAGCGAAAAGCGTACAGGCGTATACTGAACGTCAACGAGATCGCGGACTACGAGGACTACAGGACAGTGTTCAAATGGTACCCGAACAAGGACGAACACATACAAGCATTTGACAAGAGCGTGATGCTTGCAGGGATCTCCGAGCGAATGGGCATGAGCAAGAAAGACCTCATCGCAGAAATTGAGAAACGCAGAGTCGTACTCCACTGGATGCGAGAACACGACATCAGAAGCTACAAGGACGTGGCCGCAATAATAGCAGAGTATTCTGCCAAGCCAAAGCAGATCTATGAGAAGGTTCTCGCAGGGGAGGAGGTTAAGGCAGTTGCCGTTTCTAGATACCCTTGAGGCGTGGTCTTTCCGCATCTTTGGAAGAACGGCGCCCTCTTTTCTGAAACATGTCGTAGAGTTTAAAGACTACTTGGAAAAAGCAAGGATCAAGATTTACCCTGAAACCTACGTGTCGTTAATGTTTTTTATGGCCGTCTTAACGATTCCAGTATCGGCAGTCAGCACAGTTATCATGCTTCTCTACGGCTTCATCCCAGTCATTTTCCTGATTCCTCTTCCGCTCTTCGTAATGATCGGGTTTTTCCTAGTTCCAATGTCCAGGGCCGGTGAGAGAGCAGCCAACTTGGAAAGAGAGATGCCGTTCGCTTCATCTTACATCAGCGTAATGGCCTCTGGAGGCATAGCACCGTACAGCAGCTTCAAAAGACTTTCCGAAGTCGAGCTGCTGCCAGGAATGAAGAGCGAGGCAAGAGAAATCATAAAAGACGTTGAGATCTTCGGCATAGACCCGCTTACTGCAATTGAAAACGCTGCAAAGAAAAACCCCCTCGACATTTTCAAAGATTTCTTGTCGGGGTACGCGTCGACGGTAATCATCGGCGGCGACATCGGACACTTCCTTGAAAGAAAAGCCGAAGACATCTTCAAAGCAAGAGCACTGCGTGTCAGAGCCGCCGCTGAAAGACTTGGAATGCTCCTAGAGACTTTCATAATTGTGAACGTCATGATGTCCCTCTGCTTCTACATCATGTTCAGCGTTGAAAACATCGGCGGCGGCGTAGGCGGCGGAGGGTCCACTTCAATGATAATCCTCTACACATACGTGCTCAGTCCTATGCTTTCAATGATGTTCATCTACTTGGCACACAGCATGCAACCCAAGACTCCTGTCACCGAGATGCGTCCCTACAAGGTGTTTGGACTCTGCGGCATCATAGGCGCAGTGCTGTTCCTGTTGCTCTACGTTTTCAAAATCTTTGGCTCACTAGTCGACCTGCCCGTGGCCACCGCCGTATCGTTGTTTGTTGCCACGGCGCCCGCCGCGATACTGCACAGCAAACTCTCAACCCATAAGACGCAGACTGAACAGGGCATAAACAGTTTTCTTAGAGACTTGACAGAAGTCAGAAAAACTGGCCTGTCGCCAGAAAAATGCATTGAAAGTCTTTCACGTCGCGACTACGGTGTATTCAGCAAAGAACTACGCAAGATAAGCTCAGAAATCTCCTGGGGAATTCCTGTCCGAAAAGTGATAATGGATTTTATCAAGAGAACTCGAAGCTGGATGTCTCAGATTGTCATGTTCTTGCTCGTTGAAACTGTCGATGTGGGCGGCGGCACAATCGCAATGATAGAATCGCTTGCTCGCTTTAACAACTTAACGCAAGAAGTTGAAAAACAAAAGAAGTCGGAAACCCGTCCGTACATAATGATGCCCTATTTCTGCGCTCTTCTTCTTGTGATAACAACAACCATGATGTTAAGCTTCACTTCAGGTACTTTTGGGATATCCGGAGGAACGCCGCCGCAAGACATGGGCTGGATAGTAGCCATATTCAACACATCATGCATTTTCTCCAGTTATCTGATAGGTATAGTAGCAGGTAAGATAAGCGAGGAATCAATTGCGGCAGGCTTCAAGCATGCAGCAATTCTTGTGGTAATATCGGTGTTGGCTGCGAAACTAATGCCGATATTCGTGAAATTTGCGTAGGAAAAAGGATCAAGGAAGAACGAAGATTAACATGCTACATCGGCTCAGAAACGATAAAAAGGCGGTTAGCCCAGCCATTTCCACCGCAATAATCACGAGCGCCATAGTGGTGATGCTCCTAGTTACTGTCGTCTTCGCAAACAACTACTTGAACGCACGAATGGCAGAAAACGAGTTCAGCGCAATGAAACAGTTCATGCAGACAGTCGGTCTCCAAATAGACGACGTAGCATGGACTATTGGACGCACGCAAACAATGCGTTACGCAAGCAAGTTTGGTCAAATCACCTTTCAATCCGTCGCATTGAACTACACTCTTTACGTAAAATACGTAAATAGTACAAATTACACGCGGATCGCCAGCTTCAGCACAGGCGCCCTCTTTTTCAACATGCCCACAAACACTTATAACATTGCCAACAACTACAAGGAACTCATATCTCCCACATCAAATAGTTCCTTTCTCTTACAGGGCACTTCGGCACCAGTAAGTAATGTTTTCGTGATCGAAAGAGTTCCAATGAATGATGGCAATTACATAAGAGTAGTCGTTGCCCCTTCAATAAGGATGCTGAATTCGACGATAGCAAATACGGGCTACTATAACTGCTTTTTGCCCATCCTTCAACCGTCAGGAAAAGACCTGCACCTTTCACAATCCGTTACACTTATGGCAACAGCATTCAACGTTAATCAAACACAAAATATCAACAAGATCAAGATAACCGTTGACTTTCCACAATCAGCTTTAGGGTTCGACTCAACCTTTTTCAATTTCAACAGTTCATTTAAAGAGGTGCTAGTCCCAGCAGGCCAGCAGGCTTCATTGGAGTTCTTTACTGGAAATGTGACCGTTTCTCTGGGAGTGTATGCTTAGCCACTTTTGAGGAATATGAATGCCACACGTGACAATCGAGTACGTGATTCTGATGCCGGTGTTGATACTTCAGATCTTTCTTTTTCCCATTTTTGCAAATTGGCTCATGAACACGTGGGTAGATTCGCGAAGAACACTTGCTCTCCAAGATGTTGCAGGTCACTTGGGAAGCGCGGTGCAGCAACTGTATTTCTCCCTGAATCACGACACGATACCTACAGGAACAGTAACCTATTCCCCAGGACTTCCACCGTTCATTGAGAGCGCTTACTACATGGGAAACGCAACTCTGTCCTCGAGCACAAACCCTGGGTCAAATCCATCCTTCCTACAATTAACAGTAAAATTGGTTGGAACCTCAAACTCAGTGACAACCACGGTTATCTTAGGATCCAATGTTCTTTGGCAGCAATCCATCTTCGTGAGCAATTCAACGAACGCATGCGTCAGCGCCCAAAAGTTTTCGAATGGAACAATATTGCTAAAGTTCGGAGGATAGGAGGACAAAAATGACTGGCGCAACGATCGATCACATTGTTTCCCTCACAGTTTTGCTAGGAGCAATACTTCTTTTCGTGAGTCTTTTCAACCAGACCATACAAACTGCAATTCTGTACCAGAGCCACAGAAATCTCGCAACCAAATGCAGTGACCTGCTCGATAACATGCTTCTCAACCCTGGCAGTCCACTTGACTCGGCAAACACGACGTTCTGGGGAACAACAAACAGCATCCCCACGACTTTCGGCCTACAAGACCCAGAATTCACGCAGTACGCGCTCAGCCCATTTTCACTCATGCGACTCAACTATTCGTCGGCAAACCCGCTGTACTATCCCATGACCAAAATGTACTACAGCAACCTTACTGTTGGATTCGGAAAATCGCTACTTGTGCCTTTCAACGAAGTCGTCAACTACTCAACCGTGGCAGGACTACTTGGAATAAACGGAACCTACGGGTTTAGCCTTACCATAACTCCGATACTAACAGTTAGCATAAGTCGAGCGTCGGATACTCCATTAAACCTAATCGTTAGCGTAACCGGAAACGGTTACCCCCTTGCTAACGCCAACGTGAGCTACTGTCTCGTCAACGTCACAGGTCAGGCCCAATATCCATCCTACAACATCACTAGTGGCACTGGTGTGACGAATAGCCAAGGTCAGGCTTTCCTGAGTTTTTCAGGCTTCGATGGAACAAACACCTCATACGCCATAATCGCGTATGCCCGCTCAAGCGGACTGGTCGGAGCCGGAGATTACGAACACATTTTCTACAACAACAATTATCCAATACCTTATCCAGTACCCCTCATTGCTGATTTCAGCAACGGAAGCGTGCTTCT
Source organism: Bathyarchaeia archaeon (assembly GCA_050012255.1). GTDB lineage: Archaea > Thermoproteota > Bathyarchaeia > Bathyarchaeales > Bathycorpusculaceae > DASPPK01. The sequence continues at coordinate 65,114 of JBEKHN010000001.1, forward strand.
CGCTAACAGTGCAGACTTCCCGTACGGAGGAAATAACCAAACAATCGCTTACAACGCAACTTTTGTTCTGCTAGCCCAAGACTTCACCTTACGCGAAATGCCTCTTTCCAATCGCACCGGAAACATCAGTCCAGGCGCTTACAGCAATATCGTAGTCCCAACAAACAACACCGGCATTCTAGCCATCACGTACAACAATTCTGGCATCGTGTTGATGCCGTGGGGAGTAAGCTCCATGTCTTTTCCAGTGGTTTTCGGAGCGAACCCGCTTGCAAAAGACTGGGTTGCCACAGACACACGTCTAGTCACAGTCGGCGGCGTCTCCTATCAGGCAAAACTTGCATTGTGGAGTCTGCAGGGTTATCAGGTGGTGAGCTAGAATGATGCGAACCATAGAGGTTCTGCTCGTAATCGTCATCATCACAGGAGCCTCAATAATAGCTTCGTTCTTTGCGTTCCTGCCTCAGCCACAGCAAGTTTCACCGATAAATCTCCGAAGACTAGCATTGACGACGCTCGAAATGTTAGACTCTGACCATGACCTCAGCCAAACAGTCTTCACGGCACTTAATGACCCATCATGGGGCCAACTTCAAACTGCGCTTTCCGCCAGCCTGCCCCCAAACATCGTCTACAATTTAACCGTCTACGACGCGTCAACCGGAGGAACCCAGCTCTACAGCATGGTCAATTCGATCTCGAACGCGCAGAGCTTGGGCATAAGCTCCGACGTTGCTACTTACCTGGTTGCTTCCTCAAACGCGACTTTCAATTCCACCCCCGAGAAAATCGGTGAACATGGAGGCGGAGGAACACTCTACATATTGAATTGCAGCGACTCTAACGGATGGTGGATCACAGGATACACAGCGCAAACGTTGGCTCAAGACTTATACAACCTACTTTCACCGTATTTTCAGGTGACAATAATGGTCCAAAACACGACCCAGCTTGGACAAATATTGAATGGAACGAAGATATCCGCCTCACCCTACGAAAACATTACCAGCGCAGTGGTGGTAAACACGAATGGAGAAGCAGTGCCAATTCCCTCTGGCTTCTACGCGACGGCAGGTTATGACACGGTACACAGTTCATATGCAAAATACTCATTCATGTTGGGAAACGCGACTAACTACTACAACTGGACATGGGTAAGCATAGTGGGGTATCCACTGTATTATGTGAGTAATACAGGTCTATTTCCGAATAATCAGAACGGTTGGGGAATCTATGGAATGATGGGCGTTGGCGCTTCGGGGTTGAATGCCTTTCTTGAAGGGCTAAACAAGTCGTCGTATAGCTACGACGATACATGGATCACTAATGACAGCGACCATGTCCCAGGATTAGCGAACGTCTGGCTTTCATCAGAAGCATCGTATTACTGCAACTACTACGGCATTTATCCTTCCCCCTACCAGACTGCAACAAGAGCCTTGCCAGTTTCGATACTGAACAAATACAATCTGACCGTGACATCATACATTCTGCAGCAGGTAGGCACATGGCTTCCTGGGGCATTCTACAAGCATGTCGATCCCAACTCAGGTGCTTTCTCAGGTGCTTTCTTAGCTCTAGGCTTGGCGAGGACACCTGATATTAGGCTAACGGCTCTTGGACTTCTCTGCAGTTACAAGCCCAGGCTCTTTCCTTCTCAGTACGGTGCCAGTGGAACCTCAAGGCTCGTAGTCTTGCAACTCGGGCAAGTTGGAGGAGTTTAGCATGAACAACAAAGGCCAGTTCTCAATAATCGCGGCTTTGCTTGTGGCAGTAATCCTCATCACAACAGTCATAGTCACTTACTCCACAATTCGCAGCAGTCCAGTCCAAAATCAGCCACCGATCCTAAACGCGATAGACGAAACAAATCTTGCAATCAAACAAATTCTGGGTTTCACAGTAGGCTACTACGGCTCTGTTCTACAAATCACTGGAAACGTGTCATACGCAAACGCTTCAGCAACAAATTACCTTCAATCCGGACTGCAAAACATAGCAAATATGCATCCTGAATGGGGAACGTCACTCAACTTAAGCAGGTCTGCACTTCAAGCGTATTGGTTCGCGAGCACAAGCTACAGCAGCGGAAACTTAACTGTAAACTACGACTTGCCAGGGCTTGGAATTCTAGGTGTAAACTACCAGACTTCTTGCAAACTAGGCGTCCAGACCATCAACATCACTACAGGGCAAGCATGCCTGAACATAACCCAAGACCAGAATCAACCTCTGGTAACCCTTGGAAAACAGAACTTCAACTTTTATCACTACAACAACGCTAGTTCAACTTGGGAACTCGTAAATCCAAACACAGAACCAACAGCGTACGCAAATGGCACATATTACGTTGACGTGCCATTTGGAATAAACCCTTACTCCTACGTTGTTCAAGTTCAAGACCAAAGAGGAATCATTGTTGTGGCCTCTTCATTCAACAGTTACACTGCCGCATTGACATGGAACTCCACATCAGCCGCTTCGACTCAAACACTCTATGCACATCAAGAGACGACAACAATCGGCGGCTCAAGCTACTATCTGTTGAAAAATAGTAGTGCTGACGCTTCTGGAATAACGCTCAACGCCAGCGCAGGAAGCACAGGAAGGAAACTGATGGGCAAATTTGTTTATCCGCTAACAGGCGTTTCCTCTGTACCCGCAAGCACGTGGACAACCTACTATCAAGCCTACACCACGGCCTCCAACATGTATTCTCTTGATGCCACTGGAGGGTACATGAAAATTGGAAATGGAACACCTAATTGGGGCTCGACAGCTGGTACCATTTCATTCTGGGTTAAATGGAACACCGTCGCCAACAGACCGTGGGGTCAAGCCGACAATATGGAAACCAAGATACCTGGATCAAACTTGGTTCTTGACTGGGGAGCCACGGCCTCAATCACGAGCACGACCAGTTTCGTTGCAGGTAAATGGTATTTTATCGCCATCGTATGGAACGAAACCGCGCACACCCTCCTCCTATACGTTGGAGACCAAAACAGCATCCCTGCACTAGACACTCAAAACACCTCCTGGACAACCAAAGTATCGACAGCAGGTGTCACAGAAAACGATTTTATGGCGTCAAAAGGGGGTAATCAACCCCTAAATGGGTACGGAGACGACTTAAGGTACTGGAACGTTGATAGAAGCCTGGCATCGATTCAAGGCGATTACAAAGCCGAACTCACCGGCTCTGAACCAAACCTCAAGTCATACTTCAAGCTAAACAACAATTTCACCGACACGGGACCGAACCACAACAATGGTTCTGGTTCAGGAAGCTACTCGTTCTCCTCCGATGTACCATTCACCACTTCGTCAGCAGTGCATGCCAACGTAGACATCTTGATCAAGGCATCAAATGGGACGGTCAGACAAACAGTAGCTCAATACGTAGCAAACTCAAGCAATCTCGCAGGTTCATGGTCTACGCTCTCAGGAACCTACTCTTGGTCAAATTACACAGTTGTTAATCAGACTGACTACCTAGAAATTGACTATTACGTAGACGTTACATCAGCAGGAGGAGGAACAGCCTATCTCAGGATAGATGACGCAACCCTAGCACTAAGTAATCAAACAAGAACAACCAATATACTCCTGCCACTAAACCTGTACTCTTTGTCACGACAAGAAACGATCGTCGTAGAGCTACTGCAAGACGGGACGATGCGGTGGCTTGGACAAAACCTAGTACTCACGAATTCTAATTCAACGTTGCCCTTTCCTCCTGTGCCTGTAAAATCGATCCACGTTAACGAGACCATAAACGGCGTGAACCGCGAGGTTCCGTTCCAAATAGAAGATTGGTCTTCGGCATATCATGTTCCACTCGGCCTTACGAGTAACATGAGCCTTTTCAGCGGTAGGACAATGCTCGTCTTCCTCGCGACTCCAAGTGCTTCAAAAGTCATGATATGGTGGAATGGAAGCGACACGGCCACTCAGACGCCTTATGCTTACACGAACAGATATTTCAGCGATTCGCCTAGTTCCGGAAGACTCTCAAACGGCCTCACAACGCTTCAGTTTCAGAGTAACTTCGTCGTGACTTCCACAGTCGGAAGCTCATCAAGTACGGCCAACTTCATGCGAATCAACACAAATTCAAGCGGATATGGATCACCTTTATCATACGTAATAACTAGTGGAACGGTAAGAGATATAGTCCATCAGGAAGCCGAATGGTCCAATGGTGTCACCAACCCTAATTGCTCAGACATTTATTCTGATATTGTGTTAACTCTGCCAGCTAATGCAACGTACTATACGTATCAGCTGAGTTTGATGTTCGTACAGTCGCAGCAGAACAGAACGATCAACTACTTATGCCCAGTCTGGTTGACTTCGCTGACCGGTCAAGTGCAAACCGAGAATGGAACTACAAACGGCTTGCCGAATGTTTCAAACGCGTCAGATCTGTTCTACAACTACTCAGCCTCAGCTTGGGCCCATCATTGGAGCCAGTCAATCTCGGGAACAAATGGCACAGGAATAATGTTCACCGACAATGCCAATCAGAACCTTTACCTCTTCGATAACATTAAAGGAAACCAGACAGGCGCCTTAGGAGCAAACTCCACACCCCAGACAATTCAGCTATTGCCGGTGACAAGGACCACGGTGAGCTTCAACCAAACATTAGATCCCCGCATGCAAGACATCATATGGTACGGTGCAATCGCAACATTCAACGCCACAACGACCCCGATCTACAACAATACCGATCAAACAGGCCTGTGGATAATCGTCGAGTACCCACCAACAGTTGCAGTAACAGGAGAGAACAATCAGCTATCATAGCACGCTTGTTCCTCTACGCGCTGACGACGGATTTCAAGTTCTAGTGCGTGTGTGCCTTTCCAAATTCCCCTTTTTCAAACGCGATAAAGTGAGCCTGAGCAAGCAAGCCTGCTTAACGTTGAATCGTATTTGGATCATATATTAGACCCGGGGGAGGGAGAGTCAGAGCACACGCAAACCGGAAACCCGAGAAACTCGAATTGCATGTATGCACTTTCCCCAATTGCCCTTTTCAACTGTGATAGAGTTGAAGCCGCGTCACGCCCTCTAAGCGATGCTTGTCCGATCCAATACAAATCATCGTCCGCATGCTCAGCAATGCTAGAAAAACAAACTGCCTCACAGACGAATTTGGGAACATGCATGCGCGCTTCACAGTTATTTCGAATGTGGATTCCGAGTTCATACGAGTTAAATAATGAATAGCGAGATTTGCTATACACACAAGGGTGAATGTGTTTGACAGCTAAAACGGCGAAGTCGAAAAGAGCCATATCACCAATACTTGCGACTCTGCTACTGGTAGTCATAGCGGTGGCGGCGATAGTCGTAACATACGCTTGGATCATGACTTACATGAACAGCGCTGCAAACCGGGCAGGTGTCATACTGACCTCGGCAAACGTCAATTTCTACGGAACCTTAAATGACAAAATAGATATTGACATAGAAAACGCAGGAACTTCTGACGCACATATAATCCAAGTCTACGTTGGGACATCATCCTCAAGGTTGCAGAACCTAACGAGCTTATCTCTTCCGGTAACGTGCGCGGCAGGCCACGTAGAGAGAATTACGGTAGACTATAACTGGACATCAGGCGCAACATATTACTTCAAAGTCATAGCTCAAGAGCAGATCCTAGGACCATGGGCACAGCAAGAACAAGCCTCTTAGAAAAACCGAAAACTCCGCCAAAAAGATTCGCAACGCTTCTTATGCCGACACATCCTAATTATTAAATATCCAGAGCAATAACGACAGAAGGTCCGCAACGGTGTCGCTGTGCAAATGATAATTGACTTAGCAAGATCAACGACAGTTTTGCTCTTTCTGCTTTATGCTTCTTGGAGTGACTACAAATCCCGCGAAGTAAGCGACAGCGTTTGGCTGTTGCTGGCCCCTTTATCTTTCGCACTCACATCTGCAGAACTCTTTCTCTATGAACCGTCACAGCTGATCGCATATGGTACATGCTTCGGTTTAACCGCCGCCTTCGCAATAGTGCTCTATTACTCAGGCGGCTTCGGAGGGGCAGACGCAAAAGCCCTCATGTGCCTGGCGCTCGCCTTGCCCTTCTATCCTGAGAACCTGCTGACACCGTTAGCAGGTCAGCCTTCACCGATCTCAAGAACCTTCTTCCCAATAACCGTTTTCAGCAACTCGGTACTGTTCGCCGCACTGACGGCAATAGCAATCCTGCTCTACAATGTGTCTTCACGCCTTAGAACTCGACAACCCCTGTTTGAAGGAGACCACAAGAATGAATCTCTTGGAAAGAAGATCCTGGTCTTAATCACAGGGTACAAAGTTTCCATCAACAAGTTGAAAGAGAAGTGGCACGTGTATCCCATGGAGGACGTGGAAGAAAACGCAGAGAGAAGCTTCAAGAGAAAACTGATCATCTTACCTAAGGACGAGGGTAGAAACGAGATCATTGAAAGATTGGATAAAGCCATCGAGGCTGGAAGTATGAGAGATAAGGTTTGGGCTACCCCGGGCCTCCCCATGCTCATATTCGTCACAGCAGGTCTGATAGTAGCCTTGTTTGGGGGTGACATCGTCTGGGTGTGCATACGCCTCATTCTCGGCTAATAACGACCGACAACAGGCACCACACCTTTAAGCGCCGTGGAAGATGTTGGAATGTCGCCTAATTTTTAAAGGAGCAGGTCCTCTTCATCAATGGATCAGTTCGATACTTCAGGTGACGTTGAAGCTTGCCAAAATTGTTCGGCAGCTCAGGGGTGCGCGGCCTAGTTAACGTCGACCTCACACCAGTCCTGGCAGCCCAGATAGGCATGGCTATTGCAGCGTTTTCCAAGGCAAACAAGGTACTTGTTGCTCGGGACACAAGAAACTCAGGCCCAATGCTTGCAAACGCCTTGGTTTCTGGCCTTCTGTCAGGGGGAGCCAACGTCAAAGACATGGGAATCCTGCCGACCCCAGTGTTGGCTTTTCTAACTCACAGAATGGACGCAGGCGTGGGCGTGATGATTACGGCTTCACACAACCCACCTCAGTACAATGGCATAAAGATCTTCCACCGTGATAGCATGGCCTACGGTGAGCAGAGTCAGAACGCGATCGAAAAAATCATCCAAGATAAGCGCTTCAATCTGAAAGATTGGCGAGACATCGGCGACACTCAATCCGCAGACCAGTCACGCCTGTACGTTGAAATGATACGCAATGCCGTGAAACTCCGCAAAAAACGGCATTTGATAGTAGATTCAGGCTGCGGAGCAACATTCAGCCTGGCCCCCACAGTTCTAGCGTCTTTAGGCTGCAAAGTTACGGCCTTGAACTCCCAGCCAGACGAGTTTTTTCCCGCCAGAAGCCCTGAACCAAACAAAGAGTCTCTGACGTCTTTTGCCAGGACTGTCGTGGAACTGGGCGCAGATTTAGGCGTGGCTTACGACGGCGACGGTGACCGAGTGGCTTTCATAGACGAAGAGGGAAACCTAGCAGACTTTGACCGTGCACTGGCCGCTTATGCCGCGTACGTCACAAAGGAGAAGAAGGGTGGAATCGTCGTAACAAACGTTGAGGCTTCGATGTGCGTTGAAAAAATGGTAGAGCCGCATGGCGGCAAGGTTCTGAGGACAAAAGTCGGCGACATCTACCTCTCGGAAGCAATAAAAAAACAGAACGCCATTTTCGGAGGAGAACCGTGCGGAGCATGGATACATCCTCAATTCCACTACTGTCCAGACGGAATACTTTCTTCAGCCCTGCTTCTGAAAGCCCTAGATGAAGAAGACAAGAAGTTAACAGAACTAATCTCCGAAACACCCAAGTACGAAACCCTGAGAAAAAACATGACATGCAACAATGAAGCAAAATACAGAGTCGTGAAGAAAATCGGCGAAGACTTTAGGCAGGTCTTTCCAGGAAACACCGAGCTGTCAAGAGTTGACGGTGTCCGCTTATCCTTAGAAGACGGATGGATCCTTATCAGGGCATCCGGCACCGAGCCTGTGATAAGGCTGACGGTTGAGGGTGAATCGTTAAGAACAGCAAAGAAGATAATGGAAAAAGGCGTTATGCTTGTCGAGCAGTCCGCTGGGAAAGTGAAGTAGATGAAAGCTGCGATCTTGGCCGCTGGAGAAGGAGTAAGGCTTCAGCCCATAACGGCAACCAGGCCGAAGCATCTGATAAAGGTCGGTGGAAAACCAATACTCGAACACTGCATAAACGCTTTGAAGGCTTCCGGAGTAAATGAAGCGGTCATAGTCGTCTATTACATGGCAGATGCCATACGCGCGTATTTTGGCGACGGTAAAAAGTTTGGGTTGAAGATCGAATACGTCGAGCAAGAGGCCGTGCTTGGAACAGGCAACGCCGTAAGCGTGGTCGAACCATTTGTGCAGGAAGATTTCCTGCTCGTTAACGGAGACCTGCTCTTCGACGCTGAGGCCGTTAGGACCGTTGTCGACTTGCATCAAAAAGAAAAGCCGAAGGCCACCATGGCTGTCGTTCCTGTTGAAAATCCAGAGAACTACGGGATAGTGGAACTTGAGAATGGAGGAAGGGTAAGGCGAATAATCGAGAAACCTGCCCGCGAAGAATCCCCATCAAACTTGGCTAACGCAGGAATCTATGTTTTTTCAACAGAGATTTTTGGTAAGCTCAAGCAGATTTCTGCTTCGGCTAGAGGTGAGATGGAAATCCCGGATGCGCTCTCACTGCTCATCAACGAGAAGACGGTGTTGGCTGCCCAGATTGCCGGCGAGCAGTGGCTTGACGTGGGAAGACCTTGGGACCTGCTGGAGGCAAACCGTTGGGCGTTGATGCGGATGAAACACAAGATAAGCGGGTTCATCGAGAATGGTGCCCACCTGATCGGACAAGTAACCGTTGCAGAAACTGCTCGCGTGCGCTCAGGAGCATACGTTGAAGGCCCAGCCTACATCGATGAAGAGAGCGATGTGGGACCAAACTGTTACATACGACCATGCACGAGCGTCGGTAAGAGGGTGCGGGTGGGAAACGCCTGCGAGGTTAAGAACAGCATCGTGATGGACGGCACGCACATAGGCCACTTGTCATACGTTGGTGACAGCGTAATCGGTGAAAAGTGCAACATCGCTGCTGGCACGATAACCGCCAATTATCGGCTTGACGCCAAAACGGTCAGGATGATGGTGAAAGACAAGGTTGTGGACACCGGAAGAACAAAGCTTGGAGTAGTCTTCGGAGACAACGTGAAGACCGGGATAAACGCGCTTTTCATGCCAGGCGTAAAGGTTGGACACGACAGCTGGATCGGCCCGAACGTTCTGGTCTCACGGGACCTGCCGCCAAAAAGCGTTGTGTTGCTGAAGCAAGACTTGGAAAAAAGGACATGAATCAGCGAGACCTTCGGCAGCGTGCGCCGAAAACGATAAAAGCTTTGCAGACTGTTTTTCGTTCGAAGAAGCATGAAAGAAGAGAAAATGGACAAGCTCCTGCGCGAGCTGATCCGAGATTCAAGGAGAAGCGACAGGGAACTGGCCCGAGCAATCGGGACGTCTCAGCCGACTGTGACGAGGAACAGAAAGCTGCTGGAAGACTACATCAGAAGCTACACGATCGTCCCCGAGTTCCACAAGATTGGCTACGAAATCCTAGCCATAACGTTTGCAAAGACGAAGACATACGGAAAAGAAGAGGTTGAAAGGAAGCTTGACTTGGCAAAGAAATGGACGACGCAGCATCCCAACATTCTTTTCGCCTCCGACGGAGAAGGCTTGGGAAAGGATGCGGTCATGGTGTCGGTTCACAGGGACTACTCGAAATACGCAGATTTCATGAGAGACTACACGGTCAAGTTTTCAGACTTCATAACGGATGTTCAGTCATTTATCGTGAGCTTGAAAACGGGGATAATGATTAAACCATTCGACCTCGCTTACCTTTCAGAAGACATCAGCATCGAGTAGCGGCTGCACGGATCTTTTCGCGTTCTGCCCAGAATTAGAAACGCTACATCCCTGTATTCGCGTTTTCACCCCCTGTATTTGACCTACCCCCTCCCCCCTAGGGTACTAGTACTACACACAGGCATTGGAGAAGGCCCTACTGACTTGGGGCGGGCATGAAGCAAGGCCCACGGTGAGGACTTAGGAGAGAGTCTCTGCAAGGGAGCACTTTTCAATGCACTATACGTCACCGCATCTTGTGATTTCGTCTGCCTTGGCCACCTCATGGAATGCGTCAGACTTTCAGCCTTGCAGACAGCCTGCAACGAGAGAAAGGGACTAAAGTGCGCCGCAAGTCAACAGTTCTATAGATCTTAAATAGACCTTTCACAGATTCACCTTGGTAAGGTGTGTTCAGAATTGTCAGTGGCGCAGAGAAAATTTTTCACTGAAGTGTCAGCGTTGGCAGACAAGAACGTGATAGTTGTGACCGCGAGTGGAAAGAAGTTCAGCGGCAATTTGATAGGCATCAACCCAGATACTCTTAGCCTGTGCCTTTCAGGGGCAAAGGATGAAGAAGGAAGGATACTTCACAGAGTTTTTGTCAACGGGAACACCGTGTCTCAGATATTGACTGTTGAAAAGCCTTTTGACATGAAGGCGCTGGCCGATCGCCTTGAAAAAGTGTTTCCAACGATGGTTAGGCTTTACGAAGACAAGGGTTTCATCTGGGTTATGGACAAGGTTAAGATAACTGAGAAAGGCGTTGTGGAAGGTTCAGGTCCGGCTGCTGAGCGTGTACAAAAGGTCTACGAGCAGTTCATGGGTGAAGCTAAGGGCAAGAGCTAGATAAACCAGCGGAACCGCTGTTCCTCTCTCTTCTTTTCTTCTCCAACATTTCTGATCAGGCCGAAGGATTCCAGTATCTTCTCAGTCTCTTCTGCAGCCGTGTCTAGCCTTGAAAGGTCAATGTTCATGCTCAAAAACTTGTTCAAAGCTGACAGCAAGGTGCGCGTCGCATTCACATCAGGATGCGTGCCCAAAGTGTCCACGAGAAGCGAAAAACTCTTCACGCCTCGAAGCTTGGCCAACCCCACCATGATGCCAGCGATTCCGAATATTTCCCCAACCATTATTTTGGTCCCGAGGGCTAAGGCTTCTTCGAGAGTTTCATGGTCGGACGCAGCACAGTACATCTGCGGAGGCGTCTTGACTTCTTCTTGCCTGTACCCACCGAGAGTTATCACGTACTTGCAGTTCAACTCTTTGGCAACATCCAGAACACGACCACAAAGTTCATACTGCCCCGAAGTTGTCAAGGCCTGAGTGTTGCCATACCAAACGATGATGTCACGCTCACCGTTCTTGCCCTTGTAATAGTAAAGTTCGTTTACAGGAGACCGTATCCTCCCATTCTCAATAGTGACTGCGAGATCTTGAAACGCCGAAGAATGAATCTCGGCGAAGCGTTCAGCCTTCAACTCATGGATCAAATGCAGACCCGCGATGTTGGCCACAAAACCTATCCCTGGCAACCCTTCGATCAACACTGGATCTCGAAGCTTCGGTTTCTCGAAGACCTCAACCACGCAGACCATCTGATCATATCCTCGGTGCTCACGTGAACGCGTAGTAGATGAAGAATAACGGTATAAGTGTGTTTTGATAAAAGCAAGACGGTCTGTGACTATTGGAAGGCGACGAGGCTCATCTTTTCTAGGTCTCGCAGAAACTTCAACACGTATTCTGGATTGGTCTCACTGTATTCGGCTGATACAGCATTTAGAATTTCGTGTAAGCTTCGTTTTCCATTCATGAAGTTTAGAATTTCAGCTGCTTTCCTGTGGAATTCGCTGTCTTTCTCGTCGATTTCCCGGTACCACTCAAACTCTTTTTCGCTCAAGCCTTTTCTTACGGCTTCGAAATCAAGCGTTCCCTTGAACAGTCTCTTGGGAACTAACTTCCTCAGCTCATTCTTCGTGTCCCCTGCTTCAACCGTGACCGGAAGTGTCAATGCCCAGGTTTTGGCAACGAAGTTCAAGGCTTGAAGAAGCCTCGCAACTTCCTTTTTGCCGAAATCTGCAGTGTCTTTGCAGTATTCGTCTAGAAGGGCTTTCAACTCTTGGGTCTGTCCAACCCGCGTCACCGACTTGACCGCTTGCTGCTCGCGCCAGACAATATGGTCTATCTTGTTCTCGTAGCGCTGCGCCGTTTTCACCAGTTCCTTAGCCAGTTCCTCTGGCTTATCTTTGAGCTTCTGATCTCTTTTCTTTTCGAACAGCGTTTCAACTGCTTCTCGTCCAGCTTCTTCGATTCTCCCGATGCCTCTTGAGGCGGTCTGGGTTGCCAACAGAAACGCTTCTTCCGCTTCAGCGCTTGCGAGTGTCAGGGCTGCAACCGTTGCGATCCATCCAACACGTTTCAGACTGTCAGGACTGACCTTGTCGATAGTGTCCATGCTTGTGTGGTAGTAGAGGTCGGGCCATTGCAACAGCATGATGCACGGCACGCCTATGGTGGAGTCGGTGAATTCTGCGTGATCGCTTCCCCCGCTGAAAGCACCCGTAGCGTAGCGAAACGTGGATGTTGAACCGAAGGCCGATGATGAATCGAATTCTTTCACCGATTCTTCCATGAGGCTGAAAACGAAGTCGTTCAGGTATGAAGGCAGAGAGTCTGGAGTGCGGTCAAGGTTAAGCGTGGATTTGCACAACTCTTGGTTTTGACCGACCATGTCCAAGTTTATCCCCGCAACCAGCTTCGGCGGCAAGTCTTCATGGCCATGAAGATAGGCTATTGAGCCGAAAGTCTCAGGAACCCAGATGAAGCGTATCGTCCTGGCTGGCCTTTCAATCTTGCCTTTGGCAATCAAGGCTATAATGGTTCTGGCAACTTCGAGAAGGAGGCCGCTGCCGGAAGCGTTATCGTTAGCGCTGGGCTTCGGATGGCACAGGTGTGCAATCAAGAATACCTCTTCGTCTGGCTTTGACATGCCAGGAATTGTAGCGGTTACAACGTCCAAGTTGCTGGGGAACAGCTGCGCTTCGACGTTTGCTTTCAGCTTGACTGGTTTGCCGCCTTTGAGCAGGGCCCTAAGATGATTTCCCTGTCGTTTACTCAGGGAGAAACCAAATCTCACCTTTGGAAGTTCGTCTGCGCTTGGCCAGATCGATTGATACGCGTGCGCGTCGGGTACGTCTACGCTTTCTCTGACGTCTGGCATTTCGAAGGTTATCGTGTCAGTAATAACGCCAGCGGCATCGTGCTTGTAGACGGCTAGCTCATGTACTCGTCTGGCTCTGCCTGTTGCCAGCACGAATTTTCCTTTCACATCTTTTCCTTCGTAGTCTGCCGGCTTAGTTCCTGCTCCAACGTCAACGAGCTCCGCCGTGACCCCTTCCGGCGGTGTCGCGCTGCTGCAGGTGTGTAAGCATTGGGGAACATCCTCATATGTCGCAATCAGCTTTTCTTGAGGCTCGATGAGGCGAAGTTCAGCACTTTTGACCGTCCAGCCGACTGGTGAAGTGTACGTCCAGTATTTCTTCTTTCCATCAGCAGGAAACTGTTCGATAGTGGCATCGTTCAAGCCCATGCTTACCAATTCGCTCTTCACGTACTCTGCGGCTTCATGAAACATGGTGGAAGCCTGAATCCTGTGGAAACGCGAGATCTGCGCCACAAACGACTTGGCCACGTTCCCGGAAATCTCTTCCTTGACAACCTTGTTCAGACTCATACTCAAACCACACAGCCTAAGCGGTAATGGTATGTGGTGAATGTTTTTTATATTTGTGCTTGTCAGTCTTGTGTAAGGTCTGATGATGTCCTTTGAAATCAGAGAAAAAGCTTTGCTTGCAAGGGTTGGCCGACTCAGAACAAAGAGCGGAACCGTCGAGACTCCCCTGTTTTTTCCGGTGGTAAACCCGACAGTCCAGCCGATCTCTCCGAGAAAGATCCGTGAAGAGTTTGGCTTTGAGGCCCTGATAACCAACGCTTACATACTGAAAAAACACTTACAGAACCAGCCTGCACAAAACGGTTTGCACGACTTTCTGGATTTCAAAGGAGCGGTGATGACTGATTCTGGGGCGTACCAGATCCTGGTCTACGGAGACGTGGAAGTAACCCCGAAGGAAATTGTTGAGTATCAGGAGATGATAGGTTCAGACATCGCCACGATACTGGACATACCGACAGGTTGGAAGGTGACGGAAGAAGGTGCAAGCGAGACCGTGATGGAAACGTTGAAGCGTGCAAGGGACTTTTTCAAACAGAGAACTAGAGACGACATTCTTTGGGTCGGCCCAGTTCAAGGAGGAAGATACCTGGACCTTGTGGCCAAATCGGCCAAAGCAATGGGAAAGCTGCCGTTCGAGATAAACGCGCTGGGAAGCCCCACTGAAGTTATGGAACGCTACAGGTTTGATGTTTTGGTTGACATGATAATGGCTGCGAAGATGAACTTACCCGTTGAGCGGCCCCTGCACCTTTTCGGGGCAGGGCACCCCTTCATGTTCGCTCTGGCAGTGGCTCTCGGATGCGACTTCTTCGACTCGGCAGCCTACTCCCTGTTCGCAAAAGAAAATCGTTACATGACGGAGACTGGTACGGCAAGGCTGGGTGACCTGGAGTATTTCCCATGTGCGTGTCCAAGATGCACCAGAACAACCCCAAAAGAAGCATTCGAGATGCCTTCAACCGACAGGCAGGTGTTCCTTGCGGAACACAACCTCTATGTCTGCGCCGCCGAGATGAAGCGCGTGAAGCAGGCAATAAAGGACGGCAGACTTTGGGAACATCTGCAGATGCGCGCGCACGGACACCCGTCGCTCCTTCAGGCACTCAGAAGACTGGGAAAATACCAAGATTTCATCGAAAAGAATGATCCTGTGGTGAAAAACAGCGGACTCTTCTTCTTCGACTCTGTCGACTTGACCCGACCAGAAGTTGTTCGCCACAGGAAGAGACTCGCAGGAAGATACGCTCCTCCGGCCGCAAGCATTCTGCTGCTTGTACCCCAAACCAGAATGAAGCCTTTTCACAAGTCCAGAGATTTCAGAAAACTTGGAAGTCAACTGTCCGAAAAGCTCGGGGCGGAGCAAAGCAAGATCCACGCGTGCTTCTACGCTGCTCCCTTCGGCATAGTTCCACACGAGCTCGACGAGGTCTATCCGCTTTCGCAGTATGAGACCGTTCTTCCTCCTGACGCGGAAACGGTGAGTTACGTTGCAGACCAAGTAGCCGAGTATATTGCACACAATAGTTATGAAATGGTCATACTGCTCAACGATTCCATAAATTGGGGAAGATCGATCCTGAAAGCGTCCAGAAAAGCCTGCTTGAAAAGCAAAGTGAGTTTTCAATGCTTCAACACTGATGAAAAGCAAGAAGAGGCCCTGCTGACGCTCTTAGGGAAAATTCTGCGCAGAAATTGAGGAAACAAGCTTGATCCAAGCCGACCTGCATATACATACAAAATACTCATTTGATTCCTCAATAAACCCGAAGTCGCTGGTAGACCAGCTTTACTCTCACCAATCAATCAAAGTAATAGCCATAACTGATCACAACACGGTCGAAGGCTATCATAAAGTCCGAGAATTGGCCTCTGCATATTCGGACATTCTTGTGATTCCGGGGATTGAAATAGGCACACCACTGGGCGACTTAATAGTCTTGGGCACAGATGAAGCTCCTCCCAAACCCTGGGACGTGAATGGCGTGATCAGTTTTGCTGAGGAAAAAGACGGTGTGGTCATTGTTCCACACCCGTATAGAGAGTACGGCCTGGGAAGCTCGGCCAAGCTCTACGCTGTCGACGCCATAGAGACTCTGAACGGCTCAACATCGCTTCACATGAATAAGCTGGCTGAAAACTTGGCTAAAGAAATGGGCCTTCCCGGCGTTGCTGGCAGCGACGCTCACAACGTCGATGAACTGTGGACTGTCCGTAATGAAATTCAAGCTTCTTTAGATGTTGATGAGGTTCTCAAGGCCATTAAGAAGGGTTTGGTGAAACCTTTTTCGACTGGAAAGTCAATACATTTTTAAAACAGCGCAGGGCATGTTTACTGAAACAGCGGTTGAAAAGAAATGGGACAGCTGCAAGTTGGATTTCTGGGTGGCACCCAAGAAGTTGGCAGGATAGCAATAACGGTTAAGACCGAAAAAACTCAGGTTTTGCTTGACTACGGGGCCATGTTGGACCATGAACCTGGGTTTCCCAGGCATATACCGCCGAAGGATGTTGATGGAATAATTCTGTCCCACAGTCATCTGGACCATTCAGGTGCTATTCCGATATTCTACATTCAGGGAAAGAAACCGCTCTACACAAACAGGCTGACCATGGAGCTGAATCAGCTATTGATATCAGACTTCATCCACCTGTCCAGCTATTACCTGCCGTTTGAATTCTTGGAACTCAAGTCGATGATGCAGAACAGCAAGCACGTCGACTTCGACGTCGAACAGAAAGTCGGAGACATGGCATTCCAGTTTAAGAACGCCGGACACATCCCAGGGAGCACGCAGACGCTTATCGAAGCTGAAGGTAAGAGGCTGCTTTACACCGGCGACTTCAACATCATGAACACGAGACTGCTTGAGGGTGCGAAAATGAACTACGGAGACCTTGATGCGGTGATAATCGAGAGCACGTATGCGAACGAAGACCACACGGAACGCTCGGAGCTGGAAAAACGATTCGTGGACTCGTGCACAGAAGTCGTGGAAAAAGGCGGCGTAGTCTTGGTTCCAGCCTTCGGAGTCGGCAGGTCGCAGGAGCTGGCCTGCGTTTTGGCAGCTCATCACTTTGAACACCCAGTCACGATCGACGGGATGGCCCGTGAAGTGAGCAGGGTGATGATGAATTACTCGCAGTTTCTCAGGGACGAGAGAGCCTTTTCTGATGCCATACACGCGACCAACTGGGTTGAGGGGTGGAGAGACCGGAGAAAAGCCGCGAGAATGCCCGGCGTCATCATCTCGCCCGCTGGCATGCTTAAAGGTGGCCCTGCTGTCTTTTACACTTCAAAGGTCGGGAAGAGGTCAGAGAACGCGGTGTTTCTGGTCAGCTACCAGATTCCGGGAACACCTGGAAAGGAGCTGCTTGAGAAGCGTATATGCGTCATCGACGGGAAGATGAGGAAGATCAAAGCTCGCGTTGAACACTTTGATTTTTCATCCCATTGCGGAGCAAGCGAGCTTCGAGAAGCCCTGAAGAGACTCGGCGGAAAACCGAAGGTCTTCGTGGTTCACGGGGCAGAGGGGAACTGTGAACTCTTGGCAAAATGGGCACGGAGCGAAATGGGACTCGAAGCCACGGCGCCGAAGACCGGCGAGACATTCAAGGTCTAGAGAGAACAGGAAAGATGAAGATCGGAGTCTTGCGCATCGGCCAGGTTGATTCTGACACCACAAAAAGGATTCAGGAGAGCATCAGCACGATTTTCACGCAGACAAAGTGCATAGTAATCGATGAGGAAATTCCATTGCCCGAAGAAGCGTTCAACAAGGCGAGAAAACAACACCGTTCGGAGGTTATTCTGAGAAAAGTGAGAAGCTACGCTGAGAAGAGTCACTTCGACCGGGTTCTCGGGATTGCCGACATTGACGTTTTCGTACCAACGTTGAACTTTGTCTTCGGACAAGCAGACTACGATGGAAGAGCAGCGTTGATCTCGCTCTGGCGACTCAGACCAGAGTACTACGGAGACCTCCCAAACGAGCAACTGTTTGATGAGAGAAGCGTGAAAGAGGCGGTTCACGAGCTTGGACACACTTTGGGTTTAGAGCACTGTTCCAACGTGTTCTGCGTCATGCACTTTTCCAGCTCTATCTATGAAACAGACGTAAAACACAGCTTGTTCTGCGACAAATGCTCAATCAAAATAGAAGCAGCCATAACCGGACTTGGTAAGAACCATGAAGGACAAGTTTAGAGCCGAACCCATTCACTTGCTACCAGTAGTGGCAAGCCTACTCGTCGGAGTCTTCTGCGCCTCAATAGTCCTGGTCGCACCGGTTAACCTCTACGCGGTCACGCCTTTTCCAGAGAGCACTGCAGGCTCACTAGGCAACGGACTTTACTTCGTCGTACTCGCAGCAGTCGGCGCCTCTCTGCTATATCTGCTGCTGAGACGCAGGAACCTCAAGTTGGTCACGCTGATAACGGGCTTCGCCATCACAGCCGCAGCCTTCTTGCTTTCCGTGGTATATCTCTACGCTGCATTATCGATCTTCGACATTCCCTACACCACTGTGCTAGTTTTAGTCCTAGCAGTGCCCATCACTGTGTTAGCCGACCTAGCAATCTTTCGAGCACGTGGCAGAGGCTACCGCTTGGCAATATTGCTGCTCGGCGGAGCTCTGGGCGCCTTCCTAGGAATGTCAATTCCCATTCTGAGTGCAGTTTTGATTCTGAGTTTTCTGGCCGTGTACGACGTTTTCGCTGTCTACCGTGGACCAGTGGGAAAAATAGCTCAGGCTGGGCTCGAACGGCTCCGCGGCCTAAGCGTGTCTTTCAAGGATGTCCAAATCGGGCTGGGTGACTTGACCTTTTATTCTATGCTCACGGCTCTGGTTCTAACCAATGCAGGTCCTGCCCTCTGTGTTGTCTCGATCATAGGCGTGCTCATCGGAGCATTTTTAGCCCTAAAGATGCTGGAAAGAAGGGGAATATTTCCCGGTTTGCCCTTCCCAGTGGCTTTAGGCCTTGCGCCTCTGATCGTATTGCTTTTCCACTAGTCGACAGTGCAAAACAAGACTTGAGAGCAACAACATCCCCTGTTTCGCGTTTTCACTCGTCCAACACGCCTACCCCCCTCGGTTTTCTTCGCGCGCGTGCGAGGTTTAAATATGCACTTGTGTTCAGCCTGCTTTCTTAGTGACGTCCGATTTGAGAAGCCTGAAGGCTGCCATCACGATGAACACGATGGCGTAGACTGCTATAATCAGTGCTGCTTGGTAAAGATCCCCGAGGTCACCTACGGAAAAAACTGTACTTGGCACGGTTATCAGTTTGCTCATGAGAAACGACGGAAAGTTTGTTGCCGCCCACGTTGGAAGGCCTTTGCTCAAGTAAAGGTATGATTGTTGATTCGTCATGCTGTAAAGGCTGGATAAGATCGGGCTTATGACTGATGAAGCGATGAGTACTCCGAAGGCACCTAACATCGCGAGGGTGCTTCCTCTAAAGACTTCGCTGAACATGAATGATAAGCTGAAGAATATGAGAGAAGAATACACGATCGCCAAAAACATTAACGGAGCAAATTGGAGACCGCTCTGCGCACCGAAGAACCAGAGTGATAAGACAACTCCTACAAAGGTTATCAAGGCTTCAACCGTTGCCAACAAAGAGAACCCGCCTAACAGCTTACCCCACATGTACTCAACTCGCCTAACGGGTTTCGAGAGCAATATGTCAGCCGTACCGTGCTCATACTCTTCAGCCATCGAACCACCAGCAACTATGATGGCTATCAACGGGAAAAACAAGCCTTGACCCTCGGAAACGCCGACAATCCAGATGAGGGACCTAAATTCAACAGTAAAGAACGCACCGACTACAAGCTGAGAAAAGACAACCATTATCAACGTTTGAAATGCTATGGCCAATATTATGAGAGCGAGGACTTTCTTCTTAGCTAAGGCTCTCCTCCATTCGTACCCAGCAATCACACCAACTCTTCTAAGGGCACCCATGCTATTGACCCCCTTTTAGAGCTTGGAGATAAGCGTCTTCCAACGTAATCTTGTGGAGGTTCAGGCTCAGTAGCACACCTTTTTGTCTGAAGATTTCTGAAGAAATCTCGCCTCTCACATCTTTCTTCTCCTTCAGCTCTATCACTAGTCTGTTTCCGTCCACCTTCACATCGCTCACAGACTCAAAAGCCTTAAGGCTTGAAACTATGCTTTCGGTTACTTTTTCAAGCTCGGCTTCCACCACCCATTGCTGAGTGAAGGCTTCCAAGACCTGTTCAATTGGACCGCTGAAAACGATCTTTCCCTTGTTTATCATTCCGATGTGAGTGCAGATTCGTTGAACCTCGTCTAGTAGGTGAGATGATATAAAGATGGTTTTGCCCTCCTTTGCAAGATTCATGAAAAGGCTTCTGAAATGAACTGAAGCCTCTGGATCCATACCTATAGTGGGCTCGTCCATAATCAGAACCATCGGATCGTTTATAAGTGCAAGAGCGACAGACAGCCTCTGAACCATTCCCTTGCTGTAGGTTCCAATCTTCTTTTTACCCCACTCTTTCAAACCGACAAGGTCAAGGAGCTGCCGAGTCTTTTCCTTCCTAGTCTGCGTGGGCAACTCAAACATTTTACCCATAAAGTCAAGCAACTGCTCTGCAGTGAAGAAAGTTTGAAGCGTTGGAAGTTCCGAAGCGTACCCAACAGACCGGAACGCCTGAACAGGGTCTTTGGATGGATTTGCACCAGTTATCTGAACTTCTCCTTGATTTGGCTTGAGGAGACCCAGCATAATTCTTATAGTAGTTGTTTTGCCGGCCCCGTTTGGTCCGAGATAGCCGTACACCCAGCCTTTGTCTACAGAGAAAGAAACAGAGTCCAAAGCCTTGAACTTTCCGTAATACTTTGTCACGTTCGAAATGTTCAAGACCGGATGAGACGCCAAAACGGGTACCTAATGCGAAGATATTTCGCATGAGCCCTAATAACACTTGGGGTAACAACCTATTAGTTATCATGTCCACAGCCATTTCATCGGCCGACTTGCCTGCTTCATAGCAAAAACACGTGAATCGCCCCTTTTCTCAATCTCAAGATTCAAAACCTCAATCCTCAACCGGCTGCAAGGACCAATGGTTCGAAAGGGTTTGAACGATGGCAGGAGACTTGTGGAGCATAAGGGAATACTACCTCAAGGAGGACAGGAAGAAAAGGTAAATGTTCCCAGTCTATTCAACAAGTACACACAGTTTCGTTTGAGAGCATCTTTTGGGCTAAGAAGCTGGTTCTCTGACGCGACGAAAGTAATAAATAGTGTTCAGTTGAACCAAGTCTATTAAGGGAAGGCGCGAGTTTGCGCAAATGTCTATTTGCACTTTTCAGCATCATTTCCGTGCTAGTTGTTGTAGTGGCGGCCGTTCTAGTCATAGGACGCTTGAGCATGAATAACAGTCCACAATGGAGAAACCAGCAGCAAGGTGCGCTAATAATACCGCAAGGTGGATACGTCACCTTGCAAGCAGACGGGATGGACACGTCTTCCCTGCAAAAGGCTGTTCTTTCAACTAATGAAACAGGAACTTGGAGAAATGAGACAACGAGCGCACTTCTGTGGGTACAGAACGCTGTCTTCGGGTTTGACAACTTCGGCACAGCGACCTACAAGGACGGCGTTCTCTACGCTCCTTCTAAAGGAGACAACAGACTTTACGCAGTGAACGCCACGAACGGCGCGATAATTTGGAATACTACTGTAAGGCAATGCGACGGGTCTCCCTGCATAGATGGTGACGTTGTTTATGTTGGAGAATGTATGGGAGTGTACGGAGAACCCACGCCCTTGGCAAGAGCTATGGCACTCAACAGGACCAACGGAGAAGAGATATGGGATTTCGTGGATCCAAACGACAACACTTGGGTTGGTTCGCCGCTGGTTAACGGCGAGTATGTATACTGCACAACGTTCCACCCCACGTCTTACACCTCTGGTTCCGGAGTCTATGCTTTGAACAAGACCAATGGACACGTGCTGTGGCGCAAAGACATTGGAAACATCGTGGGCTCCGTAGCCTATGACAGCGGCATGGTTTTCATTTCAGTTTACAACCAATCTGGTCAGTACGCTTTCAACGCAACAACAGGAGACCAGATCTGGAATCAAAACTATGGAGCGTCGTGGGACACGTCACCTGTAATCTACGATGGAATGATCGTTCAGGTTGCGTACAACAGAACTGATGGACTCTGGTCAACCTATGTTCTAAATGAGACGAATGGAGAGTTCATACGAAGGTTTGAGGGAAAAGGAAGCACGGGAACTCCGCTGGTTCATGATGGCAAAGTGTTCATTCCCAGCAACGATTGGACGATGTGGGCTTTCGACCTAGCAACAGGAACCGAACTTTGGCAGACTGTACCTCTCCACAACGGAACCCTGCAAAACTATATGTACTGCAGCCCAGCATCGGCCGGCGGTGCCATCTACTGTCAAGCCCTGAACGGAACGTTCTACGCAATAAACGAGACTGACGGCGGAGTGCTCTGGTCCTACACATTGAACAGTACTGGCTTTGGCAGTCCCAGCATCGGCGACGGATGCGTGTTCATCACTAACGATGGAGGCCTTTACGCTTTTGAGATAGGCCCAGGTTCGGGTGATTGGCCCATGTTCTGCCATAACAACTTTCACAGCAGTTTTTCAGAGCACGGAGTGGAATACGTCAGATGGCCGCTGACACAACCGCAGTACCTTGGAGAAGTTTCAAACACCTGGGTGACGGCGAAGTTCACCTGGTGCAACGAGACGATCGCTTATGCCGAAATAGCCTGGAGAATATACTTCTTCGACAGTCTGGGAAACGCGAACGCGACAGACGTGAAAATCTTCTCTGTAAGAACTCACAATGTAGCCGTAGTCGACATAGTGCCAGAAGAAACGCTCATACAACTCCAAGTAATATTTGTCAACGTGACAGCAACCAACATGGGCAACTACACGGAAACATTCAACGTAACGCTCTATTATGATTCTGTCGAAATAGGCTTGCAGACTGTGGCTTTGAATACAGGCGAGTCACGCGTACTTACCTTTGCATGGAATACGGCAGGAGTCTTCCTTGGCAACCACACGCTGAAGGCAACAGCAAGCATAGTTCCATACGAAGTTAGCACAGATGACAACATGGTTACCCTGCAGTCTCCAGTAACAGTCGTTCCTGAATTCCCATTCATAACTACTTTGACTGCAGCAGTCATCGCTTCCACGATAACTGTTACAATGCTGACCAGAAGAAAACGAACAAGGACCTAACGCTCAGAATTGCAGTATTCGCCTCAGAAAAACTGAATTTGGCCACAGTTTCCTCCTTGGTATTGGGAGCACAGACTTACCTTGGCATACTCAGTTTCAAAGTGAAAAACTGCTCAAAGTTGCCGGCCATCTTCTCAGCAACACTCTGTACGCCAGTCTCTTTGATTTTTGCGATCGCCCTCACAACTTCAGGGATAAAAGCGGGCGTTGTCCTTTTCCCTTTGAAAGGCGGTTTGTAGAAATGTACAGGCCCGTCGGTTTCAGTCAGTAGGTTCATTATTGGGACTTTTCTCACGACTTCACGTATGCTTTCGGAGTACACAGCCGCAGGTCCCTCTGAGACGTAATAACCATTTTCAATAGCCTTGGACAACGCATCAACTGGCCCGGTGAAAAAGTGAAGCAGAACTCTCACCAAGTTGTATGATGGAAGCCTATCTATCACCTGATCAGCAGTACCCCTTGAATGGACTATGACAGGCAATCTCATTCTTTCAGCGCAGTGCAGCATTTCATCAAAAACCCTCAGCTGATCATTCCAAGTGCTCATATGATTTGAGTCCAAACCTATCTCGCCAATGGCAACCATTGCTTTGTTCATCTTTTGCTTCGAAATCAAGTTCAGCGTTCTTTCAAGCTCCTCCTCAGCCAGGTGCTCAACGCTTGCAGGCTGGATTCCCAGTGCAGCATAGACCAGGCCAGCATATTTTTCGGCCAACTCTAGGCTTTTGATGCTAGTTTCTAGGTCAACAGAATTGGACACCAATGCAACAACATTTGCCATTCGAGCTTCCTGGGCGATTTCGTCGATGCATTCTGCATATTCTTTGTCTGAGAGATGGAGGTGTGCATCAACGAACCTCGGAAATATCTCTCCGTTCATGCGTGCTTGATCAGCAGCTGCGTTCATCCTTTCTCGCCCCACGATACGTTCTATTTCCTCTTCGACATATTCACAGCCAGTTCTTAGCTGTTTTGACAACGTGACTTCACACTGCACGTTGATTAGTTTGTCCGAGTTTATCGAGTAACATTTATCTGTATTGGCCTACTCAGGTATCAAACTTCTTGAAGCGATCCGAGGTTGAGCGGCCGAACTGTCACCACTATTGACCTACCAAGTCGGTTCTAGGAGAGTTGAAATGACCGAAAATCCGAGTGAAAAGATGCAGATGGAAGCAAGCGTAAGAATAAGTGATGCCAATTGTGGGCGGTGCATGATTTGCCCATCCGTCTGTCCCTTCGACGCCATATCGTTCGAAGAAAAAGCTGGCGAAGTCAAGTTAAACATCGAAAAGTGCCAAGTTTGCGGCATCTGTTCCAGCGCTTGCCCAGCTTCGGCGATAGAGACGATCTATTACAATGCTGATTCACTATTAAGCTACGTTAGGAAAACCGTGCACAAGACAGGCTCAGACAAGCTACTTCTGACGTGTCGTGGTACTGGTTCCTCTGAGAAAGTGACTGCGGACGAGTTAGACAAGCGGCACTTTGACAATTTCGTCTCGGTAATTTTGCCATGCGTCGGACGCGTGCCACCGGAATTTTTGTTCAAAGCACTAGCATCAGGAATAGACAAACTGGCGATAATGCCCTGCGAAGACAAATATTGCCGGTTCAAAGATGGAAGCATGATTGGCACGCGCAGACTTGTGCTGGTTCAGAGCCTCTTAAGTGAGCTAGGTTTTAAGCCAGACACTTTGACTATAACGAAACGGTCAATAAAAGCGCACATCGACAGCGACCGATGTATTGGCTGTGGAAACTGCCACTACGTCTGCCCATACAGCGCGATAAAAATGGAAGCCTCGAAAGTGCCGCAGCTAGATTTGAAGAGTTGTTCAGGCTGCGGAGCCTGTGTGGCAGTCTGTCCAGCGCTTGCCATCAAGCTGGACGGTTTCGAGTACGAAACTATCTCCCAGCAGATTCGCAATTATCGCTCGCTGATTCCGAGAATGAGACAGAAGAACAAGAAACCGGTCATCCTGGTTTTGGGTTGCCATTGGAGCGAGTTTTCCAACCTCGACCTGCCCCGGAAAACCGCTGTCAAAAACGTTGTGTTTGAAGGACTTCCGTGTGCGGGCAGAGTGGACACGTTGCACATACTCGAGGCGTTCCATCTGGGTTTCGACGGCGTTCTCGTTGCAGCCTGCAAGAAGGACGAGTGCAAACTAGAAAAAGGGAACGAGGAAGCTGAACAGCGCATCGCTTCGCTGAAAAAACTGCTAGCCGAAGTCAACCTTGGAGAAAGACTTGAAATGTGCTTCGTGTCCCCGAAAAGCGCCGGAGATCTGGACGGTCACGTTAAGTCATTTATGGAAAAGATAGATTCATCATCTATGAGAGGAGCTATAAAAGAATGATAGTGACAAAAGAGAAAGCTCTGGAGGAAATATTGCGTCTGCTAGCACCGTACAAGAGGGTTCTGGTCGTGGGCTGCGATGGCTGTACGACTCCTCCGAGAGGGTTACGAGAGGCTAAGACTTTCACTATGCTTGTTGAAATGGGTGGAAAACTCAAGAACAAAGAATTCAAGTGCACACCAACGACGATGGGCAAACAGTGTGACAATTATGAAGTCAACACAACCCTAACACCCCAAGTTAAGGACATCGACGCCGTACTGTCTCTGGCATGCGGCGTCGGAGTGCAAACCTTAGCAGAAGTTTTTCCGAACATTCCAGTTTATCCTGCCCAAGACACGGTTTTCCTCGGGTCGCAAGATCGCGATAGCGCAGCCATGCATGAGAGGTGCAGAGGATGCGGAGAATGCCTCCTAGGCGAAACAGGCTCCATATGTCCGATAACTCGGTGCGCCAAAAGTCTTCTCAACGGACCATGTGGGGGACAGGTGAAGGGAAAATGCGAGGCAGGAGGCTGGAAGAACGACTGTGCATGGGTTCTGATCTACAGCAGGCTGAGAGAAAGAAACGAGCTGGAACTCTTCAAGAAATTCAGGATACCTAAGGACTACAGAATCTCCGAACATCCACGAGAGCTGGCCATGGAAACGATTACAGAGAAGACGAAGACAGAGATGAAAGAGGAACCTGTGAAAACCGTGACGAGGGAAGCTTACGGTGAGTTGATGAAGCAACTCGAAGAGGGCAGGTTCGTGTTCACAGGCGAACTTGAACCGATGAAAACGACAAATCTGCACGAAGTCATTGAAAGCGCAAAGATCTTGAAAGGTCATGTTGCCGCGATCAACGTGACGGACAATCCTACAGCCTTCGGGTTTTTCAACGGGCTTGTTTCATCTTATCTCGTCCAGAGAGAAGCGTGCGTAGAAGCCGTTTTTCAGATAACCACAAGGGATAGGAACCGCATAGCACTGCTTTCTGACGTGTTAGCCGCTGGCACTCTGGGAATAAAGAACATTTTGGCCATAACAGGCGACTACACGACGGTCGGCGATATGCCACAGGCTAAACCAGTCTTTGACCTGGACTCGGCAACACTGGTTTACATGCTGAGAAAAGTGGTCGACGAGGGCTTAGACCTGAGCGGGAACAAAATAGAAGACCCACCTAAATTTAACATCGGAATCGGAGCATCACCCAACGCTGACCCCTTAGAACCCGAAATTCTGAAAATCGAAAGAAAGGTCAAACTCGGAGTCGACTTCATACAAACCCAATGCGTCTACAGCGTAGAACAAGCCGAAAACTTCATGAAAGCAGTGTCTTATCTCAAAACGCCTGTCCTGCTTGGAATCGCACCCTTCAAATCGCAAGCCATGATGAATTGGATGATCAAGTTCGTCCCAGGAATAAAGGTCCCACCCGACTTGGAGCAACGCCTCCGGAAGGCAAGAGAAAGAAGCAAGGAAGCGTTTTTGGAAGAAAACATTGAAGCCTTCGCTGACCTGATCCGCGAAATCCGCAGAACAGCTAATGCTTCAGGGCTCCACTTGATGGCTGTCGGTTTTGAATGGGTCCTGCCGAAAATCATTGAAAAGAGTGGAATAAGGCCATAACTGAAAAACATAGCACACTTCTCTGCAATTCCATTTTCGAAATCAAGAGAGAACGACGCTTATTCAAAAGCATATGCCGCCCGGTACGGGCGACTCAGAGACGCGATAGGACCAGCCGCGTCGAGGTTACGTCAACTTCTGTGATCCTACAGTTGCCAAATTGCAGAGATTCTCCAAGCACATCACGCAGGATTACCTTGCCGCCTTCCATCTTAGCGTAAACCACGTCTTTGAACACTTCTTTTCCGTCGAGAATCACGGTGAATTCACACATTCTAAAGCCCAACCAGCACTTAGACAAAAACATGTGGGTCGGTTATAAACTTCATCCTAAGAAATGGAGACCTTCGCGAGGGATAAGCCCTGTTTAATCTGATTCTGAGACATTCTTTTCCTCTCGGCTTTGATTTTGGTTCTCGGTTGCATATTTAGGATAAGTAGTTATAATTCACGATGATTATACATCTCAAATGCCATACATGGTCGAAAGAGGAAACAAATGCGAAAGGAAAGCAAGCCCAGCAAACGTTCGAGCACCGACATGTTCCAGATGCTAACGGAAACGGCCGAACAAGAGAAAAAGAAACGAAAAGAGGAGCTCCTAGCCCCGCTGGGCATAAAGGAATTCTTCACCGAAGGAAGCATAACCATCAACAAGAGAACATGCAAGGGTGTTGAATGCAAGCTCTGCATAAAGGCTTGTCCAACAAACGCTTTGTTTTGGAAGCTGGGAGAAGTCGGACTTACGGAACATCTCTGCATATACTGCGGCGCCTGCGTCTTAAACTGCATAGTGGATGACTGCATAAAGATTACGAGAAAAAGACCAGATGGAAGCTCAGAAAGATTTAGCAAGCCAAGAGACTTTGTGGCTTTGCAACACGGCATCGATACCAAAAGACGTTTTGAAAGAGTTCAAGAAGCTTTTCCGAAACCTGAAGATTACACTAGACGACGGAGTTCTAAGTCTTAGCGTCTACAAGACGTGAATTGCCCAGTCGACGAAAAAGGCCTCTTCATGTATTCTCATTTGCTAGTAGTCCAGGCAGGTAGAACTGTTGAAAGAGTCTATCTCCTGTCGCTTGGTTCAAGTAAGTCTTCTAAACTAGATATTCTGTTCACGCTCTCATCCTGAACTTTACCCTCACGGTCAATCAAAAACACCCTTAGCCCACACCTTTGCGCTCCCTTGTAGTCTGTTTCCATGTCATCCCCAACGAACATAGCTTCAGGCGGCGTCGCCTTCATCTTCTCTAACGCATAACGGAAAACCTCTGCATCAGGTTTCATCTTCCGCAAAGTGTCAACCACAACCACAACATCAAAAAAACCTTGTAAACCCACTTTGGGCAGTATCTGGTTTGTGTCGCTCTGCAATCCATTCGTTACGAGTCCTATCTTCAAACCCTTTTCTTTAAGTCGCGGAAGCATCTCTTGAGCGTCTGGATAAAGACTCACTTTGGCATAATCCCACCAGTGAGATGCAATGAACCTTGCCAGCTTTTCAGCATTCGACTTAACTCGAAGGTTACGTAGAACCCGTAAATTCAGTTGAACCCAGAACTCATCAAGAAGCTTTGTCATCTCTCGGAAATTCAGTCCTTCCCAAGATTTCACCCACTCCCTAGACACGTCTTTCAAAGAACGATTGACCCCACAGTCTCCAAGCATACTCTTCATTACATGGGGATCTTTGCTGTTGTCTATGTTGACTAAAGTGCCTCCCAAGTCAAAAAGTACTGCTTTGACTTGACCTTCGCTGAGCTTCATCTTTCTCAATGACTGAATATTATCCATCCTTTAATTTAAGATTGAGGTGAGAAGCAAAGCGCATAACGATTCGAACAAGCGAACAAGTGTCTATTGTTAGAATAGAATCTGAAGCCACAAAAGCGAGGTTCAGAAGGCGCGCTCTAGATGGAAAACTATTCTGGAATTTGCCATTTTTCCTTCAGGTACTTCGGAATGTCTGACGAGTCACGGGGTCCAACCAATACTTGCCAGCCGCTCATTTCCTCGATTTCGCCGCTTAGACGTGCAGCTTTTCCTGGAATCAGCAATTTCTTATGCTTTACCTTGCCTTCGATTCCAGAAGCTTTCACGGCATCGGCGACTTTTTCTGCAGTCAACTTTCGGCCTGCGACGGCACTGTCCACTGCTATTCCTTCAGTGTCGATTACTAAGAGGTAGACGTTCAACTTTGCAGACTCTATGTCTGAAGCCACTGTATAGTATGTTAGCGCGAAGTTTGTGGTGAACATCACGGGAGAGTTCTCATCAGGAGTCCCGAAAACCTTCAGTCCCGGTTCGACGGCTACTGGTTTCCGCGGGTCTGTGTAGATGTTCTGTCGCAGCACGACGGGTGGAAGAAGCGCCCAGCCGTCAACGTTGTGCATTATCAGAACGTCTGCGAAACGCGTGATAAGCATCGCAGCTAAATAGGCTTCACGCCACTTCAGAATCTCTTCTTGAGTGTTGCCTCTGTCCATCCACGCGACTAATGGTATGCCGATTAGCGGAAAACCTGAGAGTTCATCTCCTCTTTTGCATGCAGCTCGGCGAAGCATCGTGAAGTTGCTCAGCGTGTCAGCCAAGCCTTCATCTGGAAAAGTGCCTGGGTCTAAGACGAGGTCTTGAACCCCATATTCAAGCAGGGTCTTTGTCAGAGATCTCAACAGTTTCAGATCGCCTGGCGCAAAGACTGTGAGGGGGCAGTTGTACATTTGGGACAGTTCGGCCATCTCTTTCCAGTTGTCCTTTGTGGCAGCATACAGAAGTGATCTTGTTTTTGCGGCGACCATCAATCCTGCTTCGAGGACAGCTGGGTTCAGTGAACACAGGATTAGCGGCAGTTTTGTGTTCTCAGTCACTTTCTGGACTGTTGCCTTGAACTTGTCCGGGTCGTCCGAAGTGGAACGGACAGCGATCATGTCAAGCTTCAGGGTTTGTCCTATGTATTCAAAGCTGAAGTGTTCAACCTTCCTTATTCTGTCCAACATCTCTTCTTGAGGCATTTCGTCAGTGATGTCGAAGGCTATTGCCGTTGGGTTGGAATACGTGAACTCGTGTCGGTACATGACGAGTTTTCCGCCGATCTTGAGGGCTTTGTCTCCTATGCCTAGGACAATCTCTCTCACAGCAGGCTTCAGCATTTCCCTTAATTGCTTGTAGGATTTCTCATTCTTCTTAGTCAAGAGCGGAGGACATTTCTCCAGCGATACTTCACGGTTCACGACCTTTGTTGCAAAGGCCATGCAGTTTTCTTCGCCGCACTCCTTGCAGTTTGTTCTGGGAAGAAGCTTGTAAACGTCAAGTGGGCTTAGCTCCTTGATTCCTGTCTTGACTTTGCTTTCTCTTTCACTCATTTGGCGTGGCGCTCCTTAGTTTAGGTCTTCATGGAAACCCATTGTGCGAGTTTACTAGCGTCGCTTTGGTTTCCACTTAACAGTTGGCGAGTTACGTCCTTGACGGTTTTCATTGCGGCCGGATGCATCATCATAAACAAGTCGACCCCTGCAAGCAGGAGGGTGAGCGCAGTGGTAAGTTCCCAAAGAGGCCCTCTGAGCTCACGGGGTTCCCACTCTGGAGCCATCTGCATCCAAGCTTCTCTAGCAGCCCAAGCGTTGGTAGTTCCTGAGGACATCGGATGTGCCAATTCTGAATCTCCCATCAGGCCGGAGAGTCTGGCTCTTTCCATGTTGGTGAACGCATAGTCCAGACCGTAACCAAGCGCCGCCGTCGTCAAATCCATAACTATGTCCTCTCTTGGCAGAAAATCGTAGAGCCTACGGTTGAGCTCTCTGGCCATGTTCATGTCCATAGGAGTGAAAGACAACGCTACGTGCCCATTCTTTTTGACGAACTTTGCGCACCTCTCAACGTCCATGTCTCTTGTTATCGAGTTTATCAGGAACCTCTCTCCTGCGAAAGTCTCAGCAACGGCTGCAAAAACATCCGCATCCTTGACGGGGTCTCCGCAGCCGCCTATCATGAGCGGCACGTCGACGGCCTGAACAACGTTTTCAACGGTTTTCACGGCTTCCTTCGGTGAAGCATCCTTAATAAGCGGATCAATGCTTATGAGGTGCAAAGTCAACATGTCAGCCCCGAACTTTTCGACGGCAAGCTTGGCCCAAGCAGCTGGGTCTTCTAAAACGTCTTTCACGTGCATCTTCACGGCCTTAGCCAGTGGGACCTTAATATCGAAGATGTCCACAGCTACGACTGGAGGATGCGGCATAGACCTTTCAAAAGTGTAGAAGGCAGGCGCAGTCTCTCCTCCTATCGTCAGAGACTTGCCGCGGGTTCCACCCTCACCCTTTGTCCCTCCAAGCTTCACCTCAACGATTTTGCCCGGGTAGGTTTCAACTGGGGGAACGAATTCTGCTTCGATTATTTCCGTAGGCTTGAGCTTCAGTTGGGGGGCAATTTTCTGCTGAGCAAGCGTGGGGACAGCGGCTGTTCCAGGCTGTATCCATATTTCTAAGTCTCCGACGTCCATCTGGAAGTCTTCAAGTTCGATTTCCTGGAGTTTCGCGAGGATTTCTATGAGGCGTGGACTCAGCTTGAGCCCTACGGCTTCTTTCTTCTCATCCTTTGGCAACGCTTTCACCTTTTTTCAGTTTTCTCGCTCTTCTGAGAACGGATAATAACTTTTTTGGCGTAGATTTTGGCGTCTTTGAGAATGATTTTGAACCCGCCGGCTGTTATGGGCAAGGTTGCTGCCGTAGCCACAGGAATCATCTCTGTTTCCTGCGGCGTCTCTGTTAATGCTGCTTCTTCAACGGGAACCGCCTCTTCTTTCCATCTTTCTACGAAGGGATGGTTGTGTTCTTTCAGAAAAGTCTTCAGCTCGTCTATGGTTTTCGCCTCATCCTCCGTGGCCACTTTGTCAAGAATCTCGGCTGCGACGAAGTTTTTCACCCTTTCTTTCACTTCTTTGGGCACCCAAGCGACGCGTTTCCAGCCGCCGTCTGCCTGCAGAAACTTTGGAGAACGCATGTACTCGATGGACAAACCGTGGAACCCATCCACTTGGCGCCCTCCGGCGGTGGAATCGGCGATTGTTGAGAAGGCCAATCCGTTGACGGTTGTGTCTTTGAAGCCTCTGTGCACGATGCCGAACCCGTCTACTTCTGGAATGTAGAAGGCTACTCCCTCGAAGCAACCGCACGACGTGTGCGGGTGGCCGAATGCCGTGTAGAGTTGCACCCTGGTTATTTCGCCCAGAGACTTCTTCTTCACTGCTTCATTTACACCTGAGAACTCTCCTGCGACAGGGTCAAGCAGTTCGCCTCTTTCGATCGTGAAGATGGGCCCCTTCGGGTCTATGCTGGCCGCGGCTCTTCCGTCAAACCAGCTTATGGCTCCACAGTTCGAGTACCTCTGCGGCGTGATCACGCAGACGTGGGACGGAGCGAAGGACTGGCACAGAACGCATCCGTAGAACTTGTCAACTTCCTCGTCCTTCAACCCTCTTGCTCTTGCGTCTCTTGTCTCATAAACCTGCAAGGCTTCATCGTAGAGTTCCTTCACCTTCTTAGAATCCGTGATGAACGTTACTTGCATCTTCTCGATTATTGGCAGCTCGCTTTTGAAGAGCTTGTGCAGAACCTTTCCAACATAATCGAACGAGTTCAAACCTTTCCCGAAGGATTTTTTGCTGAGCCTAAGCCAAATGTCGTAGCGCTGGTTCAGATGCATAAACCCTTCAATATAGTTGGAGAAAGCGTGTATCCGCCTCTCTATCACGCCCTCCAGTTCTGCCTCCAGCTTGGGCCCGGCGACCTCGATGAGTATTCCAAACGGGTAGGCTTTGTCTTCTTCCATCTCTTTCAGGTCAGGGCCAACGATGGTTATTTTTCCGTCCTCGACCTCTTCTGCTTTCTTGACCCTTACTAGCTCGAACTTTTCTTTGACGTCAGGTCCGCCAAGCTCAACGTACATGTCTTTTCTGCGAATTCTTTCGCCCTCGTAGATCACGCCTACGTCGACGGGTATGTCTTTGAACATTGACACTTCTCATTTTCCTCCAACTTTTTCAATTATCGCTCTGAGGTCTTCTGTCCAAATTTTCTGCGAAATGTTTGGTAAAGACCAGCTTGCGTTGGGTTGATAAACGTTGTCCAGTGTAACAGTCTTGAGGGTAGGAGCGAAGTGTTTCACGCCGGAAAGAATCGTCCACTCCATGTAGTATGGAAGACCGACAAACAAGGCTAAGTCGTACTGGCCTTTACCATCAAACCCGCACCAATCTGGGTCGATCAGCCTGTTGCCTACGTCCACCGCCGGCATCCAACCAGCTGGCTGACAACCCCTTTTCAAAAACTCACCCACGATGTGAGCGGTTGCGACAACCGGAATTTTGGCTTTCTCAGACAGCTCAATCAAGTAATCGATCAGCTTCTTGGCTCCCAAGTCAATTTCAGCAGCCCTGTGCCCAACAACGAGAATCGGGCGTTTTGCCTGCTTAATCATCGCTGCGGCCACTTCAGGTTTTGTGACCACCATCGCCTTTTTTGGTCCAGCGATCTCGGCCGTCTGCCAAGGTTCAGCTGTTGCCATGTCCGCTTACTCCTTCCTCTTTCTGATCAGTCTTGGCAAAAGCGTCGGGTCGGGAATCACTGTTTCCTTCCAATCCTTCTCTTCAAGAGTCTTGATGATTTCATCTTTCATCGTTATCGGAACGTCCCCAAGTGTGCGAACAAACAGGTGTATGTCCTGAGGCATAATTCCGTACAGCCTCTTATGCAAATCGATGTAATGCGTGAGTTTTATGGCCCTTCCTTTCGAAGTGTCGTTAGGTCTCATGCAGAGCTTGCTTACCATGACTATTGCCTCCTCTTTTGTCTCAGCGGCGCAGAACAGATGCTCGGGTGTTGGTCCAACGTACGTCTTTTCTCCCGTCCTTGCATCATAAACGCACCAGTCCTCTTCTCGGTCAGCCCTTCCCAGAAGCATGCGCCTGTACTTTGTTCCGTGAGGGCCAACGACGACGGGAACGCCTAAGCGCCAGAACCCAGCTGCGATAGAAGCTGCCTTCTGAGAGTAGGCTCCCCACGCAACGCCGACAGCGCCCACACGGTTGAGCACGTAGTCAGCTATCTCCTCATAGTTCCCCCTCAGATTCCGCTTCGCGAATATGTTTGCAATCTTTATCACAGCGCCAGCAATGTGCGAGTTGGCAACGCATGAACCAACGTTGACGATTCCTCCGGCAGCAAATTCGCCGGTGTACTTCTCGTACGGTGATTTTCCATCTTCGTCTTTGTACATGCCAGCAGACATTGCGGCACAACCTGAAGTCAAGACTATGTAGCGTCTGTTCGCAAACTCCATACACATCTCAGCAACTTCTTTTCCGCCCTTCGGATAGTTGGCGCATCCGACAAAGGCTACCACACCAGGAATCTCGCCGAGCACGATTGGGCTTCCAACGTTCCTTATCTCCACGTCTTGTATGGCTCCTCTTCCAACTCTCAACTTGTACGTCTCATCCCTGAGTTTCTTGTCCCCAGCCCTCACGATGGAACTGTGAATCTTCGTGCCCTTCGGGCACGGAGCCTCGCATCGACCGCAGCCAATGCATAAGTCGTACAGTTCTGCGAGCTTCGTCAAATTTCCTTCGGCTGCAGCTTTCATCGCTTCCGGAATTTCCAAGTCTTCCGGGCATGCTCGCATGCAAGCGTTGCATTGAGTGCATTCTTTTGCTGCTTGAATGACTTCGTCAACATCGGGCAGCGCCTTGAATTTTTTCCGAAGGGGCGCCACTTTCAAGGCCACTTTTGCAGCGACTTCTCCGACTTTTTCAGGGTCAAGAATCAGCGCGCCCGGCGTCTTTCCTGATACTAGATCTTCGACTATCACGTCTGCTGGGTCGTTTGTGCGGTTTGGCAGACCCATACAGTTCTTTTCTGACGTAACAATGACTGGTGTTCTGATGTTTTGCGATTCGTTGAAGGCATCCGCTCTGACACATTGTTCATCAAGCACAACTAGGTCTGGAACACCACTTCTTATGAAGCGTAACTGCCACGAGATTGGGCCGACAACCTTTGCGCGGTTGTAATATCTGGTTATGTCGTGGGCTGTGCAGCACAGTCCGCAGACCTCGATTTCACCCTCAAAACCGCTGTCTTTCATGTAGTCTATTATCCCAATGGAAGGGACAACATTGTGGCCTATGACCAGGATCACGGGTTTTTCCGCGTTTATGGTGCCGAAGCCCAGATCAACAAGCGGAGCGTCTGGGTCCGCTTTTGGAAAGCCGTAGGTCGCAATCTGAGCAACGTCTGCGACTTCCATGCCCAGGTGGTCTATCATCCCTGCGTGGAAGACTTTTGATTCGAAGTCAAGGTTGCTTCCCTCTTGCCCAGTGTGCACTACAGACAGTAAGTGTGTGAGTTGGGACTCAGCATAATCCAGTACCTCCCGTAGGTCAGCCAGTGTTTGAGGTCTTAACCCGCAGACGAGGCGGATCGTCGGAGCCTCAACTTGGACGTTCAGCCCGCCCACGTCAATGTGGTGTTCGCGTCCGAATTTTCCGATCAGATGTTCAAGTAAGTGGCGAGCGTGGCCGACGTGAGTTGCTGCTCCGATGCAGCAAGCTAGAAGCATTGTTCTTGACTGTTGAGCCGGCATGTTGATTCCGCATGCTCCGCGCTTGTTTCCTGTCAGGTCGCATTTTCCCATGGTGCAGAGGCAGCAAACATCGCAGAAGGGCATGTAGAACGGTTTGTAGCGCTGAAGGATCCTCATATCCCACTCTCTCAGAGTCGTCAGGGACGGAAAAGGCGTAGGCCCCATCGGTTCGGTCCAGGTTCTATCGACAACCTTGCCAATTGAAAGTTCAAGATTCTTGACAAAACCAAAATCGGTCTTCAGCTCACCGATCTTCACATTAAGATCTTTTCTGCTCAATTATGGCACTACCTGACGACCAAGAAGACGAAATCTAATGAAGGCTTCGCTCATAAGCATTTCTGGAACCGCGTTCTACTATGAATAATCAATCTGCAGAGCAGGACTCAAATACTTCTCGGCAGGGTTCACTCCAGAACAGTGAAAAAGATGAGGCCAACTACTCTGTCGTGTAGCCTGCCCTGTCCACTATTCTCTTGACAGAGAGGTAGGCCGGAGAGTCAGGAGGCAGTTCTAAGAGCGATTTTCCAGCCAGAACGTATTCTTCGACTTCGTCGTCACGAGCAATCTTGCCCAAGAAATCAAATTTCAAGGTGCTGTCAGCCCTCTTCTCCAAGCCTTCTGGAAACCTGTAACCGCCAACGACGTAGAAATTCTTGAATTCTATGCGTACTTCCTTCGCTATCCGGTAGGCCCGGTCAACGTGGTCGAACGATTTTTTGGACGGGTCAAGAACGTCGAAGATGTCGTCAACTTTCGACGTGATCCTACGGTTTAGATGCTCCAGTCCTGCTGGCGAGTCGATCAAGACGTATTTGTAGTTTTTAGAAACTGATTCCAAGGCTCCTTTCAGAGCGGCGTTCGGCAAGCAGTAGCAGCCTTCAACCCACTTTGTTCCGATAGAAATGAAATCGAAAAAGTCGCCTTCATACATGCCGTGAGCCCAGATCCTGTTTTCGATTCGTTCAGTGGGCGGAACACCGACAGTTGTTCCACCTTCCTTCAAAAAAGTCTCCATGAGCAGTTCTGAAATCGTCTTCTTCCCCTCTTCCTTCAAATCTACGCCAACCATCTCCCCAAGGTTCTGGTCCGGATCAGCGTCCACCAAAAGCAGAGGCGTGGCTCCCATTTCAATGAAGTATTTTGTCTTCAACGCCACAAAACTAGTCTTTCCTGTTCCGCCGCGACCTATTGTCACAAGCTTCTTCAATATTGCTTTACACCTTCTTGCACAGTCGGTTATTTCCTCAACTTTTTATCAGTCGTTCTTTGCTATAAGCAAATCAGCAAGTCCTTCTATTGCTCGAACGGCCTCTGAGCTCCTGTCTTTCAGCGGCGTTTCTCCCCTCATTTCCATCTCTACGACTTTCCGATCGAAGGGAATAAAGGCCAAGATTTTCAAACCGTTTTCCAGCGCAAAATTTCCGATCGTTTCTTCTTGAACCTTGTCTCCGACCTTGTTTCCAACCAGATAAACCTTCTTCATGCTCGAGCCCGAGGCCAATTCTTGAATGTGTTTGGCTATCTCAAGAGATTTCATGTTTGCGTCCGCGACGATCAGCAGAGTGTCCACATGCTTTGCCGTTCCTCTGCCCATGTGCTCAACCCCCGCCTCCGTGTCAAGAACAACCGCCTCGTCTCGCTCCACAACCAGATAGCGGAGCAAGGCCCGCACGACAGCGTTCTCCGGACAAGTGCACCCTGAACCCATCGACTTCACCGTTCCCATGACGATCAAGTTCACGCCAAACGGTGTCTTCACCGAATACTCGCGGACAACGTCGTCCACCTTGAAGGAGAGACGGTAAACGCCCGAGTAACCCGTGTCGGTTTTTGATTCAACCAATTTTTTGTTCTCTGAAATGGGCAGTATCTGTCTTGCCTTTTCAGGCGTTAAGCCCAAGGTCAAGGCAAGATTCGGGGAAGAATCAGCATCAATAGCTATGGTCTTGAAGCCCTTATCGACGAAGGAGCAGGCAAGACCCGCTGCTATGAGAGTTTTACCCACACCTCCCTTGCCAGAAACTGCAATCTTCACCTAACCGGTCTCCAGAGTTTTCTTAGACAGTAAAGCCATTAACTGACCTATTTGCGTTTTTCCTTAAGTCTCACTTTAGCTGTCTTCAGCGCTTTCTCCACTTCTTCTCGTATTATGTAGCCTCCCATGTGAAGTATCGGCTCCTTCGTTTCTGGATCCACTCCCATCGTCGCAGTACACGGGTAACTGTGATGGGCCTTTGCCGCAACGTCATAGAGTGTGTCCGTTTTCGTTTCGGTTCCTATCAATTTTCTTGCTACGTACCATGTGGAGCCGCATGGAGCGCTTCGTCTTACAATAGCAGAATCTATCAATTCGTGACCGCCCCTTTTCACAGTTGAAATTTCCAAGGAAGGTCTTCCAACGTTGAGCTCAGTTATGAACCTCGATATTGTCGGTGCGCTTGCTGACGGTTTCAGCGAACAGAAGGGCTTTGGAAACGCACTTTCCAAACCTAGTTCTCGACACTTCTCATCCACCTGCTTTACTAGGCCTGAGGGAACATCCACGAAGTCTTCTATCGGCACGATCAAGCCTTTCACTCCAGCCTTTTCCAAGTGATTTGGCAGTTCAAGCAGCAAATCTTTGTGCAAACCTGAGGCAACGCATAAATCAGCTCGAGGAATGTTCTTCGGCATGTGTTTTTCTGGAAAGTCTATGAAAGCTGGAAGATCAGAAGGGTTCGACAGTTCCACGGCTGCTCGAACGTTGCGAACATGACTGTACACACCGTACTTACAAGAGTCACAGGACAGGTCGCAGGACTTGCAGAAGCTGGGATCATTTATCAAATTCCTTATCACTCGCTCTGCAAACTCTCCACTGTAGATGAAGATCAACGCTAATGGTTCTTCTCTGCGACCGGTCTCACGCTCGCTAACTGAGACCAGCTTACTATGTGCACGCATCGGTGTTGTCGCTTCCAGTGATTATTTCCCGTAAAGAAAACGTTGAATTAAGCGTTTCTGAGTAGAGACTTTGCTTCTGCCAGAAAGAGCTGAGAGGAGAGTTTTCCAAGCTGTAGCTGTATCGTTGAGACATAAAGTTTTAATTTCCCCTAAAACATCAAGACCTAGACTCAGAAGGTTGTACCGTTGGTTACGTTGAACCTGGACAAGATTTTTAATCCCAAGACCATCGCTGTGGTCGGAGCCAGTGATGAAGTGGGCTCTGTTGGATATGCACTCATCAAGAATTTTACAGACTTGAAGTTTGAGGGAAAGATTTTCCCAGTCAACCTCCATAAGACCGAGATTCTAGGCCTCAAAGCCTACGAAAGCGTGGAGCAGATTCCTGAAACAGTTGACCTTGCCGTAATAGCCACTCCTAGCAAGACTGTCCCAGACGTGCTTGAGCAGTGTGGAAAAGCCGGAATAAACGGCGTAATCATAATTTCAGCGGGCTTCAAAGAGATCGGGCCCGAAGGCAGGGCATTGGAAGACAGGATCACCGAGATCAGGAAGAAATATGGCATGCGGATCGTGGGGCCCAACTGCCTAGGCGTCATTCGTCCGAGCATCAATCTCAACGCTACTTTCATAAGTAAGATGCCGAAACCAGGCAAAATAGCCTTCATATCACAGAGCGGTGCATTAGGCTCCGCTATCCTCGACTGGGCGATGCATGAAAACATTGGCTTCAGCAACTTCGTCTCCTTGGGTTCAATGATTGACATCGATTTTGGTGACCTAATAGACTATTTCGGCACCGACCCTAAGACAAGAAGCATCCTCATGTATATAGAAGGAATAACCGACGCTCGAGGATTCATGAGCGCGGCCAGACACTTCGCAAGAACCAAACCGATAATTGTGGTTAAAGCTGGAAAGTTCAGCGAAAGCGCCAAAGCCGCTGCTTCCCACACAGGCTCACTGACGGGTGAGGACTTGGTATACGACAAGGCGTTCAAGCGTGCCGGAATGGTCCGCGTAGATGACATCGCTGACCTTTTCAACTGTGCCGAAGTCTTGGGCATGCAGCCTCTACCACAAGGTCCAAACCTTGCCATAATCACAAACGCAGGCGGTCCGGGAGTCATGGCGACCGACGCCCTCATAGCTCGCGGAGGAAAGCTGGCTAAACTCAGTGAAAAGACAATGGAGAAACTCAACGGCATCTTACCGCACTACTGGAGCAGAGGAAATCCAATCGACATTCTGGGAGACGCCAAGGCTGGCAGGTACAGAGCAGTGGTCGAAGCCTGCTTGGATGACGAAAACGTCGACGGCATAGCCATAATATACACTGCTCAAGCAGTTGCTGAACCTGTTGAAGTTGCCAAGAGCATCGTGGAACTGTGTAAGAGCAGAGGTTCTCTAAACAAGACGGTCTTGACTTCTTTCATGGGTTACGGAGCCGTGGAAGAAGCAAACCGCATATTTCACGAGAACAGCATCCCCACATACTCCACACCTGAACAAGCAATCAAAACCTATCACTACATGTACCAGTACAAACGCAACCTAGAGCTCCAGTACGAGACACCTGAAGAACTTCCAGTTGACGTTGTCCCGCCGAAGCGGCCACTAATGGCGATAATGAGAAACGTCGCAACCGAGAACCGCGAAACAATGAATGAAGCTGAAGCCAAGACCTTCTTGGAGTACTACAATCTACCCGTCGTCAAGACAAGAGTTGCCCGAACCGAAGATGAAGCTGCCCTCTTGGCCCAGCAGATAGGCTACCCTGTTGTGCTCAAAATCCTCTCCCCCCAGATAGTGCACAAAACGGACGCAGGCGGCGTCGTACTCGACATCAGCAACGAAGCCGAAGTTCGAACCGCTTTCAACCGTATTATGAAAGCAGCTAGAGAACACAACCCAAACGCCGAGATTCTGGGCGTCACCGTGCAACCCATGGTGAAGAAGCAAGGCTATGAAGTCATAATTGGCGCAAAAGCCGACCCCCTGTTCGGTCCTGTGATACTGTTCGGAATGGGAGGCGTCGGCGTCGAACTGTTCAAAGATTTTGCCCTCGGAATTCCCCCGCTTAATCAAACCCTGGTTCGAAGAATGATGGAGGAGACAAAGGTCTACCAGCTTCTAAGAGATTACAGAAACGTGCCCCCAGCCAACATCAAACTCCTCGAAGAGATACTCGTGCGTTTCAGCCAGATGCTCGTGGACTTTCCACAGCTCAGGGAAGTTGACATCAATCCGCTGTTCATTAACGAGAAAGAAGCAATTGCACTTGACGCCCGCATCGTGATCGACAGGGGCCGCGTCTTCAAGAAGCTTGAGCCTCACGAGCACCTGGTGATAACTCCTTACCCGAAAAAATACGAAACAATGTGGAAACTTCGAGACGGCCGCACAGTCATTCTGAGACCAATAAAGCCCGAGGACGAACCCTTGTGGCTGGAAATGTTCCAGAACTTTTCAGAAGAATCGATACGCTACCGCTTCTTCCAAATACTGAAGGACACGCCACACGAGACCAGAGTCCGCTACTGCAACATTGACTACGACAGAGAAATAGCCATAGTGCCAGAACTAACGGAAGACGGCCGCAGAAAAATTCTCGGAGTCGCAAGGGTCAGCATTGAACCAGACGGGAAAAAAGGCGAAATAGCCTTCATCGTTGCTGATCCATGGCAAGGTCTCGGCTTGGGCACAAAAATGGTTGATTATGCGCTTGAAATCTGCAAAGACATGAAGGTTGAAACCGTCTACGCCATAATACTTCCAGACAACTACAGAGCCATCAGCCTCATGAAGAAGATGGGCTTCACGACTGAGTACGCAGATGATGGCACGGTTAAAGCAACACTCAACTTGAGAGAGGAAGAGCAAGTTCCATGCTCAGAGAGCCAAACCGCCGAGAAGGCACAACAAGAATCTCAGGAACCACCAAGACAGGAACATGCAGAGAGAACTGACGCGTCACAAAACGACATCTTGGAAAACGTGGAAACCTAGTTTCCCCAAAACTAGTCTTCTTTTGGCAGGCTATAGACGATTTGGTTGTCTCGGTCCCCCGCAATCTGCACTTTTCCAAACGCTGTCATCGCAATCAGGTGTCTCAAAACCCTCGACTTTTCAATGCCTGTGACCTTTGAAATTTCCTCAACAGTCGATGAGTCGTGATTCTTCATCGCCTGAACTATTAGGTTTCTCTCCTTGTTGCGCTCCTGCATCTCTTTCGCTTTTTCCGGGCTTATCTTCAGTTTTTCAGACAAGCGTGCCACTTCCCTGAGAAGACTAACTCAGGTCGGCAGGCTGTATATAAAAATGATTCCGATGCGAATCAAAATCGGATGTCCCTTTCTGGCGTGCAGGACATGCATACAATTATATCTCAGATTTACGAACATTCAAGAACGGAGACTCTCTTGAGAAAAGATCTGACAGAAGTCAAGTTTGAGGAACTAAGAGGCAAATGCTTCGAGTTAATCCGCGTAGTCGAAATGCTCTGCGAGGTCTGCCAGAAACCGTTAAGCACCAAAGAAAAACTTCTCAGAAAGGTTCAGATCTCGAGCAGCGAGGACTATCAGAATCTTTTGGATCGAGCGACCGTTCACGACCGTGCTGAAGTCGATGTGGAAAAGAGCAGAATCTACTTTTACGACCACGACTTTCCCGGAGACATACACCCAGAGTGCATAGAAAAACTGTAGTCAGGAGAAAGCGTTGCCGTTTGCTCCGCGCGCTAGCGTGTTCCTGAATTCTTTTGGCAAGTAGCTTGTGCTGCTCATTCTGCTCCTCAACCGTACTTGCCTCATATAGGATACCCGGGGGAAGGGTGTGAGCACGCCCGG
The DNA here is from genome assembly GCA_050012255.1 of Bathyarchaeia archaeon. GTDB lineage: Archaea > Thermoproteota > Bathyarchaeia > Bathyarchaeales > Bathycorpusculaceae > DASPPK01. The sequence goes on from JBEKHN010000001.1 coordinate 107,474, forward strand.
ACTTAGACCCAAATGGGTTCGAGTCCGCTGCTTCAAATATCCTGTAACCAGCATTCTCTTCGTCTTAGGCCAACTGGTTCAGAGCTGCCCGTCCCCATACCCAAACGGGTTCAGGGCCACCCCTACCTACGACAAGAACACTATTAAACCGGGTTCGAATCTCTCCCGGGCTACCACTCTCTAGAGTTTGATTATACTAAATTCTGCTGAGGGGTTTCGCTCATTTCCCCTCTTTTTCTGTTTTTAGGAGACGATCATCCTTGAATGAGTGTAAAGTCGTTCTTGTTTTCAGAAGGTATGAAGAGTTTTGGAGGTTCTGTTTTTCAGATTGTAGAGAGTTTAAGGTCGGTTGTGCTGAGTCTTGCAGGTTTAGGAAGGCTCTTGGGATTCTGCCTTTTCGCAAGTCGTGCGCAGGCAAGTTTAAGGGAGAAGTAAACTAGGTGAGAGGGAAGGATCGTTCTTCGGTTTCTGTTGATGGGGACTCTTACTGTAAGAATGGTAATAGTGTCAGCATCAGGCAATCGGTGTTTGAGAAGCTTGATGAGAATCCTTCGTTGACGGCTAAGAGTCTATGTAAGCTCTTGAATCTGTCTTACTGTAGTTACAGTAACTACTTGGCTAGGCTGAAGTGTGAGTGGAAGTATTACCGTAGGAATGAGCGGGGTTCAAAGTGTTCAATTCATGCTTGGCGTGGTTGGTGTTATGTGCCTGAGGGTGTGGATAGGGCTCGGGCTTTGGGTGTTGGGTGGGTTTGTAGTAGGGCTCGGAATCGGTGGTTGTTGTGGAAGGATCGGTTGGGTAGGCTTCAGTGGTTTGAGACGGCAGGGTTAACTTGTATGTTCGTAGGCCTGCGAATCTTGGGAGTGCCTATCAGTTTGTCTGTAACGGGTTCAGTTTTACTGGTTTGATTACTGAAGTCAAGGTGCTGGAAGGAGTTTTGGCGGGTGTGAGGTTCAAGGGGGCGCACTATGTTTTTGAAACTGAGCACCGGTTGCCAAGACCTGTTATTGACCTTTTTGCGAAGAGCAACGGCGTGGTTATCAAGGTTGGAGATGCAAGCCATCCGAATGCGGTTGAGATCGCAACGTGCTATCCGGATTGGGCAGAAAGAAATGAACGGATGTTCGAGGAGATCAAAGGGCTCTTTCGGAAAGATTTTCATGAGAAAGATTGTTTCAAGAAACCAGATTATGTAACATGAGGCTTATCTGATGAAGGCGCGCGCTAGACCAAGAGCTATTCATCCGCATGTCCTTCTTTCATGAGTGTTGCCAAGGTCTCTATTGTCCCTGAGATAGAAGTATAGGCAGAGTCAAGCAATTCTTCGTGATTTCCTTTTGTCTCTAGAGCCTGTAAGATAGCAAGATCGATAGCCCGCCTGACGCGCGCGTTAGAACCTTTACCTTCTTCCCCAATTCCTCAACGAACAAATCCAGAATAGTGCTCTCTGTCGCATGACCTGTAGTCTTGAATGATCCTATACCGAAATCATTCAGTGATTTGTCAGAGGACATACAGAGCCATTTGATAGATATAACAAATGGATTTATTTAACAATTGATTCGCCGTCTACCGCATGCCATGAATTGTATGTATCAACCAACATTCAGAGAACGACTATTCAAGACACTGAAGCAACCACATGAATATGATCCGGAAGAGAGAATCCTAGCGCGCGCTTAGCATGTCGTGTTTTCGACTTGTAAAATGCTTTCCTATTTCCAGAGAAGCAAATGCAACGGCCATAGAAGCTATCGCTGTGATCCAGTTCATGACTTGTGGGTAAGTTACGTCGAACACGCTTTGGAGTTGGGGCGTATAGAGCACGACCAGCGTTGAGCCCAATGAAGAAAGCACTGCCAACCACAAGAACTTGTTCTTGAAGATGCCGACTTTGAAGACTGGATACTTGAGAGAACGGCAACTAATGGCGATAGCTAACTCAACTAAAACCACTGAAGTGAACAGCTGAGTGCGCGCTTCGACCAAGTTATGATTCCCTAGCCATGGTTGAAAGTAGAAGTATCCACCTAAAAGAAGAACAGTTGTTATGATTGGACTCAACACTAAATAGGTCTTGACTTCGCGCGAAAAGACGCTCTCTTTGGGGTCTCTGGGCTTGTTTTTCATCAAATCTGGATCGCCTGGGTCTACGCCTAGTGCTATCGCGGGCAGTCCATCCGTGGCAAGGTTCACCCAGAGAATTTGGATCGTTGTAAGTGCAACTGCCGAACGAGGTTCAGGACTGACAAGCATAACGACAGACAATACAAGGATTTCCATGATGTTGCATTGAAGAAGATAGGTCAGGTATTTCTTGATGTTGCCGTATATTTCGCGTCCTTCTCTGACAGCTTTTACGATGGTTGCAAAGTTGTCGTCTGCCAAGACCATGTCAGAAGCCTCTTTCGTGACTTCTGTTCCAGTGATTCCCATAGCGACTCCTATGTCTGCAGTTTTGAGTGCTGGCGCGTCGTTTACCCCATCACCGGTCATGGCGACTACATGGCCTTTCGCTTTCCAAGCCTTTACGATCCTCATCTTATGTTCTGGCGAAACTCGAGCATAGACCACAACATTTTCAACCGTCTCGATCAACTGCTCATCGCTGATCTTTTCAAGTTCTTCACCAGTAAGAACTCTGCCCTCTGTTTCGTTTTCCTTCAGCAGAGTCAGTGCCTGGGCCACCGCTACTGCAGTCAGTTTGTGATCTCCTGTAATCATGACGACCTTGATCCCTGCCTTTTCGCATGAGCTAATTGCATCTTTAACCTCTTCACGCGGGGGATCAATCATTCCCATTATGCCGACGAAGACGAAGTCCTTCTCGATTTCCTCATCAAATGAGCATGTGTTCTCTTGCAATTCCTTGTAAGCAAAACCCAGATTTCTCAAAGCTTGAGTCGCCATCCCTTCTGTTGCTTGCGAAAGCTCTTCACGGTCTTTGACAGTCAGTTCTTTGACTTTTCCGTCTTGTAGAATATTGTTGCAGTGCTGCAATACTATTTCCGGAGCTCCTTTCATGTAGGCCACTTTGCTGTTTCCTGATGTTTGATGAATGGTGGTCATGCGTTTTCTTTCGGAAGAAAATGGAATCTCTCCGATGCGTGGTTCTTTATTCTCAAGTTCTTCTTTCTGTAGGCCGGCTTTTGCCGCAGCCACGATCAATGCTCCTTCCGTTGGGTCGCCTTTCACAGTCCACTTTGCTTCCTTCGTCTCTAGTCCAGCGTCATTGCACAATGTCGCAATTGTGAGCAGTGTGTGCAGCCCTTTTAGTTCGATTGGATTTGAAGCTTTCCCTTCAATGAGGAATTTGCCTGTCGGCTCATAGCCTACGCCTGTAACCTTCACTGTAATTTGATCGATGAACATGCTCTGAACGGTCATTTCGCCTTTTGTCATGGTTCCAGTTTTGTCAGAGCATATGACACTGGTGCACCCGAGGGTTTCAACTGCAGGAAGCTTCCTTACTATCGAATGTTGCTTTGCCATTCGATACATGCCAACAGCAAGTGCTCCTGTTACAACTGCAGGTAATGCTTCTGGAACTGCAGCTACTGCGAGGCTTACACCCCACAAGATCATCTCAAGAATTTCATGCTGCTTAATTACACCTAACACGGACACAGCAGCGCAGACAGTAATGGCTAGGATTCCAAGCCATTTCCCAACATTTGCCATTCTTTTTTCAAGTGGCGTCTCTTCCTTGTCTGCTGCCTGAACCATTTTGGCAATTTTCCCAAATTCAGTATTCATGCCAGTCGACGTTACGACGGCTTTGCCTCGCCCATAGGTAACAGTCGTGCCGGTGAAAACAGTGTTTGTTCTTTCGGAGACAGGTGTTTCTGCAGCCACAGGCTTGGCATCCTTGTTCACGGGCATCGACTCGCCCGTTAAGGCGGCCTCGTCCATTTTCAAGTTCATGACCTCGATGAGTCTAGAGTCAGCAGAAACCTTGTCTCCAGTATACAGCAAAAGAATGTCTCCGGGAACGATATCACTTGTTCTTGTTTTGATCTCTTTTCCGTCTCGCAAAACCGATGCTGTTGGAGCAGTCATTTTCTTCAGTGCCTCTAGAGCCCTTTCTGCTCTGTATTCCTGAGTAAATCCCAAGACTGCAACTGCTACGACAATCGCAATTATGACTGTTGCGTCATAAGGTTCGCCTACTGCGAATGATAATGCAGTCGCCACCAGCAATATTATCACTAGCGTGTTTTTGAACTGCTCAAGGAGAAGCCTTAGTGGGGATTTTCCTTTCTCCTTTTTCAGTTCGTTAGGGCCGAATTCGACAAGACGCTTGATCGCTTCTTCTTGTCCTAGACCAGTTCTCTTCGAGTTGAGAGCACTCAAAGACTCTTCAATTTCCATTGAATGCCAAGGTTTTGGCGTATTATTCACCACATCGGATGCGCGTCAGCGCGCGATCATTTCAGCTTCCTAAACTCTTTCATGCTTAATCAATGTTTAGTGAGACTTCTTGAGCTCGCGCGCTTGTCATAAATTACGAAAATCGCGCGGACAATTGAAATATGTGATCATGTAACCAGTATTAAGACTGACGTTTGGAACGTGACTGAGAGATTGCAGTCAAGTAGACTTGCCAAGGGTGGAGCCGTTGCGGAAAAATCTTTTGTGGTTCTGTTGCTAGTGGGTATGGCCGAAGTGTTTATTGGAATATTCTCTTTGAGTCTTGCCCTAGTTGCTGATGGTGTCCAATCCTTTGCCGATGCTGTTGTTTCGTTGATCGTTTGGGTTGGTTTACGTTTATCAGGAAAAGCGCCAGATGGTAAATTCCATTTCGGGTATTACAGAGTTGAAAACTTCAGCAGCATTATCGCCGCTTTCGTCTTGACTGTCTCGGGCGGACTGATCCTTTATGAGTCTTACCAGGGGCTGCTTTACCCTAGAGGGATAGTCAATGCAGAGATAGCTATGGCAACCGCACTCCTAGCAGCCGCTATAGCCGGGGTAATATTGTTCTTCAAAGTTCGCGCTGCCAGAAGATACGATTCTTTAGCGCTCAAGGCAGACGCGTTCAACTCAACCAAGGACGTGCTCACATCTTTGACAGCCTTTGTGGGCATAGCCTTGAGCAAATACTTGAACATCGGAGTGACAGATTCCATTGCCGGAATAATAATCGCCTTCTTCGTTTTCACTGTTGCATACTCAGTGATAAAAGAATCTTCGTTGATCCTGATGGACGCGTGTCAATGTCCTGACATCCTGTTGGATATAGAAAGCATAGCAAAAAGTGTCAGGAATGTTAAAGAAGTGCATGACATCCGTATGCGGAAGCTGGGACCCTACTTGGTAGGTGACATGCACATTGTCGTTGACGGCGACATGTCGGTGAGAGAGGCCGATCAGATAGCGATACAGATAGAGGAACAAGTGAAGAAAGAGTTCGATGAAGTGACAGAAATAAAAGTGAGAATAGAACCACCAAAGCCCTCAACTGGAGAGTGAAAACGACGCGCGCATTATCGCGCGCGGCTTTTACAATAAGCTATACGCTGATTTTCATAGCCTTGTATTCGAGAATGTCGGATATAATGGGTGAGAGTAAAGTGGCAATGACCTGGGCAATAGCTACGTTCAAAGACTTAGGCTATACGATTGGTCCATTAGTGGCTGGCATGTTGATGGTTTTCATAAACATTCAGAGCACCCTATTTATCACAGGCGCGGCGTTTGTCCTCCTAGTACCAGTTGCTCTTCTCTTACATGATTGATTCTTGTTTTCAAAAGAGTTCTTTGTCCAAGCGCGCGCTTTTTCCCATGAGGCGTTGACGATATATCAAAACGAGGAATTAAACTGTCCAACCTCGCGAGGCGCGCGCTAAAAACGCAAAACATCTCGGTTGGGCTAATGCCTTGAAGGGTTCAGACTTCTATCGGACTAACACCGCCCGGACTTAGACCCAAATGGGTTCGAGTCCAATGCTTCAAACATCCTGTAACCAGCATTCTCTTTGTCTTAGGCCAACTGGTTCAGAGCTGCCCGTCCCCAAACCCAAATGGGTTCAAGACCTAACATTCACACAATGCTTCCGATGCCGAGTTCTCTCCACTTTTTCTAGATTATCAAGCAGGTAGGGGTCGGACCGGACTTAACCCCATATGGGTGCGAGTCCACTATTGCAGGCGCTTTCGTAGATTGCTAACGTGGGAGAAAAGTGCAATTTAACCTGCATGTTCTGACCATACCAGTAATAAATCTAATGTACCACTTTCCCATCTAACAGCACACCTGCAAACAATATCGTGAAATTAGAAGCGCGCGCGATCTAAATGAAAAAAGAAAAAGAGGGGTTCGGCTACTCGTAGCGTGTTCTGTCAGCGCGTAGGCCTTGACAAAATCTTTCCCATTGCCTCCATTTCTTGCAAAGAGAACCTGTCCCGTCCATGGGACGTGATGAAACCAACCAAATCGTTGAAACCTAAGACCTTAACCTTTTCAGTACTCAAGTCCCTTATTCCAAGGAAATTCAAGAAGACCACAACACCTTGAACCCAAAACTTCCTGTCGCCAAGAACTTTTGAGTCCACAATAGTCTGCCAAACCCACTGGGCATTTCGCTGGGCTTGATCGGTTGGATCGAAATAAAGGCGCGTCCAGTTCTTGGTTTCAATCGCGAATACAGCGTTGGGCCCCAAGAGAACGTGGTCAATGTTGCGCTTCTTCCCCCAACTGTCAGAATACACCACATCGTTGACTAAGAAATAGTAATCATCAAGCGAACGCTGAAGAAGTGAAGTAACCTTTTCTTCCCCTTCAACGCCAAGCCTGTAACTTCGATACATCCTCAGAAAAAAGAATATGCCCACTGTAGGAAAAACCATACTCAACGCTCGTGCTCCTTCATAAGCGCCCGCGTTAAAATAGAGAGGCATTTTTGGAATCGAAATCAAGACCAAAATCGCCAATGCAACAACGCACACAACAAACATGAGCTGGGCAATCTGAACTTTCCGTCTCAGGTGATTGCCAGATTCTTTAACAATATGCATCCGAGTGACTACCTGGTTGATACCGATTAATCCTTCTTGAAAGATGTATATTAGCGCACCCGCGCTCGACCTGAGGAGGTGTCTGTTAGAATAGCGCGCTATTCTAGACCGCAATGACTGAATGACATCTAGGACAATTCCTAGGATTTCCTTCTGTCTTAAACTCCAGCCCACAGTTCTTACATCTGCAGTTCTTTGCTCTACCATATTTTCTGTATCTTTCACTCATTCTTTTTCCTTCTTTCTTCTTATTCTAGAAATTGGATGGTTGATTTTCTACTATTATCATAAGTTGTATAACTGTAACCATCAACAGCGCGCGCCTATTTTCTTTTTCTGAAACGCGCGCTATTTTTAGGGTCGAGTCCATCGATCGAACTAACTCCAGCCCGCGTGCCATAAGAACAACAAGAACCCACCAACACTCCATTTTCTTTAACGCGTAAACGCTAAAGCTAAATTAGTTCTATCTGTTGAGGGCGCGCGCGTCTGCCAAGTGTTCTGAAACGTAATTTTTTTAAGAATGGCGTCATAAATGGAATGGGGAAAAATCCTTGACCCGCTGGTTGGAATATAACATTCATTTACGAAGTACATTAACGAATGATGCCATTTCCGTGCTTGTTGACTTTGTTTATCCATTTATGAGAAATCATGGGGAATATGTTAATTGGCATTATCTTGTTGAGCAAAATGGGTGTCGCTCAACCCAATTGGAAATAAGATTACGCGTAGAAGGAGCACAAGAATACATCGATACATTTAGACGAGATATGACAACTGAAATCCAAAATTATAGCCAACGTACTAACCTCGTTATGAGTGAGAATGACGCATTGGGGTCTCATGAAGGTCTTCATGGAAACCGAACTGGGCATTACCAAGGAGCAGCCTCCGAAAATTTTGGTAGAGATTGGAATTCTATTGTAGGAATAATGCAAATTGGGTCTGAAAATGCTATTGAGATATTTCGACTAGCACGAGGTTTAGTGGAAAGGCGCTCATTTGACGATGGCCCGAGACAGGTTAATCATCCTTATTACCTTCACTTAACCTTCAACCAACTTCTCACTGAATAAGTGAGAGGAAACCTACAGAATTGTAAATAATACGTGCTATGAGGTGATCTGACGCAGACGCAAATAACCGAACTAACCAAGACTCTCTTAGATGAGAAGGAAATTGCCGTTGCAGACAGACTTGATTTTCTAATTGAAAAAGAACCAGAAATGTGGAAGGCTTGGGCGTTACTGGAGCAAGTACTCCCGATATTTTGGATAGTAGAGGGCAAATACCTTCATACTCGTGCGCCTGTATTTGTTTATCGGACTCTCTACTATCTCAACCACCCCCATGATTTCATCAACGATTCCAGAAAAATGATTCTCATGATGGGAAATCATCTCGAAGGTCTTTTGGTACATTTGCTTGACTTGCACAATCGACCTCTCGGAGATTTGTCTTATTATTTATCTAAAACTGACCAGACGGAATTATCATCTTCTCTTCTAAAGTTCAACGAAGTTTATCGGCGAGCAAAACATATGTCTGGAGACCCATTCTTGCCAACGAGATTAGACCAAAGAACTTTCAGTACACGCGAAGCGGTCTATTGCCTATTTGTCATGAGAAATCTTTCAATCAAGCTTTTTGATTTATTGAAGAAAGCAGGAAAACCTTTGAGCGAAGAATGGAAGCAAATTGACTCTCAATGGTTTACGTGGGACAGCGAAGAGCCAATTAGCCCCGGAAGGAGAGTTATAGTAAAAAGCCAGCAACCAGAAATCTGACTTCTTGCCTTCTTCTGAGAATCGACCCTGTGAAGGCAAAACGCATTAGAGAACACCTGCAAATAGCGCGCTAAGTGAAAGCGTGGCAGCCCGTCCCCATACCAAAAGGGTTAGGGGCCTGACCCTCCTAAGCTGCTTTGAGATTTAGTTCTCTCTTCAGGTTTCGCTTTAGCGCGCGCGTACAAAGCTATAGCAGATGCGCCGGGATGTGAACCCAAAAGGGTTCAAGTCCCAACCAAAACCGAACTGTGGTGGAGCCCCAAGCACCCACTCGAACCGTGCCAGTAACCATTCCCCATCTGAAAACGCCATGCCTGCCTCTTCAAGGCTTGTTACCACACAACATTACCACTGACGTTACTTAAAAAGTACGGGGGAGTCAACTTCGAACACTTCACCTACTATATGCGCTAGCGTGCTAAGCTATGCAAGTGTAGAGATATTGCCTGTTCTTTTCTCCAGCTTCCGCGATAACGCCGTTCTTTCTGAGAGCTATAATGTGCTGAACTATCACGCTGGGCTGAAGCCCAGTTAACTGCGAGATCTCCTCCACCGTAAGCGGGCCTTTTTCCTTGAGGGCACCCTTGATCAGGCTTCTTTCAACCTCATCGTGCATAATCGAATCCACTGCTTTCTTGTACTTGTCTTCCTCAACTTCCACTTTTATCTGCGATCTTCCCATAACCCACCGCAACCTCTGGGACTTGAAAGCATCTATTGTCGCGTCAGTCCTTCTCTTCATCTTCTCCTTCTTTTCGCTCATCATTTCCACCTATTTCGAGTTCCCGGTGACTCGGAAAGGACTGGGCCCCAAGGCCTTCACCTGCTCCGTCATTTCTCTGATCAGAGCTGCCCACTTTCCTCCCTCACTCGCTGAGACCCACTCGAGCCTTACACGTTCCGATTCAATGCCTATGCTCTGAACGGCTTTCTTGATGTACTCAAACCTCTTTTCCATCAGGTAGTTGCCCTTTTGGTAGTGGCAGTCACCTGGGTGACAACCAGCGATTATGACTCCGTCGGCTCCCATGCTCAGTGCTTCCAGCACTAGCGTCGGGTCCATTCTGCCGGTGCACATTACTCGTACGATTCTGATGTTTGTCGGGTATTCGAATCGACTCGTCCCGGCCAGGTCTGCGCCTGCGTAGGAGCACCAGTTGCAGCAGTAAGCGACGATTACTGGTTCAAACTCCTCCTTCGTCTTCTCTCCAAGAACGTCTTGTTTCGCCATTTAGGATGCTACCTCCTTTAGGGCCTCAGGCATCAGAAGCGCCTTCACTTGAGCAAGTATCTGATTTTCGCTGAAGTGACGCATCGTTATCGCTCGTTTCGGACACTCTGCGGCGCATGAACCGCACCCTCTGCAGAGCACCTCTAGGACTTTTGACTTGCCATCCTGAACCTTGGGCGCTCCGTAGGGACAGATCTCCTCGCACAGGCCACACCCGATGCATTGATCCTCGTCCACGACCGCTGTTATCGCCTCCGTTCGAACCTTTCCGTTGCCCATTAAGATTGACGCTCTAGCCGCTGCTGCTTCGCCCCCGATTATGCTCTCTGAAACGTCCTTCGGGCCGGAAACGGTGCCCGCGACGAAAACGCCGTCCACGTTCGTGTCCACTGGTCTGAGCTTCAAGTGCGCTTCCATCATGAAACCGTCGGTTCCTATCGGGACCTTCAGCATTCTTCCAAGCGTTATCTCATCCTTGTTTGGAATGAGCGGGGTTGAAAGAACAACCCAGTCTGATGGGAATCTGACCTCAAGGCCGGCCAACGCGTCATAGGCTATTACTGCGAGTTTGCCGCCTGACTCCTGTACAACTTCGGGCTTCACCTCTTCAATGTGCCTCACAAACCTCACTTCAAGATCTCTTGCCTTCCGATAGAAGTCTTCGTATTCCTTGTAGACTCTTAGGTCTCCAAAGAGCACGACAACGTCTGTCTTGGGTGACTTTTCTTTCACAAGTATAGCGTTCTTTATGGCGTTCATGCAGCAGATTCTTGAACAGTAGGGCCATCCTTCCTCCTTTCGTGCCTTGAGGATCTTTCTGAGAAGCTCGGCTGTGTCTGATTTTGGAAAGGCCTCAAGCTCGGACGGTCGGATTTCACCTTTCCTTGCTCCAACGCATTGTATCATCACGACTCTTTCCGGCGTCCCAAGCTCGTCTTTTCTCAGCATCCCGTCGAGTTCTCTCTGTGTTATCACGTGGTCGCTCACGCCATACTGGTAGAAGCCGTTCGGAGGTGTGTAGTTAGAGGAGCCGGAGGCCACTATTATCGTGCCAACTTTAACTTCCGCATCACCTTTCGGGCCTGTCAGGACAGCGTTGAAGTTTCCAACGTAGCCGCTGACGTCCTTGAGGGTTGTTGACGTCATGAGTTCAATGTTCTCGTGAGACTTCACGGCTTTCACCATGGGTCCGACAACTTCGGAGGAATCTTCCAGTGTTGGGTACAGTTTGTAAAGCCAACGTGTAATCCCGCCTGGTTCCTTCTCCTTCTCGGCCAAGTACACCTTGAAGCCCTGGTTTGCCATGGAAATCGCTGCTGATAACCCAGCCACTCCCGCTCCGATCACGAGCGAAACATCCTTAACCTCAACTTCCGGTTCAGTCTCAGGCTCAAGCAGAGCAGCTTTTGCCACAGCCATCCTGACGATGTCCTTGGCCTTTTCTGTCGCTTTCTGATGCTCATGCCCGTGCACCCAGCTGACATGTTCGCGGAGGTTGGCCATTTCGAACAGGTATGGGTTCAAGCCTCCCTCCCTGCAGCAAGCCCGGAACAAGGGCTCGTGCGTTCTCGGCGTGCAGGATGCGACAACAACACGGTTCAGACCGTGCTCCTTGATTGCTTCTTTTATGGCGTCCAACCCAGCTTCTGAGCACGTGTAGAGGTTGTACTCGGCGTGAGCTACATTCCGAAGTTTCTTCGCGTACGCAGTGACTTCTGGAACGTTGACTACACCGCCGATGTTGACTCCGCAGCTGCAGATGAAGACGCCTACGCGTGGTTCTTCCGTCATCTATGCTGCCTCCTTAATCTTCAAGAGTTCAGCCACTCGACCGGCCGTGGCACTTCCCTGAGTTATCGAGTCTGGAATGTCTCCTGTCTTGGGACCCACGCAGTAACCGCAGGCAAAAATGCCTGGCACAGTGGTGTCCAACGGTCTCCTCACAGAATCTTCCAGCTTGAAGAATCCATAATTGTCCAGCTGCACTCCCACCGTCTTCGACAGCTCGGCAACCCCTTCGCTTGGGACCAAGGCTGGACTCAGCACCACAAGATCAAAAGGGATACTCTGAACAGTTCGGGTTATCGGGTCCTCAAAGCAAACGATCAGGTTGCCCGTCTTCGGGTCCTCTGAGATCTCTCCAGGATTGCTTCGAATGAACTCTACTCCAAACTCGGACTTCGCCCTGTTCACGAACTCTTGGAAACCTTTGCCGAACGCCCGCATGTCTATGTAGAAAATAGTGACGAGAGAACTCGGTTCATGTTCTTTTATGAGTACCGCGTCCTTGACCGCATACTTGCAGCAGATGCTTGAACAGTAGGAGTGGCCGATCCAGCTTCTTCTGTCACGGGAACCCACGCACTGAATGAAAGCTATGCTTCTTGGTATTTTGCCATCCGATGGTCTCATCAGATGTCCGCCAGTTGGACCTGATGCACACAGAAGGCGTTCGAGTTCCATGGCCGTAACGACGTTCTTGAAGCGCTTGTATCCGTATTGCGCTATCACTGAGGGGTTGAACACGTCGAAGCCTGTTGCAAGAACTATCGCTCCAACGTCAAGTTCAATCTCTTCTGGTTGTTGAGCCCTGTTCACGGCCTTGTTTGGGCAGACCTTATCGCAAAGACCGCACTCAACGCAGCTTTCCTTGTCTATGACTGCGACCCTCGGCACTGCCTGCATGAAGGGCATGTAGATAGCCTTTCTCACGCCTATGTACTCATCAAACTCGTTAAGTGCTTCAGTAGGGCAGTTCTGCGCACAGATCAGGCATCCGCTGCACTTTTTCTCGTCAACATATCTCGGCTTCTTGAGAACTGTGACCTTGAAGTTGCCAGCAGAGCCTTTTACAGCCTTCACTTCCGAATAAGTCAATAGCTGAACGTTCGGGTGGTGAGAGCACTCTATCATCTTTGGCGCTAGAATGCACATCGAGCAGTCCATCGTCGGGAAGGTCTTATCTAACTGCGCCATCCTTCCGCCTATGCTTGGTCTCTTCTCAACCAAGTATACTTTTAAGCCCCTGTTCGCCAAGTCTAGAGAAGCTTGTATGCCCGCTATGCCGCCTCCTACTACCATGACTGCTTTCGGCATATCATTTCGCCTCCGCCATGTCCAATATTTTCGTGATCGGAATCCTGTGGGCTTTAACTTCCCAATCTTCCAGTTTGATGCCCATCGCTATCCTGAGCAACTCGGCAAAATGCAGCACTGGGAAGTTGTAGTCTTCGTTTAGGTGCCTTTTAATCTCTATCTGTCCCATGTCGAGTTCCAGATAGCAGAATGGACACACAGTTGTTATACAATCAACACCAGCGGCCCTCATACAATCCAGTTTTTGCTTCGCCACCTGCAACGCAACTTCATCGTTGATGCCTCGAAGCGGGCCGCCGCAGCAAGCCTCTTTTCTCTCGTACGGGACAGATATTGCACCTGTCGCCTCCACGAGCTTTTCCAAGGCCAGTTGACCTATTTGCTGTTCAAAATGTATCCGTTTAGGCTTTGTCAGGTGGCATCCTGGCTGCACTGCCACTCGAAGTCCATCGAATGGTTTCTTGACCGCGTCCTTCACCTTTTCTAAGCCCACGTTCTCGTACAAAACGTCGCTGAAGATTTTGACGTCTGTCTTACCTTTGAACTCCATGCTCACATCAGAGAGGATCTTGTTCACCCTGTCTCGCAGCTCCTTGTCCTCTTTCAAAAGCGTGTTCACTGCCAGAAGAGATTCGTAGCAGTCGTTGCACAGTGTCATGATGTTAAGTCCCATCTGCTCAGCTATGCAGAGGTTTCTGGCAGCTAACGCAAGCCAACTGGTGTAGTCCAAAGATTGAATGCTGAACGGAGCACAGCAGTTTGCGCCATCCATGTCGACAAGCTCCACGCCGAGTTGAGGAAGAATCTTTCGAACTGAATTCTCGTAGTGCGGTTGCCTAGCAGGTATCAAACAGCCCAAGAAGAAAGCATATTTCACAGATATCACGAACCCTTCTTCAGCAACTTGTCGAAATGGGTCTTTTTGAGAATCTTCTGCACGGCTTTAACATCAACCGCCGGTTCTTTGCACAAACCATACTTCTCCCTTTGAATCACGGCCATCCTGCCTGCAGTCACGACTCGCCCGTTGTCATACAGACTTTGAGCTTGGACAAGTATGCCCTCAGGAATGTTTCCCTGTTTTGCAGTCAAGTTTCTTATTGCAAACATGGCCTCTCCCACGTCTCCGCCTTGTGGACACCTGTCAAGGCAGGTGAAACATGATAGACAGTACCATGGTAACTGTCCGTCGAGCACGTCGGAACGCAACCCTAGTATGATCATTTCCATCAGCTTCCGAGGGTTATGTTCTCGTACAACCTTGGAAACGGGACAACTGCTTGTACATCTTCCGCACTGTATACACGCAAGGACCCCTCGTCCCCTGGGCGTGTTGGCAACTTCATGCATGAAGTTGGCGTCCAAGTGACTCAATGAAATCACCATTACGTTCTAGTTTGGACCGCATGCTAATAAGAGTATAGCTTTGGACTTAAACGTCCATATGAATCAAGAAAAGAGATGTTACACTCCTGTTTTTGATCGTTCCCGAAGCTGTTAGAACAATGTAGATTTCACGTGAGAAATGACATCAAATTAATAAGGGGGTTTACATATGGAAAGCTTTTGAATCCATTCAAGGATGAAAAATTATGAACGGGAAAGTCGGCGCCGTTCTAGTCGTCGGCGGCGGAGTCGCCGGTATTCAAGCATCCTTGGATCTGGCGGATTCTGGTTTTAAGGTTTACCTTCTTGACGAGTCAACAAGCATCGGCGGAACGATGGCGCAGCTGGACAAAACGTTTCCAACTAACGATTGTTCCATGTGCATTTTGGCGCCGAAACTCGTTACCGCAGGCAGACATCCGAACATTCAACTCTTGACTTATTCTGAATTACAAGAGGTTAAGGGTAAAGCTGGGAATTTCGAAGTCACAATACTGAAGCATCCGCAATTTGTGAACGTTGAAAAGTGCACGGGCTGCGGCGTTTGTGCACAGAACTGCCCAACTGAGGTGCCGAACGAGTTTGACGTTGACATGGGCATAAGAAAAGCCATCTACGTTCCTTTTCCCCAAGCAGTGCCGCTGAAATACTGCATCGACCAGGATCACTGCATCAAATGTCGTCTCTGCGAAAGAGTGTGTCCGGCTAAGGCCGTGGACTTTGACCAGAAGCCTGAAACGCTCAAAATCAACGTTGGATCCATAATACTGGCGCCTGGGTTTGAAGAATTCGACCCCCGGCTGAAAAAAGAGTATGGTTACGGCCGTTTCTTGAACGTTGTTTCGAGCATAGAATTTGAGCGCATTCTGAGCGCTTCCGGCCCGTTCGGCGGAAAAATCGTGCGCCCACTCGATGGGATGATACCCCGAAAGATTGCTTTTGTGCAATGTGTTGGCTCTCGTGACGCTCAGCTTGGAAACAACTACTGTTCTGCTGCATGCTGCATGTACGGCATCAAAGAAGCCGTCATCGCCAAAGAGCACAGCGCCTTCCCCCTAGATTGTACAATCTTCTACATGGACATGCGTTGCTACGGAAAGGAGTTTGACGCTTACTATAACCGAGCCCAGGGGGAATGGGGCGTTAACTTTGTCAGGTCAAGGGTGGCAAGCATCTCAGAGGACCCGTTGACTGGAAACCTGGTTCTGCACTACGTTGAGAATGAGGAACCTAAGAAAGAAGAGTTTGACATGGTGGTCCTTTCAGTTGGAATGCGGCCTCCTAAGACTGCTCAAAAGCTCGCTGAAATCCTAGAGATAAAGCTTAACAAGTACGGCTTCTGCGAGACAACGACCTTCGAGCCTATGGGAACGTCGAGGTCAGGCGTGTTTGTCTGCGGAGCCTTTTCGGCACCAAAGGACATTCCTGAAAGCGTTGCCCAATCAAGCGGTGCAGCATCAAAGGCCATGGGCATAATCGCAAGCGAAAGAGGAAAGTTGATAACTGCGAAAGTATACCCGCCTGAAAGAGACGTAAGCAAAGAACAAGCACGAATAGGAGTTTTCATTTGCCACTGCGGCATAAACATCGGCGGCGTAGTGAACGTCCCCAGAGTTGTGGATTATGCCAAGACCTTGCCCAACGTGGTTTACGCAGAAGCAAACGTCTACACGTGTTCTCAAGATACGCAGAAGTTGATGAGGGAGAAAATTCAGGAGCACAAGCTAAACCGTGTTGTCGTCGCCTCGTGTACTCCACGCACGCACGAACCCCTGTTCAAAGAAACAGTCCAAGAGGCGGGGCTGAACCCATACCTCTTTGAGATGACTAACATTCGGGACCAGTGTAGTTGGGTGCACATGCATGAGCCTGAGAAGGCAACTCAGAAAGCCAAGGATTTGGTCAGGTCGATAGTTGCGAAGGCGGCCCTTCTGAAGCCGCTGGAGAAGCCGAAGATAAACGTTACACAAGTCGGCCTGGTCATAGGCGGCGGCGTTGCAGGCATGACTGTGGCCTCTGAACTCGCCAACCAAGGGTTCGATGTTCATCTTGTTGAACGGGAAAAAGAGTTAGGTGGACATTTACGCACAATTCACTACCTGCTTGAACCGGATGAAAAGCCGAATGAAAAGCTGGACAGCTTGATCAAGGCGGTCAGACAGAACGAGAAGATACACGTTTACACCGACGCAGAAGTAACTGATATCACAGGGTTCGTTGGCAACTATAAGGCAAAAATCAAGCCGCACAAAGGCAAAGAGAAAGAAATCGACCTTGGCGTCGTAATAATAGCCACAGGCGCAACCGAGTACCTGCCAACAGAGTACCTTTACGGTCAAGACCCGAGAATCCTTACACAACACGAGCTGGAGGAAAAGCTAGCAGACGGCACATTCAAGGCCAATAACGTTGTCATGATTCAATGTGTCGGAGCTCGAACCAAGGAACGACCAAACTGTGCAAGAATATGCTGCGGGCAGGCAATAAAGAACGCCTTGAAAATCAAGGAAGCATGTCCTGACACAGAGGTCCTAGTCCTGTACAAAGACGTCCGCGCGTACGGGTTCAAAGAGGACTACTATCGTGAAGCCTCAACGAAGGGCGTCTTGTTCGTCAATTATGAAGACGAACGGAAACCAAGAGTGGTAAATGAGAACGGCAAGCTCAAGGTGACCTTCTGGGAGCCTGTACTCAGGGAAGAAGTGACAGTCGAACCGGACGTGGTGGTCTTGAGCGCAGCGACTATTCCGAACATTGACAATAAGCGTGTAGCCGAAATGCTGAAAGTACCTCTCACAAAGGACGGGTTCTTCTTGGAAGCCCACATGAAGCTCAGGCCTGTCGACTTTGCCACAGAAGGTGTCTTCCTCTGCGGAATGGCTCACTCACCGAAGTACATTGATGAAAGCATAGCCCAAGCATGCGCGGCTGCCGCAAGGGCAACAACCATACTGTCCAAGAAAACGCTCGAGACAGAAGGAATCATCGCAAAGGTCAACGAAGACCTCTGCAGCGGATGCAAAGTTTGTGAACACCTGTGCCCATACAGCGCCGTTGAGATGAAGGACAAGAATGGAAAGCCAATTGCGCATGTGATCGAAGCCATGTGCAAGGGCTGCGGCGCATGTGGAACAGCATGCCCGACCAAAGCAATTTCATTAGGACACTTCACTACGGAAGAGATACTTGCCCAGGTCAAAGCTGCCCTGGTGGAGGTGTGCCGATGAGCGACAAGGATGGGTTTGAACCGAAGATAATCGGGTTCCTGTGCAATTGGTGCAGTTATGCAGGCGCGGATCTGGCAGGAGTAAGCAGAATTCAGTATCCAACAAACATCAGGATCATACGCGTCATGTGCAGCGGCAGAATCGACCCAGCTTTCATTTTTGAGGCCTTCAAGGATGGCGCAGACGGAGTGCTCGTCGCTGGCTGCCATCTACCGTCCGACTGCCACTACATAAGTGGAAACTTTAAGGCTTTGAGAAGAATAACTCTGCTAAAGAACACTTTGAAAGAACTCGGAATCGAACCTGAACGCGTGAGGCTCGAGTGGGTCTCAGCAAGTGAAGGAGACAAGTTTGCCACGATCGTACGCGACATGGTGGAAGACTTGAAGAAGATCGGGCCGAACCCCGTGAAAAACATGGAGGCTGAACCGAAATGACCGAACAAGAACACAAGCAGAAACCAATTCAAGCCTCCGAAATCGACCCCAAATTCAAGTATGAAATTGCAAAGATGCACGGCGGGGAAAAACTGATGCGCTGCTTCCAGTGTGGAACATGCACGTCAGACTGCCCAGTTGCAAGGTTCAGCGAAACTTACCGTCCAAGACAGATCATCCGCATGGCACACCTGGGACTCAAGGACCGAGTGCTGAAGAGCGATACGATATGGCTGTGCGCTGCATGCTTCACATGCACAGACAGATGTCCACAGGACGTTGAAGTCGCGAGCGTCATACGCGTGCTGAGAAACATAGCGGCTGAACAAGGCTTTGCGCCACAAGTGTTCAAAGAGGAAGCCGCAAGCGTACTTGAATCAGGCTACGCTTACAGG
Organism: Bathyarchaeia archaeon; assembly: GCA_050012255.1. Classification (GTDB taxonomy): domain Archaea; phylum Thermoproteota; class Bathyarchaeia; order Bathyarchaeales; family Bathycorpusculaceae; genus DASPPK01. The sequence continues at coordinate 126,053 of JBEKHN010000001.1, forward strand.
ATTCCAGAACTGAGATTGAAGAAGCGACAATCACTGGGACTGCCTCCACTGCCGAAAGGCAACCCCGAGAGCATACGCAAAACGCTCCACGACGTGAACCTCATGAAGTGTATTGAGAAGAAGAGTGACTAGAATGGCCGAGCTCAAGTACCTCATGTTTCTCGGGTGTGCAATTCCCTACCGTGTTTCAGCTTACGAAATCTCAGCTCGCAAAGTCCTGCAAAAACTAGGGGTAGAGCTTGTTGAAATGCCTGAGTTCAACTGTTGCGGCTTACCGCTAGACCCCGTAAGCCACGAGACGATGCTCGTACTGGCAGCCAGAAACCTAGCCATAGCTGAGCAAAAGGGCCTGAACATAATGGCCCTGTGCCCTGGCTGCGCCGGAACGCTCAAGAAAGTCAGCAAGATGCTGAAGGAAGACAGGGCTCTTCGCGAAGAGATCAACAAGCACCTGAAAGAAGCTGGGTTGGAGTTTAAGGGAACCGTAAACGCGAAGCACATAATGCAGGTGCTGATCGAAGATGTCGGCTTGGATAAGATAAAGAAGGCTGTTGTTAAACCGCTGACGATGATCAAAGTTGCTGAACACAACGGTTGCCACATCTTGAGACCCAAGGAGTACATCGGTTTCGATGACCCTGAGGACCCGCAGACCCTCAAAAGTCTCATTGAAGCGACGGGCGCGACGTGTCTAGACTACTTGGACGAAACGGAATGCTGCGGCGCCCCAAGCGTGGGTGTGAACGACAAGGTTGCGTTGCAGCTTGCCAGGGACAAACTCAATCACATCAAGAAGGTTGAAGCCCAGGCCCTGATAACCATCTGCCCGTTCTGCCACATAATGTACGACACAAACGAGCTTCGCATCGAGAAAATGTTTAACGAGGTCTACGGCATCCCTGTGCTGCACTATCCACAGTTGCTTGGTTTGGCGATGGGATTGTCACCTGAGGAACTGGCGTTTAACGAGCTTCGAGTTGACTGCTCAAAGATATTAGGACAAGTCTGTGAGGTAAAGGCATATGCCTAAAGAAAAACTGAAAATAGGTCTCTACTGGGCTGCGAGCTGCGGGGGATGCGAAATCGCAGTCTTGGACATGAACGAGAAGATTCTAGACGTAGTGAACATTGCAGACATAGTCTTCTGGCCAGTGGCTATGGACGTCAAATACAAAGACGTCGAAGCTATGCCTGACAAGTACATCGACGTCTGCTTCTTCAACGGTTCAGTGAGGAGCGCAGAGCAAGAACACATGGCTAAGCTTTTGAGACAAAAATCCAAGACGCTCGTGGCCTTCGGCTCATGTGCCCAAGAGGGATGCGTGCCTGGTCTTGCCAACCTTCACGATCGAAAAGAGATTTTCAGCAAAGTGTATCTAGAAAGCAAGTCGATCTCAAACCCCAAAGGAGTAGTCCCCAAAACAAGGTCCGAAGTGAAAGAAGGCGTGCTGAAGCTTCCGGAGTTTTATGACACGGTCAAAACTCTGGATCAAACCGTAGATGTCGACTATTACTTGCCCGGATGTCCGCCTCCAGTCAAACTCATAGTGAACGCTGTGGAAGCCATAGCCAAAAATGAGTTACCACCAAAGGGCTCCGTGCTTGCCCCCCTAAAGTCTGTGTGCGACGAGTGTCCGAGGAAGAAAGAAAACAAGAAGATATCCAAGATATACCGAGTCCATGAAAAAGCTCCTGAGCCCGAACGATGCTTGCTTGAGCAAGGGATCATATGCATGGGCCCAGCGACTCGCAGTGGATGCGGAGCACAATGCCTGACGGTTGACATGCCGTGCACAGGATGCGGCGGACCGTGTCCTAACGCGCCAGAGCAGGGGTCAGCCATGCTAGGTGCGTTGGCCTCCATAATGGGTCTGGAAGGCGAACAGGAACACTACGCCACGGAAGAGGAAGTTGAGAAGCTTATGGGCCAGATCAAAGACCCTGTGGGAACTTTCTACATGTACTCGTTACCATCATCGATTCTCAGAAGGAAAGTGATGAAAAAATGAAGGAAGTAGTCATAGACCCGATCACGAGACTCGAGGGCCACGGGAACGTTTCAATATTTCTCAACGATGCAGGAGAAGTAGAAAACGCCTACCTGAAGATTCCCGAACTGAGAGGTTTCGAGAAGTTCTGCATCGGAAGAAGAGCTGAACTCATGCCGATTTTGACCACCAGAATCTGCGGAGTCTGCCCTGTTGCCCATCACTTCGCGTCAGTTAAAGCCTTAGACGCTGCTTTCAACGTTGAACCGCCGTCCACGGCCAAGAAGCTCAGGGAACTCATGTACGCTGGATACATCATCTACGACCACACACTCCACTTCTACTACCTAGGGGGCCCAGACTTCATAGTCGGCCCCGACGCTCCGCCTGAGAAAAGAAACATCCTTGGCGTCATTGAAAAAGCAGGCATGGACGTGGCCAAAGAAGTCATCAAACACAGAGCCTACGGTCAAAAGATAACAGAGATTCTCGGAGGAAAAGCGACGCACCCCGTGTGCGGACTGCCCGGCGGAATCTCTAAGGCCCTCAGCGAAGAGAACAGACAGGAAATCGAAAAGATGGCCGCGTCATCGCTGGAATTCGCGAAACTGACGCTTAAGATATTCCACGACATCGTCCTGGGCAACAGCAAGTATGTTGACATGATCAAGAGCGACGCCTACACTATGAAGACATACTACATGGGCCTCGTCGACGAGAACAACAAAGTGAACTTCTACGACGGAAAAATCAGAGTAGTCGATCCCGATGGGAAAGAATTCCTGAAGTTTGAACCCAAAGACTACCTGACTCATATCGCCGAACACGTGGAAGAGTGGACTTACGCGAAGTTCCCATACTTGAAGAAGGTGGGATGGAAGGGTCAAGTTTACGGACCTGACAGCGGAGTTTACCGGGTCGGCCCGCTTGCAAGACTGAACGCTTCAAGCGGCATGGCCACACCGCTGGCTCAAGCCGAACACGACGAAATGTACAAGACTCTCGGCGGCAAGCCTGTGCACGGCACTCTGGCCTTCCACTGGGCACGGCTGATTGAGTTGCTCTACGCTACCGAACGAGCCCTAGAACTGGTAAGAGACCCAGAGATCACCGACACGAACATACGCGCAAAACCAGGTGAACCCAGTGAGGGCGTAGGCGTCGTCGAAGCAGCAAGGGGTACGCTCTACCACCACTACGTGTTGGATAAGGATGCCCTGGTCAAGGACGTCAACATGATCGTTGCCACGACCAACAATTATCCAGCAATCTGCATGTCGATCCGTGACGCAGCCAAAGGCCTGATCCACGGTGGCGAAGTAAACCAAGGCCTACTCAACATGGTAGAAATGGCTTTCAGAGCCTACGACCCCTGCTTCGGATGCGCAACACACTACGCAGTTGGACAGATGCCGCTGACGGTTGAGATCTACGACTACGAGAAAAAACTAATCAAGATCGTGAAAAGGTAAACCCTTTTCTCACTCCTTCATTTTCTGGTTCCGCGGCGATTTCTAATGCCAAACAAACCTGGGAAGTATAATGTCCAAGAAGAGTTGAGCAAGTGGCTAGGAAGAGCTGAAAGGCTTGTTCTAGCCGGAATCGGAAATCCAATACGCGGGGACGACTTCGTCGGGGTCAAAATCGTCCAGAACCTGAAGGGAAGAGTCTCGAAAAAAGTCCTTCTACTAGAGTGTGAAACGGTTCCGGAAAGCTACCTCGAGCAAATAATCGACTTCAACCCAACACACATTCTTCTCATAGACGCAGCAGTTCTGGGATTAAAACCCGGTGACTCTGAGCTTCGTGAACCCGAAAAACTGACAGCCGCGCCTGCGTTCTCAACCCATATGCTTCCGCTACGCATATTTTGCGAGTACCTTTCCAAGGCAACCAAAACGAGGATCGCGCTACTACTCATAGAACCTGAAAACACCGATTTCGGAGAGGGTCTATCGCCAGAAATTGACGCCGTTGCAAAGAAGATCACGAAAACCCTGCTTGAGACTTTCTCTCAGCAAAACCGATCATCCTAGTCTTTTCTGAAGCCTTAACTCGTCTCTTATCGGCAGGTTTCCTATGCCCATAAGGATTTTTCCGTGTTTCTTAGCTATGACGTTAGGCTTCACTCCGTAAATCTGGAAGCCAACAGACTGGTAGAAGGCCAATGCGGGTAAATCATCGTTCGAAGTTGAAACAAGTAGTCTTTTCTTTCTTCTTCGAATAGCCTCGTCTTCGACTTTTTTAACAAGTCCTTTGCCCACGCCTGAGCCTTGATACTGAGGCAAGACCCCTAAGGCTACAATGATAATAGCATCATCTACCTCTGCAGTAGAGATGAAGCCAACTACGCTGTCTTTGAATCTCGCAACGTACGCTGGCAGTTCTGTAACCTTGAATTTTCGGTCAAAGGTCAGCTGCTCTTCTTCTCCCCAAAAACCTCTAACAAACCCTCCGATCTCGTTCTTTTTCTCCTCAGAAGTTGCCCTGTCAATGGTGTATTCGAGTTTGGTTTTCTTTACGCATTCGGGACAGGCGATTCTGAGTTGTGCATGCTCTCCGCAGAGAAACCGCCTGCACAAGCCGCACTTGAACACTGCGTCTCTGCAACAGTAGTGGCACTTCATGAGTCACTCTTCCCATTCTACTGTTCTATCAAAAAGCTATATAACAACAGAGCCTCAGTATTGCTAGGAAAGCACTCAGGGGGTCTCAGCAAATGTGTGTCTTGGGCAAAGACAAGGTGAAGGAACTCATCGACAATTACAAAGTCGTCTACCCTTATGATTACAACCTACTTGACGGTGACGGCTACATTCTGACCGTCAGGGAAGAAACAACCCTACACTACATGGAGCACAAAAACCTGATATCCCACGAAATACTCTTCATCCCGCCAAACTACGTCGCTCACATGACTGCAAAGAGCAAGTATGGTAGAATGGGCCTGTCCTTCCTAAACGCCGCGAAGGTGCACAGCGGATTCATCGGCAGACTAGCCCTTGAAGTAGTAAACCTCAGCAACGACCATCATCCCATCATAATCAAGAGAGGAGACCCTTTCATGCACGTGGAATTCGTAACTAGAGAAGGCCAGCCCTCACCGTACATGGGAGAATACCAGTTTCAGTACATGAGCGAAGAAGAAATGCAGATGTACATTCCAACCCTGAAAAAAGTCTTTCCAAACTACGAGGAACTGGCCAAAGCATGGCTCAAGAACAAAAGACTACTGCCATGAGGTTTGCAACGTCGTGTTTTAGAGCGGCAGAGAAACACACCGCAGGCGCAAAGTAGACTCAAAATACCTAACAGTGAACCAGAAAACGAATCAGTCATTTATAGAAGTATGTTCTATTTTGACTGTTAAATGTTTAAATACAGCGGCTTAAGGTATGCTAAAGGGAACCACCATGAAAGCAAAAAACTACAGAGCCGTAAAAGGACAAGCTTACACGAGAAGAGAGTTCATAAAGGGTTTTCCCCAGCCCAAAATAACCAAGTTCACCATGGGCGACACAAAATCCAGCTTTGGATACGAGGGAAAACTCATATCCCTCGAAGCAGCCCAGATTCGCCACAACGCTCTAGAAGCTGCCCGAGTGGCCACGAACCGCTTATTGATGGAGAAGCTGGTTAACAATTATCAGTTACAGGTTCATCCCTACCCGCATACCATACTTCGGGAGAATAAGATGATTTTCGGCGCACACGCAGACCGTCTTCAAGATGGTATGCGCAGGTCTTTCGGAAAACCAATAGGCACAGCCGCACGCGTCAGACCCAACCAGACGATCATCAGCGTCTTCGTGAACGGGGACGCTGTTGAACTCGCCAAGGAATCTCTTAAGCGTGGAAGCGCAAAGCTTCCAATGCCCTGTCGAATCGTGATTGAAAAACTTCAAACTGAAGAGGTGAAGACAGTTGACTGAAATGAGAAAGGACCTAGTGATATGGTTTGAAAGCCTGAGAAAAACAGACATCCCGTCCGTGGGAGGAAAAAACGCCAACCTCGGCGAAATGACGAGCGCAGGCATACCTGTCCCACCCGGATTCGCCATAACAGCCTACGCCTACAAGAAATTCATTGAAGAAGCAAAGATTGCCGCAAAGATCTATGCGATCATAGACGAAACAGTAACCGACGTAAACGACCCTGGGCAATACGAGTTGGCCTCAAAGAAAATCCGTGAGCTAATCGAAGCAACATCAATGCCTAAAGACATTGAAAACGCCATCAGAGTTGCCTATGAAGAGCTAAGCAAGAAAATCAACGTTAAGGAACCATTCGTTGCTGTCAGGTCAAGCGCCACAGCGGAAGACTTGGCGGATGCATCTTTCGCTGGGCAGCAAGAAACGTTTTTGAACACGAGAGGAGTCAAAAACGTTCTCCTAAACACTGTGAAATGCTGGTCCAGCCTGTTCACTCCACGTGCAATCTTTTACCGCAACGAGAAAGGTTTTGCACATGAGAAAGTCTTCATAAGCGTCGGAGTACAGAAGATGGTGAATTCCGAGGCTGCCGGCGTCATCTTCACGCTGAACCCTGTAACAGGCGACACAAGTCAGATAGTTATCGAGGGCAACTACGGCCTAGGCGAAGCAGTTGTTTCAGGGTCTGTCACGCCGGACGACTTCGTCGTTCACAAGGAGTCGATGAAGATAATCGAGAGACGAATAGCCAAGAAAACTGTCCAATATGTTAGGGATCCAAAGACGGGGCACACGATACACGAAGAGGTGCCCTTGGAAAAGCAACAGCTGCCCTGTATTAGCGATCAAGAAATAGCCAAGCTTGCAGAATTGGCCCAACGGATCGAGAAGCATTATGGGAAACCGCAAGACATCGAGTGGGCCATAGACGGGGACATTGAGTTTCCGGACAACGTGTTCATGACTCAATCAAGGCCTGAAACAGTTTGGAGCACGAAGTTGGCGGAAGCCCCAGCAAAAAGCGAAGCAGCAGAAGTGAAGCCGGAATTGAAGGTCGTTGTCAAAGGAATCGCCGCTGGCAAACGAGGCTACGGCATAGGCATCGCCAAAATCGTGGCAGACCCTCAGGAAGCTGCCAAAGTCATGAAGAAAGGCGACATACTCGTAACGGACATGACCAACCCTGACTATGTGCCGTTCATGAAACTAGCAGGCGCGATAGTCACCAATAAGGGTGGAGTAACCTGTCACGCGGCTATAGTGAGCCGTGAACTGGGCATCCCATGCGTCGTGGGAACCGAGAAGGCCACGCAGGTAATGGTCACAGGAAAAGAGTACACTGTGGACTCAAGAAGCGGTGTGGTCTACGAAGGCGCGCTGCAAACATTAACTGCACAGCTTTCATCTGCGAGTACCGCCGCTGCAGGTCAAGCTGCTGTCGGCGTAGGCACATTCCAAGCCGTGCCAACAACAGCGACCAAGATCTACATGAACCTGGGCGTGCCGGAGAAGGTTGAAGAGTACAAAGACCTGCCCTTCGAGGGCATCGGACTGATGCGCATAGAGTTCATCCTAGCTAGCTCCATCGGAGAACACCCACTGCAATTTATAGAAACCGGAAAAAGCCAACAATTTGTCGACAAACTCGCAGAAGGAGTAGCGACAGTCGCGAGGGCGATTCAGCCACGTCCGGTGGTGGTACGCTTCAGCGACTTCAAGACCAACGAGTACAGGGAATTGAAAGGCGGCGAGAAATACGAGATCATTGAAGCAAATCCTATGCTGGGCTGGAGAGGCTGCAGCCGCTACGTAAGCCAATGGTACGAAAAGGCGTTCAGACTCGAATGTCAGGCTATTGTCAAATGCAGAAGAGAGTGGGGACTGAAAAACGTGTGGGTCATGCTTCCAGTCGTGCGCACTCTGTGGGAAGCCAAGGCAGTCCTTGAAATCATGCGACAAGAAGGCTTGGAAAGATCAAAAGACTTCAAAGTCTGGTTCATGGCTGAAACACCCTCACTCGCCATACTGACCGATGAATTCTCAAAACTTGCCGACGGCTTCTCGATAGGCTCAAACGACATGACCCAAGGCATACTGATGATCGACAGAGACTCAGAACGCTTGGGGCAGATGGGATACTTCGATGAGAGAGACCCGGCCGTGGAAAGAATAATCGCGCACCTGATCAGAGTTGCCCATGAGAACGGAGCCACCGTATCCATATGCGGGGAAGGCCCATCAAACCTGCCTGACTTCGCAGAATTCCTCGTGAGAAACGGAATCGACAGCATCTCGGTAAACAATGATGCAGTGATAGCCACTAGGAAGCTTGTCGCAAGCATAGAGCAGAAGATAATTCTAGAACGACTTGCTGAACTGAACGAAAAAGCCCTTGGGCACACAGTGCGAAAACCGGTTCAACCTTGGGAATGGACACCGTAAGAGTTACCTCAGCTCATTCCTCCATGATTTAAGGTGTGTTCGCATGAGACAGTTTGACCTAGAAGAGGAGAGAGTCAAACAGGAAATTCTCAAACTCGGCGCAAAACGCGTCTTGATCCAACTCCCGGAGGGCTTAAAGCCCGAAGCTCCACACATCGCAAAGACCCTCGAAAAGTTCGGTGTGCTACCCATCGTCTCTGCAGACCCTTGCTATGGCGCGTGCGATTTGGCGATAGCTGAAGCTGAAAGCTTGGGCGTAGACTTGATAATCCATTATGGACACTCTAAACTCGTTAGGTATGAACGCGTTCCAACACTTTACGTTGAAGCCCGTGCAGCCGTTAACGTAAACTCTGCTGTCGAAAAGGCCCTGCCGCTGCTGAAGAAATGGCACAAGATAGGGTTGGCTACAACCGTTCAACACGTTCAAACCCTCGACGAAGTCAGAGAAACCCTCGTCCGCGCAGGCAAGACCGTCATGATAGGCGACACCAGACGCCTAAACTATCCTGGCCAAGTCACAGGGTGCGACTACAGCAACGCGATCTCAATAGCGAAGGATGTTGAAGCTTTTCTCTTCATCGGCGGAGGACAATTCCACGCCTTGGGCCTGGCTCTTTCAACCTCAAAGCCAACAGTCGTTGCTGACCCCTTTGATGACACATCGTTTTCTGTGGATAAAGAAGCGGAGAGAATCTTCAAGCAGCGATGGGCGATGATAGAAGACGCAAAGGAAGCGAAAAACTTCGGGGTTCTGCTTGGCACAAAACCCGGACAGAAAAGGCTTGAAGAAGCTTTTCAGGTCAAAGAGAAGCTTGAAGGCAACGGGAAAACAGCATATCTCCTAGCAGCTAGAGAAATCACTCCAGAAGCACTGATGGAATTTCCAACGATCGACGCGTTCGTCAACACGGCCTGCCCAAGAATTTCTCTTGATGACTCCGCCAATTTCCGAAAGCCAATTTTAACGAAGAATGAAACCTTAGTCGCCATTGGTGAGCTGCCCTGGGAAGAATTATGCAAAAGAGGTTTGCTCGAAAACTAGAATTAGAGATGATGCTCTCAAAAATCAAGCCTCACCCTGCGCCCACACCTAACCTTGAGCAGTACACCATTTCAGCTGACACGGCGGCAACGATGCTTTACATTGCTGCCTACTCAAACGGGGACATCGTTGACAGGACCGTTTTGGACCTGGGCTGCGGCACGGGCAGGCTGGCCATAGGAGCTGCTCTATTAGGCGCGAAAGAGGTCGTAGGCGTAGATCTGGACAAAACTGGAGTGAAAGCGGCCTTTGAGAGCTCTTTGGCAACAGGTGTGAAGGACAGGACACAGTGGGTTGTCGCAGACATTGATTCTGTTCGTGGATACTTTGACACGGTCCTGGAGAACCCGCCCTTCGGAGTTCAAAAAAAGGGGGCTGACAGAAAGTTTCTAGCCAAAGCCTTAGAATTGGGAAGAGTTACCTATTCTCTTCACAAAAGGCCTCACGCAGATTCGACTTTTGCCAAGAGACTGAGAAAGAGCAGCGATGGTACCATCGCGGTTCCCCCGTCTTCTTTCATGAAAAAGTTCATCGAAGAAAGCGGAGGAAGAATAGAAGCTGTTTATGCCTTGTTAATGACCCTCCCACACATGTTCAACTTCCACACAGAAAAGAAGCATGAGTTTCAAGTCGACCTGTACGTCGTGCACAGAAGGCAACCTGTTCATGATGCGCGCTAATCAAAAGGTTTATTGATAAGCGCAGAAAGAACAGTTACAACTGTTTAGTTGACGGCGCGCCCAGCAATGCGCAAGCATCTGACGTGCGAGCCAACGTAACAATGAACAGGGATTTCCAATGACTGCAAAGTCCACCGAACCTAAGACTGGTCAACTGGCCTTACCAGGCGAACGCCTAGGCGTGATCGAAGAGTTCACTCCAGATGCTGGAACTTTCGTGAAAGACGGAGTGATCTATTCCAAAGTCGTCGGCCGCGTCTTGATCGACCTGGCACACAAACGTGTCACAGTTCATCAATTGACCCACGGGGCAAAGGTGCCCATTACGGGAAGCACAGTTGTGGGGCAAGTTTCAAGCGCACAGTCTGAAACCGCAGGAATGCGCATTTTTGAAATAGGCGCCGAGGAAGTTTCCAGCGGTTTCATGGGCATACTGCACATCTCAGATGCTCACATTCGGTACGTCGATTCGATGTTTGACGTGTGCAAGCCCGGCGACATCGTAAGGGCAAAGGTGATCAGCGAAAAGAACAGAACCTACCATCTGTCGACCAAGGACAGAAACTTAGGCGTAGTCTATGCTTTCTGCTCGAACTGTGGAACGCTACTCGAACAGAGAAGACAAGGCATGCACTGCCCAAAGTGTGGGCGGCTTGAGAGACGCAAGACCGCGGCAGACTATGGAAGAGGATTAATCGAGCGCAGGAAGGATGAAGAGGAAAATGAAAGTTAACGTGCTCAAAAAGACCTCAAACGAGCTCAAGATCGAATTGGAAGGCGCCGGCCACACGCTTTGCAACCTGCTGCAAAAAGAGCTTTTGGAGGAGGACAGCGTAGACATGGCTGGCTATGACATCCCGCATCCTTTGGCTTCGAACCCAATAATCTATGTGCGCACGAAGGGCAAAGTGAAGCCTGAGCAGGTCTTGCGGAACGCTATAGAAAAAACGCGGACCATAAACAAAGAATTCGGCAAAGAGCTAGCCAAAAGTCTCAAGGAAAAGTGATTCTGCTTTTTATCTTTGCGAGCAGCTCGCGTAGGCCCTCAACAGGATCACTCTCCCTCCCAATCATGGCCACACTTTCGTCCAAGCTGACCCAGCGGCTGAGCCAAGCATAAACTATCAATGCTTCTGCGGCATCAGCCAGGCCGTGTCTCGACATTCCCGACGGCAAACATTCTCTAAGCCCAGCCTTCCTCAAGGCCTCGGCCAGAACGCTTCCTTTCACCTTTGTGCCAAAGGGGCTGCCCTTTCTATTGGATATGGCAAGCGAGTAAACAAAATTCACGTATGAGTCTCCAAGTGAGGCCAACTCGTGATCAATCAGGACTTCGTTAAGGTTTCTGCGAGTCCATGCAAAAGAAAGCCTTGGACAATGTTTGATCAACTTACAGCCTCCCGTCAGGAGTATTCTTCACTAAGCTTATAACGTCTCCTTTCCCCATACTTCCACAAGCTTCTCTTGAGGAATCGTTTTGCCACCGAAGAAATTCCGTGTAATCAAACAGGAGATTCGTGTTCTAGGGGTCGATGACGGAGTCTTCATTCCCCACTCAAGAGGGTTTGCCCCCGTCATCGGCGTCGTTTTTCGCGGAGGATACTGGCTCGACGGAGTAATGAGCACCAAAATCGAAGTCGACGGCTTCGACGCTACAGACAAAATAGCCACAATGATAGTCAACTCTCCGCATTATGAGCAGTTAAGAGTCATAATGCTCGATGGAATAACGTTTGGCGGTTTCAACGTGGTTGACGTGAAGAAGCTCAATGCTGAAACAAGGCTCCCAGTAATCGCCGTTACGAGGGACAAACCTGACTTCGATGACATACGCAAGGCGTTGGAGAATCTGCGATCTTCCGAGAAACGGTGGAAGGCCATTCTGAACGCGGGAGAGATTTTTGAAGTGGGCACTAGAAGAAAAGGCGAAAAGGCATTCATGGAAATCTGCGGAATTCTCGAAGACGATGCGAGGAGGATAGTGCAGCTGACCTCCACTCGAAGCAGCGTTCCAGAAGCCCTGCGCGTGGCCCATCTCATCGCCTCGGGTGTAAACAGACTTTAGTCTTGGTATTGATTCTAACGAGAAAAGATTTAAAAGAGGCCATGCTAAGGCTAATGAAACGGACAGCGGTGAAAATTTCGATGGAATTTTGTCCAAAATGCGGTTCTCGACTTGCCCCGAAAAAACCGAAGGGAAAGGAAGGATCATTGATGTTGGCTTGCCCCAAATGCGGCTACAGAAAACACGCTTCTAGCAAGAAAGTGGAACCAAAAGTTGCGAAGGTGATCCAGCACAAGCCACAGCAGCTTGTGGCAGTAATAGGAAAGGAAGAACAGAAACTGAGAACGTTGCCAACCGTCAGGATTGAATGCCCCAAGTGCGGAAACAACCTGGCATACGTCTGGCAAGTGCAGACAAGAGGCGCAGACGAGTCCTCGACCCAGTTCCTGCGCTGCACGAAATGCAACTACACGTTCAGAGAATACAGCTGAACTCTACGGTTTTCAAGCTAGAGGCAAGATTCTAATATTGGCTTCTAAGCTTAGAAAGCTAGTTTTCTCTGAGGTGCACCCAAAGACAATGGTCAGAGCTTTGAATTGCTTAGCTCCTCAAGTAGATATCAAAAAGTGAGACAGGGTTTCAGAGTCTTTGTTATGGCGCTGTTCCTCCGAAGATGTTTGCGAGCGCCATGGCATTCTGGTAGGACGATCCATGATGAGGTTTGGAACAAAGAAAAAGAAAGAAACAGAAACACAGCTTTTGAACAAATAGTCTAGTCTGATACGAACTGCACACCATCGATCGATACACCTTTGAGTTTTTAAGACACTTTAGCCATAGAATTTCCTGTGTGAGGGCTGCATTTGAAGCAGATCTTGAAAGATTGGGGCAAGGAGCTTTGGATAGCTGAAGAAGCAGAGTATGGTGGAAAGATCCTGATAATTAGAGAAAACAAGAGCACATCTCAACATTATCATAAAGATAAGAAAGAGACAATTTACTGTTTCAAAGGCCTGGTAGACATAATATTGACTGACAAAACAGTTACACTGAGAGAAGGTGGGGACATAACGCTATTTCCAAGGACTATTCACACTATAATAGGAAAGAAAGATTCGATATTGTTTGAAGTATCAACTCCACAGTTAGCTGACATAGTTAGAATACAGGAAAACCGAAAGAAAACAAGCAAGACCTAGAAACGCAGCTGTTCTGTTGAAGCCCATCGCGGCCGCTAGCATTTGCCAGGATGTAATGGGTCTGAAAGCTTGAAGCGCACGCACAAACTATGTCCAATAACGCGCCAGTGCCGTTGTTCAGAAAAAGAAAATAGGTATTACGCGTGCCCTTCCATCTTCTATAGAAAAAGCTGATAGATTATTATATGACTGAAGAGACTAAAGAATAGAATCTCAATGAATCGCAAGAATAATGACTTTGTTGAAAGGCATTATCTAGAAAAAGATAGCGATGACCTAGATTCATCGTTTCATAGTAACTCCATCTACCGTCATACATACTACGAAACAAAGTTGAAAGCTCTTGAGACTCTGGATCTGAAAGGTCACGAAATAATTGTTGACATTGGCTGTGGCCAAGGACATCTTATGAGACTTCTGCACGAATTCCATTCGAATCTGGAAGAAATAGGAATTGACATCAATCTCAGCGATCTCAAAAAGGCTAAACAACGGAACAATAGTGACAGTTCTGAATTCATTCTGTCTGACGCATCACACTTGCCTTTCAAGAATATGTGCTTTGACCGTGTTGTCTGCACTGCAGTCTTGGAACATGTCTCGAATGAGAAAGAAGTTCTGGATGAAATATGGCGAGCGCTGAAAGACAAAAAGACTGCAGTCATCGACGTACCGGGAGCGTATCATCTTCAGAATAAGCTATCCGATCTTTTCATAAGAAAGCACGGTGTTTTTCCTTTCCACAGAGAGTATACAACTGGACGCATGAAAACGATTGTTGAAGAGTCGAATTTTGAAATCGAATGCTTCACCACGGCCAGATTCATAGGCTCAATATTGTTTCCAGTAATAGAGACCATCAGCGTGGCCGATGGAAGAAAAATCGTCTGGTGCAGGGGTCTCCTAGCGAGATTGATCTGCTGGGCGGGAGACAGAATCGGACTGTTGTGGGGAAACAATACTTGCATGAAAACACTTGGTGGGTCGTGGTTCTTCAAAATAAAGAAAGAGGGAATGGATAACGCCCCTTAAGAGGCTGGTTCCTTGCTCTTTTGCTGATGGCGATCATCTGCTGCGTTTGCAGCCATTTGAGCGTTAGATCCGTAGTTTCTACGGCTTGTATTCCGCGCGCGCAACTCCTCAGAAGGCAGCTTTTTGCACCAAGCTTCGAACCTTCTTAGACTTCTGCGTTCGGCTTCGTTGAAGAGATCTGAAGAATCGGCCAGGTGACTCAAGTGTTCCTTTCTTCTTTTCGAATCCTTCCTGACACTATGTATTCCTTTTACCGAACGTGAACGGCCTCTCGGACCTATGGATCTTCCAAAAGTTCTTCGCCTTCCTCTAATGTTGCTGACAAGATCCCGAAGCCTAGCGTCCTTCCCCATGTTTCTTATGCGATCGATTTCGCGCTTGACTCCACCGACACGGTATTTTTTGCCAGTGATTTCAGAACAACGGCTAGTCTCACCAAGTCTTCTTGTTCCTGAGGCAACCATGGAGCGTTTTCCTCAGAAAGCCACGAAAACAACGTCTCTGTGCTTCTCGCATTCGCATGCTTTCCCCTCATCCCTCTGGAGAGTTCAGACAAAAGGTCCTCCATGTCCACCACTTTGGGCATTGCATCGCAGATAGATCGGAACTCTTCATAGTAGGCTCTGGTCTTATCATAGAGGCAAGACCACTTTCTCAAAGCGGGATCTAGACGTCCCAGTTCTTCTAAGAATATCCTTTTTCTCGCGGCGACTAGGCGCTTACTTTCCCACAGAATAGTGTCTCGGGGTTTGAGTTCCGAGAGCCATCGCTCGACAAGGTCACCTTCCTTTTTCGCGAGAACCTTGAAATCTTGAGGGCAAAGGCGAGTGCCCAAGTCACATTTCAGAATGAAGACCATGTGACATTGTCTGCGATCTGCACTTAAAAATCTAACAAGCGCGCATGCCTGTTCCGAAAATGGTTAAAAATGGTCTTAATTCGCCTTTTGCGATTTAGAGGCATTTTTGGGCTTCGCGTCTGTCTTCGTGCTTCTTTCAGTGCCCACGCTTCTCGAACTGTGCGGGCAGCCCGAAGGTGTTGGCCTGTGCGCTGTGATCCACTTATCGTCAACTCCCATGATTTTCCATCCTCACCACGGCTGAGACTGGCCTATCAGAGAAGCCCGAATCGGACGCAAAAAGGCAAAAGAAGAATAAAAACCATTTTTGACCAATTTAGGAACACGCATGCGCGCTGTAGTCTGATAAAGAAGTAACGGTTCGGAATAAATCCTCTACAGCATTGCAGACGCAACAACCGAGTCTAGTAATGAGGCAACTGGTGCATGATTATTTCGCTCAGCGTCATGCTTAAGTGTGTAAAGTCTTTTATTAGCCACCGAGCATATCCGATACAAAGGTGATCTCGGTGTTCAAACTCAAAGTAGCCGATGCCAAACTTCTGAGAGACATGATCACTTCTATTTCCATCCTCGTAGACGAAGCCACGTTCAAGCTCGACCAGGACGGCTTGAAGCTCAGAGCGATGGATCCCTCACGAGTCGCCATGATCGACTTCGAATGGCCCAAAACCGCCTTCGAAGAGTACGTGTGCACAGAGCCGACAAAAATGTGCATCAACATAACAGAACTGCTGAAACTTCTCAAAAGAGCAGGCAAGAACGAAACAGTAGAGCTTTCTCTGGACGAAAAAACGGGGCGTCTACAAGTCGCAATGGCCGGAAAATACACACGAAACTTTACGATGCCCACGCTTGAAGCCTCAGAAGAAGAAGTGCCAACGCCGAAGATCACGTTCAACGTAAAAGCAAAGGCTACGACTGAAGGCTTGAGCCAAGCGATAGAGGACGCTCAACTCGTAAGCGACCATGTTAAGATCGAAGCAGACCCTGAAAAACTGGTTTTCAACGCGTCGGGCGACCTCATGGGTGCAACGATCACCCTGCAAAAAGGAAGCGACACGCTGCTGGACCTAGAAGCCAAGGAAGCGCAGAAAGCAACCTTCAGCCTCAGTTACCTGACAGAGATAATAAAGGCGGCATCTGCAACGTCGGACATAGCTACGCTCGAATTCTCTTCGGACATGCCCATAAGGCTGGATTTCCAGCAGGCAAAAGAAGGAAAACTAACGTTCTTCCTAGCGCCGAGAATAGAGACAGAATGAGACGAAAAACGAAGAGCAGATGACCACGGGAAGATTCACAAAAAGCGACCTGGCAAAATATCCTTTTCTCAAAGAAACCACGGAATACATAAAGAAACTCAATGTGAAGATTGAGGACCTAGCAAACCCTGAACTTGAAAGAGTCCTCGAACGTGCCGAAGAGAGAGTTGAAGACGCCATTTTGTACACGCTTGTTGGCAGAAAGACACGCAACGAAGAAATCGAAATTTTGTCCTTTCCAGCTGCAATAATGCTGACGGTTGCAACTGGAAATTCCTTCATCAAGAAAAGGTATGCTCTCGCCGAAGCAAAGCGGATATACGAAGACCTCAAAGAAGAAAACAGAGATCAAATTCTCGAAATCGCAACAGACTTAGGATGGAAACTGGCCCTCAGTCAACCAAACGTGTCCCCGCTTGAATTCGCAGTAAGCTTTCAAGATTATCTGAGAAGCACAACTTATCTGCGCGACAAGAAGTGGAAACTCATCAACCGGGTCTTATCCAACGGAACCGTTTTCTTATCTAGAAACGAGACATCGAGATTGTTGAGCGAAGAAGTGCGCAGGCACATAGAAGAAAGACTAGAAGTAAAGGAACTGCCTGAGTTTCCAAAGAAAATAACGAATGTGGCAGAAAGAATAATGAAGCTCTCAGCTGAAAAGATAGGCAAGGCCGAGATAGAAGAATTTCCGAAGGTTATGGTTCAAACAGCATTCCCACCATGCATAGCAGCGCTGTACTTGGCGTTCTCATCTGGACGCCACATCTCACACGTGGGAAGGTTCGCCTTAACCTCGTTCCTTATAAACATCGGAATGCCCTCGGAAAACGTCATTGACCTCTTCAAGAACATTTCGGACTTCAACGAAAAAATGACCCGTTACCAAGTGGAACACATCGCCGGCGAAACAGGCTCAAGAACGCGGTACATCCCACCGCGATGTGACACTCTGCAAACACATGGCATATGCACAGACCCAGACGAGTTGTGCAGAAGAGTACGCCACCCGTTAGCTTACTACCGGATCAGGCTTAAGAGCGTTGAAAAGAGCCAGTGAAAGCAGAGTAGAGTGCAGTATACCTTATATATCCAGTGCGATAAATGAACGCTATCTTTGAAAGGTGAATAGAGACCAATGTCGTCTTCGCACGTAGAAGGAAGCCTTGAGGTCAGTTCTGAAATCGGAATAATACTCCCGACGTATTGCGAAGCGGCCAACATTGAAAAGCTGATTCTTGAACTGGAGAATTCAAGCCTGAACGTCTCAATACTGGTTATCGATGATTCGAGTCCCGACGGGACAGCCGACCTTGTCAGAAAGCTCCAGAGGAAATACAGCAACGTTTTGCTTCTCGTTAGGAGCAAGAAACTAGGACTTGGGACTGCAATTACTGACGGGTTCAGGATCTTCTTGTCGGTGAAGAAACCTCCCAAATGTATAGTTACGATGGACGCTGACTACTCACATAACCCTCAAGAGATACCCAAGCTGTTGGCTCCTATGCAAGAAGGATGCGACCTCGTTGTTGGAAGCAGGTACTGTCAAGGCGGCAGTACACGAGAGTGGAGTATAGCGCGCTTGCTAATAAGCAAGGTCGCAAACCTCATCACAAGACTGAGAGTTGAGGCCAAAATATCCGACTACACTAGCGGAATGCGCTGTTACTCCACCAAACTGGTTAGAGGAATAATAAACGACTTGCACAGCCAGACCTATGAAATACAGATTGAAACAATAAGACTTGCCAACGTAAGAAGCTACAGAATCAAAGATGTGCCTATAACGTTCATCAGCAGAAAAAAAGGTAAGTCCAAACTGTCAATCAACGAAATAAGAGACTTCCTCACTTACATTTTCAACCTTGACCGAAAGTACTAAACGTCCGGCAACCGCGAACATTCCGCACAAAGCTTGTGCCAATGTGGCCAAAAGCTCGTGCATTGCCATATTCTTTGCTCGTCAAAGTGACTGAGATGGAAGATAAGAAGACAACTCTGCAAAGGCTGAGAACCGCTTGTTCTCAACTCTTGATCAAAAACTGGCCGCTTCACACTATGGTTCTCACATATGTAATACTGTTGAGCTTTGCATCCTTGGTCAAACATTATTCATTTCAGACTTCAGCTTGGGATCTGGGCATTTTTGATCAGGCATGCTATAGCACTCTGAGAGGGCGATTATTCCATTATACTCCTGAACTCTACGCGAATCCTGGCGGCTCAATTTTCGGAGTGCATTTCAGTCCAATACTCTTCGCGATTATCCCTTTGTACGCGCTTTTCCAAAACGCTGGGACTTTACTGGTAATTCAGTCGATAGTCATTGGGGCCGGCGCTTATCCAGTTTTCTTGATTGCACAAAGAGTATTAGGAAACCGAAAATACAGCTATTTTTTTTCGCTTCTGTATCTCGTTTACCCTCACACCTACGGGGTCAACATGTTTGATTTTCATCCAGATGCCTTCTTTGTCCCGTTCACGTTATTTGCACTATACTTCTTCCTAAAGAGCAGCTGGAAGCCATACTTTGCCTTCATGTTGCTGGCCTTGTCCACGAAAGAGTTCATGCCGATTGTTTTTGCAGTCTTCGCCTTTGGAGAGTTACTGGTTTATAGACAGGAGATAATCAGTGCGCTTAAGTCCAAGAGTTACCCTTCAAACAGGGTACTCGTAGCTTTCGGAACAATTGCTGTTGCGGGATGCTGGTACATTGTGGCAAAGCTATGCATCAATTTCTTCAATCCTTCTCCTCCCCAAGGATTTGGACAAGGTTCTCCCTGGTCTATTCTGGGTGTTAATCCCTTGGATGCAACATCTTGGATCCATCTAGGGTACTTAAACATACTGCAGGCTATTGAGTACGATCTCCAGTCCAAGCTTTTCTATCTGATCACGATCCTTGCTCCGTTTGCATTTCTCCCTGTTTTCAAAATAAAGAGAATGTTACCCGCGCTAGTTTGGATTTTAGTAGCTTTTTTGTCAAATTACCCTCCATACTATCAAATAGGTTACCAATACTCCGCCGTAGTTACCCCTTTCGTCATCCTTGCAGCAATAGAAGGCTTCAGCAGGATTCGATCAGTCCTCAACATAGATGCGGCAAGGGCGAACAGACTCGCTCGAAGGTTGTTTATGGTATGTGTTCTTGCGTCGCTGGTCATGACTCTTCAAACTTTGCCTTCAAACCTGCAGGTAATAATCAGTCCGCACGATCAAAGATTAACCGCTTTAATAACGCAGATACAGAGAGATTTTCCGAATGCTTCAATTCTCACGCAGTACGATCTGTTCCCCCATGTTTCAACGAGCTTGAATTCCTATGTTATTCCACCACTCTTCTCTGCCTTCAACAAGTCATACTATGCTGAATACGTCCAATCATTATTCAACTTGACACCTGACTTTGTGATACTAGATCTTAATCCTGACGTGCGCACGGACGCGCTTAGAGTCACATTTATGTATGCCTTCGAAAACTTGGAAAAACTTGAGAGCTACTATGGTCTTTACGCCTCGGTTGATGGCATCTTTGTCTACAAGCATGGATATCATGGACAACTGACGATGTATGAACCCTTCGTTTTAAGACTAAACTACGAAACCCGCATAGTAACCAACGCAATCCTGTTTAGCAGTGTCTTTCCAAAAGGTACATACCTCGTGACCTATAAAATGAACCTTTCAAACGTCAGCAGAGAATTTGCCTGCACCATTGAGATGACTCAAGGTGTCACGATTCTGCAATCACAAGATCTATATGGAGGGAATGGCTCAGAACCGATTACCCTGGGGAATTATACATTCACCATGAACATCGTTTCTTCGACTACCGAAGTAATGTTTTACGTGTTGAACCCTTCAACGTCAGCTGATGTGTATCTGAAATCCATTGTAGTAAGCATGGAAGGCCCGCAGGAACAAAGCTGAGGTGCAAACGGTGAGACATCCGAAAATAGCCATCGTAGCAAAAAGCATGCTCATAGGGTACGGTGTCGATGAAATAGTCAATTTCCTATCTAAAGAGCTTTCGCGGCATGGATATGATATTACAGTGCTCGCAAACAAGAACGAATACTCAGATCGTGGTTATAAAACAATAGCGTACAATGTAGCTACTTTGCCTTTTGCGAATGAATTCTGGAACGACCATTTCTTGACAGATTTTCGTTCTTACGCCCCTTTGGCCAACATCTTGGACGACTACGATATAATCGTAACCGTTGATCCCATGCACATAGTAGGCGCTTTGGCCAAGATACGGTTACAGAAAAAGGTGATAATGTACTATTTCGGAGTGCCGCCCCCGAAGATCTTGGACTCTTTTGAAAGAAAAACAGAATCCCTCAGGCAAACCATCCTGTGGAATCTCTCCTTCTTTTTCTGCGACTGCTTGATGTCCAACAGTCTTTACACAAGAAAATCTCTCCCTTCGTATCTAGAAAAAAGAACGATCGTGAACTACCACGGTATCGAGCATCTTGTCTGCCATGACCATGAAAAAGCTACCAAACTCAGAGAAGAACTCGACATCAACGACAAGCTTTTGATTTTGTCTGTTGGCCGATTTTCCACTCCTTACAAGGGAATGGCCGAGATCGCAAGAATTTTTAATGCTGTTCAGAAAAAAAACCATGCCGTTGTTCTCTTGCTGGTTGGTAGAGGCTCAATTCATAGCTTAGGAATTCGGAGTCCCATGGAGAATGTGAAAACATTGTCGAACATACCTATCGAGACACTGAAGCTCTGCTATGCAGCCTGCGATATCTACTGCACGTGCTCAAAATGGGAAGGCTTTGATTTGCCAGTGGTTGCTGCCCAAGCAAACGGAAAGCCTGTTATCGCTTATAACGTTGGTGCCCACCGAGAAGTGGTGTTGAATGAGAAAACTGGGTTTCTTGTCGAGAACACGTCAGAGTTCCTTCTTCGTCTGCGTTCGCTAGTTGACGATACTGAGCTGCGCAGAAGAATTGGACGTAGAGGAAGGATTGCGGCGCAAAGGTTCACTTGGAAAGAAAGTGTCAAGAGGTTCGAAAAAGCAATTGACATTGCCTACTCGAAATGAGGCTCGGTTGATCCAGGATTAGTTCAAGCCCACTCTCTTGTTATCGGGTGTTTCATCGTATTGAGCCAGAGGGAGAGCTCAAGGCTCCCGTTGTACATATGTCTCTGAATTTCTCCATCATCAATCTTTCTTTGGGCTTGTATTGAAAGCCTCTTTTTCCATGTTTTTTTGAACATGTTCAAGTTCCAGGCGAAGCTATCGAACACCGCAAGTTTTTCACGCATGCCTCTACCGTTCAGAAGAAGCCATACCCCTACCAAGCCTTTCAACATTAGTAATTTCGGACCTAGCTTCGCAAGGGTTTTCGAGTTGTAGTTCTTGAGCATTGTTGTTAGCCAGTAGCGCTCCATAAACGGCACCATCTCACCGTTTGATGCATGCCATTCATGGTAGATTCTGGAACTTGGAACATAGAAAATTCTATACCCTTTTAGTCTCGCCCGCCAACACCAGTCTAAGTCCTCTCCGTAAAGAAAATACTCCTCATCGAACGATCCGACGTCTTCCCATGCACTCTTGCTAATAACAATCGCAGCGCAATTGGCATAGAAGACTTCCTCGACCTTCTCGTATTGACCATTATCTGTCTCTCCATTTCCACGGTTCCAGCCTGAACCGTATATGTCGCATTTACCTCCTGCAGCATTTATCTCTTTTCTGTCCCGAACAAAAAGCATTTTAGGCGTGACCGCTGAGACCTCCCTGTTATTAACGATGTAAGGCATCAGTCTTCTCAACCATTCTGGCTCCACGGTCACATCGTTGTTCATAAGAACCATAAAATCGTTTTCAATTTTCTGCAAGCCAATGTTGTATGCCTTGGCGAAACCGTGATTTCTATCATATTTTATTGTCTTTACTTGAGGATACCGCTCTTTCACAGAGTCCAATGAGCCATCGCTGGAGGCGTTGTCAATCACGATTACCTTGAACCGGGGATAATCCATTTTGAAAATTGAGTCCAAGCATCTGTGAATGTGTTTTTTCCCATTATAGTTTAGTACTACTATCGTGACTTCTGGAAAATCCATATTGCCACGGTCAGCCTCTTGAAACGTGGGCTCGTTTAATATGCTTTCAACCATGGATCTCCCGTCATTTCGAACGGCTAGTGAACAGTTTCCGACCCTACTAAACTGTGCTGCATTTCCTTTTCTTGCTTTAGTCATTTAAACCTATTCCCTATTTCTCAAACGTCCGCTTAAAGCGCAAGTCCAACTCGAAAACATTTCATCCGACGCACTTAACGCGGTGCTATTAGTCATGCAGCAGGCGATGGACATTTTTCGCGGATTTTACCACTGAAGTCCGTGTTTTGACTGTATTCGATGCGCACCCAAGAATATCTTCTCAGAAGAAGAGTTTTAAATGCGCGTCGTAACCTCCTTAATGAGAGGAATGTACGCAAACACTTGTGACTTCATACAGAGGATGTTTCTCAGTTATTATTCCAACTGTTTTCATGAGATAAGTATTCCTCATTCGTTTGAGAGACGCGAGTTTGCTGTTCTTCTTTTCAGAAATAAGATTATGGTTAGGCACAAAAGTTTCACAGCCGTTGAAGAACTGAGAGACTTTCTGAATGGTGAAGTGCCGTCAGATGTGTACTATTCAGGTGCCCACTACGAGCAACCCGATGCTCCAGAAATGACTGCGAAGGGATGGATCGGCGCCGACCTGATTTTTGACATTGACGCTGACCACATTCCCACGTCGTGTGATAAGGTTCATGATGAGTGGACTTGTGGCAAGTGCGGGCTTAAGGGAAGGGGGGAGCTGCCGGAAAAATGTCCGTCATGCGGAGGAGAGAAGTTTGAGAACACCATTTGGCCGTGTGAGTTATGCCTGGCTTCTTCAAAGCTAGAAACGACTAGGCTTTTGGACGTTCTGATAAGAGACTTTGGACTTTCGGAAAAGGAGATCCACTTGTTCTTCTCAGGCCATCGTGGGTATCACGTTCACGTCGAAGGCGAAGCCGTTGAGAGTCTAGATGCCATGGCTCGCAAAGAAATTGTTGACTATGTCTGCGGTCTCGGCTTTGATGCCGCTTTGCACGGATTAGATGACAAGAACCCTGGAACTTTGGCATTGAAAGATGTTGGTTGGCGTGGACGAATTGCCCGAGGGATAAACAACATTATCCTCAGCGCTAAGACGGAAGATTATGAGAAAATGGGGCTGACGAGGAACATAGCCGAGGCCATGATGAAGAGCAAGGATGCAATCCTGAAAAACCTGAACGAATCCAGACCGTTGGGAATGCCTAGAGGAGTGGGCCCTCAAACGTACAGAAAACTTGCTGAGTACTCTAGAAAATCCCAATCTGCAAGGGTAGACACGGTTGTTACCACGGACATTCACCGCCTGATCAGACTGCCTGGAACGTTGCACGGCAAAACGGGCCTGAAGAAGATCGAGTTTTCCATCGGAGCCCTAGACGATTTCGACCCCTTCAAGAGCGCATTAGCCTTTAGGGGAGGCGGTGCTACCGTTCTTGTTTCTAAGGCACCCGAGTTTCGACTGGGCGATGAAGAATTTGGCCCTTACAGGAATGAAAGGGTCGAGTTGCCGAGCGCGGCTGCCCTACTACTGGTTTGCAAGAAAAGAGCGGAGGTACTAGTGCAAGATGTATAACGAACTGTACGAGGCTTGGAAGCTTGAGCTTGAGAACATTGAGTTGGAGGAGCTTCCCGCAGATTTTTACTCTAGAGCCGCTGAGTACATGAAAAGGCTCAGAGAAGAGAGTCGAATGCTGGACAAGAGAACCTTGAAGACAAACCTGCTTGAGGAAGAGATGCGAAACGCAAAACACATGGTTCATGAACTGATTCAAACACGCTACAGAAAAATAATGAGCAAAGTGGCCAAGGGCGAAGAAATCGCCCCTAACTTCCTCGCACCTGAGGAGAAAACGGCTTATTCGAGACTCTCACCTCTTGCAGAAGCATTCCAAGGCTTTGCGAAGGAAATCGTCAGGGGGCACATTCCCAAGATCAAGATCGAAGGTGAGCATAGAAGGGCTATTCTGCGCTTCTTGAAGGATGTTCCGGCAATAATCGGCGCTGATATGAAGACTTACGGTCCTTTCAAGAACGAGGATGTCGCTTCCCTGCCCGTCGAGAACACCAAGATTTTAAAGAAGCAAGGCTTGGCCGAAAACGTGGAAACCGGGTAGGTGCGAGGAGAGCATTAGACCCTGTCATACTTCCCGGCTGCGAGATCCCTGGGCCTTGATTCAGACTAGCTCTTTCTGGCACGATCTTTGTCCACAGAGCTCGAGTTGCGATTATTATGAGCGGATAGGAAATTATCCAAGATATAGAATAGAGCGGGCCGTAATAATTATGAAAAGGATTGATGTCGCCGCCGTTTACTCCGATTACGAAGATTGTTGCGATCCGCAACGCGTTGATGAGGTAAGTGACAACGGCGCCGAAAATGAAGTAGCCTATCCTCTGTTTCCAGGGAACGGCGCTGCTTCTTAGGAACAAGAGGATCGTGACCGAGTAGATCAGAAGACTGTCGATGCCTGAGCATGGCCAAGCGACGTTGTACACGATAGACCTTCCGGTTGAAGAAGTGACGTTCAAGGCTGGCATTAAGCCTAGGTCAGCTCTTTGGGTGAAAGTAATGCTCGTGGTGTACCCTATTAGGTTCAATATTCTGGCTGCAAGCACGGTTGTTGTGGGTACAAGAAACTGGAATGGAGTGAAGAGCCCATATGGATACAGGTTGTTTATCGTGTAAACCATGGCAATTGCTCCTAAGAATAACGCTGTGATAGAATAGTTCCTGAGGCTGGCTATCCCGTAGGCTGCAGAGGCGATGAACACGAAGAGCATCGTGAAAACTAGGTATTCGATTGAAAGAACCATATCGTTGGAAAAAACGATCTTGCTTCTTAGAGCCAAGGTTGACAAGGCTCCGTTCCATCCGTAATAGTTGGATCCGATCACATAGATCGTTGGAACAGAGAGCGATACTGCGAAGAGAATGGTCCATAGAGATCTTAACCTCCATCTTTTTGGCCGCAGCTTTTCCCAGTTCAGAATCGTTTCCAGCATCATGAGCCACACGAAGAACAGATAGTACGTTCTTCCCTCCCACGTCATCTCGAACGAACTAGGATGCAAGTAGTACAATATTCCGAGCGGGATGACAAACGCCAGAATGGGCAAGCATCTCATTAGGATATTGACGTATCTCCGATTTGCCCGTGGGATCTCAGTCATTCTAAACCTCTATTGTGCCCATTTGGAGCCGTGCCTTCTTGAAACAGTAAATATGTAACATGTGACCAATATTTGTTTGGTGGTATTTGTCGCTGAAACTCAATATTGGATGCGGAAGAGGCAAATACGCTTTTTACGATCTGAAGTGCGAAGCAAACTGTGACGTTCAGAAACCCCAAAACCAAAATCCCAAACTTCATACTCTCCGCCGTTTGCCATCTTCCGTTCAGAGACAAGGTCTTCCAAAGGGTCTGCGCGTTCAACGTGCTCGAACACCTCAGCGAGCACAACAACGCCATGATGGAGCTGAATTGGATAAGCGATGAGGCCATGATCAAGTTCGACAGCAAACACAATCTGGCCAGCGGGCTCACGGCAGACCATGAGAGCATAGCAGTTGAGAACACTCTGACACCGTTTCCTAGACCAATAAGGTTGATCATCAGGCTAGTCCGTTTTCCAATAGATCGGAGTAAGCGTTCCAGAATATGATACATGCGACTTTTCCCGTCCTCAAAAAACTGGGTTTGCTGGACAATTGGAACTACTACGAGATCAGAGAGTCTCCAGAATCTGCTTCTTAGCCCATAAACTCCTAACCTCGAGATTTGACCAGTTGGCCTCCTACGATGATCATTGAGATGCAATATAACGCACGCGGGACTGCGAAAAAGTATAAGAACGTGTATGGCTTCCTTTATGCAAAGTCGGTTGTGACATAGTGAACGTTCCAAAAGAAGTAAGGACATACTGTCCGAGGTGTAAGCAACATCAAGCTCACTCGGTTACTCTGTACAAGGCTGGCAAGCGCAGACCCCTAGCAAAGGGTGAACGCCACCATGCTCTGCGAGAAAAGAGGGGGTACGGCGGACAAAAGAATCCGCTTCAAAGAGAGTTTGCTAAGACAACGAAGAAGCAGACTTTGAAGTTGAAGTGCAAGGTCTGCGGCTACACCAGACACAAGGTTGGCATACGGTTAAGAAAATTAGTCATCGCGTGATGAGGAGGGAGAATCTTGTCAGAATGGGAAGAACTAATTCCGAGGCCGAGAAGCAGCTTCATCCGAGTGAAATGCCTGAAATGCGGCAACGAGCAGATTGTGTTCAGTAATGCGGTGAACAAGGTCAGCTGCAACGTTTGTGGAACCGAACTTGCTGAGCCTTCTGGTGGAAAGGCAAAAATCAAGGGTGAAATAGTCGCGGTTTTTGAATAGGGATGAAGAGTTCTAATGGCACTTAAGAAGCAGGAATGGCCTGAACCCGGTGACCTGGTCATAGGCACGGTGGAAACTGTCACCGACTACGGCGCCTATGCGAAGCTGGACGAGTACGGCAAGAAAGGGTTGCTGCACGTTTCTGAAATATCCTCTTCTTGGATTCGAAACATTCGCGACTTCGTCCGTGAAGGACAGAAGATCGTGCTGAAAGTTTTGCGCGTCGACACAGAAAAGGGACACATAGATTTGTCCCTGAGACGCGTAACGAAAAGAGAAAGAATCGAGAAGATAATGTTCTGGAAAAAAGAGAGAAAGGCAGAAGCCCTGCTTCGAAACATCGCTGAGAAAATGAACATGCCGCTTGAGGAGATTTATGAAAAAGCAGGAAAACCCTTGGAAGACGAATACGGGTTGTACGAAGGCTTTGAAAGAGCAGTGAAAGAGGGCCCAGATATCCTGACAAAAGTAGGCGTGCCCGAAGACGTTGCCAAGGTGATCATTGAAGTCGTCCAAGAAAGAATACACGTTCCCATGGTCAAAGTCAAGGGCACGGTTGAGCTGCGCTGCTTGAAGCCGAACGGTGTGAAAATAATAAAAGAAGCCTTCGCAAACGCCAAAAAAGGCGAGAAACTTGGCAACGCAAAGCTTCGCTTCTACGTCACCGCTGCACCGAAATACAGCATCGAGGTGTTGGCTGAAGATTACAAGCATGCTGAAGACGTCTTCCAGAAAGTTGCCGAGAATGTTGTCTCGAACGTCTCCAAAGCCGGAGGTCAGGGCACGTTTAGAAGGGACAAGTAATGGTCTGGCTTCTGCGAAAATGCGAGAACTGTCAAGGCTACACGCTGAGGAATGATAAGTGCCCATACTGCGGAGGAAAAGTTCGAGTGCCACACCCACCGAAGTTCTCACCTGATGACAAGTATCTGAGGTACAGGATGGCCCTCAAACAGGAGAGTTCAACACGGTGAAAGAGACGTTCATTAAGGAACTCGTGAAAGCCGAGTTGAAGAATCCGATCTTGATCGAAGGACTCCCAGGCCTGGGACTCGTTGGGAAAATTGCCATACGCCACCTGGTCAAGCAGTTGAATGCCGAAAAGTTCGCCTACCTCTACTCCCCGCACTTTCCATATTTCGTTATCGTCAGCAAGAAGGGAAACGTCCGGCTTCTACGAGGAACATTCTACTTCTGGAAGAACAAGGACGGGAAGAACGACCTCATCCTTTTCACAGGCGACAGCCAAGCACAAACGATTGAGGGGCAGTACGAGATTTCTGACCGCATACTGAACTTCGCCAAACAGCAAGGCGTAAAATTGATCACAACGATCGGCGGATACCGAATGGAGGCCAAGGACAAGCCGAAAGTCGTCGCAGCAGCCACGGACCAAGACCTCCTGAACAGAGCCCTGAAGGCCGGAGCTGAAGTGAGTCCGACTGGAAGTCCCATCGTGGGCACGGCAGGCCTGATTCTAGGACTTTCTCATTTCAGGGGAATCGACGCTCTATGTCTCTTAGGCGAGACCAGGGGATACCTACCCGACCCGAGGTCTGCCAAGAGCGTGTTAGAAATACTGCAATCGATGCTCGGTTTTGACGCAAACCTCGCAGGGCTGGATGAAGAGATAGCAAAGGGCGACAAGATGGTCACACGCCTGCAGAAGATCGAAGAAAAAAGAGTCCTTCAGGCCGAGGAAACACGGAAAGAAGAGGACAAAAAAGTCACGTATATCTCCTAGAACTTGCGCTCTCCATCCACAGTGAAGTTCATTCTCTATTGACGAAGAGACCTTGTGGCGCGCGCAGTTCTAAGGCATCTTCTTTAAGAAGTCTATTATCTCTCGAATGTCAGGAAGCTGTCCCAGCTTGTAGATTTTGAAGAAGACTATCTTCTGGTTTTCGTCGATGATTATGTTTGCGCGTTCAGAGAATCCTTCTTTGGTCCGGAATATTCCGTAGAGTTCTGCGACCTTGCCGCACGCGTCGTTACAGTTTGACACTCACTTCAACTCCATCTTCGCCGAAAAACACGTATTCGCTACGGTATCTTCTTGAAGACCTCATGTAATCCAAGTAATCCTTCATTTGATCAGCAAAGATGCCTGCGTTGTCCGCAACAACGACACTTCCTCGATGGAGTTTTCGCTCGACAAGTCGCAGGTAGTGCAGATATTCTGTCTTATCAGCATCGATGAAGACCATGTCGAACTTGCCAGCTAGTTTTGGTATAACTTCGATCGCGTCGCCTACAACGACGTCTATGCTTGGGGTGACCTCTGCCCTCTTTATGTTCTCCCTTGCTATCTCAGCTTCGTTCGCTTGAATTTCAATCGTGATCACCTGAGCGTCGCTTTCAAGCTCTTTTGCCATCAGGATTGCTGAGTAGCCGATTAGTGTTCCGACCTCCAATACTCGCTTGGGCTTGACTTCGTGAATGACTCTCACCAATACACGACCCTTATCGGGCCCCACGATGGGTAGAAATTTCCTCTCGGCCATGTTTTTAATTTCCTTCAAGACTTTGTCCGCCCTGCTCAAGATCATATCCCCCTCAGACTACGTATCGGAAGATCGCACTGATTATTCCGTCTGGAAAACCTTTGCAGCGGTCAGATCTCGAATTTTTCTATTATTCTCCTCTCTTTTTCCCAGGTTATCTCCGCTACAACATGTATGTAGTTCTGCAGCCCAGAGTTTTCGATTCTCGGTTTAAGTAGTTCATCTATTTGAAAGATGCCGGCCGAGTTCGACATCGTTATTCTTATGATGACCGGTTTCTCTTCGCCCTCTTGGATGTCCACCTTCTCGATTGACAGTGCGGAAACCGAGTGAATGTCCACTTTTCCAGCCTGAAACGGAATTCTAGCTCTGCCCTCTTCCATGTCCAAGGCGTCTGCAACTCGCACTATGCCTGCTTCCACAGTCAAGGGTTTGTTCGGATCTTCGTGAGACACTATGGCGTGCAACACTTCTGAACAGATTATCGTGCGCTCTTCCTCAGAGTAGATCGGTGCCAAATACTTCTCAAGGAAGCCCAGAGCTAACAAAGCGCCGAACCAAACATGTTTGTCTCTCGCCACAATCATGCCTAAGTCATGAAAGATTGAACCTAGAACGACAACGACCTCTGCATCTTCGTTTTTCATTCCGTAGTTCTTTACAATGCTGGGTACGACTTTGCTCTTAATCAGGATTCTCAAAATTTTCAACGCGGAGTTGGATACGATTTTAACGTGCGTTGGACCGTGGTCAGTGTAGCCCAGACGGTCAATAGCCATAACGTTTGAGCATCGCCACATAGTCTGCAGTCTCACATCTTTTTTAACGTCATCAATAACATGCTTCAGCTTAAGGTTGTCTCGAAAGGGTATATTGAAAACGTATGACACCGCGATTCAGCCTCCACTTGATATAGCTCATATAAGCGCCTGTACAGTCTACTAAGTTTTTGGTCTCCTTGGATTTTTCGCAGAAGGTCCTGATAGTTGCGAGATGACAGCGCGAGCCTTAAAATTTCTTCGGTTGTGCGTTTTTCACAGTTTTGCTGGAACTATCAACACTGAGCACTTCGCTTTATAACTGACATCATCACTTACACTTCCCAGCAAGAACCTCTTGACCGCTCCCAACCCCCTGCTCCCAAGGACGATCAAGTCATGATTTCCTTTTTCAGCCACGTCAACTATCACATCTGATGGAACGCCAAACTCGAGTCTCCTGTCAGCCGCAAGTTTCCGTTTTTCAACCGCATCTAACGATTCGCAGAGAACCCGGCCGCCAAGTTCCATTGCAACGTCAGGCGAGGCCTTATGCAAGCGTGGTTCCTGGACATTCAATAACGTCATTCTCGAACCCATTTTTTCGGCCAAGCTTAGGGCATAATTCAAGGCTTTCATTGCATGGTCAGAACCGTCCACGCACACGAGCATGTTTGACAGGGTCGAAACCTTTTTGACAATCATCGTTGGGCAACTTGCG
Organism: Bathyarchaeia archaeon; assembly: GCA_050012255.1. GTDB lineage: Archaea > Thermoproteota > Bathyarchaeia > Bathyarchaeales > Bathycorpusculaceae > DASPPK01. Next base: position 156,994 of record JBEKHN010000001.1, read on the forward strand.
TGCATTATGACTTTCTTCGTTACACTTCCAAGTGCGTTCAGACCTTTCTCGTTTTCTCCACGACCACCGATGACGATTAGATCAAAATCATCTCCTGAGAATTCAAGAATAGTCTCAGCAACGTCCTCCTCATGGAGAACTTCCGCTTTCACTTCCACTTTTTCTTCGGTGAAAAGAGCTCTAGCTTCTCCGACTATCCTCTGCCCTTCTTGGTCTAAGCCGCTTAGAATCAGAGCGGCTGTTTCTGGGTTACCGTACGACACGCGGGGTACAACATGCAAAACCGTCACGGACGCACGTGTTTTCTTCGCTATCAACGCGACTGTCTCCTGGCTCATAAGACTTGAATCAGATTTGTCTACGGGAACCAGAATTTTCTTTATGAACGCTTCATTCTCCATGAAATCCAACCTCTGACCATTTACTTATTAGGAACGATTGATACCAGTTCAGTTTAATACTTTTTGCGCCCGTTGACCCTGAGAAACTTCGACCAATCAATGCGGTCGAAAGCCATAAATAACAAATAGAAAGAGAAGAAAATGTTTCAGCATTAGCTGACATGATTTGGAGATGGAAGCAAAATGTCTGTGAATCCATCTGGAGATATCGCGTGGGTAACGATTTCCACTGCGCTTGTCATGCTCATGACGCCTGCTCTCGGATTCTTTTACGGAGGACTTGTTAGAAGAAAGAACATTGCCTACACGATAGCGCAATGTTTTGCAATTTTTGCCGTCGTGAGCTTGGTCTGGGCTCTCTGGGGCTACAGCCTTGCCTTCGGTCCCTCTAATAATGGATACATCGGAAACCTGGACAAAGTGTTGTTGAACAACGTAGGTGTGACGACAGTTCTTCCCGTGCAGTATAATGCGCCAGGAATCACAGAACTGCTCTACTTTGCTTTTGAAATGATGTTCGCAGCTATCACACCAGCCTTGATTGTGGGAGCATTCGCAGAAAGAATCAAGTTTCGTTCATTGCTTATCTTCATCGTACTCTGGTCAACCTTCGTCTATGCTCCAATCGCACATTGGGTCTGGAGTCCTAATGGCTGGCTGGGGATCAAAGGGTTGGGAGCTATCGACTTTGCGGGAGGCACAGTCGTGCACGTATCGGCTGGACTGTCTGCATTTGCCGCAGCGATCGTTGTGGGCCCGAGAATGAATCGCGAGAAAATAGAGTCAAAACCGAGCAACGTTCCATTTGTGATTTTGGGAGCAGCATTGCTTTGGTTCGGATGGTTCGGTTTCAATGCAGGCAGTGCCCTGCAAGCAAACGCGCTTGCGGTAAGCGCCTTTGTCGTGACCAACTTGTCAGCGGCAGCTGCAACAGTCAGCTGGATGGCCATGGACACGCTGATCAAGGGCAAGCCTTCTGCAACGGGCATTGCAATCGGCGCGGTCGTTGGACTCGTGGCAATCACTCCAGCTTCGGGTTATGTCACTCCGACTTCTGCCATCATCATAGGTTTGATTGCAGGTGTTCTGTCCAATTTGGTTTCGACATGGCGAGTTCGCACACGTTTAGACGATACTTTGGACGTTTTTGCATGCCACGGAGTTGGTGGAATATGGGGCTCAATAGCTACAGGATTGTTTGCAACAACCGCAGTGAATTCTACTGGCGCGAATGGACTATTCTATGGAAACCCGAACCAACTCCTCGTCCAGAGCGAGGCGGTCTTGGTGGTCATTGCTTTTGCCTTCGTTGTGACGTTTGTACTTCTGAAAATCGTCAACGTGTTCTCTAAGCTGAGAGTGACACCAGAAGAAGAAGAAAAGGGACTTGACCTAAGCGAATGCGGAGAAGAAGCCTACAATCCATCAGACACAGCTTCGTAAACAATTCTATTTTTCTGATGCGCCCGCACTCACTATTTCTAGCCGGCTAGAAACTGTTCTCCAGATTTAAATGGTTCTCTGGCCCGGTTCGCCGCTCTCCCATATCGGCCTTAGAGTGGAGAGCTAGTTAGGGCCCCCCAGATTTCCTCAGTCAGGGTTTTCTTGGACAGTTGGGACAGAAAATCCGACGCAACTATAATTCCTGCCAATGCTCCATCCTCCACGACTGGGAGCCGTCTTATCTTTTGTTCGCACATGATTCTAGCAGCATCCTTCAGAGGCGTGTGAGCATCAACCGTCTTGAGAGGCGAGGACATAACCTGCGAAACCAGAGTAGTGCAAGGCAGGTTTTCCGCCGCGACTCTCGTGATAAAGTCTTTCTCGGTCACTATGCCAACGGCGATATTTCCCTCCATAACGACCAAGCTGCTCCGACCACAATCTCTCATAAGCTTCGCAGCTTCTAGAACCGTTTGCTGCGAACCTATCTTAACGACAGGCCTCATCATCTCTTTAACGACGCGCATAATCTTCAAAACAGATCATCCGCGAGAAGCAATTAAATCTTGCTAGTATACGTATCAGCGCGCTGCCTTGTCCCTTTATTATGCGTGCCCACTTGAACAGCCACGTAGCTCCGGATCCAACGTGAACAGCCTCACCGTTTTCAACAATGCTCGCCAACTGTATATGCAAAACGTATATGCAAAACGTATATGCAAAATGTATATGCTCTTACGCGCGCGCTATCAGCGAATCTAGGCACAAGCCAGCACGCTATCCTTTTGCCCTGAAAAGCACGTTGTAGCACGACAGTCACACACTTTTATGTCTTCGAAACTCTAATATCCAAAGCACAAGAAGTAAAATAGTGTGATCATATGCCTCGAAAAATCATTCTCGCAACGATCTTCGTGCTTCTCATCGGAATATCTGCGGCTTCAGTCAGGATTCAAACGGCGAGAGCGGCGACGACAGTGAACATCACACTTTACGGTTCAGCAGGCGGATATTACTTAACACCCCCGATTGGCTGGGGTTTAACTACCTCAAACATAACCAGTCCAGGACCAACAATAACCATTGACCAATACGATTACCTCAACCTGACCTTGTACAGCCAAGACGGTCTCACACACCGATTTTTCCTCGATTACAACAACAACAATTTCATCGACCCAGGTGAACCCTCGTCTACTGCATTCTCATCAAGCACCGTCTTCGGGTTTAACGCAACAACGAGCGGAAACTTCACTTACCGATGCGCTGTACATCCATCCATAATGTACGGTACACTAATAGTGAACCAGACGGTTCCTGAATTCTCACCACTTCTGATTCTGCCCCTATTCATCGTAGCCACCATCGTCGCAACCTTTGCCTACAGGACGAAACGCTCGGCAAAGAAAATGCCTAATATATCCTGACAACTGGATAAGACGGACAACACTGACTTCGATTTTAGACACAGTGTGGGGTAGCTGAAAGAGAGGGGAAAATTTTTTAATCAGAAACCATACCCTTCCCAAACGGTCAATATGAAATTCGAAACAAAAGTCACCGACATAATACAGAGGGCCTACAACGTGAAAAGTGTGAGGTTCTCTAGGCCCGCCTCGTTCAATTACAAACCTGGGCAATTCATGTTCATCACGATCAAGAGCGAACAGAACGAACTCCTGAAGAAGCATTTTACGATTTCAAGCAGTCCAACCGAACGAGAGCACATAGAATTTACGAAGAAACTCACGGATCACCCCTTCTCCAGAACGCTAAACGCGTTAAGAGTTGGTGACTGGGCGGCTATAGATGGTCCTTACGGGGATTTTACGTTTGAAGGTGAATTTGAAAAGATTGGCCTCCTCTCAGGCGGGATTGGAATAACCCCTCTGCGAAGCATATGCAAGTATTGTTTGGACACAAGGTCAAGGACAAAGATAGCGCTTCTGTACGGCAACCGCGCAGAAGAAGATATCGTGTTCAGAAAAGAGTTAGAGGACATGCAGAAGCTGAACAGCAACTTTAGAGTCGCGTTTGTAATCGCTGAGGCAAGCGATGGATGGACTGGTTACGTGGGAAGAATCGACGCTGACATGATAAAAAAGGAAATACCAGACTATATGGAAACGATGTTCTACACGTGCGGGCCCCCAGCGATGGTCGAAGCTATGGAAAAGTTGCTCAAAGAGCTTGACGTTCCCGAGAAGCAGATCAAGACTGAAGAGTTTCCAGGCTCTTAGGATTTGACATTCAAAACGCAAAAGACCGTAGAACCTGAGTGCCCGGATGGGCCAGTATTGGGAAATGTCATTCTGTATCAATCTGTGCCCTTTGCAATTTTCCAGAATAGTCGATGTAGACCGTCTTGGTCTCAGAGAACTCGTCTATCCCTTCAATGCCGCCTTCCCTTGTTCCTATGCCTGTGTGCTTCACTCCTCCGAAGGGAAGGTGAACTTCGGACCCAATCGTGCTCGAGTTGATGTAGGTCAACCCTGCCCTGATTTTCGTGATAGCCTCGCATGCCCTGCTTATGTCACGGGTGTAGATCGCGGAGCTCAACCCATACTCCACTGAGTTCATCACGTCTATTGCTTCGTCAAAATCCTTCACCGAGATGAGCGAGACAACTGGACCGAATATTTCCTCCTGTGCGATTCTCATCTCGGCCGTGCAATCCGTAAACAACGTTGGCTCGAAGAAGAAACCATCCGTCTTGGGAATTCTACCTCCAATCACCAGTTTGGCACCCTCATCTTTTCCGATTTCAGCGTACTTCGCACTCTTTTCCTGCGCAACCCTGTTTACCAAGGGACCAACGTCTGTTTCAGCTTTCAGTCCATCGCCCAGCCGCAGTTTTCTTATTCTGCTTACCAGCATCTTCTCAAACTTGCTTCTGACCTTCTCATGAACTACTACCCTAGAAGCTGCGGTGCACCTCTGTCCCGTTGTCCCGTACCCGCCCCATATCACTCCCTCCAAGGCAAGGTTCAAGTCAGCGTCGTCCATCACAATGATGCCGTTCTTTCCGCCCATTTCCAGACCAACCTTCTTGACACCTGCTTCTCTCAGAATCAGAGCGCCAGTGTCTTTGTGCCCCGTGAATGAAATCGCTCCGACTTTCTCATGCCTCACAAGGCTCATGCCCACATCATCACCTGAGCCAGTAACCATGTTCAAGACACCTCTAGGCAGCCCAGCCTTCTCCAAGATTTCTACGAGTCTCGTTGCACAGAGCGGCGTGTCAGACGAAGGCTTAAAAACCACAGTGTTTCCGCAGACCAGTGCAGTCATGATCTTCCACGCCGGGATAGCCATCGGAAAGTTCCAGGGTGTTATCAACCCACAAACGCCAACGGGCATCCTCACGGTTAAGCAGAGCTTCTTCCTCAATTCTGAAGGCGTGGTAAAACCGAGCAGGCGCCTGCCCTCACCAGCCATATTCTCTGTGGTGTCTATCGCTTCCTGAACGTCCCCTCTGGATTCTAGGATGACCTTTCCCATCTCCATAGTCATTTCTCTTGCAAACTGTTCCTTGTTCTCTCGCAGCAACTGGGCAGCCTTAAGAAGAATTGACCCTCTTCTCGGCGCCGGTGTTTCACTCCAGCTTTCAAAGGCTTTTTCAGCAGCCTCCACAGCCTTGTCAACGTCTTCCTTGCAGCCTTTCTGGAAGATTCCAAGAACCTGCTTTGGCCTAGCAGGGTTGTCGCTTGCAAATGTCTCATGAGAAACAGAATCAACCCACGCACCGTTTATGTAAAGCCTATAATTCTCATCGTCTTTCATGTTCTCATTACTGTAATCGCCGTTCAACTTTTTATGACTTACCTCAGCAAGCGCGAGGATGGAAAGGACAAGAAGTCAAGCAAACCTAAATTGCAGTTTGTGTTCTGATACCTAAAAAGGGGCGGCCAGTGTTTGGAAGACTGTGTATTTTGCAGGATAGCAAGAAAAGAAGAGCATGCAAGTTTTGTTTACGAAGATAAAGATGTCGTAGCGTTCTTGGATTCGACACCGGTTAATGAAGGTCACACGCTTGTAATACCAAGAAAGCATTATGAAAATATTTTTGAGGTTCCAGATGAAGAGGTTGCAAATCTCTTCAAGATCGTGAAGAAACTAGCCTGTGGCATTTCGAAGAGCGAGAAAGCTGAGGGAATAAGTATAGTCCAGAACAACGGAGAAGCTGCTCATCAAATCGTATTTCACTTTCATGTTCACATAATTCCTAGGCATTGGGGACAGGATTCACACAGACCCCGTGGAACTGTTGAACAGAACGAACTGGACAGGGTTGCAGCCAAGATAAGAAAATTCTTAGACGAGAGCAAGATGAATCATTGATAGGCATCTAGACCACCCTTCGTCAAAAAAAGGGATTTTAAACCTGGCAACACAAATATATAATGATGGCTAACGTGTGGATAGCAATGATTTGGCTAGTTCTCTGACTTTGTCTTCAACCTGTTTGTAGATCTTCTCCGCATCTTTGTGATCTAAATAGTATGGGTCTTCAACACTCCACACAACTGTTCTCTGTTCACATTCTGCACACATGGCTACAACGGCGTCCTTGTGACGTTGCTCCATGGCTACGATCAGGTCGTAATCTTTGAGTCGCTTGCTCGTCAGGTTTTCGGGAACTCTTTTAAGATATTTTCCTGCATTTTCTTTTGCCAAGTATTCTTTTATCTTTTCTGAGATCGGAATAGAAGTGCTTATTCCGGCTGACTCCACTTCTAAGTCGGGTCTCAGCTTCTTCAGGAGTGCTTCTGCTAACGGACTGCGGTGAGCGTTGCCAGAGCACACAAACAATACCCTCATGACTTTCACAAGCTTTAGATGGCATACCCGCACCTTATATAGAGCGTTTTTCAAGTTCGCGCTCATCTATGGCTCGTAGAAACATTTGTATTCGAGAGGTTCGACAGAAGAGCTGTGATGTTTATGAAGACCAGAAAAGAACGAGACATGCTCGGGGAGATGCCGGTTCCAAAGGCCGCGTACTGGGGAATAAACACTCAGAGAGCGATTCAAAACTTCCAGATAAGCGGCAGAAGGTTCCCGAAGTCTTTCATCACGTCTTTGGCCAAGGTGAAGAAGGCGTGTGTGAAGGCAAACATTCAACTTGGCGAAATAGACGAACGTAGAGCGAACCCGATAATTCAAGCGATTGATGAACTCGTAGAGGAAGACAAGTGGTTGGATCAGTTTCCGCTTGACGTTTTTCAAACAGGTTCCGGGACTCAGATAAACATGAACATGAACGAAGTCCTGGCGAACAGAGCCAATGAGATCCTGGGGCATCCGTTGGGAAGCAAGTTTCCCGTCCATCCGAACGATCACGTGAACAGGAGTCAGTCGTCGAATGACGTGATACCAACGGCCATGCATCTGTGTGCCCTAGAGCTTGTGAACTCTAAGCTGCTTCCAGCCCTGGAGACTTTAAAGAAGAGCCTTCGACGAAAAATAGGGGAATTCAGGGGCGTCGTGAAAGTAGGTAGGACGCACCTTCAAGACGCGGTGCCTATCTACCTGTCCACAGAGTTTGAGGTTTATGAAAGACAGGTTGAACTGAGCCAGCTACGCCTGAAAAACGCTTGTGACGAGCTTTGTCTCGTTCCCATCGGGGGAACGGCAGTCGGCACAGGAGTGAACGCTGACAAGAGCTTCGGCAAGCTGACTGTCTCCCACCTGAAAGAAATCACGGGTCTTCCTTTCAGACTCAACCCAGTCAAGGCTGAAGGAATCGCATCTCACAACTCAATCGTAAAAGCAAGCGGCGAACTGCGCCTCCTAGCCCTTTCAACCTTAAAGATGGCCAACGACATCCGCTGGATGGGAAGCGGCCCACGTGCGGGCCTAGGAGAGCTCACACTTCCCGCAAACGAACCCGGCTCGTCGATGATGCCCGGCAAGGTCAACCCCACGCAGGCCGAAGCATTGATACAGGTTTGCCTGCAAGTCGTAGGAAACGACACAACCATCTCGTTTGCCGAAGCCTTCGGCAGCACACTCGACCTGAACGTGACCAAACCGTTATTGATCACCAACCTCACCGAGGCGATTGAACTTCTCACGAACGGGATTAACTCCTTCGTGAAAAACTGCCTGAACGGACTGAAAGCAAACAAGGAACACATCAAATCCCAGCTTGAAAGGAACCTGATGATCGCCACAAACCTGGTTCCGATAATAGGCTACGACAAAGCTTCAGAAATAGCCCAGACTGCAGCCAAAACCGGCAAAACCATAAAACAAGTGATAGTCGACGCAGACTTAAAGATCAAGGGAGACCTGGACAAGATTCTTGACCCAAGGAAAATGGTCTAGCAAAGCGTGCCATCCTGCTCTCCATGCTGCAAACGCGCTCTAGACGCATTGTTGAAAACGAGGACACAACCACGAACAAGGCTCTGAAAGTCTCCACCGAGGAGTCGCCAACAGTACTTGCTAAGAAAAAAACCTAGGGAGGTAGGTGTGTTAGACGGGTGAAAACGCGAAACAGGGAATATAATGTCAGCCGAATCACACGTTTAAGTCTTCTTCAGGTAGCCCTCCCTGGGCTCGTAAATCGTGCCCTCCCGCAGCAACTGTCCGAGAAGACGCTCCGCGTCGCCCCTCGAAACCTTGTACTTCTCCTCAAGCTCAGCTTCCAACGCGGCTCTCTCAACCATCCCCGTTTGCTTCTCCATGTCCATCAGCGTGGTCAGGATCACTTGCAGCCTGTCCCTCATGCTCTTGGACTTTCCTGTCATTATGATGTCAATGTCTATCTTGTAGGAAGACAAGTCTATCCCAACCTCCTCCAGCGACCTCTTCATAATCGCAACCGCAGCCTCAGCGTCCTCAGCCAGCACCTCCTTTCTTAGAGCTGCGCGGGCTCTTGCCTCCGCCGTGCGAACAAGCGACTCCAACTGACGCGCGGTGATCGCAACGGGCGAGCCCTCAGTCTCGCTTGCCGAACGCATAGCCAGATAGAAATCGTTCAGACGCTTCAGAGCCTCCTCAGTCAACACAGGCTTGACGCTCTTAGCATAACTGATGTACTTCCGCAGCAGCTCCGCAGAGATCGGCGGCTCAACCGGGCTTGAACCCTTCCTATGAAGCTCAAGGATGTGCAGCGACATCTTGCTGTCCGACTCCTTGTTCGGAACGTCCCTCAGAACAAAGATCAGGTCAAACCTGGAAAGTATCGTAACCGGCAGAGAGATGTTCTCGGCAACCGTGCGATGCGGCTCGTACCTCCCCAACGCAGGGTTCGCCGCCGCAAGTATAGCCGCCCTCGCGTTAAGCGTAGCAACGATGCCGCCCTTCGCCACTGAAACGGTGTGCTGCTCCATAGCCTCATGAATGGCCACCCTGTCATCTGGACGCATCTTATCCATCTCATCGATGCAAGCGATTCCCTTGTCAGCCAGCACCAAAGCCCCAGCCTCAAGACTCATGCCGCCGCCCTTCTCCCTGATCACCGCAGCAGTCAAGCCCGCAGCGGTCGTGCCACGGCCAGAAGTGTACAACCCGCGCGGCGCGATCCGCGCAACGTACTGCAACAGCTGAGACTTGGCAGTCCCAGGGTCCCCAACCAACAAGGCGTTCATCTCACCCCGTATCGTGATGTCCGGCAGAGTCTTGGGCACCCCGCCGAAGAGAAGGTACATAATCGCCTCCTTGATGTGGTCGTAGCCATAGATCGACGGAGCAATCGAACTCACTATCTTTCGATGCACCCAAGGATCCTTCGCAAGCGCAACGATCTTCTCCTCCTCCTCAGGCGACGGCATAGCAGTCTCAGGCTCCTTGCCCAACACCTCGATCGAGTTAGCTTCCAAGTGAAGAATGAACGTGCGAAGCTTTCCAACCCCGGGAAGCGTTGACGCCTGAGCACGAACCTGACCCACGGCGGAGACATCGTCACCCGGCCTCGCGACATCAACGATCTCCTCTCCAACAAGCTTGATGCCTAACGTTCTGGGCAACTGCCCCGGCGGAAGGTCTTCTGGCCTCTCCTGAATCCGCAGGTCCTGCGAGTCTATGAAGGTAGATTCCTCCTGAACGAACTCGAAAGGACCCTTAGACCTGCAGTCCGGACTGCTACAAGCAAAAGGCCCCCGGAGGAAGCTGCCTGCTTGGTTCACCGGGTTCATCGTCCTACACCTCTTACACCTGAAAACGGCCTGCATAACCATCGGCCGTACCGGTGACGAGCGAACAACGATGCCCTCAACCATGACAAGCTTGCCTATCTGCTCCGAACCTAGTTTGCGCAGCGGCGCCGCTTCTAAAAGCTTAACAATTCTAACATCTAAGCCCGCTATCTTCTCTGCATACTCAGGGTCCTCGATCTGCAGTTGCGCATAGGCCGCGTTGTTAGCGTGCTTCAAGTACTCATCAGGCCTTTCCAGAAGCTCTTCAGTCAGCTTCTGGTCAAAAGCCAAGAGGTCTTCAAAATCCACAGTCAAAGATGTCTTTCCAGACATCGCCATCTGGGAGATCCTCTGCCTGTACTGCTCAGTCTTCAAGAAATTCTGGAAACGCTCCTGCGGGTCTCCAAGTTCCAGTTCTTCTACCACCTACTCCCCTCCCCTGCGCTCCAATATCTTCGTCTTCCAATGATTGATAACGCTGAAAAGCCGTTCGTACAGAAGCCTCTCCTCTCCAGTGAAGTCTCGAAGCCTGCTCTCAGTCTGCGCGGGTGCCGACGCGATCGACACGACCTTCTTCAACCTTGAATTAACGATGTCCGTCGCCAACTGATCAGCTCTTTCATACTCCCTCATCTTCTCCGGGTTGTTGGCCACGCCCTCTCGCAACTCTGCAAGACACCGCCGAAGCCTCGGATAAAAACCCTCAGGAAGCTTAGACACCTGCCCAGCCGTTTGGACACGCTCTGTCCACTGAATCTTGCCCAGCTTACCAATGTCAAGCTGGTCTTCCCCGTGAAAGTGAACAATCCCAGACTTTGCAAGCTCTGAAGCCACCCAAAAACAGACCTCGTACTCGTTTCCTTCCTCGAAGGGTCCAACGCTCAACCCCGCAAGCTTGATCTCTGCACAATTTCTGTTGGCTACGATCCTCACGGGCGAATTCTCGAATATGAAGTCCAGACTGTCCATTCTCATCGAAGCTGTCTTCGCCATCTCCTGCCCCTTCTCGCGCTTGACTCTAAAGCAAGTCACTTAGAGCAGATATAAGAAGAGCAGTTTAAAAGTTTAGTTAGGTTTACCGACAAGTAACGTTCTATACGTATAAAACGGTTTAATTTTAGGGCAGATTTCCCCAGCACTATATTAACTAAGTATAGTAATAGCGAAAAAATAAAAGGTTTCTTCCTTGCTGGCGGCAAACAGCTAGCGCGTGCGAGTTTTCCCGCGCTAATGACTCATTTTTCGGTCTATTGCGTCTCTTATCCGCTGTCGCCCAAAGAATAAGGGAGGCTATGGGTAGTGTTGGTTGAAGTGGCCTGCAAGTATTATGGCGTCGTAAATGTCAACGGTGAGATCGCCGTTTATGTCAGCATTAGCGTTCCATTTTGGACTGCCAAGATTCGAGTTGAAGGCTCCAGCAAGTATGATGGCATCATATATGTCGACGACGAAGTCGCCTTGGAGGTCTCCTGGGATCGTGACAATGACCTTTAAGGAAAAACTGTTGTCAGCAGTGTCTGTTTCGTCCCAAACAGGACCTGCCACAACTGTCAAGTTGTAGTTGCCAAAAGCGCAGTTCTTGGTGTTCCATGTTGTAGCCAAGGTTACAGAGTCTCTCGTTGACGCGCTCACTAGTTGCTGGGTCACGACTGTTTGGTTGGCGGAGACAGTGAATACGAATGTTTCGTTGCACAAGCCAAGATTTTGGATCTTCACGTTTGCCGTGAAATTGAAGGATTTCCCAACAACGGTCTTTAACGTGATGAAGCTTGTTATTCCAATACTGTGCAAGCCGAAAGGCTTCAGAAGAGGATAGTTGTCGACGTTGTTGGTGGCTACGGTATAGGGTATGTCAACGATGCCGTCGCTGCCTGGGATGTTCTGCTGTGGTCCGCTGAAATTGTCCATGCTGATGCCGCAAGCCCAGTAGTTGCCTCCTGAAGGATAGCCGTCATCCCAAACGTTTCCTGTTGACGTTGAGATAGATAGCGTTATGTTGTTGCTGATGAAGTCGTTGTGGTAGAATTTGTTGCCATTCGAGTTCTTTATGTCTATTGCAAGCTCGTTTTCAATTATTATGTTTGCATAGACAACGTTCCCGCCGGATTCTACGTCAAGACCGACGCTGCCTAGGCTGATGATGTTGCCGGTGATTGTGTTGTTGGATGTTGAAGAGGTCAAGCTGACGGCGATGTTGTCGTTTTCGAATATGTTAGAGTAGATAAGGTTGTTGGAGGCGTTTGACCCTTGGAGGGTGATTCCGTTTTGTGTTATGAGAGACATTATGTTGTCGTAGATCTTGCAGCCGCTGGCTCCGTTGACGAGGATGCCTTGATTCCAGCTGGTTATCGTTATTCCAGCAATAGTCGACCCGGATCCACTGGGCACGATCGTTATGGCGATTCCGCTTCCGCCGCCGTCGAAGGTTGGTTCACTTCCTGGCTTGCCGATAAGCGTTACAGTCTTATTGATGATAATGGACTCATGATAAATTCCCGGAGCGATCCACACCGTGTCTCCCGCGGTGGCTGCGTTGATTGCTTCCTGTACGGTTTGAAAATCTTCAGGAACCCGAACAGTGTGGCCAAACGCGTACACTTTCTTATCTTCTGAACCCACGTAAACTACGCCGTCAGCGACGGCTGGAGAAGAATCCACACTGAAGCCCGTGTGATAGTTCCATATGCAAGCTCCTGTTGAAGCGTTCAAACAATAAACGTGCGAATCATCCGATCCAACGTAGACTTTTCCATCAGCAACGGCAGGAGCAGAGTACATGATGGATCCTGCTGTGGTGTAGTTCCATACGCAGATACCGGTCGAAGCGTCCAAACAATAAAGGTTGTTGTCATATGATCCAATGTAGACTTTGCCATCGGCAACGGCAGGAGAAGAACCTACAGTGTCGCCCGTTGTGTAGTTCCAAACGCTAGCGCCAGTCAAAGCATCCAGACAATAGATATTCTTGTCAAATGATCCGAAATACACTTTGCCATCAACAACAGCGGGAGAGATTCCTCTCAAGACACCACCTGTGGTGTAGTTCCAAACGCGAATCCCGGTTAGGGCATCCAGACAATAGACGTTGAAGTCTTCCGATCCAACATAGACTTTACCATTAACGACTGAAGGAGAAGTATCCACTGTATTACCTGTGGTGTAGTTCCAAACACGAACTCCGGTTAGAGCGTTCAAGCAATAGACGTTGAAGTCCTGCGACCCGAAGTACACTTTACCATCAGCAATGGCAGGAGAAGAGCTTACGCCGCCACCTGTGGTATAGTTCCAGATGCGGACTCCCGTCAAAGCATCCAAACAATAGACGTTCCTGTCACCGCCCAGCGACCCAACATAGACTTTACCATCGGCAACAGCAGGAGAAGAAAGTACCATGCTGCCTGTGGTGTAGTTCCAAACCAGAACTCCGGTCAGAGCGTCCAAGCAATAAACGTTATGATCCATTGATCCAATGTAGACTTTGCCGTCAACGACAGCAGGAGAAGAAATGCGTATGTTCATTCCGGTAGTGAAGGTCCAGAGTGTCTGGTTTGTGTTGGGTGCTGGGCTTCTGCTCTGTCCAGTGCGTTCCAGGTTGTTATGGAACATGGGCCACGAATAGCGTGTGGAGTGTGCGCTCCATGGTTGCATGAGTGGATAGTTGTCTCGATTGTTCCCGTCTATTGAGTAGGGTGTGTCTCCTATTCCGTCGCTGGCCGTCTCATTCTGGTGTGGCCCTCTGTACAAATCCGTTCCGTTGTAGTCGCTCCAATAGTTACCGCCCGAAGGATAGCCGTTATCCCAAGTATTGTTCGAGTTGAAAGAATAGGCCTGATGAGTGTTGTTCATGAAATTGTTGTGGTACAACGTGGTGTTTGAAGAAGAGCTGAGATAAATACCATAGCTGTTTGCTGTTGCGTTGTTGCCGCTGACAGTGTTGTTTGAACAATAGTAGAGCCCGATGCCATCAAGGGTGTTTGCTGCTACATTGTTCCCGCTTACAGTGCTCCCTCTAACATGGTCGTATCCTGGGCCAGAAGAGTAGAGATAAATGCCATAGTTGTTTGCTGTTACGCTGTTACCGCTCACAGTATTGTTGTATGATTCGTTGTCTGGACCTCCACTTAGAACGATGCCGTCCTGGGTGTTCGCTGATGCGTTGTTACCAATGATCATAGTTCTGTTCGAATAGTGGAGAACGATGCCATACGAGTTCGCTGTTGCGTTGTTGCCGCTCACAGTGTTGTCTGAAGAAATGTCGAGATTGATGCCATTTCCATTTTCCGTTGCACTGTTCCCGCTGATAATGTTGTTTCCATTCGAAAAAGTCATAACGTCGATTCCAATGCTGTTTGCGGTTACGTTGTTTCCGTTAACGATACTATCGTATGTATGGTACAGGCTGATGCCAGTATGGTTGTTTGCTTTGGCGTAGTTTCCGAAGACAACGTTCTTTCGATAATAAAGAATGCTGATGCCATCGTCGCCGTTTCCCGTTGCATTGTTCCAGCAAACAGTGTTATTGGAAGCGAAGATAAGCCCAATCCCCTTATTGCCATTCGCCATTGCATTGTTATCTGTGATCACAGTTGTGTTCGAAGTGTCGACAATGATACCACAATTACTGTTTGCTGATACATTGTTCGAGACAACAGTGTTGTTTATTGAAGACTTGAGGAAGATGCCATCGGTGTTTGCTGTTACATTGTTCCCACTGACGACGATGTTTGAACAAAAGTAGAAAATGAAGCCGCGATAAAAGCCTTTGACGTTGACGTTTTTGACTGTCACGTTACTTATAACCATAAACTGCAGGCCATAGGTAAAGTCGGTCTGGTTCCCTTGCACTGTGTAGCCGTTTCCATCAATCACGGTATTGTTTCTTTGGACAATTATCCCGAAGTATGTTGGGTAGCTGATGTCGCCAGTGAAGGTGTACGTGACGTTGTCAGAGCTTGAGATAGGCGCAGAAGAAGGAACGACACTTCCATCACTCTTAATGTAAACGGTCACATCTGCTGCTCTGGCTGGTCTAACGTCAAACGCCAAACTGAATGTGCCCACCAGAAACAGTGTAAGCATTACCCCAGAAACTAGCCTCTTCAACAACCCTTTCTCCTACTAGTAGTTGGTTCAATCACCAAATATCATTTGTGGAGAAATCTTCTATAGCATCGTTTTGTATCCGCATGATTCACTGATTTTAAATAGCGCGCGCTCAGCTAACTCCTATTCTTCTTCTGTAGGTGTTTGTACGCAGTCGGTTACTGGATAAATGAACGCTTCACGGTTCGAGCTATGGAATGTGTTGGTTGAAGTGGCCTGAGAGTAATATGGCGTCGTAGATGTCCACGGTGCCGTCGCAGTTTATGTCTGCGTTGGCGTTCCACTTTCTCATGCCTGGACTGGAGTTGAAGGCGCCAGATAGCCTTATGGCGTCATAGATGTCAACAGTGCCATCGCCGTTTATGTCGCCAGAGATGCCAACGTAGATTGTGCCGCCCGTCAGGTTGTTGTCTGACGTGTCTGTTTCGTTCAAGACGGACCAAGCATAGACGCTTATCGTGTAGTTGCCATAAGCAAGACCGGCGGTGTTAATTGTGAAGGTGATGGTCGTGGAATTTCTGCTCGTCAGGGTTACTTGTGTCTGATTGATTGCAGTTGTGTTAGTGTAGACTGTGACGTTGAAGGTCTCTGACTGTTCGCCATAGTTCAGTATTTTTGCACTCATGTTCATGCAATATCCTTGACCGACGGTTGGCATTGGCAGGCAACCATTCTTAGAAGTTGCGGCATACGTTATCCCGATGTCATGCGGTCCAGCATAGGGCTTCATAAGCGGATAATTATCCGTGTTGTTTAGATCGATAACGTATGGAGTGTCACCTATTCCATCGCTGCCAGTCTTATTCTGATAAGTCCCACTATACAAGTCTGTCCCAATGTAGTCGCTCCAGTAGTTTCCGCCAGAAGGATAACCATCATCCCAAACGTTTATCGATGATGACCCATAGATCCAAGTTTGTACAGCATTGTCTACGAAGCTGTTATGATAAAGGCTGTTATTGGCAGACCACTCCAAATAGATTCCGCGACGGCCAGATGCTATGTTATTTTCTAAGATAATGTTGTAACAGGATTGATAGAGATCGATACCGCTGCCTCCATACCATACAGGAATCCATCCATAATCAGTGTCCGTTATATTGTTTCCAATAATTCTGTTGTTTGAACAGCCCCAAAGTCCGATACCCCAACCGTTGCGTGCTATATTGTTTTCAATGATGCAATTGGTAGATGCATAGTTCAATGAGATGCCCCTCCAGTTGTTTGTTATATTGTTTTCAGATATTGTGTTGTTTGAAGAGGAGAGGGC
Source organism: Bathyarchaeia archaeon (assembly GCA_050012255.1). Lineage (GTDB taxonomy): Archaea > Thermoproteota > Bathyarchaeia > Bathyarchaeales > Bathycorpusculaceae > DASPPK01. Next base: position 173,355 of record JBEKHN010000001.1, read on the forward strand.
TATGGCATACTCGTTGTTTAGCGCTATGCCACACCCGTTGTTTGTTATGTTGTTTCCTGAGATTGTGGTGTTGTTTGTCTCCCATAGTTGAACGCCAATGCTAGTGTTGGATAGGTTGAGGTTTTCCACGGTCACGTTGTTGCATTTGACGAGTATGACTTGCCCAGCATCCTCAACCGCATAGTCTGACACTTCCTCAAGATAGACTATGGGTTTGCCGTTCACCAAGTTATCAGTCACCACATTCCCATAGGAATCAGACACTACTAAGCCGCCATTGACAAACGTGTTCCCGCTTACGCTGTTGTTAGAAGAATAATCGAGACAGATGCCATACCCGTTGTTTGCTGTTATGTTGTTTCCGCTTACGCTATTGTTAGAAGAAGAAGAGAGCCAGATGCAATGCCAGCTGTTTGCTGTTATGTTGTTTCCAGAAATGCTGTTGCTTGAAGAAGAGTAAAGCATGATGCCATTCCCGTTGTTTGCTGTTATGTTATTTCCACTTATGTTGTTATAGTTTGAAGATCCAAGGAGGTAGATGTCGTACCCGAAACCTCTGATGTCCGTGTTTTTGATCGTCACATTGTTTCTTCCAGAAAGATCTATCCCTCTGTACTCCCAACCTCCACCATCTCCTTGTAGCGTGTAGCCTGCCCCGTCAACCACAATGTTGTCTCTTTCCACGGCAATCTCGTCAAGAATGTTACCCGCAAAAGTGTAGGTGACATTGTCAAACGTTGTTATAGGTGCATCTGGCGGGTCTATGCTTCCGTCAGCCCTAATGTAAATGGTTCCACTTGCTCTGACGGGTTGAATTCTAAGCGCCAGTGCCAACATGCTCATTACAAGCAAAAACAGCATTACTCCAGAAACGGTCTTCCGCAACAATTCGAACCTCCTTCCTCCAAAGTCTCGATCAACGCGCGTCGATAAAAGAGTTTTGAATAGGTCATCCAACATCATCCCGTTCACGGTTTCTATTCGCACCATCTGTAATGCGGACTCAGGTGCGATGCTCTGCTCAAAATATTCAATCAGCCTCAAACGACCTTCGCACCTATGCACTCTGTCTAGCTCTCAGCATAGTCTATTGCGTCTTTTCCTCTTGCTGGCTAGAAGAAGGCTCCTCCGCCGTTGTAGCACTTCCCCATTGAGAGGCGCGAGCTTCTTTCTGCTGGTCAAAGTTTAGATTAAAGAGCATAACAAAGTTGGAAACTGCATCCGATCTCTCGCTCTTCAGAGAAAAAAGATGACTGAAAGTGTTTCTGCGCCACTACGGCCAGAGACCCAGCGTCCTAATCGCCTCGGCTACTCTTCCCACACCGAGCATCAACGCCCCCGTTCGCATGTCACTCTCCTCTTCCCTGGCCGTCTTGTGAACGTCGTTGAAAGCCTTGATCATCTTGCCCTCCAGTTTCCGGTTCACATCCTCCAACGTCCAATGTTCTCGCGTCAGATTCTGAACCCACTCAAAGTAGCTCGTCGCAACGCCTCCAGAGTTTGCCAAGATGTCTGGAATGAGAACGATTCCCTTCTCGTGAAGAGCTCTGTCGGCTTCAGGCGTTGTCGGCCCGTTTGCACCCTCGACAACAATTTTGGCTTTGACCTTGTCTGCGTTCGTTTTCTTTATCTGGTTTTCTAAGGCTGCGGGGATAAGTATGTCGCATCTTGCTTCAAGGACATCCTCGTTCGTTATGTTCTGGCTTCCCTTGTAGTTGATCACCGAACCCGTTTTCGATTTGTGCTTGTAGACATCGTAAGGGTTCAGACCCCTTGCAGAGTAGATTCCTCCTACTGAATCACTCACTGCAACGACCTTGGAACCAAGGTCATAGGCTATCTTGGCAGCGTTCCAGCCCACGTTGCCAAAGCCTTGCACCGCGACCGTGGCTCCTCTAAGCTTCAGGCCTAACTGCTTCGCTGCTTCTCTTGCGCATACTACCACGCCGAGTGAGGTGGCTTCGGCTCTGCCTTCTGAACCGCCGATGCTTATGGGTTTCCCCGTGACACATTCTGGAACGCTGTACCCTTTGATCTGGCTGTAGGTGTCCATTATCCAAGCCATGGTTTGAGCGTCGGTGTACACGTCCGGTGCGGGCACGTCGCGATACGGCCCAATAAAATCGAAGAGAAGCGTCGTGAATCGTCTAGTCAGTCGCTCCAGCTCGCCTTTCGACATTTTCTTTGGGTTGCAGCACACTCCACCCTTGGCGCCGCCGTACGGAATGTCCACGACCGCACATTTCCACGTCATCCAAATCGCTAAGGCAGTGACCTCATCAAACGTGACATTCGGATGATACCTTATTCCACCCTTGAACGGCCCCCTCGCATCCCAATGCTGCACTCGGCAACCCGTGAAAACGTTAATGTTGCCATCGTCCATTTTCACCGTGATGGAGACTATAAGGGATCTCTTGGGACGTGCTAACATGCAGTGCAATCCGGGGTCAAGGTCGAGTTTCTCAGCAGCTATCCTCAACTGCTCCAATGCTACTGCTAACGCTGTCTGCGTCTCTACCATAGACAATTACTCCAACGATCCTCTGTCTGCTTGACGTTATTAATATTACGCGTCGCTTCAGAAATCAAAAAAGAAAAATAGGGTTGGTGCTAGCCGAGGATTCTTTCGACTGCATCTTTTTCTACTTCATCTGGCATCGGTACGCCTGTAACTTTTGCAGCTCTTTCGGACAGGCTCATCAGGTCGTTTCTGCCGATAAGATCCAGCTTCCACTTTCTGTTTCCAGCCAGCATTTGCTTGAGCCCGACGCCGATTCTGTCTGTTAGGTAGGTGTAGACTCCGACGGCTTCCCATGGTATCTCCTTGAAGCGCGCTCCGTACTTAGCCTTCAAATCCGGTGCGGCAATGAAGAATTTGTCTGGCGTAGCCCCGAACTTGTCTGCAAATGCCTTTGGCAGCTTCCCTTCTTCAGCTAGCTGCTTGAAGTAGCTTCCTTTGAAAGCTGCGGTTATCGGCGAGCGTCCGAGAAGTACTGCCTTGATGAACGGGCCTTCTCCGAAGTTGCTCATCGCGATCGCCTTGAAGATGGATGTCTCTTCTATGAAGCCTCCTGCCATAACCAGGTCTGGAACATAGCGTCCCTTCTTCTTCAGTATCTGTGCACATTTTAGAACCAAAGCTTCCAAGTAGACTGTCGGTATGCTCATTTCGTCCATCATCGGTACAGGGCTCATGCCTGTTCCGCCGCCTGCGCCGTCGAATGAGACATAATCGATTTTCGCTTCAGACGCTATCTTCATGGTGTAGGCAACGGCTGAAGGCCTGTAGGCCCCCGTCTTCAGTGTGACATGCTTTGCGCCTTGCTTTCTCAGCCACTCGATGTCCTCGACAAAGCTTTTCTCCTGTGGAATGCCCACCCTGCTGTGCCTTTCAAAGGACTTGAATACTCCATCCTTGAAAGCTTCTTGAACAGTCTTGTCTTCCGGATCGGGAATCACGATATAACCTCTCTTTTTCAACAATATGGCTTTTTCCAAGTCTCTGACTCGCACTTCGCCGCCAATTGCCTTTGCACCCTGTCCCCACTTTCTCTCGATGACGTTCACTTCCAGCTTTGAGATAGCGTAGACATCGACGCCAAGCCTCTGATCTTCCACGTTTGTTTGAACAACCACCTCTCCGTACTTCTTGTCCCAGAACTTTCGGAACAGATCCACTCTTCGCTTCAACTCTTCCGAATGGGTGACTTTTCCGCCGGTGATCTGGGCCTTAGCGTCCATACCACAAACATTCTCTCCAACGATTACGGACGCACCGGAGAGCGCAGCTCCGACAGCCAAGCCTTCCCAGTTCAGTCTTGCAACGTCTGTTGAACCGAATGCACCGTTCAGGATCGGCACTTTCAACGGTATGCCACCCACTTTGGTCTCTATGTTCACGTTCGGGAAAACGGTCAGGTCCGAGTTAGGCTCAATGCCCTGCGCATCGAATAGGCCTGCTTGTATGTTGAAGTGCGACCAGTCCAAACCGAAGTCTTTCAGTGCACCAGCGGTGCTGTAACCAAACTGCACCGGTTCTGGATAAAGTGCCTCTCTTCCCCTGAAGGCTGACATGCTTATTTCACACAAGAATGGACAGTCTCGAATGCAAATGGGGCACATTCCGCTCGTCGGGCTTGTATCTTTGACACGCGTTTGCGTTCCACACGTTGACTTGCCGTTCAGATAAGCACTGTTTTTATGCACACGTTCCGACATCTTTCTCTCTCCCTTCAAATTTTCAGTTTTTTAGCGCAAAGTGAGTAAAATCAGTCAGCATTTAAGCGTTACTTTGAGCGAGAAAGGAAACATCCTTCAGAACCAACGATTTTTCCAACACAAAGCCACGAAAATAGAGGAATGCAGGCTTCTCTGCTCAAATATACTTTTATTAGCACATGAAAACTACGTATAAACTAGGAGGATAATTCAGGTTGAGTTTTGAGATGTGGGCTGAAAAGTACAGGCCCAAAAAGTTGAGCGAGATGGTCGATCAAAAGGAGATTGTCGAACGCTTAAAGAGTTTCACTAAGTCAAGAAACGTGCCGCATTGCATCTTTGCTGGCCCGCCTGGAACAGGGAAGACAACGGCTGCTCTCTGCCTAACAAGAGATCTTTATGGTGATGTGTATAGAGAGCATATTATGGAGTTGAACGCGAGTGACGAGAGAGGAATTGATGTTGTTCGGGAAACTGTGAAGACTTTTGCTAGAGTGAAATCTATCGGAGACATCCCGTTTAAGGTAATGATTCTGGACGAAGCGGACAACATGACCTCAGACGCACAGCAAGCTCTTAGGCGAACGATGGAACGCTTCACGGCAACATGCCGTTTTGTCCTGTGCGCAAACTATAGCGGAAGAATAATAGAACCCATCCAGTCAAGATGCGCACCCTTCCGTTTCACTCATTTGCCCAGAGAAGAGCAGGACCGCTATTTGAAGGAGATTGCTGAAAAAGAAAAATTGAAGATCTCATCTGATGGCTTAGACGCTATCTTTGAAGTCTGTGGCGGAGACTTGAGAAGGGCAATCAACACCCTGCAGTCTGCCGCGTCGTTGAGTAAACCCATAGATGCAAAAATCGTGTATTCAATAACCGGAAGGGCCAGTCCGGCAGACGTGCAAAAAATGATCAAGGTTGCCGTGGATGGCGATTTTGTGGAAGCGAGAAAGCAGTTGCGCGACATGATTCAGAAATACGGCGTGTCTGGAAGTGACCTGATTCGCCAAATCCACACAGAAATCTTCAGATCAGACACGCCTGAAAAGTGGAAGATCAGGCTTGCGGGCATCGTTGGTGAAGTGGACTATAGACTTGTTGAGGGCGCGGATGAAGAGGTGCAGTTGAGCGCACTGTTGGCTAAGCTTGTTGAAGCAGGTGACGAACTAAAGAACGCAGAATAGGTGCTAGACTTGTACGGCGTTTGGACCGTTAGACACAAACCAAAATCACTGACCGAAATTGTAGGAAACACTGAAGTCATCCAGCAGTTTGTCAACTGGATAAAATCATGGGAAAAAGGCGTACCGAAAAAGAGGTGCGCATTTCTCTATGGATCGCCAGGCGTCGGAAAAACTGTCACTGTGGAAACTGCCGCAAGCGACTTTAAAATGGAGTTTGTAGAGAAAAACGCCAGCGACCACCGAACCGAAGAAGCGATAAACCGCTTTGCTGGCCTTGCCTCGCAGTATGGATCTTTGTTCGGCGGAAAAAGAATCATCCTCCTAGACGAATTAGAGGGTTTGACTGGAACTGCAGACCGGGGAGGCGTCAAAGCGATAACTGACGTCGTGAAAACGGCACAGTGCCCTATCGTTCTAATCGCCAACAACGCGTACGACCCACGTTTTTCTAGTCTTCGCAACTATTGCCTTCTCATGGAGTTCAAGAAACCACCTGCAAGTGAAGTCGCGAAACATCTCAAGAAGATTTGCGAAAAAGAGGGAATAGAATCAGATGAAAACGCGCTGAAGTTCATAGCTCAACGCTCGGGAGGCGACATACGTTCAGCTGTGAACGACCTTCAGGCTCTCGGGCAGGGCAGGAAGAGGCTAACCTACGAAGATGTTTCTTGGCTTGGCTACCGCGACCGACAAGACAGCATTTTCAACGTGTTAAGAATGATATTCTACGGTAAAACATGCTTCGGAGCAAAGCAAGCGGTGGACATGGCTGACGTTGACGCTGACATGCTTTTTGAATGGGTCTACGAGAACGTTCCAGCGCACTTTACAGACCCACATGACTTGGCTAATGCCATGGACGCATTGGCAGTGGCGGATGTCTACCGTGGCAGAATCCGTACAACTAAAGACTGGAGCTTCATGCGTTATGTAATTGACTACATGACAGCCGGCGTGGCGATGGCTAGACAGAGAACCAAAACATCTGGGTGGATACCGTTCAAGTTTCCCCAGCGCATACAGATGTTGTCAAGGTCCAGGGCTGAGCGTGCGGTTCAGCGCAACATAGGAGCCAAGATCAAGCGAAGATGCCACATTTCAACTGTCAGGGCATCGAAAGAGGTACTTCCCTACTTGAGAATAATCTTCAAGAACAACGTGGACATGGCAGCTGGACTTGCCAGATGGCTTGACCTAAACCAGGAAATGGTTGAATACATAGCTGGAAGCGAAGAAAAAGCTGAGGCAATAATCAAATTGACGAGCTAGAAAAGAGCTGTCTAGATTAGTGTACCTTGCTGCCTTCCGCAATATCCTTCTCTGGTTGAAGAATCACAACATTACCCTTGTCGTCTTCGGCCGCGAAGATCATGCACTGCGATTCTATTCCCATGAGTTTTCGTCTCTGTAAATTGAGGATGAAGGCGCATTTCTTGCCCACAAGTTGTTCAGGCTTGTACCATTGCAGCAGCCCTGCAACCGCCTGTCTCTTTTCAGTTCCAAAGTCAACAATCATTCTAATGAGGTTTCGGGAGCCTGGAATCTGATTCGCTTCCAAGATTTTCCCGACGCGGATGTCAAGCTTCTGAAACTCCTCAAACGATATCTCCATCGGCTAATCACCTTTTCGCACTTCTCATTTGAGTCAGCTATTAAGGCTTGCGTGCTTTCTTTTTGCGGTTTAACCTTTCTACAGTTCTTGCAACGCCTTCCCAACCTTCGACAGACTTCGAATGGACTATTTCGAAAGCTTCCTTCGAAGTCATTCCAAACAGTTCCTGGCCGGCAACTCTTCTCGTCAGGTAGGCCGCCGCGCTCAAGACTTCACCGTTAAGTCGCGAGTCCGCAAAGTCTGCTAGGTGGCAGATCAAGGCTTCAAGCGTTCGAGGCCTAATCGGGCCATATTCTCCGTGATGCGCGGACACTATGTGAATCAATTCCAGCGGGAAACCCCTTCGAACAAGCTCTGAAGTTGCAATCAACAGGTGATCCAGATAATCCGCTAGAGGTGTTGACCCGTAACTTCCGTCCTTGTTCACGAAGTATGTTGCCGGCTTGAAAACGTCATGCAGCAACATCCCAGCTATGACGAGGTCATGGTTCACTTTCCCATGGTAGATTTTCTCCGCAGACTCACACATCGCTAATGCAATGTTTGTCGCTGAAACAACATGCTCTACGTAACCTCCAGGGTAGGAATGATGGCGGCTTCTCCCAGCCGGCGAGATTTCAAGAGGCATTCCCGAGTATGTTTTGCCGTTTGCTTCGAATGTTGGTGCCTCAAGCAAAGTGAAAGTTTTCTTTCGAAGAGACTTGTCACGGATCTTGTTCACCAACTCTCTCAATTGTCGGTTCAGCAATTTTCATTCACTCGTTACTTGTTATTGCTGAAGTGGAGATATTGGCTTTTCTTTTTTCAGCTGTGGCTATTCTGTGAGCTTGTAAGACTGGTTCTGGAACACGGTTGCAGAGTGTGCATCGCTTAACGATCTTTATGGCTGTTCCCAGTGAAATCATGTGCCCAACGCTAACGCAGATGGGTTTGAGTCCACGCTTTGAGATGATCTGAGCACCGATTACTTCTCCCTTGTCATGTATGAAGGCGATGTCTCCTTCAACATTCGTGCGCTCAACCTCCCCAACCAAAATTCCTTTTGCAACTCCTATCGTAGGCTTCCTCATCACGAGCCCGAGATGGCTCGCAAATCCACAGCGATATGGATGAGCAAAACCATGTCCGTCGACAAGGAATATGTCAGGCTGGACACGCAGCTTTTGAATACACATGAGCGCTGGAGGGATTTCTCTGAAGGCAAGCAACGTTGGAATGTAAGGGAAACGTGTCGGGCAGACAGCTGTTTGTGACTCTTTCAGCTTCATGGAACCAAAATCCAAAACTGCCACAGCAGCGATTGAAGCGCCTTCAACATAAGCAACGTCGACGCCTCCTATCAAACGGATTCTCTGTGGAACCTTGTCGTCAGAAATGATGTGTTCAGATAGGCGCCTCTGAGCTTCATGAGCCTTTTCTGTTGAGAATGCGGGTTTCAGTCCGACGCGTGTCATTCTACCCTTCACAATTTGTCTCAAGTGCTTCTTCGTTTTCTCAGGCTTTTTTCGACTTGTTTCAAGTGTTCTTCAAGCATGCTTCTTCGAATTTCCTGGGTCACGTCTCCCCGTGTGATCTCAATGAGCTTTCTCGCAACATCACATTTTCTTCTCAAACCAGGAACCAGCATGTAAGACTCGTCCATACCCATAAGTTCAATGTAGATTTCGTCCATTGTCTGCAAACAGCTTTCAGCTCTTTCAGTGTTCCCTTCACGCAAGGCGTCGAGCGCTAGGCGCCTGCACTCGCCTATGACGTCTGCTAACCCCAGGACATAATCTGCTGAGGGCACTTGGATTTCTTTAGGAGTTAAGAACTTAGATTCCTCAACCAGCCTCAAAAAAATGTTTGCCTCAGAATACTCCTGAAGCGCAGCGCTAAACATGCCGGTGTAAATGATGTCTGGATGAACAGCCGAAGTATCCCAAAGCTTCGAAAGAGCCTCGCTTGCTCTCGCGACAAGTTTCTCGGCCTCCTCCAACCGTTTCTGATGAATCAAAAGTATCGCCTGCTTCGAAAGACTCGTCACCTTCCTCATGTCTCCTTGAGACTTCTCGCGCAATTCGTCCCTGAGGATGAGTTCCTTTCTCACGGCACTCAAGACAGCTTTTAGGGTAGGCATACGAACAACACCAAGTCACAGTTAACAATGCGAAAATCAGAATATAATGTTTGGTGTCGAAGGGACAATTGAAGACAAACACTCGGCTGTCACACCTCATTCAACAATACTTGGCCCATGCGCGCAAACGTATTCCCGAATTTCTCTTTTCAGGTTGAGAGTCAGGTCGCACAGACACGCGCACGGTTTTTGTTGAATCATATTTGGATCATATAGTGAACCGGAGGGGTAGGGCGTAAGAGCAAAAGCACACCGAAAACCCGAGAATCATTGAACTGAGTGTACGCATGTCCATAGATTCCTTTCCTGAAATATAGTAAGGCTGAGTCACGCCCTCTGAACGATGCTCCTCGTTTATCGAGGCACAATATCAGCTGCAGACGAAGCAACTCGAGAAGTACAACCCACGTCGCAAACGAATCCAGGAATGAGAATGCGCGCCAATTTCAATTGTTCAACGTGAAATGTCACGTCCCGAAAATGGGGATAGAGAGTCCTCGTTCTCGAAGGGTTATTATCTATTCGACCGCGGGCTCTTTCCACTTCTCTATCAGCAGCTTGTCGTCCCCAAGCTTGAAGGCTACTTTCACAAACACGGAGTCACAGCCCTTAAACGGGAACATGCTGTCTTCTGCTAAGTCCTTAGGCAGGTAGATCAGGTACTTACCGTCCTTCCTTCGGAACAAGCGGCCTCTTCCATCACTAACCATTTGTTAACACCTCGATTGAATTTTCAGTTCAAGGACAAGGCTAATGACTGAGGAAATATTTAAGGTTTGTTCTCACTTAATTCAAAGAAACACATTCAACCACGTAAAGGTTATTTGAACATGAATTGCTTGCAACGCGGTTAATCGTTGCAGAATTTTGTTGGTTTTTTACACTTGCTCAGCAGTACAACGCGGCTTTCTGGCGATTCATCGATGGGGTTGTGGCCTGTTTCGTTCGCCAACTGCGCCGAAAACCGACGTATCTCGCTGTGGCTCGGCATGGCGTCATAATCTAATCGAAGTCTGGAGAAGCCTACGTTCATGTAAGCCTTAGCTTCAACGTAGGTCGGGTCTGCTTTTTCGATCAGTCCAGCGTATTCTTTTGGGTTTTTCATGTTTAGGCCGCGCACTGACGTTATTCGCATTACTGTTGGACATTTGAAGCTGGGCAATAGCGATAGGGTATCGTTCAGTTTTTCCCAGCCTCGCGAGATCTGGGGACGGCAAGCACGCTTGTATGTTTCTTCGTCTGGAGCATAGACAGAAATGTAAAGCTGAGTGGGCTCTTCGGTTAGTTCTGCCAAAGCGGAAGGCAGAGTTCCGTTTGAAACTAAGAATCCTGGGAAATTTAGCAATGCGCAAGATAAAGAGTTTTACTGGTCAAAACAGTATTCAACTTTCTGGAATTCGCTGCATAGTTTAGCCACGTCATTCTTGACCGCTTCTGGCGTTTCCTCATCTATGATTACTCTTCTGAGCAATTCAGCTACTCTCAACATATCAGCCTCCTTCATCCCACGCCTTGTAACCTCGCAAGTGCCGACCCTGATGACGCAATCGACGATTATGTTTGCACGCTGGAGTTTTTCGGCGACACTTCTTGCTTTTCTTACGTCTCCATAGTCCAAGATTACCTGGTGTGATTTGGTGAAGCCAAGATGGCTGCAAACAACTGGAAAGCCAAGGTCATGCAAACTCTTGGCCAGAGTCTTTGAGTTCCGAACGACTTGTAACGCGTAGTCTTTGCCGAAAGTTCTCATCTCAGCCAGAGCCAAGGTCAGTGCAGCGATTCGATTCCAGTGAGCGTTGTCAACGAAGGCCGGGTATATTTTCTCTTTCAGGAACTCCCCAGTTTCTTTGTTCGCCAAGATTATGCCTCCTTGAGGACCAAAAAAGCTCTTGTGAGTCGATCCAAAAAGAACTTGTGCGCCTTCTCTTAAGGGGTCCTGAAACTGGTCGCCGGCGATCAATCCCAGAACGTGTGAACCGTCAAACCCTACGATTGCACCATTTTCGCGCGCAACTTCGGCCAGATCTTTGACGGGATGGGGAAAAGTGATCAAACTTGCACCGAAGATAACGGCTTTTGGCTTTACCTTAGGTATGATTTCTTGGGCCGCCTGAACTGTTATGTTCATGTCTTTCTTCGAAAACGGGAAAGGTGTCACGTTGAGCTTAAGGAGGCCTGCCAAGCCGTCTCTCCACATTCCAGGGTACCCGCCGTCATCCGGAGAAACACAAATCAGCGTTTCATTTTGTTTCGTCAGGTTAGCTAGAACGATCAGGTCGGCAATGTGGCCTGAGAGAGGGCGTAAATCCGCAGTTTCAGCCTTGAAGAGTTCCCTTGCAACCTTCTCACCGTACTGCTCGATTTGGTCCGTGAAACGTGTGCCCATGTAGAAACGGTCTCTTGCCGTGTAACGATGTGCAAGCTCGGATGAGAGCAGGGCTCTGACAGCAGGACTCATGACGTTCTCGGAGGGTATTAGGTTCAAGCATTGCTTTCCACGCCACTCCTCATGGCTCTGAACGAGTTCTAGAATCTCGTCGATCATGTCTAACAACTCAAAGGTCAAGCGGTACTATCGCCTTGCGAACTTAATTCATCTTTCGGCCAACTCTCACAATAACAGCTCAGTAATGTTTGTGCTCGAACCGTTCATGCCATGTGCAGATCGTTCAAGAGACAGAGATAAAGGTAAAGTTTAAAATGGTCTCGGTGTTAGAGTTGTTCACACGTTTCATTCAAACTGCGAGGTAAAATGCTGATGAAGGCTCGACTTAAAACGATTGAACGATTGACATGTCTAGTTCTTATATTAACATCGGGTTTGATCATCCTTTCACTCTTGCCCAAAGCAGTGGCTGGGATGTCGATGGGAATGAACCCTAATACTGGAAACGTTGGAACACTTGTAGCGATAACTGCAAACGCAACCACGGCGAACGGCAAGTACGAAGTGTATTTTGGTCAAGACCTCACCGCGAGCGGCACGTCTAGCGCAAACAGCGTAAACGCAACATTTATTGTCCCTCAAACCACTGCAGGCAACCACACTGTTACAGTTATGGACGTTGCCACTCGCGACAACGCCACTGCAACTTTCACAGTTACGACATTATACTCGCTTGTCATACCTGCAATGGCAAAACCGTTACAGGAAAATGACTCGATACCGATTTCTGTCAACATAACTGGCGGCGAATCAGGCAAGACTTATGTCGCAAACATCACTGTTCAAGCTCCGACTAACACATCGTACGTGAAAATGCTTGACGTTGGAACCTCGACTTTGGGAAACGGAACTGCAACTGCATACTATCCAAGCGATTTCTCAGCCGGCGCCAACACGAGCTTCGTGGGTGACTATACGGCATTGCTTAACACCACGGTGGGTTACCAAACTTTCTCTGTGGGTTTGACAAACTCGACCCAGTATCACAGGACTCAAACAGTGAACGTCAAGGCTGTCTATGAGCCGAACGAAAATGTCACACTCACGATAGCAGGAAACAACATTTACGACTCCGTAAACCTGACAGATCCTTCAGGTTTGATTAACTATAACTGGACTGTGCCTGCAAACGCGTCGATAGGGAACTACACTGTCAGCGTCTTTTCGTTGTCAGGACACACAGTTAAGAACCCTGTTGACGTCCAGACATTCGCAGTGCCGGGTTTCGCAGTGAACGTCACTGCAAAGAATCTTGCCGAAGAATCCGTATCAAACGTGAATATCAACGCGCTTGAGAACGGAAACGTTGTGGACAACACAACAACTGATACAACCGGCTTGGGAACTCTGAACCTTGAGGTTGGAAACTATACGTGTGAAGCGTCCGCCCAAAACGAGAACGTCGGCGAGCTGAAGATAAAGGTTAATGATACTGCCTCGCTGGACCTTGTCTGCAACCTCACCAACTTGAAGGTTCAAGTCTTAGCAGGTAACATAAGCATTCCTGATGCTGGAATATACTTAACGCCGCTTGGCGAGACAAAGACTACAGATCTCAATGGCACCGCCATAATTCACTCTCTGTTGCCCGATTTGACATATGGCTTGAACGTGACCCGTTACGGCACATCGTTCAACTTGACGTCGTTATCGCAACTTTTAGTGAATGGGACAGCAGTGGCGTGGGTTAACCTGACAGTCAACTGTCCCATTTTGGCGTTACAAGTAATCGCCACCAAGTCAGGCGGACAACTGTTCAATAACACGCTAGTAAGGGTTCAAGAAGTGTCTGGTGAACCTCTTTATGAACAGTACACTGACGAAAATGGAAGTGCTACGTTTAACCCTCCTCTAGGCGTGTACAGTGTAAGGGTGTACGACAAGAGCGGAATAATACTTAACGAAACAACTGTAACTCTGTTCCAGAACCAGAGCAAAATTGTGCATTGCGACCTCTACGACTTGACACTCTCTGTGAAGGTTGTTGATTATTTTGGTCAGGGCATTGGAAACGTGAACGTGAAACTGCAGAGGGAAGGAGAGCCTACAAAGTCTGCACCGCCGACACAAGCGAACGGAACTGCGACGTTCAACAACGTGATTGGAGGAACCCTCGAAGTTGCCTTGTATCTGGGTGATTCAACCCAGCCAATCGTGACCCAAGGATTAACCCTCCAGAATTCAATGACGATTCAGGTCAAAATAGACAAGTACATCGTCCTAGGAGGATTGCTAGTTGAAACAAGCGAGTTCGCCACGATACTCGTGATCGCGTTGGCAATCATCTTCGTTCTGGCATTAGAAGTGTACAGGTTTAGACGCTTGAAGACGAAGAAAAGTGAGACTGAGAGTTCAGATAAGGAGTCTTAGGGAAAAAAGTTTATATGAAAACTCGGTAGAAGTATTGTTGAGAGAAGCGAGACTCGCAACGGTGAAGTTTTGTTAAAGAACTGATCAAAGGTTGTGCATGTGTTGGCACAGGTCAAAACTTGTTCTCAAAAATGTGAAGCCTTCAAGTGTGCAAAAAACGCGACCGTGCAGCGTCAGGACGGCGTTTGGTGCAGATGGACTGAAGACGCGTGCAACGTCGCAGACTGCACCTACGCTATCTGCGTGAAAAGACGACTGCTGCCAAGAGGAATCTGCGGAGAGACCATCAAGAGGAAGACTGTTGAAAAGCATCCGGACGAGGTCATTGGACCGACGATAAAACTCCGCGGCAGAGCTCTCCGCAAGATTGGAGAAAAAGAGATCTTCTAGCGGGACCAGCGATATCTTAAGCATTCAAGGCGGAGCCAGCCTCAAGTAGCTCATTTTCTCTTTTTTGTTTCTACTTGGCAGGAACGCGTTTGACGACCGGCGGCTTTACCTTTTTCAGAATCCTGTAGCCGCAGACGATGCATTTTATTTCTCCGCCGCGCATGTCTAACTCGTCCGATGGGACCTTTGCTCCGCATCTAACGCATTCGTAGACTATGCCTGTGGTTGTCTTTTCCAAGCGTTTCCCTCTTCGTACTGAGGAAAGCCATTTTGCTTTTAAATGTTTCCGGCCAATGTTATCCTATCCGCGGAATGACGGGCCTTGAGGAAACGTTTGAGCAAAACTCTGACGGAGATTCTTTCTCCACAAGATTCTGCGTGCGTCTGTAATTCTTATGATGTTGTCGGCGACATCGCAATCGTGCGTTTGACAGAAAAATCAAGAAAGCACTCTGAAAAGATTGCAGAGGCCATCATAGCTGTTCACAAGAACGTCAAAACCGTGTTGGCGCAGGCAAGCGCTGTTCGCGGAGAGTTTAGGCTTCGCAGCCTAGAGTATGTTGCTGGTGAAAGGAAAACGCGTACTGTTCACAGGGAGTCTGGATGCCTGTTCAGCGTTGATGTTGACAAGTGCTATTTTTCGCCGAGGCTCTTCTATGAAAGAATACGGATTGCAAGGCTGGCTGAGGAAGGGGAGACGGTTGTGAACATGTTTGCGGGCGTCGGATGTTTTTCGATAGTGATGGCAAAGCATGCTGAGGTCGAAAAGACGTATTCAATAGACATTAATCCGGACGCGGTTCAGCAGATGCGAGAAAACATCAGGGTGAACAGAGCATATAGGAGGGTTGTCCCTATGCTTGGCGACGCAAGAGAGGTTGTTGAAAAGAGACTGCGCCGTGTGGCGGACAGGGTTCTTATGCCTCTGCCTGCGAAAGCCCTTGAGTATCTTCCCTATGCTCTGCTCGCGCTCAGGGAGGAGGGGGGATGGGTGCACTATTATGATTTTGAGCATGCCGCGAAGGACGAGGACGCTGTTGACAAGGTTAGGGTGAAAGTGTCTGAGAAACTTCTGGACATTTGCGCCTCATTCGAGATTCCATTCGGCCGTGTCGTGAGAGCAACTGGCCCAAACTGGTACCAGATAGTCTTGGACATCAAAGCCAAGCCCAGTAACGCGTGCACATGGCTAGGTTGAGAACATTCCCTGCTTCGCGTTTTGACCCGTCTAACACGCTTACTCCCCACCCTCCTAGGTTTTTCTCCAGACGGTACTGTTGATCTAGTCCTTAAGCTGAAGCTGGCGGGCTCGTCTTGCTTAGTCGTCTTAACCTCAAAATGGGGGGTGGAGGAACTTTGAAGGCTCGTGCACCTGACAACGTTCGGGTACGCGGGTCGCTTTTTTAGCGTTGAAAAGGAAGAGGGGCGCGTTCGCATTGGATATGAATGATTGACTACCTGAGGCGTTTCGCGGCGCGCGCTATAGACAATCACCACTTTCATGAAAAAGCTTTAATGTTTAGGGCAAAAATAGAGTTGGGGAGTGACATTATAAAAAAGAAGCTGATGGACATACTCGCGTGTCCGATTGATAAGTACTACCCGCTTGAGCTGCATGTTTTTGAGGAGAAAGAGGAAATCGTTGAAGGCCTGATCGTGTGCCCGAAATGTTTGAGGTGGTATCCGATTCGTGATGAGATTCCGGAAATGTTGCCCGACGAGTTGCGGAAAGAGAAGGAAGACTTGCCTTTCTTGAAGAAGTGGAAGGAGAAGGTTCCGGGGAAGATTCTTTCAGAGGGAAGACCCTTCAACCTCGGGAAAAGCTAGCGTCGGACACGCTTCTACTTGAGCTTGATTATTCTGCCTGTTGCTGAAGACTTCAGAGCTGCCTCAGCTATTCTGAGGGCTCGCAGGCCGTCTAATCCTGTGACCAGAGGTTTCTCCTTTTCCAGAACGCAGTTTGCAAAGTGGCGGAGCTCAAGCTTCAGCGGTTCTTGCATTGGGTATCTCGGCTGCAGTGTTTCCTTGGCATCCTCGATCCTTAGCTCCTGTGTGATGTAGTCAAGGTTCATTATGGCCTCGCTTCCCGTGGCGATGAGTATCCTGGTCTTGTATGGCGTAAGCCAGTTGGATTCGATAAAAGCAGTCTTCTCACCCTCAAATGTGAGCATTATCTGCGCGTAGTCCTCAAACTTCCCTTGCCTCATGCTTCCGGTTTTCGCGTAAACGGCGATGGGATCCTTGTTGAAGAGGTACAGCATCACGTCGATATCATGGATCGCTGTGTCCTTGACCACGCCCACGTCGCCGAGACGCTCAGGCCACTGAGAAACTCTCTTCGCCGTGGCGCACACGAGTTCACCGATTGTCTTGTCCTCAACCGCCTTCTTGATGTGCTGAAGCCCAGGGATAAACCGCATCAAGAAGCCAACACTTACGTGCACTCGCTTTTTTTTCGCCGCTTCAAGAAGTTTTTCAGCTTGCCTAACGTTTGCAGCCATGGGCTTCTCCACTAGAACATGTTTTCCAGCTTTTACAGCCTCGGTCGCCACCTTTGCAAGACTCGTTGACCACGTTGCCACGCTGATAGCTTCGATGTTTCTGTCCTGAAGCATCTTTCGAAAGCTCGTGTAAGGTTTTGCCCCAAACTGGGCGGCTGCGCTTCTAGCCCTTTCAGCGTCTATGTCGCACACGGCCAGAAGCTCTGTCTCTTGCAGTTCCTTGTAGACTCTGGCGTGGTTCTTCCCCCAGAAACCAGTCCCGACGACTGCTACGCCCAGTTTTTTCATTTTGTCCACACCCCTCTTCCCAAGCCACGGTATATGAAACCTTCCTTTTCTGCCTTCGCCGGTTCTACGATTCTTTCTAAGTCAACGATAGCACTTGGCGTTTTCATCATGATCTTCAGTTTGTTAAGACCTAGCCGCTTGAACTGATCGTGGCCTGTGAGTATTACGATGCAGTCTGCGGCCTCAAGGGCTTCTGTTAGGTTTTTCTTGAATAGCGGTTTCAAGTCGCCCAGTTCATTCTCCGAGAAGTATGGGTCGTAAAGTCTTATCCTGGCCCCTCTAGCAGTGAGAACCTGTACGACTTGCTTCACGATTCTCTTCGGATGGCTTTGGGTGTTGGGCGTCTGCGACAGCCCAAGGAGGGAAACCCTGGATCTTCTAAGCGTTTTTCCACAGCTTCTCAAAGCATCCTTCACCAAGTTGGCAACGTGCTTTGCTGTCTGTTCGTTTATCTCTCTGGCGGCTGCTGGAATCCGCAACTTCACGTTCTGATTCTCGGCATCCGCCAGCAATAGATAGGGTTCCTCTTGGACGTTCTCGTTGGAAAGGACGGGCGGCTCAAGACTACTCACACTTCCAGCCAAGAGCTCGTTTGCCTCAAAATAGTCAACGCCGATTTTCTCGCAGAAGAGGGCTAGCTCGTTTGCAAGCGCAACGGCGACATCTTTTTGCTGAACTTGGAAGAGGGCAGCCGCCTCTGCTGCTTTCATGTTTGCAGTCTTTTCTAGACCGCCTCTTGAGACCAGAGCCAACACGGTTGAGGCAGCGTTCAGGCTGTTTCTTTCAGTTGCTGCCACCAGTCGGGGGCGGTCTGCGGTTGTTGCTGAACCTTGACTGGATAGAACATGGAACGGACTGTATGCTAATCCGAAGTCTGTGCCAACCTTGAACCCGGAACTGTTTTCAAGCGTCTCTTTAACGGTGCCCTCGACGATGCCTATCCCAATTAGCTTCACGAAGATGACAAGCGACCCGAGTCGAAGACTTGAGCCTATTCGTTTGCACACACCCTCCACGTTTGAGTAGTCAGGCTTTTTCCTACCGTCAGTTCTCACTGGAATTGTGACCACGATTATGTCACTCGGGGAGACTGCTTTCTTAATGTCGCTTGTTGCAGTTAAACGGCCTTTCCTCACTTGCTCTTTTATCTTCCCCTCTGTTTCGCTTCGTGAAAACGGAGTTCTTCCTCTGGCAACGTTGTTGACCACGTTCTGGTCTGCGTCAAAGCACACGACTTTGAAACCAGCTTCGGCGAAAAGTGCAGCGTGGTGAATTCCGACCTGTCCGCAGCCTACTATGCACACAGTGTATTTTCCGCATTTCTCGACGGTGTTGAGGTCTTCAGGTTTTGCGTTCATTATCGGCAAGGACATATGATTCTTCTCTCCCAGAAGGGTATTGGAGGTTTAACGGTTCAGGTTGGCAACTATTTTCCTAAGCCTTAGGGTGTACTCTTTGACAAGCTTTTGGGCTTTTCGCTCCGTCTTGGCCTCTGCGTACAGTCTGTAGATAGGTTCTGTCCCGCTTGGTCTGATCAGGATGGCTTGTCCGTCTTTGAACCAGATTTTGACGCCGTCGATGGTGTTTATGTTCAATCCTTTCACGTCCGAGATCAACTTTTCTAGAACCTTTTCCTTGAGCTCCTCTTTGCATTCGACCTTGTCTTTTTCAATGAAGTACTGTGGCAGTTCTCGGATTAGTTTTGAAAGCTTCTCCCCAGTTCTGGCCATTATCTGTAATATCAGAGCGGTGGACATCGCCCCGTCTCGAACTGGCTGATGGGGTCCGTAGAAGATTCCTCCGTTTTCTTCTCCGCCGAGCTTGGCCTTCAACTTCTTCATAGTTTGCGCAACTGTGACGCTTCCCACTTTGGTCCACACGATTTTTCCCTTGTAGGCGTCGGCTATGTCCTTTATCAAGCTTGAAGAACTCACTGGAGTGACAATCTTTTCATTCGGGTTGTCTTTTAGAAAGTATTTTTCTACGAGAGCGAAGCTCTCATCGCCCATGTGGATCTGTCCTTTTTCATCGACGAAAATGGACCGATCAGCGTCACCGTCGTATGCTACGCCCAAATCTGCGCGCATGGCTTTCACGGTCAATGCCAAGTCCCTGAGGTTCTCAGGGCGGGGTTCAGGAGGCCTTCCAGGAAATGTTCCATCAATGTTTGCGTTTATGGTTGTAACCTTGCATTCTAGTTCGCGAAGCAATCGGGGCGCAGCCAACGCGCCCACGCTGTTTGCTGCATCAACCACAACATGGAAGTGTTTCCTAGATATTGCTGCAGTGTCCACGTGCTTTTCTACAGCCTTGACATAGTCGTCGATTACTCCTGGCAGGTCGCGCGTCTCTCCGACATCACTCCATTTCGAAAACCTCATCCTTTCGTTGAAGTATACGTCCTCGACTGCAATTTCCTGTTCGCGCGAAATCTCCACGCCATCATTCCAAACAACTTTTATCCCGTTGTATTCTGGCGGGTTGTGCGAAGCCGTTATTATTACTCCGCCTCCGAGCTTGTTGTACTTCACTGCGTACTGCAGCGCTGGAGTAGGTGCCATCCCCGCTAGAAGCACGTTGCATCCTGTTGCGTTCAACCCGGCTACAACAGCCTTTGCAAGCATCGGCCCGCTTGTCCTAGCATCATAGCCCACCAAAAGAGTTCCATTCTCAAAGAACGTACCTATTGCGCATCCAACTTTCACCGCCATTTCAGGTGTCAATTCTTCATTGACAAGCCCACGGATGCCGTTCGTGCCGAACAAGCGTCTCGCACTCAACATGTTCAAACTTCCTCTATAGTCATCAAGCAGAATTGGAAATCAACACGCTTTCACTGACTTCCGTTGCTGGGCAGATCGAAGTTCCCGGGGCTAGTGAAACGTCGTCTCTTATTTCAGCGTGATCGCCGATTATGCAGCCTTTTGGAATGTAGGCACTTTTTCCAACATGAACGCCCTCGCCAATTATGGCGCCGTCTATTGTGGCAAAATCGGATATCACTGTTCCTGACAGAACAATGGAGTCTTGAATGCGAACGTTCTTTCCAACTGCAACTTTGGGTCCTAGAACCGCGTATGGACCGATAACCGACTGTTTTCCTATCAAGACGTTCTTGCCGAAAGCCACAGCATCCTTGATTTCAACGTTGTCTCCGCCTTTCATTTTTCTTTGACCCCTAGTATGATTGAGCATGACCTTGTTCAGCTCCAGATAATCCTCTGGCTTGCCTATGTCCGCCCAAAAACCATCAAAAACGTAACCATAGAGCATTTTTTCTTGCGCAAGCCTAGGAAAAACCTCTCGTTCGATCGACACCGCTCGCCCTTCCGGAATATAGTCGAAGATCTTCGGGCTGAAAACGTAGACTCCAGCATTGATTAAGGCGGGGGAAACGCTTCCTACAGGGGGCTTTTCAATGAATCTCGAAATGCGGTCGCCCTCTGACAGCTCTGCAACCCCATACCTACTTGGATCCTGCACTTTGTGAAGCGCTATGGTTGCCACACCTTTCTTCTTCTCGTGCAGACTCAGGATTTCTCTGTAGTTAACGTCGGCAAATATGTCCCCGTTAAGGACTATGAAGGGGGACTCGTGTCCAACCCGCTTTTCAGCCTTCTTAATTGAACCGCCAGTTCCGAGGGGCTTTCTCAGCGGATCGTGAGAATAGGTGACGTGCACCCCCGATCTTGGAACCCTGTGATGTTTTATGTAGACTTCGGTTTGATAGAAGACCGCAAGTGTTACATCTTTAACGTTGTTTAACGCGAGTCTTTCGAAAGTCCACTGGAGCAGTGGCTTGTTGAGTATTGGAAAAAGAATCTTCGGGCGTGTGCAGCTTAAAGGTCTGAGTCTTGTGCCGAAACCGCCAGCGAGGATCACTGCCTTCAAATCTTTTCCACCGCGTCCAGAGTGCAGACTTATATTCAGTCGGCTCGTAATAAAACCGTTTCGTGAAAGGTGAACGGCTTGAAAGTCTTGCTTCATGAGATGAGTTGGCAGGAAGCCAAGGAGTATTTTGCTAAGAGCGACATCGCCATCATCCCAGTGGGGTCAAACGAACAGCACGGGCCTCCTAACCCCTTAGGCACGGACCACCTGATTGCCAAAGGCATTGCTGAGGAAGTGGCCAAACGTACAGGGGTTATGTGCCTCCAAGTCATACCGTTCGGCGTGAGCTCTCATCACAAGCAGTTCTGGGGAACGATTTTTGTTTCTGCCAGAACCTTCAAGAAGTACGTTAAAGAAACTTGTCTGGCACTCCAATACTACGGAGTACGTAGAATAGTGATCGTCAACGGCCACGGAGGCAACCTGGCTGCGCTCACCGAGTTGGCGAGAGAGCTGAGAGAAGACGGAGTCTTCGTGTCTATCTTTCAATGGTGGACGGCCACGGGCAAACTTCTGCCCAGACTTTTCGGGAACGACGAGAGAAGGCACGCGGCTGCTGAGGAGACCTCGTTGAACCTTGCCATGCACCCCCATTTGGTCAACGTGAGCAGAGCGGTGGATGAAGAACCAGGCAAGCACAAGCTTGAGGCCGCTGGCATAACGCTTCCCCTAGGGACAGTGGATGAAACGAGTTCGGGCGCTTTTGGTAAGACATCAACAGCCTCTGTCGCGAAGGGGAGAAAGGACTTTGAAGCAGTTGTCAAAGAGCTTGCTAGACACGTTGAACTGTTGAAAGGAACGAAGATGAAAGATTTGCTTGAGAAACCTAAAGTGTGAGCATTAACTTGAAGTGATGCCTGGATCGATTAGGCTTAGCACGTGCCATTGGGCCTCCTTGTGAAGCTTATTGAAGAATCGAAGCCGTCTGTACAAAGATGCGCTTCATTACTGATTTGGGAGGCAAATGTTAAGTGTTTCTTGCAGCAATTGGATAAGTGCACATTGACCGTGATGAAATATGCAGTTGGACGAGACAGATGTCAAAATTCTAAGGGCGTTGACCCTGGACTCGAGGCTTTCCTCAAGGCAGATAGCCAAGCAATGTGGCATTTCGGTGGGCACAGTGCTGTCAAGAATAAGGAAGATGGAAGACGAAGGCATAATAAAGGGATACGCAGCGCTTCTCGACCAAGAAAAACTCGGCTACGAGCTGACGGTTGTGACAGAAATAACCGTTTCCAAGGGAAGACTCCTAGAGATGGAAAACGAGATCGCACGCATCCCTAACGTGTGCTGCGTTTACGACCTGACCGGCTTGTCAGACGCCGCGATAATCGCAAAATTCAAGAACCGCGAAGACCTCAGCAAGTTCACAAAACGTCTCTTGTCACTACCTTACGTGGAACGAACGAACACGCATGTCGTGTTAACCACGATTAAAGAAGATTTTCGCATAATCTGAAGAGCTAAACGCTCAACTATCCCTTCTTATTGCCCAACGTACAATGGGCAAGATTTAATTTAGACCAAAGGTTACGAGATAGAGCGACTACTTCATCAGGGCGGGGGTTGCCAAGCATGGCTAAAGGCGTAGGCCTGAGGCGCCTATCCCGCAGGGGTTCGTGGGTTCAAATCCCACCCCCCGCACCACAATTTCCGCCATTTTGAGCTTATTTCAGCTGAACAAGCTCAATTTATAACGTTGCAGGTGCCCCCGCGGGGTGTCTTTCGAATCTCTTCATTGACGATTCTTGAAATGACCAACGAATACTAGTTTCTGATGCTAGTCTTCTCTCCACTTGAATATTCTCGCTGCAGCTGCGAAGGCGACGATCGTGATTATCGAGACTACTATCAGGTCTATCGTTGCCTGTGCATAGTTGTTGTATATCATAACCCCGTTGAGTCCGTCGATGATATAGAAGAGGGGCAGGACATGTGCCAAGTATTGCAGATACGTGGGCATGAGCGAGATTGGGAAAAACGTGCCTGAGAGAAACATCATTGGGAAGGTTACGATGTTTCCGACGACGCTGGCTGTTTCGGTGCTCTTTGAGATGGTTCCCACCAGCATGCCCAGCGAAGCGAAGAACATCGGTCCAAGTATCAGGAACGGTATGAGCCACAGTGAGAGCGCAACATGTGCGCCGAAGGCGATGACCCCAACGGCAACCATCAATAGAAATGACGCCACTGACAGGAGAATATAGAAGAGTACTTTGGAGGCTAGCCACTCGATCTTGGTGAGAGGAGTCAAAGATAACTGTTTGAAAAGCTTTGTTCTCTTGTACTCGGAGGATATGTTCACTAGGGAAAACATCGGACTGATGAGTATTGAAAAGCCGATCAGGCCCGGAACGAGGAAATCGATGTATTTGGTCACCTGAGAATTGGCTGTAGTCTGAGTTATACCGATGATCGGTGAACCCCCCGCGCGCGCTAGGTTAAACCCGTTTACCACTCCGTTTACGGTTCCGCTCACGATGGCGCTGGAGCTTTGAGAAGGATTGCCATAGAGTGTCACGTTGACAGGCTTGCCGGTTGCGTAATTGGCCGAGAAATCTGGTGGAATGATTATCCCGTCGGACGCGGAATGAGCTGAGAGGTATTGAGAGAAGTCTTCAGAATTATTCACCAATACCAGGCTAACTGTGCCTGTCTTGGTAAGGTTGCCCAGGAAAAAGTTGGAGATTGGACCTGTGTCTTGGTTTTGAACGTAGACCGTTATCGTCCCGGAAAAGCCTGACGAGAAAATAGCACCGAAAATAAGTATAAGAATCACTGGGAAAATCAGACCGAAGAACAATCCTGCCGCATTTCTCAGATATCCCCGGCCGAACAGGCGAAGGTCAGAAACGATTCTTCTTGCACTGGCCATTCGTCCTAGCGCCTCCCCTGATCACGCGAATTTTCACCGGCATTCTCAACTCTGATCTCGCCCTTCTCATCGATCCTTCCGCTTACAAGTTTGACAAACACGTCGTCCAAACTGTCACGGCGCGTGTGAAGGTCGCGCCATTCGAGTCCTGACCGCTCAACAGCTGTCAAGGCCGCTAGCGCATCATGCTTCTGACTGATCGGTATGCTGACCAAACCCTTGCCGTTGTACTCAGCCTTCAGCTTCGTGTTCGCCCTGACGTAGGCGGCCAACTCCTCTGTTCCATGGATTTCCAACCTTTCCCCCGAACCATGAGTTTCAATGATATCTTCAGAAGTTCCTATAGCCACTATGCGCCCATGATCCATGATGGCAACCCTGTCGGAAAGCTGCTCAGCCTCATCGAGATAATGAGTAGTCAGAATCACCGTTCTGCCCTTACTCCTCAACCCTCTTATCACGTCCCAAATCGCTCTTCTCGCGTTCGGATCAAGCCCCGTGGTCGGTTCATCAAGGAAAAGAAGCTCAGCAGAATTCACGAGTGCGAGCGCAAGACCCAGCTTCTGCTTCTGCCCTCCTGAAAGATTTTCAAAAAGGGAATGTGCTGAATCGTCCAGTAAAACTTCTTTCAAAATCACATCTGGGTCGACGCTGACACCGAAAAGATCCGCGTAGTATTTCACCGCCTCTCTAGGGTTTGCTTTGTCAAAGAACGTAAAGTCTTGCGGTATCACTCCAATTCTCCTGTGAAGCGCGTAGCTGTTTCCCCACGGATCGAGACCGAGCACCTTCATCGTACCGTCGTCTCGTTTCCGCAGACCCTCCAAAATCTCTATCAGCGTTGTCTTACCAGCGCCGTTTGGGCCGAGAAGAGCGAAAACTTCGCCTTCGTTAACCGAAAAGGAAACTCCATCAACCGCCTTCACGTTGCCATACGATTTTTTCAGAGAAGAGATTTCAACCGGAATCATTCGAAGTACAACCTCACTCAGCCATCCCCTTCACAGAATCTTTCGGAACTAGCATGGCCCATTGTGCGCAACTGTTCTGCGTCAGGTTGTGTATTGTTGGAGATATAGTTTTTGGATGGCGGTTGTCAGTTTGTGACTATGTTTAGCTTCGATAGAAGTTTCTTGACGGTTTTACTGCTCTGCCGGTTTTGATGAAGGTGCCTTGATCAAGCTCTTGGAAGGCTTTTGCCAACTCCTCCTGAGTGTTCATAACGATAGGTCCCCCCCAAGCTACAGGTTCTTTTAACGGCTTTCCTGATACAAACAAGAAGCGGATGCCACCTTCTGTTGTTATTCTGACGCTGTCGCCCTCACTGAACAAGGCACATTTTTGGGATTCGATCAGTTTGTCATCGAAATAGCCTGAACCCTTAATTACGTAGGCAAACACGTTGCTGTCCCTTTCCGTTGAGTGTTCGAACGTTTTGGAAGCAGCTAATTCCACATCGAAATAATCAACATCAACCACAAGATCTTGAACTGGCCCTTTAGTCCCATCGATTGTCCCCGCTATTACCTTGATCTCAGCTCCCTCTTTTTCCAGCACTGGAATTTGGTTTCCAGTGATTCCGCGGTATCTCGGGTCAATCATCTTTTTCTTTGCGGGCAGATTCACCCAAAGTTGGAATCCCTGCATCAAGCCCTCATATCTTCTAGGCATTTCCTGATGGATTATCCCTGACCCGGCAGTCATCCATTGAACGTCACCTGTTCTAATCAACCCACTGTTACCTATGCTGTCACCATGCTCAACTTGTCCACTCAGCATATAAGTGACAGTTTCAATCCCCCTATGAGGGTGCCATGGAAATCCCCTGATGTAGTCCTCAGGGTTTTCTGAACCAAAATTGTCCAGAAGCAAGAAGGGGTCAAACAGTGGAACCTCATTATAGCCAAAAACTCGCTTGAGTCTGACACCTGCGCCCTCTATCGTTGCCTTACTCTTCAGAATCTGCTTTACATTTCTTTTCACCGTTTCACCACACAGCTATCCACTCTATTTCTCGCCTGACTCTTAGAGTTAATGCTTCGATCCAATCCACTTCTCACAACCTAATAGGAAGAGGCGGTTCCTGCAGGAAGTGCAGATATCACAATTGTGCGCCAGTAATCTCCAATGTTGAGCCACCGATGGAAATGTCCAATACGCACGATAGTTCAACAGCATAAACTAGACCGCACACACGGGCAGAGTCAGCTTCGGCAGCCAGAGAAATCACGAATGCTAAACAGAGGATTAAGGTGAGTAAGAATGGTTCTTATCTTGTTTCTGGCGGAATTCCCATGGTCGAACAGATAATCCGTACCGACGCCGAAGGAACTCCCATTGAGTGGCGTGCTGGAAAGAGATACCCATTACAGGAAAAACCATTACAGGAAAAATGGCCTTTGCCGTTGTGGGCGATAGCGCGCGCGCCAGCGCGTTCCTAAATTCTTTCGGGAAGCAGCTTGCGCTACTCATTCTGCTCTTCAACCATATTTGGCTCCAAATATGCATGATACATTGAAACCGAGGAGGGGTACCAAAGGCCGCCCCACGTTCATGCGCATGAAAAGAAGACTCTGCTGCATCGCGGACAAATACAACGTTGGGTCACATAACATACCCGGGGGGGTGTGAGAGCAAGCAAGCACCCAGCCAAACCGTGACGGTAACTATCGAGAAACGTCATGCCTTCCTCTTGAGCGGAATCTAGGAATTCAGGAACAAGCATAGGCGCTTTCCGAAAATGCTTTAGCGCCCTGAGAAAGCTATTTTTCGCTGTCTCCGCATTGTTATCGTGTCAGCTTATGTCAGAAGCGATCACTGGATTGGCAGCAAGATTCTATGCGTTTGCATCGAAGAGAATTTCTTTGATCAAAGACTTTCATGACACTGTGGCAGACGAGATTCTTGGACGAATTTCGTCAGGAACAGTACTGGACATCGGAACAGGCCCAGGAGATCTTTTAGAGAAGGTTGCTTCACTTAATCGGAACCTGGGCGTTCGGCAGAAGAAAATAGTCTTCACATGGTTTTTCAAAGAGGAAGATACCCCAATAGATAAACGAAAACGCTTAAGGCTCAAATCAGCTATTTTGCCATGAGCCATTCACATGAACCGAGCCCGCTTAAGAAATCCTTACGCCTTAACAGCAGTCTACCTAGTCTTGGTATTTCTAATAGGCATATTAGTTGTCTTATTGCCACTCAATGGAATGGAATGCAATATTGTCTTTAACGTACAGAATTTTGTTCAAAAGACCATAGGATTACAAGCCTTCCAAGTCTTGACATACTTAGGTGACTTCTACTTATGGGTCATTTTTGCTTCTGTCTACTTTTTTTACGCCTACTTCAAGTCAAGAAAGCATTTTGGTTCCGCAAGTGAACTTGCGATCTTCTTAGTCATAACGACCGGGCTCACCTATTTCATAAAGATGGTTTTTGTCCGTCCGAGACCCAACTGTTCCAGCATCAGCGTCTATGACGAGGACCTTATTTCTTCGTTTTCATACCCTTCTGGCCATGTTTCCAGAGCCGTCGGCGCATTCATAATTCTGTCGAGAGGAAGCGGAACCAGACAATCACTGGCAGCGGTAGCTATATTCTTAGTTTCTTTCAGCAGAATCGTTCTCGGGGCACACTATTTGACAGATGTTGTCGGCGGAATATTTCTCTCACTTGCAGCACAAGGACTTGCCAACCTTAGCCTGTCGTTTCTGGCACGCTCGAGTGCGAATCGGCGCAGCTCTATTTAGATAAGAGTCGTACAAAAAAGGAATCAGGTGACGCCCTCTTGCCCCGGGGTCAGATCCTGCCCTGAGCTCTCAGGTGGACTCTCGGGACTCTTGGGTTCTTCTTGTGCACGTGCAGCTGCTCTCCTGCGCCTGACCATCACAACCGACAGCAACGCACCTGCCGCTGCAACCAGCGTTGAAGCTAGGATGGCGTACTGCGGTATCGTCCAGTTTCCACGCTCAACCTTCAAACTGGAAACGTCACTCTCAACCTGTCCGATTCCTTGAATTATGATGGTCGCCTTCCCATCCCTGATTGAAGTCACTGTTCCGTTAACAATGCCCAGAACAGTTTCCATGGTTGCTGTCGTCCCGTTTATCGCCGTGACTTTGAACCCTATCGTTTCCAAGTCAGACTGAATCGTTCCTAAAGAGGAGTTCAGCGTTACAACGTCTCCCTCAATGCGCGCTAAGGTCACGTTAAGCGCGTCAAGGCGCACGTTCACTAAGCCCAAATCTGTCCGTATCGTTCCAACACTCTCGTTAACGCTGACGAGCAGGGCGTTCCAGCCTGAGAAGGTTGGGCTCACCAAGAATGATTTGAACGCCGTTCCCACAGATTGAACCACGCTTGATGAGTAGCCCGCGGTGATAACCAACGCGTAAGAGCCTGTCTCAGCATCGGCGGGCAACGTGTAGGAAACTTTGCAAAGCCCCTCTGCAACGGGTTGAACCGTCAATGTTTGGTTCGAACCGTCAGGCTTGTACAGCAAGGCGCTTGTAACCGTCGCGTTGGCTGCGGACCCATTGAAAGCCGTATAAACATGAAACGTGACAACCTCGCCCCTGAATTGAAGCGCGCCAACATCTACCTGAACGTTCAACGGAGTAACATCGACTACGGTGAAGTTGGTTTCAGAAAAAACGTTAGCATCAAAAGCCTTGACGACCCACGTTTCAGCCGTCGAAAATGGCACGTTGAACGTGAACGTGAAATCGCCAAGAGCATCTGTGGCCGCATAGCCCAGAAACATGTCGTTAAACGTGATTTCCACTACGCTATTGGGAGTAAACTGCACGCCCGTCACCGTTACGCCCGTTCCCACGGGCCCTCTTGAAGGACTTAAGGTAACTAAGAACTGCACGTTGACCTGGACTGATATTACATTGTCGCTGACAATGGTTTCACCACTGACTGGCCAAACGTACAAGGTCACATTGTATGACCCACTTTCAAGAGGATTCCACAGAAACGTGACTGGCGTAGCCAACGAATCACCTGCCAAAGCTTGAACGGACGTTGAATCAACAACGCTCCCATCCACCATAAGGCTTACATTAACGTTACTTTCGCTGCTTGATCCAAAATTAAGAACGGTCACGTTGATCGGAACCGTATCTCCAGGCTGAACAAGCCTCGGCATATCATATCTATACAGGAACAGATCATGCTGCAACGGTTGCTGTTCAACGGCTTTCCGCGCGTTAACTCTCCCAGCACCGTAAACCACGTCGAAGCCAGAGTCTCCCAAATCGTCAGAGGTGAAGCTTAGTTGGCCCCTGACCCAGTCTCTCGCCGCGTTGGGAAACCTGCTCCAGATCAGGGCGGCCACGCCTGCGGCATGAGGACAGGCCATTGAGGTCCCGCTGAGGTAACCGTAATTCATGCCAAGGCTGGCTGGCGGGTCATTCAGGGTGACATGATAGGCGGGCGTTGTCGAGAGAATATCGACTCCTGGCGCTGAAACCCCAATCCAGCTTCCCCCGTTTGAGAACGCCGCCTTCGCATCTGACTTGTCTGTGGCAGCAACTGCCACAACCTCATCGTAGGCCGCGGGGTAAAACTTCGCATCAGTGTTATCGTTGCCGGCGGCAGCGAGGACCAGGACGCCTTGCTGGGACGCGTTCAGGATTGCATCATGGATGAGCAGACTGTCGAAGTCACCGCCCCAGCTGTTACTCAATATGCGCGCACCCTGATTCACAGCGTGCATGATGGCCTGGGCCAGATCAGCCTCAAGACCAAAGCCTGTGGCGTTGAGGGCTTTCTCAACCATGATGCTTACTTGGGCAATCCCTGCGATGCCAACCGCATTGTTTAGCACTGCAGCTATTATTCCGGCAACATGCGTCCCATGCCCGTTATCGTCAAGAGTAACATTGTTGTTGTTGACCCAGTTGTAGCCGAGAGGAACATAGTTGCTCTTGAGGTCAGGATGGTTATAATCAATGCCAGTATCGATGACAGCCACGATTACAGACGAGTTTCCTTTGGTCGTGTTCCAAGCCCAGTCAGCCTGAATCTTCCGGAGAGCCCACTGATTACCGCATAATGGGTCGTTTGGAACAAACTGTGCCTTAAACACCATGTCGGGTTCCACGTATCTGGCCAGCCCCGTCCCTTGAGCCTCATTGATGAGAAGTGACAAGTTGCTGGAGGGCACGTCAACAACCATCGCGATAGCCTGACCTTTAATAGGAACCTTGCTGACACTTTTTCCTCCCGATCTCAGAACAAGATTTGTCAAATCGTCATAAGCCCGTGGGCTGGTCTGGTTCACACCGATAACCAATCGACATGGATCACCATTGAACGAGGTAAGGAAACTCTCTCCCTTAGATACAGCTGAGCTTGAATTCTGAACAATGGCAGCGCCAACGCCCAAGACGACACCGTTAACGCTTACCACAACCATCAGCGTTAGGACAAATGCCGCAAAACGTTTCAACATAGCCTTTCACAATTCCGTCACTAGACACTTCTTCGAAAATACTGTGAGTTATGGGATATAAGACTTAAGACCTTGTTGACAGATGTTTGACCCGCAGCACTCGAGCAACGAGAACAGCTTTCCATCCTTTCATTGTACCTTCACAAAGGGGATGCCGCACGCTCACGTTAACATTGCCAGGTTGTCCACACGTGGCGCGACTGTTTTCTGAGTTTTGTTCCGAGAAAATGGATTTTAAGGCGCGCGCAGGCAGCGAGTCAAGGATTAAAGGTCAAACCGCATTCTCTCAAGCGCGCAGTTGCGCCTCCAGTTGCGACTAATTTAAATAGCACCTACTCCTAAACGCCTAGGCAAGAGGTTAAGAAATTGAACAGCAAAACTATAGGTCTAGGCCTCGGTGCTCTACTGATCATCATTGCTCTAATACTCGGCGCGGTCCGCTATTCTGGTGCTTACGACTTCGGGGTAGCCTACGGTTCAGGCATGGGTTGGTACTTCTACGGTTTAGCCGGGGTCATCGGCTTGGTTGGCATCATAATAGCCGCATGGGTCCTGATGAAAAAGGAAACACCAAAGGCAACAACAACCAAGTAGCTCCTAATAGGTTGACACACATCCTGTCGAAGTAGAAATGTGAATATGAGAACTAGATGAGACCCTCACACTAGTACTAGCGCATCCTTGAGAAGAATGAGCGCCTGTATGTTGCATCTTTACGTGCTTGGGCGTTTCAAATTCTACGAGCACTTCCACGATCCTGGGCTGACAACTTAGAACGGTTCTGATTTTGGTCTGCTGACCAAATCAAGTAAGCATCTTTTCTGACTATTTCATAGCGGATGATATGTATTTTAGAACAACTGCAACAGCTCCGTAAACACCGACATTTTCGCCCAGAGGGGTAACCATTATCTTCGGAACCCTGTTTATCGCGTAGTCTTTAACGTATTTTTTGATTGGAGAGAGGATCATTTTCTTGTTCCTCAATGTAACAGTGCCGCCTACCGTGATCAGAGACGGGTCGTAGGCGTTTATCACGCTCGCGAAGCCCATTGCGTTCAGAACTCCGATTTCGTTGACGAGTTTGACAGACAGGCTGTCGCCTTTTTTTGCACAGGTGAACAGGTCAGCTGCAACCAACCTCGACAGGTCGCCTTCTACTGTCTTGAACAGCAAACTTTCCTTCACCGTTTTTGCATGCATTTCTTTGAGTCTCATTCTGACATAGTTCGGAATGTTTCTCCCAGAGCAGTAAGCTTCCCAGTGGCCACGTCTTCCGCAGCCGCATGTCAGCCTGCCCTGATAGTCTATGACGAAATGACCGACTTCATGGGCGTTCCCATCTTTTCCCAACAGCAAAGTGTCGTTAACAATCGCTCCGCAGCCTAAGCCGGTGCTTATGGTTATGTAGGCGCAGTTGTCCAGCCCTTTTGCGGCGCCGAACATTTTTTCGCCGAGAACCGCCCCGACGCAATCGTTGATCAAACATGCTGGTATGCCCAGCTTTTCTGTAATGGGCTTCGTGATGGGTACACGGTCAAACGGCAGGTTCGGGGGTTTGAAGAGCACGCCCTCTTCTTGGATCAGAGGGCCCGCTGACACGATCCCTACCCCCTGTAAGGATTTGACGTCAAAGCCATGTTTAGCGCATAAGAAACGGGTAAGCTTGACTATCTGGTCGGTGATCGCCTCGGCGTTTCTCGTGTCAACCTCTTCGCTTCTCTTCTCAATGAAGTTGCCCTTTTCGTCTGAGAGCACAACTCTTACGCGGGTACCTCCTAAGTCTACCCCTATCAGGCGTGCACCCACAGTCAAGCCTTTCACTGGCGATACACTCTCCAAGTCGCAACGTTCAATATTCTCATTCCCACAAGTAACTCTGCAGAATCGAGATATTGCTTTTTTGGAGTAGCTACGGATTAAGTTCCGCTGCTCGTCTCTTGAGGTCCTTCAGCTTGTCCTTTTTCTGAGAACACAAATGTCGTTAAGTGGCTCTGTGAATGCTTCTGTTTCCCGGTCTTTTCGGGCAGTTGACGTTTACGGCCTTCGCGAGCCGCCTGAAGTCGTCGTCAGACATCCACTCGGTCTTCAAGTACGCACAGATTCTCTTGTCACTCAGCCCCAGTCTTCTTGCCTCCTCAACTGCACATCGGTAGGCCTCAACCTCTGTCGGCCTTTCTGTGTAGGAGTAGTTGTGGTCGAAAAGCTCCTTCCCTTCCGCAAACTGCTTGACGTGAACTAACTCATGGATTATGTCGAGGTATATTTCGACCCTGTTGCCTCTGCATAAATAGTCTGCGCTGGCTATGAGGTGCCCATCGACCTCGCTGACGCCCATGTAGCCTCTTCGCCCAATGAACTCAACCCTCAGATTTGACAGAACCTCACCCGTCTTTTTGCCAAAGATCCTTTTCACGGCCTCAACCTTCTCGAAACCGCTGAAGTAATCTTTGAACGGGTAGGTTGATACTGGAGCCTTGCGGACAATTCTCACGTGCAAGCATGGCGTTACCGTTGCGTGTCCTTCCTGTGGTCTTCATCATGAACAGAGTGTGTTAGTAAACTTTATCCTCTCGTATAAGTCTTGAGAATCGTCAATCCATCGTGAAGAGGGCTGAGCGTATGGTGTTTCACATAAGGAACATGTCAAGGGCAGATTTCGAGTTCGCCGTCCGCATCACCGGCGTGATGGGCTGGGGGTTGGTGGAGCAAGACTTTGAATTCATGATGGAGTTGGAACCAGAGGGGTGTTTTGTGCTTCTTGACGGCTCGGACAGGGTGGGAATCGCGACTACCGTGAGCTTTGGCAAGGTCGGCTGGTTCGGAAACCTCATCGTTGATGAGCGCAAAAGGCATAGGGGTGCAGGAACACTGCTGGTCAAGCACGCTCTTAGGTACTTGACAGAAAAAACCGTTGAGACCGTCGGCTTGTACGCGTACATCGAGAAAATCCCGTTCTACAGGAGGCTCAGGTTTGAATGCGACTCTGAGTTCATAGTCTTGAAGGGGAAGGGCTTTTCTTCGCCAGTCAGGGCTAATGTGAGGAAAGGTGGAAAACAAGAACTGGCGGAAGTCATCGCCTTTGACCAGTCTTGTTTCGGCGCATCCCGCAGAAAGATGCTTGAACCGATTCTCATGGACCGTGACAATCTAAGCTTCGTCTCTATCGAAGATGGGCAGATCTTGGGGTTCGCGGCTGCAAAAGTGTACAGGGGATTAGCTGAATTGGGGCCCCTGGTGTGTAAGAGGGGACAGGCCAAAACGGCAGTCGATCTGTTGAGAGCCATTTTAAGCGCGCTTGAGGGTCTCGAAGCCTCTGTGTTTGTTCCGAAAAGGGAAAAGCGGATTGTTTCCATGTTGCTGGAATCTGGCTTTCATGAAAGCTTCCGCGTTGAAAGGATGTTCCATGGTCCATCGGTCACTGGAGATTGCGTCTACATGGCCGAATCTTTGGAGAGAGGGTGATTATGAGTTGTCGTCCAACCTGTGCAGAATAATCGTTGAAGACTTTCTGAAGAGTTCATGGCCTTGTGTCGAAGCCCTGGTGCGAGAACTCGGCACGTTCAAAGATGATAGAAGAAAACCCGTCACCCTGTATTACCTCAAGAACGGGCAGAGAAACGACGTCACGCTTGACAGCTCACACTTCTTCCTAAGATGCTCAGTTGAGTACTCAAACCCGCAGCTCACGGTTGAAGAGGTTCAGGGAATCATAGCCACACGTCTGCTTGAGGTCTGCGGCAACTACTTTCACCAGCGTGGGTTGCATGAGCCGACCATGCAGGACACGGAAGAAATATGCGCATTATTGAAAAAGCCTCCTGACGGAGTTGTCGTCTCTTTCCTGCTGAA
Organism: Bathyarchaeia archaeon; assembly: GCA_050012255.1. Taxonomy (GTDB): domain Archaea; phylum Thermoproteota; class Bathyarchaeia; order Bathyarchaeales; family Bathycorpusculaceae; genus DASPPK01. The sequence goes on from JBEKHN010000001.1 coordinate 207,573, forward strand.
CACCGACGATATCGAGGCGGACAGGTACTCGATGAACCCGCTCAAAGAGTCGATAGTAAACAGCGGGCAAAGCGCCTTTCCGGCCGCTGCTGTGAAGACGGAGAAGCTTGAGATAGACCAGCAGTTCGCACATAAGTATGAAGGGTCACTTTTCTGCAAGGGCGAAGTTGAAAGGATAGACCGCCACCTCAAGTCTTGCAACAACAGCTACGTGAACATGATAGACGCTGTAAAATATGAACACTTAGAAAAGCTGTCAGAGGCTTTCGGCATCGACCTACTTCTTTACTCGATGCGGTTGCCATTAAGTGTTCTGGAAAAAGAGTCATCAGACGGCTTGCTGCACTACATCATAAGAGAGGCTCACAAGGACTATCCGTCGGTTGAGCTAGTTTACAGATGCATGGGCAGAAGCATGAAGAACCTGACTACACTTTTGACGGTTCCACATTCGCCGAAGGGCTATGGGTCAAAACGTGCCGTGAGAGGGAGGATCTACTTCGACGGGACTAAGCTTAAAAGCGTCAAAGTTGATTATCGAACGACACTGCTTTACCCGAATGCGATCGACCCTTCTGACATCAGCCTAGCAAAAGCTGATGACAGTTTCACGGTGGAAGGTGAAAAGTTGGTGAATTACAACTTCAAGGAAACGCCGTCTTCACCCCAGTTCTTCCTGTACTCTCTGACGTCACCGGAAAACGCTGTTCTGTGGCACGGCATCGGAGCCTTCGGCGCTTCAGAGTTGTTGAAGAGCTATACTACGACGCGACTGGCATGCTCAACGGGCTCCTTGTTCAAGGATCTGAACGGAAAATACGGCGTTACAGTCAGGATTCCCCTACAGTTCAACCTCGTGCCAAAGAACATGTGGTTCCATCCTTTACACCGCAACATTGACGCAAGCGTCGGATGCGTTGGAAACTTGAAAGACCTGGCTGACCTAGGAATGAAGATGGAGCATCTTCCAACAGAACAATATATTCGGAAAGAATAATATAGCATGATGGTGTATACCATGTTTTTCAAACAGATCAAATACCGAGGCGACAACTTCTCCTACGTCATCGCAGATGAGAACAGCAGAGAAGCCGCGGTCGTTGACCCCAGTTACAACGTCGACGCAATAAGCCTTTTGTTGCACGGCCAAAACCTGACGGCTAAGTATGTCATAAACACGCACAGTCACGGGGACCACACTGCGGGCAATGAAGACATCAGGTCAGCCTTCGGCGCAAAAATCGTCGCCCACAAGCTCTCAAAAGCCAGGAAGGACACAGCAGTGGTTGAAGGCGACATTTTGAAGCTTGGCAAAGTCTTAATCAAGGTCGTTCACACTCCAGGACACAGCTCAGATAGCATATGCTTACTGGTCGATGGCAAAGTACTCACCGGTGACACTCTCTTCGTAGGCGAGTGCGGAAGGACAGATTTGGTCGATGGAAGTTCTGAGGACATGTACCACAGCCTCTTTGACAAGCTGATGAAACTTGACGACAACGTCGAAGTCTATCCGGGCCACGACTACGGACCGAAGCCCAACTCAACAATCTGTGAAGAAAGGCGGTCGAACTACACACTTCAAAAGCGTACCCTCGAAGAATTTGTCGCTTTCATGGGACAGCCATAGATTCCCGACCGCTCCGGCTGTGCCTGTCTAACGGTCAACTTTATTATGAACATGTTGGTAAGAGACTGAAACGTGTACGCGGCTGAAAGAGGAACAGGAATGTCCAACAAAGCTGTTTCCTTCTCGATTGACATGGAAATTCCCGAAAGCTACATGGGAAACTTGTTGGACTTCATTTATCAAAAATACCTCATGCCCCATGAACAAAGGTTTGCCAACATCTCAAGAGTCACGGTCGGCGGCCGTTCTTCCCTCACCTTCACAACTCTGGATCAGTCTGGAACACGTGTTCTAGAAGTGGCGGTCAAGGGTGGGAAGCCGATTGACGTAAACATGACGCCGTTAAGTGAAAACGTCCCGGAAGAAACGATAACCCAAGTTAGGCAGGACCTCGTGATCGCAGTTCAATCATTTGAAGAAAAGGTTAGAGAGGGCACACTCTTCTTTGCGTGGCGAGAAGGTGAGAGGATTGTGCCAGAAAAGATTTCTGGCAAAGAAAAGAAACCGTTGAACCGCATTTTTCTCGAGACGCAAGTTTTCCTCGTCGTCATATTCATCACGCTAGGCTTGTTCCTGTTCTTCCTTATCGGCCCGTACACGCCGATTGTCCTGCTGACGTTTCAGTTCATCTTCGTCGTGTATTCACCAAAGATTATTGAAAGAATATCAGACTGGCGAATCACCGAAGAGAACCCGACCATACATATTCTTGAATACAGCCTGCCGATTGAAGGACAGGACGATTTCAGGCAGAAGTACCCTCCTGAAAAAGTTGCCGAAATGAAGAAAGAGATCTATCAAGAGACAATCGCCAAGAACGGGGAAATCAACTGCGAGACGACTGGGCAGATTTTTAGAAAGTATGGGCTTGAGTGCAGCCCAGAGAATCTGTCTTCAACAAAGGTGAACGTTTACGAACTAGTGAAAAAGGTAGCAGACAAATTCCATTTTAAAGTGCCCAAGATCGTGGTGTCCAACACTTTGGCTCCTAACGCAGCTGCCTCTGGCCCAAGCCCAAGCCGAGGAGTAGTTTTGATTACTACGGGGGCTCTCGTGCAACTTGAGGAAGACGAGCTTCTCAGCATCTTGGGACACGAGTTTGGACACCTAAAGGGACGTGATCCCTTCTGGCTCTACGGACTATCTGCTGTCCAATACCTTCTATGGTTCTACGTGATCTTCGGATTCTTTCCCACAAGCTCCTTTGTTCTTCTCCTCATATATTTCTGGGTGCTGTCAACGATCACGTATTTCATCGCCAAATTCTTCGAAGCAAGGGCAGACTTAACGTCAGCGATCGTGATGGGACAACCCAACATTCTGGCCAACGCCCTAGAAGAAATAGGGTTCAAAAGACTTCTCTATGAGCGGATCCCCTCGTATCGCGTTCAAGAATGGGTAAGCTTTGATCCACATCCGCCTATCTACTTCAGAGTCGAAAGACTGAGAAAGTTTGGAGCTCTAACAGAAGTAAAACACCCACTTCTTCAATCCGCGAGGGACGTTACCAGAGGCTTCCTGAACAGCTTATAGACTCACTGGGTGTGCTTGCTTAAACGGCGCAGCTGCCCATTCAAACGTCGATTAAGACTTGGTCTTCTTCTATCCTTACTCTATATGCAGGTTCAGATTTTTGTGCAGGTCCTTTCACCACGGCTCCCGTTAGAACGTTGAAAGCTGAACCGTGACACGGACACGTTACGTTCTCTCCCCTCAGCGTGCCGTCTGAAAGCAAGCAGCCCATGTGTGTGCAACGATTGCCAATCGCGTAGTACTTGCCTCCTATGTTGGCAACGCAGATCTCTTTTCCTGCCGCGCCGGCATCGATCATTTCACCTGGTTTCAGGTCCTTTGTCGAAGCTACTTTCACAAACCCCATCCGTGAATTCACCTCTCTCAGTCAGCTATTATCAGTCGAGTTAGAACATAAGAGATTTGTCATTGTGTTGTGTCCACGAATTTCACAGGAAAAACTAAATTCAGATTATAAACGAGTAAATGTGTGGTTACACGGATGGTGGAGCAACCAATTTTGATCATTGACAGCCCTTGAGCAGATTTTGTCTAGAGGAATCGAATAGAAGTTTGTTTTCATCGCGTTTATAAAGGAGAGTTGCCAATTATTAGGGCGCGGTAGCGTTCTGTTGAGAACATGAGACAGAGACACAACGCAACACACAATTAAAAACAAAAGGAGTGAAAAAAATGTCGGAGAGTTCGAAGATTGTTTTCATTGGCAGGAAACCAGCAATGAGCTACGTCCTGGCGATCATTACCAGCCTATCGGCATCCAACGGCAAAGAGATAACACTGAAGGCAAGAGGACAAGCAATCACGACAGCGGTTGACGTTGCTGAGATAACGAGAAGCCGCTTCCTCAAGGACCTGAAGGTTTCAAAGATCGCCATAGGTACAGAGCAGATGCCCGCCAGGGAAGGCGAAAGCGGTGCAAGAGCGGTTTCTACAATGGAAATAACGCTGGCAAAGGATTAGAAACAGAAATCCTAAAAAAACCAAGTACCCATTTGGCGAGTACCTCGCCTTTTCTTTCTTTGTATGACTTCTGTTGCACGTGAATTGGCACACGTTGTGGTCTGCGCATCATACGGGGCGATAAACCTCAGAACTTCTGTAAGACTAATTATCACTTCAACGTCAAACTGCGCTGGCTAGGCAGCCATGACACAAGTCGGCTTTTGAGCCTATGTAATTTTCAACCCGAACATGACGCCTTGATCGCCTTCTTCTTTTTTTGCAACGTTGGCTTTGTCCTCGTCAAAGACGGAAAGACAGATATTCCAGTCTTGAGATTCGAATGGTAGGGGAGAAGGGCGGTTGCATAACAAAGTACCCTACTTGCTCTTGGTACTAATGCTGATGCTAACCGTTGGCACATTTGAATTCCTGCACCTGAGGAACTCTGTTCCCAGCGTTTCTGCAGTCGAGGCTACAGGAAGCATCGGCATCTACTGGGATGCAGGTTGCACCAAGACAGTGTCTTCAATAGACTGGGGTGTTCTGTCGCCAGGGCAGACAAAGGAAGTTGTAGTTTACGCTCGGAACGAAGGTAATCAATCAATTCTCCTGACAGTCACACCGATGAATTACAGCCCAGCGAATGCTTCAAAGTATCTGAATTTCACTTGGACCTGTGTGAACACAGGGATTGCGGTAAGCAAAACTGTTCAGGTTACACAAAGCCTTTATGTTTCTCCGAACGTTGGAGGAATTTCTGATTTTAGTTTCGACATAATTTTCAGTGGGAAAGGGTATATTTTAGGGGACATAAATGGGGATGGCTTCGTCGACATATATGATGCTTTAGTGCTCGGATCAGCATTCGGATCGACGTCACGAGATAGCAACTGGAATCCGAACGCTGACCTGAATAACGATGGTGTTGTAGACATTTTTGATTCTATTATATTGGCTCATGCAATGTATCCAGTGTAACATGCTTAGGTCAGCGCGCACGTCTTCGTGTTAGAAAAAGAAATTCGACAATGTAGTTCGTTCAAAACCGCAAAGACCAGGCCGTTCCTTTTCTTTGAAATTGTAAAAGGCATGGTAGTGATTTTCTTCAACGCGCCAAGGAAACATCATTCCATAAGATTTCTGATATCTGCGGACCTCTCTTCTCTCTATGATCTCTTGAGATCGACAAAGTCTCCATAAATTATCTTCAGTTCTTTCTCGTTCGATGATTTTTGCTGCTATTCCCTGTTGGAAAGTATAACGATGTAGTCAGCAGTGTCTGCGCACATGTCAGCGGCCTGTTCAATGAACTCGATCAAATCGTCAAAGATTACCATTGTCCCCGCGTTCATTTGCCCTCCGTATTTGATGAACAATTTCTTTGTCTTAAGATAATCGTCGTCAATTCGATGCTCGATCTCTTCAACTTTTTTAGAACCTTCTGTCGCTTCTGCCGGGGCCACCGAGATCTTCTCGATGCTGTTATGTAGGGCACGGGCACAATCCACCAGGTCCGATGTCATACACACCGTGTTTTCGCATAGCTCCTTCGGAATCTGAGTGTCTCCGAGCATTTCCATGCACCTTGCAGCGTCTTTCACATCATCAGCCAGAGTGTCGAGCCTTTTCACAAGATGAAGCAGGTCCTCACGATAGTCAGCAACCAAAGCCGCACCCTTTGACAGCTCCTTGAAAACGTCCATTCGCAGACGGTCCACCTCTTCCTCAGTCTTGAAGAGAATCTCAATCCGCTGCATCGCTTCCTTTGTCCTCCCTTCTGCAATGCCCTTCGTTGCCTGATGTAACAGCGTTACAGTATCGATTGCTTTCGCTATCTGCTCTTGAGCCAAGTCCAAAGCTTTTGTCCTGCGACGCTTTTCAAACCATGCATAGCTTCTTTTTTCCAAATTCTACATCTCCACTAAAACTACCTTTCCACATGTGCTTATAACCTTTCTCAGGACCAAAACTTCAGCAAGCTCTACCTCAGAATTATTTTATCGCCACTTGCGATGTAATAAATCGCCTCACCAACATAAGTTGCGTGATCCGCTATTCTCTCAAGGTATCTAACCACCAAAAGGTTGCAGACTATGCATTTTGTGACAGGAGGAGCCTTTGACAACTTGTCCAGATAGTTGGAGTATATCTCGTCAACCTCGCTCTCAGTGCTTGCAAGAGACTTGGCCAATTCTCCATCATTAGTTCTTAGGGCTTCTATGCTCGTCCGAACCATACGCAACGTCATCTCGGTCATCCTTTCCATGGTATCCCATGAGTACGCGCATTTCTCTGAGGCAGCAAATTTTCGGTGGGTAAAAGAGGTGTCCCAAGCATACCGGCCGTACCTTTCAAAATCGTACGCAATTTTCATGTAGGAATTAATTATCCTCAAGTCCGACGCAACAGGCTGATACTTCACTATCAGCTCGAATGCCTTGTCTTCAACACTGACGGTCATCGTAACCAGCATTTCCGACAGTTCTCTGACTTGTTCACTTACGTCCCTGCCATCCATGAACCCTGCGATAGATGCCCTAACTGCTTTTTCAGCGGCCTCACCCATCTTTAAGACGACAGCCGTTAGTTGTTCTAAACCGATATCTAACAGTCTGCTCAAGGTTTTCACCTAACCGAATTTTCCCGTGATGTATTTTTCCGTAAGCGCGCGCGCAAACAAGCGGAATGAAGAAACGAGAAGACTTCAGCTGACAGGCGGCTCAACGTACGTAATCTCTCTACCCAAGAAATGGATAATTCAGAATCAACTGAAGAAGAGCAGTACGATTCTCGTACGTTCAGAAGACGACGGATCATTGTCAATAATGCCGTCAGACTTGGCAAAACAAGAACCACTGCAAGAGGCCTACATCATGGTTTCTCCAAAGGACATGCCTGACCCGATAATACGGAAAACAGTTTCTGCCTACCTAGTCGGTTACAACACAGTGCACATCAAAGCCAAGGACGGACAGCAACTTTCTTCAAAGCAACGGAGTTCATTGAAGAGCTTTACGCGCGACCTGCTCATGGGAACCGCGCGCGCTAAATTCGCGAAAACCTTGTTCACTTTTGCACTCATTGAGGACACTTGCGCTCTACTAACAAAGCCTCTTTCTGCCTTCAGGCGCATTTACGTTCCAGATCCACTCAACAGCATCAGCGCGCTCTCTAGTTGACGATCTTCTCAAGTTCTATGAGAAAATGTTCGTATTGCTTAATTCTGAGTCTCCAAAAGTCTACGTCGGCGATGTCAAGACCGACGATCTTGCCGATCTTCTGTGGAGAGATACTGCTGCCAACTGAAAGAATCCTCTTGAGTTTGGGAACAAACTCTCTGCCTTCTTCCAGGTATTTCTGATAGAGAGCATAGACGAACAGTTGGGCATAAACGTATGGATAATTGTAGAATCTTCGCGCGCTGAGGAGTCTGTGGTGCTCGGAAAAATCTCAGACAGGTCCCAGGCAATGTCCCCTTTTGTCACATGAATCATCTTATCTTCAACAGTTAGGCACTGGATGATTAAATGTTTTTTTAGGCAGCTAATGTTACATGACAATTTTACCGATGGCTCTGTCGTTCTTCCAACCAGTAAGCCCTCTTCTCGCCCTTCACAGTCGTGACTAATTCTTTCTTGAAGATAGGTGCATCTTTCTTGTACCTTTCAACTGCCTCTTCCAGAACAGGGAAAACCTCTTCACGATGAGAACCTGCAACCAGAACGTAGACAATGTCCTCACCAACGTGAAATTCACCGAGTAGATGGTGGATTTGAACGTCAACTATGCCGGGCTTTCTTTTCAGGTCGTCGCAGATTTTCGTGAGCACCTCGTCTGCCTTTTCTTGGTATGCCTGCAGCTCCAGCCTCTGGACTTTTTCACCCTCCAAGGTTTCTCCTCGCACGACACCGACAAACACTGCAATCGCTCCGGCCTTTCGAAAACCCCGTTTGCCCTTGGTTCTGTTTATTATGTCATCTAGAGAGAACGTTCCCTTTTCATGAACCCCCGCTGTCTTCGTCACGCTTGCCACCACGATGAAGAACAGTTACCAGCGAGCTTGTTAAATACTGTAGCTCTGCCGAGTCAAACTGTTTTCACGTATTTTCGCATATCTTCGAGTGCAGCCGACGGAACGGGCAGGTCCTTCATCGTAACCAAGCCGGCAGGCGCGTTGATTACTTTCGGAATCGAGTTGACGATCATCGCAACTGTTCCGAGGTCGCCATGTACGCATGGACTTATTCTTTGTCTAATTTCTGGCACGCCCTTGATTGTTACTTCGTCGTACTCTTCTTCAGCCCCTATGTAAGCCCTGAAGTCTAAGACTATGACTTCTTTGTCTTTGGCAATGCCTTTTGCTTTTTGTCTCAGACCCGCCACTTTTCCTGCGCTGACCCTTATGTCTTTGCTCTCGACAGGTTTCTTTGCGATCACGGCCTCTGCGGGCTGAACGACCACTTTGTCGAGTCTCCATGCTAAAGAGTCAGCGATCATGGCGATGGATTGCGCGAGACCAACATGGCCCGTGATCTGTTTCTTCTCGATCCTTCGCGTGAACTCTTGAACTGACAGACCGGCGCCTATCTTCTTCTGGAATGGTAACCGCCTCGTAGCCGCGTTCATGACTCTGATTGCCTCAATCTTCTCTATCTTCTGACAGGGTGCGGTGAGCGTTATCACGAGAGCATCCATGAGAAAGCCTGGGTTTATACCAGTTCCCAAGACCGTTACGTCGTGCTTCTTGGCCAGGGCGTCAAGCTTTTTCGCAAGCTTTGGTTCAGAAACGTATGGATACGACAGTTCTTCGCAGGTTGATATGACGTTGACTCCGTGTTCTATGATTGAGGCTATCTGTGCAAAGGTGTCCTCCAGGTAGGAAGATGTAGTGTGGACCGCAATGTCAGCTTTGACCGTCGAAAGGGCTGAATCGATGTTGCCAGAGACTGTTACTCCAACTTTCTTTTTCAGCCCCAGAACTTCGCCCAGGTCCTTGCCGACCTTGTCTTTGGCGACGTCGACTGCACCGACGACTTGTACTCCTTCTTTTTCAAGCAAGTATTTCGCGATGTAACCGCCGACCACGCCAACGCCGTAGGCTAGGACCTTCACTTTTTCCACCGAAACCTCTCCTTTGGGTCATGCTCTACTATGTCTCATCATATAAATGTGCACTCGAGACAACTCGCGGCTTGTATGTTCATTTAAAACCTTTACGTTTGTAAACTTTTATATCTCTGGGAACCCCAGTATTTGAGAGGGCCCACGGCCTTGGAAAGCTCAACCTGCATCGCCAAAGAAGTCATAGAAAAAATACTGAATGCCAAGAAGCTGAAAAACTGCTTTGAATGCGGCATCTGTACAGCCAGCTGTTCTATGGCTGAGATGCTGGGAAACGAGTACAGCCCCAGACGACTTCTCGAAGACATCTACTCGAACCCTGAAAAAGTCTTGGCCTCTGAGGCAATATGGGTCTGCGCATGGTGTTATCGATGTCACAACCGTTGCCCCCAAGGATTAAACCTGCCTGAAATATTCTTGTTCATGCGGTCAACTGCAGCAGCCCAAGGACACACGCAAGCCTTTGACAAGGCGCTACAGAAGATCGTAAGGAATGTTCCTCTTCCACTTGTGACGACCTTGGTTTGTTTTCATCCAGAACGTGCTGGACTGAAAAAGGAGACTGTCTTGGAGAAAATCGAGCAAATGCGGGAAGAATTGTTCAAGACGAAGAAAAGAGAGAAAGCAACGAAGTCCTCGAAGGAGAAAGTGGCGGTCATCGGTTCTGGCCCTGCCGGGCTTACGGTTGCCTACGAGTTGGGAAGAAAAGGATACGCGGTCACAGTTTTTGAAGCTCTTTCAGAACCAGGCGGGATGCTGAGGAAAGGCATACCGCAGCGTCGCTTGCCAAAACAGGTCATTGCCAAAGAGATTCAGTTCATAAAGAACCTGGGCGTGGAATTCAAAACGGGCATGAAAATTGGCAAGGACGTGGGCTTTGCGGATTTGAAGGAAGAAGGCTACAAGACGGTTTTCATAGGCGCAGGAGCCCATAGAAGCCAAAAACTGAAGGCTGAAGGGTCGAACTTGAAAGGGGTAACCAACGCTCTTGATTTTCTGTGGGACTCGAATCTCGGTAAGAAGGTCGACGTTGGAAAGAACGTCGTTGTGGTAGGCGGGGGAAACGTTGCTGTGGACGCGGCTAGAACAGCGCGCTGCCTTGGGGCAAACGAAGTAGCTATTCTTTACCGCAGGTCGAAGGATGAGATGCCTGCAAACCCGCGCGAAGTTGAAGAGGCTGAACATGAAGGGGTGAAAATCGAATTTCTGGTTTCGCCCAAGAAGATTCTGGGTGAAAACGGCAAAGTCTGTGCAATTGAGTGCGTCCGCATGCAGCTTGGTGAGCCAGATGAAACTGGCCGGAGAAAGGCGATTCCGGTGGAAGGGTCGGAGTTCAAGCGGGAAACGGACATGGTTATTCTTGCGATAGGCGAATCTCCTGATCTGGAGTTTTTGCCGAAAGATGTTGAATTGAACGAAGATGGAACGCTCTGGGTGGACCCGATAACGATGGAAACCAGCCTGCCGGATGTTTTCGGAGGCGGAGACGCTGTTAGCGGACCGGCTTCCGTGATAGAGGCGATCCGTGATGGAAAACGCGCGGCGGAATCGATTGAGAATCACATGAAATCTTTGCGGGAAGGATAAATTGATGCCAGAAGACAAGGAACCACAGTCAAAACAGGAAGAGGAACCTCGCATAGGAGTGTACGTTTGCCACTGTGGCTTGAACATCGCTGGCTCCGTGGACTGCGCTGAAGTTGCAAAGTTTGCGGGCACGTTGCCGCACGTTGTCCTGGCGCAGGATAACCGTTACACGTGTTCAGATCAGGGCCAAGCAGGCATAAAGAAGGACATCAAAGAGCACAGGCTCAATCGAGTTGTGGTTGCGTCGTGCTCCCCCAGGCTTCACGAACCGACCTTCAGGAAAGCGTGTGAAGAAGCCGGACTGAACAAGTACCTTTTCGAAATGGCCAACATCCGTGAACACTGCAGTTGGGTTCACCTCCACGACCGCGAGGCAGCTACAGAAAAGGCCAAAGACTTGGTTAAGATGGCCGTGGCTAAGGCTGCTCTGCTTCAGCCTGCAGAAGAGGCTGAAGTGCCGATCACCCGAAAGGCTTTGGTCATAGGCGGTGGAGTTGCCGGTATCCAAGCTGCTCTGGACCTTGCAGACACTGGTTACAAAGTGTACGTGGTTGAGAAAGAGCCCAGCATAGGCGGGATGATGGCGCGTATAGACAAGACTTTCCCAACGATGGACTGCTCGATCTGCATACTGGCGCCAAAAATGTCCGATGTGGGGCATCACCCAAACATTGAGTTGTTGACCAACAGCGAAGTTACCGAGGTGAAGGGGTACATCGGCAACTTCCACATTAAAGTGCTCAAGAAACCACGCTACGTCACTAAGGACTGCTCAGCCTGCGGAGAATGCGTAAAAGTCTGCCCGATAGTTGCTCCAAACGAGTTTGACGTAGGATTAGCCACAAGACACGGGATTTACACACCGTTCGCGCAGGCAGTTCCGTCCACGTACATTGTTGACATGAACCTCTGCCTCAACAAGGAAGGCGTGGTCGTCTGCGACAAGTGCATAAAAGCATGCGAAAGGCAAGCGATAAACTTTGAGATGAAGCCTGAAACCGAAGAGATCGAAGTGGGCACGATAATAGTCGCAACGGGCGCAGACGTCTTTGACCCTTCAGTGTTGCCTAACTATGGTTACGGCAAGTTTCCAAACGTCATCACCTCACTCGAGTTCGAGAGGTTAATCAACGCAGGCGGCCCGTCAGGCGGACACCTGATAAGGCTCAGTGACAAACAGATTCCGAAACGCGTAGCGTTCGTCCAGTGCGTGGGCTCCCGTTCGGACAAGGCTGGAAAGCTTTACTGCAGCAATGTCTGCTGCATGAACACAATCAAGGACAGCTTGCTCATCAAGGAGCACTGGCCGGACACCGAGATCTACGTGTTCTACGTTGACATAAGAGCCTACGGAAAAGGTTTCGAAGACCTTTACAAACGGGCCAGAGGAGAGGGCGTCGTGTTCATTCGCGGGTTGCCAGCAGAGATAAAGGAGGACAAGAAAACCCACAATCTTTGGCTCATCGGAGAAAACACGCTGAAAAACGAAGTTTACAAGATAAGAGCTGACATGGCCATTCTCTCAATAGGCTTAGAAGCCAGAAAGGACAGCGAAATGATCCAGCGTCTGCTGACGCTGTCAAGAAACCAGGATGGCTTCTTCTTGGAAGCACACCCCAAGCTGAGACCGGTGGACGCTGCAACAGGGGGCATCTTCTTCGCCGGCTGCGCCGAGTCTCCCAAGGACATAAAGGACAGTGTGACCCAGGCAAGCGCGGCGGCAGCGCGTGCAGGCATACTGATGGCGAAAGGAAAAGTGACTGTTGAAGCCATCACGCCTATAGTTTTTCCAGAAAAATGCACGGCGTGTGGACTATGCGTGAAAGTCTGTCCGTACAACGCAATAATTCTCAACAAGGAAAAGAAACGCATCGAAATAATCGAGGCAGCCTGCGGCGGATGCGGCACATGCGCAGCAGAATGTGCCTTCGGCGCTCTCACGCAGAGCCACTTCACCGATGACCAGATAATCGGACAGATAGACGCCGTCACGGAGCACGACGCAGACAAGAAGATCGTGGCGTTCAACTGCAACTGGTGCTCTTACGCGGGCGCAGACTTCGCAGGAGTCAGCAGAATGCAGTACCCGCCGAACGTGCGCATAATCAGAACCATGTGTTCCGGCCGCGTGGCACCCAAGTTTATTGAAAGAGCGTTTGCAAGAGGAGCCGCAACGGTCTTGGTGAGCGGCTGTCACATCGGAGACTGCCACTACATTAACGCCAACTACCAAACGCAAAAGCGGGTGGAACGATTCTGGAAGAAGATGGAGCAGAGTGGACTGAACAAGGAAAGACTACAGCTTTTATGGTGTTCAGCCGCTGAGGGCGAGAAGTTCGCTTCAAAAATCCGCGAGATGAAGTCGACTGTAGACAACGTTAAGCCAGAGGAAATTGAAAAGGCCAAAGAAGTCTTTGAGAAAGCTTTGGAAGGAAGTTAGCACATGCCTGAAAGAATTCGACATGCCGCGCTCGACAAAGAAACGATAAAACAGGTGAAGACAGAAATCCATCTGATCAAGGATGAGTGTAAAGGATGCGGCTACTGCATCGAGTATTGCCCACGGAAAGTCTTGGAAGAATCTGATGAAATAAACGCGAGGGGGGTTCACCCTCCGAAAGTCGTGGACGAAAGCAAGTGCATGAACTGCGGCTTCTGCACCGCAGTCTGCCCAGACTTCGCGATTTTTGTCGTTGAAAAACCAAACGAGAAGGATGTGAAGCATGCTAAAAGCTAAGAACATACTCACAGGCGCACATTTCCTGAACGGCGACGTAGCATGCGCCGAGGCCGCGCTTGTTGCGGGCTGCCGGTTTTTCGCGGGCTACCCGATCACCCCTGCAACGGAGATCGCGGAAACCCTGTCTATGAGGATGCCTGAGCTTGGCGGAATCTACGTACAGATGGAAGACGAGATCGCTTCAATTGCGGCGGTTATCGGCGCATCATACTCTGGTTTGAAAGCGATGACGGCCACTTCTGGACCGGGCTTCAGCCTGATGCAGGAAAACATCGGACTCGCCGTTATGACAGAAGCGCCCTGCGTCATCGTGGACGTTATGCGGGCTGGACCGAGCACTGGACAGCCAACGATACCTGGGCAGCAGGATGTTATGCAGGCAAAATGGGGCTCGCATGGAGACTATGGTATAATTGCGTTGACGCCTTCTTCCGTTCAGGAGATGTTCGACCTTACGGTTGAGGCTTTCAACCTTTCTGAAACGTACAGAGTGCCAACGCTCCTGATGGCCGACGAGATCGTTGGCCACATGTGGGAAAAAGTGGTCATCCCGCCGATGGACAAGGTGAGGATAGTTAACCGCAAGAAGCCGAGTGTGTCACCTGAAGAGTATAAGCCGTTCTTGCCTGATGACGATTTGGTTCCGCCTATGGCCTGCTTCGGAGAGGGATACCATTTCCATGCTACGGGCTTAACGCACAACGAGAGCGGTTATCCTAGAACTTCGAGCGCTGAGGACCAGACAAGGCTGGTCAACAGGCTGTGCGATAAGATACAGAAGAACGCTGACAAGATAGTAAGAGTTGAAGAAGTTATGCTCGACGACGCGGATGTCGCAGTTGTAGCGTACGGCATAGTTGCGCGGGCCGCGTTGAGCGCCATAAAGAAGGCAAGAGAAAAAGGAATCAAGGCAGGATTGCTACGCCTGATCACGCTGTGGCCGTTTCCAGAAGAACACGTGGCAAAAGTCGCACAGCACGTTCGAGCAATCGCCGTTCCTGAGATGAACTGCGGACAGCTGGTGCGAGAAGTCGAAAGGGCAGCAAAAGAAACGCCTGTGACTTTTCTCTCAAAGCTGGGGGAAGAACCGCACACTCCGACGGAGATTCTTGACGCAATAAGGAGGGCTGCTTGATGGTTCAGGAAATGGCGCATCCGTTTTCAAAGTACCTCCGAGCCGAGATGATGCCACACATATGGTGCACAGGCTGCGGTAACGGCGTTGTCCTCAACTGCTTCGCTCACGCACTGGACGAGTTGCAGTTCGATCTAGACAAGCTCGTAGTGGTATCAGGCATCGGCTGCATCGGCCGAACGGCCGGCTACATAAACGCGGACTCATTTCACACGACACACGGACGCGCTTTGGCCTTTGGGACAGGAGTAAAACTCGCAAACCCCGAATTAGAGGTCATGGTGATAAGCGGAGACGGTGACCTCTTCGCTATAGGCGGAAACCACTTCATACACGCCGCCCGAAGAAACATAGGAATAAAGGTCCTCTGCGCCAACAACTTGAACTACGGAATGACAGGCGGGCAGCAGGGTCCGACAACCCCGCTTGAGTCGATAACGACCACGAGCCCGTATGGAAACATCGAGCACCCGTTCAACCTCGTGCACTTGGCAGCAGCGTCTGGAGCTACGTACGTCGCCAGATGGACGACCCTGCACGTGCGCAGGCTGACACAGTCGATTAAGAGGATGCTGCAGAAGAAGGGCTTCTGCTTCATCGAAGTGCTTTCACCCTGTCCTGAGATATACGGCCGCTACAACAAGATGCGGTCAGGTCTTGAGATGATGGGATGGTTCAGGAAGGCCTCAGTCATCGACAGCTTCTCAGACCCCTCAAAGGCGGAAATCACGCCTGAAAGAATAGCAGTCGGCGAGTTTGTGGACGTTGAGAAGCTCAGTTACGAAAGAATGCTCCACGAGAAAATATCGAAAATAAACGAAGAAGCGATGGAGAAAGTGAGCTGACGTGCGGGTTGAAGTTAGGTTTGCGGGCTTCGGCGGTCAAGGAATAATCAAGTCAGGCATAATCGTGGCCGCAGCAGCCTGTATACACGCCGGAAAGAACTCTGTTCAAACTCAGTCTTACGGTCCAGAATCAAGAGGCGGGGCATGCAAGTCTGAAGTCGTGATATCGGAAGAAGAGATAGACTTTCCGAAGGTGGTTCAGCCCGACGTCTTGATCCTTATGTCGCAACACGCGTATAATGAGTATGCAGCAGACGTCAAGCCTGGCGGCACGGTGATCATAGATCCGGACATGATTCCCACGGAGAAGAACCTGGAAAATGCTAGGGTCTTCCGGGTTCCGGTCACCAAAATCGCAGAAGAACTTGGCAGAAGAATAGTCGCAAACATCGTCATGCTAGGCGCGCTCGTCGCAATCACAAGACTGCTGGACGAAAACGCTGTCAGAGAATCGATCAAAGAGAACATACCTAAGGGCACCGAAGAACTAAACCTGACGGCTTTCGAAAAAGGCTACGAATACGGAAAAACACTCGCCGCGTAGGGTCTACTTAGCCTCTGTCGTCTGCGGCTTGGCTAATTGCGTCACAACTTTTGAACCCCTGATGCCCACGTGGCGCAACGGAGCAATCTTCTTGGCTTCGTTGTAAATGTCCGAAGCTATCTTTCCCAACACCATCTCCTGCGCAACCTGGTCCATCGTGAGCGCTGCGGCCTTTTCCTTTATGATCCTGTGCATGATTGCGCGAACGACTTTCTCTTGAGATGTCTTGATTCTTGAAAGCGTAAAAGCGCTAACAGCCACTCGCAGCGTGTACCCGTCTTTCGTCGTAACACCGAACAAGCCGTCAACTTTGGTCGTCCGTCTTCTCACAAGACTGCGCAAGTAATCTCGGGAGTATTCATGTCCCTTGAATATTGTCTTGGCAGTTTTGCCGTCAACTTCGGCTATTTGGAAGCGCATCTTCAGGTACTGATGAGCAAAGTCGTTCGTAATGTCGTAGAGCGTTGAGTCAACGACTCTTCCGATCAGTTTCTCCGGCTCGTCCGCTGGCACTCCTCCCAGCTCAACGTTTCCAAAGTATGGTGGAGACATCACCATGTACCATGCCTTGCCTCGCCACTTATCGCGCACACGCCTTGTCTTTGAGGACACGCTCTTTGAGGACACGCTTACCCTCCGAATGCAGCTTAAGTTCACAGCATAGTATTAAAAGTTTTACCGCTTTGGAGCTATTTTCTTGATGCCGCCCATGTATTTTCTCAACGCTTCTGGAACAACTACAGACCCGTCCTTCTGTTGATAATTTTCGATTATCGCAACGATAGTTCTGCCGGTGGCCAAGGCTGTTGAATTCAAAGTGTGCACCAACCCTTTTGGCGCTGCGCCTTCCTTTTCCCTGTACCTTATGTTTAGCCCTCGGGCCTGATAGTCTGTGTCGTTGCTGCATGAGATTATTTCCCTGTACGCGTTTTGCGCGGGCATCCAAGCTTCAACGTCGTATCTCTTCGCCGCAACCGTACCCATGTCAGCTGTACAAACATTGACAACTCGGTAGGCCAAACCGAGTTTTTGCACAAGCTCCTCAGCATTGCGTATTAGTTCCTCATGAATTGCCCATGAGTCTTCGGGCCTGCTGAAAACAAACTGTTCAACCTTGTTGAACTGGTGCGTTCGGAATATGCCGCGGGTGTCTTTGCCGTGTGCGCCTGCCTCTTTTCTGAAGTTTGTGCTTACACCGATAAGCTTCAGCGGCAAGTCCTCAGCTTTCAGCACCTCGTCCATGAACATCGCTGCCATCGGATGCTCCGAAGTTGCGATTAGATACAGGTCTTCATCTTCAACCTTGTAGAGCACGTCTTCGAAATCGCTTAGGGCCACGACGCCTTCGTACGGTTTTCGTCTCATGAGGAAGGGCGGTTCTATCGGCGTGTAGCCTTTTTCGGCTATCTCTTCTAGAGCAAAGTTGATCAAAGCCATGTCGAGGAGAACCCCGTCACTTCTTAGGTAGAAGAAGCGTGCTCCAGCAATCTTTCCAGCTCTTTCAACGTCAACTATGTTGAGGTTTAGGCCCAGGTCCATGTGGTCCCTCACTGGAAAACCGAATTTGGGTATGTCACCCCACTTTCTTATTTCGACATTGCCATTCTCGTCCTTGCCAAGCGGAACAGTGTCGTGCAGAAGGTTTGGAAGGCGCAACAGGTAATCGTGAACCTTCTCTTCGCACTCTGTTACTTGCTTTTCCAGTTTCGTGATTTTGGCATCAACATGTTTTGCTTTCAACATTTCGCTGCTTGAATCCGTTCCTCTCTTTTTGGCCTCAGCAATCTTGGCTGTTACCTGTCTCCTTTCATGTCGCAGATTATTCAACTGTGTCAGGTACTGTCGCCATTTTCTGTCGTAGTCGATCAGTCCATCGAGCATCTTTAGGTTGTCAGGGTCTCCCCTCTTCTTCAGGTTGTTCCTCACAAGCTCAGGGCTTTCGCGGATCAGTTTGATGTCCAGCATGCTTTCACTCGCAACCTCTAGGTCTAGCCTTGAATTAGCTATTTAACCTTACGATAAAGCACATTCAATATGCTGGAGACGACTCTGGCTACGAAGTCTCTCACTCAAGCTTTCTTGCTGCTTGAAGAACTCGCTCAGCTGTTGATGCACAAAAGAGAAGGTCGTCGATTGTGGCAATGAATGTTGCGAGTTTTCCACGGTAGTTTACGTAAGTGATGACTCTCGTTGACTGCCATGATGTTTTAATAGACAGACCACTCGGCGTTTTTAGGTTGTCAGGCGAAACTGCTTTGGCAACAGCCTCAGCAAGTCTCACATCGTCGTATTCCAGTGCTATTTCAGCTTCCAATCTTCTCGCCCTTGAGCTGTTTGCCGACGAGTTCGTTTACAGTTTTTATGAAGTCATCGATGTTTCCAATCGAGACTTGCGCGCCTGCGGCTATGTTGTGTCCGCCGCCGTTTCCATGGAATTTTTCGGCGGCAACCTGCATCACTTCGCCTAGGTTGACGCCTCTGTTTATGACGGTGTCCATGGTTCTCGCTGAGATTTTTGCGATTCCTTCGTCTTGCAAGTTTGCGTATGCGATCAAGGGTTTCTCCGGGTTTGGAAGACTTGAAGTAAGTATGGACGAGATCGCTCCGACCATTTTGTCGTCGATGAAGTCTTCGCCGTAAACGACGTATATGTTTTCGAACTCTTTCATTCTTTCGGGCTTCTCCATCACCCAGCCGAGGTACTTGTGTATGGTTCTTCTGTAATCCTCAAGCACTTTGTTGGCTCCCTCAAGCGCCGAACCCCTGTCGCCCATGCAGACAGCCACGCCGAGACCAGCCTTGCCCATACGACCAGTTGCGTTCAACAAGACGGCAAATTCACGGGCATCCCTGAGCGGGGTCCAAGGCTCCTCACTACAAAGAACGTAAACATGCCCGATGAGGCTCGACACCTCGTAATGTAGACCTTTAGAAACCAAGTGCTCAGCCAACTTTGAGCACAACCGTTTCTTTTCGTCTTCAGAGAGGTCCCTCAAGGCGCGCCACTTGTCCCCAACCCTTGGCTCGATACCCAGGCTTTTCAAGAAAGCCAAGCTCTTGTTCTCGTCCCCGCTTATGTCTGGGATGAATGGGCTTGTCGTCGAAGCCAGCGCTCTAATGATTGGCCGAGTTTCCCTGCCGAAGAAAACTAGGTCTTTGTCAACGGTCAGGAGACCTGAGTTTGTTGCATCCTCAACGATCTTTTCATTCAGCCCCTTCAGCATGCGCTGGTCATATTTGTCCTGCATGTCTCCGAGGGCGCCGACAACGGCGACGGGCGATAGGTCAACGTTCACCTTGTCCAGAGCCTTAGCCACAAAGTACGCAACGCCGGAACCGCTGATGTCTCGAGCCCCATCGACCCCGTGCAGATGGGGGTTCACGTGGACAATGTTGTCTGACTCTTTGCCGACGATTTGATGATGGTCCAAGATTACAATTTTGAAGTCTGGAAGTTTCTGGCTGAGCAGGTCAACGTAACCGCTTCCCAGGTCAGTGAAGATTATGAGCTGAGGCTTGTCTGAAAGAACTTCGCCGACGATCTTGTCCTCAATCCACTGGGTTATGCGGATTCGAAACCTCGCGTCCAGCCTCAACAGCGCTTTTCCTATGATTCCGGCTGCGGCAACCCCGTCAGCGTCCAAATGCGAGAAAACGTGTATCAACCCGTCTTGCCTGACAGTTTCTGAGATTGTTTTGGCTGCCCTTTCAGCCAGACCTAAAAAACCAGCGGCCTGATCTTCGAAAGCTGAGGCCATGACAATCACTTTAGCCTAGGAACCCAGTTATTTAAAGCTAGCCAACTTTTCTGGTTGGTCTGTGTTTCTGGATTAAACGTAAAAAAAGAGGAGTTTAAGCCTTCCGCACCGCTATGCTGCCGTCGCTGTTCTTCTCCATTCGTAGAGACGTTCCGCACGTCCCGCGCGCGAATCTTCGTGCGTTGCTGCGCACACTGTAAAACAACTACCAAACGAATAGAAGATTTCTCCACAAACCTTATCATTCCGTTAAACCAAACGTGATTAGGAGAAGGGGGAGGAGTGAGTACTAGCAAGATTCGCTGTAGTGCTCTTTTGCTTGTCTTTGTAATTCTGGTTTCAACCGTTTGTTTGCCTGTAACTGCTGCAAGCGCTACGGTGCAAAATATCGCTGTTACGAAGCTTATCGACGAACCCTACTATAAGAAGACATTGTTTGTAATAACAACTGACCAGACGACTTATCACATAATGGTTGAGGCCAACATCACAACAGCGGGTAACGAGACTCTAATACAGCTCAGTGCAACCCTTTACAACCCGCAGAATGAGACAATCACAGCTTCTGCCCAAATACCTGACACTCTGACGGATGCTCCTTATTACAGTGGACCGGTAGAAGCTTTTCACCTACACCTCGAAAAGTGGGTAGTTGATTTACTAAAATTCTGGCTTCCCATCGTCATAGTGGTGGCGCTCGTTGCTCAGGTTATTCTCATAGTTGAAGGCTATATCACGCAACCAGTTCTGGAACCTTTGAAAACGGTCCTTTTTGGCGGGCCTTTCATATACGCTTCCTTGCCGCAGGTTCTGTTGACACTGTTGCAAGACACAAACATATCAGACGGTTCATATGTATGTTCCTTATTGGCCACCTAGCCCTCATATCAATTTGATTCTGCAAAAATGTTACTTCATAGCCACAAGCTTGAACTGGTGGAGAATAAAGGAACAGGAAGTATATACTGACATACCTATTCCTTTCGACGGTGTCTGGCACATCGTATGGTTTACCTACTTTGTTGCTAAGTGGTGGAGTTCACGTCAACAATCTATTCCGCTACCGCCGACTGCTGAATTCGTGTGGAGACCAAACCAACCTGTCGTGAACGAAAATGTAAGTTTCACATCGACTAGTTTCGCTCCAAATGGAACGATTACAACTTATCAATGGTGGCTCGGAGATGGAAATCAAAAAACAGATATGAACTTCACGTATGTTTACAACAGTGCTGGCAACTACAACGTAACGCTAAAAGTGACAGATAACAATGGCCTTACTGGCAACGTTACTCACACGGTAAGCGTGCAACCTTCAGTCGCAGCAACCTTGAGAGTTATTCCAGACCACTTACAGGTAAGCGTGCAAATAGGACAAAATGCAACTGCACAGTTTCTAGTAGGAGAAACTCTTAACCGATCGGACTTACTCGGTGTGAATTTCAAGGCATTTGATTTATCGAAAACTTTCGAGAATCAGATAATCTCTTCTGGGAACGTGACCTTCAATAGGAATGGGATTAATGTGACGAAAGGAACCTATACGAATGTGACTGCAACGTTCCAAGCACCGTCAGATTCATCATTAGGGTGGTATTCTGGAAACATTACAGCCACAAGCACAAACGGAGGAAACAGCACAATCTTTGCTGACTTATTCGTTTATGGTCCACCTGTTGCAAACTTCACTTGGAATCCACTAACACCAAAAGTCGGAGAAGTGGCAACATTTGACGCGGCATCATCAATACCTAGCGGTGGTTCCATCGTGGATTACGAATGGAACTTTGGAGACGGTCACACGGCATCTGGACAAACAACAGTGCACACTTATACAACTGCAACAATCTACACGGTAACACTAAACGTTACAGATAGCAATGGTCTGTGGAACACTACGCAAGAGCAAGTGCAAGTAGTCCAGCCACACGGTCCAAAAGCAGAATTTACTGTAGTTCCTGAAACCGCAAGTATCGGCCAACTCGTGAAGTTTGATGCTACAAGTTCTCAGCCAGGATGGAATGGCACGAACCAAATGCCAATTACCAAATACAGTTGGGACTTCGGAGACGGAAACAATACTAACACAACCGCTCCGATAATATCTCACTCCTTCAGTAGTTCAGGGATATATTACCCAACTCTGACCGTCTACGCAAGCGGAGCTACACCAGAAACCGACACGATAACACAGAGAGTGCTCATCATTTCAACACCGGTTGGAGGCTACTCAGTTTCTATAAAAGGATACAACACGGCGTTGCCATCGTCTTTCTATCTCGCAACATTAATACTGCTATCAGCCGTTTTCACAGGAATCAGACGCAAGAGACGAAGGAAATAATACAAGCTCAAACGGTCAAGATGCTTCTTGACCACTTGTTCCGTCGCGCCCGCGCTTTTGCCACAAGAGGCGCACATTGAGTTCGCGCGCGCGATGCCTACGTCAAAGAGATAATGGCCGCGGGGTTGGATAAGCTTACGAACCTGATAAGGATCTGCGGTTTCTTGATGCAGAAAGGTGTACCTTTTCTGGAGAAAAGAGAATCGACTCTTCTTTCCAAGATTCTCGTGAGCTTTCCATAACTGGTTTTCAATTTTCATGTTAAAACTGCCTGGCCTGCGTGGACTTCGCTTATTTACGACGTTTTTTCTCTCTTAGTCGAAAGCTTTCGAAGCTGGCAAACGTACATAGGTTTGAAGAATCAAGATTCATCCGCGTGATAGTATGAGCAAGTCAGTTGGAAAAAACTCAACGGGCCCCGAGGCGGGTTATGAGAACCGCTTCATGGCTTTGGAAGAGATTGAATTGCTTCTTAGATCCAGACACGTAAAGCTGGAAGATTTGTTTGATGTTCTAGGGAATTCAGATGATGGCTGCCTGGATTTCAACATTGGAGACATTGCAATCCAGTTTGTGCGCGGTTTTGGTGTTTGGTCTGATAGAAGAGACGTGATTCAAGTAACAGCTGAGCTGCTAGCCACAGCCAAGAAAGGCAATGTAAGTGAAATGGTGGGCTATGAATATACATTTGATGAGCTCAGAAGATTGCGTTCGGAGAAACTCGCAAAGATTGAATGTTCAGGAGAAGAGTGAATGAGAGAAAACTACATGGTTGAAAAAGACAAGATTGTCCGTACCAACCCTTTCTGTCCAAGATGCGGCGAAGGAGTCTTCATGGCAGACAAAGGTGAATGGTGGTCATGTGGAAAATGCGGAGACAGATATAGCAAAAAAACCATTAAAGTTCATAAATACAAAGTGAATACCTGCGGCCAGTGAGCTTTCAGAAGGAATATGACTGTATGAAGAACGAATGTAGAAAAGCATTATTGATTACGATAGCAGTTGATACAAGTTCAGCCAAGGGCAAAGGAAAATACGTACCTAATTTCAACGGTGGATTTAGAGGACCGTTCTGGGGAAAGGGAGAGGAATTCGAATATATACCCATCCCTGAGACGATGATGGGGCAGCGGTCGGACAAGAAGTGGGAGTGGAAAGGCAAATATGTCGAAGGCGGGAAAGCCACCTACAAAACTGCACTAGGCAACAGATCAAAGACAAATATCCTCACTTACGTCCCTGCGGAACTCCGAGCAAATCTTGAGCACGCAGCAATACATTATGATCCAGATTTCAAGAATCTAACCTACGGGGATGGCAAAAAGGAAACTCCTAGAGGGAAGCAATTGGCCAAACTCAACCCAGGTGATCTCTTAGTCTTCTGCCCATCTTTGGAAAACCCTGAGACAAGAGAACCTGACCGTGGTCGTTTCATAATCGGCTCCTTTACCGTGGAATGTGCCTACGACTTTACAAATGCTGAATTCGAAAAGCGATTCAAATGCACCCGCTCTGATGTTGTTGAGAAATACAAGAATAAGAACGCGCATTTTTCAGAAGAATTCGCGCGCGCGTGGGATTGTAGTCGGAAAGAGCTTCTCGAGAGCTATGACGACAAAGAAGAAGCAGACCTTGTGCTTGTGGCCGGCATAGAAAAGGAGAGTGGTCTGTTTGAAAATGCCATCAGGATAACGCGACCGCATGACGGCAAGTATTTTGTCATGCCGAAGGATCTTGTTGGAGATCTTGGCCTGAAAAAGCCGCCCGGACCGCTAAAATATGAAAGAGGATGGAAGTGGGTGAAAGGCGATCAATATCTTAGAAATCTTCACAATCTGTTGAAGAAAGGTGGAGACTTCGTCAAATGATATGTTTAGTCAAACCATTGCGAGGAAGCGCACCTAGGCCCGCAGTCCTGAGTGGAAAAAAGGGATTTGCAGGAGACATCACCACCGGCCATGGGGTGCAAACCCTTTGCTGACCATTTTCAGTCCACAGCTGAAGCAGATACAAATCTTGCACGTTGGGCAGTAGTTGGCGCCTTGAATACGATTGCCGCACACACCTCTGAGCTTGAGGGAAATTTATCTTCTATGTCCCGCACAATATGGACAACGGTCTATTGATTCATTGTACAAATTACCACAGAATTGGCATCTTATTTTCACAATCTCTCTAACGATTTCCGTTTCTCTAACTATTGAACGTTTTTCTTCCAAATCTGCTCTTCCTTCAAAAGCAAGTTTAGACCAAAACTCTGGCTCATGCTCTATCCCAAGATGTTCTCTACCTTTGCCACCATGACTCTCTTTCTCAAGTTTCGCCCATCTCAAGCCACCAGTGAAGCCAAAGTAAACGTGCCATGAGGCACCACATCTGGAACAAATTGCATAGTCTTTCCCACCGACACTGTGAACTTTGCATCTGACGGCATTTCCCATGTAGCACAATGGGCAGTATCTAAAAAACGTCGAAATAGCTCGTCTCTTCTCCCTTTTTGCTCTTTCCAATGCATAATAACCGTAACTATAACCCATCTTTCTCCTCCTCAAAAGGAATAGAGTCAAACCAAATTATAAGTTTTGACTATTCAAAGAGCGCGCGCTAAATAGCGCGGTACGTCCCACTTTTTTCCCTGTCTTCGGTACTAGATCGCGCGCGCATAAAGATTTAAACTGCACATTCCACAGGCCGTTAGCGGATATGTCTGTTAGAAAACGCCCAGAATACGGGAATATTCAGGTTATTGAAGCTATCTTGGGTTCGTACTTCCACGTCGGCGGCAAGAGACCTTCACGCTTGTAATACCTCGAGAGCTTGTGGACCTTCGCTTCAATCAGCTGAAGCGCCCTTCTGTTGTAAAGGTCGGTCCTGTACTTCTCCAAGTGAAGCCCTAGACTATGAGCCTTCTTAAGCAGACTCGCCAAGTCCTCAGGTAAGGATGGAGCCAGCTCGTTCTCCCTGAGCACCTTTAACACTCTCTTGCCGGTTATCGGCTTCGACAAGGGAATCGCATGCTGGTCCCTCAGGATCGTCCCTATCCCGCTCGGTGAATGCCCCTCCTTGCCCAACTTGACGATGAGGGCCTCCACTTCCTCAGGCTGATACTTGCACCAGCTCGGAGCCCGCTTGCCGACAGGCCTCGTCCCGTGCGACTTTCCCTTTTCCTGCTTGGGCATCACTAATCCCTTGAACCTGTATCAGCGAGGGCGCACGCATATTTAAAAATAGCTGTCACTCTTGGAAAATAGCCGTCTCCTTCATCTTTTTTCCCCTTCCTAAAGGGGCTTCTTGGACGAGTGCGATACTGTTAAGTCATTTGACATGGCTTAAACCGATAATATGGTTACTACGTGACCATTTACATTTTTATGATTTTGACTCAGAAAAAGACCTTATACAAGGAATAAACAAAGTTGATCGATTACATATAGGTGACTTTGTTTGAAAGATTATTCGATTACGTCTCCTGAGCTTCTATTAAATTGTTTTAAGCGACTTGTACCTGTCCCTGAGATAATTGTGATAGCCTCTAAAGGGGAAACACAGAAGCTCGCGAATTAACCAATGCTTCCGAGGTTGTTTGGGGCTTTGACCCCCTATACGTAGGAAAGGTCGAAACCAAGAAAATAGGTCTAGTACGCCAAGAATCTGGAGCATCGGCCACAGCCTTCTTAGTCGAGCATCTTATAGCTTGCGGTGCCAAAGTGATCCTGTTCTCTACTGCTTTAGGCGCCTTTCAGCCGTATATGAAACCTGGAGACTTCGTTATTCCTTCAAAGATAGTAATAGGTGAAGGAACTTCAAGATACTATTATCCGAGAATAAAGGTGATAAGACCTGATCTGGAGATCGTGAAGATTCTCAAAGAAGCCTGCAGCAAAATCGGCGTCAAACCCTTTATTGGATCCGTTTGGGATACAGACGCTATCTACAGGGAAATGCGAGGTCGAATAGAAAAGCTGCAAGCCCAAGGAGTGCTAGGAGTGGAGATGGAATCATCCGCCACATTCACCGTGGCAAAATTTAGGGGAATCAAGGCTGCGTCCTTGCTTGTGGTTTCTGACAGTCTGGCAAATTTCAAATGGGAATTATACTTCTTAAACGATGGGTACCTAAAAAGCCACTTGGAGACCTCAAGTAAGATCATTCTGGAAGCATTGAAAGTCTTAGCACGGGACGACGATGTGACGAATGATTGATGAGAAATAAGTATACAGTATCGTGTCTGCGGTAATCTTTCCAAACCAAAGAAGTGCTACGCAGCCCGCAACATATGCTTTCTCAATGTCGGTCTGAGATTGACTTTTTGCGTTGTCTTGTGTAGACAGCGAGCAGCGTGAGCATAACTAAACCTGAAAACACTGCGAGAGCAAAAAATCCGATTAGCAGCAGGAGTGGGGTTGGTGACAAGCTAACTTCAGACGTTACGGAGAATGAAGCGAAACTTATGATTCTCGCTCCCGTGTCTACAGCTCTTATCGTGTAGTTTCCGAGTGAAACGCTGGGCACCTGAAAAGAGGTGCTCCAGTCTCCTGAGCTTGGCTTGGCGACTGAGGCTACCTGCGTGTTGTTGAGGTAAACTTGAATTTCGCCGCCCGAAGCATAATGTCCTGAGACGGTTACGAATATGCCCGGTGGTCCAGATGCGGGCGTAGCGGTGAAGGGGACGAAGAACAGTATGGGCAGTGTTGTGTTGACCAACATAGGCAGTGTTATGTTCGTCGCGGAAATGTACGGCCAAGTCATGTTCGTTACTTCTTCATACGTGAAGATGGTCGCGGGTACGATGGTTATGTTCATCAAAAGAGCGCGCACTGTTGTCCAATTAACAAGTTGTGTCAAATTAACAGGGTTTGGAAACACTTCAATAGGCGGTGTCACAATAATAGGTACTGTCCAATTAGCAGGCAGTGTCCAATTAATAGGTAGTGTCGAATTAGGTTCTCCTCCTGTCTGATTGTTGTTTGGAACATTGGGTTCGTCAGGAGTCTGTGGCGGTTCTGTTTCTCCAGAATGAAGCAAAACCTTCACAGAACCACCCAAAGCAGTGTGCTTTATCGGCAATGCTAGGCTGTTGCCAAGTTTTGTGCCTCCAAGCGTTAATGCTGTTGTTCCCGAATGTATCGCCTCGAACGTTAGGGTCACAAGACTCATTGAACCATTGAACGAGGGTTCTGGATAAACTCCTGTTTGCGCTTTAGAGTAACATCCGTGCGTAGCATTGTAGTTCGCTTGCAAACCGTGACCATACAGTAGATTGAAATCTCCCCACTCAGGTGGTGCATTGATTGTCGCGTTTATGCAGCTGAGTACAGTTCTGTTCCAATAAAGGTCGAACTGCCAGCCGCAGAGGTCAGAGACATTGGTCAGTGTAACATTTACAATGAAAGTGTCGTTCCTAAACACGGTCAGTTGATCTGGCTCCACGAAAATAGTGGTGGTACCAGAAGCGGCAAGTGACCAACTACCTGAGCTATCTTGCGTCCCTGAACCGACTGCTGGACCAATGTGTATTACAGATACGATAGTTAACAACAAGGCTGCTACTAGTACACTTACCAGTTTCATTTTGCTCATTCTAGAATTCTCTCCGTGTCACTTAAACTTTCGCATCATAGGAGGGGCTGTTTTTTTGGGTTTGGGGGTAAAGGTTTGTTTCTTTCTGCATATGATTTTTACCGATACAGTCTATCGTTAGCGTTGAATTTTATACTAAGCCCTAGGACGCGGTGTTCCAGAAGTTAGAACGGTCGCATTAACCATACGCGGGCGGCTTCGTACTAGAAGATTGTCGTGACGATGGCTCCTCAATTCTGGCAATGGAGAGTCCAGAATGTTCCGTTACGGTTCTATCTGTGGCTTGTACCAATCGCTGTATTCTGGATTGGACGACTGGAAGAAGGACCAAAGCATCTGAAAGATAGGTGAAAGCGCGCGCTGAGAAACGACACACATCGTTGCAGCAATGCTCAGAATCATTTCTGCGAAGGCATCGCATAAGAGTCTAAAAAAGGATTGACCCACGAAGTCTGGATGATCGGATAAAGTTTTAACCCCAAACCCAAAACCCTTGCTTGTATATTATAATGTAATATGGCGCGCGTGGCAATTCTGGGAATTGTTTGCCATTAACTTGTAACAGTTCACAAGCAATCCAAGAGGTAAAGAACAACATGGAAGAGAAAAGAACTTGGTAAAAAGACCATTCATTTTGCAGTATTGGACTATTATAAAATGAGAGAAAGGAAGACTGGGGCAATTGGATAGGCCAAAGCCACGCCTTTAGCGCGCACGTGTTGCTAAGGTATGCTTTCTTCTGTAAATTATGATTGCTAGTAGGGTCGCTATCATGAATAATGGGAGAATAATGATTGACGTAAATTCTGGTATCCAATCTTGAGTAGAAATTAGGTTTCCCCAACTTGAGGGGTTAATGGGCAGATAACTTGCTTCTGGCGGCCAGTAGTGTAAGTTCGGATAGTCCACTGATTCAAGAGCTATTCCAATAGTTTTCAGGACACCAGCAGTTACGTTTAACCTTGAATATGTAATGTTGAACTCAGCTTGCCAACCCGTGTTCGTTGAAGACACCAGGGCATTCCATCCGCCAGTCGGAGGAGTAACACCATCCGGAAAATGGATTTCATTCAGTCCGCCGTTGCGATATGTAGCGAACATGTAGTCATCAGACTTCACAGATGGGCCACCATTATTTTCTAAGTCAAGGTAAATGGCCGCTCCATCATAACCCAGACTCACTGAGGCATCTGAAATATTGAAAGCTACGTAGAGACTAGTGCCATCCTGTTTAACAAAAACCGTTGTCTGATTTGAGATGGATGTCACAGAAGCATCACTCCACTCGCCAACATTAATGATACCGTCAATAGTAGGGGCTGAACCATGGACAGCATCGATTTGATAGGCGGGATTGTAGGCCTCAACTCTGATTGTTGCGAAAGCTAAAAAAAGTACTAAAGCAATTGCTGATAGCAGCTTCTTGGTCATTTGACATCGCTCTCCATGTTTTCTGTCTCTCCCTTTTTATAATTTGTGCCCACGTCTAAGCGCGCGCGCTTGTTTTGAGCAAAATTGAAGGGCAAAACCAAGTCTTAAAAAAATACGGTTTGAAGCGTCACGACTTCTCAGTTATGCAAAAAGTGAAAAGTCTTGAAGATGAGGATTCAGCCAAGCTCAGAGTCAGGTTGATGAGTATTGAAGGTCATGCTTCTGACAGATACTTCAATCAGATATTCGGTTTGATTCCTGAATTGATTAGACCTGAATACAGGAAGACTTTCAAGGCTTATGATGGTTTGAATAACATTTTCAACTTGGCCTATGAAATGCTGTCGTGGAAAGTGCATCATGCTTTGATTAAGGCTAAGCTTGAACCCTACCTTGGTTTTCTGCATAGCATTGCTGAGGGTAAGCCTAGTCTAATCTGTGACTTCATGGAGCTTTACCGTTATCTTGTTGATGACTTTGTTATTGAGTATTGTCAAAGACTTCAGAAGCGAGACTTCATAATGAAGAATGAGGACTTTTCAACGAGCCGAAAGGGAAAGAGGGAATACCTCAACGATTCTCTGACGCACAGTCTAATCAGAGGCTTGAACGAATACTTCCAGACCAAAGTCGGGATTCCAGAATTAGAATGGGAAAGGAACAGGAAATTGAGACGTTAATCAATGAAGAGGCTTTGCTGTTGGCTATGTATTTGAGGAATGCAAAGCAAACTTGGATTCCCAGAATTGCAAACCTTTGCTAGAGCTTGGATGTAGGTGTAGTTTAGCGTAGGATAAACTATGTGTGCTGAAGACATTTCACGAATGACTTGCCGAAATTATCACCAGTCTTGCAGTGCAGCTTTCTCTCTATGCTTCCATCGACAGCATATTGCAGAATATCAACATGCTGGCCGTGTCTATCTGAATAGTGCTCATCTGTTATGACAACATCGTCGTTTTTGCCCAGAAATATCCTGAACTCTTTTTTGCTTCCGAAACCCTCAGGGAGTTTCCACTTTCCTTTCCAAATGTACATGTCAGCGTAATCTTCAGGCATTTCAACACGACGTAGGTAGTAAGTCTAAGTTCAGACATAAGTTTTTGGGCGGTCCCCCTGTCTTTTAAGCCACTCCATATCGACACGCTCACACAGTGTGAGAGTGCGGTCACTATGTATAGGTAGGTAGGGTGAGTGAGAGTAAGAGTGATAAGAGGAGTAAGAGTGGCGTTGGTTGGTTGGGGTAAAGTTTTATCTCACGCACAAATCTCAGCTGAGAAGCGCGCCAGAATTACTTTAAAACAACGTCAAGCAGCTTTCTCTGAAGAGCAAACGAGTAAAAAGAAGCTGAGCAAGGAAGCATATTAGACCGAATATCTGTGTGCGCTAAGTGGATTTCTCGCGGCACTCTTTACAGATGGTGCTGTCAAGCTCTTGTCCACGTGCCTTAATCTTATATGGTTTGAACATTTTGCCGCACATCCGACAGCGCTCAAGCTCTTCTTCAGATACGAGAAAAGTCTCCGGTTCGACCCTTGCTTCCAACAGAATCACTGCTTAAACATCAATGCTACTGAACAATAAACGTTGTGAAGCCTCAATCAGGACGTTTAATCCTCAAAGCGCGCGTGAAGGACCATAGAGGGCAGTTTTTCTCAGCCCAGTCCAGTGTCGGCGTCCAACAGCGAGGAACTTCGATTCCGAAACTGAAACCTCACGATCTCTTCCAGCTGGAGTGGGACCCAACACTCATGAGCCTTTCCGATGCGGTAACAATGGTCTATGCAGATCAGATAATGAGAGAATACGAAAAATGTGCAAAGCCCGCCCCTTGTCTGCTCAGTGCTAGGCCACCAACTTTGAATAAGCGCTGTCAAATTACCAATCAAAAAAGCTCTTGCGTGCAACCCCCTGATCAATGAGCGTGTGGAAGAGGTGGTGACGGTCGAGCGCATTGAAAAGTTACGACCCTTCCCCAGACCCTCTGCCGAGCACTCAGCACGCACTCAGCTTCAAGCCCATACAAATCCACTAGGACCTTCAAAAAAGTCCACGTGCAGTACTAGCACCCTAGGGGGGAGGGGGAGGGTGGAATAGACGGGGCCAAAACGCGAACACAGGGATGTAGCGTTCAGGTTCGGCATGGCTCAATGAGCAGGAAAGCAAGAACCGCAGCCATTATTATGGTTGAAAGGATTTCTGGGGCTTCCCCAAGCATCTGTCTTCTGTGAACATTAGACTCTTCAGCAGGGTCATACGAAAGTTTTAATATGCCATGCTCTTAGCTTCGTTTCTCCATCAGAATTGTCACGGGTGAAATTGCTTGAAACGCATACTCGTTTGCCTCAAACAGGCAGTTGACGTTTCACAGTTGAAGGTTGACCCCGCAACGAGGAGGCTGGTTACGGCTGGCGCCCCTAAGAAAATAAGCGATTTCGACAAGAACGCATTGGAGGAAGCCATCAGAATCAAAGAGAAGCTCGGCGGCGTCGAAGTGTTCACGCTGACTGTAAGCCCTGAAGACGCAAGGCCCGTGTTGAGGGAAGCGCTCGCGATCGGCGCTGACAGAGCCTACATCGTCAATGACCCAAGCGTTCAGGGAACAGACACTATGGGCACGGCTTACATCCTCGCTGAAATGATAAAGAAGATCGCCGACTTCGACCTGATTCTCTGTGGCGAAACATCCCTGGACAGCTTCAGCGGACTCGTCGGCTCCAGACTGTCAGAACTGTTAAACCTGCCCCAGATAACCTCTGTCAGAAAAGTTGCGGTGGAAGGCGACACGGTCGTCGCCGAAAGGTCGCTTGAGGACGCAAGCGAGACCGTGAAGGCGAAAATGCCTGCCTTAATCTCGGTAACGCGGGAAATAAACCAGCCGAGAATCCCGTCGCTCATGATGATAATGAAAGCCTCGAAGAAAGAAATCGTCACTTGGACGCTGAAAGGCCTCAACGTTTCCACCGAAAAAATCGCCGCAAAAACCGAAGTCATAGACGCCCTGGCACCGAAGATGGAGAGAAAGAAGATCAAAATCACAGGCGAATCCGTGCAGGAGATCGCGGAGAAGCTGGCCAAAGCACTGATTCAAGAGGGCGTCGTCGGAAGGTGAACCAGATGAGCGAAAACAGAGGAGTCTGGGTCTACTCAGAAGCACACGACCTGACCATCGAAATGCTCGGGAAAGCAAGAGAACTAGCAGACAAGCTGCAAACGGAACTCACAGCCATCCTCATAGGAAACAACGTACAAGACAAAGCAAACGAAATGATAAGCTACGGAGCAGACAAAGTCCTCTTGGTCGACAACCCGGCTCTGGAGCGTTTTCAGGCTGAAGCCTACTTGGGCATCCTGCACAACTTGGCCATGACCTACCGGCCAGAAATCCTGCTGATCGGGTCGACGAGAAACGGAAAACCCCTCGCAGCCAGACTCGCAACCCGGCTAGACACCGGATGCGTACCAGACTGCGCAAGACTGAGTGTTGACGAGAACAAAAGACTCATCGGCGAAAGGATAACCTACGGCGGAAACGCCGTGGCCAAGGTGACCTTCAAGTCCAAGCCACAGGTAGCAACCGTGCCCGCAAGAGCGTTCGAGAAGCCCACGCCTCAAACCCGAAACGGACAGGTAATCAAACTGGACGTGAAGATTGAGGAACCGAAGACCCAAGTGGTTGAAAGAAAACCCTTGGAAACGTCAAGCGTGAACGTCGAGGAAGCCCAGTACCTGGTCTGCTGCGGAAGAGGCCTAGAGAAAAAAGACGACAAGGTCCTGCTCGAAGAACTCGCAAACGTTCTAGGCGGCCAAGTCGGCTGCTCACGCCCACTGGTCGAGGATAGAAAGTGGTTCACAGAATGGATAGGACTCTCAGGACACAAGGTCAAACCTAAGCTCTACATGGCATGCGGCATCTCCGGCGTGATCCAACACGTCGCCGGCATACGCGACTCCAAAATAATCGTGGCGATAAACAAGGACCCAGAAGCACCTATATTTGAAATCGCAGACTACGGAGTCGTAGGCAACCTGTACGAAGTGTTGCCAGCCCTTAGAGATGCATTAAAAAGGCAGCTTCAATGATTGTTCGCTTTCCAAAGGGAAAAAACGAGAAGGGCTTTGTCTACTTGTACGCGATGAAGTCCTTTCCCAGCAGTTCTCTTGCAATCACCGTTCTCTGTATGTTCGTGGCTCCTTCAGCTCCAACGCAATAGGACATTATGCCGCGCAGACCCATCTCCAACGGGCATTCTCTGGTGTAGCCCCATGCTCCCAGCCAAATCATGGCATGCTTGTAAACGTCAAAGGCCAGATGCGGCGCTAGGAGCTTGCAGGCCGCGATCATTTTGGTCACCTCAAGCGGCGTAAACTTGCTTTCCTTGTAGCGCATGTCCAACATCCACGCAGTTCTGTACGTCAAAGACCGCAGAGCCTCAAGGTGCGCCCAATCGTCAGCTACTTCAAACTGGATGCCCTGGAACTTGCCGATCGCTCTGCCGAAGGCTTTTCGCTCCTTTATGTAATCAATGCCGACGTCGAGTGCGCGTCTGGCAGCCCCGACACACACACTGGAGATCAGGACGCGTGCGGCGTCGAAGCCTTCCATCGTCAGGTAGAAACCCCTGTCCACATCGCCTAAACGATAAGCATCAGGTATCTTGACGTTATTCATGACAAAGCCACCTGTTGAAATCGCCATCCTTCCCATGTCCTCGTAGCGCTTGTTAATCTCAACCCCAGCCGCGTTCATGGGCACGTAGAAACCAGTCATTCCACGATGGGCAGCTTCCGGCGATATTGGTGATGTTCGTGCAAGGACGAAGTAGCCGCCGCCGAGCTTCTTTGCCTCCTCAGTGCCGCTTATGTACGTTTTTTCACCGTTCAGGACCCAGTCATTACCCACTTTCTTTGCCGAAGACTTTAAGGCCGCAACGTCTGACCCTCCGCCGGCTTCTGTGGAACCGATGCCTATGAACGCGTCGCCTCTGATTGCCGGGCGTATGACGTCGTTGCGGACGCTTTCGCTCGCGTGCCTGTCGACCACGTATCCCCAGGATGATTCTACCAGCCAAAGCACCGGCAGAGCAATGCTCACGTCTGCGTAGCCAAGCTCTTCTCCTGCAATGCACGCCGTGACCCAGTCTGCGCCTGTTCCGCCGTGCTCCTCCGGAGCCGTCATTATGTTCAGTCCCATTTCGCCCATGCTCTTGAGCATCGACTGAGGGATCCAACCCTGAGTGTCCATTTCCCTAATCTTTTCTATCGGCAGGTTCTTCTCGCACCATTCACGCACAGCCTTGCGAAAGAGTTCCTGTTCCTCTGTGAACCCAAATTCAACCATCTTCTCCACCTTTTGAAGGAAAGCTTTACGAAAGCCAATATAAAAGTTGTTTGCAGCTCTAACTCGAAACCTTTGCCAGAAGCACTTCTGCCGGGCTTTGATTCAAATGCAAGCCCAGCTTCCTGTCGTCTATGCCGAGCGCAAGGCCGAGCAGCTGCGTGTAGTAAACTACAGGAACGTCGAGTTTCACTCCCACAGTCGTCCCCGCGTCCTTCTGCTTCGCGTCAAACATCAGCTGACACTCAGGGCACGATACGACTAGGCCTGCCACGTTCAAGCCTTGCACGGCTTTCAGCTTGGAACCCGCAAGTGAAAGGGCAGAATCGGGATGACTGCGCATCAACGCCGCGCCACAGCAATCAAGCTTTTCAGCATAGTCCACGGCTTCAGCACCCATTGCTTCTATCAACTCGTCGAGCTTTCTCGGGTTTTCTGCGTCGTCAACCCTTCCTAAGTCACTGTACCGTATTACCTGGCAGCCCACGTGGGTTGCGACCTTCAAACCCCTGAGGGGTTTCTTCACAGCTTTCCTGATTTTCTCCAACCCCACGAGGTCGTGTAGAAGGTCGATCGTGTGCCAGATCTTGATGTTCGGGCCGTAGTCTAACCCCTCCTCTTTCAGCAAACTGATGATCTTCTGAGCGGTCTGAGGGTTCTTCTTCATAGTGTCTTGAGCCTCAGTGAGTGTGAAGTGGCAGCGGTTGCACGGGACAAGCAAATTGTCCAGGCCGGTTGAATTTGCTAGGGCTAGAATCCTAGCCGCTAGGAAGTTGGCCGCAAACTCGTTGACACTCTTCACTGGGTCGCCGCAGCAGACGGATTCGCTGAGGTCGACCAGCTCGACGCCAAACTTGGGAAGAGTTGCGCGAAGCGACATCTCGTAGGCGAACTGGTTAGCCTGTATGCAACAGCCCCAGTAAACGGCGATTTTCACCCTACTTCTCCTCCATAGCCTTCATGAAGGTGGCTTGAAAAGTCTGCTTCGGAGGCTTGATCTTCGGCAGTTTCGCGGATTCGCGGTCAACGGTTTCCATCTTTCTGGTCACGATCTTCTGAGGAGGCTCTGCCAATCCGGTTTCCAGTATCTGTGAAACGATTTTCAAGTATCCCTCGGGCACTTTTGCCCCTCTTTCAACGGCAAGGTTTCTGAGGGCTATTATGACGTGGTAGGGCGAAGCCTTCTGCGGGCACCTTTGGACGCATTTCAGGCACGTGACGCAGGTCCAAATGATGTCTGAAGATGGCAACTCCTCCACGAGACCCAGGTTGACGAGCTTCACTATTTCGTGCGGCTTCAGCTCCAGCAGCTTCAGGGCCGTGCAACCGCTCGTGCATCTTATACACTGATAACAGTTTACGAGCTCCCTTCCGCCGAGCTTCAACAGAATTCTGTCTCGCAATTCGAAGTTGGGCTTGGCCGTAGACATCAAGTCAACCAGACTCAAGTCACCCTTCTCCTTCAGCGCATGTCTCTGCTAGTGCTGCTTGAACTTGAGTCACGACCTGCTTGTTGTCATATTGCTGGATTTTGACGGCGCCCGTCGGACAAGCAGAGCTGCACAGACCGCAACCCTGGCACACGGCCTCAACGACTTCAGCCGTTAGCTTTTCTTCACCCTTCACGAGCTCGGACTTCATCTCTATAGCAACAAAAGGACAGATCGACTCGCAGATCCTGCATCCACTGCACAGGTCCTTGTCAACCACAGCTTTCAACGGTTCAATATCGATCTCTCCGCTTAAAAGCAAGTCTATCACCTTTGCCGCGGCTCCACTTGCCTGCGCTACCGTATCAGGAATGTCCTTGGGTCCTTGACACACGCCCGCGAGAAACACGCCTGCCATCGCACTCTCGAGCGGTCGCAGCTTCGGGTGTGCTTCCAAGAGGAAACCGTCTGCACTTCTAGGCGCATGCAATAACGCACTGATTTTCCCGAGGTCGCCACTAGGTACGAGTCCCGTTCCAAGCACGACCAGGTCTGCGTGAACTTCTAGGAGCTTGTTTGTTCCCCTGTCATAAACGTCGAAGTAGAGTGAACCGTCCGCTGCGCAATGGATTTCAGAGGGTAAGCCAGCCACAAAATCTATGTCCATGTCCCTTGCACGCCCATAGAATTCCTCGTAGCCCTTTCCGAACGCTCGAAGGTCAATGAAGCATGTGTATATCTTCAAGTCGCCCGGGATCTTCTCGCGGGCCAAGATTGCCTGCTTAAGCGTTACCATGCATCCCACGCGGCAGCAGTACTCGTGGAAGCGCTTGTCGCGGGAGCCCACGCACTGTATGAAAGCTATGCTTCTGGGTATCTTCCCGTCCGAAAGTCTTGTCAGATGTCCTCCTGTCGGGCCAGATGCGCATACAAGGCGTTCAAGTTCCATGGCTGTTATGACATTCTTAAATCGCTTGTATCCATACTGCGGAATCGCCGAAGGGTCGAAAACGTCGAAGCCGGTTGAAACAACGATTGCTCCAACGTTGAGCTCGATCTCTTCTGGTTTCTGCGCCCTGTTGACTGCATCGGTCGGACAGACCTTCTCGCAGAGACCGCATTCAACGCAGCTTTCCTTGTCTATTACTGGCACTCTGGGAACCGCTTGCATGAAGGGTGTGTAGATCGCTTTTCTCACTCCTATGCACTCATCAAACTCGCTCTGCGCTTCTGCGGGGCAGTTCTCCGAGCAGATTAGGCATCCGGTGCACTTTTTCTCGTCGACGTATCTCGGCTTTTTAAGAACCGTCACCTTGAAATTGCCGACCGAGCCCTTCACTCCTTTGACTTCCGAGTAGGTGAGTAGTTGAACGTTCGGGTGGTGCGCACAATCTATCATTTTCGGCGCAAGAATGCACATTGAACAGTCCATCGTGGGAAAAGTCTTGTCCAGCTGGGCCATCTTTCCGCCTATGCTGGGGGATTTCTCGACTAGGTAAACTTTGAAGCCTGCATTGGCCAGGTCAAGCGAGGCTTGTATGCCCGCTATGCCGCCTCCCAGGACCAAGACGCCCTTTTCAACGCGTATCTTGTGTTTCTCTAATGGCTCCAGAAGCCTCGCGCGAGCCACACCCATCCTAACGAGCGCTTCAGCTTTTTCTGTTGCCTTCTCAGGTTCATGAGTGTGCGCCCAGGAGACTTGTTCTCGCAAGTTGACTATCTCAGTCAGGTATGGGTTGAGCCCCGCCTCTGCAACTGCTCTGCGGAACGTTTCTTCGTGCATGCGAGGCGAGCATGTTGCAATTACTATTCTGTCAAGTTTGTGGTCTTCAATATCATCCTGAATAAGCTGTTGGCCAGGTTCAGAACACATGTAAGCGTAATGCTTAGCTGTCACAACATCTGGCAGAGTTTTGGCGTATTCTACCACTTTTTCCACATCAACAACACCAGCGATGTTTGAGCCGCAGTGGCAGACGTACACGCCTATCCTTGCCATCAGTCAGCCATCCATAAAGTTGCTCCTGTTTAATTGCCCTTGCCGCTCTCTATTATCTTTTCTGCCGAAAGCATGGTGATTTCAATGTTGCAAAAAAGGCGACGTGAAATGGGCTGTTCAAAACGCAGTTTTACTTAGAACACGATAATCGCTTTTGGCCGCTTAGTATACTGAGACCTTGGCCACTCCTTTCACATTCAGTAACTCAGGAATGAGTTCCCCTGGAATTTTCTTTTCAACGATCAGTGACAGTTTGGGTTCGGGTGAAAGCTCGGGGTCATCCACGATTGCCTGTCTAATGCTCAAACCATTCTTCGCCAAAATCATTGCGGAGCTAGCTAATATTCCCGGGATCTTCGCGTCGACAGGTGTTATTTCTACAACTCCCAGGTTCAAGTGCTTGGCGATCTCCTTGAGTGAAAGTCCAGAAGATCTTATGCCCTCAAATATCAACCTAAGTTCACGGTCAGACTTGATTGCGTTCAATGTCTCCTTGACAGTTCTCCTGTCCACCCCTGCAGCCCGGGCCACACGCACTGGCGGAATCTCGATCTCGTTAAGGTAAATCTTCCCATCCCTTGCACTGAGTCCATTTTCTATGAGAACACGGGCTACCCTGAGCCTCTCAGGATGTCCCTCGAAATATTTCTTCACGTTATTCCACATGACGGCTGGCCCCGTGTACATTTTTGTGCAACAAAGTATAAATATGTTCTTGCCATATTGAGTCTGTTAAAGAGCATCAATGCATAGAAATGTTCATTGGAGAACCTAAAATGACACAACAATCGCACAAAAACCAAGAATACGTGACAAACTTAAACCCAGACGACATACCTACATCTTGGTACAACATACAAGCCGACCTCCCAGAACCTCTGGCACCTCCGTTGGATCCAACAACGCTGAAGCCAATAGGTCCAGAAATGCTTGAAAGGATATTTGCAAAAGAACTTGTCAGACAAGAGGTTTCAGCGGAACGCTTCATCACAATACCGAATGACGTGCTTGACGCTTATCTAGGGCTTCCGCGTCCAACCCCGCTTTATCGTGCACGCAGGCTTGAGAAGTTCTTGAAGACGCCTGCGCAGATATACTTTAAGTGTGAAAACTTCAGTCCCACGGGGAGCCACAAGACCAACACAGCCATCGCACAAGCCTACTACAACAAGAAACAAGGAGTCGAAAGACTTGCCACTGAGACAGGCGCGGGGCAGTGGGGAACAGCCTTGGCCTTGGCAACCAGGCTTTTTGGTTTGAAATGTCGAATATACATGGTCCGAGTGAGCTATGAACAGAAGCCCGGCAGGAGAACGATAGCGCAACTGTACGGAGCTGAGATGTTCCCATCGCCAAGCGACCAGACAAGCTTCGGCAGGAAACTGCTTAAAGAGAATCCGAACCTTCCTGGGACACTCGGCATAGCTATCACTGAAGCCATAGAAGACACTCTCGCTCACGACGATACCAGATATTCGCTTGGCTCAGTGCTGAACCATGTTTTGATGCACCAAACCATCGTAGGATTGGAGGCCAAAAAACAGTTTGAACTCTTAGACATAAGCCCCAACGTGGTCTGCGGTTGCATAGGCGGCGGTTCCAACTATGGCGGTTTCTGCTTCCCGTTCATGAAGGACAAGCTCAGAGGAAAAACAAGCACGGAGTTTGTTGCATGCGAATCGAAGGCGATTCCGCACACAACGAGAGGCGTTTACACTTATGACCACGGCGACACTGGCAAGATGACTCCACTTATCAAAATGCTGACAATTGGACACGATTATGCGTGCCCCCCAGTCCATGCGGGTGGTTTAAGATATCATGGGATGGCGCCGTTGATATCGTACCTGATCTACAAAGGCTATGCGAGATCAGTTGCATACGGTCAAGGCGAGGTTTTCGAGGCCGCGAAGCTGCTGGCTCAAACAGAAGGATTGATAACGGCTCCTGAAACGGCTCACAGCCTGAAATTTGTCGTAGACGAGGCTTTGAGATGCAAGAGGACTGGTGAAAAAAGAATAATCGCGATGAATTACAGTGGACACGGCTTGCTTGATCTATCAGCGTATGAGCAGTTTCTTGCCGGAAAGCTCGTCGAGTACGAACCTGAGAAAATCGAAGTTCCAACCTTCAGCCATTAGGGGATCGGAAACCATTGACGTCAACTACCTTGAGAACCGAAAATTCAAGATTCAATAGAGTGGTTTTGTTGCAAATTGACCAGCTCAGACCACATGAAAAGGGTTCTCCAGTCTACTTGGAACTTCTCAGACGCGAAATACTCAGGGATGGCATGCTCAGGTATCCGATAGTAGCTGACGAAAAGACACGCGTCATCCTAGACGGAATGCATCGTTGGCTGGCGCTGAAGAGCATTGGCTACAAGGCAATACCAGTCTTGCTAGTTGACGTTTTCCAAAAACCAGCGATTCGCGTTGGAAGAAAAAGGATTCATCAATACATAAGTGATTCGATTGAAGAGATGACTGTTGAGAGGGTTATCTCGGTGGGACTTGATGGGCAACTCATGGAACCTCGTACGACTAGGCATTTCTTTCCGTTCTCAAAATATCAGCTCATCAATTATCCATTGAGCCTGTTGAAGAGGGGAGCACCTTGCGACGTTTCTTCATACTTGTCCAAGGAGAGTGATGAAGAATGCAGCTTAGCTATTAAACAGTGGCTAGAAGAGATATCCGAGGAATTGGATTTTCTGACAAAAAAGAAGGCAGAAGTGGAGAAGGAAAAGGAAGAGTTTCTGAATAGAGTCAAGAACCTAGGCAGTTTTTCAACCTTTTAGGTTTCATGAAATTCTGGCTGCACAGAAAAAGTCATGCACATAGGTTATTAGCCAATAAATAAGGAGAGACGATGCAAAGGCTGTTGCTGCAGGTTTGTCCACGCTAGGTTTAAATAGAATCAGCGGCTAGTATTGAACCCCCATCTGATCTGGGTTTTGAGAGGAATCGTTTATGCAGAAGACGAGAGTTATTATAATGGGCGCGGCTGGTAGGGACTTCCATAACTTTAACGTCTACTTCAGAAACAACGATGCTTATGAGGTTGTAGCTTTCACGGCAACGCAGATTCCTGGGATAGGAGGGAGAAACTATCCGCCGGAGCTTGCAGGTTCAAGATATCCAGACGGTATACCAATATACCAAGAGGAAGAATTGCCTAAGCTGATAAGAGACTACGATGTTGACCAGGTTGTTTTTGCGTATAGTGACGTTTCGCATGAATACGTTATGCACAAGGCTTCCATTGCGCTTGCAAACGGCGCAGACTTTCGGTTGATGGGCCCGAAGACGACAATGCTAAAAGCAAAAGTGCCAGTGATTGCCGTCTGCGCGGTCAGGACTGGATCAGGAAAGAGTCAAACTTCACGGCAAGTTGCCAAGATTCTGAAGAGTAAGGGTTTGAATGTTGTAGCAATCAGGCATCCGATGCCTTATGGAGACCTGACGAAGCAAATCTGTGAACGCTTTGCCTCTTATGAGGATCTGGACAGGTATGACTGCACGATTGAGGAGAGAGAGGAGTATGAGCCACACATCGACAACGGCATAATTGTCTACGCTGGAGTTGACTACGAAAAAATACTGCGCGAGGCAGAGGAAGAAGCAGACGTGATAGTTTGGGATGGCGGCAACAATGACTTGTCCTTCTACAAGCCAGATCTGTGCATTGTTGTGGCTGACCCTCATAGAGCTGGTCATGAACTGGCTTACCATCCTGGTGAGGCAAATCTGCGGATGGCCAACGTGATAATAATTAACAAGGTTGACACCGCTGACCCGCAGAAAGTGAAGCTAGTCAAAGAAAACATCAAGCTAGTCAATCCAAACGCAACAGTCTTGGAAGCTGCTTCACCGATAACCGCTGACAACCCAGAGGCTGTCAGGGGCAAACGTGCGTTGGTGATTGAGGATGGACCTACGATCACTCATGGGAACATGCCCTACGGAGCTGGAGTGATATTTGCGCAGAAGTTCGGAGCAGGTGCAATCGTCGATCCGAGGCCCTACGCTGTGGGCTCAATTAAGGAAGCATATGAAAAGTACAGGCATCTGGGCGCGGTGCTTCCCGCGCTGGGCTACGGTGGAAAACAGATAGCTGAACTCAAAGAAACCATTGACCGCACTCCATGTGATGTTGTGGTGATCGGCACACCCATAGATTTGAGAAGGGTGATAACTATCAAGCAGCCAACGGTGAGAGTCAAGTATGAACTCAAAGTTTTAGGGCCCGTTTCGCTTGAGCACGTCTTGGAAGAGTTCATTGAAAGAAGTGTGAAAAGGCAATGAGTGAAGAGAAAAGTCAAGAGAAAAGTGAAGAGAAAGGAGAAGTCTCTCGTGTAAAAGTGAAGTTCACGGTTGAAGGGATGGGCGAAACCGAAGGAGAGCTTGTGCGTTTCTTGGCTCCGAGAACGATAGATATGATAGTTCGGAGACTACCGATAGAAGGAAGAGCTGCCCTGTGGAAGGAAGAGGTGTACTTTGAAACTCCTGTCAAGATGGGCGAAGAAAAGGCTAAGGCCACTGTCGAAACTGGGACGATCGCGTTCTGGCCCATGGGAAGCGCAATATGCATCTTCCACGGAAAATCGCAGCCCTACAGCCCGGTGAACATCATTGGAAAGGTAACCGGCGATCTTGAGCTGTTCAGGCAGGTCAAGAGTGGGACAAAAATAAGAGTTGAAAGTCTCTAGTAGCGCGCATGCTTGTTCCGAAATTCCTAGATTCCGCTCAAGAGGAAAGGCATGATGTTTCTCTATGGTTACTGTCACGGTTCAGCTGGGTGCTTGCGTGCTCACACCCTCCCCCCGGTATCCTATATGAGCCAAATATGATTGAAGAGCAGAATAAGCAGCACAAGCCACTTCCCAAAAGAATTCAGGAACATGCTAGCGCGCGCGAGCAAGCTCGCCTTAATGTCAATCCGAGATAAATTGATAGTGTCAGGAAAGGCACTGTGAGAAAGAGAATGTAGTGCGCACGGAGGAGCATATACGTTCTGCATATACGGGTTCTGTTGACTCTTAGGAGCTAAGTGTTGAAAAGGGCTCTGGTAACAACTTGATCACATTATCTACTCTTGGTATTCGTATTCAATGAAAACAGTCAAAAAATGGGTGAAACTGCCGTTGTCCTATGATTTTAAATACAAGTTATGCCAAACATCCCAAAATACAACTATAAGGGAGGTGGCTTGAGTGGCTAGATTTTTCAACTTGTGGCGCGTGAATCCGTCGGCACCATGGCCTACAGACCCTTCTAAGCTCTTAGAACTCCACGAAATGATATGGGCAACCATGGATGGACTGATAAAGAAGGGCGAGATTGAAGAGTGGGGGATTTTCCCAGATGCGCACGTTGGATACGCAATCGGCAAAGGGGAAACTGTAGATGTCTATAGAAACGTGAGCATGTTCTATCCTTACTTTGTCTCTGAGGTACATGAGATCATATCATACGAGAAAAACAAAGAAATTATAAGAACAGTTCTAAAAGCTCGAATCGCAGCAATGAAGAAGTAAGCCTTCATCCCCTTAGATCATATTCTTCTTTTTTCATAGCAAGTCTTTATTCTTCCATTTTGAGATGTGCTAGTAATTCAGGAAAATCTTCCATCATTCAAGCCCCGAAGAGTTAACAGAACCCTTGGCTATATGCATGCACATCAATACATGAATGAAGGTAAGGCCAAAAAAGAAGAATCCTGTGGGAGCGTAAAATGCGCTCAAGTAACTGAGAGAAAGTTCAAGGAAAAAAGCCAGTACGGCACTAATTATCAACAAACCTTCAATTGCCCATACATGTTTACCGTAGACTATCAAGAATTTACTGATTCTCAATTTCGCTTTCCCAATATGTTCATATCAAAGCGCTTGAAGCTAAAGTTTTTATCCAATAGGTTTTTCGCGTTCTCCGTTTAGAAAATATCTTATGAGCATGGAATTTAATAGGCGATATATGAAAAGCTGATCCTAGCGCGCTAGTAAACCAGGGAGCTTTCTTTCCACATTTTTAGAAGCTTCTGGCATTCTTCTGCTACTTCTTTTTCGCGCGTCTTGCTCTTCAAAGCTTCGAGGAACTCTATTCGTTTCTCATTTGAACGCTTTTCCGCTGCTCCTCCATAGTAGAGTTCTCCCTCAAGATACTCCTTCATGCTGTTGGCTTTCTGCACGAAGACGCTGGCCGCGTCAACCGAATTTTCAACAGCATATTCATTTGCCCACACAGCCACTTCTGCCTGTCGGAGCTGCGTCAGACCGTCAATCTGTTTTATGCTGCGTACGTACGTTCTGAGAAAATCGTAATAGCCGGCGGTCTTGACGAGAGCCAATGCTTTTCTGACTTTCTGCCTGAAGGCTGCACTTCCTCTGATCCCTATGCGGTGCTTGTATCCCCTGTCGATTAGCGCTCTGGCCTGTCTGACTTCTTCTTCCGTGTAGACTCGTGTGGGGAAATCCAAGGAAATCTTGACCCTCAAGTCAGTAAAAGCAAGTTCTGTAACTGAAGGGGGAGCAAGCCCTTGAACAGCTCAGTCTACCCTGTATATTTTGATGTTGTGATTTCCTGAAACCAGTTGGATCGCGCCGTTTTCTTTCAGTTGAACTAGCAAGTCTTTCGCTGCGCTTATGCGCACGTTGAAATGCGTCGCCACAGAATACGGTGTCAA
This sequence comes from Bathyarchaeia archaeon, assembly GCA_050012255.1. Classification (GTDB taxonomy): domain Archaea; phylum Thermoproteota; class Bathyarchaeia; order Bathyarchaeales; family Bathycorpusculaceae; genus DASPPK01. Next base: position 252,217 of record JBEKHN010000001.1, read on the forward strand.
CACGTGCATCTTCTTCAGCTCGCCAATGACCTTATCACTCTTCGCATCTGGCGGGATCACTGCAGCCAGTTTCTTTTCTTTTGAAGGTCCCGCCTTTTCCTTTTTCTTCTTGTCTTTATCCTCAGTGTCCTTTTTGTCCTGCATGCGTTCAATTTGTTTCAGGCTGAGTTTCTTTTTTCCACCCATCTTTATCGGCTTCCAGTATTGAAATTTGCAGGGTGGTTCTTAAGCGTTTTCCGTGTCGGAAGTCGTTTTCGCGGGCATTGAAGATGGTTGGAGACGACTAAGATCACGGAGTAGGCAGGAAGAAGCTTCTAATTTGACAAAAAAGAAAGAGAGAATTGGCGAAAATGGCTATTTGCCCATCACTTTTTTCGCTGCGATTTCTATGTCCTCAGACTTTATGGTTTTTCTCCCAGCGTGCATTGCGAAGTCCAGAGCTTCTCTTGCGATTTTCACACCGATTTCCTCTAACGCTTTGGCCAATTCTTTTGCTGCCGCTTCGCTTACTCTATCCGCCCCAGCTTTCTTGCACAATCTATGCATTGGGGCTACGGCTAATTCTAATTCGACCACAAATAGTCCTCCGTAGCCTCTTTTTCTCTTTAAAGCCGTATTTAACGTTTATTGTTCACAATTCTTCTCGGTTGATCGTGCTCGTTTCATCTGCAGCCTTTTCGGAGATGGATTTAAGATACTCTAAGCAACTGCTGTTCACCTTCTTGGGTTCTAAGAGTGCTATTTCTCTTAAATCGCATGTCTTTTCCAATCTGCGGATGAAAACATAACCTAGAAAATATCCTGTTTGCTTTTTTCCTTGGATGCTGAACCAGGAACCAAAAAAGTCTTTTACTGAAGCGTGTCTTTCCAGTCTTCTAAGAAACTCGCTTGCCAGCCAGCCTTTATGCTGTTCGCACCATTGGAGCCATTGTTTGCCTGATTTCATGTGCCACGTCTCTTTTCCAAGAATCACATGCTCGCATCTCTGGGCGAATCCTTCACTGTACAGTTGGAACAAAGGGTCCTCCTCGGCTTTCTCGAAGGTTTTCCATTCTTCGCGCCATTTCATATGGGTGAGATGCCCCATTTCGTGGCACATCAGACCTTGAAGCTTGTTCTTTCTATGCCATTTCTCTTCTGCAATGTTTTCCAATCCCAAGAGGACAGAAGGCTGTTTGTCATACGTGGTTGCCCATCCCGCACCGCATCCGATACCGACGTAGACGACGAAGGTTACATTGAAGTCTATTCCCAGCCTCTCTGTGGCCTTCAAGTACGTAGATTTACAGATTTGGACAATGTTGTCTCTTGCTTCCTGCATCAACGGGAGACGCTGTGGTACTAGTTGCAAGGTTTTCTTAGCATTCTCTTGCCAGTTGACGTTCGCTTCCTTACAGTTTTCAACCTGTTTTCTTAACAGTTCAGGATACTTCTTCAAGTAAGAGGTCTGCCACAGAGTCACCTGTTCATCGACTTTTTTGAAACTTGAATCTGCCCAGTAAGCCAAGAAATCCGGGTACGTGTCTATCAGGTTGCAGCGTCGTTTGTTCATGTCTCATCAATATTTTCCTCTTCAAGATAAAAGCCTGATATTGTCCCCTTGGGAAGCTATGAAAAGCGACAGATGATGAGTTCTGTGCTGTGCTCAAGGCTGTGCAGTGATGAAGATACTCTGACCACGAATACCATTTTCAACCATTGCAGCAATGCTCATGCGCGCCGAAAAGTTTCTCCCAACAAACTGCTCAGACCTGCCATTCAAGATCGCACACCGAACCCAACAGATCATATTTGGCTGCAGATGGAGGGGCCTACCACTGTTGCAAGACCCAAAACTCCACGAGACAGGACCGATGTTCAGGCTCATTGCATTTAACAACACATTCAGCACTAAACATGCAGGCTGTTTCAGTTTATTCGACAGTCGGAATAGGTAAAGTTAAATTAGCCTTGTCATGTTTATGAGAGGTTGCTTCAGCAAATCCTTAATCATGGAGCACAGAACAACAGATCGATGCTTGGAGGAACAGTTGCGTGGGGAGTGTTCGAACCGAACAGATAAAGCGCACGGCCAAAGAACTGATCAGGCGTTTCCCTGGCAAGTTTTCCCATGATTTCGAAAACAACAAGCATATGGTTGCGACTCTAGTGCAGGGAGGGACGCCGAAAGTGAGAAATCAGATCGCTGGGTACATAACGCGCTATTTCGCGTCTGAAGAAGCTGAGCTGCCCAGCGAAGTTGTAGAAGAAGCTGAGTAGCTCTGTTAGGGGCGAGTTAACCTCAAAACTCGTGCAGAGACGAAGGAAATTGATGGACCAGTACAGAAAGGGTTGGGCGCTTCGATATCTGCGCGAAGCAAAGGCAGAGCTTGAAGCTGCGAGGAAAATGCCCTATATGGCTCCGAGCCTGGTTTTGGAGGCTGTTAGAAAAGCTCGAAACGCCATTTACTACAGCTTGGGGGAGCCTGCGTTCGTCGAAATCGTCGTGCGAGAGACTGCAGAAAAAGCGCTGCCTCAGATGATTAGCGATCCCGTCCTGAAGTGTCTAGTTGAAATCGAAGGAATCGTGTACCAGCTGTCGCAGCTTGAGGAAGTGGACGGCGAGAGAGCGATGAAGCAGGCAGACACTCTGATACAGTTAGCCTCAGACATCGTTGAAACTCTAACGGAAGAAAAAATAGAGGATTGAGGAAGCCTATTGCTTCTTCAGAGACTTCTCTATGCGGTCTAAGGCTTTCTTGATGTTTTCAATCGAGTTTGCAAAGGATATGCGCAGATAGCCCTCGCCGAACTTGCCGAAGGACGTTCCAGGCAACACTGCCACGCCTGCGTTGTAGAGCAGGTGATCCCCGAGCTTGCGACTGTCCATCCCGGTTCCCCTTATGTTTGGAAACACGTAGAAAGCCCCGTGAGGCTTCTTGCAGGTCATGCCTTTTATGTCGTTCAGGCCCTTGACTATGACTTCTCTTCTCTTCTTGAACTCCTCGACCATTCTCTCCGGTTCTTTCTGAGATCCCGTTAAGGCTTCAACTCCCGCAAGCTGAGTGAACGTGGCAGTACATGAGTTTGAGTTAGTCATCAGCTGCGCGACTTTTTCAGCTAGGTCTTTTCTCATGACACCGTAGCCGAGTCTCCATCCCGTCATGGCATAAGTTTTTGAGAAACCGTCCAGCAAGATCGTCTTGTCCTTCATCCCTGAGAATTGGGTTATACTTTCATGTTTGCCCTCGTAGACTATCCTGCTGTAGATCTCATCTGAAAGCACAAAAACATCGTCTCTGTCTTTTATGCAGTCGGCAATGACCTTCAACTGCTCCTTCGTGACGACCCCACCGGTTGGGTTTTCTGGAGAGTTGAGGATTATCATTTTCGTCTTCTTCGTTACCTGTTTCTTCACATATTCCGGGTCAAGGCCGAACTCGTTTTCCTCTTTGAGGGGTATGGGCACGGCTTTCGCGCCAACAAAGTTTATCATAGACTCGTAGATTGGGAAGCCCGGATTCGGGAACAGTACCTCGTCGCCGGGGTTTACCAGCGCCAGGATGCTGAAGAACATTATCGGCTTGCCGCCAGGCGTGACGACCACTTCTTCTGGCTTGACTTCCAGTTTTCTGGTTTTGGAAATGTAGTCGGCAATGGCCTGTCTCAGTTCTGGGATACCTGCAGACGGTGTGTAGTGAGTGTAGCCTGCGCTGAGGGCTTTCGTCGCGGCGTCCTTGATGTTTTTCGGCGTGTCAAAGTCTGGTTCACCTATCTCCAAGTGCACGATGTCCTTTCCCTGCTTCTCAAGTGCCCTAGCCTTTGCAAGAACTTCGAACGCTGTTTCTGTTCCTAGAGTTTTCATCCTATCTGCGAAGATAGAGCTCACTCAAATCACCTAGTTTTGAGAGGAAATTAGACGTAGAAGAGGATGAGTATTTAACCATTTTACTCTCCCTGCTTCAAATTCATGATCCGACCCTGCATCATAGCTTCGAAAAACCGATGAAAACATCAGAGAAAGGTGTGGAAAAGGGTTGATTTGAGCTATTGCTGACCCTATTTGCTGCGATGCCTAGAACTGTCATGTCAGTGGCCGAGTTTTCATTACGTCTGGGTTGATCAGGTTCGGTGGTTTCTTTCCATCGAAGAACGCAACTAGGTTTTCTGCGACCATCTCGGCCATTTTGGAGCGGGTTTCGAGGCTTGCGCTTGATATGTGTGGGGCTACGACGACGTTGTCGAGCTTGAGCAACGGGCTGTCGACCGGTATGGGTTCCTGTTCGAAAACGTCCAGTGCTGCGCCGGCAATCCAACCCTCTTTTAATGCTTTGTACAATGCTTTCTCGTCTACGACGGGCCCTCGTGAATTGTTTATCAGATAAGCTGTTTTCTTCATCAGTCTGAGCTTCTGCTCGTTTATCAGATGATGCGTCTCTTTCATCAGCGGGACATGGATGCTGACAAAGTCCGACTGTTTCAGCAGTGTGTCGAGGTCGGCTTTCTTCGCTCCAAGCTTCTCTATCTCTGGTCTTGGCACAACATCGTAGAACAGGATTTTCATGTCGAATCCTGTTGCTCGTTTGGCCACAGCGTAGCCGATTCTTCCCGCGCCCACAACGCCGATGGTTGCGCCGTAGACATCTCTGCCCGCCATCATGTTGGGGTGCCATCCGACCTTCCATTGCCCAGTGCGAACGTACTTGTCTGCTTCAGCCACTCTTCTGGCAACCGCTAGTAGCAAGGCCCAAGCGAAGTCTGCAGTTGTGTCGGTTAGGACTTCCGGCGTGTTCGTTACGTAAATTCCTCTTTTCGTAGCTTCAGGGACGTCTATGTTGTCAAAGCCCACGGCTAATTGAGAAACGATCTTTAGTTTTGGTGCCGCATCAAAGACTTCACCGTCTATCTTATCAGACAAAAGCGTGGCAAGTGCGTCCACGTTTCTTGCTTTCTCTATTATTGTTTTTTTCGGTGGTGGAGCGTACTCAGGCCAGACTTCGGTGTCGAAGTGCTGCCTTATTATTTTCAGGCCTCTTTCACCGATATCTCGGGTAACGTAAATCTTCGGTTTTGCCATGTAATTCACCGTGCAAATGTTTGCGCAATTCTTTATTAGAGTTGACTTATTACACTTACGCAATCGTCTTTGAGGAAGGTCCGAGGAACTGCAGAGATGGTGACAATAAGGAATAAGGAACAGTTGGTCAAAAACGGCGAGACCGAGCTTGTCAGAAGAGCGAGGGAGCTTGCCCTCGGAAGCCTCGAAGCTGCGCTGAACGCGGTCGACCCCAAAAAGATAATAGAATCAAAAGTAGTCCTGAAAGATTGCACTCTGAAAGTTGATGACTATTCCTTTGACGTGAGAGAGTTCAAGAACATCTACGTCATAGGCGGCGGAAAAGCGAGTGGATCCATGGCAGAAGCCTTGGAGCAGGTTCTGGACGCGCGCATAACGGATGGGCTTGTGAACGTTCTCCATGAAAGCAGAAACAAGACTAGAATCATAAAGCTTCACGGAGCAAATCACCCTGTTCCAGACGAGGCTGGAGTCGAAGGAACACGCAGGATGCTTGAGATAGCCGAAGGCGCAACCGCTGACGACCTGATCATATGCCTGATCTCAGGCGGAGGCTCAAGCCTGATGCCTCTGCCAAGGGGAGACGTCACGCTTGCGGACAAGAGACAGGTAACAGATGCACTGCTCAAGAGCGGCGCCACAATAAACGAGGTCAACACGGTCCGAAAACACATTTCAGACTTCAAGGGTGGTTGGCTTGCGAAGAAAGCCTACCCAGCTACGATTTTGAATCTGATCCTTTCCGACGTCATAGGTGATCCGTTGGATTTCATCGCTTCAGGCCCGACTGTTCCAGACTCCACAACGTTCAGCGAGGCCATAGGAGTTCTGAAGAAGTACGATCTGTGGGCGGAGGCTCCGTCATCTATAAGGAGGCTCTTGTCTGAGGGGGAGAAGGGTCTAGCTCTTGAAACGCCAAAAGCCGGAGATGAGGCTTTCAAGAAGGTTTACAGTTTTGTCGTTGGGAACAACCGGTTCGCAACTCAAGCGGCCTGCGGAGGTTTGAAGTCTGCCGGTTTGAACACGTTGATGCTAACTGCCATGCTGGAGGGGGAAGCCAGACAAGTAGGAATCGTGCTGGCTTCGATCGTACGTGAAGCTTCGGTTTCTGGAAACCCTGTTCCAAGGCCAGCGGGCATAGTTGCAGGAGGAGAAACAACCGTGTCTGTGGTTGGGAAGGGCATGGGAGGAAGAAACCAGGAGATTGCCTTAGCAGCCGCAATGAAGCTTGAAGGTCTGGACGGTGTGGCTGTGGCTTCCTTGAGCACGGACGGCGTCGACGGCCCGACGGATGCTGCCGGAGCAGTCGTCGACGGGCAATCGCTGGCCAGGGCAAAGAAGATCGGCCTAGCTCCTGAGAAGTTCTTGGCTGACAATGATTCGTACCACCTCTTTTCCAGGCTCGGCGACCTCATCTTCACAGGGCCCACGGGCACAAACGTGAACGATGTTTCGGTAATGGTCATTCTGTAAGACGGGAAGGAAAGCTGTGATGATTGTAAGCGTGAAGTTCGTCGGATCTTTTCGAGGCATCTCAGGCAAAGACAAGCTAACACTCAAGTTTGGACGGCCCGTTTCGCTTACGGCCCTCGTGAAGAAGACTGTTGAACAGCTGCCTAAACTCAAATCTTCTCTGATCGACCCCGAGTCCGGAGAGCCTAGAAGGAGCATGCTGGTGCTCGTGAACGGAAAGGAAATCAGTGTTTTGAACGGTTTGGAGACGCGCGTGAATGATGAGGATGAAGTGATTTTTGTTCCCGTCGTGCACGGAGGTTGAGCTCGCTTGAGGCTCATTGCCGTCAAGACACGTGTCGTTAAGACTGGAGATGACTTGGTCGAGTTGGTTCTCAGGTCTTTGAAGGCTAAAGGCTTGCAGCTGGAAGATAACGATGTGTTGGCGTTGACTTCGAAGGTTGTGTCCTGTTCAGAAGGACGCGTAGTTAAGCTAAGTGAGGTGAAACCCTCGGAAGAGGCCAAGAGACTGGCAAAGGAATACTCGTTGAAGCCAGAATTTGCCGAGCTGATCCTGCGAGAAGCAGACAGGATCTGCGGAGGAGTTGAGAAAGCCGTTTTGACGCTCAAGAACGGAGTCATGGCTGCCAACGCGGGCATAGACAACAAGAACGCGCCCTCTGATTACGCTGTCCTGTGGCCCAAGAACCCTGCGGCTTCTGCAAGAGAGGTCAAGGACCGAATCAAACGCAGAACTGGCAAAGATGTCGCCGTTATGATAGTTGACAGCGGTCTGGTTCCTCTCAGAATCGGAACGACCGGCTTGGCCTTGGCAGTTGCAGGGTTTAAACCCATAAGGGACAACAGAGGCTGCAAGGACCTCTTCGGAAAGTCCATCGTGATCACGCGACAGGCAGTTGCGGATGATCTGGCGTCAGCAGCCCACTTGCTGATGGGCGAGGCGACTGAGAAAACTCCCCTAGTGCTGATCAAGGGTGCTCCTGTGGATTTTGATGATGGCGTTTACGGTTCCGCTGACATGATGATGCCCTTCAAAGAATGCATATTCATGAACACCTTGGGAACGCAATCAAGCGTAAAGAGAAAGGCCAGAGCATGATCGTTGCCCTTCATGAGGCTCCGAAAGGGTTTTTCAAAACAAGCCCGCCGCACGGCAACGACGAACTCTTGAGGCTTGTGCGGAAAACAGCTGTGCTAGGTTTCAGGGCTCTCGAGGTCGGCCCGCTTGCCGACTATGCGTCGATCAATGGTGGACTTTTGAAACAGGTCCTTGACGAGCTGGACATGAGGAGAAGTATGCATGTTGGAGGGCTGTTCGACGCTTCGAAGTTCGCTTCGTCCGAAGCAGAGTATAATAGAATGATACAGCAGGTGCGCCGTGGAGTTACGTTGGGCAGTGAGATAGGTGCGACTTTGGTGTCAGTTCATCCGCCGTTTTTTTCGATGGGAGACGAATCGGCCGAGTTGTGGTTGGAGGCGAGGGCACGTTTCCTGAGACTGTTGAAGGAGCAGGTGGATTTTGCACGTAGCAAAAACATCAAGCTGGCTTTGGAATCATTCTGCTACAGGCCTTTCATCTTTGAAGGCTTGACTGATTTTGTTCGGTTTGTTTCGGATTTTCCGTCGGAAGGGCTCGGCGTTCTCTTAGAAGCTGGTCACTTGCACCAAGTGGATATCAGTCTTTCCGAAGCGGTTCACATGTTTAAAGGCAGACTTGTGGATGTTCACGTTCATGATGCTACGTTGGAGAAGGATTACCGAAAAGCGACTCATCTTGCACTCGGAAAGGACAATATAGATTTTCGAAGTCTTGTCAAGTGCTTGCGAGAGGTTCATTATGATGGCTGGCTCACGTTGGAAATTCGGGCAGGTGAGAAGGAGATCGAGGAAAGCAGGAAGTATCTGGAAGGCTTACTCGCCGAGACGTGAGCTTGTGGAGCATAATCTAGTTCTTGTTTCGCTTTTTGCCACAGATACAACATTCCCTCTTTCGCGTTTTGCCTCGTCTAACACGTCTACCCCTTCCCCCTCGTTTTTTTCTCTAGACGGTACTGTTGATGTAGCCCTTTGGTGGAAGCTGGCGGGGGCTTTTCGCTGATCGGGACGCTTTCTTAACATAGAGTTCAGAACGCGCTCTCTCGATCGAATAGCCTGGTCCCCTTGCACGAGCCACGTGCGAATCATGCGTAAAGCCTTTTATGAAGTATGAATTATGTGAAATATGCAAAAAGTGGAATAGCTATGAGTGCACGTGACGAAGGTATGTCTGTTTATGGGACGGTGAAAGTCGGCGACCGAGGCCAAGTCGTCATTCCCGTCAAGGCTCGAAAAGACTTCAACATAAAGCCAGGAGACCTGTTGCTCGTGGTGGCGGGCAAGAAGAGGCGCGGCATCGCGATGGTCAAGGCAGATGCGATGAGGGAGTTCGCGTCAAGAGTCCTGAAAGGTCTAGAGCAGACCGCAGACGAGTAACGAGCACGGTGTCCACGGGGTTGGAATGTCATGTTCGAAAGGCGTGAACGGATCGAAAGATGGTTCCACGATGTCGTCGAGAAGTTTCGCCAGAAGGGAGCGATCAGTCCTGACAAGGCGATGACGGCTGAGGAGCTCGGTCTTCCGCCGAGGTTCGAAGAGGCGATGAAGAGGCGTCTCGGTCGCTTAGGCGTCTTCGTGGAAGTGAACGGCAAGTACTATCTTTCAGAAGAAAGGTTAAAGCAAGTAGAAGAACTGCGATCTGCGCGAGGCGGGGCATGGAATCCAAGAAACAGAATCATAACGCTAAGACTAGTTCAGTTGGTCACTATTGCTCTCTTCGTTACTCTTTTCCTTGTGAACCTCTTCGTTCAGAGTTGGGAGCTGAGAATAGTATCCGCCGTCCTTTTGGTTGTTTGGCTAGTGATAGCCATGCTGCAGATATACTTTCTGTCACGGGTCCGAAAGAGATACTCTTCTCAGCAGGTCAGCTAGGCACGGACGGCTATGTGTGCCTCGCCCGTCGACGGAAGTCGCGACATTCAACGGCACTCTCGTCTCTGTCTGGAGCATAGAATCCGTCACTTATGACGAAGCATCTGCCACTTTGAACCTCTTGCAGCAGCTGTTCAACGCTTCCGTGGACCGGGCCAGAGATTGGTTGATTTCAGAACTTTTGACAACGAAGCTCCGATGGACATCGCACCTAATGCGATGACAATTCGCTCTACAGGATAAAGAACCGTGAGTGTTTGCCAAGTCGGCAACAGAGTTGTCGCATTCGGTGTCAAGGCTTCGAAGATTAATGACCCGGCAATCTGACCTGCGAGCGTGGACGTCAGACAAGTGATGAAAAATCCGAGGAGCAGTTTCAGGTTGCTTCCAGATTCTAGAGACCTTGCAGCCGCGGACTGCAGGGGCGAGACCAGAATGATGAGACCCGCTATCTGGAACCACAGTTCTAAGGGGAACAGCCATGCAGGTCCGACAATTGGATAGAACGCAAAAAGCAGTAGCAGAGAAAGGTAGGCTAGTATGCTGATTATTCTTTTTCCACTTTTGACCATTCCGGCACAGAATGCTGCAGCAACGCCTGAGGCGAAGCTCAGGTAGGAGAGGGCGCCCAGAAAAAACCCGATCGTTCCCCCCAGAAACGCGGATAGAGTTCCTATGTAGGGGCCGAGCAGTATTCCAATGATCGGCGCTATGATCGCAGCAGCAGTGATTGCTTGCCCTGGTAGGCCGATTATCGGAGAGATCTTTATGAATCCGAAAACAGCGTACAAAGCCGTGAAAGTCACCGTCAACGCAGTGTCCTTGGTCGTCAGTTTTCCGTAGTGCTTCATTCTTGCAGTCCTTCGGTGCTTACGCGTGGAAACTTAATTATTGGGTGTTGTTTATAAAAGAATGACATGGCTCGGCGCATAATCACTCTGACGACTGATTTTGGCTTGAAGGACCCATATGTGGCAGAGATGAAAGCTGTGATTCTGAACATATGCCTCGGCGCCATGATCGTGGACGTATCTCATCAGGTCGAAAAATTCAACGTAAGGATGGGGGCATACATCTTAGCGTCAGCAGCTCCGTATTTTCCAGAAGGCACCATCAACGTTGCGGTTGTCGACCCTGGAGTTGGAACCAAGAGGCGTCCGCTGTGTATACGAACGAGACACGGTTATTTCATTGGGCCAGACAACGGAGTGCTTGTTCTGGCGGCGAAAGCCCAGGGAATAGAGCACGTTTACGAGTTAACGAACTCAAGGTTCATGATGCCAAACGTCTCCGACACGTTTCATGGACGGGACATCTTCTCGCCAGCAGCAGCCCACCTAGCAAACGGAAAACCCCCGTCAGACTTTGGGCGAGAAACAAGAAAGATGACAGCCCCTGAATTTACGAAAGTCGTCAGGAGGAAGGCAGGGCTTGTTGGTGAGGTGATTCACGTGGACGACTTTGGAAACATAATAACAAACATTGGAGAAAAAGAGCTTGCGCCGATGCGAACTATAAAGGCTGTGAAGGTCAAGGTGAAAAACACTTGGTTTACATTGAGGTTCTGCAGGGCCTACGGGGAAGTTGAGGCGCAGGAACCGCTAGCACTGATTGGAAGTCACAATTTCCTTGAACTCTCAATAAACCAAGGCAACGCATCAAAAGCGTTCAAGGTAAAGAACGGAGACAAGGTCCTCCTTCATCGATCTTAGCCTCGGCCATCAGTCCAGACGGTCGTTCTATATGTCGGTTTCTTGAATATGAGTGCCCGCTACCTATTTCAAGCGTGGAAATCCTGCTTTTAGGCTGAGATGAGAACGTATTCTTGACCAGAAATGTTCGAGGAAATATTCGTCAACGCTACCCAGACGTTGATACTTCTCTTTCTGTCTCAATTGTCTGTGATCGTAATCGCAGGCGCGATCTGGGCGGGGAGAAGGCAGTGAGGCTTTTCAGAAATCGAGGAAAGGCTGTAAGAAAATGGCGCATGAGAGCGCTTTTTGTTGATCTTCACAAGACGAGGATAACGATTTGGACGCCTCTAGGAAAGCATTTACCTCCTTGGATTTTTAAACGGTCGACACCTTGCGAGAAGGAGAGCAATCATTCATAATCTGTGAGTGTGCAAGGTCTCTTTATCGAATGCCGTTAGACTTTGTCGCTCTTGCTCAGGTCTTTGAGCCTGTTGATTCCGTCTATTTCTCTTATAAAAGCTACCACGCTTTTGGGCACGAGGTTTTCCCAGTTTTCGTCCTTGACCATTCTCTCTCTGATCTCGGTCGAAGAGTATAGCTTTCTGTCAAAGAAACGAATGGGCTTCACCTTGTATCTAGCCTCAGTGAAGAGACGACGCGTCAACGGTTCGTTAGAGTAGACAACGTCAAAGCGGGGAGTATAGCCCTCTAAGGAAGAGACCCACATCATGTGCAAGTGCACATCCGGAACGGGCACGATCCAAACCCGTCTATAGTCTACTTCGCATTCCTCCAACGCTTCACGAACCATAACCAGCCTTTCTCCTGCGGTAAACGGGTTGCTAAGGTTGTGGCTGTACTGCGCGCTGCCGATGACGATTACCGTTTCGTCAACCTCTTTCAGAACTTCCTTTATCGCGCTGAGGTGCCCCAGATGAAAAGGTTGAAACCTTCCTACGTAAAGACCCCGCTTGCTCATTCGGATCGTCTCTTGGAACATGTTATCTGTGGAAGAGAATTAACATTTACCCCTGCTGAGCTTTCCTGATCGCAAGCTCGACTGGAAACACTCGCAATTTCTTGCCGTCCACTGGAATTTCGCGTTCATCAGGGTATCCGCGCCTTTCACGCTTCAGAAAAGCAAGCTTGACGTCCAAGCCGCCTCCGTACCCACCCAGTGTGAAGTCCGCTCTTACAACTCGATGGCACGGGCAGACCGGTGCGAAGGGGTTTGAAGCCATGATCTGCCCAACAGCTCTTGGCCCTCCTCCGACGGCTTTGGCAACTTCACCGTACGTGGTTACGTAACCCAGCGGTACCTTGCAAACGGTTTCGATTACCTTCTTAGTGTACTTTGGCAGATGCTCCTCGGCCAGGGAGAAGCTGTGAGAAACGTCTTTTCCATCGTAAATCTCCTTCAACGCTTCGATCACAGAGTGGGCAAACTCGGTTTTCTTTGGGTTTTCCGCAGAAACATGAAAGGGGACACTTTCTCTCAATCCTCGCAAAGCATTGTTCTGAGTTGAGGCAAACGTTGTCGCGTAGACAGATTCTCCTTCAAAGGCGACTCCAAACCAGACATTTCCGACCTTCTCGATGTAAACGCTTATCATGCTTGCTTCCTCTCGTAGAACTATCGCCGCATCAAGTTTTATTTCTTGCTCCTCTTGTTCACTCTTGCACATACGCGCTCTATTAAGAAAACCGCGCACACACTTGCCGAGGCATCGTCATCCGCGCGCGGAAGGCAGATTAGGAATGGCATTATTCATGCGGACAAATTTTTCAGCGGTAAAAAACGACGGGGTAGAGGAACGTTGCGGGCTCGTGTACCTTACAACGTTCTGATGCACGGTATTTCTTAGCTCCTAGCGGTAGGCTCTTTTTGGTTGCTCACACGAAAAAAGAATTATTTTCTTGTCATTCAGCGCCGGCTTCTATGGTCACCGCAAACACGAACCCTACAATGGTCTCAGCAAAAAGGGGCCCCAGCTCTCGTAGTAAACGAGAAGAGAAAAAACAGGGATCGTGCGGGAGAAGTCTCCAGCGCAGAACCACAAATCGTAAACTCTTTTATGGCACAACCCTACATATAATCTAATAGTCAGCCTCAAGAACAGGGAAGACAATGGCAGAAACAGTTACGAAGAAAGATTGGATACTATTTTTGCTTACCATTGCTTTCGTCATTTTTCTTGCCATTGCAATCTTCATCATATTGACTGGCCCAACTGGAAACCCGCCAGAAGGGCGGATGAGGCCATTGGTAACATTACTACGTACTTGGTTGTAGACTTATCCGACGATTTTTTAAATGGAATCTAATCAGACGCAGACTTGACAGAACCCTTTATCAGGTTCTGTTAACTCTTAGGGTCTTAAAGAAGTTTGTTAACTGTCGGGGCTTTTTATTAACTAAAAACCTTATTAATTAGGTGTTTCTATTCTGGCAAAATCAGTGGTAAATGAATGAACTGCCCACGTTGCAACGCGGAGATTAACGTTAAGCATAAAAAGGAATGGAAATACCGTCAGGGTTACTATCTTGTGCGACAATATAAATGCCCAAAGTGCAGGAAACCATTTCGTACCTATTTCCATGACAACAAGCTTTGTTTTACTATCCCTAAACCGAGCCAAAGATGTTAAAAAGATAGACCGTACATTAAGACAACATGGCTAACAGCACCGATTTCTTCGAAAAAGCCCAAAGAGCTATCGAAAAATGCGAGCAAAAACGCGAGACGAAACTGGAAATAGAATTTGAGCATGTTCTCAAAAACTATTTTGAATGGCTAGGTTTCTCAAACATTGAAGGGCAATATGAACAAAAAGCAGGAAACATCTTTGTCGTTTCTAAGAAAAGACAGGATGCTACATATGGAAAAGTAATCATAGAGTATGAGTCGGTCGGCAAACTCCTATCACATGCGGGAAAAGAACACGCACTAAATCAAATTAAAGATGACTATTTGGGTGCTTATCCTTCAGCGCAACGAGAAAAACTCGTTGGAATAGTCTTTGATGGCAAATTGATTATTTTTGTGCGTTGGATTGAAAGCGAGTGGGATTATGACGAAAGAGAGTTTACTAGGCAAAGTTTTGAGATGATGGTAAACTATCTTGTAGGTTTGTATAAGATTTCGTTCATTGAGTTACCCTCACAGTTTGGTTTCAATAAAGCAAAAACAAGAGAATCTTTGAAAACATTGTACTCAAAATCTGTCTGCAAGAATGAGAGGGCAAAGATGCTTTTTGACGAATGGAATTTGAGGTTTAGCTCGATATACGGCAACTCTTTTAACAAGCAGAAAATTAAAGAACATTTCAAGGAATTTGCGAAACTAGTCGGTATAGAGGAAGCCGAAGAAAGCAGACTCATTTTTGCAATTCATACATACTACGCTTTTATCGTTAAAATTGTCGCTTCTGAAGTAGCAAAAAACCTGTTTAATTATGCTACGGCTCAATCCCACATGAAAACCCTTTTGGAATCGGAAAAGTTGGAAAAGGAACTAAAAGAGATAGAAGACGGGAAGTTCTTTCGGGATATTGGCATAGATAATTTTATAGAAGGAACTTTTCTTTCTTGGTACTTAGATGTTTGGGATAAGGAAATAGAAGAGATCGCCAAAGACATAATTACACGCCTAGATTGGTTTGACTTCGCTGAGTTCATAACCAAACCAGAATACGTTGTTGATTACTTGAAGAACTTTTACCAAGAAGTCTTTCCTAAACAGCTTAGACATGACCTGGGCGAGTTCTATACTCCAGATTGGTTAGCAAAATATCTTGTTCGCCTTGCTGGTTTCGATGGCAATGTGAACACACGAGCACTCGATCCAGCATGTGGATCGGGAACATTCCTTGTGGCTATTATCAATAGGATTTTTGAAAAGTATAAAAAAGAACAACATAAGGAAAGACTAGTTGCGGATATTTCGAAAAACATAGTTGGCTTTGACATAAACCCAATAGCAGTCTTAACAGCAAGAACCAATTATCTAATAGCATTATCTCGCTTTAATTTGGTAAAAACACAAGTGACCATTCCAATATACCTCACCGATTCAATCGTTTTACCAGAACTTGAAAAACAGAAAAAATTAACAGACAAAGTAAACTTGTATAATATCAAAACAACAAAAGGGATTTTTCGCATACCCGCTGAAGCAAAGACTCGCATATCAGAAATCATGTATTTTCTAAAAAGCAATATTGACAAACAAATTGATGCAAAGCATACAAAAGAACAGTTAGAAAGCCAATTTGGGTACAACGACAAAGTGATCTATCATCTATTAGAATTGTACGATAAGCTACTGGAGCTAAGCAACCAGAATCAAAACAAAATTTGGTGCGACATCATAATCAATCAGTTCTCCACTCTCTTCCAAGAACGATTTGATTTCGTAATTGGGAACCCTCCTTGGGTCAACTGGGAATTCTTGAACGACGAATACCAAAAACACATGATGGCAATCAATGATGAGTACGGTATGTACTTCACGAAAGGTTTAGAATCAAGATTGGGAAAAGTCAAGCGAGACATATCTGCCATATTCTTTTACGTGTGTTCGGATGTTTATTTGAAGAATCATGGTTCGATTGCTTTTCTCATAAAACCCATGTATCAAATTCCGTCTGGTAGAGGGTTCAGAAACTTCAACAGATTGCCTAAAGACGTGGAAATTTCCAAACTCAAAAATCCGCTTAAGATTATTATTGTTGAAGATGTTAGCAAAGAAAACCCATTCGAGATTGGTAACGCAGTATCGCTGATCGTAGCGAAGAAAGGAGAAAAGACAGATTATCCTATAAAATACAGAAAGTGGGCTGGTAAGCGAACCCATGAGCTGGAAGATTATAAAGCAGACCCATCAGATGATACTGATCCGCTCTCCACTTGGGCTATATACAAAGGCCAAAAACAGCTTAATGCTTCAGGAGAGTTTGACTACAAAATCAGGACAGGAGTTTATCATGGATTAAAAGAGCCATTTTTTGGCTTAGAATTGTTGATAGATAAGGGAACTCTTGTCCAGATACGAAACTGTGAAAGCAAAGTGAAAGACCTCGAAAAGGATAGAATTTATCCATTGATTATGTCACGCCATATCAACAGATGGAAATTGGGGGATGTCAACGGAGAAAAATACACTTACTGTATTCTTCCACAGTCGCGCCTAGGTGAGAATAACGAAAATGAAATGAAAATGGATACGCCAAATACTTATGAATGGTTAGCCGATTTCAAAGAGAAACTATTAGATAGAAAGATTTTCTTGAAAATGTTTCACAAGGGCAAAAACCCATTTTACTCGATCTATGATCTAAATGATTGGGATTCAAAATACAAAGTTGTTTGGAAGAACATGGGCTTCTATCCTGATTTCTTAGTTGTGTCTTCTGTGGATGATAAAAAATTAGGCAAGAAACTAGTTCTTCCCGAACATGTCGTTTCGTATATTCCTCTGAACACTAGAAAAGAAGCTCATTACGTGTGTGCTATTCTCAATTCGTCTGTTGTCAGAACAAACCTTAGCACTTTATCTTCTGGTGGGAAATCTGGTCTATCCGCTTCGATTGTTGGAAAAGTACGACTAGACAAGTTCAACCCAAAAATCCCTTTACATGAAACGCTTGCGCTATTATCGATGTCAGCCCATTCATTGGCTGAACAAGATGATACTGAGAGACTCAAGAAAGTTGAAAAGAGAATAGATGATTTTGTTGAGGCATTTTATAAGAACAAACGACAAAAAAACAGCCTCTTGAACAACCAATAATTTCCCCGATAAATGCCAAGACTTGGCTCTCCAACTTAAATGACAACTTGGCATTATCTTGTTTGATAACTTGTATGTTGAAATTTCAAAAATCAAAGAAACTAACTTAGAGAGGTTTTTGGACTTTTGTTGCTTTCTTGATTAGTGACTTCCAATTCTCAGGTGTTGAACTATCAGCAATTTTCGCTTGTTGTGCAGGAGTTTTTCCTCCTAGTGCTATGTGAGGTCTCATGAAGTTGTAGTAGATTCTCAGGCCATCCATCATTGTCTGTGCTGTCTCTTCATCATCGAGCCCGCGCATAACCTTGTTTCTCTGCCTAATCGTTCCGTGAAGTCTTTCAATCATGTTGTTGTTTGAACGGTCTCTGATGTTGGGTATTCTAACGTGTTCTGTCCTCGGTGCTTTCATTGTGTAGAACTCTTTCGCTATCGCATCCTGATAGGATCTTAATCCATCTGTCACTATTGCCATTGGTCTGGTCTTTGAAAGGCTTGAGGCTTGAGCTAGAACTTGTCTTGCGTCTGCAATTTCTCTTTTCTCCGTTATTTGAGAGGCAAGCCAGAATCGGCTTTCGTTGTCGATTACGTTCCAAGCCCATCTCAGGTTTTCGTGATTGTCTAAGTCTTTTATGTTCAATGTCATTTCATCGCTATGCCAAATTCCGCTCACTTTTGGAACTAGCTGATCGCAATATTTCTTCATCATGGAAACGTACTTTCTTATCCACTTGTAAATCGCTACATGGCTAACCTCTACCCCGTAGAACTGCTTTATGTGGTCAACTATCGCTCTCATGCTGATTCCTTTGAAGTAAAGGTCAAGGGCTACGGTGACAGTTTCAGGAGTAGCCTTCATTCTCTCAAACCCTTCGTCAATAATGAATTTTCTCTTACAGTCTTTGCAGAAAAACCGTTGAACCTTTCCATTCTGAGTGTTTCGGTATCCTCTCTTCACGATATTTTGAGAGCCACAGAATTTACAAACCTGTTCTGGTGATTCTACTTCTTTGCATAGGTTCTCACCCTCTTTCTCAAGAGGAAATGCAACCTGCTCATTTAACCTGATCTGTTGAACCGCATGAATGTGCTTGCATGCTACATGATTAAGGACAAAATCGGGGCATTCGCATTTCCACTCAAGTCCCTCTCTTACCACGATGTAGTGTTTGCCTTCTTCAGTCTGAGACCAAACTCGATAAGTTGAATCGCTTATCTTGTCAACCTTACCGTGAGCCAGAAGAGAGTACGCACGGAGTTTGCGTGTGTTTGAGGTTTTCATCGGTCTACACCTTGGTATATACTAATGTACACACAGGTATATAAGAGTTTCCACACCTATGTTTAGACCGTAGTATAAACCTTAAATACATGGTTCGTCTAAGTATATGCAGAGGTGTAGAAATTGGCAGGTCAAGTTAAAACAAAGATCAACAAAGTCGGGTCACGACACACTATCTACCTCAAAACGGACCTAATCAACGATAGCAATTTCCCCTTCCATGTGGGTGAATCACTCATAGTGAGAATAGAAGGCGATAAACTGATCATTGAAAAAGAAAGCAAGAACGTGCGTTAAGGGAATATAAGCAAAAAAGCTAACCTAGAGGTGGAGTATGCTCTAGACCTGCTGCTATATTTTGTCTAACATCATTCGCTTTAGGTAGTCTTTTGAAAGCTGGTTTGAACACGTTCTCGTAGACTTTCTGATACAGTTGCTCAAAGGATTTAGATTCCTTCGCGAAGTAGGTTACGCTTTGACCAATTTCCTCTTCTATTAATGTCTCTCTTAATGCTTCTTCAAATCTCTGAGCCACTATTTTGTTATCCGCTAGCGTGCCAACGAAGAAACTTTGTCTTAATGGTCCAAGTTTTTCACGTACATCTGCTTCGCCTTGTTCGCTGAGAGCTGAATAGAAAAAGTCATATAGATACCGTCTGCTAGAGCAATGGATACCTCTGATGTTCTTGACCACTCCTTTTTCAGGGATTCCGACGGTGCAAAATACTTCATGCGGAATAACGCTCTGTCCTTTTGCTGCATTATTCAGGGTTCTGATGATTTCTTTGAATATGCCTTTTGCATCGTCCCGTTTCCAAATTGTATCTACCAAATCTTCTGTTTCGCCCTTTCCATAGGCATCGATCTCTATGTCGCGGTAGACCTCACGCCAGCTTGGACTATTGTTGATAGAGAAGAAACCTGAAAGCCGATCGCCATCTAAGTCCCAATAGCCTTCTATTCTCACAACTGTTGAAACTAGCAGCTCAAATGGAAAGAACTTGCTATCAGAGAATTGCTGTTTCAGCTTAGCCATATCTCGGAAAAATTCTGAGACTTTCACTTCTGGAAACAACCGTTCTCCCCCTAAAGCCTCTGAAGGTCGATTGTGCCAGACACTTATCCCTTGAGGTTCGAACACATGCCCATTGACAAAGGAAAGTGCTATTTCTGTTGCATAGTGGAGCCGATTTAAAGCTACGTCTCTGAAGGTAGTTGCTTCAGGTCTTTTCAGAGTTATGTATATGCCCATTTCACCGATCACCCGAAAGATTCTTATACATACGATACATGTTATCCACTTGTTCCTCGTAAAAAATCAGTAACTCCCAAGAAAACGGTGCAACCTTAACCCGATAAGGTTCATCATTTCTGCTTGGGTCAACTAGTCTATGTGTTCTAAGTTCTTGCTTAAAAAACCTACTCTCGGTTCTGCTTAACCCGTCGGAGACAACTATGAGGAAATCCACTGGATTTTTGGGAACTAAGAGATGAGCTGAGGAGTCTAGTTGCTCTACTGCTTTGTGCATGTTTGACCTTTTGAACTCGATAATGGCACGCTTGCCATTGCTGTAGATGGTATATCTATCGGAAATTTTGCACGGATGTGCTGGGTCGCCCTTTGAGATCCCAAGTTCATGTTGGGCACTAGGGTCATCAAGATCGTACTCCTTGACGGGTTTCGCAGTGTCAATAAGAGGAGTTCTCTTCCCCATTTTGAAAACAGAACCTCGACGGTTCTTGTGGGTTGAACTTCTATTTAGGGTTTAAGACAAAACAAGAAACTTGCTAAAAGCCCCTCTGGTTAACATGGATAAACATTTATCCATAAAAGACCCGAAGAGTTAACAGAACCCTTTATCATTAAGTTTAATAGTTTGTCCGTGCATAAAACGGGAAAGGTGTTGTCATATGGAAAAGCAAGCACAGAATGGTTACATGTTTATTCCAGGGGCCACAACTGTGGGCGTAATCTTCAAAGATGGTGCTATTCTGGCCTCTGAGAAGCGGGTTTCATATGGTTATCTGATTGTGAGCAAGACAGGGAAGAAGGTTTTCAGAATCACGGACCACATAGGCGCAGCTTGTGCTGGACTGGTTTCAGATATGCAGGTTCTCATCAGAGAAGTCGAAGCCTACGGAAACCTGTTTAACCTGGATGTTGGCCGACCCATATCGGTCAGATCGGTCGCTAAGCTCATGTCCAGTCTACTCTTCAGCCGTCGGTTGGCACCTCTCATCACGCAGACAATCGTCGGGGGAGTGGACAAAGAGGGTCCCTCACTGTACTCGCTAGACCCACTGGGTTCAGTGCTTCCTGACAGGTATACGGTCGTTGGGTCGGGAACAGAGATTGCGATGGGAGTCGTTGAGGAAGGATACAAGGACAACATGGGGATGGATGAAGCGAAGGACCTGGTCATGAGGGCAATGAAGTCTGCCGTGAGCAGAGACGTAATGAGCGGAGACGGGATAGATTTTCTGATAATAACTAAGGATGGAATACGCGAAGAATCAATGAAATTTTAGACCTTCCATTCTCAGCAAAGATTTAAACTTTGATCTCTGCACACTAGTATTCTCCGTGACGCGGGGAGTATTCAAAATTGTCGTTTCAGCTTAGTCAGGATGAAGGCAGTTTTCTCGTGAAGCTGGCACGGAAGGCGGTTGAAGAGTATTTGAAAACTGGGAAGCACGCGAAGATTCCGATGGGTGTCTCGGAAGAACTGCTAAGACCATGCGGGGTCTTCGTTACGATAAATAAGCTTGAGGGTGACCAGAAAGCTCTCAGGGGATGCATTGGCTTTCCGTACCCGACGACGCCGCTGGTTGAAGCAGTTGTAGAGTCTGCGATAAGCGCGGCAACTCAGGACCTAAGGTTTCCGCCCGTTTCTCTTGGTGAACTTGATCACGTTGTCTTCGAGGTGAGCGTGCTCACACCTCCTGAGACAGTGGAGGTGAAGAACCCGAAGGAATACTGCGCGCAGATCAAGGTGGGCGAAGACGGTTTGATCGTTGAAAGAGGCGTCTGCAAGGGGCTGCTCCTGCCTCAAGTGCCTGTCGAATGGGAATGGGATGAGGAGACTTTCTTGTGCCAATGCTGCCTCAAGGCTGGCTTGCCTCCAGATTCTTGGCTTGTGAAAGGCACGAAGATTTACAAGTTCAGTTCCATCATTGCTGAAGAGCTTTCACCCAAAGGCGAAGTAGTGATGGTCGATATGCGAAAGAAAACGAGGACCAAGAAGCTCTAGAGTCCTGCGCGCAAAGTTTTTCATTTGCTCGTGACGTAGGAAATTATGGTCATAGAGAAAAACGTGAGAGACAAGATGTGAGCTACACGTATTTTTTGTCTCTGTCGCACCACCATCTCTGGTACTGCTCAATGTACCGTACCGGCCCGCCGCACGTGGGGCAGGTCGGTGCCGTCCTCTGTGTGTCTTGAACTTGGGCCTGTGCAGGCTTCAACACTATGAAGTCTCCTATGGCTTGGACTTCTTCCCATGATATGTCTCGACCTTCGCCTTTCTTTCCCTCAACGCGCAAAGACAAGCCCATCTTGCCAACCACGAAAGCTACATCTTTAACGGTTCCGACAGAACGACCATTAGAATCCACGACCGCCATGCCAACGAGCATGTCCTTCGTGACAGCCTTTTCCTGTTTGGCCATACTTACCCTCCTTTTCGTTGGTAAGTGCGTGTGCACAGCTTAAGAGTTTTACCTAAACGCTCTGCGAGTCCCCAAAAAGTTAAGAACCGCTCGGCATCCATTTGCGCTTAGCGGCGCATCTTTACGTCTTCGACTTTCAACAAGACTCTCGGGCTGATCTTTGATAAAGAACGATTAAGAGAAGAGATATGGCGCAAGGCTGTTGGCGGGAAATAGCGGTATGAAAGTCTATTTTGCTCCTAACGGGATCGGTTTGGGACATGTTGGAAGATGCGTGCCCGTTGCGAGGAGGCTCAAGGAAAACGGTGCTGAAGTGGTTTTTTCAACTTACCGAGAAGGCATAGGATACGTTGAGCGCGAGAATTTTCCACTCATAAAGGCTCCTCCAATTGGGTTCCAAGTCAAACCCGACGGGAGCGTTGATTTCACGCAGACTGCGATCAATCCGGGCCCGTTTTTGGCCACGTTCACTCTTCTAAAACAGCTCAACGCAGAAATCAGAACGATTGAGGGTTTCAAGCCGGATGTCGTTGTTTCAGACTCGCGTGCCTCACCTTTGCTGGCGGGTAGACTTTTAAGGATTCCCAGAATCTGCATACTAAACCAGTTCCAGCCTATAGTTCCAAGGAGAAAGCGTCTTCTACATTTGTCAAGGTTCGCAGACGCAGTCACTTTGACTCTTGTTGGTAAAATTTGGACAGGGGGAAACACAGTTCTAATTCCGGATTTTCCGCAACCATACACAATAGCAATCGGCAATCTCACCATCCCAAAACCCTACCGAAAAAATGTGAAGCTTATAGGACCGATACTCCCGACGAAACCAGAAGAATTACCGGCTAGAGAGGAAATATGCGAAAAATTGAACCTGCCAACAGACAGGCCAATAATATTTGCCGCAGTGAGCGGCCCAACGTCAGAGAAGGCTTTCGTAACCGGAGTTCTGAGAAGAATCCTGCTGGAGTTTCCAGAAGATTATGAAATCATAATGTCCCTTGGCTATCCAAGCGCAGACAGCAAGCCCACACGCCATAATAACGTTACGATTTACAAGTGGGTTCCTAACCGTTTTGAATACCTGAAAGCGTGCGACTTGGTCATAGGACGCGCTGGACATGGAACGATAACTCAGTGTATGTGCTATGGCAAGCCCATGATACTCGTACCCACACCTAGTCACACCGAGCAGATCAGCAATGCAAAACAGGCAGAGAACATCGGTGTTGCAAAAATCATCTTACAGAATCGCTTGAGCAAAGAAAAACTACTGCAAAACGTCAAAGCGACTTTGCAGGGTAAAATGGCTCAGAGAGCTGCTGAGGTTCAAGAAGAAGTCCTGAAGTATGACGGATTGGAAAACGCTGTTCAGAACGTGATTGAAGCGGCTGGAAAATAGAAGACTGCAACAAGTGTTTTAAGCCGAATAGCTGAGAACTTAGAAGCATGTTCTTGCCGCGCAAGATTCTAGAAGAGAAGCTTCGAGCATTGCTGGCCGAGGACATAGGACAAGGAGACATAACCACATCGCTGATAATTCCCGCAGACACAAATGTGAAGGCCTCAGTGGTAGCAAAACAGCTGGGGATCGTTGCTGGAATTGAAGAAGCAAAGATCTTTCTGCAGAGTTTAGGACTCGAAGTCAAAGCTTCAGTGAATGACGGGAAAGAAGTGAGACCAGGTGAAGCTCTGCTCAGAATCTCCGGAGATGCTCGCACGCTTCTGGCGGCAGAACGGACCCTGGTTAATCTTCTTTCGCGCATGAGTGGCATAGCGACAGCGACGAGGAACTTGGTTGAGAAGCTTCGAAAGGCCAAGGTTAAGACTAGGGTTGCGTGCACCCGAAAGACTGCGCCTGGGCTCCTGTACTTCGACAAGAAAGCCGTGCTGATAGGCGGCGGAGACACGCATAGGCTTCATCTTGATGATATGATCCTGATAAAAGACAATCACGTAGCCCTGGCAGGAAGTGTCGAAAAAGCCGTTGAAAAAGCTAGGAAACACGCTTCCTTCAGCAAGAAGATTGAGGTTGAAGTAACCAAAACCGAGGAAGTTCTGCCCGCTGTTCGAGCTGGAGCTGACATCGTGATGCTGGACAACTTTTCTCCGAAACAGATAGAGAAGGCAATGACGTTGCTCAAAAGAGAGAAGTATTATGGAAAAGTTTTGGTAGAAGCCAGTGGCGGAATAACGACGGAGAACATCACAAGATTTGCCTCAACAGGGGTCGATGTCGTGAGTCTGGGCGAAATAACTCAGAGCCCAAAAGCCTTAGACATGAGTCTGGAAATCAACAAATAGCGAAAAGTTGATCAATGGGATGGTATTAGCCGCTAGCTGCATTTATCAGGGCGATTTCTGTGATTGCAGATACTAACAATATCAAAGTTACAATGGCGATGAGGACAGCGGCGTTTCTAAGCTCTCTCTTGCCGTAGCCTTGCATGGTCCTTCGAATGAGCCAGACGCTTTCTGCTAGGCCTATGGACATCGAGATGTTCTCTAACCAATAGACCGGGATTAGAAAGTATGCGAGGAGAAACAGCAGCGGCGTTAATCCCTGTGCCTTCGGAGACATGGAAAATGCGACCAATACGACGCCTGAGCTGTAGCTTGAAAAGAAGCCAAAGATTGGTCCGCCAATGGGCACGAATGTTGCTAGACAGAGAATGAGGTTGTGTCCGAAGATGTTTTCGACACTGGCTGCGGTCCGCTCCTGATCTATTTCCTGGTTTATACTGTTGGCGTCTTGTTGACTTAGGTGCGTCAGAAGTCCTACACCGGTGGCGACCTGCCACAGCAATAGGAAGACCGCGACGGTGATAATGCGCTTCCTTCTTGATGAGGACCCTTTCCAAAAACTGGGCATCAATCACTTTGCCTCCTTTGGGCTTATTCTTAATGCTCTGAAACCCCTTGCCACGGGGTTTAATACTTCTGTGATATTGACCTTTTTGAGAACTTCTCCTGTGTCCTCCCCGTCACCTCTTACGTCGTGCTCTGCAGGCATCAACGAGTATAGGTAAACGTTGTTTTCCGTTAGCCTTGGCTGGCATCTGGAAGGTAAACCTAGCAGGACAGTTTGTTTCTCATCGATAGCTCTTGCGCTTGCATAGAGTATCGCGTGTGCGCCCGATGTTAACTCGGCGATCCTTACTGGCACGCTTTCTTTGCCTATGGCCAGCATTTCGACCCCGTACTTTTGCATTATTTCGTTGGCGATTTTTCTGAGCCTCGGCAACACCTTCAACAGGTGTCGTTTGGCATTTGCAGAAATTTTCATGTTGGTGAATTCTATCGGGGAGAGCTGTTCAAGCGTAACCGACCCCAAGGACATGTCGAGGTGCACAACGTCAGCCTTTGCTTTTGCGATTAGGTCTCTGCAGAGTTCTGCTTCGTGTATTATGACTTCGTGGCCGTTTTCAGCGTTGGCGAAGATGGGTTCGGTCAGAAAAGCGCTTGCTTCCCTGTATGGTGGGAGGGTCAGGACTGATGCGGCTGCAACGATCGACACCGGTTCAAACTTGTCGTTGAGTATGGCTGCTGAGGAATCTGCTGCGATTACTCTCAACCTTTCACCTTGCTTGTCAATTAGCGCGGTGACGAGGATTTATGTTTGCTGTTCTAAGCCTTGCTTCTTTAGGTGTGTTCCCAGAATGAACATTTCTGAGCTTTTGGCTCTGCTGGCTTTCGGTTTTACCACGACTATGGTTTCGAAACAGTGTTCCACCTTGTGCACGAAGTCGTCAAGCATGTCTCCTTGGAAGACCTTGACGAAAAAGTTTCCAGAAGGTCTCAATGTCTGCAGCGCTATTTCGAGTGCGCATTGTGCTAGGTCTATTTGGCGAGCATGGTCAACTTCCCATATTCCTGAGATGTTCGAGGAAGCATCGGAGATTATTGCATCGGCTTTTCTTGGGAGCATTTCCAGAATCTGTTGAACTGCTTCTTCTTCTGTTATGTCGCAAACTATCGTTCTCACGTAGGGTTGTGGAAACGGTTCGATGTGTTTCAGGTCGACGCCTAGGACAAAGCCTTTTTTGCCGACGGTTTTTCGTGCCGCTTGGATCCAGCCGCCTGGCGCTGCGCCCAGGTCGACGACAACGTCGCCGTACTCTATGAAATGATATTTCCCTATGGCTTCAAAAAGTTTGTAGGCTGCTCTTGAGCGGTATTTTTCCAGCTTTGCCTTCTTGTAGTAGTAGTCTCTTTTTCTGTCCTGAATCCATGCCTTAGGCAAGACTAGCTGTCACCAACAGCGCCCAGCTCGTCTTGAGAAATATAATGAAGCCACTCTGTGAGCTTTTCACAATCCTGCGGTGAAATGGCACTTGATGGGTCACATCGAGCGTTGTCTGGGCACATCAAGCATGGGCAGTCAGCTATAGAGTCTATTGATGCTGGCAGCCTTTTGGGAAACAGTCTGTACGTCCATCTTCCCTCTCGGAGTTCTTTCTCTCTCCGGATGAGTCCTTTGTTCTCGAGTTTAAGGGCTATTCTGGAGCCTTCGCGGCTGCTGGCGTCCAATTCATGCCACAGGTCAGATTGGAGCACACCCTCAAAGCCTGTGGTCATTATGAACTGCAGAGCCCTTTGCTCCAAGTCATTGCGCTTCGGCATCTTCATCAATTCCAAATCTTCCTCTTTAATATGTGCAGCTTTTAAATAAAAAGCTGTATGTTTAAGATCGACAAAAACTATGTTGAAAGATGGGAAAATGAAGGATAAGGCACGAAGAGGCTACTGCTTGGGAATCGAATCAACGGCTGACGACTTCAGCGTTGGTGTGTCGACGTTTGACGGTGAAATACTAGCGAACGCAATAGACGCTTACGTGCCGCCTGAAGGTGGCATCCATCCGCGAGAGGCGGCTAGACACCATGCTGATGTGGCGAGTAAAGTTCTCCGAGAGGCTTTCACAAAATCTGGGATAAGGCCAAAAAGCTTGTCTGTCTTGGCGTTTTCTCAGGGTCCAGGCTTGGGTCCTTGTCTGCGCACTGGAGCGACTGTGGCCCGGGCTTTAGCGTCCTACTTGGGCATTCCGCTTGTGGGAGTAAACCACTGCATAGCGCATATTGAGATAGGTAAGCTTAGAGCAGGTGCCAAGAACCCTGTGACACTGTATGTTTCTGGCGGCAACACGATGGTTGCAGCCTTTGAATCTGGGCGTTACCGAGTTTTCGGCGAGACGCTGGACATTGCTCTCGGAAATTGCCTTGATGTTTTCGCCAGGGAAAGTGGGCTACGTCAAAAGGTAGGTATGCCGTTTGGTGCTGTGATAGAGAAGCTCGCGTTAGGTGGCAAGAAGTTGATTCCGTTGCCTTACTCGGTCAAGGGCATGGATGTGTCCCTGAGTGGTCTGTTAACGGCGTCCGTTGCTCTGCTTAAGAAGGGAGACTGCAGGCTTGAGGACCTGTGCTACAGTCTTCAGGAGACGGCTTTTTCAATGGTAACCGAAGTGACTGAAAGGGCTCTTGCTCACACTGGGAAGGAAGAGCTTCTCTTGACTGGCGGCGTGGCTGCTAACAGAAGGTTGCAGTCAATGATCAGAGCCGTGGCAGAAGAGCATGGCGTCAAGTTCGAAACGGTGGAGACGCAGTTTGCGGTGGACAACGGCGCGATGATTGCTTGGACTGGGGCTCTTGCTTACAATCACGGGGTCGTTACGCCGGTGGAGAAGAGTTTTGTCAGGCTGAGGTGGCGCCCTGAAGAGGTTGAAGTTCCGTGGGCAGAGTGAGTTCGCCAGTGCTGATCAAGAAGGGGGCTGAGGCTAACCTTTACCTTGCAGACTGGCATGGCAGAAGGGCAGTGATGAAGAAACGCCTGCGCAAAGAGTACAGACCGTGGAAGCTTGATGAGCAGATTCGCAAGTACAGAACGGTTCATGAGCCGCAGTTGATGCATGAGGCAAAGAGGGCTGGCGTGCCAACGCCGATGATCTTTCTGGTCGACGTGAAGAACACGACGATAATCATGGAGTACATCGATGGAAAACAGGTGAAACAGCTGCTGAGTGCGATTTCTGAGGGTGAGAGGCAACGCTTGTGCTTCAGGATTGGCCAGTTGATAGCGCGGCTTCACGAGTGCGGCTTGATTCATGGCGATTTGACCACGTCGAACATGATTGTGGGTTTGGGGGGAAGGGTTTTCTTCGTGGATTTCGGGCTTGGCGACAGGAGCGGGGAGGTTGAGGCGAGGGGGGTTGACCTGCACTTGATGAAGAGGGCCCTTGAAAGTACGCATTACGAATTCGCTGGGACTTGTTTTGAGTCTGTTTTGGCGGGTTACGGAAGCGTGTTGGGCGCGGGAGCGGTGAAAAGTGTTTTAGATAAAGTCAGGGAAATAGAGAGGAGGGGACGCTATGTCGCGGAGAGGAAACAGGAAGAGTCTTCAGTTTAAGGGTCGCGTCATATTCTTTGCAACGAACAACGTTAACAAGTTCGATGAAGCCCGCCAGGTTCTAGCCGAATACAGCGTGGCGGTTGGCATGCTGAGAGTGAAGTCGCTTGAGATTCAGAGTGAGAGCCTCGAAGAGATTGCTAGGGCAAGCGTTTTGGATGCTTTTGAGAAGTGTCGTTTGCCAGTCATGGTGGAGGATGCCGGGTTGTTTATAGACGCTCTGAATGGTTTTCCAGGCCCCTACGCCGCTTACGTGTACAAGACTGTTGGAAATCAAGGTCTGTTGAGACTGATGAAGAACGTCAAGGCCAGAAGGGCACGCTTTGAGTCCGCAGTTGCGTACTTCTCAGCGGAGCTACAGTCGCCAGTATGTTTTCACGGCGAAGTGATCGGAGAAATAGCGGATGAGGAGAGAAAGGGAAGCGAAAGGTCTGGTTTCGGTTTCGACCCGATCTTCAAGCCGCTGAATAGCAGTAAGACTTTCGCTGAGATGACCATCGCAGAGAAGAACGAGCATTCACATCGGGCAAGAGCTTTCCGAAAATTCGCAGAGTGGTACAAGAGCTAGAGTCCTCCAGCCTCAGCCCACGATTGACCAGAACGCTACATCCCTGTATTCGCGTTTTGGCCCCGTCTATTCCACCCTCCCCCTCCCCCCTAGGGTACTAGTACTGCACGTAGGCGCTGGAGAAGGCCCTACTGACTCGGCATGGGCCTGAAGCCGAGTATATGCAGAGGGCTTGGCGGATAGTCACGGCAAGGGCGGTGACTTTTCAATGCGCTCGACCATCACGCGATCTTCTGGTTCCATCCTTCCTTCACTGAGCTTGCGTGTGCGTTTGTCCTTCCCCTAAGGGCGTCAGTCCTCATAACAGGTATAGGCTTGACTTTCTTTGAACTGAGAAATTGAGGCTTGAGCACTTTGCAGCAGTGATTCTCGCCCGGTCTCGAACGTTAAGCTTAGACAGTAAAAGAGAAAGAGTTTCGAAAGAGCCCGCCCGCCACTTTCATGCTTGCCGCGCGCTAGCGTGTTCCTAAATTCTTTTGGGAAGTAGCTTGTACTGCTTATTCTGCTCTTCAACCATATTTGGGTCATGTAGAATACCCTGAGGGGGGAGGGTGTGAGCACGCAAGCACGCAGCTTGAACCGTGACAGTAATCGTCGACCATGGGAAAACGCCATGCCTCCCTCTTGAGCATAATTTAGGAACAAGCACGCGCGCTAATACCCAAAGTTTAAAACCAGTCTTTTGCAGAGTAGCATCTATAGCGCATGCTAAGACATACAAAGGAACTAACCCCACTGGGCCTAATGGTGAAATGGATGCGTAAAGGGTTGTTAGCGTTAGGAACGCGCGCGTGCTTATGGCAGAAAGACATGTCTGGAACAGAGCGCGCATGCCTGTTCCGAAAATGGTTAAAAATGGTCTTAATTCGCCTTTTGCGATTTAGAGGCATTTTTGGGCTTCGCGTCTGTCTTCGTGCTTCTTTCAGTGCCCACGCTTCTCGAAATGTGCGGGCAGCCCGAAGGTGTTGGCCTGTGCGCTGTGATCCACTTATCGTCAACACCCATGATTTTCCATCCTCACCACGGCTGAGACTGGCCTATCAGAGAAGCCCGAATCGGACGCAAAAAGGCAAAAGAAGAATAAAAACCATTTTTGACCAATTTAGGAACACGCATGCGCGCTACTGTAAAGGAGGATGTATCTTTGAAGGACGTTGAGTTGAAGCTTATTTCTGAACTTATGAAGAACAGTCGCAGAAGCGACAGAGACTTGGCTAAAGCAATAGGAGTTTCTCAACCCACCGTATCGAGGATGATCAAAAAGCTGGAGAAAGAGGGCGTCATAAGGGAATACACGATGATCCCTGATTTTAGCAAACTCGGATTCGAACTAATGTCTTTGGTAACCACAAAGGAGAATAGATTGCTCAGCGAAGAAGAAACTGAAGAAGCATGGAAGAAAGCTCGTGAAATGGCGAAGAAAATGCCCACGCCATTCCTTTTCGTCCTAAGCACTAAACCCTCAGCCGCTGACACAACCGCTCTTGCTTTGCACGAAAACTACTCGGATTACATCACATATATTAAGGGAATCAGGGAAAATCCGCTCGTAGGTATTGATGGTGTTGCGGGTTTCATCGCAGAGACGAAACTCAAGAATCATTTTGTTCCCTTGACTCTATCTGAAGTGGCGAACTTCATAAAGAGAAGAGGACTAGCGAACAAGACCAAGAGCGTCCCCACAATCAAAGCAGGCAAGAGGGCAAAGGCTCCCTGACTACAGAGGTCTGGGCAGAAAGCGCGAAGGCAATAACTAAGGTTTCTGCGTGTTCAAAGTGTCTTGGGGTTTTGAAGATAAAACTTTACCCCAACCAACCATAACGACACCCTAGTTGGAAGAATTGGGGACCTAACAGAGGCGCGCGCGCTATCGCTGTGGCCGAAAAGGTGCTAAACCATGTCCAAATGTTGTTTCCCGGTTTGGAAAGCAAGACGGTGAAATCAAAGTTACCTTCAATTTCGCCGGTTGATTAGAAAGTGTGAAAAGGAATGACAAGGAACGGTGAGCATCATAACTGTGTACCTCTTATTCCTGAGCGCGCGCAAACTAAATGTGAAACCACTGCAACAATACTGTTGGGTGAGCTTTGCGAAGGCAAGAAGAAACGAGACCGTCTAAAGGGCGCATGCGTGTTCCCAAAACGTTGAAAATGGTGTTTGTTCCTCTTTCATGATTTGATGGCAGTTTTGGGCCGCATATCTGTTCTGCGGGCGTGTTTGGGCGGAAATCCTATGCCTCTTATCATCCCTCAACACGGCCAAGAGTAGCCTATCAAACAAACCTGCACCAGACCCAGACAGGCAAAAGCAAGCGACTCACGAAGCAAAGGGTAAGCAACAATCTATCGGTAGTAGGACTTTCCTGCAATAGAGGTAGTCAACGCGGCTTACAAGAATGAGAGTACGGTAAGAGTTATCTTCCTATCTTCTCTTCTGTTTCTTTCCGCCGCGAGCTCTTCTCGCCTGATGCCCCTTCTGCCTATCGATTGATTTTCCCATAGGCTTACTTCTCCTACTCATTTTCGTCACCTCCGCCTGAAGTTTGCTCGAGAACTGATTCCGCTCCTCTCGGATGCTTCTCCATCCAATTCAACGCATAGGCTTCTGCTTTCGATGCAGTCGCATACGCTGGTGATATAGCCTCTCCTTTATCATCAACCCTTACCCTGGGAAACAGCAGCACGACGTATTGCGCTCCAAACTCTTTCTTTGTGACGACCAGATTCTGTCCCGTGGTCTCATTCACGAATCCTCGCTGTCGGTCCATTTTTCTCCAGCCTTCTACTATTTTCAATGACAATTCCTCAGTCGTTCTTCTTTGGCCAGCAGGCCCTAAGAGCTGATCACGGCTTTCACCTGACAGCTTGACTCGTCGACGCTGCTGAGCAAGCTCTTTTTTCCAATGTTCAATTGCCTTTGGCCTTTGAACGTAGAAGCCCTTGCATTCTCGATCTGAATGGTGTCTCCAGCAGAAATGCAACGTATCTGCTCGTTCCAAAGACACAGTCTGATCGTTCCGGTTTCATCTGCTATCAGGGCATTTGCCACGCTCGCATAGTTTCCATAGCGCGTGTAGACCATGGTTGGCTTCGGAATCTCCAAGACCTTGGCCTTCAGACAAACCTGCGTCATCCCACTCCGCAGATCTCTGATTGGAAGAAGCGATGATTGCCTAGCCTTCTTGGCCAGGAATCTGCGTATCTTGTCAGTTTCCATGAAGTCTCTAATGGGGTGGCCTTTCTCCAAGAGGAATTCCTTAAATACTGAAAGCTGTGCAACAACTTTGGAACTC
Source organism: Bathyarchaeia archaeon (assembly GCA_050012255.1). GTDB lineage: Archaea > Thermoproteota > Bathyarchaeia > Bathyarchaeales > Bathycorpusculaceae > DASPPK01. Next base: position 284,403 of record JBEKHN010000001.1, read on the forward strand.
GTCAGAATTAGAAACATGACCTTGTCCCGTGTTTCGCCCCGCCACTCGATTGAAAGGTCTCCGCACCTGGATTTTTCACTTTCTTCTGCCAAGATCAACGCGTTGAAGAGCCTGTCGGGGTCGACATCATATTTTGCTGAAAGAAACGCGAGGTATTCGTTGGTTGATGTATTTTTCCTTCTCAAACCCTTTCACTCATTCCCCAATGCTGAACATATTTCGGAAATACGGGTCAATTTCAAAGTAGACCTCAGATTGGCTACATCGTGAGGTAGCCTTTGAGTCTCAATTGTTCAGTCTGGTTCTTCCTGTACCGCCAGAATATGTCTCCTCGAGTGTCTGACTGGAAGTCCCAGGGGGAGACTAGCACGATGTCTCCGTCTCTGATCCACACGCGTCTCTTTAACTTGCCTCGGACTCTGCATAATCGTTCCTTTCCGTCTTGACACTTGACCATGATTCGGTCGAAGCCAAGCATTTTGACCGCCACGCCTAACACGTCATTTTTGCTTGGGAACAACATGTTTTCCAAGTTTTCTTCGTTTATGACTTTTCTTTTACCCAATTTTTCCACCTCCAAACCATGAGAACATGATTCCATGATAGCTAGACTAGTCAGAACGATCAGAGAAAAAGCGTACTTCGCGATTAGACTCTTCCTCTAGAGAATCCCAACTGCTGCTAAAGGATGCGTCGCCAAGTATATAGGTCTATGCAGGCAGATTTGTGAAAGTGTCATCTGACACACACATCGTGCTCAGACCAGCGAGTTTCTCGAGTCTTTCGGCCTTTGGTCTGGGCGCGCTCAGACTCGTTTTTCGCTGGAAAGCATCATATTACCGGCAGAAGACATTAGTGGGCTCTAGCTCCTTTCTTCCTTTCCAGTCTTCTCCTCGTCGTGCCCATGCCTGTTTCGGATCAAAATTGAAGCTCGTACTCTTATTTTCTGATCGCTTGAGCATGCGTTTCGAGAAGCAGGTTCTACAGTAAACTGGTTTGCTTACCGTAGGCTCGAAAGACACAGCGTTGCCGTTGCCACAGTCCGTACAAATGACTTCGAACATTCCTTTTTGGAACGCGTAAATCACCCCTGTTGGTGTTGAGCGCAATTGGAAAATGTGAAAAATAGAAAAAAACGATGCTAAGCTAGAGTTGTTGGCTTAGCTTAGAATCTTCTTCTTGGTGGTCCTCGTTTCGAATAGCAATCTCGACAGTAAACAGGTCTGCTTGGGTCAGGCTTGAATGGAACTTCACAGTCTTTTCCACAATCAGCACAGACTGCCTTATGCATTTCTTTCTCTGCCATATACTATTTCAACTCCTGATATGCTGCTGTGCAAAAATCGCTTCTTACACGCTGCGCTAAGATTCGCGTCGGGGCTTATAAACAGAGCACCCTCAAATCGAGAAGTTATACATGTTTAAGAGCGAGACATGCGTTAGAAGGGTGTTGCAGTGGGGTATGCTTATGTCTCAACCTGTTTATGGAACAATAGTGAACTATCGAATAGGCATCAGAACACAGATGCCAAAATGGTGCCTCATCCAAATCATGGGTGAAAATACAGTATCTAACGCAGGCCAGCTAGTTGGGCGAAAAATGATCTTGAAATTCGGAAAGAAAAGCTTCATCGGCAGAATCATGGACTTGCACGGCAAGAAAGGCGTTGTCAAAGTCAAATTCCGCGAAGGCGTACCTGGACAAGCACTAGGGGCAAGAGTCGAACTGCTTGGCTAGCGCGCGCCTTGCATTAAACTTGCTTGTTTCCGTTTGAACGTAAAGTACGCTTCTTAGACTAGAGCACGGGCCCTTTCCCCAGCACCATATGGCGTGCTGACACCATAGTGGCGATATCTCCCGCCAATCCCTCTTTTTTATACCACACGCACGCTCCACATTAGCGCCCGCGACGACTTCAATAACTATAGACAGGTATGCCTAGCAGCTAAGCTATATAAGTGATGTTGAGAATATTGAGATGCACATTCCAGATCTATTATTTTAGCGATAGATTTGTCGAGTGAAAAAAAGCAGAGTGGAAACAAGCTAGATGGCTAAGCAGATTTGGAGAGCTAGAGGCAGGCCTCTTAACAGCATGCCTTCATACAAAGATGGAAGGATTCTGGAGAACCTTGCCAGAATCGCGATGCAGCATAAGGTTGATTCGAGTGAATTCTTCAATCGCGTTGTCGAAGCTTGGAATCACGACGGGTCAGAATGTGCGCAGTTGGCTATAAAATGTCGTAAGAAGACGAAAAATTCAGCGATTTTTCTCTTTACCAACGGTCGGAAGCGCGCGCGGAAGGTTATAGCTCAATTTCCGATATCGATTGCCATCTTGCAAGGAAAGAATCAGCTCGAAAGCTACACAGAAACAATTTTGGCCAGAACTTCCTCAGTCAAGAATTTCGAGGGGGTAACCTCGAAGATTGGTAACTTGAAAGTCGGAATGAGAAAAGTCAGCCTGAAAGCAGAAGTGCTCGAGATTCCAGAATCTAAAATCGTCTACACGAGATATGGAACGACGGCTTGTATATCAAATGCACTTATCAAAGACGAAACTGGTTCAATGAAAATGAGTTTATGGAACCACCAGATCAGCATGGTGCATAAGGGCGACGTAGTTGACATCAAAAATGGCAAAGTAACCTGGTTCAGCGGCGAAAGGCAGTTGCGACTGGGGAGAAGCGGAAGCTTAAGCGTCATCGAATGCGCGCGCACTATAAGAAGTGATTTTTAATGCCGAAGACTAAAGCCATAGTACACATTCAAAACGTTGTTGCTTCTGCTACATTAGACCAGAAGGTTGACTTGAACGCTGTGGTGAAGAGTTTCCCAGGAGTTGAGTATCGTCCAGAACAGTTCCCAGGACTTGTGTTTAGGCTTAAGAGACCGAAGACCGCCACGCTGATCTTCAACTCTGGAAAAATGGTGTGCACTGGAGCGAAATCGGAAAAAGAAGCGCGCAGGGCAGTTATGACAGTTGTTAAAGAGCTGAAAAGGAGTGGAATAATCATCATCAGCAAACCCGAGCTTAAAATTCAGAACATTGTTGCCTCCGTAAGCTTAGGCGGAAAGGTAGATTTGGAACAGGCAGTTGGCAAGCTTGGAAAAACCATGTATGAACCGGAGCAGTTTCCAGGATTGATCTACAGGATGGACGAGCCTAAGGTGGTCATACTGATATTCGCAAGCGGAAACCTTGTCTGCACCGGAGCGAAGAAAGAACAGGACGTTTACGACGCAGTGCAAAAGCTTCACGAAAGCTTAGAGGAACAAAACCTCATATTCTACGAATAGAACTTCATACGTTAATGGCCTAGCGCACGCTAAGATCCTAAAACCCAAGAAAGGTCCATGTTGAAGCAGGAGTTACTTGAACGATCGATCGACTTCAAGGTTTGTTGGCATAAAATGAAGCCTAAATGATTTTGCAGCCTTCAACTTGGCTTGTTCGTACTCCTTCTCAACTCCATAGTAAAGTAGATTGGCCGCTTCTCTCGCAATTCTTTTTCTTGAACTGATAGAATCGACTGTCACGAATTCACCGAAAAACTCCGGGATAGACGTCGGACTACCCCGCTCCAAGCTTAGCGTTTGATGATCTGTTCATAAAGCCCCAGTGTTTTTTCAGCTATCTTGTCCCACGTGAACTCGTTCAGGACTCTGCGTCTGCCGTTTTTGCCCAGCCACTTTCTTTTCTCATCGTTTTCCAAGACGCTGTTTATGCCCCAAGCTATGTCTGATGGGTTGCTTGGATCTATGTGATAACCGCACTGTTCTTCGCCGTAATACACGACTATCTCCCGCATACCGCTGATGCCAGCTGCACCGATGACAACTGGTCGGCCCATACTCATTGCCTCCAGAACGACTATTCCGAAGGGTTCATAGAAGCTTGGGAAAACAGCGACATCGCAGGCTGCATAGTGAAGGATTCGTTCTTCCTCAGGTATGAATTCAAACCTGAGCTTCACGTAGTCACTCATTTTCGTGGCCTTGACCAAATTCATTAGGTATTCTTGCAAGTCGCCTAGACCCACAATTACAAGCTTCGTCTTTGGATTTTTCTGCAGAACGTGGGGTAACGCCATGATAAGCTTGTCAACGCCTTTGACGCCACTGAGTCTGCCTATGAAAAGAATCATGTAGTCATCGTCTCTGATATCATACATCGCCCTGATTTTCTTGATCTGCTCAGATGTAACTGTTGCTGGATCGTATTTCTTTGGGTCGACCCCGTTGTAAGCAACTTGGATCTTTTCTTTCTGGCAGCCTAAGCCTACCAGCTCATCCTTCATCGCATAAGAAACTGTCACGACAAGGTCAGCCGCCCTGGTGGCGGCGAGTTCAATGTTGCTCACCGTAACCGAGCCCTTTCCAAGCGTTCTTCCTTTCTCTGTTGAGTGAACGTGGAACGCAAAAGGCAATCCTGCCTCTTTCTTAACAGCCATTCCCCCTATAGCTGAAAGCCAGTCATGAGCAACTACGAGGTCGTATTTGATACCTTCCTTTCTTATGAGTTCATTTACGAGTTTTGCAGCGCTCAGACAATTGTACACGAGCATTTTTGAGAACCACTGTATCCCACTACCCCACTTCTTTATGTCTTCTGCAACTACGTCGGGCAACGAGTCAGAAATGTCAAGGTGCAGCGGCCGGTGGATTTCGATACCTCGCCAAATCTCACGCGTCGGTAGGCCATTTGCATCATCATTCATGGTGAAAACTGTAACGTCATTGTCCATGAGAACAAACTGGCGAGTTATTTCAGCCGAGTAGGTTCCCAAGCCACCGACGATCGTTGGGGGATACTCGTAGACCAGAACAGCAAGCTTCACTGTTTCTCATCGTTGCCCGTTTCTTAATAGTCCCTTACTGATTATCACGCGCGCGTGTTTCGCAAGGTTTTCCTACTCTTTTGCGAGGGTTATTTCCATTGTTGAAACCATCCGTGCTCTGTTTTCGCCTTCTCTTGCTGGCATCTCCTCCGTTCCGATAGCGATTTTGCTCACTTTTAGGTCTTTTAGGAAGCGATTTCTGGTTATTTCAGCTACGTCAACAGCTGTAGTGATCGCTTGTCCTCTTGCTTTCAAAACTACTTCCTTAGCATCGCCAGCCGATAGTCTTGTCATGACTGCCAGAACATAGTCCATTGGTGGTTTACTTCCAATGAAAACAATTGCCGATTTTTCCGACATTTCAAATCACTCCTTTCATCATTAATTGTAACGTGCAACGTTGTTGTGTTCTTCCGGTCTCTCAACAACAGAACGCTGTTGCCCTTATACTACGCATACTTCCTTATAAAGCGAAAAGACAACAGAGTAGCCTAAGGATATTTTCACAGCTCCCAAATCCTAGATTCCGGCCTTAGACGCAGCATTCACTTCGCATTTAGGTGAAAGTTATAATCCTTGTTTGTTGTTACTATTTGATTCTAGGAAGGAAGATTTGTTTGAAACGATCGAGGAAAAAGCAGGCGAAAAGAGAACGATTGTTGAAAAGAATGAAAAGTCGAGGGAAATGGAAACATGGAAAGAGTAACGTTAAGAAAGTAAGGAGACTTGAAGAAGCGCAGGCTCGTCTAGCCAATGCGTCTCCATAGGTGAAGGCGTCCGTAGCTTACGAAACATGCTTATTCTTTACTAGTTCCTTTCTCTTCGCTTGAACAAAGGAATTATGACATAGTCTGAACGCCTAGTCCAGCGTTTTTCGTGATGTTTCTAAGGTCTATCTACGTAGAATAAGGCATTATAGCTATTGCTTTCTCAGCCTTCCTAATATTGGGTGGACATCGCCATTGCGCCCTTCCTTCTATGAGGTTGACCCAGCAATTAAATGGCGCGCATACTTGTTCCTAAATTCCGTTCACGAGGGGTGCATGGCGTTTTCCGATGGTCGATGGTCACTGTCACGGTTCAGCTGGGTGCTTGCGTGCTCACACCCTCCCCCCTCAGGGTATTCTACATGACCCAAATATGGTTGAAGAGCAAAATGAGGAGCACAAGCCACTTCCCAAAAGAATTCAGGAACACGCTAGCGCGCGGAAGAAGCGCGAAGAAACTGAAGAGAACGCAAAAAAGCGACTTTTAGCCTCTCATCCTTATAAGCTGGGCTGATAATGTATATTGCAAGAAAGGCGTGCTAACTAACTTATCGCAACATCATTTGCCGTAGGACTAGCTTGCTTTTTCTGAAGGGTATTACAACATGTTAAATGTGGGGAAGGTATCTAACGGAAACCGCAGCAGATTACAGATCATAACGGAGATTCTGAGGCAGCTGCGAATACCGGGAGGAAAGGCGAACATCATGTCCCATTGTAACATGAGCACCGCACAATCAGGGCAATACTTGAATCTTATGACGTCAAGTAGTCTCATTCGGATGGGTGCTGATGCAGGAAAAGTGACGTACCAGAGAACAGAAGCTGGCCTAGAGTTTCTAGAATTATACAAGAAGATGGCTCTGCTACTTGATACTGGCATTTCTTCACCTTTTCTAGTTTAGCCAAGACGGAGGAAATAATCAAGGAGAGGTGATGTTGTTGCTGAATATTAGGGATGTCAGGAAGTGCAGGAACTCTTTGGAGCTAAACGACTTCATCGAGAAGTACATTGCCGAGGGGAACTCGCAAAACGAGAGTGTCGACAGTACATACTGGAGTCTGTTCGAAGAATGGAAAAGGACTCTGAAGAAGAAGCCCACGAGCATGCTTTAACGCGCGCTTAATGAAGGGCAACTGCCTATTTTTAGGCGTCGATCTGCAAGCGCTTCTTACACTTGGCCGGGATTCGAATGAAGAAGAGTGAAGAGAAAATCAGTAATTGGGCGTTCACCTCGCACGCATTGGGAATCACAGAGGAATGCTCGAAGAAAGCCTGAAGAAATTCAGGTCATTAGAGGATATATCCAATGAGCAGAGAAGGAAAGATGCAAGTCTACCCCCTCTACTTGTACCGATATGAGTAGCGGGCAGATATTGAAACGCATTATCCGAGCAGGACTTCCAATATCAATTTGTGACGCAAGACCTTAGCAAGGTCTGCTTGTTCTATAGCATCCTCCAAAGCATCAAGTTCTCTTTGCACAGACTTTCTCATTTCTTCGCTAATTCTTTGATTGATCTCTTTCATTCGTTTCTGATAAAGTTCGTCCGCCTCTCCTCTAAGTCTCCAATAACGCTCCAGCAAAGATTCCTTTTTGGTTTGTTCCATCATTCACACCTTTCTCATCTGTTTTTGTTTGTTACTTGGGTTGCCTCAGTTCATTGATTGTATCAACAGGCATTAATAGTTTAAGCACCCACGAGAAAAGAAGACAAGCGTCTTTGTTCTCAAGTGAGAAGAAGGCAGTTACATGGGTTACACAAGAGGAAAAACAAGAGAAGAAGATCTTAAAAAACCTAAGCCTCAGAAAAAGAAGGAGAGAGAAGAGAAGCGGAAGAAGAAAAAACTTGCCCGGGTCGAAAGACAACAGTCCAGATAGGCTCGTCTAGAGCACAAGCAAGAGAAACTTTCTGTTCGCACAGCACGCGCACATGGCGTGAGTCTGTTTCTCACCCAGCGATTGTCTTCTTTTCAGCGCTCGTTTTCGCACATAACGAGTTTACACAGGTTCTAGGCTATGCCATAAAGACTCACACAAGAGTTTACACATGCAAATGATTTATATCCGACTTTCCTAAACTCTTTCCTCCGAGAGTGCAAATATGCCAATATTTTTGATAATTTCCAGGCATTCCGCAGAGAACTGTCCGCTGAACAATGAGAAAATGAAGAAAATGACGTTAGAATTGCCAGCCAAATTGGGCGGACTGGAGAAGAAACATGGAGTGAAGAGGATTGGAGCATGGACTGTTGTTCCGGAACATCTGCTGATTTGGGTCTATGAAGCCCAAAGCTCAGACGCTCTGCAAAAATTCTCACTGGAACCAGAAATCGTTAAATGGATGGCTTGGAACACGAGCGAAATCAAACTAGCAATGAGTCTCGAAGAAAGCCTGAAATTACTAAAACAAGCCAAATGAAATCCCAACTTTTTTTCTCTGATTTTGCACCGGTCATTCAGCCAGCGTACGCTCGTAATTAATCTCTGTGTTCGTGGGATTCCTCTTCAGACTCTTCTTCATTTTCTTCTTCTTCCTCAGCAGCTTCTTCTCCCACGGCTCTTGCTTCTTCTTCAACTTTTCCTTCTGCAGGATAAGCCTCATCTAACCAAATCCTGAACTGTTCTTTGCTCTCAGGATCGGAAAAGGCCCACTCACACAGTTGACTGACGACGGCGTTGAGATCGATGTCATGATCGTCTGCCAAATTCTTCAGAAACTGTTCCCACTTTGCAGGCAAAGATACCGGAGGCCCAACCATCTTACTCTTTCACCATCACCTTTTATGATTCAAGCCATATTTAAGCTTCAGACGTACTTGTTGCCCGAAACGTGCCAGCAATTAAGCACGCGCTTCAAGCTAGCGAGCGTTTTCGTAGAAAGAATCAGGCATTGACCTTGACCATGCGTTCGGATTTTTGTAATTGACTGCTGGCGCCATATCTTCCGTCTGCTTTTCTTCTCCGGCAAAGATTTTTTTCATTTTTGACGAGTTCTCTGTGAGTCTCCTCATCTCTGATGATGGTTTCAAGAATGCCCTTTAGGTCTTCTAAGTCCACATTGTAGGTCTCGCGGATTTCTCTTGTCGTGTATTGAAGGGTCTTCAGCTGAATCAGAATATAATACTCTTCGCCAACAGTGCTCTCTAGGAGCATCAGCTTTTCAACCAACGATGACATGTGCTCTCTGGGTATTCTCTCCTTTCTGGAGATCTCTCCTGCAAGACGCTCAATTGCCGTCCAGGTTCCGCCAAAGAAGAGTTTCTTTTCGCAACCTCTGGGTTGCTTTTTTTGCTTAACTATGCTTTCGCTTATTCCTTTGAGGATTATGGAATGTTTCCGACTATCGAATGCTATGTGAAGCAGCAAGGAATTGATTAGCGGGAGATTCACTTTGTCGGCAAGACTCTTGTAAAGTAGGTATGCCCTTTCTTCCAAAATGCTAGCGCAGCGCAGAAAGTCTGCAACGCTTTCCTGTTTGAGCTTTGTCATCCATAGACTCCCTTCTGACTAAGGTAATCGCAAAATGATAAACAATTTATGAATCCGAAATCTAGACGCACACTAAAGGAAAGAGACTGGATTCTATCTTTGTTCTTTTACCAACAACAGTCTCTTCGCGATCTCTTTAGAGATCTTTTCGAGACCCTCAGCTAATTCTGCACGGGTAACCTCGTCTAGTGGATACACTTTCCCATTCTTATCGATGAATGCAAGTTCCAACTTCCTTTTTTCCACCGTTTCACCTCCTTCACACTCTATCATCTGCTACGGCGCGCGCTAACCTAAGAATGACAAGTTTCAATCCGCCACGTAGATCTAGTTTTTCAGTAGTTGCCGCGAGCGCGAGCGAGTTTGTATTTTCTATCTGACTCATCTGACTCTTGCTTGATCTTTCTATCTGACTCCTCGATCGCTCGATCGCGATCGAGCGACGCTTGCTTGATATAGTTGTGTTCGCTCAGGTAGGCCGTCACGATTGATCTGACTATTTCTGCGTCTTTTGTTCCAAAGCCTTTCAACGACTGGATAATCTTCACTTGGTCTTCATCGAAGGTCACAAGAACCCGTTTACGCGAGCGTGCACTTTGACTAATCACATTTGTCATATTCTTTAATCTTCATGCTCTGTCATATACTCTTTGAGAGCCCTGGCTGCTTCCTCGCTTACTTTCCGACTTGATCCGTGCTTCTGAACAACAAAGAGGAACATTGTTTCCAGGTGTCTTCGCCCATGTTTAGGCTGATCTCCTTTTTCGGCATGTCCGTCATGCTTACCGTCACACATTTATAAGTTTGCTCTCAGTGCGCGAAAATCTTAAAAACAGGCAAACGGAGTTATCTGTATGGTCAAACTAGTTCCTGTTGTCTGCCCACAATGTGGTGCTGACCTCCAGATTCCTGGTCATCTCAAGAAGGCATACTGCACCTATTGTGGGGCACAAATAGTATTTGAGAAGGAAGTGGAGAAGACCAGACTGTGTCCAGAATGCGGAGGTACAGGAAAATGCCTGCCTCGCGCGACATCTGGAAAAATGGTGCCCACATGTCACGGAACGGGTAGATGCGCCGCTTGTGAAGGAACTGGAAAAATAGGGAACTTGCCGTGTGACCTATGCAAAGGGAGCGGAAAATGTTCGAGCTGCGGCGGGACAGGAAAATGCTCAAAATGTGGAGGCTCTGGTCGAGTAGTATCTTGACGCCCCGAGCACGCGCCCCAACTAGCCGATTTCTTTAAGACTGCGCTTTCTCAAGAACTATTGTTTTGCATTAGTAGACTAATGTAGAACCTGTTAAATCCTTGGAAGATAGCCAATGTACGGAAGGCGAAATCATGGGCGATCACCGATGCGAGAATTGCGGGAAGATGTTCTACACCCGGTATGTGCAATACATAGGCAAGTGCTTATGTCCAGAATGTAGGCGCAAATCGGGAGCAGCCAAAAAAGAAAAGGAATACGGAGAGGCAAAAGAATACTGGGAAGCGAGGAAAAAGGAAGTGCGGGACTTTTGATTGCTTCTTTTGGCACAGGAGGGAGGAACGCAAGGGTAGCTACGACTAGACTTTTCCGAGCAGTTTCTGTTGATAATCTCTCCATTGAGTCTTAGCATAGTTGACTCATGTAGAATGACTTAAAAACGCGGAACAGATACTGATAATAGGGTTGTAAACTATGGTTCGGTGCTCATGTGGAACAGATAACTTGGAGAAGAAATTCTGCACGGACTGTGGTAAGCAATTACTGTATGATTGCGGAAAATGCAAGAAACTTGTAGCTATAACGGAGAAATTCTGCGGAACATGCGGGACTGAGAACCCTCATTATGACGCTAAGGCATATAGCACACGGCCGCGCTAAGCAGATTCTCTCTTTTTGCGTTATTGCCCCACCCAAGCAGCTTTTCTTGGTAGTCTCGCCATTGCGTTTTTACGTAAGGCCCTAGACTTTCTATATCGCTAGCCCCCACGAAGGTCAATCGATGTTGACCCCCACTGCTAGATTAACTCAAGACATCGTGGCTATAGTATGTCTGCGTCCTGAAAGCGAAATTTCAACTGATTCGTTGCTTAATAACCTTAAAGGAATCATGACCTATCCAATCGAGACATTGGAACCGACAAAGTTGTTGCGGAAAAAGCTGTTGTTGAAGGACCCAATCCCCTCATACACTCTCCATAGTTCAACATCGAAGTGGAAGTTGCTGAGATAGTTCTTGTGTATAGTATTGTTGGAAGAATCATAGAACCCATTGCCGATACTATTATCCTCGATTGTGTTTCTTTCAATCTTGTTGTTTGTGACTCCTGCGAGACGAAACCCAATAGTGTTATTTTGGTTTTCTGAAAAGCATCACATTATCGTCAATGAAAAAACCTTTCCATTTAACGTCACACTTTTTGCGGGGAACCTTCAACCCTGCGATCGCGCCTTCTCCTGCAAAGAGACAAAAGCACCCTAATAACAGTAGCACGCGCGCAGTGACTACGAGTGAAACATACGAGGTCAAACTGGCATTAAACATAAAAGAAATAACTAAAATGCTACGACAAACCAAATGGGCTTACATCTGGGCAAAAAACTCAAAATCCCTCTTTTTCTCTTCATCGATGAGCATCAACATTTGTGATGGCGTGAATTGAGTAGCGTGTGTTTGGGGTAAAGTTTTATCCCAAAACCCAAACCCAAACACACACAAACTGAGACACAGACAGACACGTAGCATAGAAAAAAGTCAGTCTATGATTTTGCGGAAAAGCTATAGCTGAACCGCATAGTTCAAAAAGATTTTAGGTAGGAAAGACTGTCAATTGAATGTATGAGCGACAGATTTGCAGATGTTTGGGAAAGAAGAAAGAACGTCCAATTGAATGTAACGAAATATTGGGTTGACAATGATTGGACTAAGGGAAGAAATCAATATCTGACTTTTCATGTAAGGATTAGAGATGCGGGACTGATTGAGAAGATAGTTGAGATTCAGAGTTGGCTATCCACTATTTCTTGTGTTGCCCCATTCCCCAAAGATTATTTTCACATATCTGTAGCGGAGCTTGGATTCTTGGCAAAATCAGAAGAATATGAAGACGATATTTTGGTTGAGAACTTGCAGAGAATAATCAATCAAGCGAAAGAAGTCTTACAACAATTCAGCAAATTTGATGTATTCCTTTCTAAACTCAACATTTTCCCAGATGTTGTTTTTGTGGAGGTTCATGATGGGAACAAAATTGAAGAGATACATAGAAGACTGCAGGCAATACCCGAGATAAGAAAGAGGAAATTTGACCATCCAAGTTTTTTGCCTCACATCAGCATAATGCATTTTCAGAAGAAAGAAGATTTCACCAGACTAATCAGCTACCTAGAAAAGCTGAGGGATACAGAGTTTGGAAAAATGACTGTTAATTCCATAGAGCTAGTGAACGCTCATTTATTCAAGAAACATCCAAAACTCAAGACCATCCATACTTTTGAGTTAAAATAACAGCTTAATTGGGGAGCCTCAAACTTGTTGGAAATATACGAAGAACTGGGTGTTGTAAAATACACAGAAAAAGCAAAGGGAACTGCTTCCGAGTAAATGGGAAAAAACTGTAGAATTATCCTCTGTCGGTCCTTTTAAACCAGTTTGACCTTTCTTTTCTCAGAAGAAAACGGTCATGTGAAGACGGACTTCGGGAGAACTCCCACACTTCTTGTGGTTTCGTGCAAAAACTGATATACCTGAACCATATAGGGAGTGTGATCAAGAAGTGGCAGTAGAAATGAGCGTCGAACAGTTTTTGGAGTCGGTGACGAATCCCCTCACTAGGAAGGAGTATCGTCATGGACTCAAGAAGTGGGTAGAATACTATGGCAAAACGGCTGAACAAACGCTGCAGGAGAGAAAAGACGACCTCACTCAGAGAGCTAACGAAAACCTGATTGACTACAAGAACAGGGCTGCAAGGTTTGAGAAGGAGATAGAGAAATTTCACGGATGGATGCGAGAGCATGGCTCTGCAATCAACTCAGCGAGAACCCTGACTCTAGGAATAAGACAGCTTTTCTCATACTATCAGATGCCTGTCACTCTGAGGAACGGATCCAAAGCAACCAAGACAGAGAAGACCACACGTAGCTTTCCTTTGGCAATCGAACACGACAGGAAAATGTTTGCAGTGGCAGACTTGAGAGAAAGAGTCATCCTGAGTATGGCAACGGATCTAGGGCTAAGGATGGAAGACTTCATTTCTCTCAAGAAGGCTGATCTGCCTGACTTGTCTCAGGAAGCTCCAATCAGCTTTGACATCATGACAAGCAAAGAGAATGTTGTGGCACATGGCTTCCTGAGTGCTGAGTCTCTGGAATTGCTGAAGACCTACCTGCAAACAATGGAGCAAAAGGCAGAGAAGAAGACTCAAGAGAAGGGAGAGAAGTATGATAACCCCTTCCTTTTTGCTTCCAACGGAGAAAGCCATATCTCAGACGAAACGGTGAATCGGATCCTGAAAGGTTTGGCAGAGAAAGCAAAGATACCTCTGAACGGCAAAGACCTGAGCTTTCATTGCTTCCGCAAAATGTTTTTGGCTGCCTCTGTTGACTCAGGAGCAGGGCTAGTGGCAGGGAAGATCATCTGTGGAAAGAGTGTCCCTCAGTCTGACGACACGTATCTAGGCACTGTGAATCTCAGGGAGAAGTTCAAGACCATAAAGAAGTTCCTGACCATCACCGAAACGACCAACAAGGAAGAGGTAAACAAGATTGAGGACTTGAAGGCTGCAGTGGTCAGGCTTCAAGAGCAGCTCTCGACACAGCAGGTCATAACACAGACAATCCAACAGCAGAACGACAAACTGAAGTCCTTGACCGTCTTGGCAGACTACCTTTCAAGTCTCGACAGCACAGGAGAAATACAGACCTATTTCATGGACTTGGACTCTGCTAAAGGCCACATGAAAGGAGTCTACGTCGGAAAGGTGGAAGGACAGACCTCACAACTCGTTGACAAGGCCATACATATGACAGTCAAAAGGCACAAGAGAGAATATGACAAAGGCGAGACTGCTAAAGCAATTCGCTCCGTAGACTCTGCTTTAAAAGAGCATAGGAAAACTGCAAAGGCTTCCAAGGCAGAAGCCTGAACCTATTTCCTTCTTTTTCTCTGTCGTCTGTCTATTTCCGACTGAGTGCCCAGAACCAAGTTCTTCCAACTGTTTCTGAAGATGTGGAGATTGGGTTTCTTGTCAAAAATAGCTGCTGCCACATCAATCTGTCTCTTTTGAATAGCCTCTCTCAACTTCCTTTGCTTTTCTCTCTGAAATTCACGATATTGCCGTTTGTATTCAGTCCCAAACCTTTTGTGATACTCTTTCAGGTATGCCTTCTGCTTTTCTTTATCTTTGAATGGCATGATCGATCACAATCGCATTCTTATTGAACAAGTATTTTACTCACTTAGTTTATCTGTCCAAAACCGTTATATATCTCTTATGCTTAAAGGTTTTTCTGTCTAAAACTTAAGGAGAAGGGTGTAGTGGCTGACAAACCTGAGCTGAAGGGTTATCAGGGATTTCAGGATACTCTCAAGGCCAAAGCCTATGAGTGGCTCAGGCAGCATCTCCACGAAAAACCCAGGGGAAAGATCGTCAAATTAGCATCATTTCTTGGCATAGACTACAAGGCAAACAAGCAATATCTTTGGCAGATCAGCAGTGACTTCAAAACTGATGTCAGAAATAGGCAAGGGCTAAAACCCCCAAATTGGCATAATTGGCTTGGCAGGATTAAGGCATTTGAGGGTTTGAGTAGAGAGGAAGCTGTTAAGAAGGATTGGGTTCAGACCAAAGCCAAGAATCATTATTTGTTGTTTGTCGATCCTAGAGGGCTTGGTAGGCTTGAGTGGCATATTGATGGCACTGTCAAGGTTTGGGTGAAGAAGCCTGTTTCCGATGCGAAGAAGCTGCAGCTTTTGGCTGATGCCTTCTTCAATACTTATCTGATCACTGACATCAAGGTTTTCACTGAATGGGCTAAGACTCTGAGGCAGAAAGGTGAAGATTGTGCTGTCCATGTGGGCTTTGATGTGTCTTACTTCAAGATTGACTTGTTCCAAGAGTCCAATGGCATCACGATTGTTGGTGGTGACAAGTCTCACAGAGATTGCATAGAGGCTAGGCTCCGAGTGCCTGAGTGGGCAGAGGAATACAGAGAGAAAGCAGACTTCATCATTCAGGGCTACAAGACGATGATTGAGCAAATCAGCAAGCCCTTGCAGGACTTGTCAGCTCCCAAGCCTAAACTTGCACAGGACAGGGAGATGGTTGTTTGATGGAGCAGACGACTGAGAGAAAGCGAGAGCCTGCTCAGGTGTCAAGCATTGAAGATGGCTGATGTGATGCGAGACGGAGAGAAGGAACTTGCTGAGTTGTTAGTTCCACAACCTGATAGGCTTCAGAAAGTAGATGAGGTTCTTAGGTGGATTGAGGAACAGGAGAAGAAGGAGAAGAGAAAGTGACAGGGCTTCTTGACCCTTTTCGGAATTGGAGAAACAAAAGGAAATGGCATGAGTATGTTGATGAGGAAAGTCTCAGGATGCTTTTTGAATATCAGTGCCTTATTATTCAACGGAAGATCCTGATGCCCGACCTACAGAAAGCCAGCATGTGTCTGAATGGACATTCTAGGATGATTTTGTATGTTCCTTGGAAGCATGGAAAGGATATGCTATGACCATCAAGAGGCATGCCCACTTTTCTGAGAAATTCTCAATCAGCAATTGGGAGAAGGTAGGCAACCTGAAGGTTATGACGCTTCTATCTGTGTCATCAAGAGGCAACAGTCTGTGCATCATTGTTCCCAAAGACCTTGTGGACATTAACGGCATCATTTCAGGTGACAGGATCAGGGTTTGGTTCCTAGACCACTACCGTAAGAAGAGGGAAGACTCTTCTGAACCTAGCAGGACAGACGACAAAACAGGGTTCACTGAGGAAAGAGAGTGAAGAGAAGTTACAGACTGCCTAGAGGAGATCTCTCAGAGGAACAGAGCTCATGAGCTGAGTCAAGAAGAGCGTCTTAGGCAGGTTGAGCAAGTGCTGAAGAAAATAGAAAGTCTGAGAGTTTTTGAAAGGGCAGAACCTAGCTGCTGCCATCATACTTTTTGACTTGCAGGAGTCATTCACAACACATCTGCCAACGGTTGCAGGAGTGCGTCGGCGTAGTCTCTCCATGAAAGATGCGAGTAAACATCAATGTTGGAGCTGACCTTTTGACCGCGTGATTGCTCTTCATTCTTTATGCTCCATCCTGTGAACGCACATACTTGAATGGGCTGAAACCGATAGTTCATTCTCAAGTGATCACATCTCCAATGCCTCAAAACGTGCGGATGAACCTTCTTGATTTTCGGGTCAAGCTGCATGATGTCTGACAGGTTCTTGCGAACTACGATTTGGAAGTTTTCTTCACACATATCGAAGCTGAGCTTTGCCTTGCCGTTCTGCAGTTTGTTTTCGTTCCGCATCTTCTGCACCCATTTCGCAATATCGTAACTCCAAGGCTCTATTCTCGGATCCATAGGAATGCCCACGTCTTTTGTTGGCACTCCAGTGTAGGTAATGGTCTGTGGAGCAGGGGAAGGGCTTGTCTGGGTCGTCTCACCTGCTTGAGCTACCTGACTGACAGGAGTTGGCTCTTCTTTCTCAATCCTCATTTTGGCAATGGCAGTTGTCACTATGAGAAGTTTCGTATCCTCTACCTTGCTGCCATCTGGGAATTCAATGTGTTTCTTCCAAGTCGCAAGCTCGTGTCGCATCATTGTTCCGTAGGGCTTGGAAAGTCCATGCTTGAGTTGATAGGGAGTTGTGCGAGTTAAGATTTCACAGGCTCTTGCTCCGAGAAGATAGGCAAGTTTGCAGAGAACCTCGTCTCTCTGGGAAGTCCAATGGTGGTTGTCCATGTATTCTCTGAACAATCTGAAGTCAGGAGTATGGACTCTTTCTTTCTCTTTGAACACGACCTGTTGAATCGCACCCAAGTTTTCCATGTTGAGTCGCCTACGCTCTATCTATTAGCCATTGGAGTGAAAAAGCTTTTTGCGATTTCCTACAAAGATCGCAAAGTCTATGGACAATAAAAGAGAGTCGCAAGAAAAGCTCCTCAGTTCTAGTTCGCTCTGAAAATTATGAACTAATAATCAATGCTTAGGAAATAGAAGGAATCTTCGAGCATTGGTTCAGTTCTCTGAAGAGTTCAGGCAGAGAGGCGAGTGCTAAGATAGTGTTGTGATTTTCATTCTTGGCCTGCAGTGTGTGAGGCAGTTAGCGTTGAGCTGTCAGTGAAAAGTAAGAACTTGTGGAGACGACACCGCAGATCTCAAAGAAGTCAGAAATCTTGTCGGCTGTCTGTGCAAAGTCATACTCGCTTGTTGCTAAGAGTCCTGAGTCATCTTGATACGAGACTGTGAATACAATGCTTCTGATGGCAGTGTCAGGCAACACGCGCGCGCTAGGCCAAGGATACTCCGGTAACATAACTGTAACAGCTGAAAACCTAGGCGGCTACACTGAAACCTTCAACATCACAGCATACGCCAACACAACCATCATAGCATCAGAAAGCGTTACCTTACCAGCCGGCAACTCTACGACAGTCACGTTCGTTTGGAACAGTACTGGCTTTGCTTACGGCAATTACACCATAAGCGCTTATGCTCTGCCTGTACTAGGCGAGACAAACACGGCGA
Source organism: Bathyarchaeia archaeon (assembly GCA_050012255.1). Classification (GTDB taxonomy): domain Archaea; phylum Thermoproteota; class Bathyarchaeia; order Bathyarchaeales; family Bathycorpusculaceae; genus DASPPK01. Next base: position 302,242 of record JBEKHN010000001.1, read on the forward strand.
ACAACAATTTCACAGGCGGCGTGGTGACAGTTACTTTTCCAGGCGACGTCAACGGCGACGGCACTGTTGACATCTATGACGCCATACTGCTATCTGGCGCCTTCGGTTCCAGTCCAGGCAGTCCAAAGTGGAACCCCAACGCAGACCTAAACAACGACGGCATCGTAGACATCTACGACGCAATCATACTCGCAGGCAACTATGCAAGAACAGCCTAGTGTTTGCCCTTGACTTGTTCTATTCATTTATTTAGTAGCGCACGCGGGCCAAAGTGGATTTCTTCAAAATTTAGGTATTTCACTAGTTTATGACGTTACAGAGGGGAAGTTGGCCTGGACAACAAGCGCGAGGAGCTAGGACGCCGTTTAAGCCGGTTCTATTTGCGTGACTGCGAGAGAAGTCGCAGTGTACTCCAGCCATCGATCTTGATTTTTATAATTGCATTTGCAGTTGTGGTCCTGCCTTCACATTCTATTGCAGAAGTGGACTGGTGGTCGACGTTTCATCATGATCCGTTACATACTGGCTATTCGACTTCGGCAGTTCCATCTACGAATAGAACCATTTGGAACTTCACGACTGGCAGCGTGCTGGAATCTTGTCCCGCAATCGTCGGCGACGAACTGTTTTTCGGTTCTGGCGACGGCAACTTCTACGCATTAAACGCTTCAACCGATACTCAGATATGGAACTATGCGACAGGAGGCGTATTGTTTCCTCCCCAGCATTCTTCAATGATATGGTCTTCTTCGGTTCAGGAGATGCGAACGTCTATGCTTTAGACTGTTCAAGTGGAAGTCTTCTGTGGAACTATAGAACCGCACGCAGAGTTATCTCATCTCCAACGTTTTCCGACGGTGTTGTCTACGTCGGCTCCTATGACCATAATGTCTATGCTCTGAACGCTTCACGGGCGCGCGCATCTTTGAATATGGACCGTCGCTATTCGATGCATGAATCTTAAATTCTCACTAGTCGCCCGTTTCCGACTATGCACCAGTTTAATGCATTAAACGCGGTGCGCGATAGTGTTTCGCGCGCGAGTGCAATCTACAACGTAGTTGTGTGAACTCCATTGGAATGATCACGGGATTGATTCAGTGCTTCTTGTGTTAGGACTTCTTCGGGGTCCAGTTCCCATATGCGGATGATTCTTATTAGGTCGACTATTTTGCTGGCTTTGGTCCTTGGTTGTATGCTGAGGCCAGATGCTACGTAGATTCCTCGCAGGAAATCGACCCCTTTCATCTTGACGTCGTGGTAGACGCTCAAGGTGTGACCCATCATGTACTCGACGTAGTCGCGTTCTGTGCCCGTTGAGATCATTTGAGTTAGGAAGAATTTTCGGAGGCTGTGAGCCGTTAGATCGTATCTTTTGATTTTTGGGGTCCTAGTCAATACACCGGCTCTGACGTAGAGCGTGTTGACTATATCCTGAATTGTCGCCGCGTCTAAAGGTTTGATCCCACGATAACTGCTGATCAAAGGCGATTCGTCATCGAGACGCTCTCGTGGTCCTATTTTCCCGTTTTTCCGGGCGTCTAGGTAGGCTTTTAGGTATTCTGAAGCCTCGCTGTTTAGAAAAGTGTCGTAACCATGGTGTTTACCCTTTGTTATTTCTGGTTCAACGTGAACGTGGATGGGAATTGTTCCTTTTTCTAGGTCTTGTTTAACGTGGCGATATTTGAGTTGAACTAGGGTTCCGTTTCGAAATCCGCCGACCGCCATCAGAGCGATTATGACCTTACCGCGGATGTCTGCTACCTTCAAGGTCTTCTGGAGTTCATCAGGTGTGGGTGCACGTTCCTCGTAAATGCTCCATTTGGATCTCCGACAGGGTTTATTGAATCTTACTCCGTTAAGTTGGAAGAAGAACTGTATCCCTTTTGCCATGTTGTAGACCGTGGCTGGGGCCATGCCTTTCTCTTCTTGCAGATTGTCGGCGAAGTCTGCGAGGAGACGCTCCATTTGAATGACGACCTTAGGTATTGGAACTTGATCCTTTCCTTTGCAGTCGTTCAGAAGCTCATCGGGACTTTTTTGTAGCCATCTGCTGAAGCGATATATGTCATATATCTGATTGCGAAGCGTGTGCAGACTGCCTGTTCGGTGACGTAACAGATGTTTCGCGACCTCTATGGTTGTGGAGTTTTCGAAGGTGAATGGCGCCAACTTAGGATGCCATCTAATGAAGGTGTTTATAACATATTGGCGAAGTTTTCTGTCGGCTACACTTTCTGTTTCAGGGATCTCGAGGGTGAAAGGCTGTTTAAGTCTGCGTCCACTGGGGCCCCTGGTTATGGTAAGGGATTTCATTCATACGCACCCGTTGACTCTGGCAGAGAACCACTCCGCTGATAATTTTGCGAAGCCTTTGATGAGATTAGAGTATCTCTATTATCGGCTTGCTCCTGCTTTGTAGTCGGAGTGATTTGCGTCAGGGCTTCACGGGTGAGGATTTTCTGCGGGTTTAGCCCCCACGTTTGAAGTATTTCTTTCAAGGCATCGATTTTGTTCATTTTGATTCTCGGTCTTATGCGTATTCCGGATGTCGTGTACACGCCGCGTAGATATTCGACACCCTTCATCCTAACATCATGGTATCGATCTTTCACTGCGCGGCCCATCATGAAATCAATGCAGTCTGGATCAACTTCAAGCGAGGCCATTTGGGTTCGGAAAAACCTCCTGAAGCTGTGGGTTCTCAATTCATATCTTCTGCGCAAAGAATTCTTTTCTAGTAAGCCGGTTCTAACATAGAGATTGTGAATCATCTGGTGAACCGTCGTAACAGCCACCGTTTTAACTTGTTTGCAGCGGCACGTCCTGATCAAAGGTGATTCATCCCGTATTTGCTCTGGCGGAATTTTCTTTGTGCCTATTTTGCGAGCTTTAAAGTAGGCTCTAAGGCACTCTGATGCTTCATCGTTCAAGAAAGTGTCGTAACTGCGCCGTTTGCCCTTTATCAGTTCCGACTCGACGTGAATGTGAATTGGGATGATGTCTCGTTCAAGGTCATCCTTCACGTGTCGATACTGAAGTCTTAGAAGGGTGCCTACGCGGAGGCCGCTGACTGCCAACGTTGTGATTATGACTCTTTCACGAAGGTCTGCCAAATCTAGAATCTTTATGAGCTCCTCGCGTGAAGGGGCTCGCTCATTGTACAAATTCCAAACGCTCAACCCGTAGGGTAATCTAAGTCCTACGCCATTGATACGGAAGACGCTTGTGATGTTTTTCAAGCGACTCCTTATAGTGGTCGGCGATAGGTTCTTTGCTTGCAGTTGGTCAATGTATTCGTCAAGTGCGCTTGTCATCCTAGCTATTCCTTTTGGGTTGGCATCTCCATTCGACTTTCGGCACCTGCTCATAAGCTGGTCAGGCTCGGCCTTAATCCATCTGCAGAAACAATTGAAGTCGTCAACGTATTCGTAAAGAGTGAACTGGCTCCCTGTTCTGTTGAATAGCAGATGTCTCGCAACCTCCATTGTGGAGAAGTTCTTGAGAGTAAAAGGTATTAGAGGGGACCTTCTGCTCAACGATTCCCAAATGTACCGTAAGAGTTTCTTTTCTGCCCCATTCTGTCTTTCTGGGACTCTTAGCGTCAACGGTTTCTTGAACCTCCCGCCACGAACCCCTCTTTCTATGACTAAGGTTTTGTATTTCATTTCCACAATTCTCCGATTCTCAGAATCTTCGGACTTCAGATTTAAAAAACCATGGTTGGCGCCGAACATTAACATAACTCGAAAACAGCTATTTCCTCCGACTTCCGAACACAAATTCAAATGCGCGCGCTAAGTTTGTTTAGAGGCTCCCCCTGAGTACGCGCGCGCTAAGAATTTTGTCAAGGAAGCGGGTAGACCTTCTCTTCTTTCAAGATTTCAGTTGCGTACTTCAAGACTACAGTTATGTCTTCTTTTTTGAGCTGCGGATAATTCTCCAGTATTGTTTCAGCTGTCCAGCCGTTGGCGAGAAGGTCCAAGATGAATTCAACGGATATTCTGGCGCCCTTTATTACTGGTTTTCCAGCTAGTACGTTTGGGTTCAGTGTTATTCTGTTTCTCCACTCGTCCATCACTTGATCACCGATGTACTGGTTAAGTGCAGAGGTTATATGTCTTCTTGATGTTCTTGGTATGCGTGTGCTCCAGCGCTCGCGGTTTTTGAAAAAAAAATATTTTTTTGTGTACGTTGAGGCCTAACTTAGATTCTCTTTGGATGGTGTTTCATGGGGTCATCTTGAGACGTTCGAATTCAGTCTTGTTTGCGAAGCCCTAGCGCGCTCTCTCCTTTTCAACCTTGAAACCCAACCCCCGAGAGCTTCTTCCGCAGCCTTGCTCAATGCTCCCTTTCCATAGCTGAACCTCTTCATTGCGAGTTTCCTGAACCTGCGCTCAAGCTTTTGGCTAACGTGAACCCTCAAGGACATGCTTGTTACCTAATTATCTTAGTGTCAAAACTCCACATATCCTTTTTCACCATGCTTTTATGCTTAGCCCATTCCAGTGTCCATGTGCATTCTTGTTCGACAGCTACACAATAAGATTTATTAAGATATCAGATATTCCCTCACTAGACATTCACAGACAAACCTAACTCTAAGCTTAGGAGAGCAACACTTGAAAGGCCCCAATCGTCGCGGAAGATTCCTCTCAGTAATGAAGGCAAGCACCTTCTGGATTCTCACAGCTCTAGCCGCCCTGACTCTTGTCTCATCAGTGATCACGCGCAACGCCTACGGCGCATCGGCGGGGCTTGAGAACCTTCCAGGACCGTTTGTTTCTCCCAACGGAACTTTGAACTGCACGGTTGTTGTTGCTTCGAGTGTTGGGCATGGTCCTTGTGGCGGTGCGCACACGATGGACGTGATGGGCGCGATACTCGTAGGGGGCGAATTGGGCTTGAAAACCAACAACGGCAACGGCACATTGGAGGCAACAATGGACGACTACATTTCAACCTACAACTTCACTACTGCGACAGTTCAGCTTGGGGATCTTTCGTCAAATCTGATTGTGATCGGTGGCCCAGGTGTCAACCAGATAACGTGGTACTACAACAACCTGAGGAACAGTAGCGGGGACAGAGTGTTACCTGTTTACTTCGGCAAGTTTCCCAACGGAACCGACTACATCTACGTAGTTGCTACTAACCATTCCTACGCAATCGAACGCGACGGCCTGGGCAGGGTAGTAGCTGACTATGGTGTCATTTTGATGTTTCAGGACGGGAGTCGCTTTGTGCTTATCCTCGCCGGACTAGGCGGATCTGGCACCGCGGCTGCCTGCCAAATCATCTCGTCGTATGACAGTTGGAACCTTCACGGAGGCGCGGCGATCGTGAAGTACAGCGACACGAACGGTGACGGATTGCTGGACACTCTTTCAGTCGTGGAAGAGACTTCTGGATCAATAAACTTGTATAATGTGGCTAACATCATGTCGTTCGGACTATTTTCGGCCGTGCTGCTGCCTAAATTGAAGGCTCTAGGGCGCAGGTTTCCATCCAAGCGTCGACTGTCGAGGCTTTTGATTGTGCTCTTCTTGTTGGCGGTATCGCAGATCGCATTAATCGCTTTCTCAGATAGCTCGAGCCCTGATTTCTACACATTCAAGGAATTCTCACATCCATTCGTTTCCTCTGGTGGTTTGATGAACTGCACCGCTGTTGTTGCTTCGAGTGTTGGGCATGGTCCTTGTGGCGGTGCGCACACGATGGACGTGATGGGCGCCATCATGGTCGGCGCTCGGTTCGGGATGGATGCAACCGGAGGATCTTTGGCTTCAACTCTAGACGATTATATTTCATCCTACGATATCAACACGGGACAAATGAACTTCTCTTCTCTGACAAGCAACCTCCTGGTCGTTGGCGGCCCAGGTGTCAACCAGATAACGTGGTACTACAACAACCTGAGGAACAGTAGCGGGGACAGAGTGTTACCTGTTTACTTCGGCAAGTTTCTTAACGGAACCGACTACATCTACGTGCCTTCAAGTGGTCACTACTACACGGTTGAGTATGACGCCTTAGGAAGAGTGAGTGCAGATTACGGAGTGGTAACCCTTTTTTACGACTCCACCCACGGCTGGTGGGTGCTGATTGCTGCAGGTCTAGGAGGAGCAGGGACCCTTGCGGCATCGAGTCTGCTGGCAAACTATAGGAGTTGGAGCCTTTTTGGCCAGGCTGTTGTGGTCAAATATTCCGACACTAACGGAGACGGTTACCTGGACACCATAAGCCTTCCAGAGTTCGTGGGGGTTGGAAATAGTATAGACGTTTTCTGGGATTCTAATTGCCAAAACGCAGTTCAATCAATAGCGTGGGGAACTCTCACTCCAGGAGACACGAAGAGCGTGATAGTATATGTCAGGAATGAAGGGCAAGGAGGCACTGTTCTTGGCTTCAATCTCTCTGGCTGGACTCCGCTGACGGCTTCAAACTACCTGAGCATAGGATGGAACTATTCAGGAACCGTCGTCCAGTCTGGACAAATTGTGCCTGTCATGTTCACGTTGACAGTGAACTCGAGCGTTACAGGTGTTACTGACTTCGGAGTTAACATCACCATTAGTTCTGGTTGATACGCGTTAGAATTGGTATCATGATTCGTGATACATAATATTTAATACTCTTCTAGATGGAAAACGCTAGTGAACAGAGAGAACCTGCGGCTTGATTCACATGTTTCAACTGCGTCGATTGGCAATTAACATTCCAAAACGAGGCTATTTTGTGGCAGGATTGCTGCTTCGACTGGTTCTAGCGCCCTTCCTGAGTCATCCATTTGATATGAGAGTCTTCATGGCGGTCGGTGTCGCCGTGTCTAGAGGGATGACTCCTTACGGTCAGTATGTCCTTCAAGACTTGTTCGCCGCAACGCCACATGTTCATCTCTATGGGACGTTTCAAGGCATAGGATACCCGCCACTTTGGGGTCTGATGAGCGGTGGCATGTACATGCTGTCTTCAATCTTTGCTCCGAACAACCTGTATGCATACGTTCTTGCCCTGAAGCTTCCTGTAATAGTGGGAGAGTTGGCACTCGCCGTCTTAGTCTACAACATTCTGAAGACTCAGACCAACGACAAGATTGCCACGGCGGCCTTTCTCTTGTTCATCTTCTGCCCTTTCATAATGGTTGTGGGCACCGTTTGGGGCATGTTTGATGTCATTGCACTCGTTTTCGCTCTACTGTCTGCTTACGTTCTTCAACACGATTGGAAACTGTCTTCAGTTTTCTTGTCATTATCTTCTCTCCTCAAGCTCTTTCCCCTTGTCCTCGCCCCATTGTACTCCATTTTTCTCTACAAATCCACCAGGAGCCTGAAGCTTGCTGTCAGTTTCCTCGTATCCACTGTTGCTATCACCGCTGTTTTCACACTTCTTCCGATGATCTTGTTCAATTGGCCAATTTCCAATATGTACAACGCTCTCACTTATCAATTAACGACAACCAATCCTTCATATGACAACGCCGCCTCTTTTCCCTACGGGGCTGCGAGTCCGTTCAACGTTTTCACTCTTCTAAACAATCTGGCACGCAGCAGCATACAACCGCTCGCGCTGTTGGTCTACATCTGGATCCCGGCATGCGTTGCGGTCTACATACTTCTTCTCCGTTCTCAGATGTCTGTTACGGTTAAGGAAGTGGGCGTAAGCACGGATTTTGCCATGATTGTGCAGTGGTCGCTGCTTCTTTTTCTAGCGTTGTTCACTACGCGGGCTTGGGTTTCTGAACAGAACCTCATCTTTCTTTTTGTCTTCTTCTCCCTAAGCGTTTTTCTACAGTATCGTAGGGAGTTGTACAAAGTACAACTGTTATGGGTGCTTCTGTTCATTTTTGTGCTGGTTCATGTTGCCGCGATATCCTTCTTGTGGCTTCCGTTGCCTTGGACACTCAACGCAGCCAGCGCCTTCGCCGACGGCCCATTCGGATGGACTAGACTGCTTCTTATGACTGTGTTAACCTTCAGTTGGCTTGCTCTGTGCTGGCACTACGTTGCCAAGAAATTGAGGTGGTAGTGACGAGGGCCTTAACGCTTCTTTTGCATGATGAGCGTTTCAGCGGATGGACGCCGAAAGACAAGCTTGTTCGCCAGCACTTTTCAACGCAGTATCTGCGCTTTTACAGGCAAAAAGGCGCAGACCCGATGCTATACACTTTTCACGAGCATGTCAAGTCTATTCAGGTTCACGAGCTGGATCGCGTAGGCTTGGTCAAGATTTTCCCTGTGAAGTTCCGCTTTCCGCCGTTTCTACGTTTCGGCAACGATCATAATCCAGAGTCTATAATGCGAGAAATGCTTCGTGACAAGCCAGATCTGGTGCACTTCCACCACTATTATCTGTTCTCGTTCCCTTACTTGGCCATATTTGTCAAGAAAAGGTTGAGACGACCTTTAATCGTACAACTTCACGGAGTCAACGACAATTGCACTCGAAAATGGTTCTATCTACCATGTCTATTGGCGCTAAAGAACGCTGATAGGGTTCTCTACAGCTATGAGCCTGAGAAGCTCATCTACGAGAAGCTAGGGATTACGGATAAAGTTGTCAAGCTGCCTTTTCCAGGTGTTGATCCTGAAGTCTTCAAACCGCAGAAACGGTGCAGTTCGAATAGGTTACTTTATGTTGGAAGAATCCCAGATGCCGAAGCTGCTAGGGGTGAAAAGTCTCCATTTCTGCTAATTCGCATTTTTAAGAGACTGCTGCGACATGATAAGAATGTCTTGTTGGACATAGTAGGAGATGGCCCTGGTCTCTTTCGCAGTCGCGAGCTGGCCCAAAGTCTAGGGGTAGCTGACCGCATATCTTTCCACGGCTATGTTGATCACGATGATTTGCCCAAGTACTATCATGCTTCAGCGTTGACTTTCTCTCCTATTCAGCTCTACGATGTCGATGGATGGATTGATGGTTCAATACAAGAGAGCCTTGCTTGTGGCACGCCAGTTGTAGCGCTAAGGGCATCAGCCAAAGCACGGCTGCGAGGAAAGTACGGGTTTCTGCTTTCGAACAACACAGAGAAAGCAGCCGAGGAACTTCACGGACTTTTGAAGGCTCCTGAAGAAATGAACCAAGTTGCGAGTGACGCGTCAAAGTTTGTGCGTGAAAACTGTTCCTGTGACCGAGTCGTCTCGGAATTAGATAGAGCGTTGGAGGGTGTGGTCAGAAATTGAAGTTGAGCATAGCTGTTTGTGCTTATAACGAAGAAAAATCGATCGGGCCTTTGCTGCAGAACCTGATGGGTCAAAGAACCCCGGCTGAGGTTACTGATCGTGAAATCATAGTTGTAGCGTCAGGATGCACGGACAGAACTGTCGAAGTTGTCAAAGAACACATGAAGACTAATACGAAGATTGTTCTCATTGAGGAGGAGAACAGGTTGGGAAAGGCGTCGGCGTTGAACAAGGCTTTTGAGGCTTCGTCCGGTGACTACATCGCCTTGGTTCCAGCAGATGTTATGCTTGCTGAGGGTGCCATGTTTAACCTGCTTGTTCCGTTCAGAGACAGCAGTGTGTCGGCGGTGAGCGGTCGTCCGATGCAGAATCCTTGGAAAGTGCCCAAGGGTTTTTCGGGCTACTTGGCCAAGATGACGTATAGGCTTTGGTCTAGGTTGATGAGGAGGCTAAATGATAGTGGTGAGATGGCTCACTGCAGTGGCGAATTCATGGCTATAAGAAGCGGCGTCAAAACGGTCATCCCTGATGAATGTGCTGCCGACGATTCTTACATCGCCATCGCTGCCAAGAAAAAAGGTGTGATAAAGTTTGCTCCCAAAGCCGTCTGCTACAACCTTCTACCTTCGAACCTTGCGGATTACATAAACCAAAGAAGAAGATGGCTATACGGCCATTTTCAGACGAAGAAGATGACGGGCGAATATCCGACGGTGCTGGATACGATGGTCTTGTCAAAGCCCGGTGTCACTCTGCGAGTACTCGCTGAAGAGGTAGCTGAGCAGCCAAAGGACACGGGTTACTTAGCAACCGCCGTCATTGTCGAAGCGATCATATATCTGCTTTCCCTCTTAGACCGTCTGCTCTGTCGTCAATGTGGCGTTTGGCCCGTAATCAGATCAACGAAGCCCGTTTAGACTCGAAAGGTAATGGAGAGATCTGGATGAGCAAAATCTGTGTGGTGATAGCCACATACAACGAGGCTGAAAACCTTCAGAGCCTGACTGCACAAATCGAGGAGGAACTGGGCAGCAGGAATTTCAGTCTCATAATTGTAGATGACAATAGTCCAGACAAGACGGCGAGAGTCGCCGAAGAACAGAATCGCATTTATGGAAATGTCATCGTTAGAACTAGAGCGATAAAATGTGGCTTGGGATCCGCCATTCTAGAGGGGCTGAAGACAGCCCTTGATATGAAAGATGTCGAACAGGTAGTGACGCTAGACGGAGACTTATCCCACAATCCAAGGGAGATACCGAGATTGCTCCATGCCTCCCAAAAAAAGGGCTTGGTTCAAGGAAGCCGGTATGTTGAGCACGGAACGGTGATAGGCTGGGGCTTGAACAGAAGGCTGATCAGTTGCGGTGCAAACTTAATCTGCAAATTGCTGTTGAGAACGTCGACCCAGGATTGCACCGGTAACTTCCGGGTCTATTCGCGGGAGTGTGCTGAGGCAATTGTGAATTCTACAGTAACCAAGGGTTTTGAATGGGTCGTTGAAGCCCTGCTGGTTGCCAAGAAGCATGGGTTTTTGGTCAGGGAGGTGCCCATCACGTTCGTGGGTCGTAGGGAGGGAAAGACAAAACTGAAAGCTTTGGAGATGCTGAGCTGGGCCATTTTCGCCACGAAAAGCTTGTTTTCCCTCAAACCTTTGAATCTAAACGCGTTGGCTCAGTCCAAGCATGCAATCCACAGGTCGTCAACCTTTACGGTAACTGCAGTTGCTCCTATCACTTCAGCTACGACATATACGCTTTCAAGAGCATCACCAGGCTTGAGTGACCAGGCCGAGTTGATGTGCTCAGTGAGATCCACTGAGTAGTTCGTCCACTCGGCTAGATTCGCTTGACCCATTTTGTACTCGACTACGTCTCCGCCCTTGTAGACTATGTTGCTTCCAAACCTAGTGTTGCCGGATTGACACGCGAGTACCGTTGGGCTGTCCCAAAAATCCATTTCAGTGTACACGACTGAACCGTTAGGCCGTTGGATTGCGCAGGCCAATGCGATCCGGAGCCATTCGAGACCCGACTCGCAATCGGCGGTGAGTACGTTGGCTCGGAAGCTCGCCGTAACCTGCAAGGGCTTTGACGTGTAAAGTGGAAGTTTCTCGTTTGATTTGAAGCTGGCTGTCCACCACGCACCGGTCGCAACGTGTCCCGCTTCGTTTGGGCCGGTTTTCAGGAATATCTCGGTCTCGTTATTGAAGGTGACTGTCCAGTTTGCGGTGTTCGTGAGCCCCGTCGAGTGGGTGTTCCAGTAGAGTCTGTTTTGTACTTCTGAAAGTGATACGTCTCCGTCGACGTTGATTATTCTGGCGGTGTCCACTGTTAAGGTTCGTTGCATGCGATTTCCCGTATCTGGGATTGGTTGGCTTGAAACCGAGCAGTTCACCAGTAGCAGAGCTGTCAACATTTCCAGAAGAATCACGATTGGGGTGTAATGCTTTCGCATTTTTCGTCCCATCAGTGTTTTTGCGTTGTACTGTACTCAGGTTGTACGGACATACAATATGTCCTAGGGCGAACCTATTCTACAACTAACAATGGTGAAAAGTGCCAATTAAACATTATGTAAGCGTGTTGAACACATGTAGAGTTTAAACTCTTGGGAGGGTGCGCGGGCGAAATCACATCATAGATGGCCACTGCGCCGTGTCAGTCAAAGCTTAAGTCAGTGTTCAGCCTAGTGTTTTGTCTTGTACTGGCGTGTGCTTTATGCAATCGGCTTAGCGCGCGCGTACAGTCGCGTAGCGGATTGCGTAGAACAGCTGGAATATTGTTCTAGAACAGTCTACCGTATGTTTTATACTGTATCGTTTAAATATCGGAAGCCTGAAGACTAGTTGGGGTGGAGAAGAGAGAACGCGCTCATTGCGGTCTTGAGAATTCTTATCTGCTCCTAGTGAGGAGGGATTGACTAATGGAAAGTGTGTTGAGCGAGGATGTGGTTTCGGAGGTTAGGAGTCAGTGGAAGCGGATGTGGAGGGAGCGGATTGATGATCGTGTTCGGGCGGAGGGTATCGCGCTTACGGATTATGATAAGTTGTTTGTTGAAAGGGGCACTGTGGTTTTGGCAACGAGGAGCTTTAAATTGCTGACCTTGCGCGAGATATTTGAGATGCACAAGGTTGAGAATATTGACCGCCTTGTTCAGCCGAGCCCGGAGGTGGGTGGATGGGGCAAGTTCGTACGGACTCATATCACAAGCGTCAAACTCGCACGTCAGAAAAGGGCTCAGTCGTTTGATTTGGACGAGAAGAAGCCGCAACAGCTTAAGAAGGGCGGGCGCGGTTGGCTGCACATTTAGATCAAGTGTTTGATTTTTAGCTTGTCGTGGTTCTAGGTTACGTTCTCTTGTTCAGCGTAAACCTGATTTAGGAGAGAGGATTTTGGCCAAGTATAGACGCAGGTTCGACATCATAGCGGACATGGTTCGCGTTGCCAGCTCCGGTGCAAAGAAGACAAAGATCATGTATTTTGCTAATCTAAGCTATCTTCTGTTGAACAGGTATTTGGACGATGCTTTGCACACGGGGCTCTTGCGTTTCAACGGAGAAAAGTATACGACGACGAGAAAGGGCGGAGCTTTCTTGGAGCGGTACAATGATTTTCAAAGCAGATATTCTCGAGTGAACGCTGATTTGGAAGAATTGAAGTCCGAGGCTGAGACGTTGGAGAGGATGTGTCGTTCGCGGCGCTTGAACAATAGGAACGCGAAGAAGAGTAGGTCTACGGCGCTGGTTTAGCTTGTTTACACCTTATGCTCGGATTTTTTGCGGTGAGGGTCTTTGGCTCAATTTTGCGTAAAGTTTAAGTTAGGCTTCAGGCAAGGTAGAAGATTTTTATAGAACAAGATTCCTGATTGATTTAAATTGGTCGCAGTGAGGAGTATCCATAGAATTTGAGCAGCTGTAGCGGTATTGGTGAATCAATTGTTAGGGGAAGGCCATCGAGGCGCTGTGCTAGCGATTATTGCCGCTCTCAACGAGGAAGAGGGCATCGGGTTTACGATAGCGGAGCTGCGCCAGTATTTGGAAAATGTGCCTGTTCTTGTAGTTGATGGGCACAGTGTGGATCGTACTGTTGAGGTGGCCAAGAAGTTCGATGCTGAGGTTGTTTTTCAGGAAGGAAGGGGCAAGGGGAATGCTGTTGCCAAGGCGATTGAAGAAGTTGATTATGATCCGCGTTATGTTATTCTCACTGATGCAGACTTCACTTATCCTGCTGAGTATGTTCCGAAAATGTTGAGTGTTCTGGAAGAGAACTCGGACGTGGGTATGGTGGCTGGAAACAGATTCAACTCACATTTTCACTTGAAAGGGATGAGGAACAGATTCTACGTTGGAAACAGGCTCTTGGCTTTCACGCATAACCTTTTCAACGGAGTTGGCATGCGTGATCCCCTGACCGGGTTAAGAGTGCTTCGCTGGGAAGTTCTAAAGGGTTGGAAGCCTAAGTCCAAGGGTTTTGATGTTGAGGTTGAGTTGAACCATCTCGTCGAGAACAAGGGCTTCACAATCGCCGAGGTGCCGATTCATTATAGGGATCGGCTTGGCGAGAAAAAGTTGAAGCTTAGGCATGGGTTCACGATTTTCAATAGAATACTTGCTGAGAGCGTGCGCGAACGAGTCTAAGAGACTCGAACTAAAAGAGCACGCGCGCCTAACCTCTTTGTCGTCCGGGACTTGATATAATGTGGCTATTTTTCGTTATCCTCGCAGAGGGTGCTAATTCTTGAACGGCCTGTCTGATCTGATGTTATGTTTCAATTTGAGCCTTCAGCCATTCGAGAAGACTATTCCTTGCCATTCTTTGCCTTGGGCAATCATTTTTTCCTTTATTCTTCCAGAACCTTGGGATTCTCTGCGACTATGACTGAGAAGATTGGAGCGGTTTTTTCTGGCGGTGGTTCCTTTCTTTGCAATGTGCTTTTGGAGCCCATGTAGACAAGGCTCCATCCGACTAGCCAGAAGAGCACTGCAGCGGGCAGGAGTAACAGAATGACCGCTTTGTTGCGAACGCGCATGTTTCTAGGCGGCCTCAACGTAATGCCTGGCCAGAACTTCGCGGAACGAGGAAATAAGCGTTATTGACACGTAAATATGTCATTGCTCATTGAGAACGGTTTGTTTTCGTTTTTGGGTGAAAGGTTGATGTCTGAAGCGAAACATTTGGAGCTTTGCACGAAGGTTGGAGTTGAGGTGGTTGGGCGCGACAAATATGAAAGAGAAAACGGAGGCAAAGGATCCAAGACCAAGAAGTCTCGTGTCTTTCTAAAATTCATTCTGAAGGTGTTGCAAGTTCGCTATGTGCAATTCCGTACCATACTGGCCACCCAATACTATTTTATAAGCAAGGCTAATCATTTTAGGGGACGAAGGTTTAGGAAGGAGAAGGAAGGAGAAGAGAAATGAGTTTGAGCAAAGTTTTTGAATTGGATCCTGCAAACATGGACGATTGCCCTAGAAGCGCGCGCTAAATGAGTCGCTGTGAAGGTTAGATTCAGAGTTTGAGAAGCTCAAATGTTGCTGGTGCACTGAATGTATGGAGAAGGCTCTGTCGTAGCTATTATTGCCGCTCTCAACGAAGAGGAGGGTATTGGACTTACGATAGCGGAGCTACGGCAACATTTGGGGGACCTGCGTGTTCTGGTTGTTGACGGCAGAAGCATCGACCGGACTGTTGAGCTGGCCAAGAACTCGGATGCAACCGTGGTTTTTCAAGAAGATGTGGGAAAAGGTGACGCGATAGCTAGAGGGATTCGAGAAGTCGATTGTGATGTGGAATATGTGGTTCTTACGGACGCGGATTACACTTATCCCGCAGAATACATCCCAATGATGTTGAAGATCTTGGATGAGAACCGAAACGTCGGCATGGTCTGCGGAAACAGGTTCAATTCGCATTTTCATCTACGTGCAATGAACAATAGCTTCTACGCTGGCAACAGAATGCTGGCCTTAGCGCATAACCTGTTTAACGGTGTCAGCCTGCGTGATCCACTGACCGGGCTGAGGGTTGTACGCTGGGAGATTTTGAAGGATTGGAAGCCTAAGTCCAAGGGTTTTGATGTTGAGGTTGAGTTGAACCATCTCGTCGAGAACAAGGGCTTTACAATCGCCGAGGTGCCGATTCATTATAGGGATCGGCTTGGCGAGAAAAAGTTGAAGCTTAGGCATGGGTTCAGAATTTTCAATAGAATACTCGCTGAGAGCGTCCGCGAACGAGTCTAAGAGACTCGAACTGTAAGATTAGCTCCAGCGCGCGTTGCCTAACTTCGTCGTTGTAGGAGACTCGATCCAATGCGGTTATTCTTTGTCATCCTTGCAAGAGACTCTGCGGATGTCAAAAGCAAGATCGAAGAAATGGAAAGATTACACTATCCATATGTCATAGTCTGCGGCGAAAAGGCAGGTTTAGCCAACGTTGTTTACAGACCACCGCGGGGAAAGTATGATGCCATCAACTTTGGAATGAGTTTCATTCCTCCTGAGACGGATGTTGTTGCTTTCAATGACGTGGACGCTGAAATTCACAATCTTGCGCCAGCCCTTGACTTACTTCGAGATTCCAGTGTTTCCATGGTTTTTGCTAGGGTTGACGTCGAGCGAGGACCGCAGCTGTCGTTTTATTCCCTTCTAGATTCTGTGAGGGATAAAATTCCAGTTGCGGCGAGCGGAGAATTGATGCTGATTAGATACCAAGCGCTGAAGAGTATATTGCCTCTGAAAGGGTGCAAGGCTGAGGACTCTTACATTATGTTCAGAATCTTGGAGAAAGGCGGAAGAGCAGTGTTCTGTAAAGAGTGCTACGTGACGACTCGTCGAACCTCTCATCCCGAAGAAGAGGAGCGATACAAACGCAGAACTGTTGGCGGCATATACCAGGCTCTTTCATTGGCGAGGCCTCCTGCCATTGTGAGGTTTTTTTACACGCTTTTGCCGTTTCTCTCGCCGTGGATGCTTGTTTGGGGAAAGAAGGGGTACTACTGGACGAAGGGTATACTGCTGGGTTACGTGGATTATATGAGGGGAGACAAGACGGCGTCCTGGCGTCCAACGTATTGATAACGTCAACGATTCCAGCAGAGATCAGCCCGCGCTACTACACTTAAGCTGGTTGCGTATGTTCATGTGGTGAATGGAGACATAATAGTGATGTACAATCTTGCTTTCATCGGTTTTGGAAACGTGGGGCAGGGATTAGCTCGCACACTGGTCGACAAGAAAGCCCTCCTTAAGGCTGAACATGGGTTCGAATTCAAAACGGTCGCCGTGTCAGACATAAGAATGGGGTCGATTCTTGATGAGGATGGGGTTGACCTCGAAAGGCTCCTGCAACTTGCCAAACAAACTGGCATGATCAAGAGTTACAGAGATGGGCAGAGAGACATATCAGGCATGGAGATCGTGGAGAAAAAGGTCGCCGACATAATCATCGAAGTGACCTGGACAAATCTGGAGACTGGGGAACCAGGTCTAACTCACATCAGAAAGGCTCTTGCCGCTGGCATGCACGTGGTCACAACGAACAAGGGGCCGATAGCCTTGGCCTATCGGGAACTGGAACAGTTGGCGAAGGACCATGATGTTTTCTTGAGGTTTGAAGGAACCGTCTTGACTGGCACGCCTACGATCAATCTTGTTTCTGAAGGCTTGGCCGGGGCTCACGTCAAGTCTATCAGAGGAATCCTCAACGGAACGACGAACTATGTGCTGACACAGATGGAGACGGGGATGTCGTATGAGAAGGCACTGGAGAAGGCACAGAAACTTGGCTACGCAGAAGCTGACCCAACGATGGATGTGGACGCATGGGACCCAGCAGCCAAGATCACGATTCTTTCTAATGTCGCGATGAACGCTGACATGAAAGTTGGGGATGTAGAAAGGACCGGGATAAGAGGCGTGACTGTCGAAGAAATCAAGTCAGCGCAAAAACAGGGCAAAAGATTAAAACTCATAGCCAAAGCATGGCGACAAGGTGACAACGTATGCGCCAAAGTCGCGCCGGAGAGTGTCCCCTCAACCAATGCCCTTGCCAGAGTTGAAGGAGTGCTGAACGCCGTAACGTTTGAGACCGACGTGTTGAAGGATGTCACGGTGATTGGACCTGGAGCGGGGGGACCAGAGGCCGGATATGCCCTGCTGAACGACATGCTTGCTATCAACAGATACCTCAGTCGAGCGAAATACAGCGGCAAGGATGAGAAGTGAAATAGACAAGGAAAATTCCGGGAAGACACTACTGTTGAAAGAGACTGGCATGCAGAAGGATTTCCTGGTGACGCACGCTCAAGATTCAGATAACATAGCTGACGTCGTGCAGAACGGTCTCTGCACCGGCTGTGGCACCTGTGTAGGGGTTTGCCCGGAAGCCGCTGTCACGATGCACGTTTCAGGCGCCTTGTTGCTGCCCAAAGTCAGAGAGGACGCGTGCACGCATTGCCGTCTTTGCCTTCAGTGTTGTGCTGGCTATTCTTTAGACTTTGACGAGTTGAACGCCGAGATCTTTGGAAAGAGGCCAGAGGACCGCCTCATAGGTAACTTCTTGGGATGTTATGTTGGGCATTCAACCGACGATGGATTGCGGCTTGACGGTTCTTCTGGAGGAGTAGCGACGCAACTGCTACTCTATGCCCAGGAAACGGGCGTGATCAACGGCGCGCTAGTTGTGGGAATGAGGAAAGACGAGCCATTAGTCCCCGAGCCTTTTATCGCGAGAACAAGGGAAGAGATGGTTTCCGCTTCAAAGTCGAAATACTGTCCAGTTGCAACGAATACTGCCGTGAACAAGATACTATCGGAAGATGGCAAGTTTGCCGTCGTTGGGTTGCCCTGTCACATCCATGGGATTAGAAAAGCTGAAAGAGTCTCAAAGAGTGTGAGGGAAAAAATAGTCTTGCACGTTGGCCTTTTTTGCGGGCACACGGTGAATTTCGCGGGAACAGAGCTTCTTCTCAACAAGCTTCGGATTGGGAAGAACGATGTCGCACGGATTGAATACAGAGGTTGTGGACACCCCAGTTTCATGTCAATCCAGTTGAAGAACGGCCGAACCGTGAAGTTTCGTTTCAATAGAGGCTGGAACGCGTATTGGAATGTTTTCTCCAGTTTCCTCTTCACTCCCTTGCGCTGCATGACCTGTCCGGATCAATTCAACGAACTGTCCGACGTTTCTTTAGGGGATGCCTGGCTTCCGGAGCTTGGACACGGTAGATTGGCCGAATCAGCAATAATCACGAGAACACCTGTTGCTGAGGAGATGATTTCTTCAATGAGGAAGAGTGGCGTGTTGTCCGTTAGACCCGTCCCCCCGGAGAAGATCAGGCAGTCACAGTCTTTCAGCTTGAACTTCAAGAAAGAACAGTTTTCTGCTCGAGCTTCCGTCTTCAGAGTGTTGGGACATCCGACACCTTGGCTCGTTCCTGAAGCCCCGGATTCAAGGCTGATGGCGTTTGTTGGGGCATTCTTTTCCTACCTCAGCTTCCGTGTCTCTTCAAGTAAGCGTTTGAGTTCAGTGTTGCTTTATGTCCCGTTGCCACTGTTCAGAGTCTACTTTGGCGTGTTTAAGAGCATCTATCTCTTGTCAAGTTAGGGGGTCTCGTTGAGCTTGTGTTCTCTTAAAGTGCACATAATCCATGTTGGAAACATGGCAAACAAGGGAACACAGGCTTTGCTTAAGAGCGACATGTCCGTGATAGGTGATGTTTTCAAAGGCAACGTTACGTTTTCTGTTTCCACCACAGACGTTGAAGGTGTAAGACGGTTAATTGCGCCCTACAACTCTGTGATGCCTACGACGATCGACATACCTTACGAGAGGGCAGACTTCTACGTGAGGAGATTTGGCTTGGAGAGAAATAGCCTCAGGTACAAAGTCTTCGCCTTTGCCAGTTTGCTCTACATGTTTGCTCAGGCATGCCTCTCAATTTTCTCGGTTTTTCTTGCGAAGGCGAAGTTGAAACCAGTCTATCGAGGCGAGATTCTGGAACATGTTAAGGCCTGTGACCTGGTTGTGTCTTGCAGTGACGAAAACTTCAAAGAAAGCGCATCCATGCTCCCACTGAATGTCTATTGGATCCCAACGTGGTGGTCTTTGCTAGTTTCGAGAACCTGGGAAATTCTGCTCGCGAAATCGATGCGGAAACCCGTAGTTGTGTTTCCCAACTCAATTGGGCCTTTTCGGACACGTATGGGGCGCATGCTATCAAGAACTGCGCTCGACAACTGTGATTTTATTCTCGTAAGGGATCCTATCTCATACGGAGCAGTCAAAACCTTGGGTGTAAGATCGCCTGTGATCTTGACGTCTGACACAACTCTTCTTTTCAATTCAACCCATAAATCGTCGACAGACAATTGCACCAGTGGGCTTTCTGATTTGAATGGAATAGTGGGCGTTTCTCCTGGAATATACAGTCACAGCCTTCCTGAAAAGAGGGTTCATGAGTATATTGAAGCTCACGCAAAGGCGTTGGACGGGGCAATCGAGCAGTATGGTTTTTCGGTTGTTTTTCTTCCCCATTACGTGAGTGGTTTTTCTCTCGATGATTTAGAGGTGTGTAAGCTCATACTCGGTAAGATGAAGAACGTGGAAAGGGCTAGGATAATCAACTGCAATACCGTTGAAGAGTATTCTTCTTTGATAGGGCAGATGGACATGATCATATCTTCGAAAATGCATCCTGCTGTTCTGGCAGCTTCTTCGTTTGTGCCGTCGGTGTGCGTTGCTTACGATTACAAACAGACTGGTTTTTTTGTGAGCCTGGGGTTGGGCGATTGTGTCGTTCCTCTGAATGAGTTTTCATGTAAGCAGCTTTCCACAAAGATTGACTATGTTTGGACCAGGAGAAGTGAGATTAGGGGCCTGCTGAAGAAACGTGTTCCGGATCTTCAGAAGCAAATCAGAGAGTCCATCACGCAGGCCGTTGGGCCCTTCATCGAACTTTGCGTTCGAGGAAAACAAGATACCAATAGTGATTTAACGGGGCGATGATTATTATGAAGAACAATGAGAGGCACAATTTTTGGTTAATTATTTGAGAGCGTACTATTACTTTCGCATTTTGCTTGGGCGACTGTACTGGCCCAGGGAGAGATTAAGAAAATATCAGAATGCGAAGCTCAAGGAAACATTGGGATACGCTTATGAAAACGTGCCATTTTATCGCAGAAAATTCAGAGAGGCGGGACTCAAACCGAACGACCTGAAAAATGTTGAAGACTTGGAAAGATTTCCCGTCACGACAAAGGACGAAATAAGGAAAAACTTCTGTGAAACAGTTTCTGGAGAATACAGCGCCCTGAGGCTTAAGATGCGCAGGACCAGCGGCTCGACGGGGCAGCCGTTGTTCTTTTACATAAGTGGGGTCGAAGATGAGTTCAGAAAGGCTAGACATCTAAGGGCGAACACGGTTTGCGGTCAGGGGCTGAGAGACAGGTATGTCACGATCACGCATCCGCTTTATTTTAGCCAAACCACGCGTCTCCAGCGTCTACTGGGTTTCTATGCGGCCCTTCCCGTGTCAGTTTTTGATGATGTGGACAAGCAGATTTCGGTCATAAAGAATCTCAGGCCAGATATTTTGGATGGGTATGCGAGCAGTCTGCTGTTGTTGGCTCATCGCATCGACGACAAAGGTGTTGATGCCATAAAGCCTAGGTTTTTGATAAGCGGTGCCGACCTGATTGACTTGCAGTCGAGAAGATACGTCGAAAAAGTTTTCAACGTGCCATTCTACGACCAGTACGCGTGTGCTGAGCTTGAGAGACTCGCTTGGGAATGCGAGGAACGGGCAGGTTACCATATCGATGCAGACTCGTTGATAATGGAGTTTGTTGATGAACGCGGGAACCATGTTGCACCAGGCGAAACGGGGGAGATAGTTTGCACCAGCCTATTCAACCGTGCTATGCCGTTTATCAGGTACAAGATAGGCGACATCGGAAAGTCTTCAGAAGAGGAGACGTGTCCTTGCGGAAGAACTTTCCCCTTGATGAAGTTGCTGGAGGGAAGAAAGGACGCGACGGTCTTCTTGCCCGATGGGAGGGCGTTGTCCTCGTTCGCGCTGATCGCGGCAATGTACCAGTTGAGCTTCTACAAGGATATTGATCAGTTTAGGGTTGTCCAAAAGAAAGAGAACCTTCTGAGTTTCATGATCAAAACAAAAGAGAATGTTCTCAGCAAAAAAGAGGCAGAGAAGGAACTGGTTGGGCTTTTCAACCGGGCACTAAGCCTCGAGGAGGATGAAGTTGAGTTTCAAGTGGATTTTGTCGACGACATCCCCTTGGACAAGAGCGGCAAGTTCAGCGTGGTTATTTCGGAGTTGAGCCAGACCTCTAACTGTTGAAGTGAGACTCGTTGACCAACTATTTCAGGGCTTCGTACTACTTGTACTCTTTGATGCGACGTGCCTACTGGCCAGAAGAAAGACTGCTGCAACATCAAAACAGACAGGTCAGAAGCGTCGTGAAGTACGCTTACGACAACGTCCCATTTTACCATAGAAGGCTGAAGGAAGCAGGTGTCGACCCGAGCGAAATCAGAACTGCTGACGATCTGAACAAGTTGCCCATCCTTGCCAAGGACGACGTGAGGAAGAACCTTGAACAGATGATTTCAAAGGAATTCGACGTTGCGAGGTTGAAGAGGCTTCGGACGAGTGGTTCGACAGGCAAGCCCCTGCACTTCTACATAACCTGGTCGGAGGACGAGTTCAGAAAAGCGAAACACCTCAGGGCCAACATGAGCTGCGGGCAGAAGCCCTGGGACAAGTGGGTTCTAATAACCTCACCCTTGCACTTTGGCGAAATCAAGAGCCTGCAGAGGCTGCTTGGCATTTTCGTTCCGACTCCGGTGCTCGTGTTCTATGATGTTGGCACGCAAGTTTCCCTTGTCGAGCAGATGCGACCAGACGTGCTTGACGGCTACTCCAGCTCTCTTCTCCTGCTCGCTAAAGAAGTGAAGAGGAGGGGAACGCACATGGTTAAGCCGAGGCTCATCATCGGCGGCGCCGAATTCATCGGTGATTCTTCAAGGCGGTTTATTGAGGAAGCGTTTGACGTGCCGTTTTATGACCAGTACGCTTGTGAGGAAATGGAGAGAGTCGCCTGGCAATGCAAAGAGAGACATGGGTATCACGTTGACGCCGATTCCATGATCTTGCAGTTTGTCAATGATGGCGAAGAGGTTTCTCCCGGCGAAAGTGGCGAGATAGTCTGCACCAGCCTGTTCAACTACGCGATGCCGTTCATCCGGTACGCGGTAGGCGACGTTGGGGTGCCCTCTGATGAGAAGTGTCCTTGTGGCAGGTCACTTCCTCTGATGAAAGTGGTTGAAGGACGAAAAGACTCGTTCCTCGTGCTTGCCGATGGCCAGGTCATGTCTCCCTTCGCTTTTGACGCGGCCATGTGTCTGTTCAAGTTCCACGATGACATCGACGAATATCGTGTGATACAGAGAAAAGCCGATGTTTTCGAGTTTCTGATCAAGATGGGCCGTGAAGGCCCGGATGAGAGAACCGTGGAGGAAGAGTTGCTGACGCATCTGAAGAAGACGTTGAATATGAGCCCCGAAAAAGCCTCGTTTAGAATCAGATTCGTCGACAGCATCCCCCTGGACAAGAGTGGGAAGCTGAGGAAGGTCGTTTCAGAGCTCGGTCAAACTCTTGAATAGCTAACGTCTTTCGAAGGTGCAAGTGGCCCTTGTTCAGAGCTCAAACCCGAATACAGAATAATTATCACAGATAAACAAAACCTAAATGTCGATGCGGAATGGAAGTTTTGGAGACTTAGGCTGAATGTCTGACGGTGAGTTTGAGGGTCTGCATTTTCCTGAGGCGCCGAAGATCGTCGTGAAGCCTCCTGGCCCAAAATCGAGAGAGATGCTTCAGAGGCAAAGTCTTGTCGAAACTGCTGCGGTTTCGTATCCGAAGGCCCTGCCGATGGCCCTTGAAGAAGGCAGAGGGGCAACTCTGAAGGATGTTGACGGCAACGTTTACATTGATTTCTTGGCAGGGGCTGGAACCGTTAACGTGGGTCACTGCAACCCCGAGGTTGTGCGGGCAGCGAAGCAGCAGATGGAGATGTTGACACACTGCCTCGATTTTCCCACGCCCGTCAGAATGGAACTCACGAGGGAACTGTTTCCGCTGCTTCCGGGGAAGCTGAAGAGCGATGCGAAGATCTTCATAGTGGCGCCCACGGGGGCAGATGCTGTTGAGACAGCCGTGAAATTGGCCAAGTTCAATACGCGTCGTGTCGGCCTGGTTTCGTTTGAAGGTGCCTATCACGGAATGACGGCGGGTTCACTGGCGCTGACAGCGGACACCGAGTTCAAGAAGGATTACATGCCGATGATGCCAGAGGTGCATTTTGTTCCTTACGCGTACTGTTACCGCTGCGCCTTCGGGAAAGAATACCCCGATTGCGACCTCGAATGTGCAAGATACGTGCGACACGTGCTGGAAGATCCGAATTCAGGTGTCGTTGACCCTGCTGCCATAATTGTAGAGGCGGTTCAGGGGGAGGGCGGGTCGATTCCCCCGCCTGAAGGGTTCATGGCGGAGATCAGAAGGATATGCGCAGACCATTCCGTACCGCTTATAGTTGACGAGATTCAGGCGGGCATGTGTAGAACCGGCAGAGTTTGGGCGTGCGAGCATTCTGGAATAACTCCTGACATCATGACGATCTCAAAGGGAATCGGAGGAGGGCTTCCGCTGGCAATGGTCGCGTTTGACAAGAACCTTGACACGTGGAAGAAGGGGGCGCATGTGGGCACGTTCAGGGGCAACGTGGTCGCCTTGGCCGCCGCAGTCGCAACAGTGAGGTTTGTGAAGGAGCACAAGCTTTGGGAACACGCTGCCAGCTTGGGCAAAGAAGTTTTTCTACCAAGACTGGACGAGTTGAAAGAGGAGACTGAACACATCGGGGACGTCCGAGGGAAGGGGTTGATGGTGGGCGTTGAGTTTGTCAAAGATAGGAAGAGCAAGAAGCCGTGGCCTGAAATAGCGGGGGAAGTTCGAAAGACGTGTTATGAGATGGGGTTGATAACCGAGGTTGGAGGACACTACCAGAACGTCATCAGGTTTATACCCCCGTTGGTTATTACGAAGAAGTTGGCCGAAACTGGATTAGAGATTTTTGCGGAAGCAACAAAGAGGGTTGAATCGTCTAAGTCTAGGTGAGTCTGAACGCGCGTGCCGCTTGTAGGCAATGAAGATGCTTGTTGACTTTACCAACTGACTTGAATTGTGCTTTTGGCCCCGTAGACCGTTAACGTGCCGCTGTTGTAGGTCCAGCCAGCGCCTTCACTTTTTGCTGTTCCATCAACGAGGACGAGTAAGGGCTTAACCCTGCCTCCGAGGTCGAACGTTGACGTGCAGTTCACTTGTGGGGCCAGGTTTGATGTGTCGATTTTCAATGTGAGAGCGGTTCCGTTCCAACTGAAGCTTCTGATGTCACCTTGAGTTACGGTGACGAAGTTGTCGCTTCGCAGCCTGTCGAAGTGGCTGAACAGTCCAAGAATGGTTGCAACATAATGATCCGTGGCCCACAAGATTTGGCGCGCGCCGTATGATTCGCTCCAGGTAAGCGGTTCTATGAGATAACTGCTTGCGTTGACCAGGTAGCCAGCGCCGATGTGAGCCTCACTGTCATACCCGCTTCCGCTTATTGCCACGATTTTTCCGATGTCAACGTTGTTTCCCCCGTCGGTGAAGTATCCCCACTCCTTCAAGGCCTCAAAATCATCCTTGGTATAATAGCAGTTTTGTTGTGAAGCCAGTTGCAGGTTGGTTGGCAACGTCCAACTGTAGTAGTATCCGTTGGGATACCAAATGCCTCCCTCATGAAGATTTACGTAGACAACGGGTGAGTAGTTGCCCCAGAGCCAGCGCAGGGCCCAAGCCTCCGGTTCGGTCGTGTTTGTGTTCCCTGGTGGGAACTGGCGATTGAGATCCACACCGTTGGCGTTGTAGCGAACATTGTTAACGTAGCCGTCTGGGTTCACGATCGGGGTAACGATCACGCTTACCTCGCTCAAGCGGTCTTTCCAATAACCGCCTGCCACGAAGTTGTCTTGTATGACTTCAAGCAGTCTGAGCAGGGACGGTGCCGAGTTTTTCTCGTTGCCGTGGATACAGCCGTCAACCATGATGTATGTGGAGCCGTTGCCGAATCGGGTTGCGTTTATATCTCTTCCTAAGACTGATTTGCCGATTCTGATCAGTGAAGCGTTCATGCCGGGCGGCGCGTTGGCAACCCAGCTGCTGAGCCGGCTCATGACTTCGTCGTACGTGAATTCCTGGATACCGTCTGCAAACCAGCGTGCGTATGTTCCGGTCGGAAAGTCTTGCACCATTTTTATTGGTGCAAATACGTGCCAGATTCCAGCCCACTCGGTTGTCGGTGTCGTTGCGTCAAGGTCCATCACGTAGAATCCGTTTTGGGGCTGCATACTGTTCGTGTGGAAATAGGCGATTCTACTTGCGTCGTAGCGGGCAATCACAGTTACGTTGGCAAGAGCTGACAATCCAGAAGCAAGAACGGTTGTCAACTGGCCAACATTGCCCGTCACATTATACATTTCAACTTGGTCTCCGCTGCGGAAGTTTCCGAAATCAGTAACGTACGTGACCAGGCTGGTTGAGACGATCTGGGTGCTGCCGCTTAGGCTTGGATAAAGCGTGTTGCAGAAGTCGTACATGTGCGCAATGACGATGCGCGTCTGAGCGAACTGCATGATGGCGGTGGCGTTGTAAGCGTTTGCATGTTTTGTGAAAACGACCAAGCCATCAAAGCGGTCTACGTCTTCGAAACGCGTGACGTCTGATGGTGAAATCGCCCTGAAGCTTATGCTCTGGTTGCCAAAAAGCCAATAGAAGTTTCTAATAGCTGGGTCTTCGTTAACCGAGCCTATCACCCCGAACGTGTATCGTAGCTGGCCAACGTACTTGGTGCTCATCACGGCGCAGTCACTGAGAACCTCAACGTAATGTTGTACGTTTGCTGTGTAGGTCAAACCCACGCGAACGCGACTGACACCTGCACCGTAAAGTGTGGTGTCGACGTTGGTGATTGCCAGCTGCCGGACCCCGTTGATCCAGGCGATGTATTCTCCCAGCGTGCTGTGTACTCTGATGTAAAATTCGACGCAGTACCACTTCCCCTCGACTGGATAGATGTTGTCTGTGCTTGCAGAAACGCTTGAACTGCCGTTGAGGCCCACGATGTTGAATCTGTCAACACCATCAGAGCGATAGATGCGGAAGGTGCATTGAAGCTGGCCGCCAACTTCAAAACCGATCAACCCGAACCTGTCATCAGTGTCGTTAAGCGGCAGCCCATTAGCAATGTAGAAGTAGCTTCTCGCGTGGACTTCGCTAACTGCAGGCGATATACTTTGATAAACGGTAGCATATTTAGCGCCAGAAGACAAGGCGTCTGTCTGGAAACGCGCAGCGTAGACACCTTGATAAGGCGTTGTCGACACGACCGTGGCGTTGTCGCCCGTAGTTGTGTAGACGCCGCTCCAAGCCCCGAAGCCGCCGCTTTCAAATTCGTCTTGAAAGAGAACTTGAGCTGCTGGCGGATTATAAATCGAGCCGCTGGAAGGTATGAGGAAAGTATTCTGTAGGCTGAGACTCGCTCCAATGAGGGAAACGACTAGGAGAATGACTAGGAAAGCGATTACTCCTTTGTCTCTTGAAAAACGAAGCCTCAAGCGATCACCTGGTCATACTGCATTGTGTTTGTCGATGTTTTTATGAGTCGCGGTATATGCTATATTGCTAATTAATAAACGATTCTGCGTTAGTGTTCAACACACATACACAAAATCGGCAACAAGCATGTGGTAGAGTGTCCACTGGACGTTCAGTGTCGAAATGCTCGGTTTGGTCGCTATGAAGATCCTGCAGGTTTGTCCCGACACGTATTCCGAATTGGGCGGAGTCACCGTTCACGTGAGAAACATAGCCGAAAGGCTCGCCAGAAGACATGACGTGACAGTCTTTGCCGTGGCAAATCATGAGCTTCCAAGGTTTGAGGTGAAAAATGGCGTAAGAGTGGAGCGGTTTAGATGTTACGCGCCGAGCAACGCTTACTTTTTCTCTTGGGAGATTCCTCTGGAGATGCGCAGAGTCCAGTTCGACGTCGTTCATGGGCACGGATACCATGCCTTCCCACTTCACTATTCGGCTCTAGCAAAACGCGGCAAGTTTGTTGCAACGCCACATTTCCATGGCGCAGGGCACACGCCGCTCAGAGACTGTCTGATTAGACTGTTCAAGCCCTTCGGCGCAAGAACCCTTGAAAGGGCTGAAAAGATAATTGCGGTGTCCGAGTTTGAGAAGGCACTGCTGCATAGGCAGTTCAAAATCGACGATGACAAGGTTTTGGTGATACCTAACGGGGTTGATCACGGAGAGTTTTCGAATCTGCAGAAAAGGGAACCAGAAGCTAAATCCATCTTGTACGTCGGCTTCCTAACGGCATTCAAGGGCCCTCAATACCTGGTGGAGGTTCTGCCACGCTTGGCGGAAGACGTGGTCTTGGAGATTGTTGGGAGAGGGCCGCTTAGGCCTTTCCTAGAGAAACGTGCGCGCGAGCTGAGAGTTTATGACAGAGTCAGGTTCTATGAGAACTTATCGAGACACGAGCTTTTGGAAAGGTTTGCTGAGGCAAGCGTGTTTGCAATGTTGTCTACGTTTGAAGCATACTCCATTGTTGTGGCTGAGGCCTTGACTGCTGGAACACCCTGTGTAGTTGCTAACACTTCTGCTCTAAGCGAGTGGGTCGACAACGAAACGTGTTTTGGAGTCGACTATCCCATAGACCTGAATCAATTGGCGAAACAGGTCAATCGCGTCCTTGAAAATGGAGTGGATACCACAGCGATGAGGAAGTGGATTGGCACTAAGATACTGGACTGGAACGATGTCGTAGGCCGACTGGAAAACGTCTATGAAAGAATAGCTGAGGAGTAGATTTTTGAACATTCTGTTCCTAAGTGAATTCTTTTATCCTCACGGAGGCGGCGCTGAATTCGCCACCTATTTGTACGCCAAACTCTTGAGCAAATCAGGGTTCAACGTTGTCGTTGTCACGAACCGATTTGCAGGAGAAAAAGAAAGCTCAAAACGCGGGAATCTAACAATACATAGACTGCCTCTTTTTAAGAGCGGCAGTGGAGTCAAATACCCAATCCTGACTAGGATTGATGTTCTGTTTTCTAATTATATGAGGAAACTGTTGAAATGGGCATCTCTCGTTTATATTCCGAAGTCATGGTACTCTATGATACCTCTGGCGAAAGTTTACAGAAAACCTGTCATTGTTCATGTTCATGATTACAGCCCGATTTGTCCCCTGGCAATACTTTACAGTTCATCGAATCGTACAGTATGCCAAAACAGGAAAGCATGTTCTGCCCGATGCATTTATCAGTTTGAAATGGACAAAAAAAGCAGCTTCAAAGATTCTGCTTTGTCTTTGTCGCTCAATTTGTTCGCTAGGTTGCCGATTCAGAAATTCGTTGAACAAGCTGAGGCTATCGTATGCGTTTCAAAGGCACAACAAAAGATCTTGACTGAAAGCATGCCGCTAATAAGTCACAAGACACACGTGGTCTATAATCCAATGCCGAACATTTCACCAGTGGAGGTTGACGGAGACGATTTTGGATACCTGGGCGGATTCAGTCTGCTGAAGGGTTTTAATGTGCTGTGCAAGTCTTTATCCTTGGTCAATACTCATTCGTTCAAGGTTCACGTAACAGGAACTTCGATAACGCGCGAGATTGGGAGTGAACGTGCCAGACTGGAGTTCTTCAACCGGCTTGGCATCGTTCTTCACGAAAGGATGAAACATTCTGGTCAGGAGAATTTCTACAGACAGATCAAAGGAGTGATATTCCCGTCAATAGTTCCAGAACCCTTGCCCTACGTCACCGCTGAGGCTATCCTGAGGGGAAGATTGTTGATTGCCTCAAGGACAGGCGGAATTCCGGAGCAGGTCAAAGGCTGCAAAGGAGCGTTCCTGTTCGAGGCGGGCAACTACAACGAGTTGGCTGAAATTCTCGGTTATGCCAAGAACCTGGACAGAAACACGGTCTTGGAGTTAGGCTACCATGACAGAGACGTTTTTCGCAGAACGTTCAACAACGAAAAAACGCTCGCCGATTTCGAGAAGATAATTAGCAGTTTGACATGAAGACAGCACATTTGAGCGCGTGCTATTCATTCGATACGCACACTAGCCTTATATTGCAGAACTAGGCAGGATGTTCAGCATGAAAAAGGTTTTTGGCAAGAATATTCTAGTAGCAAAAGTTGTTGGCGAGGTGCTGTTCTTGTATGGATTTCTTGGTTGGGGCTTCGGAGTGCTAGTGGCATTGGTTCGTCCGCAATGGTTGCAATGGAGTCTGTCTCATCTGACACCGTGGCTAAGGCTGGACACCTTCACGATTGTGTCTTTCATCGTTAGCGCCGTCGGATTTTTCATGTGGAGTTTTACCAAAGAATTAAGGTCGAGTTAGCGCGAGTTTTCACTTCAATTGTCTCAAAATCGGTCTTAATCGAGGCTCAAAGCTTGAAACGCCTTGAGGCGTCTTGCCAAAGGGCTCACAAGTTAGTCTTGAGGTGTCTTGAAAGCATGTCCTTTTTGTGCTTCAAGGGGATCGATACTCGTCCAACGGTTTGTGTGGTGAATGTCCACTTAGGAAAGCAAACGGTGTTGAAATGAAGGTCTATAGAATTCCGACCTTAATTCACTTTTTCGGACCTGATGGTTCAGGCAAGTCTACTCACGTTGACATATTGCTGAATCTGCTGAAGGAGCAAGAACCGCGAGTTAAGAAAATCTGGCTTCGATCTCCTCACACAGTAGCTTTCTTGCTATGGCGTTTGTTTATCAAAGTGGGTTTTTACCGCGTTGTCTCAAACCCGTTTGGTGACCCTGTCAGACTCCCAGCGGTCAATCGAAAAGGATCGCTTCGAACTCTCTGGGCCTTAGTCGAATTCTTCAGCGTCTTGCCCTTGATCGCGCGCATTCGTTTTTTGATGTTGAGAGGCTATAAATGCATTGCCGAGAGATACGTTCTCGACACGATTGTAACGGTTGCGTACTTCATAGGAGACATGAACTTCTTGACTAGCAGAATTTCGAGCCTGCTCTTTCGTTTCATCCCCCCTGACACCTTGTTCATCTTTCTAGATTCGGATTATGGAACAGTGTTCAGAAGGCGCGCACACTTGCGTGGTAAGAAGAGGTTACGCCGGAACGATGGAAACTACGGTAGTCTTCCCAGAGCTGCTGTTGAACCACAAGAATTCATCAACTTCCAGAGAAACGCCTACAAGATACTGTCAAAATCGTTCCATGCGACAGAGATCGATACGTCTTCACGTACAATAAAAGAAACATCCAACGAGATACAGAAACTACTGGAAAGTCAGGCATGAAGTCTCTGGTGAAATGAGTGGCGAGCGCAAAATCCACGTGATTTAGAGATCGCGCATGTAGTGCAATGTGAACCTTCCGCTCGCCTTGTTTCTAGTAGGTTTCCCGAAATGCGTGGTCCACAAGTTTTCTAAAAAAATCATTTGCAAATTTAGCATCAAACATGTTAGACAATTGTTTTGCCAAGCTCCTTCTTGTTTCGTTTTGTTTCATCATTTCTATTAGGGATTTGCCGATTGTGATGGGGTGGTACTTGTGTGGCGTCTCAAATTCCTCTCTCTGGAGTCTTGCAGCTTCAAAATCCTCTTCGCCAATTGTGTCAAGAATCTTCTTGAGAGTATCAGGGACAGTTGCATGCGCGGTACAGTGCAAAAAGGCGGTAATAGCCGCGTGCGTCTTGGTTGCATGTTTGATGTTGCATTTCTCCGCTGTTCGGACAAAATTTTCCACGTCGATCTGTTTCAGATAATAGATGAATGTGTAGTATTCTGCGAGCGTGTACATTTGTTCTTTTACTATTGAGTGAGCGATTATGCATATTAAGTCAGCTTCGGGTTTTAAGGTTTTTACAGGTCTGTTGTTCGTCAATTTTTTCTCTATAATGGAGTCTATGAGCTTACGTTTGTCTATGTAGGTTATTGAGCTTACAGCAATTTGATCATACAAGTCAATTCCTATGCCGTTGTCTCGATCCCATATTGTTGTTGACATTGGTCCTTGCACCACTAAACTGTATCCTGCTTCTTGCATCGTCTCCACAGCCTTTGCGTATCCTGCGAAAACGATCACGTCTATGTCAACTGTTGTGGATCTGTAAGGTCTAATGGTCTTGAAGACCGCGTGCTCAATGTGCGTCTCCGATAAGATGCGTGAGACCCTGGAAATTGAGTTATCTATTCTCAAGCGTTTGATGTTTTCGCTTTCATGGATGGAGGAAAAAGTGCTCACACGGTTTCGCGGGTTCATCGTTTGCAGCCTGTCCAGATAGTAAAAAAGCATCCTGTTTTTTTCCGAGAGCTGATAAAGTCTTATCAATTCCATCTTGGTAAATGTCCTGACCGTTGGCGACGCAAATGGAGACCCTAGTAGTTGCAGAAGCTCGACCGTTGAGTTCATTTATCTCATCTTTGATTATCCACCTGTTGGTACAATCAAGTATTAGTATTATGCTCTCGAGCGCGCCACTCGAAGAGCCATAACCATATACTTTATACAAAACGTTTATGAAATGGTCGAGGAAGGGAGTCTGATGAAATATTCCGTCAAGTTTCTTATCAGGCTGTGTGTTTTGTGGGCGACAGTATTCATTGCCCTTGATTTGGGAATTATCCGGGTCCCTTCAGTTGTTGCAAGCGATAACACTTCTTTGAAGGTTGGTGAAGCTGATGATGCCTTGCAGAGGGCTTTTATGGCTGTTTCGGAAGCTGAGAATGCCGGGGCGAACGTTTCCAGTCTGTTGGTTCAGCTAGAAGAAGCAGGTCAAATCTTGGTAGAAGCCAAATTGGCTTACAACAACGCTAATTTCAATGAAGCTACTGGTGCAGCTGACGAGTGTTCCGTATTAGCGAGTAGCGTCATAAATCAGGCTTCAACTCTGGAAAGTTCAGCTTTGATCAGTACTCGTGTCCTGTTGTGGCAAATGATTGCATTCGCTGCAGTTGGAGGATTCGTCTTCGCAATAGTCTTGTTGATGATTTGGGTTAGATTCAGGAAGCACTACGTAAAGAACTTGAACAGCAAGAAGCCAAGGGTTGAGTTCGATGCTGAAGCTTAAACACTACAAAGCGATCTTTGCGATCACGGGCTTGGTCGGCATCCTTTTGTTTGCTTCTCCAACGTTGAGTCTTGTGTTACACCTTCCTGGCGGAGAGAAGTTCTCTGAACTCTGGATTTTGGGACCTACGCACGTGGCCGGAGATGTTCCTTTCAACGTTAGAGCTAATGAAACATACACGATTTATCTGGGCGTTGGCAATTACATGGAATCTTCAGCCTACTATATTGTTGAGGTGAAGTTTAGAAATCAAACTGACCCTTTTCCGGATCCGTTGAGCAAGACGCCAAACACTCTTAATCCCATCTTTGAGTATCGCGTTTTCCTAGGCGACAACGATGTCTGGGAGAGAGAAATTGCGTTTTCCTTCGAAAATGTTTCATTCAAGAACAATACGAGCACAATCTCCAGCATAGTCATAGATGGACACGCATTACACGTTGACAAAGATGTTGCGTGGGATCAGACCAACAATGGCTTTAATTACGAATTGTTCTTTGAACTGTGGCTATACAATGCTCCGGCATCGAGTTTTCAATACAATGATAGAGTAGTAGGACTGCAGTTCAACATGACTGACAATAAGACGCTTTAGGCGAGGGGGTGTTATGGGAAGATGGACAAGTCAAATGACGATCGACGGTCACGAAAGGTACAGTTGTTAGTAGTTGCGTTTTTTGTGTTCTTGGTTCTCCTAGTTGTCCAGGTTTTTCTGAGCACGAAGGACAGTACTGACTCTTGGATCTTGGAGGGTCTTGTTCCGTACTTTATTCTGGTTACTCTAACCTATAGTGCAATTGTGTCCTATTCTTCAAACATGAAACTAATAGCTTTGATTAGTGGTTTTTATCTTGTTGCATTGAACGTTATACCAACTCTAAAATACGTTTTTGTCTATGGTTATCATGATCCGTTGGATCATTTTGGTTCTATCCAACAAACGATAGCAGCAGGGCATATGTCCGAGGTAGGTGTTTACAGTGAGCAATATGGAGCTGCGCCCGGGCTGCATCTCCTAGTATCGGAATTGTCAATGGTGACTGGTTCGAATGCGCTTTTTGCCTTCAAATTATTCCTGGTGGTTTCTCCTTTCATTTTACCACTTGTCGTCTATCTTGTAATGAAGAGGTTGGACGCGCCCAACGGGCTTGTAAAGGCGGCTCTGTTTGCTAGCGTGATAACCGCACCAGTAACGTACATTTATACAGGCACAACTTCCGTCTATCCTCTTTATGAGATGTTCATTTGCTTTTGCTTGCTCTTCTTCTCCTTCGGACCACGTTCGCGTTCAGAATTTGTTACTGCGTTTGTGATAGGGGTAGGAATAGTGGTGTCGCATGATTCAACTTCCTTCTTTTTGTTGGTGATCGTGTCCTCGACTATGTTATTTATCATATTGGCGAGAAGAATCGGGATTTTTAAGAGAATTCCAAATCTGTCGATTCTCTTTGCTATGAGCTTTGGGACTCTCGTACTTGCGCATTTCACTTTTACTTCCAGCACTGGTAATCTCACAAGACTTTTGTCTCTGATGGATCAGATGATTGTGAGGACACTGTTTGGGCACCAATTGGCGGCTGTCAGCTATTATCAAGGTTTTTTCAGTCTAGGTTTAATTGACAGGATAAAAATTTTCTTGATTACTTACGGAAATGTTGCTATCCTACTCTTACTTGTTGCTGCGGCTCCTTTTGCGTTGTACAAACTTCGTAGAGCGAATGTGAAACTGCGCGGATTCTACTATAACATGATCTTTCCAGCCTTGCTGGCTTTCTTGTCATTTGCTCTGTATCTTTTTGTTAGCGGCGCTCCAGATAGAGGATTGATTTATTTTGCTGCCTTTGCACCATTCCTTGCTGGATTAACAATATACTACCTATTTTTCTCAAGGAGATATCGCTTCGATAATCTGGTCGTGACAATCGTCGTTTTCTCTTTGATCTGCGCATGCGTTCTATCTACATTCCCTGTTCAGCCCTTGATGCCAACCGTTTCTACAACACAGGGGAGTTATTATGCTTATGACTTGAGACAAGTCAACACCGTATATGATCGATCGCTAGTTCTGTTTGTGAGCGCACATAACTCAAGCCTAAGTATATGGACAGACGATATTCTGAGGGATCTAACACTCGCCTTAACGAACTCAGATTTTCAGTCTTTACTTACCTCGAACCCAGAGAAAGCTGCATTGTTGCTTCTTTCAGTATCCCATGCCATTCCATCAGGCAGAAATGCGTTTAGCAATGAGCAATACATCCAGAACGCCTCGCTACAGGATGATATCCTATATTCGAATGGTCTTTCATTTGCGATGTTGAACACGAGCAACACTGCATTCCCATAGATTTTGAGATGGTTAACTAGCGCGTTTGAATTCTAGTTCAGACATGGTATAACGCTTGCATGAAGAATTCAGAAAAAATAATAATGTTTCATTGGTGAACGCGTCGATCCGTTAAACGACGTCCTCAAAATGCTCGCCCGCTCAGCAGTAAAGGATTTGACAGAGGTGATACATTTCTGATATAACAAGAGGTTTTTGTGCTCATGCGCGCGGGCAGATTAAATAATTGTTTTTAATGGGAGAGCCCGGTCTCCTCTTATTGGTTAGAATGAAGCGCGCGCGACCGACATCCCGATGACGGAATTACTATTACTTAATTTCACCCCCTTTTAAAGAGCGCGATATCCATTCAGCGACCTTAGAACCCTTAGAAACACACCTTAAACAACATTTAGGGTCTCTAACGCGTTTAAGCGGGTTTTTTAAGGCGTTTAACGCAAATCCAAGGTCGGTCAACATACATTTCCTAAGGCGTTTAACGCAAATCCAACACCGAACTCAAGGACCTTAAAAACCTTAAATCCAGGCCCTAATCATGCCGTAACAGAAAAAGGCTTGCACACCCGATAGCAGCTATCGGATGAGCATGGTTCAAAGTCTAGCGGTCGGGCATGGGCCGCACGGCTTAACCAATCCTGGTAGTTTTGTGTAGCCTCTGATCTAATCCTGTCAAACCGCTCTTTTGTGGTCCACGTCATGCGTGTCGGAAAGCGCGCGCGCTAAAATGTGCGTGGGGTTATCCAAATAGCTTTTATTATAGTCTCTGCGTTGTACCCTAGTGTTACGCATACAAAGAATGATTGTTTCGGTGATAATACCCACGTACAAGAGAGTTACTGAAACGAAAAATCTTTTAGACATGATACAACGGCAAGACATGGCACCCTATGAGATCCTCGTAGTTGATGACACGCCGTCCAGACAAATTGAAACCTTGTGCCATGACTGTAAAGAAGGACTAGCAAACAAAGGTTGCGAACTGGTAGCGCGCGCTAAACCTCAAATTCTCGTAACGCGCAGACAAGTTTTTCTTGAAGAAGCTTACAATCTAATCCAAGGTGCTTGCAGGTCCGTCTTGGAAACATTCACGATATACCGACAGAGGTTGTTATGCTTATGCGCATCTTCTTTCTAGGTGATGCAGAACCTAGACTCGTGCTCGGAAGCGCGGCTGCGCTTGCGATGAAGGGCCATGATGTCTTCCATGTAAGCCCATCAAAGAATCTGTTTCCAAGTTTCGCTGAGAAAATCCAAGTTGAAGTTTATGAAGGATTGCGCGTTCCAATAAACCGGATAGATATACCTGTTATCGGAGAGAAGAATCTTGCTGGTAGAGAAATCAGTCCGCAAGGCGTTTCTGCCTCTGTATTAACGTTGTTGAAAGAGGTTTCTCCAGATGTGATTGTATCGTATCCAGAAAGCTGGATGCTGGCTCGTTCGCTGAGCAAGAAGCTGTATATTCCGTTGGTTCTCTACTTAGTCGGCATCAGAGCACTATATCTATTTACCTACCTGCAGTTTTTTCACAAGTATTCCGACATATTGCGTGCCCCATTTTCTTGCACTTATAATGTGGCTCTCTCTGAACTATCAGATTTCACGATTGCACCAAAAAAAACCGTAAAGTTCCTCAGATATTTTGGGATTCGAAGAGTTGCTGCGCTTCGCCCTCTTTTTGCGCGCGTCAATTTCTCGTCAGAACGCGTACGCAGAGGGACTAACATCGAGCTGCCTGAGTCTTATGTACTAAGCATTGCCACAGTCAGTAGAGACAGGAACCCTGAGATAGACCTAGGCGTTTTTCGGATTGTTATGGCTATTGCACGCAAAACACCAGATGTTTTCTTCGTGGTTGTTGGCACATCGATTAGCGATTTAACGAATCTGGGCAAAGCTTCTGCCCTGCCAGGTAATGTGCGGCTTGTGGGAAAGATATTCGACGATGATTTGCTTGCTGTTATGTACAGGAAAGCCAAGTGTGTTCTGTGTCCGATAGTGTACCCAGGGCTGTCCACTAGAGTTGATGAAGCTCTTTTCTACAAAAGACCCATTGTAATGACCAAGACGACTGCTGACTCATATGGTGCGCTTGTGGATCACGAAAATTGCATTGTCGAGCAGGATTTTGGCAAGTGGCCTGCAAAGGTGCTCCAAGTAATGGACGATAGTGAATTGAGAAAAAAACTCGAAGTGGGTGCGGAAAGATACTACGCCGAAGTATGTTCACCGAAACGGCACGCGCTGATATTGGAACAAATACTTAACTACGTGGTTGAGTACGCACAAGCACGAAAAAATTGAACGGAAAATCAGAAAAAGGAAGAATCGGCACACCCCACGCTTCAGTAGTGATTGTGGAACACGCTAAGAAACTACTTCAACTGTTCTGATTCTAGTGCAATATGGAGAAACCATAATCCTTAACTGTTTCTTCATGAGATTCAGGAAGGAAGGAATCTTAATTGAACCAGGAGGTCATTTACTGTTTATTGCTGAAGGTGATCGCGCGTGTCATTGCTGAATGACTGCGACATTGTTGCTCGGGCGCGCGCTCCGGGCTCGAAAAAAGAGCCTTCTTGGTTGCAGGAGAGATCTACATGACGAAGTTCAAAAGCATTCTGGTCTGTGGGGGGGCGGGTT
Organism: Bathyarchaeia archaeon; assembly: GCA_050012255.1. Lineage (GTDB taxonomy): Archaea > Thermoproteota > Bathyarchaeia > Bathyarchaeales > Bathycorpusculaceae > DASPPK01. Next base: position 339,657 of record JBEKHN010000001.1, read on the forward strand.
TTTACGGAAGCAGCATAGTGGACGTGCTGGTTAAAGCCGGGGCTGAAAAAGTCATTGTCGTGGACAATCTGTTTCTTGGAAATCTGGAGAACCTCCAATGGGCGCAACGTAATGGCAATTTAATCGTGTATAGGGAAGACGCGCGCTACATCTCCGTCTTGGAAAGCATAATTGAAAAAGAGAAGCCTGAGGCTGTAATCAACTGCGCTGTCAAATGCCTACCGTACGGCTTTGTCGACCCAGAGGGTGCGTTTACTGCGGGAGTTGATATTGCGGTAAATCTCTGCAATTTGTTACGCAAGAAAAAGTTTGTGAGACTGGCGCAAGTTTCTTCATCAGAATCCTATGGCTCAGCAGAATACGTGCCTATGGACGAGAAACACCCTTTTCATCCTGAGACTTCCTATGCTGCTGGAAAAGCCGCTGCTGATCTCATTGTTCTGTCCTATCGAAATATGTACAACTGCGAGGCTACGGTCATAAGACCTTTCAACATGTATGGTCCGAGGCAAAACATGGCTGCATACGCTGCTGTTATCCCTGTGACGATTCGAAGATTGCTTACTTCAGAGAAGCCCGTGTTAGAAGGAGATGGCGAGCAAACTCGGGACTTTACTTATGTAGAGGATGCCGCTGAAGGGGCGCTGGCATTGCTGGAGTGTGATGCTGCGTTGGGCAAAGTTGTGAACTTGGGAACAGGAAAAGAGACGAAAATCAAAGACCTCATTGCCATGATTTGCGAACATTTCGGCTATCCCTTCGAGCAAATTAAACGTGCACCAACAAGACCAGCCGATGTAAGAAGATTGTGTGCGGGAATAGAACTGGCGAAAGAACTGATTGGCTGGAAACCGAAAACCGACTTCAAAGCAGGCATCGAGAAGACATCCAAATGGTTCAGCGAAACGATGAGAATAACAAGCAGAATGACTTACTACTAACTATTTCAGTGACTGAGACGCCCCGGTAGCGCGCGCTAAAAAGCGCTAGGCATATTAGTCCTCAAAACGAAACACAACTGTGCAGATCATGCTACCTTCGGAGTTCTAGGAATCCTTGGAGAAAAAAATGTTAGAAAATGTTGATGTTCGTTTGTTGCCTTATTCGTGGATTGGCGTCGACAGAAACGTATTAGTAGATAAAGCAATTGCTGACATGAAGCATTTAAAATTGGTTTCAAATGAGAGGGTAACTCTTTTCTATAATGATTTAGAGTGGGATACAAAATTCTTTAGAGCAAAGGCGGGTGAGATTCCCTTCGTCATGCCAAAGGCGGATGCAACAATACATGACAGAGTAGAGATCCTAAGAAAACTCGTTAAAAGGACAGAGTACGAGTTCACTACTCTCAGAGTCAATGCCCATGATCTGGCAACTGCACAAGCTGCGGAGCATTTGGGCTACTTTATCGCTGACATTCACACAAGCTACTTCTTTGATAAGCGCAAGCAAAGTTGCGAACCACTTCCCAACCAATACCAAGCCACAAGCCACGTTTACAAGTGTCCCTATTCTGCCAAGAGCCTTATAGCACTTGCCCAATCAGTTTTCTCCACCAATTTTGCCCATCGATTCCACAATGATCCACACATACCCAAAGAAAAAGCCGACGAATTATACGTGTTGTTGACCAAGCATTGCCTAGAAAAGCATAGCTCCGTAATAGTTGTTGAGCATGATGGTAATCCAGTTGGATTTTTGACTCTGCAAGAACACGCTGAAAACATTGACGGTGTAACAATTGGCAAATTCGGAATGGCAGGGGTCGCTCCAGAAGCTCGGGGAAAACAAATCTATCAGAACATGATTCTACAAGGTCTTCATCTCATTCAAGACGACATTGTTGAAACCACGAATACGGGCATAGTGAATCCAGTTCAACGAGCATGGATGAACCTGAAGTTTAAACCAGCATATGTGAAACTTACACTGCACAAATGGAGAGTCAAATGAAAATGAGAAAGCAAAGCGACGAAAGAAAGAACGCAGTGAAGAGGAACCTATGAACCATTGCACTTCGCTTTGAAGGAGAGTGAAACGAAACGCAATTGAAGGACAAGGTTTGCTTGGTAACGGGAAGCAGTAGAGGCATTGGAAAAGCAATTGCTTTGGCACTTGCCCATGAAGGCGCAAAACTAGCAATCACCTACCATACTCAAAAATCTGACGCGATGGAAACCATGAACGAAATTGCCAGTGTAATTCATTCTAAGCATATCACTATTAGGGCGGATGTTTCAAAAGAGGAACAAGTCAATAGAATGATTCAGGAAACAGAAAAGACTTTTGGAACCATAGACATCCTAATCAACAATGCAGGCATACATAGAGACAGCATGTCCTGGAAAATGGATAAGAAAATCTGGAAAGAAGTATTGGCCACCAATCTCATGGGCCCTTTTCTCTGCACAAAACATGTGCTGCCGATAATGAGGGAGAAGGGTTGGGGCAGAATCATAAACATATCCTCAGTAATTGGAGAAACAGGATTGATAGGAGCAAGCAACTATGCTGCGTCAAAGTCTGGTCTTGTAGGCTTCACCAAATCCGTCGCCAAAGAAGTTGCAGACAAACACATCACGGTTAACTGTGTTGCCTATGGCTACATGAATGCGGGCATGAACCTTCAGCTTGCAGAAGAAAACAGACAGAAAGTCTTACAGAATATTCCTTTGAAACGATTTGGGACATTAGAAGAAGCGACAGGCCCAGTTCTGTTTCTATGCACTGACGCAGCCTCGTATATAACAGGGCAGACGATTCATGTAAACGGCGGATATTACCTCTGATACAAGCGATTAAAAGCGCGCTCTGGCTATTGACAGATTTCATGCGGACACAGACCTTTCGGAGAAACTTTCTGACGAGGTATATACTGAATGGCTGAAGAATAGTCTAACCGGGAAATTGGCAGACTACGTTGTGGTCCCAAGAGTTGACGGCAAAGCCGCCGAGTTCTTGACTTTGAAGCAACATGCTGACAAAGTTGGAGATACTGATATTGGTTAACTGGTCCTAGCGGCGGTCGATACATCAATCCGCGGCAAGGGTATTTACGCCAACATGATATCGCTTGGGCTGAGAGTTTTGAAGTGGGAAGCAGAAATTGTGGAGACAGGCACTCAAGTCACAAACTACGCTGTCCAAAAAGCTTGGGTTCAGGTCTTAAACAAGTGACAACGACACACGTATTTCATAAATGGTTAACTAGTCGAAGAGATTATTCCTTGAAAGATCAATCTTGACTGCTTGGACGATGAGGAAGAAGAGACTTGAAGCTTGAGCATGGCGGAGTCTTGGTAACGGGCGGCGCTGGCTTCCTAGCGCGCGCTACGCTATCAACAACTCTGGCGTAGCCGTTACCAGAGGGGTGGGAGGGATCCAACGAATTGGTCTGCATACTATCTTCAAGCGCGAAGAGATGTCGAACAGCGTTGCCGTTCAATCAAGATAGTATATATACTATTTTGAGCGCGCGCGCTAAGTTTTTGCAGCTTGCCTTCCAATCCGAGTTCGCTTCTTCGTATAGAATCAGAGTAGAGAATTGGCGTTGCGCGTGGGAAAACTGGGACACAGATCTCTGGAAAACAAAGGAATTGGAGGGCACGAATGAAGAATAAGAAACTGAAGCTTATTGAACCCGTTATCGGTAAGGAGGAAATCAGAAGAGTCAGCAAAGTCCTCTGCTCAGGTTGGCTAACCGAAGGACGGCAAACAGAAGAGTTTGAAGAACAAGTGAGGAAGTACATTGGAGTAGACTACGCGATTGCCACTACTTCCTGTACAACCGCTATTGAACTGGCCTTGAGAGCCTTAGGGATAGGTCCAGGTGACGAAGTCATAATTCCTGACTTCACGCATCCAGCCACAGGAAACATGGTTAAGTGGGTAGGAGCTACGCCTGTACTTGTCGATGTGGACCTGTTCACGTACAACATCGTGCCCGAAGAAATAGAAAAAGCAGTGACTAGGAAAACAAGATGCATAATTCCTGTTTCTTGGGGGGGAAACCCGTTAGACTTTGAGCCACTGAATGAAATCAAACTTAAGCACGAACTGTTAATAGTGGAAGACGCGGCGTGCAGCTTGGGTGCTGAATCCAGAGGAAAGAAAACAGGAACCATGGCAGACATTACATGCCTGAGCTTCCACCCTAGAAAAATAATAACAACGGGAGAAGGAGGAATGGCAGTGACAGATAACCCTGTCTATGCGAAACGAATACATGATCTCAAGAAGTTCGGTATGACTACTGGAAAAAAAGGAATCAGATTTACAGGCAATGGAACCAACTACAAGCTGAGCGACGTTTTGGCAGCCATTGGAATAGCTCAGATGCAAAAGATAAACAGAATCATAGATAGACGAATTGAGCTTGCCCACACATACGACAACCTACTTTCAAAGGTTGACTCGATCAGGCCTCCACAGAAAAATGAGAACGTGAAGCACACGTATCAATCCTATGCAGTCTACATCGAAAAGGAAGGAACAAGAGACAAAGTCATCAAAGACCTTCAAAAAGAGAACATTGAAACACAAATAGGAACGTATGCTTTGCACATGCAGCCTAGCTATGAACATGTAAAGAAAATCGGGAAATTGACAAGAGCGAAGAAATTATACAAGAACTTATTGACACTACCCATGTGTCATTCGATGACGAAGAGAGATCAAGAACGAGTTGTCGCGAAAGTCGAGTCCTCGATGAACGAGTATTAGGCAAGACTCGTCTTCTCACTCAACTCGCGACATAGCACGCGCTTCAACTAGCTGACAGATTTCCTTTCCCGAACCAGCAACTTTCGCAAATACTCATCATCTTTGAAATCTACTAGTTTGGACGAGTGTGTTCTTAGTGTTCCTGTTTCCGGGCACCTGCATACATGCCAAACACAGTTCACTCTGCGAGGCCAAACAATCATTTTGCAAAGACAGGGCATGACACTCAAGTTGCTTCATAGACAAATCATGCTTCACACCTTCCAACCTGCTTTTAACGTCTTTGCGTAGTCTTCTCTGCTCTTCAAGCTGGCGTTCAAGCCGGCCAATTTCATTCTTCGCTTGATGCAACTCCCTATATAGTAGCGCCTGTCCGTCGTGCAGCTCACGCACCCTCTTGATCACGAATAGACTCAGCAACGCATCATTGAACGGTAAGACGGAGCCACATGAACTAGCATCGTTCGTATTCACTATGCTTTGAAGCTCGATGAGATCCTCAGGCGCAACTTCTCTTGAAGGCTTCTTATCGTCTCCCACACTTCCGGAGAGCATTCACGTAACAGTCTTTCCGACGCGAAAGATGATATGATTCTCTCTTTGTTCATCCACAGAAAACCCTTTCGTAGCCTCTCCCTCCCTTCAAACCCTTTGCCTTGGATTTCGGTGGAACAGGAGGCAACAGAATAGAGAAGATCAGCGTCGGTCCGCGCGTCCTGCACAACCCGCTTAACATCTACTACGCCCACGGTAGGATTCGATTTCACGCGCCCGTAGTAGTACATAAGCCGCCTTTTTCCCCTGTCCAAAACCCAATAAACATAGCCGCGCACCCTGCCCCGCTTATACTCACGCCTGTCAACAAGCCCTTGCCGCCTACACTTCAAAAGAACCATCGAAACATTCTCCCCGGAAACCCCACGCAGCCCAGCAGCAACATCACTGCTAGTTGCTGTTCCCAACCTAAAGACGCTTTCAAGAACCCGTCTTTTCAAATCACAACGAACAAACATCACCATTTTCCTTCTCAACGGTTCCTTCACCCAGTCTTAGGACACACGCACTTTTAGAGTTGACGACTAAACACTAGCACGTAAACACCTGCCAACACCGGTCAACCCTCTCTACATAGTAGAGACACACGAAAAAAGCCAAGCGCGTTGAGACAAACCGCACGCGCAAACGAATTTAGGAACAGGCATGTGCGCTATCAAGAAGGGATTTGAGCGGCCTCTAGTGTGGGAACTGAAATGAACAAGGGAAAGATCATCAAACTTGGCATTCCAGTCTTGAGCCTTTGTTCAAGAGCAGATGATTCATTTCTCGTTGTTTCCAAAGGGAAAAAAAGCAATGAACTAGATATTTCTGTTCTCAATTCTTCTGGGATTAGAACTCAAGAATTCGCGACCTTGACAGGTTCAAGAAGTTTTCTCATAAACACGATAAAGGGAAAACTGTATGTAGGTGTCGATAACAAGCTCATATTGAATGATCATGGCACATGGAAAACGGTGATAAAGAGCAAAAACAAATCAAATTTCTTTTGGCACATGTGCGCTTCTGACGAAGGCACAATGTATGCTCAAGAATATGGTGAACATCCATGCAATATCTACATGTCAGAAGATGGCGAACAATGGAAACACCTCGGCACAGCAAAAGGCATAGACAAAAGAGCGAGGCACTTTCACAGTATTGCCTACGACCAATACCGAAGAATGTTACTGGCAACGCTCGGAGATGGTAATTACATCAGGATAGCCTCTCTCAGGGATAGTGATTGTAATTGGAGACCCTTCTACAGGGGCGCATGGCAAGTTGTTTCAATCACCGTTCTGAAGAGCCTAGTAGTTTTCGGTATGGATAGCGCCATTGCCCCTGGTGGTTTAGTCTTATGGCATCCGGAAAACTCTCGAATTGAAGTCTTACATCTACAATGGAGAGATAAGAGGGTCAAGTACATGCAAATGGCTGACTTGAAGCTTCTAAAAAACGGGATTTGGGTAGCTGCTTTGGGAAGCCCTCAAGCCATAATTGCCTCATGTGATCTTAGAAATTGGGTTCCTATGTACGTAAAAAGCTTTGACGCTGGTTTCAATCATTCAATTGGCATAAGCGAAGGAAAAAACACTGTTGCCTTCACGACTGGCAACAGTGTCATAGTCCTCAAGAAGGATTATCTGTCAACATATGTGACAAGACACAAACCTGTGATCCGTGAACATATGGCATTATTTACCAAGCTTAAGGGCATTGGATACGACATCAAATGCGCGCTTTCTCGATAGAGTGCACGGCTAGAGCAAGATTAGACTGATCATTCCCGGAGCAAATGAGAACGTTACAGGAATTCTTGAAGCAGGAAAGCTGGTTGAAGAAAAGATTGGATCGTTTGCCAGGTTATAGCGCGTGCTACTTGGAGTGGACAGCCGCGCGTACTGAATGAATGTTCTATAAACGTATTTATCTTTGTTTGTGGAAGACCTATGTGTTAAAATGAGGAGATAAGATAGTTGAGAATATCCCGACTTCATAGACGAAAGTCTAAAGGTATGCTGATCATGTGGATTTTGGCAGCAATGGTCATAGTGCCACTCTCTATACTCGTGCAGCCCACCGCTGCGGAGAATTGGTGGAATCCAGGATGGAACTACAGAGAAACTGTTGTGGTGAACCATACTCAGGTAAACGCAACATTGCTGAGTTTTCCAGTTCTCATTGACGTTGTAGATGCTAATCTTGTGAACAAGACTCAGGCCAGTGGCAATGACATTGTTTTCGTTGGTAGCGACAATGGTACGTTCAACCATGAGATTGAGTTTTACGATGGCACTGTTGGGCATCTTGTTGCGTGGGTTAGAGTCCCCCAGCTTTCTTCCACTCAAGACACGACATTCTACATGTACTATGGTAATCCTTCTGCTCAGAATCAGCAGAATCCAAACGGTGTCTGGGACGCCAACTTCACCATGGTTCAACATCTCGACGAGACAGGAGTGAGTCGCTTTGATTCTACAACTAATAAAAATAATGGGACAGCTTATGGTGTGAGTAAGGGTTTGGGGAAGATTGATGGGGCTGACGTTTTTAATGGAGTAAACAGTTACCTCAGAGTGGCTGACGCTCCGAGTTTGGATCCTTCGTCGACCATTATGGTTGAGTTGTGGATGAATCTTTCGTCGACGAATGATTACATCAACCTCATTAGCAAAGGCAGTTATGACCAGTTTTACTTGAGGCTGGGTTCAGGATATGGAAGTAATTCCTCCGGAAATGCCTACTGGTCCGTTAAGTTCAGCGATGGCAACGTGTCAGTCATTGAGGGAAATGTTGGCTGGGCTTGGAACATGTGGCATTACGTGGTCGCCACCTTAGATACGAACGCTCAGGTTATGCGAATATATGTTGATGGTGTCTTGAAGCTAAGTGGCACTTTTGCTTCAGGAAAAAGCATCGCTGCCACGTCGAATCCTATTCTCATAAGCAACCCAAGTTCAAGGCAGATCAAGGGAATCATAGAGGAAATTCGCGTCTCAAATGCAGCTCGCTCGAATGCTTATATTCAGACTAGCTACATGAACCAGAAGAGTCCATCAACATTCTGCGCAGTGGGATTTCCAGAAACAAACCCGATCCCACCTGCCAACATTTTGATATATGATGCAAACCCAGCAAATGAAACCACAGGCACCTATACAAACCCAACTCTATCCATTCGAGCAGTCGACCTCAACGGAGGTACCATGAACATTACCTTTGTGGAAAGAGTGTCTGGCAATTGGATAGACATAGGGGACTACATTGGAAAGGATGGCGTGTACTCTACGATTTCAGAGAATGTGACAAGTCTTGGCAGTACGTATTACTGGGGCGTCTACGTTACGGATGGCACGAATTCCACAAGCAACTATTACTCTTTCACGACCACCACGAAAATACTTACACAAAAATGGTTTGTGAATAGCGCTTGGAGCGGAGTTTCCGGCGCACTCATAGCTGACGTCAATGGAGATGGCACGCAAGAGGTTATCCAAGCTGGACAAGGTGGAGTGGTGGCTCTGAACGGTACCAACGGAAATGTTGTCTGGAATGTTTCTGACAGTGGTATAGGCGACCATTGTCAACCCGCGATCGCCAACCTAGACGGCGATGGAGACCTTGAAACAGTCGTTCCCCTTCAATCTCCGGCGGGGGTACTCGTTTTGTATGGCAATGGTAGCACGTATTGGAGAAGAACCGATCTGGGCGGGGACATGTTTTCCGGGCCTGTAGTCTTCGACATTGATGGGAGTGGTCATCCAACAATCTTTGCAGCTTCTACAGATGCTTTAAGTGGCCTAGGCCTAAATGGCACTGGAAGGATTACCGCGCTGAGCTATAATGGAACCATATTGCGTCAAACCTTTGCTTGGCGTCCCTGCAGCGGAGGCCTGTCCATTGCAGATGTGGATGGAACTGGTCGATTTACGCTTTTCATGGGCGACAGATACATGTACCTAAACAGCTCTGAATATGGGGACAACGACTATGGAAAAGGAGTCTCTGCATATTGGGCCACGAATTTGACGTTGCGATGGTACAGGCCGGAAATCTTCTGCAGCAGTCAAAAACCTATACTGGCCGACGTCAACAATGATGGAAAACTTGAAGTTGTAATAGGCGATATGAACGGTGGGGCCTGGGTGCTGAATGCAACAGATGGAAGCACAATAAACGCGATTCCAGGCGTTCCTTACGTTTTACCCACCCACTATCAACCTTCAGTCTACGACATAGACGGTGACGGGCACCTTGAAATGCTGATGGCTGACCCGCACGATACTGCCTCGAGCGACCTCGTTGTCTTGGACTTGGTTACATGGAAGGTGAAAGCAAGCATTTACATAGGGAAGAACTTCTATGGCCCTCAACTCGCCGACGTAGATGGCGACGGTCACATGGAAATTATCGCGTGCAACTACGGCAGCATTCTCATCATCGATAGAACGTACCGCGTGATAGACGGCATAGTTGGGCTTTCGGGAGGAGTCATTTCCCAAGGTACACCAGAAAACATAGATGGATTAGCAGGACTCACAGGAACACTAAACTATGCGGTCGTGCAGGACATAGACGGCGACGGCTACAACGAGGTAGTCGTCACATCCCAAAGCGGCACCGTGTACGCATTTGATACCCCCGCACGCACACCATATCCAAGACCCAGAACTGAAGTTCAATTCTATAGCGAATATAGACGTGGGGCAGCAGAATACGTGCAGCCTCAAACTACGCAGTCACCAGTTATCTCCTCTCTATACCCGCTGAATTCCGCAACAGCAGTACCCGTCTCAACATCCCAACTGAGTTTTACTCTAACAGACTATCAACGCAACTTGATGAACTATACCGTTACGACTTACCCAAACATAGGATCTAGTAATGTGCAAAATGCGGGAAACGGGAGATGCTATCTGAACGTAAGCAATCTGCAGTATTCAACGATGTACGCGTGGACTGTAAACGCAACAGATGGGCTGCATCAGACAAACGCAGCCTATGTGTTCACAACAGAAGACTTGCCAGCACAGGTACCATGGTGGAACCAAGCATGGCCATATCGCAAGGCAATAACGATCGACCACAACAAGGTCGCCGCAGACCTTGCAAGCGTACCAATACTCGTGGACACAACGGACAGCGATTTGATTGGAAAGACACAACCTGACGGCAAAGACATCGTCTTCACGGATGTCAATGGTACCAAACTCAATCATGAAATCGAGTCTTACGACAACAATACTGGGCATCTTGTTGCATGGGTGAACATACCTAATGTTTCCTCCACGGCAGACACGAAACTCTACATGTATTACGGCAACACTAGTGCCTCCAACCAACAGAACCCTGCCGCTGTTTGGGATTCTAACTTCATGATGGTTCAGCATTTGAAAGAAAAAGGTCAAAATCGGTTTGATTCCACCGCTAACGCCAACAACGGAACATTCTACGGCGGGATCGCCAAAGGCGTCAGGATTGACGGCGCTGACACATTTGCCAACGCTACCAATTACATCGTCGTGCCTGACAGTCCAAGCTTGAACCCTTCATCAGCCATCACTATCGAACTGTGGATGAACCTATCCTCAACAGGCAATTACATCAATATTGTTAACAAAGGCAACTACGCACAGTATTACCTGAGGCTGGGCCCTCAGGCAGGATATGCCTACTGGTACGTTAAGTTCAGCGATGGCACGGCGAAATCCATCGAGGGCAATATCGGCTGGGTATTTGGCGCTTGGCACTACCTAGTGGCTACGTTGGATACTCAGGCACAAACCATGACAGTTTACCTTGATGGCGTCCAAGAACTTACCGGCACCTTTGGTTCAGGAAAAACCATAGTGGCAACTAGCAACTCCATCATGATAAGTGACCTTGGTCAAAGACCTATAACTGGCGTTATCGACGAAGTCCGCATCTCAAACGTCGTTCGGTCAGCTGCATGGATACAGACAAGCTTCAACAACGAAAAAGGCCAATCAACATTTCTCACAATAGGAAGCGAAGAGCTCATTCCTCAAGCCCCACAAGTTTTCTCGCCAACACCTTCCTACAAGGCAACTAACGTGTTGCCCTCTCTGTCACAGCTCAGCTTCAACCTGACAGACTATCAGGGCAGCCTGATGAACTACACTGTCGCAAGCTATCCGGACATAACTAGCGGTCTCGTCAGCGGGCTGAATGTTAGCAGCGGCATGTACACCGTCAACGTTAGCGGCCTGCAATACTTCACAACCTACACGTGGACAGTCAACGTGACCGACGGAGTACACTGGACGAATATGACATTCTCATTTTCAACACTCCCAAGTGTACCACCAACTCAAGCTACACCGCTGCTGGTTCAAAGCGGAACAGGAGACCTAACATGCTACAACCAGACAACCTACGACCCCTACAGTAACGTAACAAACATCTATAACTGGTACAGAAACGGTACTTCCCTTACAAACCTGCTGCTTCCATTCGACACAAACAGCTCAACGACAGCTACGGACTACTCAGGATACAACAACAACGGCCAGATAATTGGAGGAGTGAGCTGGGTCAGCAACGGAAAAGTCGGCGGAGCCTACAATTTCAACAGAGGATTTATCCAAATTCCAGGCACGAGCACACTGGACGGCGGAGGTCAATGGTCAGAAATCACAGTGGAGGAATGGATATACCTCACAGCATACGAGAACGAAACAAGAACCATAGCGAGAATACCCAGCTACGAAATAGGCATAAGCGGCAACACAATCTACGCTGGGATATGGGTGGTTACTGGCAGCCCGATGCTGAGCGGCTACCATAGAGTTACCTACAACCAAACACTCCAGACAAACACGTGGTACCATGTGGCCTTCACATACAAGAGCGGTGCTAGCCTGACGCTTTACATAAACGGGATTCCAGTAGGCAATCAGACAGTATCAGGCAACATCCAACCAAGTGGCTCCAACCCTTTGTACATAGGCTGGTTCGACTACTTCAAAGGCAAGATCGACGAAGTTGCAATCTATCCAAGATGCCTAACGCCGCAGCAGATCAACCAAACCTACCTCGACACCAATAATGGCCTGAGCAACAGCTCGACGATAATGTCTTTGGAAACAAGAACGGGCGAAACATGGACGTGCGAGGTAATCCCCAACGACGGAAACCAGGATGGTATCGCAAAATTCTCAAACCCCATCACCATAAGCTAGAGCTAGCATTGAAACAGCATTCGATAAGCCCACTTGACTCCGCCCGCGCGCGCTGCACAAAATAAGTCAGGCGATTATATCAGTGTAAGTTGAATAAACTTCATAGCTTCTTTTTCTGCTTTTGAAACAAGTTTGTCCAAGCAGTCAGTTTAGCATTCAAAGATATAGAAAATGGTATTTCTTAGAAAGTTATTCTACAAAACAAAAAAGATGGACAACGTTTTGTTCCTTTTGGCGTTTCAGACATTTCATTCAATCACCTTTCAATGGAAACATGCTCTGATAGACGCCAAGCCTATCGTTGTCTATTGTTTGAACGCCGTTCCAAATGTTCCATGGAATATTGTTTTCTTCACATCGAAGCAGTAGTTGCCGAATTATCTGCCATGAAGGGTTATTCGGGTCGTAAGGAATGCTTAGGTCGGGACTGCATTCTCCAAACCATATCGAAATATTGTATTTGCTTCTCAAAGCGACTAATGGGTCAATAATATTGTGGCTGACCACTTCTGCGCCGTAAGTGATAACCCATTGAAGGTTGCCTAACCAAAGCCCCCAGTGTGATGTGTATACCACATTAGGCAGCATCAGATTTTGAATGGTGTCGAAGCTTGGAATATAGCCAGGTGTTTCCCAGATGCATATTCTGTCGGGGTCTATATTTCGAATCGCCAGCGTAGTATTATAATAGCCTTGAGCGTTCGCTTGTCTAACAGCATCCGTTGAAGCGGGAGGTTCGTTGTCAATTTCAAACGCCGCCACATATGGGTTGCCTTTGTAGTGGGTTGCGAGTTGTTGCCAGCTTGGTATGAAGTTCGGGTCAGACATCTGAGAATAGGGCGTAGTTGTCAAACCGAAGTCGCCGTGATTGTCTAGAATGCTTTGGACTCCATTAGCTCCCAGAAAATCTACGATCTCGTCCATCTTGGCAAGGTCGAGAACGTCCGCTGTGGCATTAGACGTGTCCCACGGGAACTTGAAGGCAAGTCGATAAGTGTTCAAGCCCATATACTTGATACGTGGAAGATAACGGCTCCAGCCTGTCATATAGTCGGTACTGCTATGCATCAAGTAACTTCCACCAGCCCCACGCCACATAGCGCTCGCGTTGTACTTGATACTTCCACTCGTGCTGAGAGTTTCATTCCATGTTGACAAAGACCATGCCTGGGCGACCAAGGCTACGAGGATAATTGAGCTGAAGAAGAGAATGTTGACTGCGAGTTCTGAGGGCTTTAGAGTCGTCATGCGAAGTCACAAGCGTGTCATAACTACTACGATGTCAGATATCGGTCATAATAAACGTTCTTGTCGACAAGTTCTACAAAAATACACAACAACAGATGTCGTTAGGTGAGAACGCAGGTGTCATTCCATTGCACGGATCAGCCATGCCCCAAAAGAGACAGATTCCCTTGAAAGGCGTGTTTTGAACTCGGAAATGATTGCAGCACGCATAGAAAAATGGCAGCCACAATCGCGCGGGAACAAGTCAATCACAAATGATCTGTTAGCGGTGGTTCGGGTGCTAATTCTCTGGTCAGTCTCCACATGAGAAAACCGGCGGCACTTGCGATGAAAGACATGATCGTGAAGGTGTCCAGTCTCAACCCGGGTGTAAGATGAGACAGACTCCAAGGCAACCATTGCGGACGAACCAATGCCACCAGCACTCCGTAACCCCAGCCAAGAAACCCGTAGAGGCAAAGCAGTTCGCCAACAACTTTTACGGCCAGAATACTTTTGCCAACAACCCTTTTCATATCTAACATTGCTTCCAGTTCTCAAATATAAGACTAATGCGCGGGCTTTCTGATTAGCGTACGCGCTTATTCGGAAGCTTCTACAAACTTATTAAAAGAGTATTACTGTTGTAGTTCGGGTTGTAGCGCGCTAGAGTTCGAGAAGCGAATGAAAGGGCAAAAAAGGCTAAAACCGCCTGCGAGCGTGTTAAGAGCATGTCTTTCAACGATGTTGCACCCGTTTACGATGACGTATCAATCACGCCGAACTGGGTTTTCGAAAGACTCTACAAAGAGACTTTGGGAAGCAGGTTTCAGTCAGATCCCAAATATGCCATACTAGAAGTGGGAATAGGAACGGGCAGAACAGTTGGCCCACTCTTGAGACTAGGCATCACTCTCGTAGGCATAGACGTTTCCAGAAAAATGCTTGAGAGACTCAAAGAAAAGCTTCGGAAAGAGAGGGTCAAGACCCAACCTAGTCTGGTGCTTTGTGATGCAACAAGACTCCCGTTCCGCAAGTGCTTGTTTGACAGAGTCTACGCCGTGAACGTCCTGCCTTTCGTACGAAACTGCAAACGGGCAATAGAAGAAATCAAGTTCGCTCTGAAAACCAGGGGCCTCCTTGTCGTCGCTATCCACAGCCACCCAGAACTGCAAACCAAACTTGGGAAAACCTATGCGAGGGTTCTAACAGGCGCAGTCCACTCACGAAATGTTCCTGAGACGATACTAATACGAATCATCGAATACCTGAGACTCACAAGCATAAAACCATCGAGTTCTTCTAGAAAACAGGCCCACTTCAGAAAACTGGAACCTGTGTTTGAAACGCCAGTCAAAATCAAGACAGATCTACACGCTGTCCTGGAAGGAAAAAATCCCCGCCTCTACGATGGCAGATTGCCTGGAAAAACGATTTACTTCGATACAAACCTACGTTTCTGCCAGAAAATACAGTGAACTCATGGCGAAATTAAACGAGTGGAGAAACGAAAACACGGGGAAGATAGTGCAGATCCCAAGAGAATTCTCCTACACGAAAGTCCAATTCTGAAAGACCACTTAAACATGGAGTTGAAATGGCCGAAAGCGTCCTCAACAACCTCAAACCTTAATTGGCGCGCTGCTAGACGATTTTACAAGAGCGAACCTGGAATCAAAGGCACGCTAACTCTAATTAAACTCACTAAAGCTAAAGCAAGACTTAATACTTTCGCTTGAATGCCTAGTTACCTTACGAAAAGGTCAGTATCAACGAACTTTTCGGAGTCGAACTCAGTGACAGAAGATCTGCTGCAACTCGCGGAAGATTCAACTCGGGGCAGTACCTTCCTAATCTACGGAAGTGCCATCTCAACAATAGTCATGGCAATCGGAACAATACTAATCTTAAGATTTCTCGGCCCGGACTTGTACGGTGAATACGCTCTCGCGCTCGTCGTTCCCACGCTCCTCTATTCCTTCACAGACCTGGGCCTGAACGAAGGAATAATCAAGTACGTCGCCAGCTTGCGAGCGAAAGGGGAAGAAGAGCGAGCGAAGAGGATAATCGGCCACGGACTAGCACTGAGAACAGTCATCGGTCTGGCCATCTTTGCCATAGACTTCTTTTTTGCTGACCTGTTTGCAACTCTCATCAACAGACCAGGCCTAGGCTTCCTTATTCGAATAGCCTCTGTCTCAATAGTCTTCCAAGTAGTGTTTACTACCGCAGCTTCAGCTTCTGTCGGCTTAGACAGGGCAGAATACAACGCCACAATAACAGGCTTGAACGCGTTCGCGAAAACAGTGATTCAGGTTGCACTTGTCCTCCTAAGCTTCGGCGTTGCCGGCGCTCTGATCGGATACGTTGGCGGCTATGCAGTCGCCAGCCTCGTAGGCCTGGGCCTAATCCTCACCAAGATGCGTGCTTCAAACAAGTACAAAGGCACAGATAAGTTCTTCAAGAATGCCAAGACTTTGGCAACCTATGGATTTCCACTCTATATATCGGTGCTCTTGACAAGCCTAAGCCCCCTCTACCAGAACCTCATAATCGCATACTACACGCCCACAAACGTCGACATAGGCAACCTCAGATCCGCAGCGAATTTCGTCACGCTAATAACAGTACTCACCATACCCATCAGCACAGCCCTGCTCGCATCCTTCTCCAAGCTTGACTCTTCAACCCACAAAAAGATCCAGGATTTCTTTAAAATCGCAAACAAGTACATGTGCCTCATAATAGTTCCCACAGCAACACTCATCATCGTCTTCTCAAAACAGATAGTTCAGATAGTGTATGGTTCCAGTTACCAGTCTGCACCTCTCTTTCTCTCTTTGAGCAGCCTGACCTACTTCCTTGTTGCCATCGGTTTCGGAGTCTTGGGCAGCCTGTTCAACGGTCTCGGAGAAACCAGAACCACCTTCAAAATGACCCTTATCGGTTTTCTGGTCTTCACAGTGTTGTCTCCTCTCATGATCAGACCTTGGGGCGTGCCAGGCATGTTAATTGCCTCTCTCATAAGCAGCACAGCATCAGCTTTATACGCGACGGACGCTGCTCGAAGAAAATACAAAATCGAATTCAGCACAATCGCGATAATCAAGACTTACGTGATCTCCGCAATTGCCAGCGTTCCAGGACTAGTCATCGTCTACATGACAGCACTTCCCAATGTCCTGAAACTTGCCGCCGGAGCACTGCTCTACCTCTTCGCCTACGCGACATTGCTTCCCTTGACTGGAACCGTGACTTCTTCCGAACTCCAGAAGGTCAAGGAGATTACCCAGAGGATAAGAATGCTGGGCTTCATAGCTAGGCCCTTGATCAAATACATGGAAAGATTCAGTATGCAATAACAGCCGCCCTTATTTACTTCACAAGTCAAATTAGGATCTGACGCAGATAGACCCTCAACACGGTTTTGCCGCGCGTTGGCATGGGTCTTTCCCATTAACCCCGGTAAACAGGAGAGAACCATTTGCTACTCAACACGCTTGCTCGTTGCTATGAGCTTTCAAGAAATCAGTGGCTAAAAGAGACAGAACTCCAAAAACTTCAGGAGAAGAGGCTGAGGGCAATAGTCAAGCACGCGTACGAAAATGTTCCCCTCTTCAGAAGAAAATTCGATCGAGCCGGCCTTAAGCCCACGAGCGTCCAAGGCCTTGAAGACTTGACGAAGTTGCCCCTAACCACCAAACAGGAGATCAGAGCCGGAATCCCCCACGAGAGCATTTCGAAGAAACAAGATTTCAACGAATACCTCTGCGTGTCTACGTCCGGAACCAGTGGCGGACCCATGCCTGTTTTCTACGATGACCGCTTCATGGAATACAGCGTTGCAAACTGGTATTTCCGGAAATACAACGCCATTGGAATTAAGCCATGGGAGAAGGTTATGCGCGTGGAGTACAGCATGCCAGAACCGACCGTTCTTCATGGGAAGAAAAAAGAAGAGAATCATGAGTTCAAGCCAAGATCGATTACCAGAACCGCGTTGGGCACCACTTCATACGGGCTATTGCAACGCCGACAGGCCACGGTTTACATCAAACACGGCGGAGAAGATGTACTGCCGCAAATAGTCAAATTCAAACCCAGCCTGCTCCGCGCCAACTCATCATACCTACGGCTAATCGCAGAAACAATGGCAGACAGAGGGATTTCCCTGAATCCCAAAGCTGTCAGAACAAGCGGTGAAGTCACTGACGAGTCTGCTAGAGAATACTTAGAATCCGCATTCGGATGCAAAGTTTTTGATGAATACTCAACTTGGGACTCTGGACATGGTGCTTGGCAATGTAAAAAAAGAGAAGGGTACCACGTCGACGCAGACTTTCTCATCATGGAGATTCTACGAAACGGCGAACCCGCAGCGCCTGGAGAACATGGAGAAATCGTCGTAACCGGCTTACTCAACTATGCAATGCCCCTGATTCGTTATCGAGTCGGCGACGTAGGCATTATGGACGATGAGAAGTGCTCATGCGGAAGGGGGTTCCCACTTTTGAAGTCCATTGAAGGCAGAATTGTCGACTGTTTCACGTTGCCTAATGGTACGTCGGTTCCGCCCAAGGTCTTAATGAACGTGGTTCAGGGCACACATGGCGTGTCCAAATATCAAGTTGTACAGGAGAGTCGAAACAAGTTCACCGTTTGTCTCATGAGAAAAGAGAATGACCCAGATGTTTCGATCAAGGAGTTAACAGCTAATCTGCAAGAGGTCCTTGGACACGACGTGGAAATCGAAGTCTTCGTTGGCGGCCGAGAAAACCTCAAAGCCAAATTTAGACCTGTGATATCAAAGCCCACGGTTGAGGACGAGCTTCGCTGGGCCAAACCTCACGGCGCCCTAACCCAGCCGGAGCAAGAAACCCTATAGCGCACTTTGCGCGTGAACAAGAATTGGAATCAACCCTCACGCTCGAATGCGCTACCAAAAAGCTGGGCTATAGCTCACAGAATGCTGTCAAGGCGGGTCTCAACTTCGTGAATCGTACAAGGGCACCGATTTTCGCGCGTGCTAGAAAGGAAAAAACGAATTCATCCTAACTTCAGCGCGCGTGCCAAACCAATACTCAGATTCCAAGAACGAATACTTCAAACCACGACTAAAGCCAAAGCAACGTGAAATGCTGCGCGCGCTCATGAGTCATGAAATGCGCAGAGCAATGGAATTAGCGCACGTTTATCTGCGGCAGGATAAATCTTAAGTTCTTGGTCTGCACCAACATCGTCGTGTGGTTATGGACGCACCCGCGACGCGGTTACGGGTGCGCGCGCTCATGATCAGCAGGGAAATCTATCTCCCACACAAGCAGAGCCGGATCTGATCCTACATGCCCATTGAACGCAGTAAAATACATCAGTCAGTACGAATATGGCATCCTGAGCTAGTGAACATATACGATAGTGAAATTGGCGAAGACACCCGAATAGCCAGCTTCGTAGAGATAGGTGGAGCTAAGATAGGCTCACGTTGCAAGATCGAGGCGCATGTCTTCATTCCGCCTGGAACAGTTGTTGAAGATCAGGTGTTCATAGGTCCCAACTCAACCATCACTAACGACAAGCATCCTGACCTCTTGAAGTCTTGGGATGGCTGGGAAATAAAGCCTGTCACCATAAAGCGCGGAGCGGTGATAGGCGCTAATGCTGTAATCGTTGCAGGCGTAACAATAGGAGAA
The DNA here is from genome assembly GCA_050012255.1 of Bathyarchaeia archaeon. Lineage (GTDB taxonomy): Archaea > Thermoproteota > Bathyarchaeia > Bathyarchaeales > Bathycorpusculaceae > DASPPK01. Next base: position 359,035 of record JBEKHN010000001.1, read on the forward strand.
GAGGCCAACATAGCTGCTGGAGCCATCGTGACAAAGGATGTTCCACCAAGGACCAAGGTCAAAGGAATCCCAGCACGCCCATACTGAGCACCCTTCAGATTACACGCGAAGACCAGAGAACAAAAGGTTTGGAGAAGGTTCTTGAGCTCTTACTACGATTTCGCGCGCGCCAGAGAAAAAAAGAAATCCTCCTAACTTCAGAAACCAGTTGGGCCTCAACAGAAAAAGAAATATCCTGATCATAAGACTAACGTACATAGAAGGCAAAGGGTTGATGGAAAGACAACGATTGATCACGGTTTTATTAATCGCAGTCGTACTGTTGGTCCCAATGGTTCAACTGTTCTTGAAAACCTCATCTAGGAATGTGTCGGCCCTCGAAACGACGATACCCATAGGACTGTACTGGGACGCAAACCTCACCAGACCAGTGGATCGAATCGACTGGGGGACTCTGGCGCTTGGCGAGGAAAAAAAGGTTGAAATTTACGTAAAGAACGAGGGAAACGAACCGTTCATTTTAACTCTCACGCCAGTGAACTGGCAAGGTGACAACACCTCAAACTGCATGACCTTCAGCTGCGAAAGGCCCAACATCAGACCAGGCGAAACCGTTCAAATCGCTCCAAGCCTACTAATATCCTCCAACGCTTCAGGACTCTCCAGTTTCAGCTTTGACATCGCCTTCTCGGAAGCCTCAATCACGATAGCCGATTTTGATACCTTTTTCTCCAACAACCCAAATGTAAGAATGATCTATCCTTCGGACAACTCCGACAAACCGCTCAACTGTAACGCGGCAATGGTGAGCGATTGGACAGCGTCAGCGTTCGTTTCCACAAAACTCACGAACTTTACGGAGGGACTCGACACGAAGACTAGTTTTGTGAACCAAACCAACGGAAAACCAGTTGGCGCCTCAGGGACAGGCATAATAAGTTTTGGCGGTCCCATGGTAAACCTAGTTGTGATTTATGCAGAGAGTAACAACACTACCTTGCCCGATAAGGCACCCATCAAATTCCATAACGACAATGGACTTCTCTCCTTCCAATACTCGAATGGCTCAGCTGTTTCAGGGACAAGCATGCAGGGTGGAATCGTCAGCACAAATCAAGACATGTTTGTCATCGAAACATTCCAAGACGGAGGCGGCAGATACATCATGCTGTGCTACGGCTTCGGATGGAAAGGAACGTATGCCGCAGGCAAGTATTTTTACACAATAATATACCCTAACCTCGGATCATACAATGAAGCCTGGATCGTTGTAAAATGGGATGACACAAACAACAACGGATTCGTAAACGCTCCCGGCGACGGAGACACCTACACGATGATTGCAAAAGGCAACTAGCAAATGCGGCCGTGGCATTATCAAAGACTTTTCTCCAGTTGAACCAAAATGAACTGCAAACCAGCACGCGCTCTTAGTCACGCTGAAAGAAAAGACTATCAACTCAGCGAATAAAGGAAGGAACAGGAATATGGATCCATTAATAGAAAGAGTTCTCGACATTCTCAAGATGCTCCTGTCGGGCAGACTAATCAAGGAAATACGCCAAGTCAAACTGAAAATCAAGAATTGCATGACGGCTGAGCAAGACCAGCTCTCGGATAGAACGGGCCAAGAAATGAAAGTGAGTATTGTGATACCCACATTAAACGAATCCAAATTTATCTCTAATCCTCTCAAGTCGCTACAGGCAGGGCAATACTCTAACTACGAAGTCATAGTTGTGGACTGCATGAGTGAAGATGACACCGTAGAAAAAGCAAGAAGAGCTGGGGCACGAGTGCTGGTTTCCAGCAAGAAGAACGTTGGTTATCAGGTTCACCTGGGCTTTCTAGATGTCAAAGGCGACATAATAATCAAAACAGACGCAGACACCATCTTTCCAAGAGATTTCCTCACAAAAACAGTAAAGGCATTCAAAAACCAAAAAACAATGATATACCACGCCGGCCACATCTACTACGACGGAAACATAATAATGAACTTGATGGCCCATCTCTACGACAAGTACTGGCGAAAGCCCTGGGCCACAACCGGACATTTCATCGCAGTAAGACGAGAAGCTTACGAAAAAGTCACCTTCAACCCTCTGCCCAAGAGTCAAGATTATGACTTCGGCCAAAGAGCCTATGACACGTTAGGTCCAGAAGCCTTCGCCTACAATCCAAATTCAACGGTACTCATCTCATCCAGAACAATAAAGAAACTAGGCCTACTAAGGTACGTACTCTACGGCGGCTCCTTCAGGATAAGGGAGCGCGCGCATGCCTGTTCCTAAATTCCGTCAGCATGTTAGCTTCTGCCGTTGGCTGCTTCAATCTGTTGACAGCTATGTAACTTTCGATGTGTGAATTATCGTCTACATACATGAACCAATCAGGCAGCTTTTGAAGGAACGAATTTAGGAACAAGCATGCGCGCTACAACCTGAACTACAACGGTAATACTCTTTCAATCAGTTTGCAGGAGCTTCCGAATAGAAATCAGCGCGCGCTAGAGGTGCTAGGTGAGAAAAAGGAGGAGATTGGGGTAGTTTGTTTGGTTTTGCTGTCAACTTAATGTCCATGTCCAAGTGTCTGAGCTTATCAAGGCATTAGTTGTTGGGTTTCTTAATTCTGCGATCCATGTGTAGGTGCCGTGTGGAGCGGTGGGAATCGTGAACGAGTTCCAGAGGTAGGTGCCTGAGTTAAAGCTTGCGGGTAATGTAGTTGTCATGTCAAGCAATGGCCCATACGTGCCTCCGCCTGGTAGTCCAAGCTTTATTATGGCTCTGACAGGTGTGGCTGGACCTATGTTCCTAACCTGGACGTAAACGTACATTGTTTCTCCGATGGTGTAGGTGGCTTTGTTTGTCCAGATGTCGATCGAGGGAGTTTCATAGTATGCAGTGTATGTTCCAGCTGAACTGACCGTTATGGTCGTGCCCGTGCTGCCTGTGCTCCATTGTTTAAAGTGGTGACCCATCGCATCTTTACTTGGAACTGTGAAAGTGTGGGTTCCAGTCAAGCCTGTAAAGGTGTAAGCAGTATTGTAGCCCGTCGGCGAACCATCCTTGGTAATGGGTACACTTACATATGCAGCTTCGGTATTGCAATAGGCATTAATAGTGGCAGAGTAGGTTGCCGTTGTGCCTGTGAGTACTATGTCGTCTAAGTATGCTCCTTCGTAGGTGACTGATAAGTCGCTGTGGAAGATGAAGCCAACATAAGTGGCAGTAGTGGGAATGGATACGCTGCTGTACAGCCAACCGCCAAGGTTGCCAGTGTGAGAATCAACGTAGTACCATACGCCGCCGCTATAGTACTCGACCCTAAGGGTGTCGAAGCCTGATTCGCTGTTGAGCCAATAGTAGTAGCTAAGCGTGGCAGAGCTGTAGGCACTCAGGTCGACCGCCCTATACATGTAAGCGTCCATGTAATTGTCATATTGATGTTGTACACTGTTAGCTACGGTTGTTGTGCCTACTAGGCTTACATCGTCTATGTATGCTCCTTCGTAGCTGGCGATTATGGAGTCGCTGTAGAAGTAGAAGCCAACGTAAGTGGCAGTAGTGGGAATGGATACGCTGCTGTACTGCCAACCGCCACTGTTGCCAGTACGAGAATCAATGTAGTACCATGTGCTACCGGACCAGTACATGACCCTAAGGTAGTCGTAGCCTGATTCGCTATTGAGCCAATAGTAGTAGCTAAGCGTGGCAGAGCTGTAGGCACTCAGGCTAGCATATCTATACATGTAAGCGTTCATGTTAAGATCATACATGTGGACATTAGAGTTGTTTTTATATCCGTAAAGCTGCACGTCGTCTACGTATGCACCAATTAAACCAGAGATGCTAGAGTCGCTGTAGAAGCGGAAGCCAACATAAGTGGCAGTAGTAGGAATGGATACGCTGCTGTAGTACCAATAATTGCCGAGATCACCAGTATGTGTGTCGGCGTAAGTCCATGTGCTACCGGTCCAGTACATGACCTGAAGGTAGTCGTAGCCTGATTCGCATCTACAATAGTAATAATAGCTTAGATAGACAGTGGAGTAACCGCTAAGGCTAACTGGGATAGCTCTATACATGTAAGCGTTCATGTTATCGTCGTAATTGGTTGCATATGGATCCGGATAGCCGTTGCACCAACCACTCCAAGATCCCGCGTGAGCGCGTGCAGACACGTCATCCCAGTAGTCGTAACCGTTAAGAGAAGCCCAGTCGCCAACAGTCCACGCAGTTCCAGGGAAGGCACCCTCAAAAGTTTCAGTGAAAATTGTTGTCGCGGTTGTTTGACTTCCTACTTGTGCGCACCAGCCACTCCAAGATCCCGCGTGAGCTCTGTAGCTTGTGTCATCCCAGTAGTCATAGCCGTTAACAGAATTCGAGTCGCCAACACTCCAAGCAGTTCCAGGGAAGGCACCCTCAAAACCTTCGCTGAACACTACTCCTGCGGGTTGAACATCTGTTGTTGCAACTCTAGATTCCTCTCCATTTACCTTTGCCTTTACTGCAAGAGACATTAGTGGCGCTGCTGCAATGAGCATCAGCAAAACCAACACAGATAACAGAATCATTTTTCTTCTCATTCTTTTCACCTCCCTTCGCAGGCGCTATATTCATTCATGAAATAGCGGTAGCTTATTTGTGAATTAACAGATAAAAGTTTTATGTAGAACAGTGTTCTGTATGATTCTTCCATTCGGCAGCTTCGGCAACGTATAAACAGCTGCAGGCGGATAGTTCCCGCCCAAAATTGTGATGCTAAATAGCGCGCGCGCAGCCTCAAAACTAACTTTTCCCATTCTCTTAGACTATTTTTAATTTCGCGTGCTATGCGCAATTTCACAATTGACTTCAATGTGTAAATCTGTGGCTTCTGCTGGATTGGCACGCACGTTCTTGTAAATCATGGAAGATACAAATTGGATGAAAGTGATGTATATGTGGAAGGATAGGGGCTCATATGCTCAACAGTAGTATAGAAACATACCACGAGCATAGAGAAGCATAAACTAGCACGCAACATCGTGCTACAATGGTCATACAATCTCGCCTTAGGTGTGGATTCCACAAGACACAATTTTGTCCATTGTGGAATACAAGATTTCAAGCGCGCGCGCAGCAAAAGAGCGCGTGCGAAGTTTTCTATAGAAGACCTTTCTATAGAATTACTCCTCGTATGGATATTAGGAAGATTGAGTAATAAAGTCTGGGTTGAAATGAAAGTGCGCTGTGTATCTGAAGAAAACAAGATTCGTCTTGAAATTGAAGAACGAGGAAGAATCAAGGTGTTGAGGCTGGAAGAGAAGCAGATTTGTTGGGAAGGGTTCAGAGAGCTGCGTGGAGAACTGGTACGTGGTGTCCCTAGACGGAATGGAAAAGACTGTCTAAAATACTGCCGCCATGAAGGCTGCGATTTTGGCAAACGCGGCTAAGTGGAGCTACATTTTTGGATGCAAGCGAGCGCAATGATCCTTTCACTTGACTAGTTCCTTTATGAACAATCATGACGATGAAGAAATGAGAGCGGGGAACCACATTGGAGTTTCTTGACAAAACCTCTTCGGAACACAGATTGGTTGAGGATTTCTTGCTGAAAGCGCTGAAATCGGGCGCGTCAGACGAGTTGTACGAGATTGTCAAACATCAGGTTGCAGCCGGCGGCAAACGAATCAGACCTGCGATGACCATATTGTGTTGCATGGCCGTTGGCGGAAAGAGTGAAGCTGCTATTCCTGCAGCCGCTGCGATCGAGTTGGTTCACAATTACACGTTGATTTTCGATGACATAATAGACCGGTCTGAGTTGAGGAGAGGCTTGCCAACAGTCAGAGCAAAGTATGATAATGTTATGGCTATACTGGCTGGAATGCATTACAGAGAGGCAATTTTCGAAGCAGCAAAGCAGAGTCCGAGGCCGACAGAGATTGAAGAGATCTTGAGTAGTGCGCTCAGAAACATCATCGAAGGAGAAAGGCTGGATATCTTGTTTGAACAAGCGGGGCGAGAAGCGGAATACATTCAAAAAATGATGTACAAGTCCATAAGTGAAAAGGACTATTTCGAAATGATCGGAAAGAAAACTGCCGCTTTGTTTGAGGCCGCCTGTAAGGTGGGAGGTGTTGTAGGCAACGGACCACCAGATCAAGTGGATGCATTATCAAGATTTGGCTGGAACTGCGGACTAGCTTTTCAGGTTACAGACGACTTGTTAGATATCACCGCAAAGAAGGAAGAATTGGGCAAAGAAATAGGAAAAGATATCAAAGAGCACAAACTCGGAAACCTAGTCATTCTTCACAGTTTGAAAGAACTCTCTGAAGTCGAAAGGAACAGGCTTTTTGAAATATTGAGATCCCGCGTGATTGGTGAGGCCGAAGTGAACGAAGCCATCAGAACTATATCTTCAACAAGCGCTGTCAAGCAGGTATGTAAGGTCTCTAAGGATTTTGCATCACGTGCAAGAACAAGCCTGAACATCCTTCCGATTTCTGAAGCGAAGAATACATTGTTGGAACTGGCAGTCTTCATAGATAGAAGGAGTTTCTGATGCGCAGCGCACTAGAAGTGCGTGTTGAATCGCGCAATCTCACAAAAACTGAATACTGTGGGCACAAGGAAATATGGAGTGAAAACAGATGAAGCTACTTAAGGTCAGCCTTATGGTATTACTTTTGCTCGTTTCCTATTCGACTTTGCATGCTCCCATAAAAAATGCTTCTGCAAGCTCAAAGGAGAGCATCCAAATCTCTCCAGACGGGAACGGAATCAGAATCGTTGTTGGAGATATTGAACTCTATTTCAATGCGAGCAATGGCGGAGAAATCACGGAATATTTCGATCTGACCGTTGATCCTTATCGTTCAAGAAATCTGGTAAACGTTAAATGGGCACCCTACTACAATCTTCTTCCGTTGTTCACGTCTTTGTTCTATAAGCCTCCCAACATCACGTTGGTTCTTTCGACTGGTGGGGATCGTAGTGCCAAGCTTTGGGTGATTAGTAACTCTAGCGAATACGTGATTCTACAGTCTTCTTCAAGGATCATCGGAAATGCGGGTGAAGTTGCCAAAGATGTTCACGGAGACACTATTTATGTGAATTCCACATGGATTGTACACGACACTGGTCTTGTCTCGGTTGAGAGAACTTTTCTTGTTCCAAGTTACGCGACTGTTCCTTCCGGGTGGAGATGGTATCCCTTTTACCTGACTAGGACGGCAGGCTTCGATTACAACGGGACCTTTTTCATGTTCAACACGACATACGCCCGCGCTTCAGTCGTTAACCAAGCCACATATAGAGACATGTTCAGCCTGTTCAGTGTTCTACCCAAGGACGCGGGGCACGTCTCGGGAGTTGCCTTGCCCTTTTCTAACACTAGCATCGGAGGAGATGGAACGCACAACATCCTCATCGCCTACAAATATGACGAATTGACGAGTGTCGATGAGTGGAGATCAGACAACTACTATAGTCAAAGTAATAATGTAGTAGAAGGCGGCGCAGTACACGAGTTTAGTAAAGCTACGAACATTTCCACTCACACTTATCACATGATCGTCAATTTCACACGTCAGCCCATAGACGAGAAGAGAGTTCAGGACTTTGCAAACTACTATGCAGACAACCCATCTATCGCCTTGCCCATCGAATGTTCTGTCACTGCAAACAAAGACCTCTACACGCCCGGGGACTACTATGCCTTCTATGGATCTGGAACATCACACTATGATTTGACGCGCCTCACCGCCAGACTCACCGTAATGAACAGCTCAAGCCGGATCGTGTATCGACGAGACTATGGACCAGCGAACACCCCTGCTGAACAAACCTTCAACGTGACACTGCTGACAGGAACCGCAGCTCCAAAGCCAGACAACTACACGGTTTCGTTTCAGATTTTCTCCCCGTTTGGAATAGTCATATCGTCGAGCAGCAAGGCAATCACAGTAACTACCGCACTCTAACGAAAAGAGTTGGACGTACATCACAGTTACAGAGGGAAGGTACTGCACCGACCACCCAGTATTAATCAGTGCCAGAAAAGAGGAAAATCACCTTGGAAAAATATGACGTGGTGATCATTGGAGGAGGAATCGCCGGACTCTCCACTGCTCTACCTATATGCAGGAAGACCGATGTGAAGCTTCTCCTCGTCGAGAAAGGTCCTATTGGAGACCCAACAAAGACTTCGCCCTTCACTTTTCCAGACGTAGTTGAACGTTTCCAACTATCTGACGCTGTGCTCCAGAAATACAAACGATTCACCTATAGATCCCCGACTGGGGTCACTGCGTCTTTTGAATATGAAAGCCCTGCCTTCGTAACCTTGGACTACCAGAAAGCTTGCGGTATAATGCTTAAAATGATGTTAAAGGAAGGCAATGCGGCCGTAATGGAAAACACTGAAGCCCTTGACTTGGAAGCAAGCAAAACTGACCTGAAACTGGCCCTTTCAAACTCGAAGAGTGTTGTATGCAATGTTTTGGTCGATGCATCAGGAAGCAACTTCTTCATATCGCGTAAACTTCGAACCAAGCTTCCTACACTTTACAGCCACCCCTACGGCGAGTTTCTTGAAGGATGCGAAATTGAAGATCCAGAGGAAATGTGCATCTTTTCTGGCAACAAATACGGAAATGGTGGGGGATGGATGTACCCCATCGACAGGAAGACAGCGCGGTTCGGCTTTGCAACAGTTACCCGATCAAGTGTTTATCCAAGGGACATTGTCGAAAAAAACTTCAGAGAAGCAATCAGAAACTTCTATCCTTATAACGAGATGCTATCAGGCGCCCAGAGAAGAAGATCAGAATTTGGAACAATACCCTTTGGCCCCATCAATAATCTTGCGCATAGGCAATTCCTGATTGTCGGAGACGCCGCAGGTCAAGCAACACCATGGTACGGTGAAGGAGTACGACCTGCCTTGGAAAGCGGCGAGATGTGCGGCAAAACCATTGCTGAGGCCTATCAAAATGGACAACTTAACGCCAGAACCTTAAACAACTACCAGCGCTTATGGGACGCCAAAAACAGAAAAACGTATTCAAACCGTACAAGAGCTGGCTTCAGATCATACTTCAGAAATCAAGAACAGTGGGACAATTCCGTCAGATACCAAGCTTCGCTAGCACCCCAAGAAATGATGGCTATAATCAGATATGGCAAATGGCCAACCTCTCAATCAAACATACTTCTTCGGTTTTATCACCGCATGCGCAGTGTCATAGGCCTATCGCAATAATAAGGTTCGCGTAACCGCCTACTCGACAGACTTAGCATAAGTACGCCTCTTGAATCTGTGGATGCAAAATGACAAACAAACCCGCACGAATTGTCATTCTGTGGAACGTCAAGAGAATTCTAGGCAAGATGAGGGAAATGCTGTTCTATAAGAAGCTTGACTGGAATTTCATAAGCAAACCCCTGAAAGAAGACCCCAGTGAACTCTTCAACATCCATCGCCCCACCATTGAAGATTATGGGTTGAGGTACCGTGTTGATGGAAAGGCTAAGACCTGCTATGACTGGTGGTACTCCGCCATTCTCAAAGACACAGAAGAAAAACTCTATTTCTTCATTCTTGCCTTTCATCCAAAATGGAGCTTCTTCAGAATCATCCGAACAAACATGCGCGCGCGCGCTAAGCAGAATTCTCTTCCCAAATTTCCTGGTCTTGGATGTGACTTCCATGAGAAAATTGGTTATTCTGAACACGACGAAGCGATTGACATATGGGTTTCGAAAATCACAAAACCAGAATCTTCAAAGAGAACATTTGCGAGAGTTACTATCAAACCTTGCAAGAGCCACCTGATTTTGAAAACAGACGACATGACTCTGGATCTGAATTTTACCAGTCTAGGCATGCCTTTCTGGATAAACAGGGGACGCGAAGCGATATGCTCCCCCAAAGGTGATTCAATGAGTGGATTCTATGACGTTTCCCAAATTGAAGGTTCTCTCAAGCATCTAGCAGAGAAAACAGCAATCAGTGGTGTTGGCATTAACGAGCATCTGATGTCGTTCATCCCCCCTGAACGTTTCTGGAAAAGGATAGACGGTATTTTCTTCTGCACCGACCAGGTCTACTGTGCAATATGGTACCTAGAAAACCAAATCGAAGCAAGACGTTTCGAGTACAAAGACGGTGCAGTTTTCATCCGAGCAACCCAAGAATACCTAATACCAATAGATCTGAATGTCGAATACCTAGAATTTGACAACCACAAACAGGTCCCTATAAAGATTCGCATCCAAGTAGATACAACAAAGGGAAAGTTGAACGCAGTGGCAGAGGCTATAGCCGAGACAGAAAAGCAGTTAGCGCTTAAGATCACAGACGGCAACTTCATTTTTGAAGATGGAAGAAGATTGAGGCTGACAAACGGTTACGGTCAGCACGCTTTACATTAGTCATGTGCTTCTGCTTAGGAATTCCGGCTACCTGAGAGAGCAAAGTCGCCATCGTAATATAGTCTCAGGCAGCCCGCGCGCTTTCAGTTGTCTGGAAAATGTTATAAACCCGCGCTTTTTTCTTTTCATTTCACTAGTGTAAAGAATAGAGGTGAGGCTAATGAGTGAAAAACTTCTTCAAGAGATCAGAGATGAACTTCGCAAATCCAATTCAACTCTGAGCAAGATGTTGGAGGGATTTGAAGAATACGTGGAGTTTAGGAAAAAACAAAGCCGATTAACAACCAAATGAGATAAAGTGCCAGCATATTGCCAACCGACGGATAGAAGCTTCAAAGGTGTATTCTCTAGAGTCAGAAACGTCTGATGTAAAGAACGCCTATAACTAGGACACTTTTTTTACGCTTGTGTAACCAGATAGATTTGAGGTGAACGATACGCCAGGCATTGAAAGGTTGATCGATATTGGGAACAAAGTAGATTCAAAGGCACTTTTACGAAACATAGCACGTGCGCTTAAAAACCCCAAAACCAAAATCCTCAGAGAAAACATTCGCGAGATGCATAATAGAACCTGGTAAGAGCCACCTGACTTTAAGAACGATCACCACCTCAGTGGACCTGAATTTCACTAGCCTAGGTTTGCCTTTCTGGATAAACAGGGGACGCGAAGCGATAGATTCCCCGAGAGGCGATACGATGAGTGGATTCTACGACGTTTCCAAAGTCGAAGGTTCACTTGAGCATGATGCGGAGAAACAAGGGATAAGTGGTGTGGGTGTCGACGAGCATCTGATGTCATTCACCCCGCCTGAACGTTTCTGGAAGAGGATAGACGGAGTTTTTTCTGCACTGACGAGGTCTACTGTGCGTTGTGGTATCTGGAAAATGAAATAGACGCAAGGGGATTCGAGTACAAGGATGGCGCGGTTTTCATCCGTGCGACTAGAGAATACTTGATACTAATCGATTTCAAGATCGAATACTTGATTTGACGACCTCAAGCAGTTTCCCATAAAGATTCGCATCTTAGCAGATACAACAAAAGGAAAGTTGAACGCAGTGGCACGGGCTATGGCTGAGACAGAAAAGCAATTGGCGCTCAAGATCATCGATGGCCAGTTTGTTTTTAAAGACGGAAGAAAATTAAGGCTAACAAATGGATATGGTCAGCACGCTTTACATTGAAAGCTGTGCCATTAAGTGAATAAAGATTGGTGTTTAGTCTTCATGATTTTCTTTATGTTTTTTCACTTCCTATTTCATCAATTCAAAGAAAAGGTTGATGCCAATCGCGCGCGCTCGACGCCTTTTACACAAGCTGGAACTAATGAATCCTTATAAAGAACGTTGATCTTCAGTGAAAATAATGTTCGCGTGAAAGAAATGACAAGCATCAAAACTTTGCTGATTAATGTCCAAGGTCCTTCAACATATCCCCATTTGGGATGTGCCCATCTACTGTCTTCTTTGAAATCAGCAGGACATGAGGTAGACTTTTTGGATCTTGCATTTGTCAAAGATGCTAGACAAGGACGAAGAAAATTGCTGGAGAAGTTGTCTAGCAATCAATTTTCCCTTGTTGGTTTCTCTCTAAATGAGAAAGAAGAAAGCTATAAAATGGCATTTGATCTTGCAAAGAATACAAAAACTTCTTATGGTCTCCCCGTTATTTTTGGAGGTGCGCTTTTCGGACACCCAGAACTATGTGTCGAATATCTTTCACTGCCCTTTGTCGACTTCGTCGCAAGTGGAGATGGGGAACTAACACTTCCCCGCTTAGTTGAGGCTCTGAACCGCCCGAAACTAGAGGAAGTACCAGGGCTTTGGAGAAAAACAAAGAACGGAAAAATCATCGCGCCTCGAACAGAAAGCTCTATTGAAGATCTTGATTCTGTCCCCTATCCTTGCTATGACGACTTCAACCTGCAGGAATATTCCCCTGCTCTTCCCATCTTGACCAGTAGAGGTTGCCCATGGGGAAAATGTAGATTTTGCAATGATATTGCTGGGGCAGCTTGTCATTTCACATATAGAGAAAGATCCGCTGAAAATGTCTTTGCAGAACTGAGTTACCTTAAACGCAAATACTCTTCAGTAAAGATCTTCCCTTGGAACGATCAGATGATATGCTTTAATCTTACTAGACTTAGGGAAATTTGTGACTTGATACGTGAGTCGGATCTTGAGATTTTCTGGGCTGGAGGAATCTATTCTATGCCCGGTCTAGGCAGGGAAGTATTTCAAGACATGTTTTCGGCTGGTTGTCGCGCAATTAGCTTTGGCGTTGAGAGTGGAAGTCAAAGGATCTTATGGAGGATGCTCAAGGGGACAACAGTGAAAACGAACGAACGAATCATTAAAGATGCGAATAGGGCTGGCTTGAAGGTTCGCACAGGTTTCATAGTTGAGTACCCAGGTGAAACACGTGAGGATGTAGAGAAAACTATTGCTTTCCTGAGAAAAACAATTGACTACATAGATAGTGTGACAATTAGCCCTTTCTCGTTGAGACTTGGTTCGCATATTCAGCGACACATAGAAGAGTACGTACCCGCAGGTCTTCTTCGCGACATCAAGCGGCCTCCATTCACCACAAAGTTTGCCTATCCAGTGAAATTGAAGAGAGAACACGTAGAGAGTGTTCAAAGGCTTGAGGAATTTGTAGAAGATGCAGGGAAACAAAGGGAACTCACTGTTTGCGGCTATAATGTTGCATACTTCCAGTCTAGAGATGGGTTGAGATCCGCCCTGCGGCCGATGTATGCTCGGGGTATTCGTATATGGAGGCATTCCTTCAAATCCATGGGGTATTTGTATGTGCAGAGACTCCTTCGGAGGTATTATCGAATGCGCTCGCGCGTTCGCTTGTGAGCGCGAGCTGCGCTAAGCTTTCATACTTTCCGGCGCTCAAAAAGCAAATACCTTGCGCACACCCCTTTTTATGTTTTGCATGAAACTGTCTTCGGAACCACGGGTTACTCAATCGACAATGATCTTCAGTTCGGGAATCTCCCTTTTTATTGAAGCCCCTGTCGCGCTTAGGACTGGACGAAGAACTTTCAACTGATACGTCTTTCAGACCGACGATGACTTCAGCAGGAACACATCTTGTTGACTGTGGTGCAGCTTCGACATTTATTGGCAACGTTGAGCGACTTCCATTAACCACAGCATTCACCTGTCAAATGAAGTTGAAGAAAGGGCACGGGGAGCGTATTGAAAGGCTCAAGGAATTGGTAGCGCGCGCTAAATTTGAATACTCCTTCATTATTACATTATTATATTCATTATGCATACTTCTGTCAATTCATGGACTTTGATTCAATTGATACGATGATGGAGATTGGAAGCGGCTCAGGAAAACAAATCGAAGTCATAAGAAAGCTTCACCCAGATGTTTGCTTTTATGTAATTGATGTACCACCGCAACTATATGTATGTGAACAGTACTTGTCTGTCTTGTTCCCTGATTCAGTAGTCTCGTACAGAAGAACACGAACAATGAAAATCATTCCTGAGGAACGTCAGGGAAAAGTGTTCATTATCGGAAATTGGAAAATCCCTGAATTGGCAAGTTTGAACTATGACTTATTTTGGACTAGCGCAAGCTTCCAAGAAATGGAACCTGATATTGTATTAAACTACCTGAAATATGTAAACCAACAAGTGAACAAGTATGTGTTTCTTTGTGAAGTAATGGAAGGGCAACAGCTTGCCAATGTGAAAGGTGAATACGGAGTTCTCGAACGGACAAAGCTTGAGCATTACAGAATAGGACTTCGAGATTTTAGACTTCAAGATTTGTCGAGAGCTGTCTTTCCTAGCTACATATCGCGTGCGCCACTATAGTTTTTCGTTTCGGTTCAGAAAACAATCGAAATATCCTCCTCAAGTAAGTGTAAGATGCGCGCGGTGATCAACATTCTCACATTTCAGTTTGAACGGCCTAGACTAAGAGGTAACTATAAGAACTGTGTATGCAACATAAGAATCGTGGTCAATTTGCGTAGAGAGTTTCCTATTTTCGTTACCTTTCTTCTCTTGATAGGTACAACTGGATGTATAGTTCACCCCAGTATGCTCAATGTGCCTGCTACTAATAGTCACATTATAGACTTTCCAATATTTCCGGAAGATGAAGAGCCTAAATTGCTGACTAAGCCTGATCTATCTCAAGAATGGCTTTGGTTAAGTGCAAAATGTTGGGATACAAGAGGAGAAGACGTGCTAATTGTGCTGTCCGTTGCCAAGCAATTTGCGTACCTTTTACTCCGTATAGAAGGTAGACAAGGGAGGATAGATTTCGATATTACAGAGTCTAGTTATGAAAATGGATTTTTAACAGTAGGCACAACATATCCACGTCTTGTATTTGACCTACACAACCCTCACAGATGGACTGTTTATATTGATGAAAATAGGACACTTGTAGTAGAACAGACCTATCGTGGCGCACCTTTATGGTACTGTAAAACTACGGACGCCAAGGATATGCTTAGAATAACCAATTCCTCGTTTTTTGGAGGCTATGACGGTCCGTCCTCGATAACTGGCTATTACACAGAAGGAGAGGAAACAATCAACTTTTCAGGATATGGCATATACGAACATACATGGCTTTATGGCGAACAGGGCGCTTGGATTGGAGCCGACGCCAGATGGATGTTTTTCCATGATGACCTATGGTATGGCATCGTGGTGCTCACAACCGACACCAAAACAGACGAAATTTTGACGAGGACTGGACGCCTTGCCATTGAAGGCGATCCCTCCAAAGTATATAGATTTGATGATTTTGAGTGGCAGGATGATGGGAAACAATACCCCACAGCAATTAGGATTTATGGAAATTACACCGACTTACAGGGTAATTATGTTGGACAAGTTGATTTATCTTCTTCAACTTATACTTATTTTGGCATTTGGTTGGTGACCGATTTTGCTGGTGTAATTGGTGATGCTTTATTTGATGGTTTTAGTTGGAGCGAAATTCATAAGCCTTCACGCGCGCCGTGCATTGGCGACATCAACGGCGACGGTGTTGTTGACATTTTTGACGCAATAATCTTGAGCAATGCCTTCAACAGTGTGCCCACCAGTCCTAGCTGGAATCCCAACGCAGACCTAAACAATGACGGCAAAGTGGACATTTACGATGCCTTGATATTCTCGAACAATTGGAACGCCCAATCGGAAATTAACCAAGGTGAAATCCTCAATTACTTGGATTATAATTTGAACCATCGTCAAGAGATAGGGTTGTTAGATTTCGTATTTACGCTTGACAGCTACGACATGCTTGGGATAGAAATTCCAAACAGAACTCAGACAATAGAATATCTGAATAGCATACAATCAGACGAGGGAACTTGGCTGACTGGGCAAAATCATTATGTTCCGATAACGGCTCAGGTTCTGATGTTTTACAATAGATCAGGAGTAAAGCCGGCAAAATCTCTGGAACCTTTCTTCTCAACTATCGATACTTGGGAAGAGGTCGTTAAACACGTTCAAACCTACGACTCAGGGAACATTTGGGGTGGACTATGGGGATATGTCACATGCTATGTTGTTTATAAGGGAGAGAGCCCTCCTTGGACGAAAGAATTTTTGGACGCAGCAAATAGCCACTTTGACACGTGGGCTTACGATAATCATCAAAGAACGCATCTTATAATGAATCTCTTTCAATTGGGTGCATCTGTCCCAAGAATCAATGATGTTTTGAACATTGCGCTAAATCAGCAGAAAGGAGATGGCAGCTGGGACTCCTCTTTACCAGAAACGGCTTTCATGGCAGGAGCCTTGCAACTAATAAGAAACCAGACAACCGTTGACCAAACTTTGATAGACTCTGCTATTCAAGGGTCTATCAACTTTACTGAAGGCTGTTACAGAAGGATTGAATCTGGCGGTAAATTTTATGCAGGTTTCGCATCCAATCTCACTGAACAGAATCCTAATCCTTGGGCAACTGGACTGGGCATATACTCGTCTTTGAATCCTGAAAGCGACGTTTGGCTAAGATGGTTTGCACGTGTGCATGGAAGCTTCGTGTATTTTCCGGAAAAGCCAATAGTCAACGAGCAGATAGACTTCAACGCGTCAGCCAGCTACTCACCAGGAGGAAACGTAACAAGCTACGAATGGAACTTTAACGACGGTAACACTGCAAAAGTAACGGTGCCTATGATGAACCACACTTATGCTCTGCCAGGGAACTACGCTGTAACTCTAAACGTGACGGACGACAACAACCTATGGAACATGACGACAAAAACAATAAGAGTGTATTCTGAGCGCGTTTATACGTTCAGTGTTTCATGGCAGGGCTTGAATTATACGATAATCGCTTTGAGCAACTCGACTGTAGCGAACTTCAATTTCAATTATTCGTTGAAACAAATAAGTTTCAACGTGACAGGCTTATTTGGCACAATGGGCTACTGTAACGTTTCCATTCCGAAAACATTTATGTCGTGCGATTTTCCAAGCCAATGGAACGTGAGTGTTGACGGCTCTCCAATAGACGATCTTAGGGTCACAGAGGATACCAACACATACTTGTTCTTCACCTATGGTCACTCTACGCATGAGATAATTGTTGTGGCTGTTAATGTTGTGCCAGAATTTCCATCGGTCGTAGCCCTGCTCTCGATTTTGATGGTTGTCTCGCTCGGTTATGTCGCCGCAACAAGAAGACATCCGAGAGATTAGGAAGGAGACGAAATCGTTTGAAAAAAGGTGAAGTCACACGATACGTTGGCGGTTTGCTTGCTTTGGTGGATGTTCTCGGATGGCAAAAGTGGTTCGGAGCAGCTGTCCTGGGGTTTGCTTTTGCACTTGGCTTAAGCAGCAGTTGTTCGCTGCTTCAATTTCAAGGATTGGTTGTCGCAATTCCACTGATTCTGTGTTATATTCAATCTGTCAACGATTGTTTTGACGTGGAAATAGACAAGATGAAGGAGAAAATCATGGGGAAGGAGCTGATAGTTTCAAACATAATTTCGAGAAAGATGGCGTTGGTGATGACTTTCTCGTTTCTCCTGGTTGGGCTTGTGTCCGCCGGATTTGCTTCTGTGAGTCTTTTTATAGTTGCATCTGCGATGGCATTGTTGGGGACGCTTTATTCGGTTCCCCCTTTCAGGCTCAAGATGAAGTATCCGTTCTCCACCTTGATACAATTCGCAGGCTGCTTTTTGCCTTTCCTCGCCGGCGTTGCTTCCATAAACTCCGTAACGCTCCAAGCATTAATATTATCTTCAATCTTTGCAGTTCTGGCCATGATTCATAGGTTTGCCCACGAGATCAAAAACTACAAAGCCGATCTCGTGACAGGAAAAGAAACCGTGGCAGTCAGGAAGGGGTTAGAAACCACGACAAAGCTTTTCAGATTGTCCGCAATGCTCGGAGTGGTCGAGTATGCTGCTTTCTTTGTTCTAGGCTGGTTCAATACAGTTTCACTGTTCCTTTTTGTCCTTTATCTAGCCCTCATCATCGCACCCTAGGTTTGGCTCCGCCACATGCCTGAGCGTTTGAAAACGGTGTTCAGTCGTATAATAGTATTCTCCAGTTTCATTCTGCTGCTTGCCGTCCTTCTGTTGTATGGGAAGATTCTGGTTTGATCGAATCTCTTTTCCCAACATCCAACACGGCTAGGCGTGCCGAAACTAATAGTACAGCGGCGGGTATGAAAGCAATGTGCACGGTGGTATATCATTTCGGTAATGGAATCGTTGCCTGCGGTTCTCCGTGCAAGATTCTTTCCACGACTTCAAGAAAGATTTCCAAGTCCATTTTGATCCTGGCTCTTTTTTCGCCTCTGATTCCATACTCGTATCTATCCTTGGAAGTGCAGACGTTTCCTTTGAGTGGAATGACAAGGCCCCTAATATTGAATCTCCAGTGAACTGTTAAAGTGATCTTGGCCACCGTGTATGGGCCATGCTATGGCAATTAGTCTCTTGTACTTGGCTTGCTGTTTTCAAGCAGTCTGAGTACACTGGCGTGGTCGGTCGCTATTCTGAAGTCGAAGTTGATTCTCTTTGATTCTTTCTGCGCGCGCTTCTTTGACACAAAGATCACCCTACTGTTGATGTCGCGTGCGCCCACAGTTCTATCAACACGTGTTCTGAAACGAGCCAAGCTAGACTTGGTGGAAATGCGCGTTCCTTCCTTCGGATTTGATTATCTTCATTGATTTAACCATAATCCACTGTCCCTGAGCAAACATATCAATGATATTTCTATGGAGGACACAATACTCACAGGGTCATAATACACTTCGCCCCATTGACGTTTTGTTCTTCTTCTCACGTGGGCAACTAATTCGGGTGGCTGGCTCTTCCTGACTCGAGAATAACTCTTAAGAGAGCCTTTCTCTTTCAAAACTCCAAGAACAAGAACACCACGTATTCTTGACAGTTCGAGGAAGAATCATAAATTGAGCAAAAGCCAAAAAACTTTCACGGTGCGCATTCCAAGGCTGACCCAAAGCGATTTATGGCTGGCGGCAAAGGCCTCCACGCTTACAGTGGCCGTTGCAGCGCTATACTACCAGGATCTGGCGCTTATCTTCAATGATGCCCTCAAAAACGACGCAACAAGCTACATACTCGTCATACCAATACTTTTAGCTTACCTCATTTATCGCAAAAGAAAAATGCTCAGAGCAACCGTCGCGATAAGCGCGCAAGAGGAATCCAAGAAAAACTACTACGCGACACTGGGGGGGATCCTGCTTTCCTCGGCCGCAGTAATACTATACTGGTACGGAAGCTACACCTTCACCCCTTTAGAATATCACATTTTCAGCATGCCCCTACTAGTAGCAGGCCTAACACTGGTGCTGTTCAACCCTCAAACGTTGAGACAAGCACTATTCCCAATAGTCTTCCTTTTCCTTCTGGTTCCGCCTCCATCAGAAATCCTTTACGGCTTCGGCTCGGCGCTCAGCGTGTTCAGCAGCGAAGCCTCAGCCGCCATAGTCCAACTCTTTAGAATACCGGCAACTCTGACAGGAGAATACGGGACACCAACCATCATCATAACCCGCCCAGACAACACCACGATACCTTTTACAGTTGACATCGCCTGTTCAGGAATATACAGCATCATCGGATTTTTCGTGTTCGCCGCGTTTGTAGCGTTCATCGTGAGAGATAAAACGTGGAAAAAACTCTCAATATTCCTCATCGGTCTCCCGCTAATCTATTTCCTCAACATCGTGCGTATCACGACTTTGCTGGCAATAGGTTATCAAGTGGGTGCAGACCTAGCGCTTCAAGTGTTCCACCTCCTGGGCGGATGGATCCTGATTTTCATAGGCACCCTCCTGCTTTTAGTAGCTTCTGAGAAGCTGTTCAAGACGCGGTTGTTCTCCCCCAGGGGAAAGAGCGAATGCCCCGAATGCGCGGCAAACATATCAAGCCATGATGAAGCGTGTTCCGCCTGTGGAAAAATCAAGAAATACCCACGGCTCGCAATCAAACGAGAAGACGTAGTCAAGATCGCAGGCATTGCAATCGTAATAGCTCTTCTCTTGTGGATCCAGATGCCTACATTCGCCTTGGCCCGCAGCCCTGCCCCTATACTCGTCACAACGTCGGAAGGCACAACGGGAAACACGGAACTCTTCCCTTCCATCAACGGCTACAACCTATCATTCGAATATCGGGACACCACATTTGAACAAGCGGCGCAACAAGACTTCTCGCTCATCTTCTTCTATACCCCGCAAGAAAGCTATAAGGTACCTGTCTGGCTGGGAGTCGAAATCGCGTCCACCACAGAGAGCCTGCATCGTTGGGAGACCTGTCTCATAACATGGCCTGAGACCCATCAATCTCAACCACAGGTGAGGCAGCTGGAACTGAGGGACGTGAAAATCATGGACAATCCTCCAGTCACTGCTCGCTACTTCGCATTCCAGTACCTAACAGACAATCAGACACAGCTGGTTCTCTACTGGTACGAAAACACCTTCTTCACCATAAACAACTCAACCCAACAGAAATATGTTAAGCTGAGTCTAATCACCTACCCCGACAGCCCACAAGACGTTTCAAACATAGAACTTCAGCTTCTTCCCATGGCCGAAGCAATCTCAGCCCATTGGGAACCGGTCAGAACCTGGGCCATCGCCAGCATACTCATAAGCCAACACGGAACAGAATTGCTCGCGACGACCACCATACTCCTCATAGTGCTAGTCATGCTATACCTCAACGAAACAAAGAAGCAGTCAAACGCAAGCCTGAACGCTTATCAGAAACTCTCTAGACAGAATCAACAGCTGGTCGATGCAGTTCAAAAAAGCGAGAGACACAACATGCCAACTCTCAACAGGATTAAGCAGAACTACGAAGCAACCAGTGGCCGCAAAACTGACGCAGAAGCCTTACAGCGGAGGCTCAGTGACCTGGAAAAAACAGGCATAATCAAAAGAGTAACTGGAACCGACCAAGACGAGCCAATCAAGACCTGGAAAACCCAAACAGACTTTTTCCTCTACAGAATATTTGGAATCAAGAACAAAGCTGCAGAAGGAAACGTATGATCCGAATCAGGACAGACAATCGGAAACTCACCATGACAGGCCCTAAGGTCGCAGGTAGCCTGCTTCTCATTCTTGGGATTGTTCTCCTCGGCCTCTCAATAGGCTACTCGGCCTCTATCCCAGCATTCGCAGGCCTAGGCCTCATCTTTTGGGGCATAATCCTCATCTACATACAAACCGAGGACTACGCAAAGAGCACGGTGCTAGACGCAACCGCTAAGTCACTTCTTACAAGCCTAAATCAGACGCTGGAAGAACTCGACTACAGAGGCAAGGCCGTATACCTGCCACCAAAATACCTCAACGATCCAGAAGCCACAAAAATCTACCTGCCTAAGCAACCAGGCATCAGGCTTCCTCCGCCAGATCAAACGCAAAAACTCGAAAGACAAACGTCACAAAGAAACCCCCAAGGAATGCTCATCGTGCCTCCGGGAGCAGACCTCACGAAGCTCTTTGAAGAAGCCCTGGGCGCGAAGCTCATAGGAAAGACGCTCAAAGATCTCGAAGAAAACATGCCAAAACTGCTTATCGAAGACCTAGAACTTGCCACAGAATTCACAATCCAAACCCCAGCAGAAATCAGCCCACAAGAAACAGGAAAAACAGAGGGTGCCGACCAGAAGAATCATGACACGATACATGTCAGAATTACCACAGACCTCTATCCTACGACGCGTAAGCAAGCCCAGCAACAACTCATGATGCACGGTAACATCGGCTGCCCAGTCACAAGCGCGATAGCGTGCACCCTGGCAAAAGCAACAGGCAAACCAGTAGTCATTGAAAACCAGCAAACCACCAAAGATGGCAAGACAACAGAAACAGAATACCGAATCCTAGAAGATGAGACATGATGGCTTTTCCATTAGGCTTATGGGACATAAGCCTGCTTCTTGCCGTAGCAGCAATTATTCTCCTTATCACCTCAGAACTGCTCTCCCCTTACTATGGAACAGCAAACCTGAAAATCAGCAGAAAAAGACTAAGAAACTCGGCCCTGGCAACCTCAATACTCTTTCTCGTCACAGTAGCAATCAGAATAGCCAGCATAATCCTCGGTTTCTGAATTAGTATGACCCGCGAACTAGCAGAACGCAAGGAAAACTGGAGAAATCCTCTATAACAAAAAACCTTATACACTTATAAACTCCAAACATTGTCGATACGTATTAAAAGAAAGGAGAAGGAAAGTATGAATAAGAAAATCTTGCTCATAGCATTGCTTCTAGTCTTAGCTTCGCCAATGGTAGCTTTTGCAGCACAGGACCAGATCAGAGTCATTCCTGTAGGCAGTTCCGATACAGGAATGGCAAGAATCACAACAAGCTCCGCAAGCCTTGAGATCTTCGTGACGAGCAGCAACAAGAACAAAACCAATGTCTGGTTATTCATTGCATTAGACGACGCTACCTACAACGGCCTGACAAGCATCACCCTATCAGGAACACAAGGCCCGGCAACTTTAACCAAGAGCAGCTTCACAAGCATCGCCCTCTCAGGCGGAGGAAAGGTTCCACTAACAAACGATGGCAACTACACTGGCGACGGACACACTTACCCAGGATGCGCTGACAACGCGCGCTGGACCGTTAGCGCGATTATTTCGCAGATGCAACAAGTCTACAGCGCAGCTAACTCCATACACTACGGCCTCGTGTACGGTTTTGACAAGATCACAACAGTGCCACAGGCTTTCACCGTCACAGTCAACGCGCCACACATCAATGTTCTGGTACTTGCTCAAGGACTATCCGAAGGCGCAACCACTGCCAGCACAATAACAACGCTAACAGTGATTCCTCTCGACAGCAACAGCCCATTCAGCGGCAGCACGCTCGTGGTTCCAGAAGTTGGCACGATCCTTGCGGCCATAGCGTCCCTTGGCGCGTTCGGACTGTACATATCCAAGCGTCGGAAAAAGTGAAGCACAGGCTACTATGCATTAAAGGGTAAATAAGACTGAAGCAGCTCGGCGCACGCAAGTGCGCCAAACGAGCCTATTTCTCAATAGCTTATATTGAACTTTTGGTGAAGATATACTTCTGGGGAAAGTGCTATTGGTA
Source organism: Bathyarchaeia archaeon (assembly GCA_050012255.1). GTDB lineage: Archaea > Thermoproteota > Bathyarchaeia > Bathyarchaeales > Bathycorpusculaceae > DASPPK01. Next base: position 382,086 of record JBEKHN010000001.1, read on the forward strand.
CAAGAATCTGCACAGCAGAGATTGGTAGAAGCAATCCTCCAAATTACCAAAGAAAAAAAACCAGCAACCGTAAACCAACTCGTCGAACAAGCACAGACGCAGATCCCTTCTGCCTCTCAGAAGGGGATCCTTGAGACAGTAATCAGCCTCCATGAAGAAGGCAAGTCAAGAATCAACGCGCAACTGCTGCCTTACCCGAAAACGTCATCTTATTTCAAAAGCAACAAAGCCCTTTGGTTTTGGATCACGCTTGCGGCAACCGCGGCAGCAATCATCAGCGCCTTCACGATACCCGAAGACGCTTACCCTCTTGTTGTCATCCGCTACTTTTTCGGTGCGCTGCTAGTACTGTGGCTTCCGGGCTATGCATTCATCAAAGCACTATTCCCTTTAACTCTTCCCATCAAGGCCTCCGAAAAAACCCTTGACAATATAGAACGAGCAGCACTCAGCGCAGGCATGAGCCTCGCTCTCGTGCCAATCATTGGACTTCTCCTCAACTATACGCCATGGGGAATACGCCTCACTCCAGTGACTCTAAGCTTAGCTGTACTAACGCTTGCATTCGCAGTTGCGGGTTTGGTGAGAGAAGAACGCGCTCAGAAACCAGCGACAGACGTACACTGACAGTAGACACTGCACGCGCGCCTGAAATGGAGAAAACCACCAGATAAACCTATTTTTCGCGTCTGAAGGCAGCGCGACACTAGCTTCTTTTTTCCATGCCTACCCCTGGACAGCGTGAGCGCTAAACCCAAATTGCGCGCTCTAAACGGTTGCTTGTCAGCTCTTGGCTTATTCCTTTGTTAGCTGAAGTAGAAGGAAGTTCTATAGAAAACCTATAGTATAGTCATTCATATGTCTTTATAAAAGCGGTCAGTCCTCACCTTATTTGGTTGTGATAAAATGCGGAAGCTAATTTCACTAAGCATAGTTGCCTTGGTTGTTCTAACACTCTCCATGACAATTTCAACCGTCAAAGCAGAAACAGCAGGATCCAGCCCAACAACCCTGAATACGACAAACTTGCTTCTTGTTTCATGTGACAAGAACGGAAACAAGAAAGACGTTTTCCAACTAAATGAAAACGTATACGTCAAAGGCGGCTACTTCATCTTCGCACAGTCCAACGGATTGGTGGACATCTACGTTGTAGCGAATGGTGTAATACGGGGCGAACCCGTCCCAGCTAGTAGCATAGTATCCAGCGCGATAGCCGTACAGCTCAGCGGAAAATCATTGCCCGTAACGAAGATTTGGGATGCCCCTCTGAAGAAGGGAAAATACGACGTATGGGTTGACGTGAACCGAAACGGCAAGCTGGACTCGAAAGATGCATACTTCTATCTTGGAATCGAAAGTTTCACAGAATCGTCTTATCAAGTTTCCTGCGGACCCATCATATGTGACACGTCTCTCTTCACGGTCGTACCCGAAAGCTACATGGGTGTCGCAGGCACAATTGCGGCAATGATAGGCGCACTGGCAATCTTCAGATTAAAGGCTCCTAACATCTCAAAGAAGCATATTTGACGGAAAAAGATCGAGCAGACTTGCGAAGCTAAGTCCACACCATTACTGTTCTTTTGGAGAATTCTTCAGTACGTGCTGTTGCCTGGTATAGCACGCGAAGCTTAACTGCACTTACCCTAGTATTGGCAACGGTAGCGTTCATAAGAGAAAATCGGGCCCGAAGACCACAATCGACCAAGAACCTACGGCAAATGCTGATTCCAAATTCATAAATTCCTTAACTAGGCCTCCACGTTCATCCTTTTGGAAGCAGTCGATAAATTGCCAAAACGAAAACTTGCCTTTGTGTTTCTGCCTGCCATCTTATTCCTATGGATAATCGGCTGGACTCTGTTTTGTGTCGGCAAGAAAACGATGAACAGACAGACCACGTCGCCGGACCTTCAAACCATAGCAAATCTGCCTGAGACAGAAGCGCGCCCGCTTGTACAATAGTACCATCTGTGTCGCTAGAAAAGCATAGCGCACATCAAAACGGATCACGCAAAACGTGTCGCCCTTCTTTTTGCGCAGTCTAAAACCGCTCCGCGGAAGCACTGAGCCATCAGGCGTTACAAATCTATAGCAATCTTCTAGAGGAATTGATCAGAAATCCTTTTGCGAATCTTGAACACTTATTTCTAATGTATCAAATCATTTGGTCGCAAGGAGACTTGACATGTCAAGAAAACGGTGGCTAGTGCTTCTATCCGTATTGTTTTTGACGATACTTCTAGCTTTTTTCATACTCTCCAGCCACCGGGGACCTTCGAGCCCTGTGAACGCAAGCCCCAGTCCGGAAACCCCTCAAGGGAACAATAACCAAAAACCTCCACAGTTTGTTGTTCCAGAAACTCCCTTAGGAGTAGTAAGCACCATGATGGCTCTTGCCGCAGGCTTCGCATTTTTCACAATCACCAAGAAAAGGAAATAGCACTTAAACCAGTTAAACATGCGCGTGCAGACTCTTCTATATCGGAAAACGAAAGTAGCATTCTGAATGCCCGCCAGCTTGAATAGAACTTTGTTCTATGACTTGATAGAGGAAAACTTAATCTGCCACAGACCGTCGGATTCTACATCGAGCGTGCGAAATCGATGGGAAACAAGTTGAGGAAGGTCGTTTCTCTCATGATGGTATGAGCGATTCTTCTTTCAACGTATCAAACTTCAAAGATGAAAATGCGCGAACTCTGGCAAAGCAGATGGAATGGGCTAGCCAAATAGGATCAGGAGATCTGAAAGATGGCACTCAATACAAAGACTAAGAGAAGTCTCGCAGTAGGTTTCGCGATCTTGGCGTTTTCATCGATTCTGGTTAATCTTGTTGCGACTCGCGCGGCCCCTTCCGGCGGAGTGAACTTGCCCTCAACGATAGTGAGAATTGAAGTCATCAATGGTACGGCGACCTACTTCAACATAACGTTGAGCGAGGTTCCCATGGGCTACGACGTAGCGAACGGGACATACCCTGGATGGTGTGTGGACCAAACAGCAATTATGGCACGAAGCCCTGTGACTCATGAAGTGAGATTATACTCCAGCCTCAACCCTCCGGGTACGTTGGCAACTCAGAGATGGGACATGGTTAACTACATCCTAAACCACAAGCAAGGAACTCTCGATGACATCCAACAAGCAATATGGAACTTCGTGAACGGCATCGGTAACTACACTCCCTCAAGCACGGTGGCCAAGGCTATCGTGAACGACGCCCTCGCGAACGGCAACGGCTTCATTCCCGAAAGCAATCAAACGATAGCGGTCATCTGTCTCCCAGTTGTATTGTCTCCCGACGTTCAAGTCAGCATTATCGAAGCGGTCGCGCTGACTTCATCAGTACATGCAGCGACAGTGATTATTGAACCAGAACGCGTCGCTGTGCATGACCCAGATACGTTGAACCTGAAGGGCAGAGGCACCTGGGTCAATTGCTCTATTACCCTTCCTGAAGGCTACAACGCAAGTGACATTGACGCTTCGACCTTACTGTTGAATGGCACCGTCACAGCGGACTTGGGGTCCGTAAGCGTTCAGGATTCTCAATTGATGGCGAAGTTTAACAGAACATTAGTTTCCCGCCTAATACTATCAAAAGGTATCATGTTCGGCAACGTAACATTGACTGTGACCGCTCAACTTTACAACGGAACAATATTCGAAGGCAACGACACTATCGGAGTTGAGATGCCTGGAGACGTAACCATGGACGGCAAGGTTGACATCTACGACGCCATAGCCGCGGCCACCGCATTCGGCTCTTACCCCGGACACCCAGAGTGGAACAGCGCAGCTGATGAAAACGATGACGGCACAGTCAACATATTTGACGTCATCATCATAGCAGGTAACTTCGGAAAAACATACGCGTAACTCCTTTCTCTTTTATTATCGAACTCGCCACAAGGACGGGCTGCACAACAAATTATATGCTTCAAACGCTTCGCGCGCGCTGACGTGGCTGTCACCGACTTTACCCCGGATTCTGACCGGGTCTACTAGGGCAAGCTCTGTAATCCTGGCGTGAACGTCCTAGGAGAAACGCCCGAGAATTTCACCGTCACCCCCCCTACACGCTTTCAACGACACTGCAATCCCTTCTAACAGTACGATTGGAACTCAGTCAGTAACGGACCTGTCTCTGAACGAGATCCTTGTCCTCAGGTTTGTTTGGAACACTCTGGGAGTGATGCCATGCCACTGGTACAACGCGCGCGCAAGGTTTCGCCCAAAAGCCTTGAGTTGTCCGACAGGCTATACAATTGACGTTTTCCTTTGTCTGTTTGCTCAGCTTAGAGACAAGTGCTTGGGTGAGCTGTGTCATTTTGACGTGGTGCATTTTTGCGAAGGGCCTCTTAGCTTCTGGATTATGTCGGCAATCACTACAAACATTTTCCATGTTCTTCTTTCTCCTTTCGATTACAAATACGGTATTGTAAGCTAAAGGCGCGCGCTAGACCAAAAAAAGAGGGATGTCAGCGTACGACTAGCGTGATGTCAGTGGTGCATGGCATATTGCTTGATGAGCCAGCGTAGCTCATTCTGTACACGTACGTGCCAATTGATAGAGCTGTGAAACTCTTTGAGAATATTCCGTACGTGTTTGTAGATACCGTTCCGAGTTGGGTCCAGTTGAGCCCGTAGTCGCTGCTGTATTGGAGACTTATCGTCGCAGATCCTATTCGATTGCTGAACTGGTCAACCAAAATGCCTTTGAGCGTAACAGTGGCTCCCGGAGGTGCGAGGTTCGGAAAGAATCTAGCGTATATCTCTGTTGGAGTTTTGACCATTAGTATCTTCCAAGAGGAGCATGGCAAGTACTGGGGAGAGCCTGTATACTCAGCTGTAACGTTAAACTGGCCTCCAGATCCAACCTGGCCGGAAGCCTTGAACCAGCCCGTGGCATTTGTTGTAAGCGTTCCGACTGAGGCGCCGTTCAGTTTGAGTCTAATAGTTGCACCTCCAATGGGCAAATTCTCTATCGTCGACAGGTTTCCAATTAGAGTGACAGTTTGTCCGACTGAAGCAGGATTGGGGATAAGGTTGAAAGACATTTGTGTCTGGAAGTTTGCGCCCAGTACAGTGGCGCTGCCATTGACAACGGTGATTGGCATTGAAATCGCATTCATATCACAGCAGACCACCTTTGTCAGGGTGAGCGCTGTCTGGCCCGCGGCGATGCTCGTGAAGTTGATTGTCGCCCAAGTTCCATTGGCAGATATGAAGGCATAACCGCCTTGGATAGCTCTCTGGAGGTCCATCCAAGTAACTGCGTAGTCCGCATGACCTCCTGTATTATTTTTACTAAGCTTTAAGGTCCAGATGTTGTCCCATTCTAACTCGGGTGCAGCCTTGTGAAACGCTACCTCTTGTATCCATGAACAATTCAGGATAGAAGAATTCCAATTCAGTGTGAATTGACAGCCAGCTGCTCCACTGGAGCCCTCAGGCAGGTTCTCAAACGTAACGTTCACGGAGAACGTCTGCCCAACCCCAACGATGGTGTTCTCAGGTTTCACACGCATGTATGATACTGGCGGAGTCGTGCCCGTGAGCGCTTTGTAAGCATTGATTCTGCCATAGCCATAGTAGATGTCTTTGCCTAGTGTGCCGAGGTCGTCAACACCTGCATCCAGACAGGTTCTAAGCTGGCTGTTTGTTAAGGACGTGTTGTGACCCCAAACCAAGGCCGCTAGACCTGCCACATGTGGACAAGCCATAGAAGTGCCCGACATGTAGTCGTAATTCATGCTCTCGTAGTATGGTGGATCGTTCATAGTCACGTGGTAAGTCGGCATTGTTGAAAGGACACCGACTCCTGGCGCCGCAAGCTCTATCTTATTGCCATAGTTGCTGAAGGAAGCCTTCACGTCACTGCTGTCTGATGCCGATACGGCTATTACCATGCTTAGACTTGCTGGGTAGAATGGTGTCGTGTCAATGCTCATATTGTTATTTCCCGCCGCTGCCACAAGCAAGTCGCCATTGTTCCATGCATAAGTGCATGCGCTGTCTATCAAGCTTGAGTAATCGGTTCCGCCCAGACTCATGCTTATCACCTTGGCGCCGTTGTCAGTGGCATGCGTTATTCCAGATGCGATGTTACTCCATGAACCATAACCAGTGTTATCCACCACTTTCTCTGCCAAGAAACTGCTCTGGCCTACCCCGGCTACACCGATGCCGTTGTTGATCACGGCCGCGACGATACCTGCACAGTGGGTCCCATGGCCGAAGTCATCCCTAGGATCGGGGTCATTGTTAACCCAGTCATAACCACCAGCTTTGTAGTGAGCGGCTAGGTCTGGGTGATTGTAGTCAATCCCCGTGTCTACGATTGCGACCACAACGCTAGTTGAACCCTTATAGGTGTCCCAAGCTTGATCAGCCTTGATTCTAGGCATGTTCCACTGGTAACTCCAATATGGGTCGTTGGGCGTATAGACTGCTTTATACATCCCGTTTCGCTCAGCATACCTGAAACCTGAAATGCTCTTTGCATTTTGGATGAACTCCTCCTCTTTGCCAACTGCCACTTGAACAACCATCGCATTCAAATCGGCAATCTGTTTCACAACGGTACCGCCCATACTCTCAACAGCTTGAATGCTGCTGACTGAAACGGCTTGAAGACCCACAATCACTTCGCCCGGAACGAAAGTCTGTAGCTCCGCGCCTTTGGCAATTCTAAGATTTTGAGGCAACGCTGCGAATAGCATCGCAATAATTGTGAATACGCATAGCACAATTCTTTGCTTTTTCATAGATTGATTTCTCCTTTTCTGAGTGAATTCTGGTTTGTGTGATAGTTGTATTTTAAACTTCTAAAACTTACTTATAGAAGTAGATTCTATATCTTTCATGATTGTGAGCAGAGTAATGCTAGATTAGTTTTTTAACAGAAGAGTCTTGTGTCATCAGTTGATCAAACTCTTATGAGCGCGCGCGCGACATCAATGCAGACTTCGCCCGCGCTTTGAGTAGTGGGGTCGCTTAGGTCAATGCCCACGTTTGAACCTCCATGCGCGCGTTCGCGCGCTTACGACCTCGAAGATGAGGCCGGTGACGATGTAATCGTGTATCTCTTGTTCCCTGTTTGAGGCTCTGAGGGTTGCGATGTACTTTGTCATGGCGCTGTTTATGCCCCAGTCCCTGAACAGGTTGATCAGCGTTGCGAGGACGATCGCGATTCCGTAAAGCCCGTACTCGTCGGTCGTCAGAAGCCTGCCCAAGATTATGGATCCTACCGCCAAGATTACCGTAGACACTACCACGCCCTATGAGCAGCTGGAAGCTTCCAGTAGCTGAAGTCTTACCCATCTCCAACGCTTTTTCCATGTTTTTCACCTGCTCTTGTCTGTTTGTGTTTTTTGATTCTCGGCTGTTGTTGCAAGGGCGATGCTCGGTATCTGGGGGTTGTCTCGGCTTCGGTGTGGAGCTGCGCATTTGGCAGTGGGGTTTGTTGCGGCCGATTCTGTGTAGCGCATTCCTGGTTGACGATAAAAAGTCATTATTGTGTTTTTAAGGTTTTTCTGCCTGGTTGTTTCGAAACATGTGGGAATATTTATATGAGTGGGTCTATTATTATGTCGTGGGAACAAGATGAGCGATACCACTGTCAAAGTCGACGAGAAAGGCAGAATAATCATTCCAAAGAACATCAGAGAAGCCGCCGAGCTTAAAGAAGGAAGTTACGTTACCATCAAATCCAAGGGAAAAATCATCATAATGGAACGCCTAGAGCCTGTTGCTGACAAATACTACGGCGCCTTCAAAGTGACCGAGTGGCCGGAAAACATGGATGAATTCATGGTTGAGGTCATAAAGAAATGGTGGACAGGTCAGGTTACGTAGACATCAACATATTCGTGTACTGGCTTGGCAGACACCCAAAATTCGGCGAAACAGCGTACAAATGGATTAAAAAGATTGAAAACTCCCCACGCGGAGAATACGTCACGTCCAGCCTCACACTCTACGAAACACTGGTGATCATAGCTGGCCTAACAGGCAAGAGCTTGAAGGACAAGGCTTTCATAGAAGAAATTGTCAACTGCATGACACACATCAAAGGCTTAATGATTGAACCGCTCAGACATGAAGACTTCACCAGAGGAGTGGACCTGATGAAGGAATACAACCTCGACTACGAGGACGCTATCCATTTAGCTGTAGCAATAAGAACAGGCGCAAAAGAAATATTGTCAAACGACAAAGATTTTGACTTAGGCCCAATAAAAAGAAACATGTAGAATCCGTCCAAAAAAATCCATGCACCATTAAACCTGGCGAAGCACAAGGACTCGATCGATCAGTTCGGTGGACTGGAACAAAGGCTGTGTGTCCGCCTGCTTCGTCTTCGAAAATTACTACGTCAAACTCGTACGTTGCATGATCCTTAGCGTGGAAACTAGCGCGAGGGCATGGGAAAATTTAGAGGAACTTTTGGGGAGAGATTAGGTTAAGCTGTGAAGTTTCAATGTTTTTATGTGCGGTTTTGCCTTTTCCGTTAATTCGTTGTCTTCGGTAATTAGGGGTGTTTTCTTGTTTTTGGCGTGGTATATGTATGATGCGTCATAGAAGGTTATTTTTAGATTGTCTGCTATGCTTAATGTTTCTTCTTCGTGGCAGTTTATGGTTAGGGTTTCCATTAGGTTAAGCACGTTCTTTATGAGTTTGACAAGTTTTCCCGTTTCTTCGCGGTTTATCCGCTTGTGAAGCGTGTGTTCTTTCCATAGGATGTTTCCTAACTCGTATCTTGTTAGGTCTAGTGTTGAGTTACTAGCTAGGACTTCGACTGCGTTTTCTTTTATTGCCTTGAATATTGTTGAGGAATCAAAGATGTAGCTCATCTGTGTTCTCTGTCCTCTCTGATGCTTTGTATTATGGTTTCCATGGGGATTTTGTCAAGGGTGGCTTTTATGCTTCGTATTTCCTCTTTGAGCTTTTGAACTTGTTTTCTTTTTATTTCTTCTTCTATGGCCCTCCGTAAAAGCTCAGAGGGTTTAATGCCCAGCTGCTTCATCTTCTCCTTCATTGTTTGGGGGACTTTTACTGAAACGGTTTCGTACTTACCCATTATTACTACCACTCTGTACTACAAGTTGTAAGAATATAAGGTTTACCATTATCTCGAAGGCCAGCGCGCGCTTATTAATGCTTTTACGTGCAAGCTTTTATAGTAAGTAACTTGGTAGTGGCTTGCGAGGCTGAAACGTGTGAAGTTGAACTGGAAAAGCGGAAAGACTGTGGCATACGTTTTGTTGACCGTAGGCGTCGTTGTGATTTTCTTCGCAGTCTTTGAGATGATATTTGTTTTCACAGGCAGCAGCGCTCCTCCGAAACTGTTCAATTTCTCGGACATTTCCTCAAACGGTACGCTGGTGATTTCAGGCCAAGACATGAACAAGGCTGCCGGCATGGCTTTTTGGTTCGTACTAATGGCTTTCATCATGTGGGCGGGTGGAAAAATTGCATCCTTAGGCGTCAACCTGCTGAGGGAGATTAAAGTCGAAATAAAAGGGGCTTTAAAGACAGTCGAAGAAAAAGAACCAGCAAAGACCGAACCGGCAAAGACCGAACCGAAGAAATAGTCATAAAGAGCAATTCTGGCAGCGCGCGTCTTTTGCCTCAGTTTCAACCTTCTAGCTATGTTTTTGTGTCTTGTTCTGCCGTGTTTGTTTGTCGGAGGAGTTTGCTTTGGTTTTCGGTCTAACTCGGAGGTCCAAATACGAAGAGGTGCAGAGGCAGAGAGACGAGTTACAGGCGTATATGAATGTCTTGTCGGGCGAGGTGGGGACTCTTCGAAAAGAGGTTGCAGAGTTAAGAAAGGAGACGAAGGCGTTTAAACAAAGAATCTGGCACCTTCAACGAGAGACGAACAGCCTGTGTGTTCAAAACGACGGACTCGCAGATCATGTTGAAATCCTTACTAAGGAAAGGGAGATCTTTCAAAAAACCATTGAAAGCCTTTGTCAAGCGACAAGGAAACAAAAGCACGCGCTTTGACTTCCAAGTAGCCTTTTATGGCTTCCTTAATGTTTTTTAAGGCTTCGTCTCTTGTTTAGCGCGCGCATGTGCTGGAATGATTATGATGATTTGGCCAGAATCCCAGACTGTCTGTTAGCATTATGAGAGGGCTGTGGGTTTCTGGTCTCAGAAGATTCTTTTTATCCATGGAATTTTGTCGAAGTCACCGTCGTTTGAGTAGATTTCCTTTAGGTTGAGCCTCTTCATCTGTGCGGCGATTACCATGTCGTCCCACATGGACCATGGCAGGTTGAGTTGTGATTGG
>JBEKHN010000002.1:0-208117 GCA_050012255.1 Bathyarchaeia archaeon
AACCTTCTTTCCATATTCACGGAACTTTTTCCCGCAACACTCGTACTGCTTAACATGTATCTTTTTGTTCCTGCCCATATCCCACTCCTTTATCGGCGATTCAACTTCTTTTCCACAGGTCGGACACTTAGCCATTTGTCTGTCACCTCCTTCAAAGGTTTTAAGATTAAAAAACAGGGTATTAAAAACAAGGCGTTGTTTCCGCGTCTATAGGGCTCCGTAGAGCTTGGTTCCACACCTAATGCCCTACCAATCTTCTTCCTCTATTTCCTCTCCCTCTTCTTCTTCCTCTTCGCTCATAGCGTTGTGCTCCAAAATTAGCGCCCTTGGGTCAAGTCTATAGCGCTATTAATAAGCGTGTGGATAGTCAAGCATGCTCCTTAAAGCGCGCGCTAACACTTTTATTCAGGCACCCTTCAGTCTTGGATGGGTTTTCAGGTTCAATCCAACAAATGCAACTGGTGCCTGTCAGTTTGCTACAGGGTTGGATCATTGGAAACCCCTCGCGCGCGCTATGCCTTGTTTTCTGATTACAAGATAGCTGCATGAACTTCCACGCTTATGATAACTCAAACAGGGTCACACTAGAAAAAGCCTACGTGAGTTCGTTTCATTATCACCCAACTTGTAGCAAGAAAACTAATCACCGCTGATGAGCCAGAACCTGACCCATCAGAAGGTTTATCAAGTTTACAATGTAACTACCAGAGATCTTAATGCAGATACAAGAAATGCAAATTGAAGTCAATCAGTTTTTAGAGTCTTTGAATGTTGACATGCGAGTTATCATTGTTACCAATTGTCGGGACGACATAGCAAAGGCTATCGGACTACATATTAACGGCACGATTCCTGTCGTGAATCTGAAAGTCAATGTAGCTTTCGGAAACGTGTCCGTAAACAAGGATTATTTGAACAGAACTCTAACCTACGATGAACAAAGGTTCATGTTGGCACATGAAACTTCCCACATCTATCTTAATCATGTTGTACCTCGTGCCATTGATGGATTCATAGATGAACTCATGAGAAACTGCAAAAGCGATGTTCACGCCTTCCTAAAGGGGGTACAAGTGTTTTTGTATCTACTCAATATCCCTCCCCCTTTGTCTGTCATCGCTAAAGAGCAAGAAATAGCTGCCGATGTCAGAGCGATATCTCTAACAGGAAATGAGAATGCTGCTATCAGTTGTTTAACCAAACTTGTTAATGGAAATCTAGATGACACCTCCCATACTTGGGAAGCACTCGGTGTCAAAATGCCTGTTATGACTATGAAAGGACGTATCCAAGAGATACAGCGAAGATTATCCAGTCTATATCAATATGTCTCCAAACCATCTTCATGTCTGAAATCATCCGAAATTTCACAGGGAAAACCATTCGACGCAGACTTCACAGAACCTCAAAAAGCAATACCGCAAAAAATCAAATCATCACCCGACTTGCACCACGAAGACTAATCACCCGACGATAGACCAGAACCCAGAGCGCGCGCGCTAACTTCGCTCAGTCTTCAACGCTCCACTAAATATATTTCTGATAGAAGGACTAATCCCTTCTCCCAATATAAGTAGAGGACCATTAAAGTGACCGTGAAACTTAGCGCACGCTATCATTTGTAACAACTACCCGCGCTTTTGGAATGACCAGTGATGAGAGTTGAGTGTGCGAGGTGTGAAATTGGTCGAGCTGAAAAGAGCGTTTAAGTGCTAGTGACTATTTCTGCTCCTGCGGCTACAGGTCCTGGTGTCGTGATTTTGATTCTTAAATGGTCTCCGGGCTTTGCGTTACCAATGAAAACTGGGAAGCCCTTGATTCTGGCTATGCCTTCCCCTTGAGGGCTTGTTTCGGTTATATCCACTTCGTATTCTTTTCCAGTCTCAACTGGGCAGTTTTCAATGCCTCTGCCACGTTTGCTCTTGGCATTTCTCGGGCTTCTTTTTCGCGGACTCATTGGCATCTTCCTTTTTCTGCTTTTTTGATGATATGATTATCGTCCCTCAGTGGCTTAAGTGTTCCGCATTTTACTGCTCGCGCTAACCCAATTGAAAGTGCGATAATCTATAGCCGCGCGCCTTACCTCTTTGTTGTCTCAAAACCCGAAACAAGCGAAGCCTGCCTATTTCTAACCTCTTAGTTCTCTCAAGACTCTTTGCTATGGCAGTCTGAGCCCCATGGGTTTCATATAATAGGAATGGAAGAACAATAGTCGGAGTGTGGTTGCCGTGTCAGATGATGATTGGTCTGTAGCAGTTTTCAAATGTGCACCAGAGAATGTCAGAAGTGTTCTTCTTGAATTCTACGGTTTTGTGGTAGACCTTGTAGGGGTTAAGAATCTTCACTTTTTGATCAGAGATCGCGTTGAAGGCGAGGTTGTTGTCAGCTTTCGCGTGTTGACAGAAAAGAAGTACCACGAAGTTGTTCAGAGCAAGATGAACTACAAACTCGGAATTCTTGTTCCCGACAAGTTCGCAGTCAATCCTGACTCACAGAACCCGTTGAACAAATATGTTGCTTGGGGCACCGAAAAAAGAATATCCAAATCGGGTCTTGACAAGTTTCCAGAATTCTGTAGTCTTCTCAGCAAGATGAGTGGTTTGGTCATAGAGATGCTGAAGGACGACTATTTTGGTTCCAATGAGAGAGTTGAAATTGCCCATGTGATGTCATGGATGCTTGGCTGTACTGAGTACGGGAAGATGAGCCCAACACACTGGGAACTTGGGTATTATGACCGCATAGAAGACAAGTGTCGTCCATACCTGAGACAAAACTTTCCACAGACCCAGAAATCTGAAACATAGCTTCTTGGACAATTGTGTGACGGCTCAACGAGCGCGCGCGTTGTAAAAAAAGTCAAATATATCACGTTATGGTATTCTAAAAAATACTGATAAAGAAAGGATGAGAATTTAAAATGAATGAGACTTTAAAATTAATAAAAAGCCGGAGGAGCAATCCACCAATTCAAAACGACACAGATCAGTGACGACGAATTACGGACAATAATGGAGGCGGCTATATGTGCACCTAATGCGATGAACCAGCAAAAATGGCATTTCGCTGTAATCCAGAATAAAAGTATCCGCGATAGGATGGTAGGAATCATCATTGAAAACATGAGAAATTCCGGTGTCGAGTTTTTGGCGGCAAGAGCCAGAACACCTGAGTATAACCCATTTTATGGAGCACCCACTGTTGTCTTCATTAGTGCTGATGAAAAGACTAAATTCTCTCAAATAGATTGTTCGTTAGCTGCTCAGAATATCGTCCTGGCCGCTGCCTCTTTAAATATTGGCTCCAATATCCAGACATCACCAGGTTTTCTTTTTGCCTCTGAAAAAGGGAACGAGTTAGGAAAAGAGCTGGGAATTCCGGATGGATACAGCTATGTCTGCAATATAACGCTTGGTTACCCAGATGGCCCCAATCCCGACGCCAAACCCAGAAGGCAAGAGGTTATTACTTATATCAAATAGAAACTGCGTCTGGTAATCGCGCGCGCGGCCCGATTTGATTGAGAGAGAGAAAAAGATAAAACTTTACCCCCCAAACCCAAACCCAAAGCAGTCCCGTCCTTGGGTAGCGAGCTTTAACTCAACGGTTTCTCATAAGACTTAGCTGGTGAAAGTCGAAATAATCACGGCGCCTATGATGACATCACGTCAGCATGAAGGGATTTAAGTTCGGTTCTTTTTTCCCAAGATGATCTGACATTAAATTGATTCTGAGGCGCCACAACACCATGCGCGCGCTACTGTTCCACACTTCTTTAGGCATTAATCTGTAAAGAGAAGATTCCCACACTGTCGAAGGAGCAAGCTCAATTGTCAGCTTCAAAATCTCTCGCTTCCTAGACTTCAATAAGAATAAATGCGACTTTTCACAAAAAGGTTTCTGGGTATTCAGTTGGTTGAACATTATTTTGATATTGAAACTACTGGCTATTGGCTAGCTGTCTTCCCATGATGTCCTAGCATATTTACAGCAGGTTTATCTTGAAAAAGGCGATAGACAATTGAAAGTTGAGGTGATAGAACATGAGTAGAGAACAGAATCCCCGCAGAAAACCTATCAATAGCGCTCGACGTGATAGAGCTAAGGCCATCAAACGAGAAGAGCTCGTGGTGGAAAGAAGCAGAAGAGAAGATGATAGCCCAATTTTGTCTTTTCACCTCCAAAACATGACTGGCAGATGAAATAGATGGCTCGAAAAGAACGATGTTCCCAATGTGGAAGTAAGAAAATAACAGTCCAAGCCAGTTCTAAGAAGTGTGAAGTCTGTGGATTTCAGTGGAGTGGAAAAATGGGAAGGAAGACTTCAAGAAAAGAAAGAACAAGATACTGAGAGAAGATTAGATGAGCCTCTGTATCCTTTGACTTCCTTCTCCTTGTTCTTTGGCGCGCGCGAAGTTTTCGCGGGAATAGAGCATCGCTTTTGGCATTTTGGCATTATTCGCAAGAGCCCTTGACCATCGAGCAGTCCTATGGAGAATTGAGAAAACCAAGTATATAATATAGAATCGGTTTGCCCTGTTTTCCATAGGACAATCTAAGCAGGCTAAGACGTTGGTGCAAGCGCATGTACAAGATGGCAAAATCGTTGCGTTCGCTCAGCGAGCGATTTAGTATTCTTCCTTCTTCCAGATGTTGTAGGGACATTGTCTCCAGCAGTACGTGCTGCTCTTGTAAATGCAACCCTGACATTCAAGTCTGTCAAACCGTCTACGCCTGCTCATAAACAGACTCTCTCAATATTCTTATGACACTTCCTTCTCATTAAGTCTGGCCTCACTCTGCAGCGCGCGCGATAAACGTAAATATGCAGGACTTCTGATATGTTGTGAGGAGTTTATTATGGTCAAGTGCGCGAAATGTGGTAAAGATATTCCTGCAGGACAAGAAGTGAAGAAAGGCATCTTAACAAAAAAAAGCTATCATAAGGAATGTGCACCCAAGTAGAGTCAATACTCATCAGTATTGCACAGGCACTTCCCTAACCTTTATCCTCTGAAGACAATTATTTTCTTTTATCTTTTTTTCTTTAGTGTCTCGACTAATCCGTATGGGTCCAAGCGCGCGCACCAGAAACGTCGTAAGTGCACGTCAAGACTGTTGTAGTTAAGATTTAAGACAGCCTTAAATATCAGAATGGCGAGCATCCTGAGAAATAGGGATTTGCATGAGTAAGGAATCGGCAGTCTGTAACCCTGAAGATGTACGGTTTAGGAACATAATTGGAATGGGATTGGACTTTTCTTCTATGATAAGACTCTTCAAAAAAGACTCAGAGACCACGTTGTGGGAGAAGATAGTTGAAGATCATGGACCAAGAATCTTCAAAGCCCAATCTAAAGAGGAATTCGACGAAATTCACAAGGAATTTTGTAAATGGGGATCGAGAAATATAGTACTGGCTCAAAAAAGAACAAGGAACGGGCGCATCATAAAGGAAGGGCCAGCAACTTACGGCCAGATTGCAAAAACCTTCAACGTTGCTTTGAAAGTGGCTGTATATTACTGTCATCTGCCTGACTATCAAAGAAGTGCTAAGATTGTGGAGTGGCTGCATGCAGGTGTCGATACCCGTATGATGGCAATGCTCAAGAAAAGGCTGAAGGGAAAACACCCAGAGTACTTCGAGGGTTGGCCAGAGGCGGTGAAGGATGTGGACAGCGAAAAGAAATACTCGGAGCTTCAAGAAGTTGTTCGTATATTCATCAGGGAGAAACACGACGAAAAGCTTCGGTTGCCAGTGCAATTTGATGACGTCTATTGGTATAGAATAACACAAGGACTCGAAAAGGATTGCTGAACTAGCATGCGCGAAATATCACATTGAGGTCAGAGTGACCATCGAGAAAGCCTTCCGGTTGAGGCTTATTGACACTCAGACAAAGAACGGCCGCAAACACCGCAGGGGTATGGACACGCTGAATGCGATCAAGTTCGCCCCTCAAACTGTGACCAAAGCTGCAGAGGAAATGTTTGGCACTAGCGAATACAGGAAAGTGCTGGTCGTCTGGGATGTTGAAGACGAGAGCGTGATTGAAAAAGGGAAAAGTCTCTATAGGATTGAAATTTGGAAAATGTCAGACCTCATAAACCAGCTAACGCAACGAGTGAACACGAAATCATACCGAGATGATGTTTTGAGGACGATTCAGCTTATTTCAGCAAGAGTCAGAAATTCCTAGCCTTGTTTTGGTTCAAGGTGTTCTCCGACCCCCTCCCCCTAGTCTTTGCTGCCTTTCGCCACCTCTACAAGAAAAACTTTGCGGGTCTGTCACAGTTCTGGGAGGATAGAGAGGGCAGAAAAAGTCAAAGAGCTATTCGTCCATGTGCCCCTCTTTCATGAGCGTTGCCAAAATCTCTATCGTGTTCGAGATGGATGAATAGGCAGAGTCGAGCAATTCTTCGTGATTTCCCTTGATCTCAAGAGCCTGTAAGACAGCAAGATCTATGGCACGCCTGACCTGATTTTTAGTTCTCAGTTGCTCAAGGATAGACGGAAGCTTTACCTTCGCATGTCGCTGGAAGACTTTGATGAGTTGCTCTCTCTGCTCCGGCTTTAGTTTGGTTGAGTCAAGAACGAGAAACCTCTGAAGTATGTATTGGTCAAGTCCCATAAAGGCCCCTTCTGTTTCTGCTCGTCTCGAAAGGATCTGAGCAATGTTAACTGTGGAATTGAACCATAATGCCAGTATTTTGGCATCTTCATCACTCAATCCTCGAATGGCCCAGAACATTTTGCACGGGGCTATTGCTGATTTGCTATAGAAAGCCATGGCAGACGTATTTTGTGCCGAGAGATTGAAGCGTCTTGAAACTGTCAGTTTAGTCCTTCTGTTTTCAAGGTATTCTCGCCACTTCTTGACATAATTCGATAGATTCTTTCCTTTCTCGACTAGTTCTTTTATGAAAAAATATTGGTCGCCTGTGAAGCGAGAAACTATGGCGTAATCCAAGTCGTCTGAAACGTCTATAGACTGGAGGCCAGCGGGTCTCCTTAATGCAGGGATTAACGCTTTCTTAGGAACGCTTGCCTCCACATCTACAAGTCTGTCTTTAACCAGAATAGAGTCCGTCCCTGCCTCTTTCAGAATCCACCTGTCATCTTTCTTCATGGCATGCCGTTCTGAGGACAAAATGAACGCAGAAGAGACTGACACTGGCTTCCCTGTCCAATGCTCTATTCCTCTGACTATCTTTCCCTTCCTAGAATCTAGGAGTGTCTGCAGAGTCTGAAGTTTGTCTCCCGCCTGCTGTGAACAAACGTCTAGCAGAGACTCGGCAGCTTGCGTTGATATCTTGCCAAACCAGTTCTCAGTCGAAATCTTAAGTTGACTCTGTTCCACAAGCCTTGTCGATAAATCTGCGTCATCTAGTTCCTGAGACGTGCTTTTTGATGAAATTATCTCATCTGCTAGAAAATCCGAGTCTGCTGCATCAACAGGGATACGTTTCAAATTGACGAAGAGACATTTGGAGACGTTCAATCCTTTTTTGGTCTTGGTTGCGATTAGCAGCATCTCTCTAAATCTTGCAGCTTCTGAGAAAGCAGATCTCTGCTCGGTTGTGATAATGTAGTCTAATCGATAATTCTCAACGAGGAATTTCCGGATTCCTTCCAGGCTCTGGAGTCTAAGGACTGTGGCTGGGAGGACAAAGGCCATTCTTCCATCATCTTTGAGAAACGTGTCAGCTAAAAGAATGAAGTAACCATGAAGTCCAACTTGTCCAGTTAGAACATCAGAATACTGTTTGAACCGATCTGCCAACTTGCTCTTGTACTCATCAGGAAGACGTTCTTGACGCGTGAAAGGAGGGTTCATTATAACAACATCAACTCGTTCAAGAGGAATAGAGTCCCCACCTACTCCTTCAGAAGTCACAGAGCCTTTCTTAACGTACGCTTCATCAGAGAACTGCGCGCGCGCTGGCATTTTATCAAGCTCCCTTAATGTCTTATTTTCTTTTTATCAGCTTTCTTTTTTATGTGTTTTTTCTTTCCCATTTTTATCACCTCCATCAATTTTGTTTGGGTGGCTTTTTGTAATGTTTGATGAGTTTGTATGTGCCAATGAATAGTAGTGATAATGCTGATACTATGGCTATGAGGTAGACTATTGGAGAAGACGATTGTGTCAGAAGCACATTTGACTCGTGCGAGAGTTGGACAAAAATGAAAAATGGTTCCTGTAATTGTATGAAGGACTCTTTGAATAAAAGAAGGTAGGCGCGGGCGCGAGAGAAAAGAAAAAACTCATCGGCGGGCTATAAACAAAAAAAGAAGAAGAGTACCTTCTGAAAAGTATCAAATTGTCTTAATGTTCTATAGAGTTTCGATCGTTACGCCTAGCTTGTCACTCTTTTTTATGTCTTCAGATGCTTTGAGATTCTTTGAAAGATCGGCGTATTTTAGAAGATTATAGCAGCTTGTCTTTTCTCCCTTCTTTTTAGAGATGTCGGCTTTAGTTTCAAATGATTCAACTTTAGCTATGGTGACCTTAATCCCTGTTTTATTGCTTGTAACATCCTCTAATAACTCGAACTGTTTCCTATGCTCATCAGATGTAAAGAGATTGTTGATTTTTGTTTCCTCTCCCTTCTTGACGTCTGAATCGGCTACTAACTCGATGCTACCCAATTTAACCATAATATCACCTTTCTATTTCGACTTTGTTGAATACGCGCGCGCTGCTTATAAACAGCACGTCCAAAATCATGAAGCCCAGGCTTCTAAGAATCCAATTCGAGGTCAATAGGAACATTCAACAAGTTGTTTTTTGTGACCCATGATTCGCGCGCGTTTTGGGTTTGGGGAGTAAAGTTTTATGCAACCAACGCGCGCTAAGAACAGCGACGGCAGCATAACGGTGCGGAAGGCTTAAACTCCTCTCTTTTTTCGCGCTAAAAGTCTTAAAGTATTGCCTTCTGACCCGTTAGGTATATAAAACCGTGCTTTCTAATCGTCTAGCTCCAATCGGTGATGGAAATGGCCAGTTATCCGAAGATTATTGTTACTCCACCGGGCCCTAAAGCAAGGGAACTGGTTAGAAAAGACGAAGCACTCATTTCGCCTTCCTACGGTCGATTCTATCCTCTTGTCGTCGAGTCAGGCAGAGGCTGTATAGTGAAGGATGTCGACGGAAACGAGTACATCGATTTCAACTCTGGCTTGGTGTGCATGAACGTCGGCCACAACCATCCCAAAGTGGTTGCAGCCATAAAGAATCAGTGCGACCGCTTCCTGCACTACTCAAACACGGATTTCTTCTACAGGGAGGTCGTTGAGCTCGCCGACAAACTAGCACATGTTACACCTGGAAGCCCCGAGAAGAAGGTCTATTTTGGTAACAGTGGAGCCGAAGCTATAGAAGCTGCTGTCAAGCTTGCAAAGTGGCATAGCCGCAAACAGCTGTTCATAGCGTTCACCGGCTCCTTCCATGGTCGTACAGTAGGAGCACTGTCCTTCACAGCCAGCAAGCCGACTCAGAAACGCTATTTCTTCCCGTTGATGCCTGGGGTAACTCATGTTCCTTACGGGTACTGCTACAGATGCCCGTTCAAGCTGGCACTTCCTGAGTGCCACTACTGGTGCGTAGACTTTATTGATGAGCAAGTTCTGCAGAAGTACGTTCCCCCCGAGGACACTGCTGGAATCGTGGTTGAACCCATACAGGGTGAAGGCGGGTACGTTGTGCCACCGCCAGAATACTTCCAGCGACTGAAGAAGCTTGCCGACAAATATGGATTGCTGCTAATAGACGACGAAGTACAATCAGGAATGGGCAGAACTGGAAAATGGTTTGCAATCGAACACTGGGGCGTTGAGCCAGACATCCTTTGCACCTCAAAGGCACTGGCTTCGGGACTACCTTTGGGAGCAACTGTAGCCAAAGCCAAAGTCATGGATTGGGTTCCAGGCTCTCACGCAAGCACGTTTGGCGGCAACCCACTGTCATGCGTCGCGGCAAGCGCAGTGATAGATGTCATAAAGGAAGAAAAGCTTCTTGAGAACGCGACGAAGGAAGGTGCTTACATCATGAAGCGGCTCACAGAACTGAAAGAGAAGAGTGAAATCGTGGGAGATGTCAGGGGCAAGGGTTTGATGATAGGCATGGAAATCGTTGAAGACAAGGAAAGCAAGAAGCCCGCACCTCAAAAAGCGAGCGAGATAATGACCCGCTCATGGAAACGAGGGATCAACGTCATTACCTGTGGGGCTTCAACCATTAGAGTTGCCCCGCCTCTGATCATAACCAGAGAGCTTGTGGATACGGCACTGGACATAATTGAAGACGTCACAAAAGAAGTTGAAAAGGAAAGCTAGGGCTGCACGCGTGTTCAAATGGAAATCCGAAGACTAACCGCAGTCGACTACGACGAAATCGTGAAGTTTTGGTTTATTGCCCAACTGCCCTATAAACCAAGGGGCCGTGACAGCGAACAAGCAATAGCGTTGGAAATGAAAGCTAATTCAGACTTTTTCTTGGGAGCCTTCGAGCAAGGGCTTCTTATTGGGACAGTAGTCATGAGTTGTGACCTGAGAAAGGGTTGGATAAACCGTTTAGCTGTGCATCCAGCCTTCAGAACCCGCGGCATAGCGAGGGCCCTAATCTATGAAAGCGAGAGTATCCTTAGAAAACGCGGTGCGAGACTCTTCTGTGTCTTGATTGAAGGTTCGAATGCTGCGTCGAAAAACCTCTTCAGGAAGTGCAGCTATGAGGAGCATCATGATATACTGTATTTCAGCAAGCGGGATAGCCGCGATGCCTGATCGTTTCTCACAAAAAAGTCAGATTGAGTCTCCGCGCATATGCCTGCGATGACTTCGAACAGTCTGCTTCTTTAGAAGTCGTGCGGTTTCGCTATTACCTGTCTTATCTTTAAATCGAAGAATTTTCCAGCGTTTGCCGGGTGTATCCGAAGTGCGGTGTCGGCGCCTCGACCAGTTCCGCCGATAGCGATAATGTCCCCATCGGCTGGAATCAAACCAGCATCTGCAGCCATCAAACTTATCTCGACGCAGACTTTTGTTCCTTCACCCATGCGGCGGAGCACGTTTGCCATCAGCTCCAAGGGCTGGATTGTGCCGAAATCTTTGCGCACAGCTCTTTCAGCGCTGCTCAGGGCGTGAGTGCCGGCGAAGATCGTTGCTCCGTTTGCCAGGATTCTTGTCTCATACTCATCTTGCAGCTCACTCTTTCCAGGCTCTTTGAAACCGAAATAATGTGTGACGATGACAACATTGCGGCCTTTGAACATCTCAGCTGCTTTTGCTCCCGTTTGACCGGTTGTTGAGGCAACCACAATGTCTTTTATGTCTTCCTTTTCCACGTATTTCTTCACGACTTCCAGAAGAGTGTCAGTGTTTTGCTCGCCTGCTTTTGCGAAGTAGACAGTCTTCTCTTCAACGAGACTCATAGTTTCTTCCTCATCGATGACAAGCTCATAAAACTGTAGAGTTTGTTTTATAGTTTTGGAATTTCTGACGGTCAGCATCCTTTGTTCGGAGAGGTTTTCTCTTCAGCTCTGTTCCGCACACTTCACATTTTGAGGACTTGTAGCCTGCAGGGTATGTCTTGTGGCAAGCGGGGCAATACCGCAACCATTGCAAGCGGCGACGAATGCCGAAGGTCGCAAGTGGGGCGAACGCTATTTCGACCTGTTTCGCGACGTTCTGTATTGAATAATCGTCCGTGGCAATCAACGGGTCCCAGCCGCGTGATCTGAGTTCGAGGGCAAGTGCCAAGACTTGCAAGTCTGCTTCTGAGAGGAAGAAGAGATCACCTACTTCTTTCGCTGAGTCTTTAGCTTTCTCCAAGTAAGTCTTGTCTGGGTTTTCAACTTTCACTTTACCGTTTTCTTCCGCGGTCTTGAGCCTGAACCCGAGAATCGAGTTTTCTCCGATCTCGTCTCTGACTGCAGGAACAGTGTACTGGTCGTCATCCATCAGGAAAGGGTCAAGGCCAGCGACGAGGGCAGAGGTGTCTAAGACGATGACTCTTCTGCCTGTCGGGTTGCTTAAGGCTTTCACCTCATTCCCTTGAAAAAGAGTCTACTTCTTAATCGGTGGTACAGATTCTCTCGGAATCTTATGAAAGATGTCTCATATCTTGACCGTGTGACGATGAGGCGTGGAACTCTAGACGTTACAAGTTGTCGATGGTGTCCATCTATCAGTACCTGTATTCTTCTCGGTTTTCTAACCTCAATTGCTAGTGTCGAGTTCGCTGGAAAAACGATTGGCCGAAAAATCGTCAGCGGACAAATTGGTGTGAGGACAAAGGCGTCTACTCCAGGGTCCAAAACGGGCCCTCCAGCAGAGAGCGAATAGCCTGTAGAGCCGGTTTGTGTGGCCACCATCAATCCATCTGACTGGCAGCCTATGATTGATTCTTCGTTTCTGAAGACTCGAGCATAAAGTAGCTTTGCTGGCTCATCGGCTGAGATTACAACTTCGTTCAAAGCTTCTGGAAGCTTCAGTCCGTCTGCAATAACGGAGAGTTTCATGCATTTTTCAATTCTAAACTCGCCACTTAGGCACTTGTCCACGGCTGTGAAAGCCTCTTTCGGTTCCACTTCTGTCAGAAAACCCCTTACGCCCATGTTTATACCGAGTATCGGAGGCTCTGGCTTGGCGATCGAAATGCAGGTTCTAAGGATTGTTCCGTCTCCGCCTATCGCGACTATGAAGTCAGTCTTCATGTGCTCCAGTGTAACAGATTTTTCTTCGATGCCTGTTTTTTTGACCAGCGTCTCTTCTGCATAGACCTCTAAGCCTCGTGCTCTCAGGTGCTTGGCAAGGTCTTCCGCCAGTCTGACTGCTTTTTTTCTGTCGAACCGTGCAACCAGGCCGACGCTTTTGAACAAGGCTTTCACCTTCAGCGTAGTAGCGCCACCTTAAGCTATATATGGATGTTGTTCAAAATTGCTGAGGATAGTGATCGTGGGCTGTTGGTGAGGATATGAGCAAGCCGGTTGACGTTGGAAGCCTGCGCGTTGGGGGCTACATGATTATTGATGGTGAACCTTGTCACATCGTTGACATTACGAAGTCGAAGCCTGGTAAGCACGGTTCTGCCAAGTTTAGAATAGTTGCGATCGGCGTGTTTGACGGTCAGAAGCGGCAGTTTGTTAAACCCGTTGATCTTGGCGCGGAAGTGCCGATGATCGACAAAAGAATGGGCCAAGTATTTGCTGTCAACCCTTCAGGGGTCCAAATAATGGATTTGGAAACCTACGAGTACTTTGATGCTCCTTTCCCACAGGAAGAAGAGATGAAAGCCAAGCTCACTCAGGGCGTCGAGGTCGAGTACTGGAAGATTCTTGGCAGAACCAAAATCATGAGAACAAAGTAGACTGCTGGACCGTTTTTGAGCTAGCTTTTTTTGTCAGGTACACTTTTTCTTTGGCTCCACCAGTCCCAGCCCAGCCTTCCAAAGCCCACGTAGAGAACCAAAAGTATCGTTCCCCAACTCAATGTAATGCCCGCGATTTTAAGTATCAATTCGAGCAAGTACGTGTTGCATGCCCAAGCGCTCACACTGCCCAAGCCGAGCAGAACAAGTGCAAATATGGCGAAGTGGATTGCGCGTTCGGCTGTCAACGATTTTCGCCTGTTTTTCAATCCTTACAACTGAGCATCGTTTTGTCGATAAAAGATTTTCTGTCAACGTTTATCTTCCTGTCTAGCCACCACGTTGATGAGGCCGATGATGCATAGAAGAGCCGTCTGATCTGTGACGATATTCAAATGCCTGAGGCTTCAGTCCTTTTCCTATGTTGCCTGTTGATGCTTGCGCGGCAAATGTATCTCCAAGATGCCCTTTTTGTATTGAACACGCATTTTTTTCATGTTGACCGAAACTGGAATAAGCATATGACTGTGGAACTTTTGTAATTCTCCTCTGCAGTAAGTTATTCCAAGGTCGTCAAGTCGTATTTTCCGTTTCATCTTTGCCGTTATTTCGAGGGAGTTGCTGCCTACCGGCTCAACCTTCACAGTGCTCTTGCTTGTGAAGGGTAGGTCAACAGTGACCAACACTTCTCTTGGAGTTATCATCATGTCGCGGAGGGGTTCTATTGAGCAGTTGCGAAGGTTCCAACTTGGTCTCTCGGTGAAGACTTCTCTGAAACCTTCAGCCCACTTGTCGAAGTCTGCAAAATACTCGTCAATTATTTCAGAAACTGAACGTTTTCTTCTTATCGCCATTCCACTCCTCCTCCCTATGAAACATACATTGGAATGTCGTACTCTTGGCCCTTCTTCATCTTGGACATCTCTTCCTGTGTTCTCCTCATGACATCTCTGGCTCTCAGCCGTATCTCTTCGCCTTTTTCAAGGAGTTTTGCGACATCGACTTTCACTCCTGTGATCTTTCCAAGGTCTTTCAAAACTTCAGCTGCTGCCTCTGGGTCTGGATAGTTGAAGAAGCACTGGGCAAGCAATGTTAAAGCTGGAGTTCCGGCGTTTGCAGCTCGCTGCAGCATGATTGCTTGAGGGCCAACCATGTAGCCTTCCGTCAGAATCTCAATGCTCTTATCTTGGGCTATTTTAAGGGCTTCAAGACTTGAAGCAGCGGCGAAGGTTTTCAGCTCCTTGGCGTCCTGCCGATCTTGGATAGGGAGCCCGCTCAGTGAAATCATCATCTTGATGTTCTTATTCTTTCCCCAGTCGATTAATGCGTCCATTATGGGGTAGATGACATCGACGGGTATTGGGGCTTCGGATATTGCTAACAGGATGTTGCCAGCTGCGAAAATCCGTATCGAAGAGTGGGGCAGGCCTTCATGCAGAACAATGAGGGGCGGTAGAAGCTTGGAGTCTAGATAGGCCACTTCTTCAAGGTTTAGTTCATCAATCAGATGCGAAGCAGCTATCACGCCTACGAGTCCAACGTCGGGGAATCCGAAGATCAACGTGGCCCCGGATGGAATCTTCTTCCGCTCGATGATTCTTACTTGTTCGCTCAAATCAAACCCTCACGTTTCTTAGGGGGTTGTGAATGTAAAAAGCTTATGGAATATGAGCTTGGGTTACGGAACAGCTATTAAAGGCGTGAAAGGTTCTACATACGGATAAGATCATGTCTCTGGAACGCTTGGGCTCCTCGCTCTATGACGCTCTCAAGAAAGTGTTCAGAGCTTCGGTCGTAGATGAAGCTACCGTTAAAGAGCTCGTTCGAGACATCCAGAGAGCACTGCTTCAGGCTGACGTAAACGTCCAACTTGTACTTGGCATCTCTAAACGAATAGAAGAAAGGGCTTTGAAGGAAAAGGTTCCTCCAGGCATTTCGAGACACGAACACGTCATAAAAGTTGTTTATGAAGAGTTGACGCGCTTCCTAGGCGATAAGCCAGTGCCGCTGAAGGTTGAGCTTGGAAAAAGAAAACTAGTAATGCTCGTGGGCATCCAAGGTTCAGGAAAAACAACCGCGGCAGCCAAGCTTGCGAGATATTTTCAGAAAAGGGGGCTGAAGCCAGCTCTGATCTGCGGGGACACTTTTCGACCTGGAGCCTATGCACAGCTCCAACAACTCGCAAACAGGATAAACGTGCCTTCGTACGGCGATGTGAAGGCAAAGGATTCTATCAAAGTAGTGAATGAGGGCCTAAAGCAGCTCAGCGAGAAGGACGTGATCATCGTTGACACATCCGGTCGCCACAAGGAGGAACAAGAGCTGATCAGAGAGATGAAGATGCTTGAGAAGAGCATCAAGCCAGATGAAGTCATGCTTGTGATTGACGGAACAATAGGCCAGCAGGCATTAGCTCAGGCAAAAGCTTTCAACGAGGCAACGCCAATCGGCTCTATCATGGTCACCAAACTAGATGGGTCTGCTAGGGGCGGAGGAGCTCTCTCCGCCGTTGCTGCAACAGGGGCCCCTATAAAATTCGTCGGAACCGGCGAAAAAACCGAGGACCTAGAGGCTTTTGTGCCTTCCCGTTTTGTTGGTAGACTCTTGGGAATGGGCGACTTGGAGACCCTTCTGGACAAAGTGCGTGAAGCGGAGATATCTGTTCCAGAAAAGAAGGCCAAGGCCATCCTAAGCGGCAAATTCACGCTGACGGACATGTATGAACAATTTGAAGCTTTGAAGGGTATGGGCACCTTCAAGAAACTCTTGAAGATGATTCCGGGAATGTCTTACAACATTCCTGACGACATGGTCAACATGGCTGAAGGGCGTCTGGAAAAGTGGCGTGTCATGATTCAGTCGATGACGCCTGAGGAGAAGGATAACCCAAAGATTTTTAATGCTTCGAGAATGAAGCGTGTGGCAAAGGGTTCAGGGACCAACGAAAAAGAGGTAAAAGAGCTTCTGAAGCAGTATGTGATGATGCGCCGAATGCTTAAGACGATGCGGCGTAGAAAGAAGTTTCCATTCTTTGGAAAGGGCCTGCCCGTTGACATGAAGTAGGCCCGTCGGAACGAAGGTTGCACCCATGGACATTCTGCAAACAGCCTTGAAGATGCTCGAAAAACATCCGCTGTGCAACCACTGTCTGGGAAGACAGTTTGCCCTTCTTGGCCATGGGATCGAGAATGACCAGAGAGGAAAGGCGATTAAGCTCGTGTTAGCCCTCGAGAGTCACATGTCGGCACTTTCAGACAAAAGAAGGGGCGTAAGTACTCTGAGAGTGCTGGCAACGAACGGCCTCTGTGAGACTGCTAGGGAAATTCTCCAAGGAATGGAAAAACCCAACGCCGCGGACGTTCGACCGACAGAATGTTTCTTGTGCGCCGATAGATTCGCCGCCGAGGACGATTTGGTCAAAATGGCCCTCCAGCTTCTTCAGGATTTTGAGTACAACACCTTCCTAGTCGGTACAGAACTGCCCGTGCCAGTTGCGGAACGTGAAGACGAGTTTAAGGCCGAGTTTGAAGTAAGCCACGGCGAAAACATGCGCAACGAGTTCGGAAGGGTTATAGGAAAAGAAATTGCTCAGCGCACTGGAAAGACGGTGGAGTTTCGAAGGCCCGAAATAGTCGTGCTTGTCAACCCCTTCCGTGGACAGGTCGGGCTTCAGGTGAACCCCCTTTTCGTCGCTGGAAGATACAGAAAGCTTGTCCGAGGCATACCACAGTCAAAGTGGTTCTGCTCAAGCTGCCGTGGGAAAGGCTGCAAAAAATGCAACTGGACAGGAAAAATGTATCCAGAATCGGTGCAAGAAATCGTCGAAGGACCCTTCTTGGAAGCGACAGGTGGCCTGAAAGCTTCTTTTCACGCTTCCGGGAGAGAGGACATTGACGCGCGCATGCTGGGCAACGGTAGACCTTTTGTTATCGAGGTTACAAGGCCGAGAAAGCGTTTCTTGGACCTTGAGAAGCTTCAAGAAGGGGTGAACGCTGTGGGAAGGGGCAAAGTTGAGGTTTCGGACCTGAGGTTTGGGGACAAGAATGTTGTAAGGAGGTTGAAGAGGGGCGAATCCACTCAGAAAGAATACCGTCTGCTAATAGAATTTGATAATAAGGTCTTGGCCAAGGATCTGCAGCTATTGGAAGAGAGATTGAGAAACGCAATGATCAAGCAGCGAACGCCAGTTCGTGTTTTGCATCGACGTGCGGACATGACTCGGGAAAAGTACATATACGAGGTGAATGTTAAGAAACTGTCACTTAAAAAGGCCGAAATGAAAATACGCTGTCAAGGAGGACTCTACGTTAAAGAATTGGTGACCGGAGATGAAGGAAGAACAGTCCCCAGCGTGTCAGAAATTCTCAACAACAAAGCGAAGCCTATGAAGCTTGATGTTCTGAGCGTAATCATGGAAGCCTAGGAGTTGGCGGAAAAGTGAGAAAATCAAAAGGTTATCGTTCTGGTACGCGTCGCCTTTTCAAGAAGGAACCCAGAGAGCGTGGCAAGATGAAGCTTAGCAAGCTGCTCTACGAGTATCAGCCTGGGACTCAAGTGGTTGTCAAGATCGACTCAAGCGTTCACAAGGGAATGCCGCACAGACGGTATCATGGTAGAGTTGGCACTGTAATCAATAAAAGGGGAAGAAGCTACGTGGTAAGCGTTTCACAGGGAGACGCTATCAGGGAGATCATCGCTAGGCCTGAACATTTAGAACCGTACAAGAGCGATTAAAATGTCTAAAGGAAATATAACAGAAAAGAAGCTCACGCTGCCACAGGTCAAGAAGATGATGGAGACTATTGGCGAAGAAAACCTTGACCAGCTCCAGCGCCGCACGTTCGATTACGTATCCAAATTTGCAAAGGTTGACGCCGAGACAGGCGAAAAGCTCGTGGAAAAGCTCATGACAGATTTCGGTTTGGAAGAGGTAGAGGCCATCGAAATAGTCAACTGCATGCCGAAAAGCATCGAGGAATTGAGGGTTTTTCTGGCTGGTGGTCGCAAAATCATTGAAACCGCAAAGTTAGAGGCAATAGTCAACCTGCTGAATGAACATCGAAAACTGAAATAGTTAATAGCTAATCCTAACCCCAACTAGATTTTTAAACAGTAAGAGACTATCTATAGGCGATTATGACTATGATGGAGAAGCGGTACGAAGAGTACGCTTACATACTGGACTTCCTGCTCCACGGGCGCCCCGGCGTACACGTCTCAGGCCGGGCTGGTTACCGAGCGGGAGCCTTGGTGCAACTAGTGGGGGAGGAATTCTTCACCCTCTTGGAAGCACTGGTCAAGGAGGGCGTGACGCTTAAGCCTAACGACCGTGTTTTCGTCGGGAAGGAGGCGCGTGAGGAAATCACCTACATAATCGGGCGGATAGGTTATGAGGAATTGACGGCTGCTGCACGAACAGAGCTCCCGACTGTGATCGGCAGAATAGTGTTGAACCGTGAAGAATGGTTCGTTCAATTCTTCAACACGGCACGGGCTGTGACGCCAAGAATGCACGCGCTGGAGTTGGTTCCTGGTATTGGCAAGAAATACATGTGGCAAGTCATAAACGAACGCGAGAGAAAACCCTTCGAAAACTTTGAAGACCTGCAGAAACGCACAGAGCTGCCGAATCCCGTTAAACTGATCACGAAGCGGGTTATGGAAGAACTGAGCAGCGACGGCAAGTATCGGTTGTTTACGAGGACCCAATAGCGCGGTTAAATCAATTAACTGGTGGATATGAGTCTCTTAGAAAAGACGAAGTCACTACTTCGAAGCCATCGAAGCCTGCCGAAAAGGGCTTTTGGACAAAACTTCATGATCGAACCTTCAATCTATCAACTAATGGTCTATTACGCTTCACTGGACCAGAACGACACGGTGCTGGATATTGGCGCAGGGTTAGGCTTCTTGACGCGTTTTGTGGCGGACAAGTGCAGAAACGTTGTAGCTGTTGAGGCTGACCCGGAACTCGCAACTGTTTTGCGTCGACAACTTTCTCACCTCTTCAACGTGAAAATCATTGAGGGTAATATACTCAGAGTCAATATTCCGCGGTTCAACAAGATTGTTTCGACCCCACCCTACAACATCTCTTCACGTCTGCTTCTATGGATCTTGAACCAAGAATTTGACCTTGCCGTGTTGGTCTTCCAAAAAGAGTTTGCAAATCGTCTTGCAGCTTCAGTGGGAAATCGAAAATACGGGTGGCTTACGGTCTTGACATCCTTTCAGGCTGAGGTTGAGCTTCTAGACGATGTTCCCAAATCCATGTTCTATCCGCCGCCAAAGGTAGATTCTGTCGTCACTCGTTTGACGCCGAGAAGATCGAGGCTGTATAAGCTGGAAAATGAAGCCGCTTTCAAAAGAATTGTGCAACTGCTCTTCACGCAACGGAATAAAAAAGTCAGGACCGCAGTTTTGCCGTACCTGAAACATGTACGGATTCTATCCAAAGAAGAAGCGTGTAAGGTTGCTGAAACACTTCCTTTTCATGACAGGCGGGTTAGGGAACTGGCGCCTGAGGATTTTGGAGCCTTAGCGGATGTCCTCACAGAATAGGCGAATCTTCTTTGCGAACTGCGTTTTCCAAGTTGGAGAGAACGTGTATGAACCCGCTGAAGATTCGTTCCTCTTCGCTGAGAATCTACAAGTCAGGGAGAAGGAAAAAGTTATTGACATGGGAACAGGCTGCGGAATATTGGGCATTCTGGCGGCAGCGAAAGCGGACGAAGTGCTAGCGGTAGACATAAACCCGTATGCTGTCGCGTGCGCGAAAGAAAACGCCAAGCTGAATCACGCCTCTGGCAAGATCTTTTTCACGCAGGGAGACTTGTTTGGACCAATAAGAGTCGGGGAGGGGTTCGACCTGATCCTCTTCAACGCTCCATATCTCCCGTCGGAAGAAGTTGGAGAGAGCTCTTGGCTTGTCCGAGCTTGGGCAGGAGGCGTCTCTGGACGAGACGTAATTAACGGTTTCATCCGCGAGGCTCCGAAATATCTGAAGCATGACGGTGAAATCTTGCTGATGCAGTCAACGCTGTCAAACGTTGAAGAGACCTTTCGCATGTTCGGGGAGAGAGGTTTGACGGCAAACGTTGTTGCGAAAAGGGACATGCCGCTTTTTGAGACAATAGTCCTTCTCAAGGCAAAGTTCGCGAATGGAAAATAGTTGGGCTAGCGGGTGGTCGACCCTATCTCCAACAGGTCGCATTAGATGATTGATGCCGCGAGCACAAAGCGAGGAGGGTCATCACTGGGATCACGTTCTCAAGCGAAGGTTCCGTTGTGTTCCTGGCTGGTTTCGTAGAAAAGAATATATTTTCTGGCCAAAGTCATTGGCTCTGCAGGGACTGGAGAAGCGTTTAGTTGTCGTCAGAATCTTGGCATGCGATGAATCTGGAAGAAACACTGAAAGCGTTGAACTCTACTAAAGCCGGCTTGAGTCAGGGAGAAGCGCAAAAACGCTTGACCGAATATGGTCTGAATGAGCTGCGAAAGGAAAAGCGTACCTCTCCGACAAAGATGTTTGCTGAGCAGTTCAAGGACATACTTATCGTCATATTGCTGATCGCCACAGCACTCTCAGTAGCCATTGGCGAATTGATAGACGCAGTAGTCATAATTGCCATAGTGTTGGCCACAGCGATCTTGGGTTTTGCAGAGGAGTTTCGTTCCGAAAAGGCGGTTGAAGCTTTGAAGAAGATGACAGCGCTAACTGCAGCGGTGCTGCGCGATGGTAAAGAAGTCAAGGTTCCGGCGAGCGAAATTGTTCCTGGAGATATCGTGCTTTTGTACACTGGGGATAAGGTTCCAGCTGATGCACGACTAATCGAATCCATTAATCTTAAGGTGAATGAAGCTCCGTTGACAGGAGAATCGTCTCCTGTGAAAAAGAACGTTGACGTGTGCGTTGAGAAAACCTCGCTTAACGATCGTCGAAACATGGTCTTCGCCGGAACGGTTGTCGTTTACGGCCGAGGTGAAGCAGTTGCTACATCGATAGGTATGAACACGGAGTTTGGAAAGATCGCTAGGATGGTGCAGATGGCTGAAGAAGAGGAAACTCCGCTTGAGAAGAGAACTCGATCCGTCGGCAAATGGATCGGTATATTGTGCGTGGCGATCTGTCTGGGAGTGGCCGGTTTAGGCATCGTTGAAGGCAGTAATATCATTGACATGATGTTGTGGGGAATAAGCTTGGCAGTGGCTGCGGTTCCCGAAGCGTTGCCAGCCATTGTGACAGGGACACTTGCAGTGGGCATGTATCGCATGGCCAAAGTTAACACGATAGTTAAGAAATTGCCAGCCGTTGAAACGCTGGGCTGCGTCAGTGTCATATGCTCTGATAAGACGGGAACGATGACGAAAGGCGAAATGACGGTGCAGAGAATCTACGTGGATAATCAGATCATTAAAGTTTCAGGGGTCGGCTATGAGCCAAAAGGCGAATTTCTCTTGGAAAACCGCAAAGCCGATTCGGAAAGTGAAGGACTCCGCACAATTCTGACTGCTGCCGCACTATGTAATGACGCGAAACTAGAAAGAGACACTGCCACGGAAAGATGGGTCATTAGGGGAGACCCCACAGAGGGAGCGTTGATCGTCGGGGCGGCGAAAGCTGGGTTGTGGAAGAAGGACCTGGAAGAGCAGCAGCCCCGTGTAGGGGAGATCCCGTTCTCTTCAGAGACAAAACGTATGACGACCATACACGTCGTGTCTGGCAAGAAGAAAATCGCCTACTTGAAAGGAGCGCCTGAAATAGTATTAGACAAATGTACAAAGGTTTTGGCGAGTGGCAAAGCTTCTAGTCTGACTGAAAGTGGTCGGGCGCGAATCCTTGAAGTGAATGAGGCCATGGCAAGACAAGCCTTAAGGAACTTGGGCTTTGCTTTCAGGGAACTGCCTGAAACAGTGAGGGTATGCGATGAGAAGATTGAGAGAGACTTTGTTTTTGTCGGCATTATTAGCATGATTGACCCGCCGCGCGAAGAGGTGAAAGATGCGATATACACGTGCAAAAAAGCTGGGATAGACGTTGTGATGGTGACGGGTGATCATAGGCTTACGGCAGTGGCAGTGGCTAAGGAGCTCAATCTGCTCGGTGAGGACGAAGAGGAGGAAAAGGTGTTAACAGGCAGTGAGCTGGGAAAGTTGAGCGATGAACAGTTAGCTGACATCGTTGAGAGAGTTGTGATCTATGCACGCGTTTCGCCCGAGCACAAGGTGCGGATAGTTAAAGCTTGGAAAGCGAAGGGCCGCGTCGTGGCCATGACTGGTGATGGTGTTAATGATGCACCAGCTCTCAAGATGTCAGACGTAGGCGTTTCTATGGGCATAACGGGAACTGACGTGACCAAGGAGGCGTCGGACATGGTCTTAACGGACGATAACTTTGCCTCGATAGTCAAGGCGACAAAAGAAGGACGCGAAATATATGACAACATCAAGAAGTACCTCACATACCTTATGCGCTGCAACATAATGGAAATCCTGGTCATCTTCATAGCGGTGGTCTCTGTTCCAAGTCTCGCAAGGATCTATTCGCCGAACGCCCGCGCCGACGACATCGGTATCGCAACGATAGCTTTGACTGCGACACAATTGCTCTGGGTGAACCTTACTACAGATGGCTTGCCGGCGATAGCGCTGGGCATTGATCCGGGTGACCCTGATATAATGGAGAGGAAACCGCGTGATCCAAACGAGAGTGTCTTCACACTCGATGTCAAACTCTATCTGTCGCTGATTCCGATACTAATGACTGCTCTTCTTCTGTTTGGATACTTTTTCTATCGACCTTGGGAAAGCTCAACTCAACTACTGGAGGCTCGAACTCAGCTGCTGACCGCCATGGTTATGATGGAGCTGGCCAATGCTATTTCTGCCCGGTCACTGAAATATCCAGTGTGGAAAATAGGCGTGTTCAAGAACAAATTCCTGTGGTACGCTGTGCTCTCGTCGTTCTTCCTCCAGCTTATTGTGCTCTACACACCAGGTCTAAACGCTGTCTTCAGCGTGTCAGCGCCTGAACCACTTGATTGGGCATTTGCAGCACTGTTCACCGCGATAACCTTCGGTTCAGTGGAGACTGCAAAGTGGATAACAAGCAGCAGAGGCAAGAAGCATGTTTAGAAAAACTTAAATTCGGAGCAATGTGAAAAGAGGCTCTAACAGTAGAAACTGAAGGATTGAAAAGAAATGAGCGAAAAATTGGCAAATCCTGCACCGCTTGGGCTGTTAGCCTTCGGACTCACAACCGTTCTATTGAATCTAGCCAACGCCGGCTTCTATAAGATGGATAGCATGATCTTGGCAATGGGCTTAGCCTATGGTGGATTAGCTCAAATCATAGCAGGTGCAATGGAGTTTAAGAAGGGCAACACCTTTGGCACAGTTGCATTCTCGTCATATGGCTTCTTCTGGTGGTCTATCGTTGGTTTGATCCTACTGCCTAACGCGGGTCTCGGAGTTTTGGCATCTGAAACAAACGCCATGGCATCATACTTCTTCATGTGGGGCCTATTCACCTTCGTAATGTTCTTTGGCACACTGAAAGCAAACCGGGCAATCCAATTTGTTTTCATGAGTCTGGCAATTCTGTTCTTCCTTCTAACTGCTCATGAGTTGACTAATAACTCAATGTTATTCACGATAACTGGATACGAAGGGGTCATCTGCGGACTGAGCGCGGTTTACTTGGGCTTGGCTGAAGTACTGAACGAGGCCCATGGAAAGGCTTTCCTGCCAATAGGTCCTATGAGCAAATAGAAGCCTTTACCCTTTCTATTTTCTACCAAAAACGTTTATATTTTCGAAAGGAGGTCTTTCCACGAATTCACCGAAGGTTAGAAGATGTCAGAGGCAAGCTTACCGTTTAATGAGAAGGTCTACCCTGGGAAAATCCTTAAAAATGAGTGGGAGAAGTCGATAAAGAACCCTCAGGAGTTTTGGGCAGAAAAAGCAAAGGCTATAGACTGGTTTAAGACTTGGGACAAGGTTTTGGATGATTCGAACAAGCCGTTCTACAAGTGGTTTTCAGGCGGCATTTTGAACATATGTTACAACGCGCTTGACAGGCACTTGGAAACGTCCAAGAAGAACATGCTAGCGTACATTTGGGAAGGCGAGAACGGAGAGGTCAGAACCTTCACGTACTATCAGCTTTATCGGGAAGTGAACAAGCTCGCAAAAATCTTCCAGAATCTGGGGCTTAAGAGAAGCGACAGAGTGGCCGTCTATCTGCCCATGATCCCTGAACTTCCGATCACGTTGCTTGCGTGTGCTCGATTAGGCGCCGTGCACACGGTGGTTTTCTCGGGTTTCAGCGCGGAGGCCCTTGCAGACAGGATAAACGACTGTGAGGCAAAGATTCTGGTGACGGCTGACGGCGCCTACCGACGCGGAAAAACGGTCGCACTGAAAGACACTGCGGACCGTGCGGTGCAGAGCACGCCGAGCGTCCAAAAAGTCGTTGTGGTCAAGAGGACTGGACAGAACGTTCTGATGAGAGAAGGCCGCGATGTCTGGTACAATGAAGCGATGAGCAAGGTGGAACCAAATGCTTACGTTGCCCCTGAGCCGATGGAAGCCACTGAGCCCCTGTTCATACTTTACACGTCTGGAACTACGGGCAAGCCTAAGGGGGTTCAGCATGGTATCGGCGGCTACTTGGTCTGGGGATACTGGACGCTGAAGTGGGGTTTCAACCCGAATGAGGAGGACATTTGGTGGTGCACGGCCGATATAGGCTGGATCACTGGCCACACGTACAACGTTTACGCTCCGCTGGCCTTGGGAATAACATCATTCATTTTTGAGGGGACGCCGGACTATCCCGCCCAAGATCGATGGTGGGAAATGATCGAGAGACACGGGGTGACGATACTCTACACCACGCCGACGGCGATCAGGATGTTCATGAAGTTCGGTGAACAGTGGGCAACGAAGCATGATCTGAGCACGCTCAGGCTCTTAGGGACGGTTGGCGAACCCATAAACCCCGAGGCCTGGAGATGGTACTACCGTGTCATAGGGAAAGAGAAACTCGCGGTCATAGACACTTGGTGGCAGACTGAAACAGGCGGTTTCATGATAGCTCCTGTTCCAGGCATAGAGCTTGTGCCGCTGAAACCGGGTTCTGCGACGAACCCCCTGCCAAGCGTCTACCCAGAAGTTTACGATGAGAAAGGGCAACAAACGCCTACGGGTGTCAAAGGGTTCTTGGTGATCAAGACACCGTGGCCTGGGATGCTGGAAACGATATGGAAGGATCCCGACAGGTATAAGCAGACGTACTTCGGAAGATGGCCCAACATTTACTACACTGGAGACTACGCGGTGAGAGATCCCGACGGTTACTTCTGGCTGCTCGGAAGAGCTGATGAAGTTTTGAAGGTTGCTGGACACAGAATAGGCACTGTGGAGCTTGAAAGCGCGCTTGTTTCGCACCCGGCGGTTTCAGAAGCTGCCGTTATGGGCAAGGAAGACGCGCTGAAAGGCGAGGTTCCCGTGGCCTTTGTCACGCTGAGAAGCGGTTTCCAACCATCAGACCAACTGCGCGCGGACCTGGTGAAGCACATAAGGGAAACGATAGGTCCGATCGCAACTCCAGACGCAATCGTGATCGTCAACAAGCTGCCGAAGACGCGCAGTGGAAAGATCATGCGAAGACTGTTGAAGGCGGTTTTGGCCGGAGCGGCTTTAGGTGATGTGTCGACGTTGGAAGACGAAGCTTCGGTTGACGAGATCAAGGCGACCTACGAAGAGCTGAGGAAACAGCTGGATAAGAAATAGCTCCACTTCCTTTTTCTCAATTCCTTTCAAGCGTGCCAACAGTAACGCCAACAGTAACGCTAACAGTAACGCCAACGGTAATCTAGGAAAAACTTTTTTGATGGTGTAAGCGTCGCTTTATGGGTAGAATCGTCTGGTTGTCCTCGGGAAGGGTATGGCGTCTATTATGTTCTTTAAGTCGAGCATCCATATTAGCACCCTTTCTACACCCATTCCGAAGCCCATGTGTGGAACGGTGCCGTATCGTCGCAGGTCAATGTACCAATCGTAATCTTCGGCTTTCAGGCCTTGTTCTTTGATTCTTCTGATCAGTTCCTCTTTGTCGTCTTCTCTTGCTCCTCCTGTTGAAATCTCGCCTATTCTTGGGACGAGCATGTCTGTTGACATGGCGATTTCCGGCTTGTCTCTGTATGTTTTGCAGTAGAAGGCCTTGATCTGTTTTGGGTAGTCGTACACGAAGAAGGGTTTGCCAAACTCGTCTGCCAGGGCTTTTTCATCCTCGTAGCCTAGGTCGTCGCCCCATTTTGTTTTAAGACCTTTGGCGTGCAGCTTCTCAATGGCCTCCGTGTAGGTTATTCTTGGGAACGGCGTCTTGACCATTTGGAGTTTCTTCATGTCGGAACCCAGCTCTTCAAACTGAGGTCTGCAACTCTGCACGGTTCTTTTGCAGACGTAGGTCAGGAGTTCTTCCTCGAGTCGCATCAGGTCGTTCATGTCGGCAAATGCCTGTTCTGCTTCGATGTGCCAGTATTCGCTTAGGTGTCGTATTGTCCGGCTTTTTTCAGCTCTGAAGGATGGAGCGATGCAGTAGACTTTCTCCAGCGAGTATATCAGAATCTCAAGATAGAGCTGCGCGCTCTGGGTCAAGTACATGTTCTCGTCGAAGTACTTCAAGCCGAAGAGCGTTGACCCGCCTTCGACAGCGCTCGTGACGAACATGGGAGGAGAGACCTCAACGAACTCTAGTTTTCTGAAAAACTCGTGCGTGAACCTCAGCAAATCATTGCGGACTTTCATTATAAGGGTCATGTCTCGACTTCGAAGCCACAAGTGTCTAACATTCCGCAGGAAATCCTCGGTGTCCGTTTCTTCCTCCTGTTCTCCTCCTACGGTTACTTTTGTGCCTTTGGTTATTGGGAAGGGATCTGCCAATCCGATGATTGAGAGTTTCTCAGCCGACACTTCATATCC
This sequence comes from Bathyarchaeia archaeon, assembly GCA_050012255.1. Taxonomy (GTDB): domain Archaea; phylum Thermoproteota; class Bathyarchaeia; order Bathyarchaeales; family Bathycorpusculaceae; genus DASPPK01. The sequence continues at coordinate 27,357 of JBEKHN010000002.1, forward strand.
GCCAGGAGCTCGTGCATCCATCCTGACGGTGCCCTCGAGCGCAACTGAGGATTCGATCGTGGCTTTTTCAGCTTCAGGCCAAGCCTTGCTTTCTTTCTTTACCGGGCACTGAATGATTCCTGTCGAGTCACGAACAAGCAGGAAAATCGTCTGCTTCTCTCCTCTCTTGCGGTAGACCCAGCCTCGGACTGCCACTGTTTTGCCTTCAAAGTGGCCTTCCAAGACTTCTTGAATGGGAACAATGCGCATGCGGGTCAACCTTTCCCTCTCAATACTGTTTCCGAACCTAAATACCTATCCTGAATCTCATACTTCTTTGGCGCTAGGGTCGGAGATTTTGAGGAACGCGACGATTGACAGGGGGATGGCGCCCAAGACAAGCAGGATAAAGGGCAGTTGCGGCGAAACATAAGTGTAGAGTGCGCCGGGGAGAAGCTGGGCAAACGCTTGACCTACGTACATGAAGAACCGGCCGCATCCGATGACTTTTCCTCTGGGGAACGAGTAGTGGTTTTAACGACGTAGATTTCGCTTCATCGTTCAAGTGCCACAGGAAACATGCGTGTAAGCTGTAAGACGCGAAGCATTTTGATGCGTCATAATTCTTAAATCTTCGGCTCTTGAGAATTATAGCGAGACTGTTTTGGAAACCTTGGAAAGCGGTTATAAACTCAGAACGCTTATGCGTTCGACGATTGCCATTTCGAGCGTCATTCTTGTGGAAGTTATTCTCGGCCTAATGGTGAACAGTCTGGCAATCGTGAGCGACGGTTTGCATGCCCTTCTTGACGCGCTGACGACGTTCATGCTTTTTGTTGCAACTCGCATGTCTGTTAAGCCTCCTGACGAAGAGCACATGTATGGACACGAGAAGTTTGAATCAATAGGCGGTCTTGTCGGTGGTTTTGCGCTAATAAGCGTTGCGCTGTTGATATTGTACGAGGCCGTTTTGAAAACAGTGACCCATCAGACTGTCAACATAGGAATAGAGTACGTTGGTTTCATAGCCATTGGCTACACGTTCTGCATTGATTTCTTCAGGGTGGGAACGCTCATGAGGGCGAGGAGGAGTGAAAGCTCCACGATGAGGGCAGGGTTCTACCATGCCATAGCGGATCTGAGTTCGACGGTGATAGCATTTGTAGGGTTTGGGCTGGCGACGCTAGGATTGAACTACGGGGATTCGTTGGCATCGATGTTTTTGGGCGTTTTGTTAACCTATCTTAGCGTCAAACTCGTTTGGAGCAGCGGAATGGAACTCACCGACACGGTTTCGAAGGGCTTAGCAAACAAGGTCAGCAAAGAGATTCTTGGTACGGATGGTGTCTTGAGGTTCGAGGACCTGAAGATCAGGAAGGCAGGCGAGAAGACCTTTGTCAGAGCTACTTTGCAGGTCCCAGATTACATGGGCCTTGAAGAGGCTCACGATCTGGCCTCAAAGGTTGAGGCAAAGATAAAGAACATGCTGGGCAACGCGGAGGTTGCGATACACACCGAGCCTTGTGTGACAGAAATGCCGACCGAGAAGCTTGTGGAGAAATTGGCGACAGAAGTTGCGGGTGTAAAGGAGGTGCATGAGGTCAACGTGGCGTTCGCGAAGAGTAGGCTGTACGTAACGTTGCACGCGTACGTGGATCCGAAGCTGTCGGTTAGGGAGGCTCACGAAATAGCTGAGATGATTGAGATGAGAATAGAGCAGGGATTAAGAAACGTTGAGGACGTGGCAGTGCACATGGAGCCTTTGAGTCTCGTGAAGAGAAGAGGGACAACAGTGGACGAGGGTGAGATCAGGAGAATTGTTCACGCAGTAGCTGATAGTTATCAGCAGGCGTTTCGTGTCAAGGGAATGGTCACCTACGTTGCCGGCAGGAAGCGTTACATAAACATTGATTGCAGTTTCACAGAGCAGATTTCGATTGAAGAAGCGCATGGGATCGCTTCGCAGATTGAAGAGCAGGTCAGAGAGCACTTTGCGGAGACGACGGTTACGGTTCACGTTGAGCCTAGTTGAATGTCTGCCTCGGTTGGCTCTCTATTTTGAAGAGTGAAAAAAGATGGGAGGAGAAGGGATTAGCCGATCTCGATCTCTTTTATGAAGGCCAGGTCGTCTAGGCTGTTCAGTTTTACCTTCGCGTTAGACACTGTATAAAGCACGTTTTCGATGTAAAGCGACCGTTGCACGTAGTAGTTGCTGTCCCATATGCTCGTGCCGTCATCGATGTGTGTGATTCCGCCTCTGAAGACGAAGCCTCCGCTCAGCGTCAGGTTGAACACGTAGGCGCCTTGCCAAACAGGTTGGCCGTAAGCACTTGGGGGAACCGCGCTTGCGTTGGGATATTGACTCTGGTCGACTTTTGCGACGAGGACTGGTATGACGAGCAGATTCTTTGACTTGTCGAAGAGAAATGCTTTGGGGTCACTCAGCACGGGGGAGTTTGAGCCTCTGTCTCCGATCGTGTAGTTAGCCATCTGAATCGGGTTGCTGACGTTGCTTACGTCGAAGAGTGCCACTTTTATTCCTTGATACCAAGCGAAGTATCCTTGCTCTGCTTCCACGGTTTCTTTGCCTACCCCTATCAAATGGTTCTCGTCGTACGGATACAGATAATCTGAGAATCCTGGTATCCGCAGTTCGCCTAGGACGGCTGGTTCAGTCGGGTCGGTGAGGTTGATCACAAGAAGCGGGTCCGTCTTTTGGAAGGTGACGAGGTAGCATCTGTCGCCAACGAACCTTGCTGAGTGGAGGTTCTCGTTCGGGGCTAGGTTTTCAAGTCTGCCAACGATGGTCAGGTTCATGCTTAGCACGTACACGTTGTGCTCAGCGGTCGAAAGAACAATCGGTGTGCCGACCAGCCATGGGGATATAACAATAGGCGTTGACAACGAAGCAGTCCCATTTAGTGCCGGCATTAAGGGACTTACGTTATTTGTCGCACTTGGCATCTTAATTGGGCCTGGCAAAATTCCAGTCGCGTTTGTGATTGGCTGCTGTGCAGTTGCGTTTATCTGAGTTGTCATCCACGTTGTCGTGGCTATTCTGAAGTAGTCGTTGTATTCGTCCATTGAGTACTGGTTGAGCACGCTTCCTGGTACTTCTCCCTGGGCTTCAGGGTTGACCGTGCTGTTCTCTACGTGTAGCCTATAGATCAGTGTGTTGCCTTCTTTTGGAAAGGTTATGTAGATGTTCCTCGTAGAAACGTACATCGTGCTCGTTCCGCCAAGCGTCAGAGTCTTGTAGCTTGGGCTTTCCAACGTGTTTTGAATGTTGAGCGCAACGATCGTTGTGAACTGGAAATAGTCGTCGGAGGTGTTGGAGTAGTAGATTTCGGAGGGCTGTACCTCTGCCGTGAGGCCGTTGATTCCGAGCGTGGGAATGTTGAATTTGTCAATCGTAACGTTCGGAGAGGCTTCAACAACGTAGTAGGCAGGCTGGCTTGCGACGACGTAGACGTATTGCCCTATCATTCTTGAGCTGAAGTAGTCACCGCTTGCGGTGTAGGTTGTCAGCAATTCTGGGTGTGCCCTGTCAGATATATCATAAACCTCCACGTATGTTGCGATGTTCATGGAGTAGGGGACACTGTAGAACGTGAAATTCTGCCCATTATAATAGGGTATCATAGTAACGTTAGAATGAGTTCCTAGCACGGCCAGTCTGCCGCCGTTAACGAAGATTTCGACAGGTGTCATATCGCTCACTACTATGGTCGAAACAAGCTGTGCCTCATCCGAAGGATACGCTTTCAGAATTGAGACGTTGTTTCCGGTTAACAGGTAGATGTATTGGCCATCGCTCTTCACGGTGTCTGCCTCATCAACTCCGGCGACTTGAATGTTGGTGGTTGAATACTGTGGAGTTGAATACCCCGGAGCAGCGGCTATTCCTGGGGTGAAGGGAACGGCGGTAAAGCCGGCAATTCCAGGGGTAGCCTGGATTGAATATATGTTAAATGAATTTCCAGAGGTTGCAAAATACGCGTACGTCAATGGGTTTTGGGTTCTGTTTTTCAAGAAGTTTTGGAGTTCATCGTAGGAAGAGAACGTTGACATGGAAGGAACAGATTTTGGGGTCAGCTGTGTCAGCGGTATCTGGGGTATGTAGCCAAGCTGGTAGCACAGTGAGACTAGTATTGTGGCGAGGAGGGCGGCGGCGATGCCGTAGAGTTTTGCGCGCCTTTTGATTTCTTTTTGCATTAAGCTTTCACCTATGTAGATGATGGTTTGCGTTGGATTTTATGCTAAGCCTTAGGACAAGGTGTTCCAGAAGTTAGAACGGTCGCATTGACCATACGCGGGCGGCTTCGTACCAGAAGATGGCTGTGACTATGGCTCCGAAGGAGAGTATGAACAGGCTTTCTCTTGTGAGTCCTTGCATCAGCACTAGGATGTAGGCGGCGTAGAACGTGGTGGAGAACACGGCGTAGAAGAAGTATCTTGGGAACAGCAATTTTCCGAGTTTGACGAAGTGTCGGAGCACGCCGATTTTGACCTCGCTGACCAGGGAGTAGTTGCCTCCTACTTCCTGTTTTGTGACCAGTCCGAGCGCGCGTAGCTGTTCAAGATGATGTTGCGCCACGCTTGGACTGCTGAAGTGCAGGGTTCTCTGAACTTCGCGAACACTCATGGGGCGACCGTTCTTTAGTAGTAACCAGTAGACTTTCCAATCCTTGCCTCGGAGTGCGTACTCAAACTCGGTTTCGCCCTCAGTGTTCAAGGCTCAGCACGCTTCAGCAGCATAGTACTAGTTAGACGGTGCTTATAATTCCAATTTCTGGAACATGCACCATTGCAGCCTAGCGTGACAGAGTTACTAAGGTCTATTTTTGCTGTTTCGCGCGGGTAGCATACGCTGCATCCCTGTATTCGCGTTTTCACCTCGTCTATTTCACCCTCCCCCTAGGGTACTAGTACTACACGCAGGCGCTGGTGAAGGTCCTACGGGATTTGTAGGGGCATGAAGCTGAGCACGTGCCGAGGACTCGAAGAAGAGCCTAGGCAAGGTAGTTCCTGAGCAATGCTGACACGTCTGCCCTTCCTCCTAGGTGTGCTCCTCGCTGGTCCTTCTTTTGCGACAAGTACTGCTGAGGCGGGCTTAAGCTTAGGTTGATCGAGTTTTGTCGCTGGTTGTGTCGTCATTTCCATATGATGAGTGTAAGTGTCACGGAGGAGCATCATTAGTGTGTTTTTGAAAATCTCCCTTAGTCAGCTTCTTGTCACCTTGCAGCGCCGATAATGAATGCCAGCAACCCGATGATGAACCATAGGAGCACGGTGTTCTTGATTCTTCTGCTGTTTTCTCTTGAATGGTTTCTGAGCAGCATGAGAGACGACGCTGCGAGTCCGATGTCTGTGACAGCGACCAGTGGAATGAACCAGATGGAGACGATGCCGAGAAGCCACGGCGTCGGGCTCAAGCCTACTGCGGAGAGATAGAACAGTGCTGCGGCAACGGCTGCGTTTTTTTCTCCGTACTGCACGGCGAGGGTTTTCACGTTCTGCGTCCTGTCGCCTTGCACGTCCACGATGCCCTTGGTTATCTCCCTTCCAGTGATTGAAAGAAAGACTATGGAAGCGAAGAGGAGCACGTTCAACCTAAGTCCGTTAGATATGGCCACGCTTCCGTATACAAACGGTATTGATACGCAGAGGCTGACGAGGAGGTTGCCGGGCAGTCCGCTTCGTTTTCCGACAGTTGTGTACCCTACTGAAATGATCCAGGCAATTATGGCCGTTGGAAGACAGAGGGGGTACGCTGTGTTCGTCAGGTACGCCGTGACGAGACCTACCATGGTAAGGATAAGTGCAAAGACCAAGGCTTCTCTCGGTTTGACCAGACCGCTTGGAATGGGGCGGCTAGGCTCGTTTATGGAGTCTATCTTCCTGTCGTAGTAATCGTTTATTGCCATCGAGGCCGCGGTAAGCGTGAAGCCGGTGATGAAACCGTAGACAAGGCTCGGCCAAGCTGCGTTCATGCTCCTTAGGCTGGCAAGGCTTGCACCGACTATTACGGCGAGGCCCATCATGAAGCAGTTTATGGGCCGCATTAGACGCAGGTAGCCGCCGAGTTTTCTCATGTTCTCAAGTCTCGCAGTAACATAATGGTTTTCTTCTAAGGTAAGTTATAAAACTCGCGTCTGGCCTCAAAAGTTTAATACGCTTAGCGTTGATAACTCATTCAAAAGCTTGTTGGTGTAGATCCTTGCGCGACAACTACGCTCTGGAAAGGTTAAGGGTGATAATACCGGTTGGGGGAAAAGCCACGCGTCTGTTGCCCCTCACGGCCGAGACGAGCAAAGCGTGCATTCGTTTGCTGAACAGGCCTCTGATAGATTTTTCGCTGCTGCCCCTTGCGCGTCAAGGTATTAGAAACTTCATTTTCGGTGTTAAGGGTTACACGAACTACAGGGATCTGCACGATTATTTTGAGTCGGGTTACGGTTTTTCTGCGAGGTACGGTCTAGAGCCGCGTGTTCACATAAAGTATCAGCCGAACGTTGAAGACCTTGGCAGCGCCGACTCTGCGAGCATAAACATGGAGTACTACAGCGTCGAAGACCCAGTGTTTGCGGTGCAGGGCGACAACATTTTTGACGTGAACGTGAAGGAGCTCGTGGATTTTCATCAGAAGAAGGGCGCAGTGATGACCATCGCGTTGAGGAAGGTTGAGAACGTCGAAGGATACGGCATAGCTGACATAAACAAGGACATGAGAATCTCCAGATTCGTCGAGAAACCGGCGCCTAAGGATGCTCCCTCAGACCTCGCCAACACAGGTCTGTACATGGTTTCTCCCGAGATAAGGAAAATATTCAAGGAGAAAGGGGTCAAGCAGTTAATCAAGGAGACGCATCGTCTCGACTTTGGCTACGACTTCATACCCTACCTGATCAGCACCGGGCGGCCAGTGTACGGTTACACGCTGGAAGGAAGCTGGTACGATGTTGGCACTCCCAGACGCTACCTCGAAGCGATGAAGGACATGCTTGACGGAAAGTTCGCTTCACTAACCGACTTCGGCGGAAGACTAAGCGAGGAGAAGAGAATATGGGTTCAGGGGGAAAGCGTCGAATCGATGAGAAGAAGGCAGGAAATAATCAGGAAGATCAAGACGGGCAAGATCGAGGTTGAAGGCTCTGTCCTCATAGGCAGACACTGCAAGATCAGCGACGGCGTCAGAATAGTGAATTCGTGCATCGACAACTACACGCAGATAGGCAAAGACGTTGAGATAGAGGACTCTGCAGTCATGGACCGAGTCATAATCGGGGACAAGACGACCATAAAGGACAGCATCGTGGGGCGGCATGTGACAGTTTCTTCAAGCTCTCGAAAACCGACAAAGATACAATCTGTCTCGGTCATAGCTGACGACGTAATAGTTGATCAGGGTTGCACATTGACTGCAACGAAGATCTACCCACACCAATACGTCAGAGGGCAATTCGAAAACCAGACTTTGATGACAGGCTGAAAACCGTGCTTCCTAAACATTCTACGACATGACGCTTGATAACCGTTCAAAGTCAGCGGCAGCTCTATTTATTGGAAGTTGCCTCAAGAATTGTTGGACCGAAGAATGAACTTTGACCTGTCAGAGATCAGAAAGAAGACGGTTTCCGTAGGTCAGTATATCGATAGCTTGGAGCAGCCGTTTAAGGAGAAGTTCTTAAAGAGAAAACAAGCGTACAAGTTGCAGCCGCAAGCGGTTGGTCAGCTGAGAAGATTCGCGGAAAAGTACGTGGCAATCGTCTTTTCAGCCTCATGGTGCAAGGACTGCGCGGAATACATCCCCGTGTTATCCTTGATATCTGAAGCCACGGGGTTGGAAGTCAGAGTGTTCGGAGGGCTAATGAAAGACCCGCTCAGCCAGGTTTGTAAATGGAGGATTCCACCTTCTCCGCCTGAAGTCGTAACGTTTGAAGTTGACAAGATTCCATTGATAATAATAGTTGACCTTTACGGTAAAGAAATAGGCAGAGTAATTGAGTCTCCCAAGAGATGGCCCACTCTAGAACAGGAGCTTTACGAAATCATTAAATCCCACTAACCTTCGCTTCTCGCAATACTGCCCAAGCTTCGCCTCGGTAGTAGTGAAGATCAGTGCCGCAGATGCTGCAAGCTTTAAACCTCACCAAGACATCGTTCTGACCTGACGTTGGCTCAGGTACATCATCGACTCCTATGGTTTTTCGTTCCGTGTAGACAACGGCTTTCATTTAAGGCCATGCTATCCTATGCACAGAATCTCTGCCCTTGAAGGCATTCCCAGGCATCACTTAAGTATTTCTTTGGTCGGTTCTGTAACTCTTCGGGTTCTAAAGATATTTTGGGGAGATCTGTTAGCTGGCAGGGTTTTTTCGCATGAACGAGCCAAAACGTGAGTCTTTTGCAATTTTAAACGATAGTACCCAATGGCTGAATCCCTTGAAAAAAAGTTCCTCAAAACTTAAATATTAGAAAAGAAAGATTATTCTAATGCTGGGAGTCAGTATAATCAGGGGATCCCTAGCTTGTTCAAACACAAGTTTGGCAGAGCTGCGCTTATCATTGCACTCCTGGTGGGAGCTGTGTTTTGCTATGCCCCAAGTTCACGCCTAGTTTATGGCTCCTCGGACAACTCCCTTTTCAGAATTGCCCCATGGCCTTCACATGAGGCACAACTATTCGGGGATTCCGTGTTACTCAGCGACCGCGTTTTTCCCTTAACGGTATACATCGTAAGCTTGCCAGACGTTGGAAACGTCGTACTAACAAACCATTCGGCAATCCTGGACGGAGTACTCAGGGCAGTGCAGATTCATCCCAGCAACAGCAGCGTCCAGGAACTCGTCTTGCTGCTGGGTGAAGTCGGGCTGGGTGTGGGTGAGGGGCTAAAGGCGGCACTCAACGTCAGCGTCTCCTACGTCCTGGTCCAGGACTGGGCCACCTACAAGACGATCCTGGAACAGGGAAACGACACGATTATAGTCAACACCCACGACCAGTACCTGCCCGTCCCAGACGGGTACACGAAGGAGCAGTGGGTCGGCGAGATCGCTGACTTCATGCTGAACCGCTGGGGAACATGGGTTCACATCGGCGGCTACCCCTTCTACAACGTCTGGTACCAGAACGGAACAACCGAACAATGGGGCCCAGCAGGCTACTCAAGAATGATGAGCCACATAGGAGAACCGAACGCCACGTGCTACCCCGCCGAGACGTACGCTACTTCGACTGACCCAGCCCAGTTGCGCGAGAAAACCTACCTGATGAAGTCACTCGAAGGCAGTTGGGATTTCTTTCCCGCCGGATGCGGTGAGGCTGATGTGGGGTATCCGGTAAAGTTCGCTGACTTCAACGACAGCCGTTTCGATGGTTCCATGTTCGGCTATGCAGTTGATGGTCATGCGGCTGAGGCTTTTGCCCAAAGCGCTTCGAGCTTCAACTTCGGCGTGTACGTCCATCTTGGGACTTCCACTTTCTACGGCGATACGGGCCTCAAGACGAAACCAGACTTCCCAGCAGGCTTTATTCCGACGGCCACCGCTATCTCCGTTGAATACAGGCTCATAAACATGTTGTACGGGTCTCAAGGCAACAGTGCATCCGAACAGATACAAAAGGCTATTAACGAAGGCAGAACGTTCGGACTGGACACAGCGACGGAACTCTTTCAGAAGGCTCAAGACTGCTACGCGGCTGGAGAATACAAGATGGCATGGTCCTACGCTTCCGAAGCTGCGAGTGCCGCTGCCTCCTCTTCAAAAGGATCCATCATGCCGTTGGCATTTGTCGGCGTCTCTTTAATCCTTACGGGCGTAGTAATCGTGACTGCTGAGGCGTATCGTAAACATAATGGGAAGAAGCCGCGAAGCGACGAGGAGACGTAAATTGAGGGGAACAAGGTGTCTTTTCTTGGTTGCACTGATCCTCATTCCCATTTTTGTCCCCTTTGCAGTAATTCTTCCAGAGGCTAAGGCTTCTTCCGGCGAAGCAGATGTGTACATACTTGAATTGAGTAGCGTCCCAGCCGAAGCCGATGGGGTCGCGATTAATCAAACGCAGGTCCAAATGGGAGCCATCAACGCTTGTTTGCCAAACGGCCCAACTATAAACTTGAACCTTCCGGCAGTTCATCCGGAAGCCAATGGCTATAACCCTTACTATCAGGCGACTGCCGAAGTGGTCACGACATGGACCGAGTACGAGCAGATAGTGCTCAGCTCCGTCGGCAAGATAATCGTCAACACTCACGGGGATTACCTGCCGGTTCCCAGCGACTACAACAAGAGGGCGTGGGTTGACACGATAGCAGAAGCCATGGCAACCAGGCGACTCTCATGGGTACATTGTGGGGGATACACGTTCTACGAGGTCTACGACGAAAACGGCACCAACGAAGGCAACTGGACTGAAACAGTGAATGGAGCGGTGCTGGGAGCCGGGTTCGACCAGCTTATGAGTCACATAGGAATTCAAAACGCCAATATCACCACACCGCCAGGCGCGGGTATCGGTGGTGGTACAGCTGCGGAGGTTGGGATAGACACAACGCAGGAACCCGCAACGGATTGGGCAGGACTTGGCGGTGGGATTTCCGAATATGTTGAGAACCCCCTCAGAGAGGACCAATTTCTCAACCGCGTGAACTCGACCTTTTTTCACCCTTGGCCGGGAAAAGACGGCCAGATATACATGCCAGGGGGAGTCGTGTCTTTTGCTGAAACGAACGTGAGGAACGCCTCAGCTCAAGGAGCGGGAGTCTACGTTCATCTAGGAGTCGGAGGAGAAAGTAGTAGTGACTACTGGAACGGATATATCGGGACGGCCGCGGCTTTATTGCCAGAATGTTGGACTTTTGGAGGACAGACGGATGCCAAACAAGTGAACTATGGTGTTTCAATCTTCAACGCGACAATAGGTGTGGAGCCCGTTATCACTCGTGTGCAGCATGACAACACCGACATCTCGTTTGATATGGTGTTCGGAATTTATGGAGCGACACAAAATGATCAGGTGCAGTTCTCCGGATGGTGGTTCGCCTGGGCGCAGGGGAGCCATTCATATGAGCCAAGCTTTTGGTTGGACCTACCAGATAACAACTGGTCAGATGTTTGGACGCAAGCTGATGCAATCCAATCAGGAGGCTCCGGAGGAGGTGGATTGGGTATATTACCTCCTTTGATTGATGGCACAATGTGGTTCGTGAGTTTGCCTGGTTTGTTGACTGGTCCGATTGGCGGCATTGCCTCAGGTATTCTGTGGGGGATTGGCGGTTTGCAGCTGTTGGCCCAATGGGCCATGCAAGGGGCTGATTACACACAGGGAGTCAACCAGCCCGATCATGGGTGCTATTTTAATTTTTGGCCAGGTGAGACCGATACCGTCAACAATGGGGTTGATTACTATGAGTTTGAGACATTTGTGGGAGTCCATGTCACGATACCGCGCGCACACAGTCCGGCAAGAACCGGATGGATGACTTTTCCCCTTCACTATAACATTTCAGCATGCCCAAATTGGCATGATGCGGGCCCAACGCTCTCAGTGGCCGACACTCTGCAGATAGCAGTCTATTTCGGTAACGGCGGTCAATCAGACGCAGGAAGTGGCCGCGATACTGGCCACTCCTACAACGATCCCAACGTCGTAAATGTGATGCCCAATACGAACTTCCACGGGTATCTAGAGGGCTACCCGCCGGACAATGAGGATTGGTACAGTTTCAGCTTCAGCGACAGCAACAAGAAGGAAATCTACTTTGACATGACTCCGCCGAGCTACGTCGATTTCAATCTTCAACTCTACAATTCGGATGGTTCGCCCAATGGGCTCGTTGCCTCGTCGAACAACCCAGCTGGCCAGGCAGAACACGTGGAGACGTACAGCAACTTGACTGGACCTTGGTACGTCAGGATCTACCCTGGTTCAGACCCTGATTCAATATCCCACTCAGGTGTATACTCATGCTCGTTAAGCAGCCTCAAGGGTGACATAAACCTTGACGGCACAGTTGACATCTACGACGCCATCAAACTTGAAGGAGCGTTCAACTCCAACAGCGGTGATCCGCGTTTTAGCCCCTGCGCAGACATCAATGGCGACGGCACGGTAGACATTTATGACGCTATCATACTAGCTGCCAATTTTGGAAAATCCTACCAAGCTGGGAAAGGCATGTCTAGTCAAAAGTTGCTTGCCGGGACAATGACTCAAGGCGGAGCTAGTGTCCTCGTGAACCCGAGCCAGCTCACCGTGTTCAAGGGCGAAGTCTTCGCGGTCAACGTGAAAGTAACGGGCGTTACAGACCTGCAGGGCTGGGAGTTTAAGCTCTACTGGAACAGCACCGTGCTCAACTGCACGAACGTCGTCGTCCAAACTCCATCCGAGTGGCAGAACAACACGCAGAATTACGGTTCAGGCCTAGAGCCCACCTACAACGCTACGCACGCGCGGTATTGGCAGGCTCAAGCCGCCGCTTACCCAGCGTCGTCATTCAACGGGTCCATGACAATCGCAACCCTAACGTTCCAAGCACTGCAGCCCGGAACCACGTCTCTGACACTGGCAGACGTCAAGCTCGGAAACAGCACGGCCGAACCCATAGCCTGCAGCGTGTCAAGCGGCTCCGTAAACGTCTACTATGGCCGGTACATGCGCAGCGACACCCAAACCGTCAACGGCCTAAATGCCTACGTCCTGAACATTCCAGAGTCAACCAGCAGCGCCTCCTTCACGCAGTCTGGAAGCGGACATGGAGCCTCTTGGGGCATAAGAGCTTGGGTCCGTCACTCGAACGGCGTTGAACAGGAGATAAGCTTGGACGGTCAGACGGGAACGCCGAAGGCCGTGGTGGGGAGAAGCAGTGGGTCGGGCATAGAGAGCGGCACGGTCTCAGTGGCTCAAACAGCCTTGCAGCAGACAGACTCCCTCGTCATACGCGTCTACGTGCAAGTCGGCGGGTCAGGCTGGACTCTGTGCGCAACCTTCACAACCGAACAGCTCCAAGCCACAACCCTCCAAGCAACAACCGGGACAGTCTACTACTACACGTACGCCTCCTACCTCCGACCTTACAACTGGACAACATCCACGTTCTACTGGGGAACCACCACCTACAACAGCCAAATACAAAACCTCCAATACACTTAGACGCCAATTTAGACAGAATAGATGGAACGGAAACAGCCAAAAACAATCGGGTGGACAGAAAATAGCCATCTGAACAAGTGGGGCACCCTTTTGCTGGTAAATTGGTGCTGAAATCCCTTCCCCGGCACCATTTTACCGTTTGAAAGGCGATTCTAGACTATTTTGGGTGCTGGGCTTTCTAGGTTTTGCCGTGCCGCCTTAAGTGACCAGTGGGATCACTCTCACAGATGCTGTGTTTTACTAGTATCTTGTGCGGGCGTCGATATCGCCTAGTTGTTGACAAGCACAAGTTCTCTGGGGGTTGTCAGCAACAGCAACAATCATCGTCGTCCTCGGAATCTTTGTCAGCAAATCTTCGCGGGTTTTTTTCAAACACTTCCTTGCAGGATTGATTACAGAAGTAGTAGGTTTTCCCATCGTATTCAGATTTCAATGTTGCTGTTTTCTCATCTACGTTCATTCCGCAAACTGGATCCTTTACCATGCTTATCTTCACCTCCCTCAGTTCATTGCTTCACGGTTTTTTGATCAAGCTTCTCGAATTCGAATCGTGACAGCTTCAACAGTGCAGAGTTGCTGACCACTGTGAGAGAGCTGATTGCCATTGCTCCTGCCGCGAACATTGGGTTCAGCAATCCGATGGCGGCTACTGGGATCATGACCGTGTTGTATATGAATGCCCAGAACAGGTTGGTGTTGATTTTCATCATTGTTTTTTTGCTTAGCTCTACCCCGAGCGCCACATCTCGCAAGTCATCTTTTATCAGCACTATGCCGCCTGTTTCCTTCGCGATGTCGGTTCCGCTTCCTATGGCTATGCCAATGTCTGCTTGAGCTAGTGCTGGAGCATCGTTTATGCCGTCGCCGACCATTGCCACTGTTTTCCCTTCTGCTTGCAGCTTCTTGATCGCGTTAACCTTCTCCCACGGCAGAACGTTGGCTATCACTTGGTCTATTCCTGCTTGTTTTCCAATTGCTCTTCCCGTCCTTTCGTTGTCGCCTGTCAGGATAATCACTTCTAGCCCCAAGCTCTTCAACTTGCTAACGGCCTCGATTGCATGGTCCTTGAGAGTGTCCATGGCTGCAACTACGCCCGCGGGTCCGCGGTTAACGGCAAGGATCATCACTGTCTTGCCTTGCTCCTCCAGCCTCTGGAGATCTGGCTCCAGTGGTTCAACTGAAACATTCTCACTCTGCATGAGTTTCCGATTTCCAAGAAGTATGACCTTGTTTTCATAAGTGCACTTTACTCCCTGTCCGGGAACTGCCTCGAATGATTCTACGTCAGGAATGTTAGGCGCAATCTGTTGGGCTTTGTTGAGTATTGCCTCTGCCAGTGGGTGTTCAGAGCTCTTCTCAGCTATGGCAGCAAGTTTCAGCACGTCTTTTTCAGTGTAGTCATTGTACGTTAGTACGTCAGTGACTGATGGTTCTCCTTTCGTCAGCGTTCCGGTCTTGTCAAACACAACCGTTTTCAGTTTTCTAGCTCTCTCAACGTACTCGCCGCTACGGAGCAGCACACCATATTCTGCGCCTTTGCCCACTCCCGCCAATATAGCCGTGGGAGTTGCGATGCCCAAGGCACATGGACAGGCGATGAGCAATACCGCGAGCAGCGCGAAGAAGGCGGCTGAGAATCCGCTTGCGATGTACCAGTAAGCAAAGGAGACTGCCGCAACAGAGAAAACTATGGGCACGAATTTCCCGACAACCCGATCCGCAAATCTCTGAACAGGCGCACTTGAGGCCTGCGCTTCCTCAACGAGATGCACAATCTGAGCGAGCGCTGTCTGTTCTCCGACCTTCGTTGCCTTGATCCTGAGGAGCCCAGTTTTGTTCATTGTTGCGCCTATGACTTCGCTTCCAACATCCTTCTCAACGGGTATGCTCTCGCCGGTGATGATTTTCTCATCAACCGAAGAGTATCCTGATATCACAACTCCGTCTGTTGGTATTTTTTCGCCAGGCTTCACTATCAGAATGTCGTTTGCCTGTACTTCATCGATCGGAACTTCGATTTCTTTTCCGTCTTTGAGGACTCTGGCCGTTGTCGGTTGAAGTTCAAGCAGTTTCCGGATGGAGGCGGCTGACCTTCTGCGTATACTTTCTTCGATGTACTTCCCCAAGAGAACAAAAGCCAGTATGCCAACGGATATCTCTAGATATCCTTCTCCTCCACTGGCTGCGCTGGGGAAGAAAGCGTATGCCGCGCCGTAGGTCCATCCTGCCACTACTCCTGCAGATATCAACACATCCATGTTGACCGCACGGTTTCTGAGGGAACGGTAGGCTCCTACGATGATGCTGCGACCAGCCCACCACACGACAGGAGTTGATACGATGAAAAGCGCTAATTCGTAGACTTTGAGCCCGCCAATGAGGGTGGAAGACATCAACACGGCCACAATGCTGAACAAGGCTAGCACTCGGAGTCCAGCCACAGCGACTACGCCTGCGAGCGTGATCGCGACCCTTCGCTTCATTGCCTTCAACTCTCGTTCGGGCTGCTCGTAGATGTCGGCGCATGATTGACTGCAGAAGTAATACGTGCGGTCTCCAATCTTCTTCTTGATCGCCTTGCCTTTGTCTACGTCCATACCGCACACGGGGTCTCTTGGCAAGATTTTCTCCTCGATTATGATATTTGTAATCGGTTGTAGATGCCGAAGTATTTAAATATATCTTTTTCAGATATATGTTTTAAAGATACGTCTGGTGAATACATGTCTAGCAAGGAAATAGACGAAATTGTGTCGGACTTCTCGCGCTTCTATATCCTGACCATTCTATACGAAGGACCGCAGCATGGCTACAGTATCATCAGCAAATTCAGAAAAAGGATAGGCAAGGAGATCAGCCCAAGCTTAGTGTATCCGTTCCTAAGTCAACTTGAGAAAAAAGGCCTTGTGGAACACTCGTTAAAGCCGGTCGGCGAGAAAAAGAAGAAAGTCTTCGAATTGACGAAAAAGGGCACGGAGCTCTGCAAGCAATTGTTCAAGCGTTTCTCAGCTCTCGTTTCAGTTGCCATCGAACCAAACCTAGAAGTGTGTGCGAGCTGCGGCTGCAAAGTGTACCAAGGCGGACACAGAGAGATCATCCATGGGAAGGAAATGACCTTCTGTTGCGTGCATTGCGCGGCATCTTACAAAAGAGAAGTGCCGAGAAAATCTATCTAAATCCCATAGCAGAATCACCTTAGCAAATGTAATCTATTAAGAAAAATCGGTTTTTACGCTTTGAACCATTTGAATATTACGTATTTTGTCTTTGTTTTCTCTGAGTTGGGCACTGCGATTATGAATCTCTTTCTAACGGTGGTCGCGAGTCTTCCGGCCTTGACTATTTCGGTGGCTGTCATCTCGGATTTGGCTTTTTTGACTGAGACCATGTAGGGGGCGTGTTCGACTCCTGGGCCGTGCTTGTAAACGGCGAAGTCGCAGCCAAACTTTATGCCGGGTGTGACGATTAGCTGGCTGTCTCTTAGGTCGCGGTAGACGGTGTACTTGTCGTCAAACTCTTCGTACAGCCGCTTGGCCACCTGGCGGAGCTTTCTTGGGCCGACTTTGATTTTTTTGGGGCCTTCGTGCACCGTTATGATGCCTTCTTCAACCAGGTAGAGGCCTTCCATCAGGTCTAGAATGAGTGGAACGTTGAATTCTGGGATCTTGGGTTTGGCGATTCCGAGGGGTTTGCCGTAGAACCCTTTTCTGTAGAGTTCTGAGCCGTCTGTGGGGTTCCATACTACTAAGAAGTTTTCAATCAGTTCTACGCTTATTTTCTTGGGCATCAGCTTGTTCGCCTTTACATCATGAAGGAAAGGATTCGCACAGCGTCAGCCGCGTCTTCTGCTTTGTCTGCAGAATCCTCAAGAAGCTGCAGCACGTCTCTTAATAGTATTAAGGCGGGGAAGTCCATTTTGCTGCTGAGGAGTCTTATCTCGAGTTCGCGGTAGATCTCATCGACCTTTTGTTCGGCGATCTCAACGTCTTTGGCTTTTTCCATAGTTTTGCTTGCACCGTAGTTTAGGACCATCACTGTTTCTTTGAGCTTCACAATTGTCTCCAAAACGGCTTCTGAGAGCGTCAGCAGTTCCTTCTTTATGTCCGTGGGGACCTTCCAGTTGTGGTTCGTGATTTCGTTCAGTCGGAAGGCTATGCCCTCTGAGAAGTCTGCGATTTCGCTCGTTAGGTTAGTGAACCTTAAGAAATCTTCTCTGCTGAACAGGATGGCTCCTATTTCAGCCAGCTCCTGTGAGACTAGTCTTCTTGCCTTGTCAACCTCGTCTTCGCCGCTTCTAATTTCGCTGAAGAGCTGTTTTGCTCCGTCCTTGTCGTTCTTGTTGAAACAGTCTATCATCTGGGGAACCTTTCTGGTAACGTCTACGACTTTGCGCAGATGGTCTTGACAGACGTTGAGCGCTCTGCGTTTTACTCGTTCTTCTGTTTCTGCTGGAAGGACCAAGTTTTTTCCCGCCCGCAAAATAGGGCACTTTCTTCTATCCTTAGATGTGCTGAAGTCTTAAAAAAGTTAGCGAAACAAGAGTTTTCAAACGGGTTTGCCTAGCTGTTCAAATTCCATTATTCCCCTGAAATATCCGTGCAGAAACGTTTTCAGGTCCGAAATACGTGTTCTAACTTGTTTCCACGAGTCACGGTCACGGATCGTAACAGTGTCATCGCTCAGCGTGTCGTAATCAACCGTGATGCCCAGTTGCGCTCCAACTTCGTCTGCACGGGCGTATCTTCTGCCAATAGAGCCTGCCTCATCATACTCCGCTATAAAGCCTTCATCAATCAGCATCTTGTGCACTTCCAAAGCCTTCTGGGGCAGTTTGTCCTTGCTTATGAGAGGGTAGACTCCAACCTGAATAGGCGCAATGTCACGCGGGAAACTCAGCATCGCCCTGCCGTCCTTAACCCGATAGGCATACTCAAGAGCTACGTACAGAAGCCTGTCTGAGCCAAAACTGGGCTCAACGACATGAGGAATGAAATGTCTTCCACGCTCTACGGTTTTTTCGCGTTGAACGTCAACGTGTTCAGGTAGGATCTTGTATTTTCCAAGCATGTAGTGGCCGTTCCTCTTCAAGGATGCTTCGAGTTCTTGTGGATCGGCTTTTAACAGTTCTTCCGCAACTTTTGCTGCTTCTCCTTTGAAGCTTGGTCCAAGTTTAGCCATGATGGGTTTTATGGCAAGGTGTTCCCTCTCAACTGGCTTTTCGTATTCCTTGAAAACTTGCATGTCCTGACCGCTGTGTTCCATGTGACTTTTGAGGTCGTAGTCCGTTCTGTCAGCGTGCCCAGAGACTTCAACCCAGCCCCATCGTTCAACCAGAACCTGCTGGTCGAAGGTTTGGCGCGCATAATGGGCCTTTTCCCACGGCAGCTTTTCGATGAACCTTTGTTTCTCCGCTGGAACACCAAGTTCGACCAAGAGTCTCTTAGCATATGCCATGAAGGTTGCATGCCACCCCGACTGGATAATACCTCTTTTCAACGCATCTCCCACCGTGGCTTCCGTGATGTCTTCTGAACCTTTCTGTCTTGTTTCTGCCAGAAGAATCCGAAGCTTTTCGTCTTCAACATCTTTCAAGAGATAACAGTTGGGTTCTTCAGGGTCGAAGAAAAATTCCAAGTCTGCTATCGTGAATTCTCTCACTCTTATCAGGCCCTGTCTGGGTGAGATTTCGTTTCTTAAGACGTGCCCTATCTGGAGGACGCCGAAGGGAAGCTTTTCTCGTGCCATTCCGTACAGGCGATTGAATTCTACGAATATGCCCTGCGCGGCTTCCGGTCTTCCGTAACCCACAGCTTTTGAATATGGGCCTATGGTGGTTTTGAACATCGTTAGGAAAGTCTCTGCTTTGCCGAAGACGCCGCCGCAGTCTGGACATTTAATCTTGTTCCTCTTGATCGCTTCGTCAATCTCGGTTAAACTTAGTTTTTCAGCATCTGTCTCACTCATCTTCGCAAATTCCTCGAGCAAGTGGTCTGCACGGAATCTTTTGTCACACTTAGTGCATTCAACGAGGGGTTCTTTGAAGTGGGTGATGTGGCCTGAGGCTTCGAAAACCTCTGCTGGAGCGATCACAGGTGATTCGATCTCCAAGACTCCGAGTTTGTTCACGAAAAGCTCTCGCAGTTTCTTCTCGATGTTTTGTTTCAGCCTTGCACCCAATGGACCGTAGGTTACGAAACCGCTTACGCCGCCGTAGATCTCGTATGATTGCCAGAAAAAGCCGCGTCGCCGTGCAAGTTCGTTGATGATCGTGAACTTGTCTGGGGCTTTCTCACCTTTCATTTCCTCAGCCTCCTCTAAAGTAAACATCTCAGAAACATTAACCTTACTAACCTGCGTATTCTGGAAAACAGAAATTGTGGGGACAAAACTTAACTTCGTTGATGACGTAAAAAAGACGATTGGTGAATCGTATGCCTGCAGAGGTTAAGCTTCTCGAAAAATTATCAAATGCCTTCGGGCCTTCTGGAAACGAGGAAGATGTGACTGAGATTCTGAAGAAAGAGCTCAAAGGATACGCTGATGAAACGCATATCGATAAGCTTGGGAACGCACTTTTCTACCACCACGGGAAAAAGGGCTATCCTAAGATCATGCTTTCAGCTCACATGGACGAGGTCGGCTTCATAATCACATTCATAGAGGAAAATGGCTTTCTACGTTTTGACATACTCGGAGGCATAACCAACAACATCATGCCTGGACAGAGGATACTCTTCAGGGGAGACAAAGGCTACCTTAAGGGAATCGTAGGAACTAAGCCTCCTCACATTATGACGCCTGAAGAACAGAACAAGATAATACCCAAAGAAGATCTTTTCATCGACATAGGCGCTGAGAGTCTCTCTCAGGCGCAGGGAAAGGGCGCAGACGTAGGGACCATGGGCGTCTTCGACGTAGAGTTCGCAGACTTGGGAGATGGATACTTTAGGGGCAAGGCGCTTGATGACAGAGCTGGGTGCACCGTCCTTGCAGAAGTATTCAAGACTCTGAAAGACTCCCCTTACAACGTTGTTGCCGTCGGATCGGTCCAGGAAGAACTCGGGATGAGAGGGGCAAGAACTGCAGCTTGGCAGGTAGACCCCGACTATGGGCTCGCTGTGGAGGGAACCTTCGTGGCAGACGTTCCAGGCACGAGGCCAGACAGAGTTTCCTCCAAGATCAAGGGCGGCCCTGTTGTAACAATAATGGACAGAACAGCTTTTACGCATCCTCATGTTCTCAAGGCATTGATCAAGGCCGCGAAGCAGAAGCCGATACCTTTCCAGTTCAAGAAGGTGCCGGTGGGCGGAACAGATGCGGGTGCGATCCATCTCACGCGGGCAGGTGTGCCGAGCGGAACCGTGGCCGTGCCCTGCAGGTATATTCATGGACTGGCCTCAATCATCCACGCTGACGATCTGCGGAACACCATAAGACTGGTAACAGAGTTTGTGAAAACGATATCCGTAAGATAAGCCGGTGTCAAGTTTTTGGACAGAGCATCTGCAATATGCGGAAGAGACAGCGTAGGCTTTTTTAAGATACTCCATGTAAAAGCTTTCCAGTAAGGTGTCAGGGTTTGTCAAAGATAAGAGTGGCCGTAGTCGGGGTCGGCAACTGCGCGTCAGCCTTGATGCAAGGGTTGCAATACTACGGCAACTGCGTCAAAGAGGCAGAATGTATTGGCTTGCGAAACGCTGTTTTGGGCGGTTTTCGCCCGAATGATGTTGAAATCGTTGCCGCTTTCGACATTGACGACCGAAAAGTCGGGAAAGACCTGTCTGAGGCTGTTTTTGCCCAGCCTAACAATGCTCCGAAGCTGGCTGATGTGCCACCTTCTAACGTTATCGTCAACAAAGGGCCCGTTCTGGACGGTGTGGGGGAGTACACGAGACATGTTGTTCACGTGAGCAGCCACGATGACGCGAACGTTGCTATGGTTCTAAAGGAAAGTGACGCGGAAATTGTGCTGGACTTGCTTCCGTCTGGCGCCGTGAAGGCTTCTCAGTGGTATGCCGAGCAATCACTGTTATCGGGTTGCGCGTTGGTTAACGTGACGCCCAATTTCATCGCTAGCGATGCTTCATGGGCCCAAAAGTTTGAAACGGCTGAGCTTCCACTAGTGGGTGATGACCTAGTGGACCAAGTGGGCGCGACCACTCTGCACAAAACTTTGCTCAACCTTCTTTCGATGAACGGCGTCCGAGTCACCGAAACGTACCAGCTTGACGTCGGCGGAGGCACGGAGTCTTTGGACACGTTGGAGCGAACAAAAGATGTTAAACGCGTTGTCAAGACAAAGTCTGTTGAGGCTGCGTTGCCTTACTCCGCGGCGGTTGTAGCTGGGTCCACAGACTACGTTGACTTTCTGCAGAACAAGCGAGACAGCTACTTCTGGATCAAGGGGTTG
This sequence comes from Bathyarchaeia archaeon, assembly GCA_050012255.1. Lineage (GTDB taxonomy): Archaea > Thermoproteota > Bathyarchaeia > Bathyarchaeales > Bathycorpusculaceae > DASPPK01. The sequence continues at coordinate 48,901 of JBEKHN010000002.1, forward strand.
TACTTCTGCAACGTGCCAATGCAGATGGATTTGAAGCTCTCGACGGTCGACGGGCCGAATGCCGGTTCGGTGCTGCTGGACGTGATAAGAGCTGTCAGGGTGGCCGAGGAAAGAAAACTGAAAGGCTCAATACTGCCAATCTGTGCGTACGCTTTCAAGCATCCGCCTCAACTCTTGTCCCTTGAAGCTGCCGAGAAGTTGTTTGCCGACTTCATTGCGGGCGAGGCCTGAGACAAAACTCTCACTTTTTCACAAGTCTCTGTAGTTCCTGAAGGGTCTTCTTCTTGACTCCAGTTTTCTTCAGCCTTTTTTTCAGCAACAGTATCGTTCTAACAGGCGTCGGGTCTATGCCTCGCAGCACAGCGAGGTACACGCTTGTGAAGTCTCCGACGCATATTACAGACGACATTCTGGTTAGGTTGCTCTTGCCGCTGCTCCACACTTCGAACAGTTTGACTCCCTCCTTGCCGATTATTTCCTTGGTGACTTCGATTCTCTCCCTTATCTCCTTCGGCTCCTCAGCGTCGCGGATGAAGATTACGGAAAAGAGTTTTGCGAATTCCCTCGCTGCCTCCCAGCCTACGATCTCGTTGTGGTTGAGTTCTGGAAAAGATTCCCACTTTGCCGGGTTCTTGCTGTTTTCGTTGAACTGTGTCTTGAGGCGCTGGGCAACAGCTCGGTAGAATCCAAAACCGTAAACTGTCGGAACTGTTCCGTTGACGTTTGACGCCAGCTTCTTAGACAAGTTGTCGCTCAACGGTCTTTCAGGAGAATTCTCTGAGCTAACCTGCTTCAGCACTCTTACAGTCTCAGAGAACTCGGTGTCCACGCCTGGTGCTAGCCCCATTTTCTCCAAGATCCCGATTAAAGGCATGAACAGGTACGGCAGAGTTGCGCGCGGAGCCATTCCGCTGGGTACAAGCAGATGAGGGATGCTGAGTTTTTCGGCGAACTCTGTTAGTGCTCCACCTGAGCTTATGCAGATTATCATGCATTTCCTCTTGAGAGCTTCCAGAAACACGCTTAAGGTCTCTTCAGTTTCTCCTGAGTAGCTTGTGGTAAACACCAGCGTGTTCTTGTTCGCATAAGAAGGCAGATGGTACTCTCTGCACACGTCAACCGGCACGGCCAATCTGTCTCGAGCCCAGTCTTTCAGAAGCTCTCCGCCGATGGCTGATCCGCCCATGCCGGCCACGATTATAGCTTCAGGCTTGAGATAGCTAATTTTGAATTGACTAGCCAATCTAGCAGCGTTTCCATAGTGCTTGGGCGCTTCGACGCAGAAAGAGAGCATGTCACTCTTGTCAATTTTCTTGATTTCATCTATGCTATCCAAAATCTTTAGCTTTGACAACTGCTCACTACCGCTCTGATACGCCGTCAAGACCATATCACACGTTCAGCTTTTAAACCAAATGCACAATAACACCCTTTCAACGCGCATGGCCAAAAGAGAGCTTGGTTGAACATGAAGAAGCTGTCCATAGCTATTCCCGCTTCGGTTGTCTCGGACACTCCGCATCTGCGTGAAAAGACGTCCAAGATAGGTCTCATTGGAAGAGCAGCCGCCATTTTCAGAGTCAATGAGATCATAATCTACCCGGATTGTCCTGGTGTCGACCAGAGGTCCGACGTGGACCTGGTTGCGACTTTGGTCGCTTACATGGAGACGCCGCAGTATCTTCGGAAAACGCTGTTCAAGCTGAAGCCAATTCTCCAGTATGCGGGAATACTTCCACCGTTGCGCACACTGCATCATCCACTTAACCGCCGAAGCAAGGATCTGAAGGTCGGCGAATACCGGGAAGGAGTAGCCCTGTCAAAAACAAGAGAGGGCACCCTCGTAGACATCGGTGTTGAGTCGCCTGCGCTGGTGATGAACTCGCAGTTGGCTGCTGGTAGACGCGTCACGGTGAGAATTGTGAGGACTGGCAAACCTGTGAAGGCTGAGCTGGTGAATCGTGATGCGGTGCCCACTTATTGGGGCTATTCGGTCACTGTGGAAAAGCATTGCTTTGGGGAAATTGTCAAGAGTGGTGATTTCGACTTGACGATAGCCACGTCGAAGTATGGTTTGCCGTTTGCTCAGGTTGCAGGGCAGATCGTTGAAGAATGGGTTCGAGCGAGCAGCGTTCTCTTGGCTTTCGGTGCCCCAGCCCTTGGGTTGAATGAGATCGTTGCGCGTGAAGGGCTTCGTTTAGAAGACATTGTCGATTTTGTGGTCAACACTATTCCATCGCAGGGAACTGAAACCGTAAGGACTGAGGAAGCACTCATTGCTTCTTTGGCAGTTTTCAACATCACTTTGACAGCTAGGATGTGACTTCAAAACAGGTCCAACTGGCTGAGGCAGAAAAGCGGGTTGCTGGGACAAAGGGATAAATGTTCGTTCTTCTAATGTTGGGTGCATGTATTTCGACATCACGATGCCGTTGACACTCTTCGCGGTTACCCTTGTGGCGTTGTTTGCGAATCAGAAGACTGAGGGCAAGCTGAAAGAGAATCTGCAGGAGAGGCAGATGGGTGTTTGGGACGCTGCTCTGCTGGTCGGTGTGATGTCCGTTATGATATATCTGATCGTCTTCGTCAGAGAGATAACTTACGTTCTGATGGTGTTGTATCTGTTCGCTTATTCGATGCTTCTTTTCACTTTTACGTACCTGTTTTCAAAGAGTCGTTGGTACTTGGGCATTTTGCCTCCGGCAGTCTTCATTCTGTTATACGTTTTTTTAGGTGTTCTTCGAGACGATCCATTGTGGACCTATTATTTAGCCAACATTTTTGGCCTGGTCTTTGCGGTGCTTATTACTCTTTACCTTGTAGGTCTGTTCACGTGGAAAACCACGGCAATTTTCGGCGTTCTGATAACCGTTATGGACATAATTCTGGTCCTGGTCACTCGAACTATGGTCGAAGCTGCCAAGGTTGCTGTAGGTCTTAAACTTCCTGTGATGGTCTCGCTTCCCTTGATTCCACCGGCGTCTGAGTTGGGCGTTTCGATGATGAGTCTGGGTTTAGGCGACTTCTTCTTCGCCGGGTTGTTGGGCATACAGACCTTCAAGAAATACGGCAAACGATTCGCAATTGTTTGTGCGGCGGCGATGACTGTTTCTTTCTTTAGTTTCGAAACAGCCTTGCTGAACTATTGGCGAATCCCGTTTGCGGGTACGTTGATGATCATCTGTGGATGGGCGCCCCTAGTGATTTGGAAACAGTTGACAGTGAGAAAATCAACTGTGCCAGAATTGAGGACTCCAGCTGTGAGACAAATAACCAGTGGTTAGAACTGGAATTTCAGATAACAACGTGGAAAAGTTGAGATGTGTTTAACCGAAGAGGGCGCCTAGGCCTTCGAGCGCTGCTTCTTCCTTCTGTTTTTCTTCTTCTTTCTTCTTCTTCTCGTCTTCCTTCGGCTTCGCTTCTGCTGCTGGTGCAGCTGCGGCTACCGGGGCTGCGACTGGTGCTGCCATCATCGTTGGAGCAGACTTAATCGCTTCATCTATCTTCACTTCAGTCAGAGAAGCCACTAAGGCTTTGACGCGAACTGTGTCGGCGTTTATTCCCGCGGCTGTTAAAACCTGTGTCAGGTTTGTCTCGTTTATCTCCTTTCCTGCCTTGTGGAGAAGCATTGCAGCGTAAATATATTCCATACCCTTTCACCTCTCACATCGACTATTTTAAGTTTTTTCAGTTGGCGCGGCCCTTTCCCTTAACGTTGGGACCCTAATACTTTATTCAATCCTATTAGCTAGGCTACTGTGCCTTGCTGCTACGCACTGCCTAACTTGGGCAGTCTTCCTTCACATACAAAATCCCATGATTTAAACTTTCTGTGCATAAAAAACTATGGAAGCTGGTATTTCGAGGAAAAGCTTCACTAAATGATAGCGCATTTTCTGTTTTCGAAGTCACAAACACTGAGAACTCGAGCGAATAATGTTTGGTAATTCCTGTTCTAAGGTGATTGGCCTAAAAGTCTTCTTCTCGTTCCATCGTGCTGTATGCCTTGTCTTCCTCTATGATCTTCTCTGTATCAGTCTGCGTTTCTTTTCTTTGCTTCTTTTTCTTTCTGCTCATCTATCTTTCCAGCTTGCTTCCGATCTAGACTGCAGCGATCGTTGTTTGATGATTGCCAACAAAATAAAGATTGTCATTTTGGATAGATCTATGACCGCAAATCAATGTCAAAAGAAATATTTGGGTCAGCAAAATACTGGCAGACTGTGAGCCGGCGGAGGCTGGAACTGGTTACGCTGTCTTGCCAGAGTTTTCACCCAGAATTGTTGCATCAAGTATGTTTGTGATATCATCGTTATTGAGATCTCTGTTGGGATTCCATGATTGCTGATTCTGTTTCAAGCGTGCGGTATGAAGGAATCGTCGATTGAAAAGCGCATGAGGTAGGTCCTGACTAGTGAGTTACCTTACTGTTTAGGCTTAGCATTTGAGCGTTTGCCTTCCTGAGCAGATCCTCTATTGTTTCTTTCGTGGGTATTGCCGCGCCCACTGAGAGAGCGTATGCTTCTCTGTGAGCGAGTTGTACCAGTATGACCATGTTTTCCTTGGTGGGATAACTGATGCTTAAGGACAGGGCAAAGGATTCGGCGTAGGCACTTTCGACCTCATGTTTGGTTCCGTCAATATCAAGCTTGAGCTGTTCCTGTGTCACGATTAAGCCGTCGTCGAACGCTACGGTCAGCGCGAGTCCTGTTTCAACGGGTTTTATTCCGAGCTTTGACAGTATGCTGGCTAGCCTTTCGTTGATCTGTTCTCCTTTTCTGGCTACTAGCGTGTCCTTGTTTATCCAGACGCTTCCCGACTCGATTCGCGTTGGCAGGCCTACTGCGTTTAGTTGGCTGATTATGGGGCCTGGAGGTTGTCCAGTGTTTCCCGCTGGGACTACAACGTCGAAGGCTGCTACGTCGCCTGACTTGGCGGTCGTTTTGACCTTTCCTCTTGCAAGGATCAGTGACAGCTTGAACGGGTTTAGGTTCGTGAACATGAAAACGTTTGACCCTTTGACGTGTTCTTCGAGTTTCTTCAGGTCGGGTCTTTCCTTACAGTTCTCGATGGCCAGCTTGATCAATGTGTTCTTCAAAACTCGCATGTACACTTTGTCCGCCAGGTTTCTCTTGAACTCCTGCAGTTGAGCCGCTCTGACTTTCTGCAGGCTGGCGATTCCGATGATGCTGTAACCTTTGATGAGGTTGGTTATCTCTTCGACTTCCTTGGTCTTCTGTTGCAGAGCTTGTTTGGACGGCATCGGTTTTCCCTTCTATGGTTTGATCTTCACGGGCGCGCCCATGGCCGTTTTTATGTAGGCAAACTTGATGTTTTTCATTCCTTTCTTGAGTTTTCCCTCTACGACCCTTAGAACCGCTTGGATGTTCTCAGATATTTCCTCTTCCTTCATGTTTTCCATTCCGACGCGGTTTTGCAGGATGGGCTGGTTGCGCATTCTAACAATGATCGTCTTGCGGTGTTTAGCCAACAAGCCTGCAATGTCTGCTGACGGCGGGACGGGTATGGGCATCTTGCCCCTCGGACCTAGAACGGAGCCTAATGTTCTGCCTACCAGCGGCATCAGCGGCGCTTCGGCGATGAAAAAGTCGTACGTGTTGGCTATCTTTCGCATCTCTTGTTTTTTGCCGGCCATGGCTTCAAGGTCGCTCTTTTCGACGACGCGGTCTGCGTTTGCCTTTCTCGCCTTCATCGCTAGTTCGCCGGAGGCGATGACGCAGATCGCGTTGGGTTTTTCGAGTGCGTACGGGAGTTCTACAACCTCTTGGATCTTGCTTTCAGGTGCTTTCATGTCGATGTCTTGCAGCTTCAGGATGAGCTCTACCGATTGGTTGAATTTTCTCTTCTGAGACTTTTCTTTTGCCTCTTTTACTGCAGCGAGGATCGTTTTTTGGTCTAAAGGCATCTAGAGGCCTCGTGCCATTGAGGAAATGATACGCGGTTATAAAAGTATTCTCTTATGCTTGGCTCTTGCTCAGCATTTCGTCGTACTTGCCTTCGTCGAGCTCTCGTTGGACTTCGCGCGGGTCTTTGCCTTCAGCCGTCACTCCCATGCTGACGCAGACTCCTAGGATCTCCTTGGTTGCTCCTTTCAGGGTTTTTGACAGCAGTTCTGGACGCTTCATCTTGGCTATTCGTATCACTTGGTCTATGGTGAGGTTTCCAACCTTCTGCGTGCTCGGTGTGCCTGAGCCTTTCTCGACCTTGAGTTCGCTAACGATCAAGGCGGACGCCGTGGGTGTTCCAATGGTTACTTCAAACTGTTTGGTGTCAGGGTCGACGATGACTTTGACTGGAACCTTCATTCCAGAATAGTCTTTTGTAAGCTCGTTTATCCTGTTCACGATTGCCATGACGTTTACGCCCAGCGGTCCGAGCGCTGGTCCCAGCGGGGGTCCTGCGTTTGCTTGTCCTCCGCTCACAAGCAGTTCTGTGACTTTCTTGTCGGCCATTATGTTCCACCACGAGCAGCGGCCTTTGCTCTCTCCACCAGTTTAACGTACTCCGCGCTCACCGTTATGGGCAGGGTGAAAGTTGCTTCCAGCAGCTCAAGCGTGACTTCTTCCTTCGTCTTGTCAATCCTGGTTATTTTTGCGCGCATGCCCTTGAAGGGTCCGCCGGTTACTTCGACTATGTCGCTTTCGTTCAACTCTTCTATGATCGGTTTCTTGACTATGTATCTCTCAACTTCAGCAAAACTGACGATGCCTGGAACCCTTGAGCGCACGTGTTTTATGCCTCCTATGGCTTCCTCGACGAAGTGCGGGCCCTCAGCCTCTAAGAAGACGTATCCCTTCAGTGTTTCGGGCGCGAGAATTGCCTTTATCGGTATCTTGTTCATGGCAACCTTGGCTGCGACGAGTCTGGCAACGTTTCTTTCTTGACCCGTGGTTGTTTTCACTGCAAAGATCTTTGTGGTGTACTCCTCGGGTTTTTCCATCGAGTTTCTTCCTTCTAAGCCGCGGGGGTTCCTGGCTGCAGAACAGAGGACAACAGTTTGATGACAAAACCGATTAGTCCTATCGCTGCTATGCCCAAAAAGCATATTTTTATGGATAGCCAAAGCTCGCTTCTTCCAGGCTTAATAGCCAGCTTCAGCGTTCTTCCGCATTGAGCCAGGAAATCTCTCAAGCCCATGTTTCATCGCACTCTCAGTATTTCAATTTGATATAAGGGTTACTGTAGGCTCTGCTAGATAAAGACGCACATTTCTATTAACCTTTGCCTCTGGCTGACCCTTGCTCAAGAACGTGTTCAGTGCTAGGACTTCAGGAACGGCGTGCCCATTTCGTTCAGCATCTTGACCAATGGCGGTTTGTCTTCTCCTCTTATTCCCTTCCAGTCGAGAATCACAGTTTCGACCTTTTCCATCGTTCTTTCAACGCATTGTCTAAGGATGTTTGTATCGATCTTTGAAACCGAATACTTTGGAATCATGTGTCCGAAAGCCAACTCTTTCTCCAACGCCATTCGAGTGAACCTGCTATTGTAGTGTGGTCCGCCTATGCCCACGACTGCTTTGACTGAATGTTGGTCGAACCTTTGAACCGTTTCTATCGTCGCATGTGCGACGGCTTCAGCGGCTCTCGTGTCACTCCACTGTTTAGGTGAGCTGCCAAGCTCGGCGAACATCGTGGGAACGTCTAAGGAGGGTCCGTGATGCGTGCACTCGTAGGATACTTCATAGTCGAGCTGCATCTCTTCCTTGAGTTTCATCATGGTCTTCAAAGCTTCTCTCATCGGGTTCGCAGGGGAGACAGACACTTTTCTCGGGATTCCGCCTAGCTCTGCTTCGGCTAGGTTGCCCGGCGTGTGCACCGACAGTGTTGGGGTTCCGCTGACGCTGCTGTGTCTTGAGACAAAGATAATGAGTTCCAGTCTGTTGAACGCGTTTGGCAGGGTTTGTGCGCGGACCGATTCCTCGTTCAAGGTTATGAGTTCTACGTTCTTGTTATCGATTGTAGCCTCGTACGTTGGGTTTGCCTGAAATCTTCGAGTTGTTTCTCTGAAATCGTAATGAGTCAAGATCTGTTTTTGGATGTTTAGACTTGCCACGTCCTTGTTTGAGGCGACGATCAGTATCATTCGTTGCGCTTCCGGAATACGATGCGAGTTTCTAGAGATATGGTTTCCATAAAGCTTATAATAGTTGAAGGTGGTTCAACGCTTAAAAGTTTGGAAACGGGTGGAAACGTGCATTTACTTAATTTCAAAGAATTGACTGGTCAAAAGCTGGCAGAGATGATAGATAAGGGTATTGAGGTTAAACATGCTTCAGAACATTATCGAAAGGCCTTGAAAGGCAAGTCGTCAGCCTTGATCTTTCAGAAAACTTCGACCAGAACTCGAGTTTCCTTCGAGGTGGCCATGACCCAGCTTGGCGGTCACGCACTCTTCATCGATTGGAGAACGACGAACTTTGCTCTGGCGGACCTGAGTGATGAGACTCAGTATCTGTCCCGAAACGTTGACTGCATCATGGCTAGGCTGATGAGAAACGCGGACTTGCAGACTATGGCCAAGGCTTCCAGGGTTCCGGTGATTAATGGTTGTGACGAGAAGTACCATCCAAGCCAGGCGGTAGCCGACTTAATCACGGTGAAGGAAAAGAAGGGAAAGTTCAAGGGCGTCAAGCTTGTTTACGTGGGAATCCACAACAACGTTTGCAATTCACTCATCGAAGGTTGCACGAAGACCGGTGTCAAAATAACCACTGTGACGCCCGTGTTCAATGAGCCAAGCAGGGACGATGAGCTTCTGGAGAACGCTAGGAAGACGGGGCTTTGGGAAACCTCGACGGATGTGAATGAAGTTGTCAGAGACGCGGACTTCGTTTACACTGACACGTGGGTTGACATGGAGTTCTTCACTGACCCGAAGTTTGCGGCAGAGAGGGAGAAACGCGTCAAACTGATGATGCCCTGCCAGATCAACAAGGAGTTGCTGAAGAACAGCAGTGCCTACGTGATGCATGACATGCCTATTCACAGAGGATACGAAATAACCGGGGATGTTGTTGAAAGCTCAAAGTCGGTGATATACGAGCAGAGCGAGAACAGGCTTTACTCTGCGAAAACCATTCTGTTGAAACTGTTGGGGAAATACTAGCTATTCGATGATTCGCACGTGGCGAACCTGTCTTCTCTATTGTTTCAGAATCATCTGCACGAAGGTTTCCGGCTTAAACTCTTCCAGGTCGTCGTATTTTTGTCCAGTTCCGATGAACAGTATTGGCTTTTGAGTGACGTACGTGACGCTTAAGGCTGCGCCGCCTTTAACGTCGGCGTCCACTTTGGTCAGTATGGTGCCGTCTATTCCAACGCATTTCTGAAACTCTTCTGCCTGCGTGACGGCGTCGTTTCCGATAAGCGAATCCACGGTTAGTATCGTTAGGTCTGGCTTCACGACGCGCTTGATCTTTGCAAGTTCGTTCATCAGGTTCTGATTTGTCTGCATTCTTCCCGCCGTGTCGATTAGGACGACATTTATTCCGTAGGCCTTGGCGTGGTTGATGGTGTCGTAGGCCACGGCTGCGGGGTCCGCGCCGTACGCGTGTTTTATCATCTTTGTGCCGAGCCTCTTTGCGTGTTCTTCTAGCTGTTCGATCGAGCCAGCTCGGTACGTGTCGCTGCAGGCTATGACGGCTGAATATTTGTTCTTGTTGAGGAAGCGGCAGACTTTGGCGATGGTTGTGGTTTTTCCGGTGCCGTTTATGCCGACGAAGACTATGACGAATGGTTCTGCTTTCTTGCGTTTATCCTCGATGGCCTTCAACAAGTCGATCTTGTTGTTTGTCTGCATAGTCTCCAGGAGCACCTCTCGCAGGTTTTTCTCCACGATCTTCTTTCGGTCTTCTATCCTTTTGACTTGAACGTTGTTCAGCCGTTGCTCCATCTCACTGCATATTCGTTCGGCCACTGGAAAAGCCACGTCGTTCTCCACGAGGTTCATTTTGAAATCAGAAAGTATCGGGCGCACGTTTTCGGGTTTCAGCTCGGTTGTGGTCACTTTGGTTACAAGTCCCTTCAGCCCGGACTTGAGTTTTTCAAACATTTTACTGAGGTTTCCCTTCTCTCATCGTTGCAACCAGTGCATCGGCTTTTTCTCTGTCCAGGTTGATCTTTTCTGCGACTTGGGTGAACTGCTGCTGTATTGAGGCTCTGGTTTTTTCCAGGTCTTCTAGACGCTTTTTGATGATTTCTTTTGCCTCTTCCCTTGTTTTTTCAACCGAGACTCCTGCGCCCATCCCCACGATTATCTTGTCCGGATTTTCGAGTCTTGCCCTGACGTAGGACGTGCCGCCTATCGGCACGAGAAGCTCTGATTTTTCACTCTCTTTTTCGAGTCCTTCCAGCGTCATACGGGCGTAGGACAGGTCGGAGGTGACGGCGTTTATCATGTTTGCTCTTGACTGCAATGCTTCGGCCGTCTGTTCAAGAAGTCGCATTTCCACGGTCAGTCTTCGAAGCTCTTCTTCACTTTTGCTTGCCAACTTCTTCTTCTCCCGTGACAAACTTCTTCAACAGTGGGTTCTCAATGTTCTCGGGCGAAACCTCTTCAACGCTTGTTATCTTGATGTGAAAACGCTTCACCCGGTGTTTGCTGCCCAACTCTGCGTAAACTTTTTCCCTGGCGTGCTCGGGCTTCTCAGCCAATATCTCTTTTCTGAACGAGCTCTTCAGGTTGGGCTTCAGAATTTCACCGGTGACTCTGTAGACTTTCAACCTGGTCATCCTCTTTTACAACATCCAATGCATTGCCTATTATAAATATCTCGGGTCCGGTTGTGAGTAACCCTGCGATGGCCGCGTGTTGGTTGCAGATCAAACCTGTGCCGACATACGGAATGCCGCAGTTGACGGTGCCGACGTCGACTGGGACCTTCAGCAAGTCTTCAAGAAGCTTGCGCTCCGAGTCTTTCAACAACGGATGTGCTAAAACTCCCTTGTTCGTTGCAACGGCCAACGAACCTACGTAGGGCAGGCCTGCGATCTCGCCTCGTGCAACTTCGACGCCCAGAGTTTCGGAAATCTCCTGTATTTCTGGGCTTTTGAACTGGGGGTCCACTATGGCACCATGGTCGTTGGCGAGGACAAGGTTTCCATACGCGGTTTTCTTGGTGTCCATCACGGTTATGTTTCCTTCAAAACATCGTCGTATAACCGTGAGTTCTTCTTCTCTCATGAAGTTTGGGAGCAGAATTCCGTTGGAGTTTGCGCACGCGAGTGCTCCGGCGAGGATTGATCCCCCGATTGACGTGCGCACCAGCTTTGTTTTCAACCATTGACTGAGCCTTTCGGCTTTCTTAAACGGCACTGAGCATGGAGCTATGAAGATTCTGTCGGTGACGAGGGAGTAAACACCTATGCTTGCGCTACTCAAAAGGCTTGACAGGTAAATGGCCAAGGACTAATCTCCTTCAGCCAAATAAACCGTCACGTTTCCTTCTTTGTCCTTTGCGGCTCGAACCCGGATTTTTCTCGGAGGTTTCTCTATCCCCCTCTTCCACATCTTCTCGTTAACTTCATTGCTTATGATGAGCTGCTTGGGCTCTTCCTCTTCTGCCTCTCCTTCCTTGCGTGCCTCCAGCTTCATGTGCTTGATTATGAAGCTCCTGAGCATCCGCACTGCCCTTGAGGCCCTCTTGTTAGGAGGCACGATTCGAGCTTTGCCCAGCGGAACCGTGTATATTCGCTCCTCAACTATCTCTTCTTCAGGCTTCTTTTTTTCAGCGGGCGGCTTTGCTTTTTCTTCTTCGGCAGGTGCAGGCACCTCTTCTTCTTTTGCTTCGGCGCCAGCTTCTTCCGGTGGAACCGGCTGCACTTCTTCTTCAGGTGCTTCTTCGGCTTCTTCTGCCTCTTCCTCCAGCTCCTGCTCTTCCATGGTTTCGGCAGGTTCTTTTTGCTTCTCCTCGGTCTTCAAGGCTTGTTTTTCGTTCTCTTTCTCCATGAAGCGTTCTCCTACGCTCTTATTTTCCTTGTTCGCCACTGTCTCCTCTTGGGGTGGACTCTGAACTTTCCGGCTGTTCTGGCTATGGCCCATGAGGGAACGGGTTTCTTCTGCTTTCCCGCTTTGGCAAGCCTGCGTTTTTTTGCTGTCGGTTTGTTTCGAGTCATCTTCATCTTCTCGTTATCGTAGTCTCACGCTTGCGAGCTTGGAGTTGAATGAGTATCTTCTTCAGCTGCTCGTCCGTTAAGGGTATCGGCACTTTTCTCTGCTGCGCCAACTGGATCAGTTGAAGCTCCAGCTGTGCAGTGAAATCCGGCCTGACCATCTTAAGGTTCGCCAGTCTCTGTCTGGCTTCCGGCGTCAGTATGCTTCTCAGCAGTGCTTGCTTCTGTTGTTCCAGCTGCTGCTCAGCCTGCATGCCCCGCTGTTCATCACCCATCTGCTTCTGCAGGGCTGAAAGTCTTCTTCTGCGAAGCTCCTCCAGCTCTTCCTCTGACACTCACTCACCTTTCAGATACTTCTGGAGTTCCGGAAGCTCCTTGACCATTTCTCTGCCGAGCTCTTCAGTCAATTCCTTCAAAAGTTTCAATCCGGCAGGCGTCACCTTTCTGCCGCGCGGCCTCACCGTTTCAACATAGCCTGCAGCTTCAAGCTGCTGCAGTGCTTTTCTTATTATCGAACCGCCTGCCTTTGCTGCACGCCGAGGTTTGACGCCTCTGCTCTTTCTCCCACCATAATTCGCCCTCAGTTCTTGGATGCCCACAGGGCCGTGAACGTAGAGCTTTCGCAGTATCGAGGCGCACCTAACGTACCACCAGTCTGGGTTCTGAGGCTGCTGCTGCACGTGAACACCCGTCTTCACGATGGTCGCCCATGGTGGCGGCGTTACGGCGTCCACGTTTTCCTTCAGGTACTTGGCTAGTCTTTCGATTAGTTTGGATGCTGGGACGTCGTTTGGGGTGACCAATGCTTCTTGTCCTCTTGAGGTTTCCTTCAGTAAAATCATGACGCCGAATATAAATATTGTCTGGTCGACGACTTACGTCGCTTGGCTATCTTCACAACTCCCCTTTTCATATTCGTTTTTTGATGATAGGCAGTGGGTGATGGACCTCAGTTTGCCTTCGCTGATGATGAAGGCCCGTGTGAGATGTGGGGATGAACTCCGATGGGGCGAGCGGTGAGGGAGCCCACCCTGCTTATGTCAGATGGTAACGTTCTGTGATTGTTTCTTGTGTTCTAGGCATGCGCGTCGACGTTTAAGGAGACTCCATGTTACTCGTTGTGTGAGGCGAAGAAAGATGCAGAAAGAATAGGAAAGGGAAAAATGCTGGATGATTGTCTACGAGAAGCGGGTTCGCATTTTACCAGCGTAAGCAACCTTTTTTTCTATTTGGATCATCGTGTCCGCCATATGGCCTTTTCATTGAGAATCTGGCGTGACTCGTGTTCCAAAAGCCAGCATTGTTTCTGGAATAGAAAATATTGTGAGGTTGGGAAGAACCCCTTTTATTCGGAATTACGTCATCAACGTGAAGGAGAAGGAGAAGGCGAACGAAACAATGAGCGAGGATAAGGCGAGAGACTTAGACCAAGAGGTTCTTGGGACTTTTGTAAAGTCGTTCCATAGGCGTTACGAACGGTGGAAGAAGCAAGACCTTCTTTCAGTAGCGCTTCAAACGTTTCCTAAACAGGTCAAAAAGGAGAAGGTGATCGACAACCTAACAAGCTTGAAAGCTGAATTCGAGAAGAAGCTCTCAGGTGAAGGCTAGTTCGCAAGTGCCGATAGACCAAATACTAGGGCTTTTCTTTGTCGCGCGGTCTGCAAAGTGCGAACGTGTGGCCCTTGGCTTCTACCAAAGATGCTCCCGTCTGGTCAGCGATTCTTGAGGCAACCTGCTTGGCTTCATGTTCAGACAGGGCGCTCTTCAAGATTCTTGTCTTTGCAGTCTCCTTTTTCGCCAGTTGTTTGTCGATTTCCTTAAGCAACTCTGCTGAGGCTCCTCCCTTGCCAATCCACACCGTGGGTTTTTCCTCGCTGAGCTTCCTTTTTATTAATCGTTTCTTCGCAGCAGTCGGCTTGCTCACGTTTTCAGCTTCTCCTTTCTCTTCACTAGCGGTATTCTTGTCTGTCCGCCGCATCTTAGGCAGGTGATCACCACGTGGGGTTCCCGCCTCTGTTTCAGTCGCACACGACAGCTTACACCCGGCAGCATAAAGCCTTTGCAATGCTTGCAGACTTGCCGTCTGTACCCGTTCGGTAGGCGAATCTTGGCGGCCATGGCTATCTTTCTGGCCGTGTCCACGTAATGTTGGGCTAGGGCAGGGTCATCGTGAACGATTTCCCTTGCTAGGTTGAAGAGCGTCTGGATGCGCTGCCTTGCTATTTGCCTTGTTTCTGCGTTCAATCTGCCCTCTTGCCCCATAAGCCTGTGGTTATCCCCTTATGGAATTGGTTTTTCACAACGTAAAGCTTCTGCTATTGGCTAGTCGGGTTCTCGGTCCACTTGTGGTAACAACTGTTGCACTCAAAGTTTGCTGCACACTGGTTTGAAATCTGCGTTGAAACGTCAACCAGTGACATTTCAGACAGGGTTCTCCCAATTCTGGCATCTCAGTTACAAAATGGTCAATCAGAATGCGCTTGAACAGGTCTGCAATTCTGGAGGCAGTCTTCAGTGCTCGTTCAGCGTCTTCTTCGCCGCACAGTGGTGTCTGCCTGCTGGTTCTAACGGCTACGTCTACTCGAGCAACATCGTCAGTGGCTTTTTCCAATTCCTCTTATTCGTTTCCCTCGAATCTTCCTCGCCGCAGTTTCAGTGCTTAGCGCGCGCGACGGTGCCGCGCCCGCGAGCGTACGTCAGATGGAGAGACAGAGAAACGGACCCCCGTTTTTTTTCCATGTGGTGCGGGGGGTGGGATTCGAACCCACGGAGGCCTTCGCCAGAGGATCTTAAGTCCTCCCCCTTGTCTTAGGCTTCTGGCCCGCCTATTTAGACCTGGCTTGGGTACCCCCGCAGCAGCGAATAAGGTTGATATTTGTGTGCAGTTAAACTTTTTTGCAGAGGCTGGCACTAGGTTAAAATCTACATTGCATCAGATTACTCTCGGCTTAGTGAAGTGTTGGGCGGGTAGCTCAGTACGGATAGAGCACCAGCCTCCTAAGTTGGTGGTCGTGGGTTCAAATCCCACCCCGCCCGCTACGGCACTCAGGCCAAGACTTGTGAGTTAAGTCTTTCTCGCTCGCACTTTTCCATTTACGAGTTTCCTTATAATCTTCTGCTTGTTTCTGTGGTACCATTGAGCAATTCGAGAGTACAATTTCAATCTGTATAGTTTGGCTCTTTTGGGATCGTTGACAAGCATCCAATATGCGTAGCTGAAGTCTTCAATTGAGCCCGCTGTTGTTACGTCTGGTATAAACTCTATCTCTTTAATTGACAATTGATGATGTTTTTTGTATTCCCTTAGAAAGAAATCGGCGCGCTCCAAATCCAGCTTGTGTTTCTGCCTTCTATCCCTGCAAGAGTACTGCAACAATATAGAAATGTCTTTTATCAATGTGTCATTCCCCGCACCTACATTTTCGAAGTCAATCAACCCTACCAATCTCTTGTTTTTCCATAGCGTATTTTCTGGATTGATGTCTCTGTGTAATGGATATGTTGGAAGTTTAGAATACTCTCGGCCATCCAAGCTTTTGATCAACGGAACGAGAATTGATGATTCTTCAAGAAAAATCTGGTCTTTTCTGTCTTGCTTGTCCTTTCCTAAAATTTGTGCAGTGAACCTCTCTAACTCCTTCAAAACGGGTCTTCTGTTGAATACGTCTCCAACACCTTTCTTGTTGTCCAAATCAGAGCTCTCAATCATCTTGTGATAAATCGCCATCATCTTTGCGCATTCCTTGAGTTCTGGATAGTCAAATTGTTTGATATTCCTTCCTTCAATGTATTCATAAACCCAGAAACGGGAACCTTTGAACCTCAAAACGAACTTGCCATTTTTCGTTCTTATTGGGGCGGGGGTTCTATAAGGAAATCCATGGTCTTTCAAATAAGTCAAATAGCTCAGTTCAAATCCCAAATCACTCGTTCGCACAAATCGGGAAACTTGCTTTAGAACATATCTCGATTTTGTAGTCTCAAGAATCCAATTGATATTTACTACGCCTCTTGTTGCTTGTTCATAACTAATAAAGTCTCCGATATCCCAATGTTCAAGAAGCGTTTCGATTTCTTTTTTATCCATTCTATTTCTCTTTTGCGCTCTTATGAGACAGGAATTAACGGAGACACGTCAAGAGACCTTCATCCTAATATCTGTGTCCTCGTTGAAGGGGGTGAATAGATATCGAGATTAAACAGGGTGCAAAAGAGTCGCTCGCCAGATAAGTGTGGATAGGGAGAAAAATGGGAGTCGCGGGAGATATCTCCATGTGGTATGGAGTTCAAATCCCACTCCGCCCGCCTCGAAGTATACGTTGCCTTGCAGTGAGTCTCATGCCTAGACTGACTACATCATCTTCTTTGAAACCAATATGTTTGTAGAAGTCGATCACCTTAGCATTGCTTTTGCGAATCTGCAGGTTTACCTTCTGGCAACCTATCTTCTTTAGCTCATGTATGGCTTTTTGAACCAGTTTTCTGCCGTAGCCGTGTCGCTGTTCTTGAGGAGTGATGGCAAGGTAGTTTATCCAGCCTCTGTGACCTTCGTAACCGACCATGATGGAACCCATCACCTTCCCATCCAATAGACCTACGAGGAAAAGATTCGGTTGGAAACGCATCTTTTTCTCTATGTCTTCCACGGGGTCATTCTGGGGAACGACTAGGTTACATGTTCGCCACAGCTCGATGACGGCATCCCGATATTCAGTTCTATATCTCACTATTCTGTATGCCAATCTCAGCATCTCCCTGGAACACGAAGGACGGCATTCCCAAATAAGTTCTCTTTTCCAAAATCTTCAAGTCTCTCTGCAAATACGCCCTTTCTTCAGACCCTATATTCTTGAAACTGAGCGCGCGCTAAGCAGAAAAAACTGAAAGTTTTTTAGCACCAGATCATTGTATTGGATTGGCATAGCGAAAGGCAGGAGAATGATTCTTGAAGGACGTTGAGTTGAGGCTTGTTGCTGAGCTTCTGAAGGACAGTCACAGGAGTGACAGGGAATTGGCAAAAGCGATCGGAGTTTCTCAGCCTACAGTCAGCAGAATGATTGGCAAATTGAGGAAGGGTGGTTTCATTAGAGAATACACGATCATTCCCGATTTCAACAAGATCGGATACCACATTTGTGCCTTGACTTTCGCAAATTTTGAAACGCCGAAGGACTTGCAAGCTATGAGGAAGCTTGTTGAAGAACAGGGAAAAAGATTGTCGGAAATTCCTCAAGCCGTGATGATTGAGAGAGGCATAGGCGAAGGAGCTAATGGCGTAGTGATTTCTCTTCATCAGACCTATTCTGACTTTGTAGAGTTCCAACAGTGGCTGAAGCAGTTCGGTTCTTTAAGCAAGTACGGCCTTCATCATTTCATCATAGATCTTGATGATAAAGTCCACTACCGCTACCTAACCTTCTCAACCCTCGCCAAACATCTGCTGGAAATGAAGGAAAAGAAGGAATAGGCTGCCTTCGCTTTAACCCTGGTCTGTACATTTTCCAGAAATGTTGTTTTGGCAAACGCCTTTGACTTTCAAACTCGAATTTTCATTTTGGATGACGAATCTTGCTTTTACCCGCCGAAACCGAAAGGTTCGCGCGTTGCATCGTAGTGGCAATCGATCGTTCCTAGGTTTGTTGCTTTGAAGTCTTAGTCGCGAAACTTGGAGAGAAATATATCAGCCATATTATCTCGGATAAGGTGGTGAGACCTATTCCAAGTGAAATGGATACGATTCGAAAAAGGCTAGGCGAGTTAGAAGAAAGGATAAGGAAGATTGATAGGGCTCGACAAGTTGGAAGGGCAGAAGAAACAATAGCGCGCTAGGCAGATTGATCTAAGGCAGAAAGCAGAAGGCGTGTCAAGTTCGCCGATACTCTGCGGCCCACATCAGAAGTTTGTAGGAAACCTGACCATTCGGCCCGTGGCTTCAATGTTTTTACGGTGCCATCTGCATTTCCGAAAGAACACTGCAGGATTTGCGGGTCAACTCTTCACGGCAGGCTCTCTGGAAATATGTTCCCATCGGGTTGCAGTCACAACGTTTTAAAACTCGGAGCATCGCGCTATCATTGGTGTTCTGCTGTGTCACCCGGTGAAGGAATAGGGAAGATTACGAGCAACCCGTTTGCGACAGATGGAAAAGTCCTTCTGAGCAAAGTTGCGACGACTGGAAACCTGAAAGAGGACATCCTTAAAGCCGTTGATTTGATTGGCGGTTTCAACAAGGCCATCGACAAGGGCGACCAAGTCTTGCTGAAACCCAATTTTAACAGCACGGATTCTCCGCCCGCTTCAAGCGAACCGCAGTTTCTCAAAGCGATAGTTGAGTTGCTGTTCGAACATGGCGCCGGGAGAGTTGTCGTTGGAGAATCTTCTTGGCAAGCGCTTTCCACGAGGAAGGCTCTGGAACGAACTGGGACACTTGCCGCGCTTAAGGATTCAGGGGCAGAGATGGCGTTTTTCGATGAGGAAAAATACGTCAAAGTCAACGTTGGGGGCGAATACCTGAAAAGCGTCAGCTTATCAGAGAGGGCCATGCGAGTTGACAAGTTAGTTTATTCCTGCTGCATGAAGACACATTTCCGCGCTGACTTCTCCTTAAGCTTGAAATTGGCCTTCGGGTTCACGAAGAAGAGCGAAAGGAACGGGTTTCACATCAGGCATCTGAAAGAGAAACTTATCGATCTAAACCTAGTCGTGCATCCGAACCTGATAATCATGGACGGAAGAAAATGTTTCATAACCGGAGGACCATTCAGCGGCGAGGTGCGGAACCCAAACGTCATTCTTGCTTCCGGAGACCGAGTGGCCATGGACGTTGAATCCATCAAAGTTCTTGAAAGTTTCGAAGGTTCCAAACTGAAGAACAACCCTTGGAGCTATACTCAGATCCGCCGCGCAACCGCTCTCGGGCTTGGAGTAAGAAACGAGGATGAGTACACGGTTGTTTCCAACTGACATCACATCAAAAGTGCACGCATCATCCAGCGTCTAATCCTCTAACTTCACTTACCGCATGCTGTATCATGTGTGCCGCAGTTGCAATTACAAAACCCAGGGAACCTCTTGATGTGAAGCTCAAAGCGCGCGCGAAGTGCAGCGAGCCCCAAAGGACAAAGAAAAGGGAGACTTGCACGATATCGTCGTTTAGTTTGGGGGCAAACCCACCCCGCTCGTTGCAGAAAGATCGGACTGTTTGCAATTCCTCTTTAGCCGGGTTCCTTTCAAGTTCCTCATGCGAGTGGCTTCGTTAGCGCGCTGGTTTGTCCCTAAGCTATTTAATGCTCATTTTTGGCACGTGGGGTCTCTTATTTTGTGGCTTGCGTCCAAGCCTAGGAGATGGGTTCTTCTGGCGCTAAGCTATTGCAACCCATAATGCATATTAGCTGATGTAGAAAATTACGTTCGATTGAAACATGAAGCTGTTGTCGACGAAGGTTGTGGCGTTCACTGGGGTTTTTGCGGCTTTTCATGCCACGTTGTATTTGATTTCGCCCGCGTTTTTATGGCGAAATTGGGCTATCTATTTATCGCCTATCGAGGGGATGGTTCTGGGTCCTTGGGCAGGGTTCATAGCCGCCTTGATTGGCAGCACGATCGGCAGAGTGCTGCTTCCCAGTCCTTTGTGGATGTTCGGGATAATTGCAGAGCCGTTGAGTGTGATGTCCGCAGGCTTCTTGACAAGAGGCAAGTGGCAGCCGGTCATAGTTCTTTACGCCGTCATGCTTGCCGCATACTTCATCAGTCCCTTGGGCCAGTCGCTTCCGCTTTGGCCTATGCTGGACATTATTGCTGCTGTTTGTTTAGTGTATCCTGCATGTAGGTTGAGTAAGAACCTGTTCAGCAAAAACATGAACCTTCTCCCCGTATCCCTGGTTATCGTGTCGCTCATAACAGTGGCTACGGACGGTCTGATCAGAGTATTCCTGTTCATACCAGCCGGGCTGTACAGCAGCGTTCTAGGCTTATCTCCTGAGGCCACCGTAGTTGCGTTTGTAGGCGGCGGGGTTGACTCTTTCATTGAAGATGCCTTTGTCGTGTTGATCGCTCTCCTTGTCGGTGTTCCAATTCTTTTGGCCTTACGGAAGGTTTTAGACCTAAGAAAACCGTTAAGTTAAAAGAAGAGCACAGAGACCTCGCTGTCTGGAAACCCGGGAAGCTCTCTGAGTGCTCTCCCAATCTCTGACACTGCGTTTTGATATCTATGAACAAGGCCCAATGACTGTTTTCTAACCCGCCGCCTTGGCTGCGGGCCCATACCCAACTGGCTTCCTAAAGAAAACTCTAAGGATCGCGCTGGGTCTTGACGAGGAAGATGCCTTTATAAAACGAGGCGTTTTAGTCACCTGCTATGAGAGTCGGAGTGCTTTTCTCAGGGGGAAAAGACTCGTGTTTGGCGTTGCACAAATCGCGGAGTTTTCATGATGCAGTTTGTCTGATAAGCTTGATCTCCGAAAGTGAGGAGAGCTACATGTTTCATGTTCCCAACATAGAATTGACTGATAAACAGGCTGAAGCCATTGGGTTGCCGCTGGTTCAGAGGAGAACGGAAGGCAAGAAAGAGAAGGAACTCGAAGATCTGAAAAGAGCCATTTGTACGGCCAAAGCTGATTTTGACTTGGAAGGAATAGTGACGGGCGCCGTAAGATCAATCTATCAGTCAACACGGGTGCAAAGAATCTGTAAACAGCTCGGTTTGTGGTGCTTCAACCCCTTATGGCTAAAGGATGAGATAGAGCTTCTGAACGAGGTTGTCAAGAGTAAATATGAAGTTATCATATCTGGCGTATTCGCTTTTCCCTTGGACAGAGAATTCTTGGGAAAAAACTTGGATAATGAACTGATTCAGAAGCTCGCAAGATTGAAGGAAGAGTATGGTTTAAGCCCTGCTGGGGAAGGTGGGGAAATAGAGACGACTGTGACGGACGCCCCTTTTTTTAAGAAAAGGCTAGAAATCCTGGACTCTGAGGTCTCTTACAAGGACTACTCGGGCATGTTCAGGATAAAAAGTCTGAGGCTAATCGACAAATGATTCTGATAGTAAATGTGTGTTCAGACAAGCTAAGCTATCTGGAGTTTGTCAAGCCCGTCGAAGACATTCTGAAAAAGGCTGGAGCAGAATCCTTCACAAGACACTTCCTGCGCGTGAATCATCGTGACATCAGCCGAGCAGAAAAAGTGATCATATGCGGAACAGCCTTGAAGGATTTCAAGTATTTGGGTAGCACAAGAAAATTCGCGTGGATAAATGAATCGCGCAAACCGATCCTTGGCATCTGCGCAGGAATGCAGATCCTTGCGAAACTCTTCAATGGTCACATCATTGAAAGAACAAGAATCGGAAGATACAAGGTGAAGATTATCCGAAAAAGCATTGTTGCATCCAAGGATGAATTCTATTCCTATTTCTTGAATTCTAAGGCGGTGGAACCGACCGAAGACTTTGAGACACTCGGCGAATCGGGCAACTTGAAATGCATAATCAAACACAAACATAGAAGATTCTACGGATGTTTATTCCATCCAGAAGTCCTGAACCCAGAAATCATAACAAACTTCCTAAAGGAGCCAATGCCAGAGAGTCAGTGCTAAGGTAACCACGACAGACTCTGAAAACGAATAGAACTTCGAGGCAGGTGCAGGTCTTCAAATTATAAATATGTGCTACGCATAATTGCAATCGTCGTCTAGTGATATCGCCAAAAATAGATGTGAGGTTAGCCAATGGGAAAATTAAGTATGGACGATGTCTTTAAAGCCTTGGCAAAGCCGCTTCCTGACTTCAAAATAAAGCCTGGAAAGACAGCCTTACTTCTGATCGACATTCAAAACCTCGTGAGCTCAAAACCACTGCTTCAAGAAGCACTGGACGCAGGGCTGCCTGAAAGACAAGTGAAAGAAGCTTTGCAAGAATATGATGAAAGGGTCAAGAAAGCGGTGAAAAATGCCCGTAGGATACTGCAAGTCTGCAGGAAGAAAGGCTATGACATAGTGCACATTAAGTTAGGAGCACAGACCAGCAACCCCAGGCATACAGCCAAGATAAACAGAAAAGCTGACTTCATCGTGCCCATGGACGCGGAAAAGGGTAGATTCTTGGATGAAGTCAAACCAGTAAAGGGAGAATTGATTTTCCCAAAGACAAACGGAGGAGCGTTTACGGGAACCAATCTGGACTTCGTTCTGAGGAACATGGATATTGACAGTATCATCGTCACGGGATTCCTAACTGACCAATGCGTTCTCGCAACCGCAATCTACGGCGGAGACATAGGGTACGACGTTCTCTTAGTTGAGGATGCATGCACCGGAACCACCAAAGAGAATCACGATGCAGTAGTAAGGCTCGCAAGAGACGTGTTCTTGAAGATCAAATCAACTGCGGAACTAATACGAATTCTCTGACAAGAAATATTCTTGGGTTTTTGCACCTGCCTCCAGATTATTTGGTGCATCCAAAAAGGAGAGTTGTGCTCGGATGCTTAATGTGGCATGAATACTCCGGCGAACACGAGCCAGGCTAGGAGTGTTTTCGCTGCGAAACTGAGGATTATGTAGGCTCTTTCGCCGTACAGGTAGTCTTTCCAGCGTCCGATGCTCTTGTACTGTAGAACCATGTTGACTGCGAAGACCATGAAGAGAGCGAAGTAAGTGAAGAGTATGAAGTACACGAATGTAGGCGGACCCGAGGTTGAGGAGTTGACGGCGGCTACGAAATAGGCGAAAATCACGACCCATGGGAGGCCGCCAGAGATGCAGCCTAGGCTGAATGCGGACCAGTTCGTCTTCTCGGTCTTCTGATTCACCAGCTCCATCAGGTATCCGAACATTATCATCATCGCGTTCAACACAAAAATCATTGAGAGGGACCAGAAATCCCAGATGCCGACAAAGGTTGCTATCAACGCTATCATTATGGAGCTTGAGAAGGCATACTCGTACCAGCGGTAAGGGTTCATACCCTTCTTCAGATTCTCATCATAGCTTTTGTTCTTAGGATAAGCAATCGCAAAATGCGCTATCGCAGAAATCAGAGGAAAAGTCGCTAGTATGACTCCTAGATTGTTGAACGTGAAGAGGATCTGAGGGTTAGGCATCCACAGTAAACCGCCGGCTTTTAGGTAGAACGTGTGCACCTTTATGGGCCAATTCAATAAGAAACCCAAAGTCAACATTAGGATTCCTTGAATCAGATGCAGAACACCTGCAGCAGCATTGAACCTCTTCAGATAGGCAAAAGAAATAGGCGAACGAGCGATTATCTCCTGTCTTTCTATATAGTTCATGAAACGACTTATCATCAGAGAACGCTAATAGGCTTTTGCAGACTTTTGCCAAGAGAATGACGACTGGATAAGAAGAGGGGACTCGCGGGAGACATCGCCACTAGGTGCAGTTCTAAATCCAGTCTTCCCCGCCGGAGAAACGCCTCGCCCGTATGGTCTCTTGAGGCACATTGAAAGGGTCATGGTCTTTTCTACTTCCCCTCTGAATGTATAGCAAAAATGCAACGATTATTCCTAGCAGTATCATGAATGCTCTGAGACCTCCGCCGACACTTGTAGAAGTTGCCACGCCGACGAATGCTGTCGCATCATACGCTCCATGGATCAAAGCTGGGGCAAACAGATTACCACCTGAGAGATAATACGTTGCCGCCATAGCCATCCCGAAAGTAACAAGATCGGCAAATTGAACCAACGAAGCTGGCCCATACACAACAGCATAGTAGAGATGTGTAGCACTGAAAAGGAGAGAAGAAACGAAGGCGAGGATCAACCAATGGCGATTCTTGAAAACGTCCAGTAATCCCCCGAACACAAAACCTCTGAAGATATACTCTTCAGCTGGCCCCGTCACCAGAAGGGAGACGCCCACCATGATCCAAGCAAAATCGCGAGAAACGTTCAGCACAGGATTCGGTTTATCCAGCAGTCTTGCGGTGGAAGGGTCAAGCGCAACCAAGAAAACAAGAATCACCACAGCCAAAACTATTCCCAAGACCGTGAAAACCCCGAATAACCCTAAACCCAGCTTTAACCCGGAATAGGTGTTCTTGAAGAATCTCCTTATTATCGCTGTTCCCCAGAGCAAGGTAATAGCCAGTACCGGCACTCCGTAAACAAGTAGAGACCCAACAATCAGCCCGAGATGCACCCCCAAATATTGAAATAGATATTGAGAGTACACAGCCACGAACACTATGACTAACCCGAGAACGTAAAACTTCTTTCCCTTAGGCTCGCGTTTCGAGTTGCTGCCCATGCTTTCCGAAAGTCGGCTTTGGTCCTTTTCGTCTGATGTTTTCATGGAACCACTGGCGTTTTCTATTTTAGGCATTTCCAGCAACCCGTGTGCGTGCTCAGATCGGTTTGGTCTTGTTTTATTCGTATCTTAGGGCTTCTACTGGTTTAAGCTTTGAAGCACGCCAAGCTGGGTAAAGTGCAAAGATTGCACTGACCCCTACGCCGAAGACTAATGCCAGTATGGTTACTGTCGGAGTTAAAAGAGGGGTTATCGTCATTCCACCTGTGTTCGCAGCTCGGTTTCCCCCGAACACGCCGCCTCCGCGAAAGACTAATGCAACCACGTTTGCTAGGACCCAACCTGAGCCTATGCCAATCGCTGCGCCGATCAAACCAATTATCACCGATTCGCACAAGAAAATCAAGAGCACTGTTTGACCTTTCATCCCCAACGCTTTCAGTATGCCTATCTCTCTCGTGCGCTCCATCAAAGACACGATCATGATGTTCATTATGCCTATCCCTGCGACCAGAAGCGAGATGGCGGCGATTCCACCTAAGAAGAGTTGTATCACGGAGAAAACATTCGAAAGAATGCTAAGCACTGCTGTTGCAGAGGTTACCGAGACTTCGTTGCTGAAAGCCGCCTTTATGGCCTGAGTAGCATTGTCAATCGATGCTTGATCATCGCTTGCCAATTTCACAATTATCGAATTACATTCCTCAGTTCCAAAGAAGCTTTGAGCTTGAGAAATTGGAATGTAAACATCGGTGTCAGAAGGCCCGATGATGCCGAAGCCTCCGATCTCTTTGAGAACAGCCGTGACTTTCCCAGCATAAGTCTCATTTGTCGGTGGAATTTTCGTTGCGTTAGTCCAAATCATTTCAACTGTGTCATTTACACTGCAGAACAAGGTGTCATTGTTCCCGGGAGCACTTACGCGTTTTCCAACCACGATCATTTCGTTTTCTGGATTCGTTGGTATGGTTCCATTCTCGGGTACAAAAGTGCTGCTGTATATGCTTGCGTATTCAGCGAAGTCCACACCTACTATGGTAACATTCTGGACTGTTTGATTGAACTCAATGCGGCCTGTCCTTTGAATTATCGCCATTGACGTTTCGACATTTGTTAGATTGTTGATCATCTGCGTATAGTTGACCAACAGTTTGAAGCCTGAATTCGCGCCCGTCCCGCCTTGGGCGCCGGCGCCGAAGCCTCCAAAGCCTCCTCCAGTTGAGACAATTAGCGTGTCGGTGGCGAATCCTGTTTTGAGCTGATCAGTTATGGCGGCCTGCAGACCCTGAGTGATTGAGAGCAAGGCAACGATGGCTGCAATGCCGATGACCACTCCTAAGGTGGTCAAACCAGCTCGAAGCTTTCTCAGTTTGATCGCGCTGAAAGAATAAGACAGGATATCCTGGGCTTTCATGTCAATTCACGACCTCCTGAACTATCAAGCCATCGAACATCTGCACAATTCTCTTCGCTTGGCCCGCCAGACGTTGGTCGTGAGTGACCATTATTATGGTCACGGTTTTCTCTTCGTTGAGTCTCTTGATCAGACCGATTATTTCGCCGGCAGCTTTTGAGTCTATGTTCCCCGTGGGCTCGTCCATCAGAAGAAACTTGGGATTGTTCGACAAAGCCCTCGCAATGGCTACGCGTTGTTGTTCGCCGCCGCTCAGTTCGGTTGGCCTGTGATTCATTCTTTCTTTCAGTCCCACTGTTTCCAGGAGATTCTCTGCGTGCTTTCTTCTTTCTGCTTTGCCGAGACCTGCGATAGCCATTGACAACTCAACATTTTCTCTTGCTGTGAACCGTGGGATCAAGTTGAAAAACTGAAACACGAAGCCTATCCGACATCTAAGATCCGCTAATTGGCCGTCATTGAGCGTGGAAACGTCAACGCCCTCGATCCGCAATTTGCCTTCTGTTGGTTTGTCCAGGGCTCCGATCAGATTTAGCAGCGTTGACTTCCCGCTTCCGGAGGGGCCCAGAACGGCGAGGAAATCGCCGCTCTCGACCTTCAGGTTCACGCCATCCAAGGCGTTGACTGGAATCTTTCCAAGCATGTAAGTTTTCTTCAGGTTGACTGCTTCAACTGTCGTCGTCGCAGGTGCCATCTTCGTTTTCTCGTCCATCCTTGGCTACCTGCTAAGATATCTCCATGATAGAGCTATGCCTATCGTTGCGACTACGATTGCAAAGATTCCAACGTACAAGAAGTCCAATCCAACTTGCCCGAAGTCAGGTGTGCTGTATATCAAGAGCTGTCTTACCGCATCTGTAGTATACGTCATCGGGTTGACCGATGCTACTGCTTGGAGCCAAGAAGGCATGATGCTCGTTGGGAAAAAGGCGTTGCTTGCAAACATCAGCGGCAGCGTTATCAGGTTCATAACGGCCATTGGAGTCTCTATTCTTGTTGACCTTATCGTAATCGCGATGAACATTGAAGACAAGCCTACGCATATTAGGAACAGGATCGCGAATAGGCCCAGTATGAACACTGGATTGAAGCTAGCCCCAAACTGGAGACCGAATGCAATAGCGATCAGTATTATTATGCCTGCCTGAAACATTGATCGCAGAGTTGCAGAAAGAACTTTGGAGAACACTATTACTGCTCTGGATACAGGCGTGCTCAGAGCCTTGTTAAGGAAGCCCAAGCGTCTGTCCCAAACCACTGACATGCCGCTGAATGCCGTTGTGAAGAGGGCTGTGAAAGCAATCATACCAACAGCCATAAAGGAAAAGTAATCACTCGTATGGAACGTATTCTGCATGATACTTGTCTGCAGACCTTGAAAGAACACACCTAATTGTTGAGATTGCGTTAGGGTCAGAGGTGGGATCAAAACTATTTTGCTCATTAATTGCTCCATTGAACCGCTTGAGAAAATAGCACCGAGGTTCATAGCTTTTCCGAGCAGACCCATCCAAATAATCGGCTGAATTATGGAAAGTGTGAATATTACGGGGGCTTTGTACCATTTCTTAAGCTCTCTGTTGGTCAAGGCCCAGAGACCGTGTAATTTGTTTTTTGAATTGTCGTTGGTTTCGCTCATTGCCTGGCCCTCCTCATCATCATCCTTTGGGCAGCAAAAGCCTCCCTGGATTCTTCTGCATCGCGCAGCGATTTCCCTGTGTATTCCAAGTAGACTTCGTTCAACGTAGGTTCTGTGAGCATGAGCTTCGCAACAGTATACCCTTTTCTTCGCAAGGCTTCAATAATAAACGGAGCCGTCACTTCTCCATTCTCAGCTTTGATTCGGTATGAGCCATTCTCCTTCTTAACTTCTTTCACATTCTCAACTTTGCTGATGAGCTCGCTCACTTCAGCGTCTTCTTTGATGCCTATGGTTATGATGTCGCCGCCCAAGCTGTGCTTTAGATCCTCAGGCGTGCCGACCACGACTATTTTTCCATGATCAATTATTGCGACGCGGTCGCAGAGTGAATCAGCCTCTTCAAGATAGTGTGTTGTCATGAAGAGTGTCATGCCATATTCCTTTTTCAGTTTTCTGATGTAGTTCCAAGTTGCAGTCCTCGTTTGAACATCTAAGCCCAGAGTGGGCTCGTCTAGGAAGAGTATTTTTGGCCTGTTGACTAGTCCACATGCAAGTTCAAGTCTGCGGCGCATTCCACCGGAAAAGGTTTGAACCCTCTTATCCTTAAAATCGGTTAGCTCAACGAGCTTCAGCAGATCCAACGCGCGCTCATTTGCGACTTTCCGTGGGATTCCGTACATATCAGCGCACAAGAGAATGTTCTCTAGGCCGGTCAGGTCTTCATCTGCCGTGTATTCTTGGGGCACGACGCCGATGACGTTTCTAACGTCATTGTTTTGCTTCTGAATATCGAAACCCAAGACAGTGGCTCTTCCTTCTGTGGGCTTCAAAATGGTTATCAACATGTTGATCGTTGTGGTTTTTCCAGCGCCGTTGGGTCCTAGGAAACCGTATATTTCTCCTCTTTTGATCTCGAAGTTCACGTGGTCAACGGCTACCAACTGATGATTAAAGACCTTGGTCAGTCCTTCAGCCTTGATAATGTCTTCACTCATCCCTCTCACCCTTCAGTTTCTGATTTATCTCCTCAAGCTTTTCAGCCGTGTTATTTAAGAGTTTCAACGCTTCATCAAAAGCTTCATCGGACGCATGCTCACTTAAACTGCGTCCCAACTCGAAGAAAGCAGCAACAAGCTTGTGCATCGTCTTTCTTGCTTCAACCAGCTTTTCCTCAGGCAAACCCGAGAGAAACTCGCCTATGAAAGGGGGGCCGAAGAACCTTTCTCTCCTGAATCCCACGCGGTTCCTGGTATACTCTTTCATCTTTTTCCTCTGCTCTGCCATTATCTTCTTCTGCTCCGCAAGCAGAGCCCTGCCGCTTTCGGTCAGCTCGTACCTTTTCATCCCGCTCTGTTCAACGGGCAACTCCTTGACGTGGCCATTGTCCTGTAGCCAAGCTAAGAGCGGATAAATTGAGCCTGGGCTTGGCTTCCATCGACCGTTTGTCCTGCTTTCTATTTCATCTATTATTTCGGAACCAGACATGGGCTTCTCACCTAGAGATTCAAGAACCTGGTAGCGTATGAAGCCCTTCGGAACCATTGCCGTGTGTTTCATCCAATGTTTGCGAAATTCGTGCATAGTATATCACCATTGAGGTCAACCGTGATATCATATGTGATATTTAAGCATATCGGGTCAAAACATGAAGTCCTCAATGCTTTGATCTTGCGCCACTCGTAATTGCACGAACCGGGAACCTGAACTAGGTGTACTCATCTGGTAATTCCTTGCATCAGGAAAGCGTAATAAGAAAGCGACAAGTTATTGGCTGTGGGGTCCTCGAATGGCACATGAAGCTGTGTGTTTGGAAAGAAAGCTGTTCATTCCAGAAGCCAAGGTCGACGATGTGGCTTTGGCCTGCCGAAAAGCCTTCAAGGAAATGGGCTTAAAGGTCATGAAGGAAGAAAAAACCAAAGAGGCCAGCACAACCGTGCTGGCCGGGGAAGGCGCGCTGGTGCCGTTGACACTGAGAACCCTGCTGTATCCGTTCAGTCTGCAACAGTACATTAAAGCGGCGCAGAGATCAGGCGTGCACGTAGTGATCTCACCATCAGAAGAGGGGGTCATCGTATACTCGTGCGGGCTCGCACTCGACGAACTGACCGGAAAACCCGCTGAATACGCCTCTGACGAGGATGTGGAAGAGATTACCGACACGATGGAAGCCCTTGACTTTGAAAACAAGTTCATAATGAAAATAAAGGCAACCTTTCCAAAAACAAAAGAGATAGAATAGCCACGATTAGAATTGGGAAAAAACGCGCGATTGGGAGGTTGCTCGTCACACCGGCGCGACCACCATAATTGTTATCAACACAAAGATGGGCTTATCCTAGCGGTGACGTTTTGAGCTCCAAACATAGAATGTTCAAGAAGAATTTTGAGACCGAGATGCGGGTTAACAACGTAAGATTGCCCCTGAACCATTTTGTGCAAGAAACCTTGGCCAACATAGTGATCGGTTTCTTGAAAACCCTCAGGGAAGTTGGGGAAGAAGCTCCGCTAAGCATGGAGATAAGAATCAAAAAGCTTCCGAAACAGGTTGAAGTGGATGCCCACACTTACCCTTGAGATGGGCACGTTAAAGATGACCTGACCTCGCATCCACATTTTTCTGCTAGTCATTTCCCTTTTTCTTCAGATTTTATGGGCACTCGCCCTAAAATTCTAGTTTACTTCATTTGCAGTTGAATGTAAACTCAAGTAGTTACGCTTGTTTTTGGAGATTTGCCGAATTAGCGGCGGAGATGTCGGCTTTTTTCATTCTAGCCTTCGCTAGCAAACAAAATTCTTCAGCAGGCGCGATTCTTTATTTCCGCGGTTAACTCTCAGTTTTCTTCCTTTCTTCCGTGAAATACTGTGGAAATTCTCTGAGTTTTTCGGCCATTTCTCCAAGTCGTTTATCCACTCTGTAGTTAACGGTTCCTTTCTCGAAAGATCCATCTTCTTGCCTTTGGCCGGCTTTGACCCCTGTTAGAATTTCTATTCCTTCATCGATGGTTTTAACGGGGTATACGTGGAATTTCTCCTGTTGAGCTGCTTGCACTACTTCCTCTTTCAGCATCAGGTTCTGCACGTTGCTCTCCGGTATCATCACTCCCTGTTTGCCGGTGAATCCTTTTGCCTTGCAGACTTCGAAGAAGCCTTCGATTTTTTCGTTCACTCCGCCGATGGCTTGAACCTCGCCCTTCTGGTTCACTGAGCCAGTGACGGCAACGTTTTGCTTTATAGGCAGGTCAGACAGGGCGGACAGGATAGCGTAGAGTTCGGTGCTTGAGGCGCTGTCACCCTCCACTCCTTCATAGTTCTGTTCAAAAACAAGACGGGCTGAGAGACTGAGAGGCTTGTCCTGCGCGTACTTCTCATTGAGGTAGCCGCTTAGAATAAGGACCCCTTTTGTGTGGATGGGTCCTCCCATCTTGGCCTCCCTTTCAATATCGACCACGCCTTCTCGACCCAGACCCACGCTGGTCGTTACTCGCGAAGGACTGCCAAAGGCGAAGTCACCCAGCCCTATCACCGAAAGGCCGTTGACTTGACCCACATTCTCTGCGTCCGTATCGATGAGGAGGAACCCTCTCTTGATCATCTCTTCAATCTTTTCTTGAATGAGTTTTGAACGGTAGACCTTCTCTTCGATAGCTTTTTTCACGTGAGTTCCAGTAACAAAATCTGAGTTATCTTGCGTCGCGTAGAAGTTAGCTTCGCGAATGATGTCAGCAACCTCAGCAAACCTGGTGGAGAGTTTTTGCTGGTCTTCAGCCAGTCTTGAGCTATGTTCGACCAATTTGGCCAGGCCTGAGCCGTCAAGGTGTTTCAGATTCTCCTTCTTACACAACGTGCAAACAAAAACTGCGTATTGCTGTATGCTCTCTTCTGTCCGATCCATGGTTGTGTCAAAATCTGCCTTAACCTTGAAGAGTTGATTAAACTCCATGTCCAAGATGAACAATTCCTGATAGAGGTAGGGGTCTCCAATTAGAATCACCTTGACGCCCAGAGGAATCGGCTCAGGTTTCAAGCTCTTCGTCGTAATGAAACCCAAACGTTCTTCTGCCTCTTCAATGACGATTTGCTCATTCTTGAGGGCCCTTTTCAAGCTATCATATGAGAAAGGATTACGCAGCAACTCTTCAACTGGAAGAATCAGATAGCCGCCATTGGCCTTGTGTAAGGAACCCCCACGGATCATGGTGAAGTCCGTCACAAGCGCTCCAAACTGAGCCTCCTTTTCCACTCGACCAAAAAGGTTCTGATAAGTGGGGTTAGATTCCATTACCACAGGAGCTCCCTTAACATCCGAGTTATCAACGATGATCTTTGCCTCGTACTTCCTGAAGGGAGTCTCTCTCATCCAAGGAACTGGGAAAGGAGTCTGTGGTTGCTCTTCCGACCCTTTTATGAACCGGGATAGGTTGTCGAGGATGTCATTCTGCACGTCGTCTACGTGAGCGACGACATCAGGGAAATCCTTGTATTCTTCTTTCAAGTCAGTCA
This sequence comes from Bathyarchaeia archaeon, assembly GCA_050012255.1. GTDB lineage: Archaea > Thermoproteota > Bathyarchaeia > Bathyarchaeales > Bathycorpusculaceae > DASPPK01. Next base: position 80,861 of record JBEKHN010000002.1, read on the forward strand.
CTATGTGCCCGATGGCGAAAAGGGCAACCTCACGATTCAGTTTTTTGAGCTCTGCGTCGGCTTTCCCCTCTAATTCTCTGAGTTGTCTCATAGTGTTCAGGAATTGCTCGCTCAGCTGTTCTCTCTTCTTCTCGATTCCTTCTCGAGTTTTCTGGTCTAATTTCATGAATTCTTCGTCGTTCACAGGTTTTCCTTTGATTACTGGAATCATGAGCCAACCCACAGGTGACGCTTGCAGAATGAAGCCTTCCTCTTGGGCCCGTTTCGTAAGTTGCCCGATGAGTTTCTGCCTTTCCTCTTCAACAGTCTTAACAGTGTTCGCTCTTCTTACGCCGTAATCCTCGCTTTCAAAGGATTTTGGCAGAATTCTCAATGCTTCGTTGATGAAGGTGGCCATGTCGTCTCGAAAGTGTTTGCCTTTGCCAGCAGGCAGCTTTATGGCTTTAGGCTCGTACGGGTTGCGAAAGTTGTACACGTAACACCAGTCTGAGGGCACCGGCTTGGTTTGAGCCGTTTCTTCCAAGAAGTTTCTAACGGCCGTTGTCCTCCCTGTTCCGGGGAAGCCTGCAACATAGATGTTAAATCCGCGTTCCCTGATGCCTAACCCGAACTTGAGCGCTCTGACAGCCCTTTCTTGGCCAATAATCTCTTGAAGGGGGACTAGCTCCTGCGTGGTCTCACAGTGCATAAGATTAGGGTCGCATTCTCTTCTCAGCCTTTCTGCAGGCAGCTCGTTTACCATCTCATACATCCTCCTCACTGTGAAATGATGTTCATATATTACGAAGCGCAATATATCGAAGTAAAATATAAATATTCCGATTACATCCAGTAAGGCTGAAAGACGATGACTTCAGAAGAAGAAAAGACGGCTGCACATTGGCTTAAGGAAACCCAGAAGGGCTACATCCGAATTGCGGTTCTGATTCTTCTAAGTAAGAAGCCATATCATGGCTACGAAATAATGAGAGAGATTAAAGAGAGGACTGGGGGCTTCTGGAGGCCGACGGCTGGCGGCATCTATCCCATACTTCAAAACTTGGAAAAGTCCGGGTACATAGAGGGAGAATGGGATGTTCAAAAGAAGAGACGACGAAAAACATACGAGGTCACGGGGGCGGGCGAGTTGGTTCTTCAGCGAGCCCTTGGCAAAGAAAGTCAGATCGCCAACAGCATGAGCGACTTGCTCAGAGAGTTCATGAAAGACGTGTTGGACATAAGAATGAACCCGATTCCAGTGCCCAGGATACCGAACTTTTTCTCAGTCTTTCTCGAAGAGAGGAAGAGAAAACCTGAAGATACAGCCAGCGTTTTAGAGGGCAAGCGAGCACAGATTGAAGATATGATAAAGAAGCTGCAAAAAGAGCGGGGAGCAATCAACAGAAGACTGACGCAGCTAAAGGAGCCGAAGAGAACAGAAACAATCAGCAAGGCCAGTCATGGAAGGAGGCAGTGAAGGTGTCCTTGATTCCGGATTCAAACCTTATCGGCGCAATAGTGAACATGACTTTTCTCCTTACATTGGGCAACACGATAGTATCGCACAATAGTAATGGAGAAGTCTGATTGGAAATTTCCTATGAATTAAGTCATGAAGGTGACAACGGCAACCTTGAATGCTGACTGGGACGACCTCACCAAGTCTTCGTTCAGTGAACGAGACGTTGACGTTCTAGATTTGATAACCGAAGAGGACTTGGTCCTGTTTACGTTCGATGGGCTTAAGAGAAGAATGGGTCTGCATCCTGAGACACTTTCCAGGATCCTTGGCAGGTTAGAGCAGGAGGGCATAGTGGAGAAGGGGCATGGAGGTTACAGGGTTACATCGAAGCTCAATGAATTTCTAGGGCCACATTCGACCTGCAGCGATGAGTCTCGTGTTCCTTTGCTTCAGACATTTCTACCTTCTGATATGTCAGTTCAGAATCTGACCTCACAACTAAGGGGAAGATGGTTCGGTCTGCTTCGTTGGCTAGGCCTCTCAGAGGGAAACGCACGCGAAGAGGTTACTTTGAAGTGGATCACGGAAGATGGCGGCATTCAAGTTGACGCTAAAGTATCGGACAGAGCGCTGACGATTGAGGCCAAGTTTTTGCATGATAAGGACTTGAACATGGCTTTGAGGGCCTCTTATCAGCTTGTGGCTTACATAGGCAAACTCTGTTCAAGCTCGCGGTTGATCAGACGTGTGGCCTACGTGGGCGATTTCGACGTGCATCTGACGCCAGCGTAGTGTGACCGACTTTCTGCTTTCCTTAGTCAACAAATACGACGCCGGCTTCTCATATTTTGAGGTGAAAAAGTATGAGTCAGTCAATTAATCCTTTGCAGGTGTTGAAGTCGCTCTCTGACGCTACTACTGAACTCGTGCGAAAACTGACACCGTCCTTGGTCAGCGTGAACACAACGATGACAAGAGGCACAGGCGTCGTCTTCAGTTCGGAGGGCTACATAGTGACGTGCAACCATGTTCTCGGAAGAAGCGCCTCCATCAGAATCGGCTCTGGAGAAAAAATCCTTGAAGCCAAGACAGTGGGTGTTGACCCCTATTCCGACATAGCACTGCTCAAGGCAGAACAGGCAAACCTCAAACCAATAGAACTCGGCGATTCCGAAACACTGAGCACAGGCCAGTTCGTACTAGCCCTAGCCAACCCGTTCAACAGACAACCAAGCGCAACAACCGGCATAATCACAAACGTGGGAAGCACACTCAGAGGATGGAGAGGAACAGCGATGGAAGATGTAATAGCCACCGATGCTAGGCTCAATCCAGGCTTTTCTGGTGGGCCGTTGGTCGACGTTTCTGGCAAGATGATAGGCCTCAACACAGCATTCGTCTGGTCTCGTGGCATAGCGATTCCAGTCAACAAGGTGAAAGGCATCATCGACAGGCTCATGACTGGAGGAAAAATCAGAAGAGCATACTTGGGCATAGTGTCGAACACTGTTTTAATCCCGCAGGAAATCGCGAGTCAATCACGTATCAACCAGAACGCAGGAGTCATGGTTTTCTCAGTCGAGCAGGGTACACCAGCGAAAAAAGCCGGTCTAGCAATGGGCGACGTGATAGTGAAGTTCAACGAAAGCCCCGTCACAAGCTTCTACGACCTTCCGAGACTTCTGACCGAAAATGTGATCGGAAAAAGGACAAAGCTCTCGATCCTTCGCGGAGAGAAACTGATGGAGCTCACCGTCCTTCCAAGCGCGGCTGAGGGTGAAGAAGATGCATGAGAGGTTCTCAATGAATTCGGAGAGCGAACTGGAACCCTCACCGCTTCCACGGCCCAGACCGCTCCGTCCTTTTCCCTCGCCGCTACCACACATTAGCGCCAGTTCAACTTCACAACTTTCCTTTCGCATATTCCTGCGGAAAGACTGGAACTAGTAGAAGGCGAAGCTGAAGGTTTTAGCCCCGATGAATGGACAGCTCTGAAGTCGAAGATAGGCATTAAGTAGCACCCACATTTCACCGTTACACTCAGGACACTTCATTCATTCAAGAACGACATTTGTCTTTTGCGTGTGCTAGACATTTACGCGCTTTAGGCGTAAGGTGTTCAGAAGCACCAGCAAGGTCAAACCGTCATCGCCTGAGGCTACTGCAAACCATAGAGGAGTCAAGCCGATCAGCCCCAGCGCACCCAAGACCACCTTAACGGCAATGGACGCAACAATATTCTGTTTTGCGATCTTGACGGTCTTATCGCTTAACTTGATCATGTATGGAATCTGGATCAGCTTGTCTTTGACTAGAACAACGTCAGCAGACTCCAGAGCGACATCGACGCCTCTGCCTCCCATTGCAATGCCCACGTCAGAGGCGGCCAGCGCCGGAGCATCGTTAACTCCGTCGCCCACCATTGCCACCTGTCCATGCCTAGCTCTTATCTCGCTTAGAACTGTCAGCTTGTCTTCGGGAAGAAGCTCCGCATGGACCTCATTCATGCCCAGTCTCGCAGAGATTTCACTGGCGATCTCAGTCTTGTCTCCGGTGAGCATCGCTGTGTGGATACCAGCTCTTTTCAAAGCTTCTACTGTTTCAACAGCATCGTTTCGAATTTCATCAGTCACGCAGATGGTTGCCACGGCAGACTTGTCAATCGACACACAGATGAACGTGTGTTCATCGTTCTCGTAGATCTCAGCTATCTGGTCACAGTTGCAAACGTTTTCTTCCATTAGTTCCATGTTTCCAACGGCCACGTGAGCGTCATCAACGTAGCCGATGAGCCCCTTGCCTGGAACCTCCTTCACTTCCCTAACTTCCAGTTTACTGAAATCCAAGTTGCGCTCAGCTGCCTTTCTCACGATGGTCTGAGCAAGGGGGTGGTGAGAATACTGTTCGAGGGCAGCAGCGTACATCAGCGCACGCGACCCTGCAGGCTCAACGTCGTTCACGTTGTGCACTGTGGGCTCGCCGAAGGTCAGTGTTCCAGTCTTGTCGAAAACAACCGACTTGACCTTAGCCAATTTCTCGATGTAGATGCCGCCCTTGACGATCACTCCCTTTCTCGCGGCAATCGTTACTGCCGTGAAAACGGTTGCTGGAACCGAGATGATGAATGCACTCGGGCATGCGATCACCAGAAGCGTTAAGGATCTGTAGAGCCAGGTTTCGAATGGCCCACCAAAAACTCTCGGAAACACCAGCGCCGTCAGGACGGCTAAGGATATGACTATAGGGATGTAGATGCGGGCAAACTTGTCAACTAGTTTTTCGACGGATGCCTTTCTTTTCCTAGATTCGATGACAAGCCTACCAATCCTCGAAGCCAAAGTATCTTGAGACCCAGTCTTCACAATGACCTTAAGAACACCATTCAAGTTCAACGTGCCCGCGTAAACATAGTCATTGACCGCTTTTGTCATAGCAACTGATTCCCCTGTGATGAGAGACTGATCAACAAGAGAGTTGCCATCGACCACAACCCCATCGAGAGGTATCCTCTCACCGGGCTTCAGAAGGACAATCATACCTGGCTGAACTTCCTTCACACCAACGCTCGTCTCAGCGCCACCGACTAACACTGTTGCCTTATCCGGCATAAACTGCGAAAGTCTCTCAACCGTCTTCCGAGCCCTGTCTTCGATAAAACCCTCAAAATACTCGGCCAACGCGTAAAGAAAAAGCACGGTCACAGCTTCGAAGAGAAAACCCAGATAAGCAGCACCAAACGCAGCTGCTGACATTAGAAACTCGACCGAGAACCTCTTCTCGGCAACCAGCTCTTTTAACGCTAAAAGCCCTACGTATACGCCTGCGCTAATGATTGCCAAATAATACATTATCCTTGAGATCGTTGCAGGCTCGTTGAGCAAAGGTAAGCTGAAGCCCAACGGAATTCCATGAAACAAGAGATCAAGCGCAGTAGTTGCTAGGATAGTGAGACCCAACGCTACAGCAAGCAACATCCACTTCTGTCTGTTCGTTCCTTTGTAAACCATTGTCTGCTCTTCATCCCTGCAAGCCATCTGCTGTCAGCCTTAAGTCATGAAGGCCCAATTCGCGATATTAATCTAGTGCTGATGAATACGAGCAAAATATTAATATATTAATAATATCATTGTGCTAAGTTAATATTGCAGAGGGTGAAAAACATCACCGTGATTAGCATTACGCTTCCAAACGACCTTCTCATTAGGTTCGACGACTTCATGAAAGCTCGAGGTTACTACAGTCGGTCAGAAGCCTTTCGAGACGCCGTGAGAAACTTGATTGCTGAGGCTGACATTGCAAAACTGGAAACTGGCGTCGTGGCTGCAACGATAATGATCACCTCTGACTACGCGAGAAGAGATGTTGATCTAAGAATGACTGAAGTCAGACATGAATTTGACGACGTAGTAGTAGAAAACGTTCACAGACACATTGACGACAAGTATTGCCTAGAAATCTTCATAGCGCAGGGAAAAAACGAAAGAATACTTGACCTGATCGGAAGAGTCAGAGGAATGCGCGGCATTCAGCAGGTCAAAGCGATGTTCATGTCCTTATAGCTATTGCCACAGCGTGGAGCGCGCGCTGAAGATCGAACAACTTATATTTTGATTAAATCAACCAAGCATAAAATGAGGTTTCTGTTATGACTTGCATTGTTGGAGTCGTTTGCCAAGACGGGATAGTGATAGTCGGTGACAAGAAGGTGAAGGCTGGCGAGATGACTTACTATGAGAACAAGATAATCTCGGTTGAAAAATATGAGAACTTGGTGGTCGCCGCCGCTGGATTCTTGGATATACGTGAGAAGTTTGTCCAAGACATAAGAAACTTGCACGTCCTAGAGAAAAAGGGGGTGGTGAAGAAAGACCCGTCAAGAGGATTCGTTGGCCTGACTGAGGATGTTGCTCACAGAATATACGAGATCTACGGTCCTCGCTACAAGGCTGAGGGCTTTGACTACGAGTCTGAGGCTTTTGAAGCGCTTGTGTGTCATAAGCCCAAGTTGGCTCGCCCCTTCTTGTATTGCGTCGATGCGGTGGGAACATCAAGCAAAGTTAACGACTACAAAGTCATAGGAACTGGGGCACAGTATGCCTACGTTTTCATCAAACCATCCTATTCCAGCAAATCAGTTATGGACGACATGGCAGTTATCACCACGTTCATCATTCGCCTAATAGACGAGTGCAAAATAGACGATTCGATCGGAGCAGACGAAGAGGGCAAGGTTCAAATCTGGAAATTCCCGAACCGGGCTGATCCATACGAGGTCGACGGTTCAGAGCTCAAGAAGCTCTTGGATGATGCTGAAAATCGGCTAAAGAGGTTCAGCAATTTCCTGATTCAAGGAAGAATGGGCTCCTGAAAAAGCTCTGATAAACGCGCGTTGCTCAGAACGTGCCCTAGGAAGGAAATGCCTCCTTCAGAAAACTGTACGTTCTTTCTCCTTTTCTCAACAGCCTAAACAGTCCTCTATTTGTGATTTTTGAAATTATCTCGTGCTCTTTCATGTGATGGTCGCTGAACGACAAGACTCCATCTGGCTTCAAAACACGGTTCAGTTCTTCCAACACGCCGTTCGGATCCACTAAGTCGTGAAAGGTATCGTACAGCAAAACCACGTCTATGCTCTCCTCCGGCAACCCAGTCTTGCGGTCGGAGAGAATCGTTTCCACGTTTGCGAGGCCGTGCTTTTCCGCAATTTTCTTAACGCTCTCAACGGCAAGCGGCTCGATGTCCAAGGCATAAACCTTTCCAGACTCGCCAACGACCTCAGAGACAGCTCTCACATAGCTGCCTGGTCCACAACCATAATCAAGCACGTGAAAACCTTCTTTTGCCCCTGCTTCCTTCACAATGTCACTGCGCGGCCTCAAGAAATCCCGTATCCTGAAAGTGAAAGCCATAGCCTTGAAACCAAAGTCGGACATTAGCCTCACGCCACCATCGTCAGTTTAACACGAATGTCAGGTCAATTCGACGATAAAGCTCTTCACTCCTTTTTCTATCTTATTTCTGATCTCCGCAAGGCTGCCAAAATTGCGGAATAATTGGATAGCATTTCTCAGATGAAGTAGTCGCTGACGAGTGTCGACAAATATGAATGTATATGCAAAGTGTAAATGCAAAATGTATTTGCAAAGACCCCGTGCATCCGCAGAATCGTAGCACCTGCTTCTGGACGCCTGCGGCATGCCGAAAACAAGAGAACACTCCTCGTCAGCCTGTTGCTAACTCCTTCGGCTCTTTCCCTCCTAGCTGAAGCACTGGATTGATACAAGTTTGTTAAACAGCCCTTCTCTAAGGGGCACTGCTTAATTAGGAACAAGCGCGCAAGTTGTTGCGCGTGGAGGGCACCTGTTGAAGGTTGGTTTTTTTGTCTGGGAGTATCCGCCACAGCTCGTAGGCGGGCTCGGAACTTACGCTGAGTACATAACTCACGAGTTTGTTGAAATGGGCCATGATGTGGCCGTTTTTACTCTAAACCCGGGAGAATTGAAGACACGTGAAATTATGAAAGGGGTAGAAGTTCATCGTCCCATGATAGCCGACGCAAGCAACGTCTTCCCGATGTTCGTCACGGAAGACTTGGTAAAATGGGGAACCAACATCCGGTTCTTCAGCGACATTTTCATGTACAACGTTCTGAGCGCCACCAAATTCATCAATGGGCTGATCAAGAAAGAAGGCAGCAAATTCGATGTCGTCTGCGTTCACGACTGGCTGAGTAGCATCGCCGGCATCATAACCAAGAATGAGACGAGAATCCCCGTGGTCTTTCACGTTCACAGCACCGAGTGGGGAAGAAGCGGAGGACAGGGCTCGGAAGTGGTTTCTCATTTTGAGCAGGCAACAGCGCAACTGGCCGACCACATAATAACCGTAAGCTACGCGATGCACGACGACCTTACTCGCCACGGGTGGAATGAATCCAAGATCAGCGTCGTCTGGAACGGTGTCGACGAGGAACGCTACAATCCCAAGAACTGTAGTCAAGAAGCAATCGATGGATTAAGAGAAAAGTATGGCGTTCAAAAGGATTGGAATCTGCTGTTGTTCGTCGGTAGGCTCACCTGGGTTAAAAGCGTCAGGAACTTGGTGCAGGCTATTCCGATGGTTCTAAAGGAGTACCCGAAAACCAAGCTTGTCATTTTGGGCAGGGGAGAAGAGCAAAAGGACATATTGGAGATGGCGGCCAGGCTTGGAATCAGAGAGAACGTTAGCTGCCGCTTCGAATTTGTTCCAGAAGACGAAAGAATTCTGCACTACGCAGCGGCTGACCTCTGCGTTTTTCCCTCCGTGTACGAACCGTTCGGCATCGTAAGCCTTGAAGCGATGGCCATGGAGAAACCAATAGTCGTCGGCGCCCATGGAGTGGTTGGGTTCCGAGAGCAGGTCATCCCTTCTGGTCCCAATCAAACTGGAATTCACATAAACGGTGAAGAACCAACCGACATAGCCTGGGGAATAAAAGAGACGCTAAAGGACCCACAGAGGGCAAAAACATGGGGCGAAAACGGACGAAGAAGAGCTCTTGAATTCTTCACCTGGAGAAAGGTTGCAGAACAAACAATTGACATTTACAAGTCCGTTATTAGTAACAAGAGCTAGACTGGCCCTCCTGTCATGCGCGCGACCTCATAGAGAGAGAAAGCAGTTTGTTATGTATCGGTAAGCTGTACAAGTTCCCTAATGCTATGTATCTCGATCAGATTGCTCGAATGCGGCTTGGAGGTTCTGAAGGCTGCGGTGAAGAGAACTGTGTCCTGGTCGTGGATAAGGCCTATTGAATGAAGCTTGTTCGCTGTGGCCAGAATTCGGTCATCTTCTTTGAGGTAGTCAAAGTGCACTGGGTGGACGCCGTAGGACAGTTCAAGTTGCTTCTTGACGCGGTTGACAGGTGTGACGGCGATTATTTGTTGAGGGATCTTAAACCTTGAGATCATTCGAGCTGTGTAGCCTGACCTAGTCAGCGTGACGACTTTGTGCACGGGCATTTCTTGGCATATCCTTTGAACCGCCTTGCTTACCGTGTCTGAGATGTTGACGAACCCCTCGTCTTCGACGTGACTTTCCACTGCCTTTTCAGTTTCTTTCGCAATTCTGGACATCATCAGGACAGATTCCACAGGGTACTGCCCCACTGCTGTCTCTCCTGAGAGCATCGTTACCTCTGTCCCATCAATTATTGCGTTGGCAACATCGCTGACTTCAGCCCTAGTCGGGATCGGCTGGTGCGTCATGGATTCAAGCATTTCCGTCGCCGTTACGACGATTTTTCCTCTCTGATTGCATTTTCTGATTATTGATTTCTGAACATGCGGGACCTTTTCAGGTTCTATTTCAACGCCCAGGTCGCCTCTTGCCACCATGATTCCGTCTGAGGCGTCAAGGATCTCATTGAATTTGTCGACACCTTCAGAATTCTCGATCTTGGCGATGATTGCACCCTTAAAACCGTTGGCCTCTTTCCTCAGTTTAATGATGTCCTGGGCACTTCTTGTGAACGAGAGAGCCATGAATTCAACATCGTTCTCTTTTGCAAAACCTATTATTTGAAGATCTTTTCTTGAGAGAGTTGGGACTGCGAGCTTCTTGTTCGGAATGTTGACTCCCTTTCCATCATCTACTTCGCCGCTTGTCTTTGCGAGCAGTTTCAAGACTTCTTTCTGTTTTTCCACGACCTGCGTTCTCAGCCTACCGTTGTCAACAAGAACAGTGTCTCCGACATCCACGTCTTCATAGATGTCGTTGTTGAAGCTTATTTTCTTGCCCTTGCCCAGTTCGAAAACGTCTCCCACGTTGACGATTTTCTTGCCCTTTGCTCTGAGCCTTATCTCAGGCCCTTTTAAGTCGACAACTATGGGAATGTCTGCGACTTCCCGCAGACGGCTAACCATTATGCTGTACTCTTTGAGTGTCCCATAAGCCGTGTTTATTCTAGCACCGTTCATTCCCGCACGGTACATTTTCCTGAGCGTGTTTCGGGAAATGCTAGCTGGACCGATCGTGCAGATGATCTTGGTTTTTTTCACTTACTCATGCTCCGATGTCTAGTTCAAAGGGACCGCTGCGAATTCACAGTGAAGAAGAGCGATAAGTCCTATTTAGAAGATTGCGCTAGCTCGTATGGAGGAAGCCTTTGATGATCTGCAATCTGTTTGTCTTTAGACATGCTGAAACCACTGACAACAGCCGTGGAATATTCTCGGGCTGGCGCGACCCAGTGCTCACCTTGAAAGGGTTTTCGCAGGCACGGGAGATTGCAGAGCAACTTGGGAGAGACAAGATTGACTATGCGTTTACCTCGCACCTTAAGAGAGCTCGAAAAACTCTTGAAATCGTTCTTGAGAAGCATCCTGCGATTCATGTTTTCACGGACGACCGCCTCATCGAACGTTGCTACGGCTTGCTTCAGGGTAAAAGCAAGAGAAAGATTGCCGAGGAAAGGCCTGAATGGTTCGCTCAAATTCACAGGGGTTATGATTTTCCACCGCCGGAGGGAGAAAGTCTGAAGATGGTTGAAAATCGAACGTTGCCCTTCTTATTGCAGCTTGAAGAATGGCTCCGACAGAACCCGGGTAACGTGGCAATCTCGTGCCACGGTAACTCTCTGCGCCCAATTCGTCGAGTCTTTGAGCACCTAAGCTTAAAACAGATGCTTCAGATCGAGAACCCTCAAGACCGTGCAATGGCTTACGCGCTTCATGTGCACAGTATCAGTATTGAAAGCGCCAGGAAGAGCACCGCTGGAGTGGATTGGCAGGGCATATCTGTTCCGCGACAAGTGAAATTGGCAACAGATCAGCGAAACCCGTTGAAGAGATATTACTAATTCTAAACAGGTAACGCGCCAAACAGTGTCAGCTCCGTTTTATTCGAACTGTTCTGATATCAAACGGGCGCAGTGACAAGTTCAGTTTGTTTCCTTGGGTTTTTAAGATGGCTAGTTTCTTCTCCATTAGGTCAGTTTCGTATGCTTCCTTAGTGTGGAAACCAAAGAGGATCTCTGCTTTGGCGCCCTTACCAGAGGCGTCATAGATTCTGATGATGTAGTCGTCTGATTCCTCAGCCAGCTTGACGCACGAAACTACTACATTGTTCGGCTTGACTTGGATGAAGCTTGCTATTTCACGGTCAGATCCGTCCGATCGAGACGATCTCGCGACCATTACAGTTTCAAGCGGATGGTTCAATTCGTAGCCTTTCCTGAAAGTCAGGGCTTCCTTCCAGCCGCCTTTGTGTGGGAAAACGGAGTATCTAATCTCATGCACTCTTTGGTCGGGCTTCGGGTCTGGGCTGTAGCTGGTCCTGACCAATGTCATCCTTACCGTATTGCCCTTGACATCGAACCCGTACTTAGAGTCGTTGAGAAGGCTCAGTCCGTACTCTCCGTCTGAAAGGTCAACCCATCTCAGCGCGGGTGTCTCAGTGCCGTCAGCCACTCTTTCGACGTAGCCGAAGGGGATTTCAAACGTTGCTTTGGAGTCTCCCAGTATGGGCGTAAAGGAGACCTTCAGCATGGGAGCTTCTGTCTGGTCGTCGGAAACCATTCTCCAGTCTATCACGGTTTCGAAGTCTACTCTGGGAATGCCCTTCAGAAGCGAGATGCGCTGTGTGATCATGGATTTACTGTGCTTATGGGTAACCTTGAATGAAGCTCTCACTGGTCCAGACTCTATGAGTTCGACTTCAGCGCCTCTTATGAGGTTCTCTGTTCGACTTATCTCGCCGATGATCCAGGCGGACATGTCGTGCGGAAGCTCGTACAAGACCTGCAGCAGGTTACTAAAAACGGGAGTAGTAGATTTGAATCTGTCCTTTTTGAAGACAAACCTGTCAGAAGCCTTGTCATAAAGAGACGTTATAGTACCAGAGTTCTTCTCAATTTCAAGCCTGAAGAATTCGTTCTCAACCGAGTTTTCACTGGCTGACAGCCCTGTTAGGTCTTCTTCTGCACAACTGCCCTCGACGAGGTAGTAAACTCTGTAACCTATTGATGGCACTTTGGCCAAGAACAGGACCTCGTCTCCGGCGACTTGCACCAGTGATTTTTCCTGGCCGCCAGCTGAAACGACGATCGGGTTTCGTGGAATCGCGCGCTTGGGAACTTTGATTTTCACGAGGTCTGTTCGATCCCAAGACAATGAGTTGAAGACAACAATCGGGATGCCATTCCCGGAGAACTTTATCCTTTCTGCAAGTGCCCTGACAGAACCCTTCAAGATATCGTCAGCGATCCTTAGTGCTTCTTTCGCAAGTTTGACAGGAAGAACGTACCCTTCGGGGGCTCCGCTTCCGTCAAGGATGTCGTGGAACTGGTTGAAAAGCATGTTCAACCAGGCCTTTCGAAGATAATCCCTTGGATACTTGCCCGAGAGCACCGCGAACCGTTCAGCGTCTACGAGCAGCCTCTCACAAAGCCTGTTGTAACGCTTGATGTCACTGTGTGTGGTGTAGCAGCCGTCAAATGTGAACTGCAGCTCGTCATTAATGACGGGAAGGGCCTTGATGCTTGGTTGTCTTTCAACTTCCTCAAAGAACCTGTGAGTTGAGCTGAAGGCGATTGTAGGCAAGACCTGTTTCTTCTGAATCTCGTGGGCTGCTTCAACATCTTCGATTGTGGCTCCGCCACCGTGGTCGCCAACCCCGTAGACGAACATGCTCGTCTTGAGTCCGTAGCGACTGTGAAGGTCGATGGCTACGTCAACTATGTTCTTTGGGGTAACGGAATTGTTGTAAACGCTCGTGAAGGCTAGGGCTCTCGTTCCGTCGGGCGATTGCCACCAGAAGATGGGATGGCCTTTGCCGCACCTCATGAAGTAGTAGTATTTCAAGCCGGCTTTACTTGCGACTTGAGGGAGCGTCCAAATGTGACCGAAGGTGTCGGGCATCCAACAAACCTTAGGCTCGAACCCGAATTTCTCCTTCACGTATCGTTTGGCTTCTAGGAACTGCCTGACCAGTGCTTCTGTTCCAACCATGTTTAGGTCAGCTTCGGTCCACATCGAGGCTGTTATGTCCCAGTTGCCCCGTTTCACATGTCTTCTTATCGCTTCGAAGAGCTCAGGATACTCCTGCTCGACGGCTCTGTACGTGGCGGCTTGGCTCTGGGAAAAGCAGAAGTCAGGGTACTTGTCCATCAGTTTGACCATCGTGCTGAAGGTTTCCTTAATGGTGTTAAGGGTGTCTTCCCATGGCCAAAGCCAATTCATATCTATGTGGGCGTGAGCAACGAGGTATACCTTAAATTCCTTAGCTTTCTGGGATAGGATGGTCAGTTTGGCTCGGGCCTTGTTTATCTCTTCAAGAAGGGCTGAGGGCTTTCCATTGAAAGCCTCTAGTCTGAAGTCTTGACAAGCCTTTTGAGTCAATTTCTCATCAAGAAACTTGGCAAACCTAAGTTCTTGGATAAACGAGTCTATCTCAAACGCAGTTCTCTCTACGAGGCTGTAGGATATGCTGAAAGACGGGACGCCGACGGGTTCGTATTTTGGATGTAGGTGAATGGCGACGACATGGCTTTTGCCGGGTGTCGCCTTTTCATCCAACAATATCTTGTATTCTCCTAGATCCGCCCAGTAGTCTGCGCTGAATATTTTCTCAGAATCCAAGTAGATCTCTATCTTGTCAAGGATTACTGACGAGAACATCTTCGCGACCGAGCCTGAGACTTCTATCCCAGCGATCTGTTTGGGAATCGCGATTCTGGTTCTGAGCCAAGCGTCTCCTATTCTAGCATCGACAGTCTTGGGCAGGCTGACGGTTTCCCATGTTGAATCGTCAAAACTGTGCTTACTGGCTTCGGGGGCTTGTCCTTGAATGAATTTCCAGCGAATATTTTGCCTGTATCCCGTCAGCTCCTTGTGCTTTTCCTGAAGTTTTGAGACGAGAAGAAGGTAACCATCGTTGGATTTGTTGCTCATGACTGTTCGCTTCACGTTGTATCCTCTTTAATGTTGCCGTTTGAGAACGTGAAGAAGTTAACTCTTGCGATTGGCGAGGCCAACGCCCTCGCTGTTCTCTTTTCTGTTGCATTGATGTTTGAAACTTGGATGAGGGTTTGAGTTCTACACTTGTTGGGGAATATTTATCAAGTAGCGCGCTGGCTTGTCCCCTAATTCGCTGATAGCGCGCGCGTGAGAGCATATACGTTTTGCATATACGTTTTGCATATACGTTTTGCATATATAGTTGGCGAGCATTGTTGAGAACGGTGAGGCTGTTCAAGTTGGATGCGGAGCTACGTGGCTGTTCAAGTGCGCACGGATAATGAAGGGACAAGGCAGCGCGCGAGCCATCAACGGTGCTATTAGATTGATCGTTGTTGAACATTTTTCGACGAAAAGAGTACAGTAACCAGCGTGACAAGCGGTCAACGGTGCTATCGGAGATCAACGCCTGGCTTCGAACTCTACGAAGGTGTCGAAGGTTTAGGTATAGTCTCTGACCTATCCTGCTACTACTGATGTAGCGCGTGCTTATTCAAGACCCTGGTGAGTTTAAAACAGCGCGAGGACGAGATGAAGTGTGCGCAACTATTCGGTGGTTTGAAAAGTTGAAAGAGGTCATTCAGTGCGAGCACTAGGAAAGGTTTTTCTCTAGTAGGCCATTGTACTTCTTTTTAACAGATTTCAATCTGAAGCTGGCATGAATGAAAAGATCGCTTTTCATCGATATGTTGCGTATAATTGCCATAACGCTGGTTGTAGTACAGCACATAATTTCCACCTCTTCGTTATCGCAACAATTGCAGCCCTTCTATTTCAGTTTGAACTTTTTCGACATTTTTCATGTTTACTATGGAAATATAGGCATCTGGTTGTTCATATTTGCAAGTGGTTGCTCTTTGGCTCTCAACTACCCAAACGTTGACACGATTGAAGCCTTGAAGAACTTTTTCGCAAAAAGAGCGCTACGCATTTACCCCGCCTACTGGGCAGCAATACTTTTCAACATCACAATATTCAACGCGGTCATTCCGTCTCTTTCGCTCATAGATATCGCAAAACTGGTTTCGGGGTTCCAAGCCTTCTTCGCGTCGACACTTGAGGACTTCTACGGAAAAGTCAACGGGACCTTTTGGTTCATAGGAGTAATAATTTCACTGTATTTGTTATATCCGATTGTTCTTAAGATGATTAGAAAACGTCCAAATGTGTCACTCTTCATATTGCTGATTATTGAGATCAGTACTCGAATAATCTTCAGCCACATTCCCGGAATCGTCAGAGGATATGATTGGTTTCCTTTGTGTAGAATTTTCGATTTCGGCCTAGGAATATACGTTGTCCAAAGAAACCTCTTTTGGAAAGCTTCCAATCTTTCTGAACCTGTAACGTTTTTGGCAAATATTAGTTTCCCGATATATCTAGTACATATCCCACTGCTGGTTCTAGTTAACTATAACATCGCCCTTTTCTTGTTAGCACTTGTCGTAATCTCAGCAATGCTGTACACCTTTGACGTTGCGCTAAGACAACGAATTAAGAAAGCGTACCCTCAGATAGCATGATTCAAAATGCTCATTTCGGTTTTGCGTGGTGCCTTCTGTTGCAGTGCTTTCGTCCCACAGATAGACTTTTGAAAGGTTTGAGTGTTGAGCAAAAGGCAACGCTTTTACAAAACTTAAACGCGGGCTCTGCGGTGTCATGAATGCAACTGTGACACAGGGATTACAGAAATCTTCAGATCCTATTTTTGGATCTTCAATGCAATTAGCGCACGCGCTCACTGTTCCCTTTTCTGTTGCATTGGCGTATTAAACGTGGATCAGTGTTTGAGTTCTACACTTGTTGGGGAAGGTTTATTAAGTCGCAAGATACACGTCACGAGCAAGGTTTAACGGTGAAACAAGAATGAAAAAAACCATGCCTCCAAGAAACAAGAACAAGCCAAAAAGCAGGAACACACAGAATCCATGGGTTCACACAGAAGCTGTAAAAGTTCTGAGAACGGTAGGAGACCAAGAAGCTTTCTATTTCTACGAAGCTGTTGGAAAACCAACTGGCGAAGTTGCAAGAAACCTCTCTGATTTTCTCGATAGGGTCAAGTCTATCAAGTCAGAGAGCCTGATGTTCCATCTTCAGAGAAGAGACTTTCAAAACTGGGTCGAGAAAATTCTCGGTGACTCCAAACTTTCGGAAGAACTAGACAGGCTTTCTCCTTTAAACAGCAATGACATCCGAGCGAAGATTCACGAAACCGTCGAGAATCACGTGAGAGAACTAAGAGAATCATCTGCACAGATCTCGGTTGCCGAGAACGCCGTCGTCCTCCTGCCTTACCCTTAGAATTTGCCACTTTCTATATCGAGCCCATGCACAGGGCTCTTTTTTGTTGCATTAGTGTCTAGATTTCAGTTACTTCGCCGCCATTTCCCAAAAAATAGCGTTCCACAACTACTTTCGGGTCAGGATTCCTGCCCCGGTGATTTATCCTTCACCCAAAATGTCGCGGCGGTCTCTAGACGGATAAGCTGCACCTGTTATCGCCCATTCAATAGTTCCAGCATAGTGAGAAAATCTGTTGTTGGCCGGTTGCAGACGTGGCTTCGGCACACAAACGCCGTTACCTTATCTCCCTCACCGTGCAGGCTCTCTGTGAATTTGGCAATGTCAGTTATTTCTTGAGACTTCTCGGCTGAGGAGCGGAGTATCACGACTTTTCTGGGAAGAAACTTGCTCCAAAGAGTTTGCAGCATCCTGGCCGTGTCTTCTTTCTGCGGGTCTCCCACAACTACTACTTCACTTGAGGGCCCCAGTGCGAAATCAAGGACGCTCATTAATTGGGTATGGGCAGAAGGATCCTTTATCACTTCAGTTGAGAAGGCACGCATCAACTGTGCTGCTTTCTCTTCAAACCGTGTTTCGCCCGTCATTCGCGCCAGGTAGATCAAATCCAAGACTGCAGCAGAATTGCCTGATGGATA
Organism: Bathyarchaeia archaeon; assembly: GCA_050012255.1. Classification (GTDB taxonomy): domain Archaea; phylum Thermoproteota; class Bathyarchaeia; order Bathyarchaeales; family Bathycorpusculaceae; genus DASPPK01. The sequence goes on from JBEKHN010000002.1 coordinate 98,236, forward strand.
GGCACAATCACAGATCTCTTTGCTTCTCACGATGGCTGTCTCCGAATAGTCGGCAGTCTGATAGAAGCCTCCAAGGTCTTTGTCCCAGAAGTGTGCAAGCATCCTGTCTGCTAGGTCGATGGCGTACCGGAGGTATTTCGTTTCAAAGACCGCTTCGTAGAGTTCTATGAGACCCCAAGTGAAGAAAGCGTAATCGTCCAAGAAACCGTCTATACTTGCTTCTCCTTCTCGGTAACGGTGAAGGAGCTTTCCTTCTGCGTCGCATAAGTTTCCGATTATGAAGTCAGCGGCCTTTCTCGCTGCTGCCGAGTACTCAGGCCCATCGAAAACCTGGCTAGCCTTTGCCAATGCCACGATCATTAAGCCGTTCCAGTCAGTGAGAATCTTGTCATCTTTGCTTGGGTGAACGCGTTTCTGGCGAACGGCAAGAAGCTTTTGACGGGCTTCTTCGATTAGTTTCTGAAGTTTTTCTGGCGAAAAGTGCAAGTCCACTGCTAGTTCAGCGGGCGGTTTTCTCAGGTAGAGAACATTCTTTCCAGTCTCCTTGTCAGTTGTTGCTTCCACAAAGTTGCCTTCTTCTTCAGTGCCGAAGACCTTTTTAACGAGTTCCGCTTCGTCTTCAGGCAACGCTTGCCTGATTTCTCGTTCAGTCCAAAGGTAGAATTTTCCCTCCTCACCTTCGGTGTCAGCATCTTCAGCCGAATAGAAGCCGCCTGTTGGGTCGGTCATGTTGCGCAGGACGTATGCGATTACTTCGCGAGCTGTCTGCTTGTAATCTTCTTTTCCTGTCACCTGATAAGCCTCGGTGTAAGCTGTGACGAGCATTGCTTGGTCGTAGAGCATTTTCTCAAAGTGGGGGACACGCCATTTCGTATCTGTGGAATAGCGGTGAAAGCCGAAGCCTAAGTGGTCGTAGATGCCTCCCAGCCGCATGGCGTCGAGGGTTTTTTCAACTATTTGCAGGGCTTTGTCGTGTCGAGTTCGCTTCCAGTATCTTAGAAGGAAGCTCAGGTTGTGAGGTGAGGGAAATTTCGGTGCGTTCCCGAAGCCGCCGTTGCCTTCGTCAAAGTTCTCTGCAAGGGGCAAGTATGCTTCGTCCAAGGTAGATTCAGCAAGTTCTTCAGTTGGCTGCAGGCTTCTTGATTCATTTTCTCTCCCTTTGAGAAGCGCTGTGATCTTCTCTGCAGAGTCGATGAGCTCGTTTCTTTTCGACGCCCAGAGTTGCTTGATTTGCGGTACAAGTTGTTTCATTCCCAACTGCTCGAACCTGTTTTCTCTAGGGATGTAGGTTGCAGCGAAGAACGGCTTCTTGTCAGCAGTCATGATTATGTGCAGAGGCCATCCGCCTGTTCCCGTGATCGCTTGGCAAACTTTCATGTAGGCAGCGTCCAAATCTGGCCTTTCTTCGCGGTCCACTTTTATGCATACAAAAGTGTCATTGAGCATTCTGGCGACTTCTGGGTCTTCAAACGATTCTCTCTCCATCACATGGCACCAGTGGCATGCTGAGTAGCCGATGGACAGGAAGACAGGTTTGTCTTCCGCGCCGGCCTTTCGAAAGGCTTCAGCACCCCAAGGATACCAATCCACCGGATTGTGGGCATGCTGCAAAAGGTAAGGGCTCTTCTCACAGATCAGCCTGTTAGACGTTGAATCCTTTCCAGAGGTCATCGTCAACATTACCCCTGTGTACTCAGAGCAGGAGTACAAAATAACTTATCCAGTAGGCGCGGTTTTGAGTAGTCTGTATGCTTGTTCCTCAATCTCGGCTATTTCCACCAAGCTGTTCGATGCTTCCTGCCTGTTCTGCTTCAGAGCTGCCTCACAAAGTTTCTTAATCTTCTCTCCGGATCGTCTGAAAAGAGCCGATGCCTCAGTCCAAACGTCTACGCCGTACTTGGCTCCTAAAACGTTGAGCACATCTGCTTGCCAGAACCGCATTCCATGACTGTTTTCGAAAGTCTTAGGTAGCAGCGGAGGGGTTGTCGCATAAGTGACCATATGTTCAAAGCACTTCTTGTTATCCCATTCAAGAATCTCATCGGCAAGCCTGCGCATCGCAGGGATGCCAAACAGCTTCACAGGCGGGTTCAAGAACCGTTCAGCCTTGTAGCAGAAACCCTTCTCGGCAACTTCGAACTCAGACGGCAATCTTTCAGGAAAGTTAAACTTCCTTATCGTGTTTCTCTTACTCATCCCTAGTACGTTGACGTCCAAAGATTTCTCAAACTCATCGTATGGTACCCGCTGGACACCTTCACGGCTACAATCATGCACGAAGACAAAGCGTTCCTCATCATCGTATCCAATGACGAGAACATAATGAATGGGAACGTGGAGTTTCTTGTAGAGATCTGGGTAGTATCGCAGATAGTACATGTCAAGAGCTCCGGCCACAACGGGATGTCCATCGTCAATGAACTCTTTCAGCTTCGGAAACGTGTTCTTGAACGTCTTCCCCTCGATCACAGTCTCTTCGAAACCAATTATTCTGGCGAGATCCTTCATCAGGTACTTGGGATTGGCACCCCAAAACACCATGCAGGGCGGGTCTGCCCTCTTGAAGCGAAGATAAGTAAAACCCGCCATACCACCAACAACAGAAAGCAAGAAATCAGTATAGCGCGCTCCCCTCCACGAAACGAGATCTTCCAGTCCGTTGACATAGCATGTGGATTCACACACTCTATGTGGTAATGTGTGCAGCTTTTTCACACGACCCACCCAGTTCCATTGAGCAGAGGCTGAATAAGCCCAGGCCCAAAATAAATAGCTACTGTGACAATCCTCAGCTACATAGTCATCCAAAAACACCAGCCTGTTCCATTTCGTACGTCAGGTCAGAGTGCTGCTCGCCCAACCTTGTGTTGAAACAGGAAAATAGGGGAATTGCGGGAGCAAACGGTCATTAAACGACTGATATCTGAATTGAAGTTTCTTCCACAAGCCACAAAAAAGCCGCAAAGCAAAACTATGAAGTATGTGAGGTATTTGTCTGGGTAAGGAAGCGGGTCGTATAAAGATCACGGTGCTCAAACGGTTTGACACTAAAGAGGTATTCAAAGATCCTCCAGTCAAGGCAAAGTATAGTGGTCCATGCTCCATCTTCAAGGAAGGACAGGTGTTCTATGTTGATGACAGCATGCCAAGCGGGTTTTGCCCTTATGCTTGGGGCGCAATCTTCTTGGCAGTTATAACGCTCAAGTCAAATGGCAACTTCAGCGAGTGGTATGATGAACGTGGAGTTGCAGTAGGGTGCTGCACAGACGGATTAAGACCAGTGGTCTTCAAGCTAGAGCGAAAATAGCGCGCGCTTTCCAACTCCTCTCACTCATAGTCTCTCTTACAGACGCACAGATACACGCATAGCGCGCGATTTCTGAAATAATGCAGAATTGGATGCAAGTTGAATTGATATGCACGATCAAATGCCAAAGAAGACTTGTCAACAAACTATATATGCCGATTTCACCATCACAGGTCAGGGGAAAAGGAGATTGTTAAGGAAAGCATTTTTCTGCAGTCATGTTCATCATGCTTCTGATGAGTGTGTTGACTGTGGCATTCGACATCCAACCGTGCGCGTTAGTTGAATTGGAGAAGGGAGAATGCTGTTTATGAAGAGAAAGATGGTTTCAACAATAGCGCTCACACTGCTGTTAACCAGCCTGTTGACATTGGCATTTAACATTCAACCGACTAAAGCAGAACCGCGAACATGGACTGTGGATGATGATGGACCAGCAGATTTTCACACAATACAAGAGGCCATGGACGCGTCAAGCGACGGAGACACGGTATTCGTGTACAACGGGACTTACTATGAAAATGTCGTTGTCAGGAGTAATGTTTCGCTTGTCGGAGAAAACCGTATCGGTACGATCATTGACGGAAATGCAAGCGCACACGATCTGTGGGCTCAGTCTGCGGTACGACTATGGACCAGTTCTAATGTGACTGGATTCACAATACGAAATGGAGGCTTTGGTGTTGAAGATCAACGGGTTGTGGGTTTCTTTCCTGTATTTACTGGCAATAGAATAGAAGACAATCTGATCGTAAACAATGTTGTCGGAGCTATTTTTCTGAGGGGCTGTGCAAACGATACCGTATCCAACAATGTCATAGCAAACAATGCGCTGTTCGGCATTCATCTGTGGAACGCCGGCAACAACACAATAACGAACAATACCGTGGTAGAAAATGGGTATGGCATTGACCTCTATGGCAACTGTTACGACAACACCCTAAGAAACAACAACATGACCGATAACGATTACAATTTTGGGCTGATCCTGCTCGAACAGACATGGAACTGGATTTTTGGTTTGGGAGAGAAGCCTGGGCTCTACAACGACGTGGATGCCTCGAACACCGTCAACGGAAAGCCCATATACTACTGGGTAAACCGGAGAAATGAGCAGGTTCCATCAGACGCCGGATACGTTTGGTTGAACAATTGTACAGGCATCACAATCGACGGGGTCAATCTGTCAGGCAATCTCCAAGGCATACTACTTCATTCTACAAACAACACATCAGTCAGAAATTGTACTATTGACAATAATGTATGCGGCATATATCTATTGATAGGCAACAACAACACACTTGTTGGAAACACACTCAACGACAATTTGGAAGGCATTTACCCTGGTGATTTTTCAATGTTCACAACCATGAGAAACAACAGTATTAGCGGTGGCCAAATGAACTTTGGCCTACCCCCGAAAACAATAAGTCGCTCGCCCAACATGGATCCGCTAGCTGAATTCCTGAATGACATCGACATGTCTAACACTGTTGATGGCAAGCCAATAATCTATTGGATAAATCAGCACGACCAAAAGGTTCCAACGGACGCTGGATGCGTGATACTGATAAACTGCACAAACATATCGGTTGAGGATTTGAACCTGACGAAAAACGTTCAAGGCGTTCTTGCGGTAGCTTCAAACAACACGATCATAGCAAACAACTCGATAAGTGACACCGTTTATGCTATTGATGCCAAAGGCTATCGCTACTTGTCGCGCGCGGACGATGAGTGGCTGTTCGTCGATTATACTTCTTTCAACACCACGGTCAAGAGAAACATGATAGTTGATAACGGAGTGGGAATGCGGATCTCGAGCAACAGTAGCATCATAACAAACAATACGGTTTTGAGAGATCCACTTGGAATCTACCTCCCCGATGCATTCGGTAGCATCATCTCAGGGAATTTGGTGAATGGGAGCGACATCTGGTCTCTCATAGAAATGCATCGCTTTCCTGAATTGGCCCCCTTTTTCCCCGAGGAGGCTTGGGTGGAACTTTCACCCGAACTGAGAATGTTGGAAGTTGGAGCGATGATTTTGGGGGGCAGCTATAATCTTGTTCAAGACAACACCTTTGCTGACAGCTTTATCGGCATATCAACAGGCGCGATCTATGAATACGGCAGCGGTAACCTCATTTTCCACAACAACTTGATCAATGATACGTCTCCCGCCGCGCAAGCGCCAGGGATCAACTTCTGGAACACCGCTTATCCTTCTGGCGGCAACTACTGGAGTAAGTACAACGGCACTGACTTCTACAGCGGTCCTTATCAGAACGAAACTGGAAGCGACGGCGTAGGCGACACTTCCTTCAGCGTTTTTGTAGGTAATATAGATCTTTATCCGCTTATGGCTCCATGTGGCACGTTTGATGCTGGAAGTTGGAATGAAACGGCCTGCAACGTTTACGTGGTGAGCAACTCTTCTGTTTCAGGCTTTCAGGCTGACATCACCCAGAAAACGCTGAGTTTCAACGTTACCGGCTCCGAGTCTACAGCCGGCTTCTCCAGAGTAGCCATCCCCAACATTATCGTTCAAGACTTGTGGCAGGGCAACTACACCGTTCTTCTGAACGGAGAGCCATGCCCATTCAGAAACTGGACAGACACCACGAACACATACATATACGTAAACTACACCCACTCACAACACCAAATAACAATAGTACCAGAGTTTCCATCATTACTCATTCTACCACTATTTATGATAGTAACACTGCTTGCAGTCATAGCCTACAAAAGGAAAAAAAGCAAATAGAGGATAGTTCCATAACAGTTTGTTAGACTTCAGCAAACATCAATAATGTTGGAAGTCACTCCTTAGATAGGGCTACTTCGGGAGAAGTGTCCACTTACGAACGCACAATTCGCTCTAGGTTGCCGTTAGAAGCTGAGAAAGAGAGAGTGGCAAAGCGCTAGTGTCTTCCGACCTTTTTCTCTGAAAAACGCGCGGGCTATTGTTGTGAATTCTCCGTTGTATTGAAGTGCCTGCACCTAATTGGGGGCGGTGTTCTCACTGCTCGATTATGGATATCTATTTGCCCGCTATTTGGACACCTTCAAATCTGATGTGAGGTGTTATGCATCTGCCCGAGATTTGGGCTTTCTGGGAGATGCCAGAGATTTGATTGAGCAGACCGCTTGTTTTGTGACCTTTCGTATCTTGGCTATCGAGCAGGAATCCGTTGATCTGGCCGCCTTTCAGCGGTGTTGAGAGTTCTCCTTTCTTGATGAGGTACGCGTTTCTAATCTCCGAACCGAAAGAGGTGGTAACAGAATCGGAACCACCACTAGACAGTTGTTCCAGGTAAATCCCTTCCTTCGTCGTTTCGATCATCTCGTCTAAACTCATGTCTCCCGGTTCAACGATGATATTCGTTGGCTGCACAGAAGGCAACATCGCGTACTTGAGGTCAACTCTGGTGAATGCCAATGAAAACGCTGGGAGCTTTTGGCCGTTCCCAGTTGAGTCAACGTTAAACACGGCCGCATACATTGCGTCGTAGAGAAAACTCTTGTGTATTCCCTTTTCGATGAGGGTCGTTCTTGATTGGGGTGTTCCCTCGTCGTCGAAGCTCGACGACCCAAGGGCGTAATCGAAGACTCCATCATCGTGGACAGTGAGTTCCCTAGAGCCTACTTGTTCTCCTTTTTTGAACCTGGAGATTCCTCTGAAAACAGAGGATCCAAGACAGTGAAAGCCCACGGTGCTAGGAAGTATGCTTCCCAGGATTTGAGGAGGAAAAATAACTGCTGTCTTCATGGTTTTCGGAACCTTCGCCTTCAAGGCGTCCTCAGCCAGCTTCACCCATTTTGGAATCTCCTCGCTCAGGTGCAAGTCATCTGCTCTTCTGACAATATGCATTGGCCAATACTCTGCAAGCTTTCCTTCCTGTTCCGCTTTCAACGCTAGCTCAATGTAGAAGAAGGTTTCTTTTTTCTCTGCGTGCAATCCCTCGCTGTTGCGGATCACAGTTGACACGTTGTATGTTCGAACCTTCCCGAACGTTGGCAGAACCGTTTTTGACTTTCTTAGGAGTGAAATCAGTTCCTCAGTCTTGTCTTTGACGACTGTCTCGGCGTCTGAAGTGATCTTGGCGTCCGCGACTTTCACTGTCGGATACTTTGCGGGTTTTGGCAGTGTGTAACCCGGGTATTCAGTGATTCTGGCTCCGATGGAAGCAGTCTCTAGACATCTCTTTATGTGCGCGGGTCGCAGGGAATTTCCACTTCCGATGCCGATGCCGACTTTCTTGTTCTTTGGTTTTATTACTCTGACAGCGTACCCTGAGTTTGTTATCGGACCCCTTACAGTTTCGACGTCGAAGTTGCGGAGCTGAACATCGTATTCTTCAGCGGTTTCAACGTAGATGTCCCATTGGCCGATGCGTTCTTCTCTCAGAATTTTCTGGATCGAGTTGATTTCGCTCATCCTTGACCCACCACTGCTTCAGCTCGGATGTAAACGCCACCGTCTCCGACCGGTACCATATCTTCGTAACCTTTGCCGCAGGTTCCCTGCTCCATGTGAAACTGGTCCTTCTTTCCTACGGCGTCTATTGACGCGATGAAATCAGGAACGTTTTCAGTCAGCGTAAGCATCGAAAGAACGTTGCCCACTCTTCCTTTTTCTATCACGTAACCCTTTTTGGACTTCAGCTCCATTCCGCCTGCAAGCGGGTCCTCCATTCCTGAAAAAGAGTGCGCGAACATAACGCCGTAGTCGATCTCTTCTACCAATTCGTCAAAGCTGTAGTCGCCTGGCTCAACGTACGTGTTAGTCATGCGAACAAAGAGCTTGCGGAGAAAGTTTTCTCTTCTTCCGTTCCCCGTTGGCTCAGCGTTCATCAACGATGCTGAGTATCTCTCGTGCAGAAAACCCTTGAGAATGCCGCTCTTCAAGATGTAGTTCTTATTGCTTCTTACTCCTTCATCGTCAAAAAGGAAGGAACCATTTCCGCCCGGAAGCGTTCCATCGTCACAGATGTTGAGTTTCTCGAATCCGATGCGCTTGCCAAAATACGGCACGAGATACGACCTTTTCCTCACTATTTGATCAGCTTCACAACCATGCCCAAAGGATTCGTGCGCAAACGTCCCCGTCATCCCTGGGTCAAGAATCACCTTGAAATGTCCTGAGGGCGGAGCAGACGCTTTCAAGAGGCTGATTGAACTGTCCACAGTTTCCTTCACAGACTTTTCTTCCAAGTCCTTCACAATTTCAAACCCTGCAGTCCCTCCACAGGACAGATAATCATAATCCATCTTGCCCGATTCTCTGACGATCGGTACGATTTGAAGAGATATCCGCGGAACTACCTGCCGCAGCACACTGCCCTCAGTGTTTGCAAAAACCCTTTCCAACACGGTGTCCGAGTAGAAGACTCTTGCATTGACGACCCTCTTGTCGTGGCTCACGACTTCATTGTGAAGCCTTCGAACGTGCTTGAGCTTCTCTTCAACATCCACTTCAGAAGGGCTGATCTTTACGTTCAACTCTTCATCCAGTTCCCAAGGCTTGAGTTCCTGCAGTTTGACAGAATTCCTAGACAGTGGTTCAAACCGGGCAAGTTTCCTCGCCATTTCCACCACTCGTGCAGCTGAAAGATCATAAGTGCTTGTCTCTCTCCATTGTCCCAGTTTGTAAGCTCTGAGGACAATGCCCTGAAAAGCTGCAGGCGTCGAAACGCGTTCCTCAGCATTATCTTTAGCTACTGAGACACCTCCAGCTCTTTCGCAGAGTACATCCGCGTATTCAACACCTTTTTCCATTGCTTCAACTGCTTTGATTGACAGTTCCTTTGCCTGGTCAGCAGAGATCTCATCCACGGTAAAGCCTCCTCGAAACTATGCACAGTCGTGAATTTAAAGAAATACGCGGTATCACAAGGATGTCCTGAGGCACTCTAACCTCTCCTCCCTTCTCGCCCCACGTTATTAGCTGCTGATACAAAATGTTCAGCTATTAAACTTTAATTACCTCTGACACGGCTATATTGACCTCTCTTGGAAGCCTCAGGCGTATGAGCGCTCTTATCAGCAGATACTTGACGCCGTTAACCATAGTTCTAAGCATAGCACTGGGCTTCTCTCTTCCTCAGGTCGGAGTGATTTGGAAACCGTACCTGTCTCTTTTGCTGATGCTCTTGATGTTCTTCGTCGCGTTAAGCATAGAACCGAACGAAATCGCACGAGCAACGAGGAATTATCCAGTCATAATCATGGGCTTGTTCACAGCGTTTGTCCTGGTGCCTGCGCTGGCGCTTTCCGCAAAACCCTTTTTCTCATCCATCGTTTACGCTGGGATCATCCTCGCACTCTGCTGCCCATCTGCGATCGTCTCTGCTTTCTGGGCCAAGGCTTTCAAAGGAGACGTCGCCACCGCCCTAGTCATGAGCATAACCACAAACCTGCTTTCCATAATCACAGTACCTGCAACAATGCTGATTGCTATCGGCACAGTCCTCAATGTTGACATTGCAAGCATGATGTTGAATCTGGCAGAGATAATCTTGGTTCCGTTGGCCGCCTCCTTCTTAGTGAGGAGATTTGTCCACCTTGACTGGAACAGAGCCAGCCTTTTCAGTTCTAAAGCTGAACTGTGCATACTCGCCCTTTTGGTTTGGGGGTCCATCGCGCCAGGAGTTGAATACGTCAGAAACGACATTGCAGAATTTGTATTACTGAACGCTTTCATACTTGGAATACTCGCATTTGCGTTCACGTTAACCCATTTTCTTACTAGGGGATTCGGACACAGAAAAGCAGTATCACTTGAGATTGCGACAACAGTGAAAAACGCAGCCCTCTCCCTGGTTGTAGGCCTCGCGGCATTTGGCCCGCAGGTACTCCCACCACTAATTGCAAACCTTATCGCACAAAACCTGCTTCTCATCCCAGCAAAGGCATTGACAAAAGAATGACCAAGAACGCGCCACGCTGACTCCTGCACTGGCCAGAGACGAAAAGGAGATTGCGGGAGCAGTATCCCGATTGAGCGCGCGCGCAGGGTTTTTCATTTGGAAATCACGGTTTGGAGGCTGTCTACTCTTTTTTGATACAACTTCATACCTCATACTGGCAATAATAGTTTTCAACGTGTCGACCTTGATATTTTTCTTTGGCAGACCTGGAAAGGCTTCTAGCTGGGTTGGCGCGCGCTTGCAGTCGGTCATGTGATGACTGATTTCCGACTTCCAGAGCGCGCGCGTTTATCCTTGTGTCTCTTGAAGCGCGCGTCGAGTACCACAAGGTATAAATCAACCGGTCGCTCGTTCGGTTGGAAGATGATCAAGTTTGCCAAGACTTCTCGCCTTCATAGACATCTTCGTAGAATCAGCAGAAATGGACAATGTAGTGGCAGCTCTTTCCAAGCTTGAAAATCTCGAAGAACTTTTCGAAGTAACGGGCGAGTTTGACATTGTGACCCTGTTTTCAGCGTCTGACATTGAGGAGTTCAGGGACATTCTCAAGAACAGGGTGATGAAGATCAAGGGTGTTAAGAGCACGGTGAGCTCCATCATTCTTAAGACACACAAAGGACCTCGCGCCCGCTCACGCCAGTAGGCAGGACTGGGGCTAAAGTATTTGGTGGAGGGGCAAGCCATAACCGAAAGAGGTTTTGAAAAAGTTGATCGATGCCATTCAAGTCCTGTGCGTTGTTCTCGTTCTCGGTGTCACAATAGTCATAGCGCGGCTCCTCGCTTCGTACATTACCAGAGTCTTCACTCGTAGACCAACTCGCCTCGATAAGATTCTGAATCCGATCGAAAACTGGATCTTCAGAATAGGAGGTGTGGACCCCAACCATTCGATGGGCTGGAAGGAATATTTCGTTGCTGCGCTCCTGCTCAACGTCGCCCAGATGATCTTGGCGTTTCTGATATTGATATTCCAAGGCAAGTTACCTCTGAATCCGCAGGGATTCCCAGGCATGTCATTGGATCTTGCCTTCCAAACCGTGGTATCTTTCGGAACAAACACCAACCTGCAGCACTACAGCGGGGAACAAACACTTTCGATTCTCAGCCAGATGACGGCAATCCAGTTTCTCCAGTTTACGTCCGCTGCCACAGGAGTCTGCGTCGCGATAGCCATGGTACGCGGTTTCACAGATAGCTCAAAAGACCTGGGGAACTTCTACGTTGATTTTGTGAAAGCACTGACAAGGTTGCTCCTACCTCTGTGCTTGATAGCTTCAATAGCACTGGTCGCGCTTGGCGTGCCCCAGACCCTTACTGGATACACAACGGTGCAGACCGTTGAAGGAGCGACACAATCGATCCTTATCGGACCCGTGGCCTCACTCGCATCAATAATGCAGATCGGAACAAACGGTGGAGGATACTACGGAGCCAATTCCGCCTATCCCTTCCAAAACCCCAGCCCCTTCTCGAATATCTTCGAGATGTTCCTGATGCTGCTTCTCCCGACAGCCTTGATCTTCGTCTTCGGCCAGTTACTGGGAAAGCGCAGGGAGGCGAGACCCATACTCATCGGGGCGTACGCGTTGTTCGCGATAGACCTCCTAATCGCATTTATTCCAACAACGCCTCTGGGGCCCGGCATCGAAGTTAGAATCGGAGGTTTCTTCTCAAGCTTCTGGACCGTCGTCACGACCGCTGTGACCACTGGCTCACTGAACGCTTCACTCTCCGCCATGCATCCGCTAACCATAACCTCCGGTTTCATGGGGATGCTGATTCAATCGACCCCAGGAGGAAAGGGTGTAGGTTTGATGTACATGATCATGTACATCGTGATCACCGTTTTCATAGTTGGACTCATGTCCGGAAGGACTCCTGAATATCTGGGAATAAAGATAACCGCAAGGGACGTGAAGCTTGTCATGGTCGCGTTTCTAGTTCATCCCATAACAATACTGATTCCCACTGTACTCGCATATGCAACGGGGGCAGCTGGTGCAATCGGTGTCAGCGGCAACTCGATTGGCTTCACCAAGATACTGTGGGAATTCACAAGCAGCGCCGCGAACAACGGGGCAGACTTTCTCGGCGCATCCGCCAACACACCCTTCTTTAACATCGCGACGGCCATCGTGATGTTCGTTGGACGGTACGCTCCAATAGCGCTTCTACTGGCTCTAGCGGGGTCTATGATTGGAAGGAGACGCGGCGGTGAAGTGGGCCTCAAGACGGACAGCATCACGTTCTCCATCGTGCTTGTCGCAAGCATTCTGCTGCTTGTCGTGCTCACATTCCTTCCGTTCCTTGCATTAGGCCCAATACTATCGTACTTCAAAGGACTCGTGAATGGATTTGGCTAGAGAAACTGATCGACTGACCGCTAAAGTGCCTATTGTTGAGCGACGAGCATCTCTCTTTTCTGGAAAGGTGCTCTTAGACTCCGTTGTGAGACTTAACCCGCAGTCACTTCTTTCAAACCCAGTCATGTTTCTCGTAGAGGTAACCTTCTTCATCGTTGCGGCGATGGCAGTATACCCGCAAGGTTTCGTGCCAGTAGCAAGCCCAAGCGAGAGAATTTTCTACGTCCAAGTCTCGATTATCCTCATCGTCACGGTTTGGTTCAGCACTCTGTCTGATGCACTTGCTGAGAGGCAGGCGAAGAACACGGCGAGCAGCCTGCGAAAGCTCGAGACGGAGGCTCCGAGCAAGAAGATCGTGACCGAAGGATGGACTAGGAAAGTCGTCCCCACCTCATCAAAGGAGCTGCGCAGGGGCGACCTGCTTTCTCTGGAGAAGAATGACATTATCCCCACAGATGCTGAAGTGCTTGAAGGCATCGCCATGGTCGATGAATCTCTCCTCACGGGAGAATCCACGCCCGTTCGCAAGGCACCGGGTGACGCGCTGATAGGAGGTTCAAGGGTCATCAGCGACAACCTGACCGCAAAAGTCACCGTAAACCCTGAGGAGAGCTACATCAACCAGATGATAATGATGGTGGAGTCATCCAAGAGACCGAAGACGGCAAACGAGCAAGCAGTAACCATGGTCCTCATCGGACTCACGGCCATATTCAGCATAATCATTCTATCACTTCTCGGACTTTCCGTAACTCTCAGTCTCGGAGGCGACCTTTCCGTGCTCATCGCACTCTACGTCTGTCTTCTTCCAACCACTATAGGGGCCCTTCTGCCCGCGATCGGACTCTCAGGAATATCCAGGTTGTACGGAAGAAAGATCGTTGCAAAGTCCGGCAAAGCGGTAGAAACGGCGGGGGACGTAGACGTGATTATCATGGACAAAACGGGCACGATCACGGTTGGTAACAGGCAGGCGATACAGATCATACCCCTTGAAGGGCACACGGAGAGAGAAGTAGGCGAGGCCGCATTTCTCTCCTCTTGGCACGATGACACTCCCGAGGGCCGCAGCATAATCAGGCTAGCCCACGAAAAGGGTTTCATACCGGGAGAGCTTAACGCTCTTGCCCTCTCGGAAGTGTACGAGTTCTCCGCCAGCACCCGCACCAGCGGTGTGAAGATAACGCAGAACGTGCGCTTCATACTGCCAAAAGGCGGCAAGTCAGGCCGGTTGCGGGGAAGGTTCAGGCGGAAATCTGCCGAGGAAGTCTTGGCAGAGGGGACCCATCTGACGTCGGAGTCTGAGATTGTGGTGATGAAGGGTGCTCCCAACTCTATCTTGAAGATGATTCAATCAATTCCCCCCGGCTTCGAAAGCACCGTGGAGAGCATCTCGTCGGCAGGTGACACTCCGATCGCTATGGAACGGAACGGAGAGGCGATCGGGATGATCAGGTTGAAAGACGTTCTGAAGCCCGACATCAAAGAGAAGGTACATTCCATCAAGCTGATGGGGATAAGACCTGTAATGATAACCGGAGACCAGCCCTTGACTGCGAAAAGCATCGCCGCCGAAGTGGGCATCGAAGAGTACGTGCCCCAAGCCAAACCTGAAGACAAGTACGACATTGTCCTGAGAGAGCAGGCTCATACAAGAACCGTCGCGATGATAGGGGACGGCACAAACGATGCCCCAGCACTGGCAAAGGCGGACGTTGGACTCGCAATGAACTCGGGCACTCAGCCTGCGAAGGAGGCGGCAAACATGATTGACCTTGAGTCGAATCCCGCGAAGATAATCGATGTCGTCATGCTCGGCAAGCAGCTTCTCATGACTCGCGGAGCCGTGACGGCGTTCAGCATAGCAAACGACGTGTCCAAGTACTTCGCGATAGTGCCCGTCATGTTCGCGACGATTGAGGCGCTGAAGAACCTGAACGTGCTTCAACTTTCAACAGTACACAGCGCGGTTCTTTCAGCGCTGATATTCAACGCCATTATCATTCCACTCCTGATTCCTCTGGCGATGAGAGGAGTGGCGTTCAAGCCCTCAAGCACTATGACGCTCTTCTTGAAGAACACGTTGATTTACGGAGTGGGAGGCGTCATAGTCCCGTTCGTGGGAATCAAGCTGATAGACATCTTGCTTTCAGTCTTTCACGTATAGGATGGAGACGATCTTGACAACAAAGACTAAGGAAAAATGGAGCTACAGACCGTTAGTGACACTAGCACTACTCTCATTCCTAATTTGCGGACTGTTCTTCCCGCTTCTCATCACCGGGCTGGCTCAGCTACTCTTTCCGTACCAGGCAAATGGCGAGATCATCAAACTCAACGGCCAGAATATTGGTTCGAACCTGATCGCCCAGAATTTCACCAAACCTATCTATTTCCATCCTAGGGACACGCCTACGCCTGTCTCAGCTTCAGGCGTCGACCCAGACATCACGCTTGACGACGCGTACTCTCAGATACCTAGAATACACAACGCCACGGGTATTCCGACGGATTCTCTGAGAAGCATCGTGAACCAGAACGAGGAGGGCACACTATGGATCTTCGGCAACCCCTACGTGAACGTGCTACAAATCAATCTGGCGCTGATAAGGACATATCCTTCTATTTACAACAGCTTCCCGTGAACTAGAAACCCACATCCAAGCAATAGAGCTCTTTGGCAACATCTTTTTCCAACAGACGGATTTCATCTCCACCGCGCCCGTGCGTGCTACCAGTCCTGTTTACCGAAACGTTTAAAGGGACACGGCGCGTGTCCCTGTGAGAAAGATGACTATACATGTCCCGCCTACTCGCATTCGTCGACATCTTCGTAGAATCAGCAGAAATGGACAATGTAGTGGCAGCTCTTTCCAAGCTTGAAAATCTCGAAGAACTTTTCGAAGTAACGGGCGAGTTTGACATTGTGACCCTGTTTTCAGCGTCTGACATTGAGGAGTTCAGGGACATTCTCAAGAACAGGGTGATGAAGATCAAGGGTGTTAAGAGCACCGTAAGCTCCATCGTTGCCCGCGCTGGTCAAAGACGAAAAGTCTCCACTTGAGAAATCCCCTTTGATACACAACCAATTCTGACAGGACCTTAGTCGTAAGTGAAGGGGTCTGGAACGAAAAAGAAGGAACGACGTCACTATCTAGCAGCGCGCGCATCATTTCAAGAGGGACAGAATTTGGCCTCATTCGGCTGTGCCTTCTATCCTGTTTTCGCGCGCTGGTCTTTCAAAACCGCACAGAGAACATCCTAGAAATAGCTTCCTTTTGCGTGAGACGTGGCGTAGCGTTCTAAAATGAGAAAGACCCCTGCTTGAAAACATGGCAGATTTGTAGTTAGCACGCGGTTACATTCTGAAATGCGCGCGCCCCTTAGTTCTGGCTGTTCGGGAGATGTCCATTGGTTGTGAAAATCGTAGACCGGGCTTCTAAGATAATGATATATGAAAGCTCTGCCACACGAATAGACGATCCATATGAAGTCAAAATTCACGTATGCTGGAATAAGAGTCACAAATCTGCAAAGATCCATTGATTTTTACACGAAAGTGCTTGGCATGAAGGTCAAAGGTCGGGGCAAGATTGACCAAACCAAAGGCGAAACTGTCGGCCTCGAAAGCGAGAAGGATGGTTTCACTTTGGAACTCAACTATTACGAAAAAGACAGCCCGTTTAACACGAAATACTTTGTGGGAGAAGGGTTAGACCATCTTGCCTTCAACGTAGACAATCTAGGGAAGGCCTTGGAGGAAGCGAAAAAAGCAGGGTACAAAACCATCCTGGAAATGAAAGCAGACGGCGGTCGATGGGCCTACATAGAAGACCCAGACGGGATCTGGATCGAACTCTTCTAGACCTTTGATGCATACGAAAATCCTGACCAAAAATTCACAAGTCAAAGGGCATATGCTACACAGCTTGGAACAGGTCTATCTCCTCGTCTCACTCGGACAAGGCAACTCTTTATTTCGTTAAAGCTTTATACTCAGAGAAGCTGTCACCGAAACAGGCGGTTGGAAAGGCCAATGCCGAAGCGGGCGAAGACTCAGATTAGTGTTCCATTCTGAAATACTGCACCCCTAGCCGTGAGGCTAGACTATGGAGATGGGTTTCACACAAGTTGCGACATTGCAAAGGCGCATCTGAGAGCATAGTTCAAGCTCACCAACAACGCGGACAATATTATTAGAGTGCCGATCGACGATGATTTATCCGGGTGAGAATACCTTCGAACTACGCTGCTTGCGGCGATAAGGCCGAATGATTCGAAAACCGGCAGAGGGATGTTGAACAAGATGCTGCTCTGTATCACTGAAGCGGAGCCTAAGACAAAGAAGATGGATGAGCAAACCAGCCAAGACATAAGATACCGATTCAGAGGTCTATCACTGTGAACTGCGACAAACCCGCCCAAGACCGCTAACGATAAAGCCATCGGGTTCACAAAAAAGCCATACATTGCCTGGAAAAACGTGTAGAGCGTGTTCGTCCAAAAAGACGTTAATGAGCCAATTGAAACTGTGCTCTGGGCAACTTGTAAGGTTTCAAAATTTCCGACCGACCATCCTAAGGCGATATTTCTCAGCGCACCTACTATGATGTTAACCAAGATTATCACGAGTAAACCTTGAATTTCAAACCGTGAATCGCCTCCGAATCTTGCTCTGAAAAGTGTGAGGAGCAAGTACACGAACAGTATGCCCAGAGTCATCCCCCAAGTCAACGAATGTGTGAAAAGCAGAGAAATCGACAGCAGAAGTGCGGTCAGCATTCTCGGATGCGATTTTTTCCTGAGAGAGCCGAAAAAGAAGCCCATAAACAGGTACGATTCGATGATTGCCATCCAATTCGACAGAGAGCCTGCGTACATTCCAACTGAAACGTTGAAAGAAGAAACCGACAGGAAGGCTGCTAAAGAAGCGACGAGATCGGAACCCAGTGCTTCTCGAGTGAAAAAATATGCTGCCAGAACCAACAGCGGCGCCAAAACCACTGGAAAGAACTCAGCGACCGTCAAGGCTGAGAGACCGCTAACATATTTTGCAAGATACATGGTAAATAGGCTTAGCGGTCGGTCCGGATTTTGGAAAAAGGAGTTCTTGAGAGCATTGAGCAGTCCTTCGTTCCCAAGGTTCAGCAGCCAAGTTCTATAAGCATGTACGTCAACCCCGATTGGATGCATGTCCCCGTTTAATTCTGGCAGGTATGGGTAAACAGTCACTAGAAAAGAGAGGACAAAAGAGCACACGAGCAGAAGATACACGAGACGCTTGAGGTTGCGAACATTGGTCGGCCGGTCAATGTTTGGAGTAACCGGATCAAAAGAAAATCGCTTTGAGAACTTGTAATGAAAGAAGGGCTTGGCGACCCATGAGAACAGGAATAGCACGGCTAATAACGGGGCCAGAGAACCGGTTAAGAGGAACATTTTGGTTTCCAAGTCTACTACATATCTGTAGCTTCCACCTTGGCTTAATTGCGGAAAAACTGGAAAAATAAGCCAGCAGATCAGGGATAAGAGTTCTATGACGATTATGATCAGAATCAAATAGAAAACGATCATAGAGAGCGCTCTTCTGCGACTTGTTGACACAAATGGTTTAGGGCTGGTCAACCACCATGTTAACGCAAAAAAGCTGCCCAATACTACCAGCAAATCCACCACTTGCATGAACGTGAAATACCCGGCAAAAAGTGCAAGAAGCGAAAGAAGAGAAATCGACTTGCGGGGCAACCGAATTGTTACGTAGACAATTGCTATGAAGTTGAGCGCATAAACCATCACACGATCATAGGTGCCGTTTATGAATTCAAAGTAGAGTCCGATGTCGGGACCGACAGTTAAGCTGATGAGAATGTTGGCCACATGCGCCGCCCCGAAAAAGAAAAACAAGGCGACTAAGAACAAGTAAAGATCGGGTTTCCACGCTTTGCACGAGGCTAAAAACCCTCTACTCTGCATTTCTAACCCTGCGCCCCATGCTGGATATGCATCCACCGCGCTACGTTAAGAGGCTTTCTAACATTTGAAAAGAGCATGGTGGCAAGAACTAAAAGCCCTCTCTTTCCTTTCGGCTGAATTTTTGCAATCAACAGAAGACTTGATCGAACCAGAAATGGCAATACTTAAATACAATAAAGGTTGATAACAGCACCCTGTGAGGAATCATGCGAAGAAAACTGATACTCCTTGCAGTTGCGGCTGCTTTGTTTATGCTCTCAATCATAGCAAGCGTGCACGCCGCGGGAAGACAAGAGGATCATGAAATCGTAGTTTCTCCGACGGTTGGGGGAGAAGTCAGTCCAGCGAGCAGCGTAATGACGCTTACACTGGCGGCAGTCTTGGGCATCGCTAGTGTCACATTTATGGTTGTGACTGCACTGATCCGCATTAAGAAAACTTAGTCATCACACTCTAGTCTCAAGCGTTGCAAGATAGGCGCGCGCGAGTCCTCAACGGGCTCTGACTACGTAATTCTTTGCCAAACTCAACTCGCATGTCAGCTCAAGATGTAAATCGGGTAAATCCCATGGTCGTCTTGAGGCGCCTTGTGTTGGTAAAGTAACTCGCGCTGTGAACTCCATGTTGGAAACGGTGCTCCAGCTAACAAAAAACCACATGAGTATCCATTAAAGACAGCGTCAACGGTACTTGCTGCAGAAAAACCCTATTGGGTAGGCGTGTTAGACTGGTGAAAACGCGGAACAGGGAACTAACGTGCAGCCTGACTGTGCGCAGCTATATATGTCAGAGTCTAAGAATCCTAGTGAGGTTCAACTTTGCCCCTTCCACTGGTTGAGCGATCTAAAGAAGAGATAGCTAAAGCTATTCGAAAGAAAGTTGAAGCCATAAACCGGGTCAGAGGGATTCGCCACCTCGATGTTCGAATAAGTGGGAAAAGACTTGACGTGGATATTCACGCGTTCTTGGACAATGCCCTCACAAGCGAGGACATGCACGGGGTTGCTCTTGACATTGAGAGAGTCGTGAGAAACGAGTATCCCAATGCGCGGGTTTCAGTCGACACGGAACCTCTTGGACCAGGCCAAAATGGTGTCTGGAAGGCCGTGAAGGATGCAGCGGAAGAAACAGCGGGTTCAAGGGGGGTTCACAACATTCACATTCAAAGAATTGACGGAAAACTGTACGTCGATCTTCATCTGGAGGTAAGCGCGAACATGACGGTGAAAGAAGCGCACGATGTTGCTGAACAGGTCGAGGGCAAGATAAGGATAACTAAGCCAGAAATATCAGAAGTAACTGTTCACATCGAATCAGCATCAGACCGCATCTCAAGAGAGTTGGCAGGGGTCGAAACCGAGCTGGAATCATCCATTAAGCATGTCGCGAAGCAATTTCCCGAAATCCAGAGTGTCTCAGGAATCAGGATTCGCAAAGCTGGCGAGGGCATACACTTGACTCTTCACTGTCGTTTCGAGCCTGAACTTGGCATAAAAAAAGCGCATGAAATCTCCAGCAAGCTTGAGAAAGCACTCAGAACTGCTTACCCAAAGATAACTAGAATAGATGTCCATGAAGAGCCGGCTTAGATCACACCGATTTTTCTTCAATGCTCCGCATCGTTGCGGGTTGCGGATACTGTTAACTTAAAGGACATGAGTTCATAAGTGCTTAGCTTAGAAATTTCTGCATGGAACTTTGATCCTGAAGTTTGAAGTCACTCAGTCGAACTAGTCTATTACTTAATGCTTGAACAGTTTGTTTAGAAGGTTTCTCGTTCAGAAAATCGCTTAGTTCATCATACGTTATCATGTACCAATTGTATTTTTCTATCTCTTCTTTGAGGATGGGTTCATGTATTCTAGCTCTCAAAAAGCGTTTTCGCTCATCAGGTATAACAATCACACGCAACAAATTTTGACTAAGGATATTGCTACCTCTGATTATTGCTTCTGATATTCCCGTTGTGTTTTCGACCTCGAATATGGCATTTGCATTGTTCTTTGAATAGTAAATCACATCAATTTTCTTAAGTCGATTCTGATTGACTGCTTGAAAGGGAAAAGAAGCTTGTCTGTAGCCATCAATATCCGCATGTACTTCATACCCTAGATGTTTGCCAAGTTCTGCAAGATTCTTTACTATTACATCGTGTTCTTTGACTCTCATTTTATACTTTGGCTTGAGCATCCATTTCTTATCAGGCGTTTTAGTCGCATATTCTTCTAAAACCTCTCTAACACTCTGCGTATTTGGTGTAAGTGCGTTTGGAAATCTGATGAAGATTTCTTGGAGTACATCATCAAAAGTGACTTTAACTTTGTCATTTAGGATGTTTATAACAAGCTTTTCTACTCGTTCACGAAGGGGAGTGCTTTCCAAGTACGGTATTGTGCTAGGGTCTTTAAACCACCATCCGACACCTACTGGCTTTCCTTTCTTGTCGGGAATTGGTTTAAGCACAAAATCGATGTTAAGTCTATTCTTGAGGACTTCCTCTATGCCTTTCGACCCTCTTTTGTCCACAAAAAAGACACCTTGTTTATCCAATTCAGGTATTATACCATTGAGAATAAACGTGAATGGTGTAGGTTCTCCACGCTCAGCTATTATTTTCTTGGTTGTTTCGATGACTACTCGAAAGTATTTCTCTTTGCTAGTTTGTTCCTCAGTTACTTCTTTCTTGCGTTCGGGCTTCCTAAATCGAATGTAGTAGTCCCCGACTGCGCTTCCATATGGCTGCAATGATGCCTTTGCTGACCTCACTGCGGGAGGTTGATATATGATCTTCTCCAACTCGAAACCAGCCATTTTGATAGCTGAGATGATTGAGTTCCATACATCAATATCCGTGCTGTGAAATGTAACCGTCAAGAAGTGATTGGGTTTCAAGACTTTGTAGATTTGACCGAAAGACGTTGAGAGCATTCTGTGGTAGTATTCAAAGTCCTTGTTCTGACCCCGATTGATTGTTACTTCTTCTTTCCACCATTGGTCTACTATATCGCTGTACTGTTTTCCTAATATCCAAGCGACACGGATTAAATCGAGTTCGAAATACTGAATTGCTCCGCCATATGGAGGGTCAGTGAAAACATAATCAACCGAGTTCGGTGGAACCCTCTGAGTCAACTCAATCGAATTTACGCGCTCAATGTAGTAGTGATCTTGGTTATTCAGCAATTGCTCGAATGATTTAGCGCAAATCAGGTTTGAAGGTATACGCTCGTTTCTATTCTCAACTCCCCTCTTCATTGAGTGAAATCGGTTTTCAAATCTTGACCAGACATCGAATTCACAGTGAACTGGGAGAATTAGATATTCAGGGACCGTCCAAGCAGGTCCTCCTGTAACGAAACCTCCCCTCCAAGGCACGAGACGACTTGCTTGCGGAACCATTGACGAGAACACATATAGCATTGCTTGTTTGGAGATTTTGTCCTCAATCCTAGAAATCTCATCATAAAGAAGTGCCAAGGCGTAGAGATTTCGGGCAGTGTAAAGTTCCTCAATGTCTCCTGCTCTCCTTTTTGTTCCGAAAGGTCTATCACCATTGTAGAAGAAACGAATTTTTGGATACCACACTGTGTCGAGTTGTACTCTAACGGGCTTCAACTTGGGATTGCTTACTTTGGAGGTTCGTTGACAGTGAAGACATGAGACTTGGAGAAAAATCGGTTCCTCTCCTACAATCGGGACGTTCGCATAACTGAAATCTTGTTTACAGTGCGGGCATTTGTATATGTTCTGCTGTTTGCCCTTTGGTCTCCTTGCCTCAGCCATGAGTATGCGCTCTCTGCAAGTAGGGCAGTTGACTACGTAGGACCATACGACATAACGTGTTATGCCTTGCTTGTGGCATATTGGGCATTCAAAGTTGTAGAGTTTCTCAATCGTCTCTCTAACATCTGCTTTTATTGCCTCGAACGCGTGGTCAAGTGCCGTAGTGTCCGTTGTCTGGATGGTGGCTTTCATAGTTAAGATTGAGAGTGGGTCTAGGTCAAAGCCAACTGCTCGACGACCAAGACGCACAGCTTCAAAAAGGGTTACTCCACTTCCTGCGAAACCGTCGAGAACGATTTCTCCCTCTTTTGAGTAGTGTTCGATATAATCCGCGACAACATTATGCGGCTTTCTAGCCCAATACTTGTGGGTCAGGTACATGGGAGGATGAGTCCTAGGAACCAACGCGTGATTGATGTGAGTGACCAAACTTTCCCCCTTGCTGATAATTGTATTGACAGCATAAACCTTTTATACTTGATATATCGTATCTGATATATAGGCGATACCTATATGATATGCAAATACTGTCAGTCTGAAAATGTCGTGAAGCATGGCAAGGCAAACGGCAAGCAGAGGTTTCTCTGTAAGAACTGTTGCCACAAGTTCTTCGAAGGTTCAGACTTTCCGAGAATGAGAAATAAATCACACATTATCTCTTCAAGTATTGACATGTACTTTGAAGGCTTGAGCGTCAGGAAAATCCGAACTCAAGTTGAAAAATTATTTGGTGTGTCCGTTAGCCAAGTCGCAATTTGGAAATGGATAACTAAGTATTCGAGATTTGTCACTCGCTACGTTGAAACGCTGAACCCTCAGCTTCAAGGTATCTATCATGTCGATGAAACCGCAATCAAATGCTCTGGGGTTCAAAAATGGTTTTGGGAAATCATAGACGAACAAACAAAGTTTCTTGTAGCTGGTCATCTTTCAGCCTCTAGAACCACCGAGGACGCCGTGCAGTTATTTGAGAAGAGCATCAAGGTAGCTAAGAGGAAGCCAATTTCGATTTACTGTGACGGATTGCCAGCTTACGTTGATGGCTACAACAAGGTTTTCTACACGATGAAGAAAGAAGGCAGACCCGAACTAATCAGAAGAGTAGGCATAAGAAACATACACAACCAAAACGCAGTAGAACGATTACACGGCACTCTCAAGGACAGAATCAAACCCGCTAGAGGGTTGAAAGGTGAAGAGACAGTTAGAACTCTTTTGGAAGGTTGGATTATCCATTATAATTACGTCCGCAAACATCAGACTTTGAAAATGACTCCAGCACAAGCTTGTGGCCTAAACATAAAGAACGATTGGCACTTGCTAGTGAAAGAAGCAACAAAGTATGATGCAACACACAAGGAATCAAATAGAAAACCAATAGAGGTAATGGCTACATGAAGAGAATCTTGGTCAGTTTTCCAGAAGGAGTATTTGATATGGTTCATGGCTTGAAGGGCGAACTAGGCGAGAGCGATAGCGAAGTTGTACGAAACATAGTCGTAGCTTACCTTTCTGAACAAGGATTTTTTAGCAAAATCAGCATAAGAGGTGAAGGTAGCCAGTACAGGAGGAAAACAAATGAAGAAAAACAAAAGTGAAATCAGAGAGGCAGAAGATGAGATTGACTTACTAGACGACATGTTAACTTCATTGGTAGAACTGTTAGAAGAGAAAGGCATCCTAACTCAAGCGGAATGGGAAAGGAAAATCAAGGAAAGAATCAAGGGAAAACCCTCAACAAGCATCAGGGACCTCAAGGAATGATTCGTTCTGTTTTTCTTCTATCGGACAATTTGTGGAACACAGACCGCCACAGGTCACTATTTCCTGCAAGACATCTCGTGTAAGCTTACAATCGTTTCTCGCGCAAACATGCTGGGCCAGACGATATTTTCTTACAGGTATCATATGTCGGTCATCTGTTCCAAAAAAACGAGACAGACATTTTTTCTTCAAAGTTGCTACCGAGTAGAATCTTGGTTTGGTCGTAAATTTCTTAGCTTTTTTCAAGATAGTGACCGTCTGTTCTTCAACTTTGATTAATCCTACTTTACTAATCTCGAATTTTGGAGCATGCTTATCCGTTGCAACATATGCATAATCAATGTAATCCATTATTCGATCTATTTGTTGTTCTGCTCTTGCAAGATTATCTCTTGATGATTTGACCTCAACATAGGTAAGTAATTGGTTCTTCAACAACATCAAGTCAACATCAGACAAAACGCTTCCCCATGCAATGTTTAAGCTAGAGTGAGGGATCACTTCATAACCCCTCACTGAGAAGTATTCGGTCAGCGTCTTGATAATTTTTTCTTCATACTTACCCAGACGCTTGGTTGATTTGTGTATATTGCGAGCCAAGATCATGATTAACGGATAACCCCTAGTTGCTTGTTCAGATCGTACACCTGTTGAGTGAGCGGTACATCACGTGCGAGAGTCTTCGAATTTATCAAAATTGCGCAACCATACCGTATTGTCGTTGCTTGTTGGTGTTCTGCTAGCATGTCTGCCGTAAGCCTAGGAGTTATGTAAAAATCCCAAGTGGCTTCCATGCTTTGTGATTCGTAAGCCCATTTGAAAATCTTCATGTTTGATTTTCTGTAAAGTTCTTTCTTGTTACTAGGGTCTGGACCACCATAGTCTCTGGCAGTCTTTCTCGCCCTAACTAAGAGGTAAGTATTGAGATGCGGCTTCGCCTCTCTAAAGTGGTTATCTGAGTGAACGAGAAACATCTTTATACAATTGACTAACTTAGGAACTGAAACTGAAATCTTGGCGGTAAAGTCAATGTTAAATTTGCTATCACTTAGCGTATCACGAAGGGGGATCGTTCCCTCAGCACAAACAAGTGCTTGAAGGTCATAGTTGAAATCATTAAGGGATTTTAGTTCGCCAAATCCTCGGCATCCTTGTACTTCTCCGCTGGACAATGCCATAGCTATTGCTTTCAGAGTCTCGGCGTTCTCAAATCTGTGACCATACCGTGCATATATCTCTGCCAGATGATACACAAACAATGGTGCAGAAAAACTCGTCCCTAAGAAGCCATCAAAGCTTTGCCCATTTCTGTCAATGGATGCCACGCCCAACACCGTGCCGTCTTTACAATAATTCCCTCCATGTTCGATAAACTCAGGTTTTTGACAATCATATAGAAAACCATTATTGATCCCGCATCTCGTAAAAGGTGCCAATTCGTTCATTCGTGAGATTGAATTAGGTGCTTCTTTTTTGGCAATTGCCCCTATTGCTAAAGCGTTAACTGCTTGAGCAGGGTCTTTGACTGGATGGTGCAAAATGTAAGATGCGCATGGGACTCCTTTGTATGCATAATCATTCACTACATCGGACTCAATGTTTCCTGTGGAAAATGCCGCACAAATGTTATTCTTTTGTATCCATTTATCAATCGAAGCGGTAATCGCATCATTGTATCTTTCAAAGACTATCGACGAAACAAAGATGTGCGAACGCTTAGGGTTTGCCTCACTTGAATATTTTGAAATCGCTAACTGATACCCCTCAGGATAAAGTCTCCTATCTGTGTCAGAGTAGATTTTATATGAAATTACCCTTGCTTTTGGAATAGACGAGTTTTCTCCGAATGCCGTCAAATACGCGATCGGCGTACCATGTCCTCGTTCTCCGAAATCATCGTTGAAATCTGGAAATCGCCTAAATCTGTCCCTTCCGATTAACAATCCAGTAAGTTGCGGTATCTCGTTTACGCCAGAGTCGAGTACACATACTATCGGAAGATTATCATACGCGGTTCTATCAGAACCCACCGAAGATGCCCTGCCCCTAATACTCTGATTTGAGCGAGATCGTTTATTCTTTCTAGAAAGAGACATTTTCCCCAGCAAACCTTTGGGGATTTCGCTTACCCTAAACACATAATTGGATACTTTCAACAACTGTTCGGTCGATTCTTGATTAAGAGAGGTCAATACGAAATCATTGTCACAACAACTTTGAGCATTGACATCCGAAAGTTTAAGGTTCTCCATTAGTTTGCTTGCGTATTCTTGTTTTTTCTCAGGCGAAAGGTTGGGAATCAACTCAATGATAACATCCTTTGGTTCTTTTGACCATTGAGAATCTCTCAGGTTTTCGGATACTTGTTCCTCCAAGAATAAAGGACTAACTCTTTTTATTGTTTTGAAGTAGACCCTAGAATAGTTTTTTCTCGCCACAAGACTCATCAACTTGGACAAAGGACAAGAGATAAGCAACTTAGTGTGTTCTAGATTCAAGTAGCAAAGTATTTCAGCAGAAAGATGCTCTAGAACAGTTAACGTATTATCGTAAAAAACTTGTTTCCAGATTTCGGAAGGGTCATCTTTACGAACGAAATGACTCTCTACACCCAAAACGACATAAGCTGTATATTTATCTCGCAACTGTTTTGCTTCAATGGCTGAGACAGTATTCAAGATTTGTTCTCTCATTTCCTTATTGACCCATTCTTTCTCTTCATCCCTGACAGCTTCGTATTCAGCTTCAACAGGTCCTTTAATCCAAGCAGGTCTTTTCGGACTTTTTTCATCGTTTGTGGTTGCTTTCACAAAAATAAAGCTGTCAGAGTGAGAGGCACTATCTACCAAGCGGTCTCCCTACTACATGTTAACCGATTGCTTTTAAAACTTATCACAGCAGTAGTAGCTGTGGTTTTCATTTTTCATGTCCCTTTAGTTAACAGTGTCCGGGTTGCGAAATGCCTATATCTGTCTCTAGCCGTTAATGGAAGCTACAAACCCCATTATGCGCGATAAGGTGGTCCTGATCGAGGCGGATTCAATAATACGGCAAATGAGAAAACAATCGACGCACGTAAAGACTGCTGGTCTATGTCCCCTGCGGATGCCTACCATTCCGTTGAAACCAATGAGAACGGTCTGTCTGAACAAGAAGCTCAACAACGCCTAAAGACATACGGATACAATGAGTTGGAAAGACCGAAATTCGGCTGGGCTCCGATTCTTATTAGACAATTCAAGAATCCGATATTTGTGATTCTAATCGCATGTGCCATCGTATCAGCGCTCTTCGCCACGCTTGAGCAGGCAATATCCATACTTTTGATGATTGCGATAGCCGTGGTCTTGGGCTTCGTTAACGAGTACAGAGCTGAGAAGACCGTTCACGACCTTCAAAAGCGCGTATCTATCAGGGCTGTCGTTATAAGAGACAGTAAGCCCTCCGAAATTGAATCGAGGCTTCTTGTCCCAGGCGACCTTGTCTCCTTCTACGTGGGAGACATCGTCCCAGCCGACATGAGAATAGTACAATCCATCGACCTTCACGTTAATGAGGCAGCACTTACCGGAGAATCTTTTCCTGTTGAAAAGACGTCTGAAAGCCTCGATGTTCAACACCCCACGCCGCAGCAGTTGACAAACTACATGTTCATGGGCAGCGTGGTGGCAAACGGGAGCGGTCGAGGCATCGTCGTGTCGACAGGAAAAAACTCGGAGTTCGGATCGATATCCAAGAGCCTAATCCGATCTCACCCTGAAACCCCCTTTCAAAAGGGTGTCAGGAGTTACGGAAACATGCTTCTCACACTGACACTGGCGCTAGTATTGGGAATATTCTCAATCAACGCCGCCATGGGTCATAACCCGGTCGATTCTCTGCTTTTCTCTCTCGCAGTTGCCGTCGGGCTCGTGCCCGAGCTGATGCCCGCCATCGTAACGATCAGCCTCTCTCAAGGGGCGAGGAAAATGTCGAGGCTGAAGGTCATCGTGAAACGCCTAGTTTCGATAGAGGACTTCGGCAACATGGATGTCCTGTGCACTGACAAAACAGGGACGCTCACAGAGGGCAAGATCTCCCTAAAGGACTACTGTTCGCCTGGCGCAGACAAAGATCCGAGAGTCATCCCCTATTCGCTGCTCTGCAACACCGCGATCCAAGGGGAGAAGATCACTGGCAACCCAATGGATGTGGCGATCTGGGAGTATGCTATCAAGAATGGCGCACAAGAAGGTGTGACATCCTACGGTAGGACGAGCGAGATTCCATTTGACTACCAGCGGAGAATGATGTCGGTGGTAGTTAGAAAGGATAGCGATTTCTTCCTCATCACTAAGGGTGCTCCAGAATCAGTTCTCTCCAGATGTGACTACTCTGAGACTCTGGGTAAGAAGGAACCAATAGGCGACGTTCTGAAGTCAATTCGTGCCAAGTTTTCCGATCTCTCAATGCAGGGATACCGTGTTTTAGCAATCGCAAGTCGAAGCATAGACCAGAAGAAAGCGTACACGGTTGAAGACGAGGCGAACCTAACGTTTCTAGGCCTCCTAATATTCACTGACCCCTGTAAAGAGGATGCCCATCAAGCGATCATAAAGCTGAAGGAGATGGGGGTTGACGTCAAGATACTCACAGGCGACAACGAGCTCGTAGCGAGAAAAATATGTGAGGAAGTAGATGTTCCCGTTAGAAAAATAGTATCTGGTTCAGAATTAACTCAGATGAGCTCGACCGAAATTAAGAAGGCAGCAGAAGAGGCCACAATTTTCGCTAGGATCACCCCAGAACAGAAGCTAGACATTATCAAAGCCCTAAAGGAGAACAAGCATGTGGTGGGCTTCATGGGTGACGGAGTGAATGATGCTCCAGCCCTCTACGAGGCAGACGTGGGCATATCGGTCGACACAGCGGTTGATGTTTCTAAAGACGCAGCGGACATTGTGCTTCTGGAAAAAGATCTGCCGGTGCTAGTAGACGGTATTAATGAGGGCAGAAAGATCTTCGGCAACACCATAAAGTATGTTCTAATGGGAACGAGTTCGAACTTTGGAAACATGTTCAGCGCCGCAGCAGCCTCTATCTTCCTTCCATTTCTCCCGATGTTGCCGATTCAGATACTCTTCATGAACCTGCTGTACGACATGTCTAACATGACGATACCAACCGACAACGTTGATGAAGAGTACACCAAGACGCCAAGAAAATGGGACATGAGCTTCGTGCGAAAGTACACGCTGTTCTTCGGCCCATTCAGTTCCGTCTATGACTTTCTAACCTACGGCATCATGCTTTTCGTCTTCGGATGTTGGGCAGGAACAAATGGTAGCTACCTAGCAGCACTGTTCCAAAGTGCATGGTTCGTAGAATCATTCTGGACAGAGGTCTTAATCATGTTCGTCATCAGGACTAGGCGCATCCCCTTCTTCACAAGCCGTCCAGGGAAGTGGCTAGCAGGATTCTTAATAGGGTTCGTCGCGTTCGGAACCATATTGCCATTCACACCTTTCGGCGGCTTCTTGGGAATGGTGCCGCTTCCAGCCGAATTCTGGGTTCTGGTCGCGCTTATGACAGTTACCTATCTGTTTCTTGTGGATGCAGGCAAAGTGTTCTTCTACAAGATATGCAAGTTTTAAAGGAGGAAATTGGTGTTGACTATTGACCTATTCACTTGGTGGGCTATCAGCATTTCCTGGAGCATCGCTTTTCTAATAGTAGCCGGCTTTTACCTCTATGCAAGCAGCAGACCTAAGCGCAAAGAAGATACACGGGAAGAAAGCAAACGAAAGACGAATGATGAGCATTCAGTTAAAGCGCGCACGTACAAAACTCAACTGAAAGCAACGGCAGGAAGCATAGCCAAAAACTTCATTTTCGTTTGGATCCTGCTGGGTCTTCTTGTCTTCTACATCTTCTCAGTCCAGCTGGGCACAGGCACGCTGCCAGAGGCGGTTTTCGCGGCGGGCAACATCGTTGTCGAAGCCCTTTTAGTCTTTTATTTGCTTAAGAACAGGGATAAAATCCCCACTGAAGAACAGACGGAAAAGGCAGGACGAGAATTGCATGCTGAAGCGCGCGCTCCAACAGAGAATTGAAACATGAAAAAGCAAACCGCAGCGCTCATAGTTACTTACTTGCGGGAAGACCCGATGCACTTTGGAGCATTATCTAGACAGTGGGTGGTGGCGGCGGAGGAAGCGGCTGAGCTGGTTCTTCAGGACTCTTTTCTTTCCCGATCCGGGCTAGGACGATGGCGGCGACGATGAGCAGGAGAACCACAACTATGATTGGCAAGTATTGCTTGTAGTCTTCCCACAGACTGGTTGCTGTGGGAGCAACGGTCGGAAGGGGAACGGTGCCTTCGGTCAACATCACGTAAGGCACGTCGAACGGTAGCTGAACGCTCTGGCTGAAGACTCCTCTGTAGAGCTCCGTGAGTGCGTAAACGTCAAGTGTTGAAGGATAAACAACCTCGTTCTTTGACGAGGTGTAGTACATGAGCTCCGGCCCGTTCAACGTGCTGGGTGAAGAGGCATGTCCCAGACCAAGCGCATGTCCAAACTCATGCATTGCAACGTCTTTCACGAACAGGCTGCTCGCGGTTGCGGAGCTGGTTGTTACGGTAATAGTTATTGGGGGAATCGGCTCTTGCGTTGCTGGCTGAAAATCATAGGTCGTCAGGCCGACGATGCTGGAACCCGGCGGCATCCTGTTTGGAGTAAAGGTCACGAGCACGTCGTAATCCTGCGTTGCGTTGATGCTGCTAACGTAGAAAACATAGCTCATTGCTGGCAGCGAAGTGTCGTTGAAGGTTTGAGTGTAGTTCCAGATGCTTTTCATCCAATCGTCCAAAGCTTCGCGGACGGCAAGAGCGTAGTCTGGCACGCTCCACTGGTTCATGTCAACAAGAACCCTCAGAGGAAATCTGGTCCACCTAAACTCTTCAAGCTTAATAGAATAGGAAGACTGAATCAGCGCCGACTTCCCAGCTGACGAGGCACAACCAACAAGCAGTGCTGCTACTAGCAAAGAGCACAAGATCGACTTCGCTTTGATGAAGATGACCATTCTGCGTGCCCTCTTTCAGGTCAAAGGTCCTGCGCAGAGATCCTGTTTCCAGTCGGATTCTTAAACGTGTTTTCCCTGAAAACCTCAAGACGCACGTTTCAGAACTTGATATCCGGTTCACACAGTTACATCAATCTCAGGAAAGTCTCAGTTCAGTACCTGAAGTGAGAACTGACACTCTAAGCGGAAGCACCACACGTGGGCAAGCTCTGAGCAACGCGGATAAAATCAGGAGACGCAGTGATGGTGTAGTGCATTGAAAAGTCAGTACCCTTGCCAGCCTCTCTGCGAAGCCCTCGGCACGCGCTCAGCCTCAAGCCCGTACAAATCCGCTAGGGCCTTCTCCAGCGCCTGCGTGCAGTACTAGTACCCTAGGGGGGAGGGGGAGGGTGGAATAGACGGGTGAAAACGCGAATACAGGGATGTAGCGGATGTAACGGAGAACAGTCCTCCTGGTCTGCGACTCAACTTTTTCTTTCCAAATGGCTTATGAGGCTTTCAAACACCAGTTTTCCGTCTCCGTACTCGGACATCCGTTTCTGTCTCGTCCAGTCTGGCTGCTGCCACCAGTAGAAGGCTCTTTCCGGATGCGGCATCAAGCCGAACACGGTTCCCTCAGGGTTGCACACACCCACTATGTCATGAAACGAGCCGTTCGGGTTTGTCGGATAAGCGCCCTCTGCGTACTCGCCGCCGCTGTTGCAGTAGCGGAAGACAAGCTGATCATTCTCGTAAAGCCTCTCCAAGCACTGCCTCTCTTTTTCTTTTGCAAACATGAACCTGCCCTCACTGTGCGCGACTGGCACACGAAGTACCTTTCCCCCAGGAATCTTCGACGTGAATACGCACTTTCCCCTGTTTTCATGCTTAACGCTAACCCATCTGCAATTGTACCCTGGCGGAAAATTAGTGGCCAAGGCTGCCTCAGGATAAAGACTAATTCCTTCAAAAGCCGGAAGCAACCCTGCCTCAACGAGCACCTGAAACCCATTGCAGATGCCGAGGATCGGACGGTTTTCGTCCACAAAAACTCTCAACTCTCTGCCCAACTTGGACATTAACCATTTCGCCCATATGGCTCCAGCTCTAACGTAATCTCCGTAAGCGAAACCGCCTGGAAAGACCAACGCGTCATAGTCTAACATGCTTCGCCGCTTCACCATCTCGTTCGCATGCACAACTTCGGCTTGAACGCCCAGCGCTTCGAACGCCCGTCTCGTCTCAGCATCACAGTTCGTTCCGCCTACCCGCGAAACACAAACCCTGATCTCTTCCCGCTTCACAGCCTAAGCCCTCCTGCTAAACGTTCGCTTCCAACTCGCCACCAGATCATTAAGCGAAACGTCAACGACAACCTCGCCCGCCAACCCTGTGACACACAGTCTAGGAGACTTTGTAACCCTGCCAATCTCTGCAAAAACCCTGCCTTCCATTACCTCCTCAAAACGTTCCTTCGCCTCTCCAGAAACTTCTACGAGGAAACGACTGTTCGACTCCGAGAACAGCAGAAAATCGTCACGGTTCAACTTCTGCGAAGAAACCTTCCTCAGATCCAGCGCGATCCCGTACCCACCTGCAAAAGCCATCTCCGCTGCGCTGACGGCCAAACCTCCTTCAGAAAGGTCGTGACATGCTCTGACCAGTCCAGAATCAATCGCCCTGGTCACTGCGCCAAAGGTCTTCTCAGCCTGGTTCCTCCGCACTTTAGGCACGGTTCTTCCGAGAACTCCATTCATTCTATAGTATTCCGAACCGCCGAGCTCTTTGAAAGTTCCTCCAACGAGATAGATCAAATCATTCGCGGCCTTGACATCCACAGACACTGCGGAGCGCACATCAGGAACTATGCCTAGAGCTGTTATCAACAGCGTCGGAGTCACCGGGCCCAGAGGTGACTCGTTGTAGAGGCTGTCCTTCCCCGAGATGAACGGTGTGCCGTATCCAATCGCGAAGTCATAACATGCCTCGCACGCCCTAACCAAGCTCCCAAGCCTCTCTGGCCGTTCAGGATTGCCCCACGTAAAGTTGTCAAGAAGAGCTATTCGTCTTCCGCCCACAGCCACGTTGTTTCGCACCGCTTCATCTATGACAGAAGCAGCCATCCAGTAAGTGTCTATTTTTCCGTAGTTCGGGTTCATGCCGCACGAGATTGCCACACCCTTCCAACTATCATCCAAAGGTTTCAACACGGCAGCGTCGTTGGGACCGCCGTTCTTGCCCTGCAATGGCTTCAGCACCGTGTTCCCTTTCACTTCATGATCGTACGTTCGCACGACGCTCTCTTTGCTCGCAATGTTAGGCGAAGAAAGAAGCCGCAAGACCGTTTCTGCGAGGTCTTCCTGTGTGGGAACTTCAGGCTCCTCCAAGTTTGCTACTTTGTATTTCGCCATTTTCGTCATTCTAGGCGGCTCAAACAAGAATGAGATGTCCATTTCTGCAACTGTTAGGCCGTGAAAGCTCAGTCTTAGTGTTCTGTTTGAGGTCAGCTTTCCGATGGCCGCGGCTTCAACGTCTTCATCTTCAAAAACAGCTAACAAATGTTCGAGGTTTTCAGGCGGCGCTGTTAGGAGCATTCTCTCTTGAGATTCTGAAACGTAGATTTCCCATGGGGCTAGGTCCGCATGTTTCAAGGGAACTCTTTCAAGCTCCACCGTAGCGCCGCAGTCAAACTTTTTCGCGGTTTCGCCCACGGCAGAGGACAGACCACCACCGCCTAAGTCTGTGATTGCAGATGCCAGCCCGAGGTCTCGGATTTTGATTATTGCCCTCTTGAGCTTTTCCTCCTCGATCGGGTTGGCTATCTGAACTGCGGGGCGAGAAACCTCCTCTGATTTTTCCGTCAGTTCTGCAGAAGCGAAGGTCACGCCGTGTATGCCGTCCCGGCCAGTTTTCCCACCGGCCAAAACGATGACCTCATTCGATTTCGCGTCTTTCCTAAACTTCTTGAGTGGAAGAAGCCCAACACATCCGCAGTAGACCACGACATTCCCAACGTAGCTTTCATCGAAGTATATGGCACCGTTTACCGTTGGAATGCCCATGTTATTACCGTAGCTTCCTATGCCAGCAACGACGCCCATGTAAACGTATTTTGGATGCTTAACCCCAGCTGGAAGTTTCTCATAATCAAAATCCAGCGGTCCGAATCCCAAGACATCGGTGCACGCGATCGGGTCCGCCCAAACGCCTAAGATGTCCCGGATGACACCGCCTGTTCCAGTTGCCGCACCTCCGAAGGGCTCGACTGCAGATGGGTGATTGTGCGTTTCAACTTTGATTGCTACTCCGTAACCCTTGTCAAAATCGACTATACCAGCATTATCTTCAAAAACAGAGAAGCACCAGGACGGGTTGATTTCCTCCACAACTTTCCTGATGTACTTTTTGAACAGGTTGTCGATTTCCTTCCCGCCGAATCTTATCTTGCCCTTGAAAGTTTTGTGGAAACAGTGCTCTGACCACGTCTGTCCTATCGTTTGAAGCTCCACATCAGTGGGATTCCGTCTTTTTTTTGCGAAATACTGTTTGGCCAGATTCATTTCTTCCAGGTTCAGGCCGATGCCGAGTTCACGGCTTATCTCAACAAGCTGCTCGTTTGTTGCATTGTTAACATTAACTTCAAAGACGGGAAAAGGGGTTTCTCTTCGGATGTAAAAGCTTGCAGTCATCGCTTTTCCTCAATGTTGACCGAGTAATTGTCCTTTGTTGGATTTGCCAGAAGCCTTTTGCACATCTCTTCAGCTTTCATCACAGCCTCCTTCTTTGACCGAGCTTCAAGAGTGACGGTGTAGACTTTGCTGACATTAGCAGTTTCAATTTCATAGCCAAGCTCTTTCAATAGCTGTGCGGTCGTCTCGCCTTCAGGGTCGCTGTGCCCGGGCTTCAGGCTTACCTCGATTCTCAGGCGGTATTTCATAGGCTAAGCTTGGACCGAAATGGATTTAAACGCTTTTGCCACCATCAGAACAAACTGCTAATCCAAAATGATTTTCTTACCCTTGTGTAGGACCCTGATTCCCCCAAGGCCTGTTACGTGACCTATCTGTTCTGATTCTACTCCTGCTTTGTTCAAAACGTCTAAGGCTTTGTCTGTGTCGGCTTTTTCCACTATGGCTGCGAATCCCCACCCCATGTTAAATGTTCTGAACATCTCCACGTCAGTTATTGGGGTGTTTAGCTCGCTTGCGGTTTTTTGGATTAAGTCGAAGATTGGCTGTGGTTTGAAGTTGTTGAATTCAAAACCTATGTCTTGTGAAAACGTGGCCAGACGGCCAAACTTGAGGTATGCGTCGCCAGTGATGTGCACGGCGGCCTTCACCTCCAGCTTCTCTGTCAGTCTGAGAAAAGGCTTGACGTATATTCTGGTCGGTTCCAAGACTTCATGAACCAGTTCTCGTTCTAACCCGTCAGGAACAGCGTCAGCCTTATACTTCCCGCCCCATTGCTTGAAGAGAACTCTTCTGGCGAGAGATATGCCATTGCTGTGAAGCCCTGAACTCTTCAAGCCTATTATTGGGTCCCCTGGGCCCATGTTTCTTCCTGAAATCACATCTTCTTTAGCGACTTCACCTACTGCCGCGAAAATCATGTCGAACCCCTTGCCTGCACGCAGACCCTTTATCAGATCGGCTACATCGCCAATCTCGCCGCTGGGAACTATGCATTCTGACTCGGCTGCCCCTCTTGAAATGCCTCTCATCCATTCTCTGACAAGAGAGGGATCGGAAACCTGTGCGTGGATGTTATCCGCAATTGCGATTGGTCTCGCGCCGGAACGTATGACATCATTGACTGCCATTGCCACGCCGTCAATACCAATAGTATCATATTCGCCTGCTAGCTGAGCAATGAGCACTTTTGTGCCAACTCCTTCAATAGCTAGGTCCAGATAGCCGTCGTGAAATGGAAATATGTTCCCGTACGGAAGCTCGACAACTTTGCCGTATCGACTGTGTTTATAGGTCTGCTTCAATACTTGCAACGCTTTTTTTGACTCAGCTCTTAGGTCTCTGTCAACTCCAGAGTCGGAGTAAGTGAGTTTTCGGGTCACTGCTAAGCCTTCCTGTCTAAAGTCTATCTGGTTCTCGATTTATAAAACATCATTCCTTCTCTTCAAAAACCACTGACCCAATGAACTGCTCGAGATACAGTGAATCAGAACTAAGATTAGCATTCGAATTGGGAAAAGATGATTCTGTTTCGAGTCCGGCAGGACATTAGCGCTTTCTCAGAGCTCTATCTCTGCCTTAGTTGCGGTTCATACAAGATCGTCGGCCTTCTAATTCCATTCTCAGCAGCCAAAAGCATGCTCAGGAGCACGTAATACTGCCTTAAAAAGTCAAGCCCTCTATCACTTGCTCTGTACACGACCTTGCCCTCTTTTAGGCCTTCTTGGATAAAGCCCATCTCAACGAGAGAACCAAGAAATCGTTTGAGTTGACCGCAATTGATGCTCGCGTGCTTCATTATAGAAAATCTGGCCTGTCCCGCATCCTTAACCGCCTCAACCATCAAAGCTATGATTTCAAAGTGGCTTCTATATTTCTTGCCCAGAGGGAAGCCGCACATACGGTATTTCTTCTGCAAAGGTAAGCAAGACAAATCATGATCGATGGCATAATTCTCCATGATGGAACACTTCAATCAATTAAAGGCCGTTTAAGCGTTTAAGGGATTTTTCTGTAGACCTAGTTGAAAAATGAGAAAATCGAGCTGAAGAGTTGACATCTGAGTTGAAAGAATTGAATTTGAACGTCTTCTGAGACGAAGCATTATTATATTGGTCAATTGACACTATTGAATAAGGGAAAATGGCTTGTCTCAACGTCGATTGCCGCCAGCCGAAATGAAAATTCTCGAAGAAGTGGCGAGGACGGAGCCTGTTGTCGGTAATATACGCTTACGAGAGGGAGAGTATCAATACAGCCTTGTCAAAGCAATCGCATCCTTCGAGTTAGAGTTGATGTTTCCAGATGTCAAAGACCTCATAAGAAGACTTTTTGGAGAAGAAAAATCGTCCGACCTCCAGTTTGTGCGGAAGATTCAGACCATCCTCAAGAAGATGGAGAAGAGCAACATTGTCAGGATCTTGCCGAAGAAAAACCCTTGGCAACTCCAGAGATACGCGCTTTCAAGCTTCAAGTTTCGAGACAGCGACAAGAACCTTGTGGTTCTTGCAACGGACCAGCAAGTAAAACAGATGCAAGATCTGCTTCATTCTGCTTTGACCCAACAAGAAAAAGGAAGAAGAGACTACTTCAAGGTTCTTCCATTGATGTTGGTTGTAATTGCATCGTATTTCGCGGTTGTATGGGCCCTCACACAGCCAGTCATCAACGCGGTCATTTTCATTTCTGGACTGTTTGTTTCTGTCACGTGTTCCGTAATACTAGGAGAAATACTCAGTACAAAATGACTTTGAATATCGCGTCAACGTTTAATAATTCTGTATACCAAGAGAAGAAAACGTGATTGATTTGAGAAGAAGTATTTCGATCTTGTTGATTGGCTTGTCTTTAGCATTCATGTTTTCCTTTGCTAGATGCAAGGTGTCCGTGAAGGCAAGTTCGGAGGTAATCAACGTTCCGGAAGACTTTAAAAAAATCCAAGATGCCATAAACAATGCAAGTTCAGGGGCGACGATCCTCATAGGCAACGGCACCTACTATGAATCTCTGACTATAAACAAAACCTTGACACTTCTTGGACAAGGCAGAGATGTGACAACCATTGATGGCAACGGTGCTAATTACGCAGTTTCAGTAACGGCTGACAATGTGACCATTGAACATTTGACCGTCACGAACACAGGTGCAGGACCCTATGTCAACGGTGTTCACGCGGATCGGTGCAAAGGAGTTATCATTAACAATACTAAGATAGCGAAAACCTACACTGGACTTACTGTTTCCTTTTTAGGTAACAGTGTTTTTTCGGCCAACATCATCGCGAATAATACTAACGGGGTCTTGCTACTCTACTCCAACAATAACGTGTTTTCAAACAACATTGTTCAAAGCAATTCTGAGGGAATCAGCCTTTATTATTCGAACAGCAACGTGTTTTCTGCCAGCACGGTTTCAAACAATGTCGAAGGAGTTTTTCTCTCTTCGCCGAGTAATAGGAACTACTTTTATCATAACAACTTTCAGGATCCGGTTCAGGTGACGGAGGGGTCACCGAACATTTGGAGCTACAACGGAGAAGGTAACTACTGGAGTAGCTATAACTTCACTGGTCGAGACCCGGACGCTGATGGAATCGGCGATGAGCCTTACTACATAGATGATACCAACAGGGACGACTATCCTTTGATGGGAACCTTTTCTGAGTTCAGCATCGTGATGAAACAGGAAGAGCGCTATGTCACAGTCGTTAGCAACTCCACAATTTCTGATTTCGGGTTCGAAATTGGAAAGGAAACTGGCAACAAGATACTCAGCTTCAAAGCGGCTGGTGAGAGTGGCACCACCAGCTTCTGCAGACTGATGATCCCAACGTCACTAATGGAATATCCTTTTACTGTCCTTGACAATGAAGGAGAACTCACTACTTCTGTGTTAAACGCGTCAGACGCGACGAGCACCTATCTGTATTTCACGTATGTCCAAAACGATCAGAATGTTGCAGTAATTTCTTCAATAGCGTTGCAGCAGTATAACCAATTGCTTGACAAGTACACGAGGCTTCAAACGGACCTTGACAACCTGAACTCCACGTATCAAGCTCTTCTGACTTACTACGACGTGAAGCTGCAAGCGGAGATCGACAGTTTGAACGCCACGTATCAAGCCGCGCTGAATGGCCTCAGCATGTTGTTGCAAAACTTGAGTCAACTCCAAACTAGCTATCTGGCATTGAGCTCCTCTCTTCAGAAGAACATGCTGGATCAATCTGATAATTTGCAAAACATTCATAATCTGACATACATCTTTGCCGCTTCAACAGCAGCCTTCTTGATAACTACCGTGTACCTGTCAACCCGTGCAAAAGCGACCAACAAGCCGAAGCCCTATTTTGGTGAAGAAAAGGAATAGACGGCCTCTCAGCATTTTAACGCCATGGAGCAACGGATAAAAGCTCAACACGTTATCTCTTTTCTGCGAAGTCTTTGCAAACACTGCGGTCGTAGTCTAGCTTGGCCAGGACATCGGCCTCCCACGCCGACGACCCGGGTTCAAATCCCGGCGACCGCATCAGCAGCTCTTGATTGAAGACTCACGCGCAGATCGGTGACGTGACAAAAAGAATCCAGTTAGTTTTGTTTGCTGTTCGTCCCGGAATCGGGTCTTGACAGGGAGCTAACATCCTCTGTTTCGGGTTTTCACCCGGTCTATTTCGCCCTCCTCCTCCCCCCTAGGGTACTAGTACTGCACGTGGTCGTTGGGCAAGGCCCTTCTGACTTGATGCGGGCTTCGGGCCGAGCGCGTGTCGAGGGCTTCGCAGATAGCCACGGCAAGGATAGTGACTTTTTAACGCCTTTCATGTATTGTGCGATCACCCCATCCTCTGGTTTCATCCACTAGACTCAGAGCTTGCCCACACACCTGTCCCTTGCTCTTAGGGTGTCTGTCCTTCACCCAGTCTGAACAAGCCATTTCTGGGGTTGATAGATTGGCAATCTTGGTAAATGGGCTTGCGTTGATTTCAACTCGTGCCAAGAAATTTTTTCAAGTCGTCAAGTGTTGGCAGGCCACTTCTCGCGCCCATAGTGGTGATAGACCTTGAGGCGACGAAATTGCCTATTTTTCCGGCTTCATTAATGTTCTTGCCGGAGAGTAGCCCGAATATGAAGCCAGCGTCGAAAGCGTCGCCAGCCCCGGTGGTGTCCACAACCTTAACTTTGAAAGGTTCCACCAGGTGGCTTTCACCTCTGTCTATAACGTAGCATCCTTTACTTCCCAGCTTTACAGCTAGGACTTCAACACCTTCATCAATTAGCAATCGTGCGCCGGCCTTATAGTCAGTCTTGCCTGTTAGCAATGCGATTTCACCTGCGTTTGGCATCATTACAGAGGTCTTGTCTATGATGGGCTTTAGTTTCGTCAATCCGATTCTCGCGTAAAGTGCTCCCGGGTCGAAACTCACCTTGACCTTTTCCGGCAGCCTGTCAACAAGTCTTTTCTGTGTTTCGAACGACTGTTTTCCAGCGAAGGATGATAAATGCAAGAATTTGGTGCTTGACGCATAGGCGCTATCTGTTTCGTCGATTTTTATCGTGTCGTTCACGCCAGGGTCGATGTACAATGCCCGTTCTCCCTCTTTGCCCACGAAACCCATCACTTTGCCGCTTCTTCCTACCTTAGCAACCGTTACGCCTCTGGTGTCAACACCCTCTTTTCGAAGATCTTGAAGCAGCATTCTTCCTTCAGGGTCGCTGGCAACCTTGCCGATGAAGCCTACCTTGCAGCCAAGTCTTGCCATGGCCACCATGGTGTTTGCCGCTGAGCCGCCGCAAGCCTCTGAGTGATCGACGACAAAACTTTCTTCCTCGGCAGCGGCTATTCTGTTCACTTTAAATAGCTTGTCAACGTTGAGGGCGCCGAACCCAATGGCATCGAGTTCGCTCATCGAAACAGCTCTTTCAAATTTATCTTGTAATCGCCTAGCTTTCCACCGTAGTTTCCTGCAGAAATCCTCACCACGCCATCAACGCTCAACGCCGCTTCTATGCCGGCCTTCATTGCTTTTCTAACAGCGTCCATTGAGATGCCGTTGATCACTATTTCTGGGATATAGTTGACGCCTTCTGGCACTTTGGACTCGTCTTTTAGCTTCCTTTTCAGGGAGGGGCAGTAGGGATGATTTGTGGTAGGTCCTATAAGGGGAAAGCGTGTTTCAGTCTTCGACCCGGCTGAGCAGACGTCGAATGGGGTTGTCACGCCCTCAACCTGATGTATGGCTTCCAGCGCTTTCTTTCCGGCATCGACTACTTGTTTTTTCGCTTTGCACATGTACCAGAAGTTGCCACCAGCGATTCCTCTCGCATAGCCGATGAAACGCTCTATGAGAAAATCGGGCACCATGATTGGAACGACGAGCACTTTTTTTCCGTATAGTTGCTCTTCCCACTCATGCCCGTCTCCGCAGTGTCCAACCCTTTCCATCATGTCTATTTTCCCCTCAGGCTTCACGGACAAAGCGTCGAACACCGCTGTGAAAGGCTTTACCAAGATGTCTTGACGAATTCGGTAGGAAAGCTCCTTTTCAAAACGGCCAAGCATGTTTTCTAAAGGTTTCCCTCTATCTAGGCCCTTCCAGAACTGCAAGATTGCTCCTTTTCGGTCGTCGGGCGTTTCATTCTTCCCGAGCAGTCTTTCGACTCCGCTGTCAAGTCTGCCTATAACGCCCGACGGCGT
This sequence comes from Bathyarchaeia archaeon, assembly GCA_050012255.1. Taxonomy (GTDB): domain Archaea; phylum Thermoproteota; class Bathyarchaeia; order Bathyarchaeales; family Bathycorpusculaceae; genus DASPPK01. The sequence continues at coordinate 139,784 of JBEKHN010000002.1, forward strand.
TGCGGTCGCATCGTCAGCAGCCTTCTTAACTGTCTCTTCGTCGTCGGCGGTCACTATCACGCGACAGTATAATCCTGAAAAGGCTTCGGCATACGTGTCTTCAATCAAGTTTTTCTTAATCAAACCTATCCTAACCTGCCGATAGCTTCTCCTCTGACCTTCTTTCTAAACTCGCTGCTCTCCTTCGCTAGGTCTTTCATGTTTTCTCTCGTTATTATTTTGGCTTTGGGCAGTTCTCGAGGATGCAGTTTGAGAAAACGTTCTCGCAAGTCCACGTTCACTAAACTATTCTCTAGTGTTCTGCGATTCCATTTCGCCACTAGTTTTAGCGTTTCCGTTTTTCCGAACCTGACGAAAACGTCGGCGATCAGCGCTGTCGTCAAACTGTCCGCGGAAAGCAGTGCGATTTCAGCGTTTCTGACAGCGTATTGGTTCCCGTTGAACGAAACAGCCAGACCGCCGTTTTCCTTCACAAGCTTGAAGGCTTCCTCGTCAGTTATGCTGTCACCCACATACATCGTGTCCGTTAAAGCCACGCCATCCTTGCCTGCGATGTCCTTTATTGCTTCAGCTTTTTCTCTGCCGCCAACAGGGTTGACTTCAGAATAGATTTTTCCGATTGGCATTTTGGCAATGGTTTTCCAGAAAATCTCGTCCAGCCTTCGAATTGTTGTCCGGGTCTCTTCTGGAAGGTCTTTTAGGCTCTTCGCTTCTGCTGGACTCTCGAACACGGGTAACTGCACGATTTCACGGCCGGCCTTTTTCAAGCAGTCTTTCTCCTCTGAGGTTATGGCGTATACATCCAAGCTGAGCTTAGTGCAGTAGGTTTTCTCAAACGGAAACTCAAGAGCCTTGCACAAGGCCCTGATGTAGTGTTCGTAGCTTGTGCTGACGATGTATGCCGGCGCAATGCTTCTCACGTGTCGAAGCGAGTCCCCTGCGTGTGCGATCAGGACGAGGTTTCTGGCAGAAAACTGTCTGATCTCCTCGTCTGTGACGTCGTAAGCCTTGAGGAAGGGTAGCACAAGCTTCAACGTGTCGCCTGCCTCGTAACCAGGTCTTCTCAACACGTCTGAAAGGACATCATCATACCTGCTTACGACGGTGAAGAGTCTGTCGCCCTGTGGGACAAAATGTGACAGCGTTTCGAGAGCGTTGTCGTTCTTCGAAATGGGTCCTTCACAGTCTGTGATGAAAAGCCTCTTCACGACTTGCGCCTCAACTTCTCCATGTGTCTTACGCTCTTCTCTATGTGGCTTTCTGAGGCTACGTCGGTTCGATTCCAGAGGGCTCCACCCCGTATTGCCTTCAAGCCTTCAAGGGAGATCTGCCGAGCTTTTTCTATGCTTTCGCTGATCCCCACGGCGCACACAGCTCTGGATTTGAGGGCGAAGGTCCTGCCGTCGCGTTTTTCCATTGATGCCGGGTAGATTCGAATGTCGTCACCGTATTTCATGCTCAGTTCATAAGCTCTGGTCAAATCGACTGGTCTGTCAATGCTGTCTGCTTTGACAAGGCTTGGGAAGGTTTCTGCGTATCCACCGTAGGAAGGTGGAGCCTTGTAGGTTACTACCGTCGCGGCTTTTTCTAATTGGAGCCTTGTCAAGTTACCTTCCAACATTTTGAAGCAGACATCAAGGAAATCATCCTTCAAAACGGGCATTATGTTGATTATCTCGGGGTCTCCTGGTCGACTGTTGTTCTCAAGAATCTTCAGTTTTCTGCGTGTGTGCATGAAAGCAACGTAGAAAGGAACGCCTCGAAGGGCTGAGCTGTCTTCTCCTTTCCATTCTTGAAAGATCGTGTTGACAACGTTCAGCTCCTTGGCGCGATCAGCATCGGTCAGAAAAGGCAACACGTCTCCGACGCCCTTGTAAGACCCCATTCCTCCAGTGTTCGCTCCCTTATCGTCGTCGAACGCCCGTTTGTAGTCTCTTGTATCCGGCAGGGGTACGAGGTGTTTTCCGTCGCAGAACGCCTGAAAGCTTGATTCCTCTCCTTCGATTTTTTCTTCTATTATCACTGAACCGTGCTGGTAGTTTGAGAGGAAGTGATCGAACAGTTGTTCTCGGTTCGTAAAGTCGTCACCCCAGACACCGACCCCCTTTCCAGCCGCTGGCTTGTCGGGTTTAACTACAGCTTGGTCAGCCAGTTTGTCGAGCCAATCGTAAACATCCTTCTTGACTTCTGCAAGGGTTTTGTACTCTTTTGGGTTGAATATCTTAAAGCGCGGGTTTACTTCGGGGGTGACTCTTTTGAAAAGGAGTCGTTGTTGAACTTTGCTTCCTTCCAGGGCACATCGCTTTGTTGGACAGATCAGGGGTATTCCTGTTCGTTTCTCTAAGAGATCTCGTATTCCCTCGATTATCGGTTTTTCAGGGCCGACAATGCCGAAGTCAATTCTATGTTTGTTCATGTCTGCGAATTTGCAGATTTCTTCAACATTCAGATCAGGTATTACAACGTGTTTTGCTGCCCTTTTCGCGTTGAAGGGGTTGCGTTGCTTATCGGCAACGTAGATCTCCACTTTGTATCTTTGGCTGCGGGCGAAAGCGTCAATCATGGCTGCTTCTCTTGACCCATAAGAAACAACGAGTACGCCTACTTTTTCCATGAGTAACCCGCCTGCCATCGGATTGACCGTGAAGACCAGTTCTTGTGCTAGGCTCTAGGAACAGCTTCTTCCATTTCGTACAGTCTTTCTGTCTCTTCAAAACCCTGCGAGAACCGTTTCTTCATCTCATCGGCTATTGCTTGAGCTAGCGGTGTTGGATATTTGCCTGTTATGCATCCCGTGCACAACTCGTCCTGCTTAAACCCCGTTGCTTGTACCAAGCCTTCGAGTGACTGGTAGCACACGGCGTCTGCTCCTATGATCTTTGAGATTTCTTCCGTGCTGTGTTTTGAGCCTATGAGTTGGCCATATGTTGCCATGTCTATTCCGTACAGACATGGTCCGATTATCCGTGGAAAAGTAACGAAAACATACACTTTCTCGGCGCCCATCCTGCGCAATTTGTCAACTATGACCTTTGTCGTGTCCCCTCTGACGATGCTGTCTTCGGTTACTATGATGCGTTTTCCATCGATTTTGGGCCCAAGGATGTTGATTTTCCTCTCTATCGTTGGGCTTCGGTCCTTGCTAAGCAGGATGAAGGCTCTCTCGGTTACGTAGCGGTGTCTTCGTGAAGCCCTTTCCCACCTCAACCCAGAAGCTTCGTGAACGCCGAGGGCCGAGTCGTCGCCTGTTTCAGGCACGGAAAGAATTATATCCGCGTCCTTGACCACCGTCGGATTCTCTCTCACCAGGTTTCTTCCAAATTCTTCACGAATTTCATAGACGTACTTGCTGTCAAACCGTGAGTCTGGCCTTGCAAAGTATGCGAATTCAAAGGCGCAGAAAGCCTTTCCTTTCCCGTTTACGAGCTTCTGTCTTTCAAACCCTTTGTTTGAAACCGTGACGAGCTCTCCTGGCTGGAGCTCGAAATCTCTTACGAAACCGTTTATGTCTAAACTGGCGGTTTCAGACGAGAATGCATACGTTGAGTGGTCTTCGCTGTGGCCTGCGCACAACGGCCTTATTCCATGCGGGTCCTTGAAGGCGACGAGATTGCCGTTTTGGTCCATGCACGCCACAGAAAAGGCTCCGTCGATTTCTTCCATACATGTCCCAACGGCGGACGTTAGATCCTTTCCTTTCAAGAGTTCGATTAGCAGTTTGTAACAGATCAAATCTGCGTCACATTCATAGGCAAACTGTGGAAACTCCTTGCGTATCTCTTTCCGAAGCTCGAACGTGTTGACCACGTTGCCGTTGTATGAAACGGCGAGCCCATGACCTTGTCTTGAAGCCGTCACTGGTTGCGTTCCTTCCACGAGCGATTTCTCGTCGCATTTTCCAGACGTTGTGTACCTTACGTTTCCAATGCCGACATTTCCAGGCAACCGGCCAAACCATTCTTGAATTGCGCTCGTTCTAATCTTCGGCACGAGGTCGAGGCTTCTGTGAACGTGGAACTTCCCATCAAGATACGTGAGGAAACCGTGAGACTGATGTCCCCTGTGGTTTTCAGCCCGCAAACCCCAATAAATGTATTGAAACACTGGCCGCTTATCGTAGTTTACTGCTGCAAACACTCCACATGCGATCTTCGGCTGGTCTCCCATGACTGGGCAGTAAGGGAACCGCTATTTATCAGTTTTGAGCACATTTTTAACTAAAAACCATGTCGCCTTTTACAAAAACAATGCCAAAGGAAGTCTCATGGGGTCAGTCTGAACTTGTCTCGAGGATAAAGTGTGGCTTCTCTGATGTTCTTCTTACCTGTTAACATCATCGTCAGCCTTTCCAGACCTATTGCCCAACCTGCATGCGGCGGCATTCCATAATCAAAAGCTTGCAGGTGGTGCTTGAAGGCTCCTGGGCTCAGACCCTTCTCTCTAAGCCGTTTCATGAGCAGGTCTTTTGAGGCTATTCTCGCACCGCCTGAAACGAGCTCCAACCAGCGCCACATCAGGTCGAAGCCTTCAGAGATTTCGGGGTTGTCGTCACGCGGCTTCGTGTAGAAGGCTCTTGTCCCTGTTGGCCAGTCAACTATGAAGTAGAAGTACGGATGAAGCTTGCCCAGCTTCCTATAGGCCGGTGTCGGTATGTCCTCTCCCCATGGAATCTCCATGCCTTCTCGTTTCAGTTCTTCGAGAACTTCAGAGTATCTTAATCGTTTGAAAGGAACGTCCGGCACCTTCAAGCTGTGTTTCATCGTATGCAATTCCCTCTGACATTTTTCAGCGACGGTCCTGCAAACGTGCCGCATGAGTTGCTCAAGTATCTGCATTACATCTTCAGCTGTTGCGAAAGCCTGTTCGATGTCTATCGACACAAACTCGCTCAGGTGGCTCCGAGTATGCGACTCTTCAGCTCTGAAAAAGGGTCCGATCTCGAAGACTTTTTCCAAGCTCATGACAAGCTCTTCTTTGTACAACTGCGGGCTTTGAGCGAGGTACGCTTTTCTGTCAAAGTAGTCAAGCTGAAAGAGTGCAGAGCCTCCTTCTGTCGATGAGGCAATTATGCGAGGCGTGTGCACCTCTATGAAACCTCTTTCGAACAGGAAGCCTCTGATTGCTTCTACCGCGGTGTGTTGAACCTTGAAGGCTGCAATGTTTTTTTCTCGGCACAGGTCCAGTGCTCGTGCTTCCAAGCAAGTTTCGATATTTGCTGGGGTCTTGCCACAAATGTCTATTGGCAACTCTCGCGTGGCCGTGCCCAGAATCTTGATGTCCTTCGGTAGGACTTCGACGCCTCTTTGCGTCATGTTAGTCTTCTTCACTGTTCCTTTCACGGCTACGCTGTAGCGCCTCTGCAGTCCGTCGGACTTCGATATGACTTCGCTGGGGGCCTTCTTCCGAAGGATGGTGACTTGAATCGTGCCTTCCCTGTCCTGCAATATTATGAAGCGAATTCCGCCCAAGTCTCTTATTTCCTGGACCCAACCGAAGAGGGTAACCTCTTGGCCATCGAGGTCAGGTTTAACGTCAGCAGAATAGTGTGTTCTGCGCCAATCATCAATGGAATCTAGTTTCATGAGAGCCCTTCACCGTGCTGCCTAGTCCGCAAACTCTACTCGCAACGTTATGTTGCGAACTCTACTGGCGATCTCCTTTAAAGCCTTTACATCAAAAGACGGGTGTGTCACACGTCTTCTTCGCAGAATAACTCGAGTTTCCATGCTTCCGTCTGGCAACCATATCGTGTTAATCGTCATTATGCTGATGGGGGCAAAAAGGTCTTCCAGAAATTTTCTGTCATCGACGCCGTACTCTAAAACACGAATGTTCTTGCCTGTCTCGTCGCCTATTGCTCTGACGATCTTCCCTCCGTAACCCAAGAGGCGTGGGACATCTCCGGGGCCAACGACTATGGCCAAGGTGCCGTCGGCATCGATTGCCTTGTGAAAGTATAAGTTTTGAAGAGAGGGGTACTTTTCCTCTAACGACATCAGTATACGGGCGATTTTCAGGTCAAGCTCGCTTATTTCTCCAGACTTTACTTTAGCTAAACACTTTTGGCACAGCATACCACTCTTTAGACAGAAGCTGCAAAGCCCCATCTTCAACTACAAAATCGCCCTCCGCGAACAAAGGAGGGGCGGCGGAGCATTGAGACTAGCGAGAAACGATTCTTAGCGTTCAAGCGAGATCTCGATTGTGCTCACGTTTGAAGGCGAGCCACCCTCTTCTCTGGGTGCCATCTGCTGTGTTCCAATGCCAACATTTTTGACTTTTACGTCTGGCAGGAATCTGTGTCTGACGACTTCGACGACGTCGACTGCTCGACTTATTGATCTCCCTCGTGCCTTGACGTTCACTTCCTTCGCTCCGCCGTGAAAGAGGGTTATGCATGCCAGTACATAGTTCATTACTGGCTTGTTTCCGATCAGCACTGCGTTGCTTTCAGACATTTTGTACCGCCCTACTCCTAGTTTTCATTTTTTCTGTAGGCTCGATAACCTTCCTTCTCGGCAGATAAATACATTACGGTTTCAATTCGCAGTTGACAAAACGTCAAATCCCATCGCATTTGATCCAATTTGCCTCTGTCTTGCTAAAAACTTAAAAGAGAGCTACTATTGTAAAACTCTAACTTAACAAACTACAACGATGAGGAACAGTGTTTGGAAGCGCTGACAAGACGGTCAATGCAGCTACTTCGAATGCTCTACGAAAGAGGCGAGTCCACAAGCACCTATACGCTTCGCTTGAAGCAAGATGAACTGGCAAAACAGCTCGGCATAAGCAGGCAGGCCTTGAACGTTCATCTGAGAAAACTCAGGGATCTACGCTACATACGTACGGGCAGAGGCTTCATAGACGTGACAGACCGGGGATTAAGCGCGCTTGGAATATCCTCAACGCCCGCCTTCATACTGATCAAGGTTTCACCGCTCAAAAGGAGTTACGTGTACGAGAAAGTCAAGGAACTTGCCGTTCAAAGAGCGTTTAGAATCGCAGGAGACGTTGACGCACTTGCCGTGGTTGACAGGGAGAAGCTTGATGAAGTATTGAAAAAGCTGTCTTCTGTTGACGGTGTACAGGACACAAAGTCCTACGTCACGATAGAAGCCATAAGATGAGGGGGGCGAGGGTTGAAGCTTTATGAGTATGAAGCAAAAACCATTCTTGGGAAACACGGCATCACAACGCCTCAGGGCGGATTGGCGACGAGTGCGGACCAGGCTCGCGAAGTCGCCGCTAAGCTCAGGCTGCCAGTCGTGGTTAAGGCTCAAGTGTTAGTCGCTGGAAGAGGAAAGGCAGGCGGCATACTTTTTGTCCAGTCGGTTGAGGAGGCTGAAAGAGCAGCAGAAAAGCTGCTGAGCATGAAGATAAAGGAGATACCTGTCAAAAGCGTCTGGGTCGAGGAGAAAATTCAGGTTAAGAAAGAGCTTTACTTTGGCATAACAACTGACAGACTTAACCGATGCTACGTTGCTGTGGCTTCTTCACTGGGCGGCGTGGACATCGAGGAAGTAGCTTCGAAAACCCCTGAAAAAGTGGTGAAAACCTCCATAAACCCCCAGCTCGGTCTCCGCTCCTTTCAAACCAAAGAAATTGCAACGAAGATGGGTTACAGGGGCAACCAGATATCTGACTTGGGAAAAACCCTCGAAAGACTTTACGCTGCTGGGTTGGAAAATGACGCTGAATTGATTGAGATGAACCCCTTGACGGAGACTGCGGAAGGGAATTTTGTGGCGGCGGACGCAAGGATCATCGTCGATGACAACGCATTGTTCAGGCATCAAGATTACAAGAAGAGGCTTCTGGAAGGCGAAAGCGACCTTAGTCCACAGGAGACGGAAGCCATGAACAACGATCTGGCGTACGTTAGACTGGAAGGCAACATAGGCGTGATCGGCAACGGAGCAGGCCTCGTGATGGCGACACTGGACACGATCCAGTACTACGGGGGAAAACCAGCCAACTTCTTAGATGTCGGAGGCGGAGCGCCATCAGAAAAAACGGCCCTGGCGCTGAAAATAGTGTTGTCTGATCCGCGGGTTAAGACACTCTTCATAAACATCCTAGGCGGGATCACGCGCTGTGACGAAGTTGCACGAGGCATACTTGAGGCGAAAGAGAAGGTCGGAGTAACCACGCCCATGGTGATCAGACTCGTAGGCACAAACGACGCGGAGGGCAAGCGAATACTGAAAGAGGCCGGGATCCACGTGCTAGAAAGCATGGAAGAGGCCGCTCGGCGAGTCGTTGAAATGTCCAAGTAGGGAGGCAACTGGCTTTGGCAATCATAATTGGCAAGAACACACGGGCAATCGTTCAAGGCATAACCGGATCTCAAGGAAGTTTCCACACTAAGCTCATGATCGACTGTGGAACAAGAATAGTTGCTGGCACCTCGCCTGGGAAGGGAGGATTGGAAGTGCACGGCGTTCCAGTCTACGATACCGTTGAGGAAGCCCAGGAAAAACGTCGTGCCAATGCTTCGATAATTTTTGTGCCGGCGCCGTTTGCAGCAGACGCAGCGCTTGAAGCGCTTGACAACGGTTTAAGAACGGTCGTGATAATTACCGAACACATCCCGATAAGAGACGCTATCGAAGTCATGGCCTATGCGAGTCAGAAGAAGGCTAGGATAATTGGTCCAAACACTCCTGGCATAATAACGCCTGGAGCCTGCAAGCTCGGCATCATGCCTTCACACATCTTCACGTCTGGCGGCGTGGGCATGGTTTCTAGGAGCGGCACCCTCACTTATGAGATAGCTGCCGGTTTGACGAGGAAAGGCTTAGGTCAGTCGACGTGTCTCGGTGTTGGGGGAGACTCGATAACAGGGCTAAATTTCACAGACGCCCTGAAGATGTTCGGGAAGGACCCTGAAACAAGAGCTGTGGTTTTGATAGGTGAGATCGGCGGCAACCTTGAAGAGCTGGCGGCAAGTTACATTGCGACGGAGAAATACCCGAAACCCGTTGTAGCATTCGTTGCTGGTCGTTCGGCTCCGCCGGGAAAACGCATGGGCCATGCAGGTGCGATAGTTATGGGCAGAGCAGGAACAGCTGAAAGCAAGATTGAAGCTTTCAAGGAAGCCGGCGTTGCAGTCGCTGAGAAACCAGGTGACGTACCTGAACTGTTGGCAAAAAAGGTTGACATCAAAGAGTAGCCAATGTTGCCGCGGAGAACAAAAAGTATATTTGACACTGAACCGTGTGAGTGTTAACCTCCGAAAAGTGGGACAAGAAAATGCCAATATTGGATCCGCTGAAGAAGGCACTGGCTCAGAAGCACAGGCTGTACATGAAAATATGCCGCGAATGCGGTGCAAGGAACGCTGCGACCGCGACAAAGTGTAGAAAGTGTCATGCAAAGAACCTGCGGTGGAAGAAAAGAGAAATCGTGAAGTAGTCTTCGCCTGTATTCTGTTTTCTTACAGAACGTTGAACAGTGTTTCAATGTTAAAAACCGTGTTGGCGCATCCATTTTTTATCAGTGGAACGTGCTGGCCAACGACGTTCATGGCTTTCAACATGTCTCCTCCGAGTCTCACTTCTTCGCCGCAGGCGACTCCGACGACGCCTTCATACCGCTTGGCCTTTAGAATCTTTGGGATGCAAGAACCGCCTGGCAGGATGTAAACGTCATAGCCTTTCTTCTGGCCGAAGAGCACCGCTCTTCCTATGGGGCAGTCTGGTGAGCAGTGGGCGCATACGTAAGATGGGATGCTCGGGTCGAAGGACGCCCTGCATCTGTTGTCCATGAACTTCCTGGAGCAGTGAGGCAGGAACAAGGCTCTCCTTTTTGTTTGGACGAATTTTTCTCTTTCAATGAGGTTTCTTGCTTGTGTATCCATCAGGTCTTCTAGAAGGGTTACAGCGTCGTACAAGTTGAGGCCTGTTGCCTCTTCTATCTTGAATTTTCTTATGATCTCTTGTGCCGTTTTGCTAACCTGTTTATGCATGCCCTTTTGATAGCTGGCCTTAGCTATCTCAGTGAAGAAGAAGCGCGGGATTTTTGAGAGATCAAACGTGAACTTGTATGGCATACCCTAGCTTGTGGACAGACAAACCTTTAAGATTAACTATTGTATACTAGTCCAAAATTGAAGATATTCAAAGCTGCGGAGGTTTGGCGTTGCAAAGGTTAAGAAGAAGAAGAGAAGAAAAGAAATCGGATGTTGAACGTGAGGGGGAGGTTTCGGAACTTGAACAGCTTGCTGGGAACGACAGGGAAACCTACGAAGCATTGTGTGCAACGATGTTTCTCGACCCTAGGAAGATCGAGACTTCTTTGAAGCAGGCTGCTGACAACGCTAAGAAGAGTGAAAAAGACGGGGATATGGCAAGGGCTGGGATGTGGTATGAGGTCGCTGGGGGGCTAGCGATCTACGAGGGAAACGTGAAGAAAGTCATCGAGCATTACGCTGATGCAGGAAGAGTCACAGGTCGACAATACGTGATATTGAAAAACCCTGAAAAAGCGGTGGCCGTTGCGCAAGAATATTACAAGAAGGTCCTGTTGGCTTAGCCGCAGAAATATCTGGTCTTCAAGTCAAAAACCGTGAGTAGCGGTTTTTCTATTTTTCTTCTTCAGTATATCCCAAAAGGTCTCTAAGAGATCTCACTTCTTCTCTGAGCACACTCACTTCGCTTTCAAGGGCGTCCGCTCTAGACTCTGCAACTTTTCTCAAGTTTTCGATCTCGACCATGAGGTTTGCCCGTTCTGTTTCCAGAGTTTTTATCTTCTCGCGGAGATTCGTGAGCGTCTGCATGAGTTCTTCCTTGATGCCCTTAATTCTTCCTACCATATTTTTAATACTTGCTGTCTGTTGAATTTTCGTTTCATGTTCAACGGCCGATCTGAACCTAGCCTTGCAACTGGGACATTCGAATATGGCAGCAAGCTTGACTTCTTCACCTTTTTTCAAGGGCTTACGAGAGGGAATCGGCCAAGTCTTGACAGGCGCGGCCACTTCGCAGCCGCATTTTGGACAGTTGACCAAGCAGATTCCTCGTGTGATTTATGGCGTGCTGCGTCTAAAATCTGTTTTGCAGAAAAGCATGGAACGCGCTGTTGACGTTAAGAAAAAAGGGAGGGAGTGTGTTAGATGGTCATGTGGAACATTAGCCTTTCAACAAGCTCTTTGTACCTGTTTCGAATGGTGACCTCGGTTACCTGCGCTATCTCGGCTATTTCTCTCTGTGTTTTTCTTTCGCCGGTCAGTACAGAGGCAATGTAACTTGCTGCTGCTGCGATGCCCGTGGGGCCTCGGCCTGAGGTCAGTTTGAGTTCTTTTGCTGCTCCTAGGATTTTGTGGGCGATCTCTTCGACCTTTCCTTGCATCGTTAGTTGATTTGAGAACTTTGTGATGTACTGGCTTGGTCTCACGGGCGGTATCGAATAGTTCAGTTCCTTGATTAGAAAGCGGTAGCTCCGTCCGACTTCCTTCTTGTTCACACTCGAAGCTTGTGCTATCTCCTCCAATGTTCTAGCCAGTGCACACTGTCTGCAGGCCAGATAGATTGCTGCTGCTGTTACGCCTTGAATGGACCTTCCTCTTATGAGCCTCTCTTTGACGGCCTTTCTGTAGATGACCGAAGCTGTTTCAAGAATGCTCTTGGGAAGGTTCAGGTTGTTGGCAATCTTTGTGATTTCGGACAATGCGAAAGCAAGGTTGCGTTCCGTCGCGTCTGAAACCCTTATGCGACGCTGCCATTTTCTGAGCCTGTAAACCTGTGCCTTCTGTCCTGGCGATAGGCTTTTCCCATAAACGTCTCTGTCGTGCCAATCAATCATCGTTGACAAGCCTTTGTCGTGAATAGTGTAGGTCAACGGTGCGCCTACCCTCGTTCTCTTGGCTCTTTGTTCATCGTCGAAAGCTCTCCACTCTGGTCCTCTGTCAGTTATCTTCGCAGCCAGGACGAAACCGCAGTTCATACAAACGATTTCTGCACATTCATAATCGCGCATGAGCCTTGCGCTGTGGCATTCCGGACAGGTCTGGATCTTTACGTGCTCAGGGTTCTGCGGCGATGCGGATGAATCTGGGTTTGCCTGAGCTTCGTCGCTTTCATCCATACTTGTTTTTCTCCTTTCTCCTCCTTGAGGGGATTACGTAGACTGGTTTGTTGACTAATCTTTCAAGACCATGCATGGTGGGTCTTATTGCCACGTAAGGCGAGGACACTGGACCAAGTATGTCAAAAACCTTTCCGACGGGTTTTAGGTTTTCATCGACGACTGTTTCGCCAATCCTCGGAATGTTTTCAACCTTCGTTATCATGTTCCGACTTGGGCTTATGTGAAGGATTAGGCCTAGTCTCTGCAAATTTTAGTTTCCCCTCACGAAAAGCAAAATGCTTCAGCCAAGCAGCCTATTTAAACTTTTCTACGTTTAAATTTTAGGAACGCGGTCATTTTCTAAAAACTGGCCTGCAACAGCCGATTTTAACCTTGATTATGATCGAGATCTGGCAGAAATTTGACTTGCGCGTTCTAAATGTCAGCTTTTCATTGTCCAAGCGCGTGATTTGCGTGAAAACTTCTGAAGGGAAAGACTTGTTCGTCTATTGGTACGGCAAAACACTTTTTCTCGGCGCAAGGTGCCGGACTGGGTCGAGGCTTATCATGAAAACACGTAGCAAAAGGTTACTTTGAGAGGTCGAAACCTTCATAAATAAGGACTGTTGATTAGACTGTGCATTTGAAGGGTGAGGCTTATGTCCAAACCGTTTTATGTGAAGTTCGAGGTTTCGAAGGAACTTGCAGATGCGGCCTATGAAGCCCTGCAAATAGCCGCAAAAACAGGCGCTGTGAGGAAAGGCACGAACGAAACGACGAAGGCTATTGAAAGAGCTCAGGCCAAGCTTGTGGTTGTGGCAGAGGATGTACAGCCGCCAGAGGTTGTCGCGCACTTGCCTCTTCTGTGCGAGGAAAGGAAGATTCCTTACATCTTCGTCCCGAGCAAGGAGAAGATAGGCAGCGCGATAGGCATTGATGTTCCTGCTGGGGCCGCAAGCATCGTCAAAGAAGGAGACGCCACGGGACTGGTCAAGGAGATAGTTGAAAGAATCGAGCAGGCCAAAAGAGGAGCAAAGTGATGAGCAGAGAGGCAAGAGAGACTGAGCATATACAGCTTACCCCGGCCGAGGTAATTCAAGTCATCGGGCGCACAGGTGTGACGGGTGAAATCGCTCAGGTCAGAATACGAATTCTCGAAGGAAAAGACAAAGGGCGCATCATAACGCGCAACGTTAAAGGACCAGTTCGGGTTCAAGACGTTCTCATGCTCAGAGAAACTGAGAGGGAAGCAAAGAAGATCAGTAGATAAATTCGAATCAGAATCGCAGGGGATGCCCATCATGCCGAGACCTAGGAAATGCTCATTCTGCGGTAACGATTTCCCAGCGGGCACGGGCATGATGTACGTCAAGAACGACGGGTCAGTCTTGTGGTTCTGCTCAAGCAAATGCAGAAAGAGCTCCTTGATGTTTGGAAGAGACGCGCGAAAGCTCAAATGGACAGCATACTTCGGGAAGGAAGAAAAAGGAAAAGCCTAGAATTCCATTCGTAAAGAAGACGCACTAACCTTTCAGCTTCAACTGTCTTTTTCGGACGAGAATCCTGAACTGGCTTGTTTGGTAGCGGGGGGTTGATTTGAACAACCGCTAGAGGCAGCTTGATCTAGCTGCTATCTCTGGGTCCCTCAGAGCATTCGAGCTCTTATGAGCCCAGCGGGTTAATCCTGGCTACCCCACCCCGCTGCTTCTTTTATGCTGACGGGTTGCTCTCTTAAATCTTTTACCAAAAAGATTTGGCCTACAAGCAGAGTTTTCCGCCCTCCTTGAAGTCGCCTGGAAGACGGAAACGTTTTAGACTCGCAATGCTCACCTATTGAGTTTGGTGCATCGAGGCTTGAACAAACCCTATCTCAGACAGACATCAAGTCCAACCCTTAAGAATCCGATTTTTGTGCAAGGTCTTCCCGGGTTCGGGAACGTTGGCAAGATTGCAGCTTACCTGTTGATGAAGTTTTCTGGAGCGAAGCTTTTTGCCGAGCTGTATTCACCCTCCTTCCCAGACTATGTTTCAATCAATTCCAAGGGGATCTGTCATCTGCCGCGGTACGAGTTCTACGCCGCACCTACAGAAAAAAATGATTTCATCATAATGACAGGTGACACGCAGCCCTCTTTCGACGATGTGGTCGCGCATTACGCGCTCTGCAGTGAAACGCTGGATTTCATCGAAAAGAGAGGTTGCAGCTTCCTTGTAACGCTGGGCGGAGCACCCGTTAAAGATGAGAAGGCACAGGTGTACGTGGCGGCAACTTCACCAAGAATTGCGTTGGAATTTATGGAGAAAGGCGCCGTGATTTACAGCAAGGGCAGGGTCGTCGGGGCTACAGGTCTCACGTTGGGGCTGGCAAAGGAGCGCGGCTTAGAAGGTGTGTGCTTGCTGGGGACAACGACGGGCTTCAGAGCAGACCGAGGCGCAGGTTTTGCCGTGTTCAAGTTTCTGATGAAGGCTCTGGGCAACGAGGTAAAGGAAGGGTTATAAGAGAAAACATTGATTTTAAGTTTTCATCGAGGCGAGCGAAGGTTGACGGAACAAAAGCAGAAGGCAAAAGCTGGCTTCTTTAAGTCCAAGTACTGGAGAATGCTTCTCGTGCTTGTGATGGGTATCTTGCTGTTTGGAGCACCATACGCAACGTACATTTTGCACACTCACTACACCATTTCAACGATCGCCGGGTTCGGAGCCGTCTTCCTAGGTTTGTTGCTGATGTGGTACCTGATTAGAACCAAAGTCATTTCCTGAGTACAAGCTGTTTCTGCCTCAGATACCCTAGAGTACATCACCTTTTCAGACATTATGATTCGTCATCGGCAGGTCTAAACGTGCGTGAGCCCTGTTAAAAATTGTTCGGTTGAAAGAGGTTAGCAAAACATATAGTCTAGCCAACGGCAATTACCTGTGTTGGACATTATTCTTTGAGCAAAGAGTGTGCAAAGATGAGCCAAGATGAGAAGAGCGCTTTGAAAACTGGGTTAACGCAGCCCGCAAAATTGGCTGATCTGGTCGCCTACCAGGAAGGTTCTGTCGTGAGTAGAACAATTGTCGAAAAGAAGTCGGGAACCGTTACGTTTTTCGCTTTTGATAAGGGAGAGGGACTGAGTGAGCATAAGGCACCATTTGATGCTTTGGTTTACGTTGTCGATGGAGAAGCAGAGGTCACGATTGCCGGCAAATCTTTTGTGCTGAAAGAGGGAGAGATGATCGTGATGCCGGCCAACAACACGCACGCCTTGAGGGCGACTCGAAGGTTTAAGATGCTCTTGGTGATGATCCGGACCTGAGTATGCTTCAATATGCTCCTGCAGAGACACAAATTATATAAAATATGCTGAGAGATATACCAGTTATGGAGAACGACAAAGAGAAAAAACTTGAAGAAATGGTTAAGAAAGGCAGAAGTTCAGCCAAGAGAACAACAATAATCCTTGAGAAAGATGAAAGAGAGTTCATCGACTCCTTGATCCGTGAGGGAAAGGAACCTGGTATCAAACCTCTCATCTCCAAGATGCTAGATGTCTACAGAAGCATGATGGTTTACGATTGGCGTTTTCCCGGCGAGTACTACTGCGGCATCAGCCGCATAGCCTTCGTGAATGTCGAACTGCTCAACATCCTGATCCAAAACACTCCGCGGGAGAAATGGCGCGAAATCGGCAGAACAATGGGTGAAGCTACAAGGGTGTCGATTGAAACCACTCTGGGAATACGAACACAGGACCGCGAGAAATGGTCAGATGTTTTCAAGCGGTTGCGAGTGCAGGGCTTTGGTGATTTCTATCTGAAGGACAAGTACCTTCTTATAAAAACGCCTTTCATTGGCGAATCTGAGATCTGGGCTGGCCTACTGGAGGGCTTGTTTGATATAGATTTGGACGTGAAAACCACTTCTTCTCCGTTGGTTTTCGAAATGATAGAAAAAGACACAAAATGAACGAATAGATCTTATACTTCATAAGCCAAGATTTGAAGGAAGGCTTGAGAGGAGAGTTAAATGTCACTTCACGAAGCGATGCTTTACCAGAAGTTGGAGGACAAGAAAGTCAACTGCTACCTCTGTGCGAGAAGATGCCATATAAACGACGGAGGGACAGGCTTCTGTCTGGTAAGAAAGAACAATGGTGGCACTCTTTTTTCGCTCAACTATGCTAAAGCAATATCTGCTGGCGTGGATCCTGTGGAGAAGAAGCCGTTGGCACACTTCAACCCAGGAGCCTTGGTCATGTCCATCGCTACAGTGGGCTGCAACTTCCGCTGTCAGTTCTGCGACAACTGGATGATCAGCCAAGAGAAGGAGATAGCAGGCAACCCCCTTCCCCCTGAAGAGGTCGTCAAGGCTGCCAGAGACAACGACTGTCAGGGAATAAGTTACACTTACACAGAGCCCACGATATTCTTCGAGTATGCTTACGACACGTCCAGGCTAGCACATGAAGTCGGGTTCTTCAACACGTTTGTGACAAACGGTTACATGACACCAGAGGCTGTAAAGACTATAGCACCATATTTAGATGCTGCAACCGTAGACTTCAAGGGCGGCGGAGACCCAGAATTCTACAAGACTTTTTCAGCTGTTCCTTCGGTTGCCCCCATTTTCGAGGCTCTGAAAGAGATGAGAAGGAACAACGTCCACGTTGAAATCACGAACCTAATCGTGCCGAAATCAGGAGATTCTCTAGAGAGAATAAAAGAGCTCGCAATTTGGATTAGAGACGGCATCGGCAAGGACACACCGTTCCACCTACTGCGTTTTCATCCTGACTATCAGTTAACCTCAATCCCCGCAACACCGATCGAAACATTGGAGAAGGCCTACATGACCGCGAAAGAAGCTGGACTAAACTACGTTTACATTGGAAACGTGCCAGGGCATCCAAGCGAGAACACCTATTGTCCAAACTGCAACGAAATGCTGATCAAGCGGTACAGCTTCGCGGTCACGCGGTGGAATCTGACCAAGGACATGCGCTGTCCCGTCTGCGGACAAAGTGTCCCGATCAAGGGCACACTGCACCCAAGCGGGCACTCGCTTCCCTACGCCCTCTTCTGACAAGTCCAAAGCGTTGAGTAAGACTGATTAGAAATGTGGAGACTCCATCGCCCAGATGCCCTTGCCGTTCTCCGAGATGAATCAGCAAAGAAAAGTCTGGCCAGATACTTCGCCGTCATGCAGGATGAGAAGCCCGCAAAATTCATTATCGCCAAGAAGCTTTCGGCCGAATTCAGTGAAAAAGATTCAGCTAATACGCTCTGGCAAAAACACGCAAGCCTTACTCAGAAGTTTTGCGAAATCGAAAGAGAAATTGACCATGGCCACAAAAACGTGGCGAAGATGCCGACTCCAAGCAAATCTTACCTTGACCTGAAAATTGAAATCGCAAACAGAATTCTGCTTTCCTGCCACTTTTGCACACGCAAGTGTCAGGTCAACAGGCTGAATGGGCAACTAGGCTATTGCCGATGCGGTTCAAAGATTACGGTTTCAAGCATTTTTGAGCACACGGGCGAAGAGCCTGAACTTGTGCCTTCGGGAACCGTTTTTACGATGGGCTGCACGATGCGCTGCAAGCACTGCCAAAACTGGACGATCTCTCAATGGGAGGAAACAGGCGAAGTCTACGAGCTGAACGCATTAGCCGAAGAGGTGAAGCAACTGCGCCTAAACGGTTGCAGGAACATCAATCTCGTAGGCGGAGAACCGACGCCTTGGCTTCAACAATGGCTCAGCACGTTCAAGCGTGTTGACATCAACGTCCCGGTTGTCTGGAACTCAAACACGTACTACAGCCCAGAGACAGCCAATTTATTAGCAGGCTTTGCCGACGTTTACCTGTTAGATTTCAAATACGGACCGGGAGATTGTGCAGAAAAGATCTCTGCCGCTCAGAGCTACTGGGAAGTTTGCACTTGCAATCACTTGGAGGGTAACAGATTCGGAGAACTCATAGCGCGCATCCTTGTCCTACCAAATCATCTGGAGTGCTGTGCAAAGCCGATCATCAATTGGATAGCCGAGAATCTGGGCGCTGACACGAGGGTCAACGTCATGTTCCAGTACAGACCGGAGTGGCGTGCGTGCGAGGTTCCAGACTTGCGTAGGAGGCTAACAAGCGCTGAGATGGACAGGGCTATTCAACTGGCCAGAGAGGCAAATCTGACAAACTTCATAACGTGAAGTCCCTTCTTCGAGAGCGAAACGTATTTCTCAAGCTGCCCTCACTTCTAGACGCAGAAACGAGTGAACAAGAATGCCATATTGTCCCGAATGTGGCGGCGAAATGCAGTACATGATAGCCACCAAGCACTACGTGTGCAAGAGCTGCGGGCTCTCTGTGACGCAGCAGGAACTGATGGAACTGAGAGAAAAACTCAGACCCAACATGGAGTCTGAGGAAGAAGAGCGTCAGAAGCAGAAGAAAGAATACCTGAAATGGTACTTGAGCAAGAAGAAATAGGACTAGCCCTCAGCTTTTCAAGACGAAAGCCAGCAAACAGCATAAAAGAATGAACGGCTTTTCAATGATCGCTCAAGCAGCGGAGAAGTCTTAAATGAGCGTTAAGATGGAAATAATCTGCGTTGGCAACGAATTGTTGATCGGCAAAACCCTGAACACGAACGCTCAATGGCTAGCAAAGCGTGCCACCACTCTGGGAGTATTTGTGCACAGAATAACGGTCGTAGGCGACGACGTTAATGAAATTGCCAGCGCAATGCGCGAGTCTCTTAGACGCAAGCCACGTTTCATAATAACAACGGGTGGACTCGGCCCGACTTTTGACGACAAAACGCTCGGAGGAATTGCCAAGGGCTTAAGGCAGAAGCTTGAAGTCAACGATGAAGCCCTGCAGATGGTCAGAGGGAAATATGAAGCCCTTCTGAGGGAAGGCAGAATAGAGAAGGTTGAGCTGACCCCTGCAAGAGTTAAAATGGCAACGTTTCCAGAGAGTACAAAACCGCTGCACAATTCTGTTGGCACCGCCCCAGGGATGATAGCGAGTGCTGATGGGACGTTCTTGATAGCCTTGCCCGGCGTTCCCCCGGAAATGGAGGCTATTTTTGAGGAGTCGGTAGTGCCCATGCTCAAGAGAGACGCGGGGAAATCTGCCTTTTTTGAGGCAAGCATCTATGTCAATGGCGTAATGGAGTCGAGCTTGGCGCCGCTGATCGATAAGGTTATGCATGAAAATCCTGATGTTTACATAAAATCGCATGTTTACACAAAGTCGCATCCACAGGTTGAAGGAAGAAGATCCCATATAGAGCTTCACTTCTCCACAACGGCAGAGGACTCCAAGATCGCTAGGATCCGGTTGGGAAAGGCGATGACTCAGTTGTCAGAACTGATGCTGGAGAACGGCGGAAGAGTCAGCAAGGCGGCATAGAGAGCGGGTGAACACAACGGTCGCAGATTATCACGTTCACACGAAGGCTTCGCCAGACGCTGAGGGAAGCATGAAAGAATACTTGAAAAAGGCTGAACAGAAGAAGATTGAAGAAGTAGGATTCTCAGATCACATTTTTCTGCAGCATCTTGACGGTTATTCAGATTTTCTCGTCAATGCAATGCCTGCTTACGTTCAAGACTTCTTGGCTTTCAAAAAGAAAGCAGAAATACCGGTCAAACTAGGCGTCGAAGTGGATTTCTTTCCCGACATAATTGAGAAAATGGGAGCCTTCATTCGCAAGTACCCTTTTGACTACGTGATAGGGTCTGTTCATGTGATTGGTGAATGGATAATTGACGAGCCTTCAACAAAAGATGAGTACTCAAGGAGAGACCCTTTCCAAACCTACGAGGAGTATTTCAGACTTGTCAGAGAAATGTGCGCATGCAGGCTGTTCGACGTTCTGGGCCATCCTGACCTGATCAAGATCTTTGGCACTAGGCCAGAGGAAGACCTGACCCAGATCTACGAGGACACTGCAGAGACGATTGCAGGGTCCGAGATGTGTGCGGAGATTAATGCAAAGGGGTTGAATAGACCTTGTCGTGAGATCTATCCGGGTGAACAATTCTTGAAAATACTCCACGATCACGATGTTCCCATAGTCTTTGGTTCAGACGCCCATGAGCTGAACGACTTGGGGAAGAATCTTGAAGAGGCCGTGAGACTTGCCAAGAAGGTCGGCTATGCCGACGCGTGCAGATTCAGATGCAGAGAGAAAGAACTCGTGAAGATCTGATCAGCAAGAGGATAGCGAAACAGGAAGTCTTTGCCAAGAGATGTGGTCTTTGAACGGAAAAAGCCTATACTTGAAGATACCGGTTTGGCAGCTTAAGCACGTCATCAAAATGTGGATGGAGACCAGCGAAACATGTCTATGGTTTTCATAGTAGGAACTGCGGGGTCTGGAAAGTCTAGACTCACAGCCGCATTTGGCGATTGGCTGAAGCTGTCTAAACAGGACGTTGCAATCGTGAACTTGGATCCGGGAGTGTCTGTACTTCCATATTCGCCAGAAATCGATGTTCGCGACTACGTTGATGTTGGAAAATTGATGGAGGAGTATCAACTGGGTCCAAACGGCGCTCTGGTAATGGCCGCTGACCTGGTTGCAGACCAGGTTGAAGAGATTTCGAAGGAGATTGAAGAGTTGCAGTCCGACATTGTTCTGGTCGACACCTCGGGACAGATGGAGTTGTTCGCTTTCCGGGCGAGTGGACCCTACATCGTTAACGAACTTACAAAGGGGCCGAGAGTAATAGTCTACTTGTTCGACGCAGTTTTTTCGGTCAACCCGCTTAACTATGTTTCGAACCTTTTTCTCTCGTCAGCAGTCTACAACAGGTTTATGTTACCTCAATTGTATCTGCTTTCGAAATGCGACCTGCTTCCGAAAGAGGAGGTTAACAAGATCGTCGATTGGTCGACCAGCCAGGATGCTCTAGCCAACATCATCGAACAGAAACTTGAAGGGACAAGACGTTTACTGAGTAGAGGCGTGATGCAAGCGATTTACAAGCTCGGACTAAGGTTTCCTTTGATTCCTGTTTCAGCCAGCACGAACGAGGGAATAATAAACTTCAACACAGCCCTAGAACGCATCCTCGCCCAGGGTGACAAGTACACCTTTTAACCTTGTGCAAGATGGAGAAATGATTTCAGTCTTCGCTACGGAGCGCGCGCGGAAGAGCTTACACGTTTTGCATATACGTTTTGCATATACGTTTTGCATATACAGTTGGCGAGGATTGTTGAAAAGCGCGTGCTAAAATGGAGGAAGGCAAATGTGGACCTTTATCGGTTGACTTTGGGGACATAATATTCTCTTACGATGCCCGCTGTCAGAGCAATTAGGCCTACTGCCAACAAATAGACCATTGGATAAATGAATATTGAGAGCATGGTTTGGTACGTTGCTCCTGACGGCAACTGTGGAGAGAAGAACACTGCAAGCCACATTATGACGAAAGTGACGATGCATCCAATTCCTAATCCCACAGAGAGTCCGTTGACAAAAATGTTCTTATCGCCTCTGTTGTTTTGCTCATCGTTGAGCTTGCCGGTTTCGCAAGGTGGTTCTTTTTCCTCTTTCACCGTTGCGATGGTCTCATCTTCAGGCTTCGGTTCCGTTTGTTCTTCTTCCCACTCTTGATCAGTGTCTTCTACCCATGGCTCCTCATGATTCTTCAATTCTTGTTGGGGAGCTTGATCTTTAGCCTCCATACTGTTCGCCTTGGTTCTTGTTCTGGTCCATGCACTAATAAGACTATTCGATTCGAGATTTTGACGTAGAATAAGAATTCAGAATACGCAGGAGTGAAAGGGTTATTTTGAGATGAGTTTGGGCGTGAGCTGTTCTATAGCGGTTTTCAGTTTGTTCCATTCGTCCAGGTTTCTCACGTTGAACTTGTGTTTTCTTTTCCATGCGTCCTCTTTTTTTTGCCACAGGTACAGGCCGATTGACCGTTTTCCATACGATTCGAAGATGACAGCTGCCTCCCACCATTTCTGGCTCTTGAAAAGAGTGACGTAGTCAACGACTTTATAGAAGTCGGATATGGGTAGTTTTTCCTCTGTGCCTTCGGTCATGATATTTCAACCCGTCCTTGATAAGGTCTTGTTTTTGGCATTTAAACGTTTCAACGGCAGGCATCAGGTTTTTCAGCGCGTGGTGTGGCCTCATAATCCGATGGGTTTGTTGCCTGTTGACGGCGATGAGTACAGGTACGTCATAGCGCAGGTTAGAAAGTAGGAAGGCTGAGTTGTCATGTGTGGTTAGCGTTGATGTTCTTTTTTGCCATCACATAGAGGGGGATTAGCAGAAGTGTGATGGCTCCCAAGAGTATGAAATAGCTCACGTAGCTGGCTTGTGGGATTAGAAAGTACGTGGGGGCTAGGTTCATGACTCTTCCAACCATGAGGCCGGTTTCCATCATAACCAGGATGCTCGCGTAATATTCTTTGCCAAAGGAGTCTCCGTAGTGGGCGAACCATGAGATTCGGAAGGCGTTTGCAAAGCCTGAGAGCACTGATAGGATTATGATGTGCTCTGTTGATGACGCGAATCCTATTCCGAAGTACCATGTTGCGCTGAGTGTTGTGCCGATTACGGCGAATTCGATGCGAGTTCTCTTTACGTCTGAGGCCCAGTTGACGGAGAATGTGATTGCTGAGATCATGACGCCTGTGACTGTTAATACTAGTCCCATGTTCAACACTGTTCCAGAGATGTTGTAAACGAAGAATGGGTAGGCCAGCCAATAGGATTCGGTCGCGGCAGAAATTACAAACGTTGCGAGGAAAATGGCGAACGTCTTGTCTCTGGGCAGTGAGAATTTGTTTTCTTCAGGTTTGTAGTGAATTCGAGTTGAAAGGAGAAATGCGATGAAGTATAGAGCGACGCAGGTTGCAAAGAGCGACGTGAAACTGAATCTTTCGATGACTAAGCCGCCTGTTGCGGGGCCTACGATGCTTGCAAGGGATGGAATTATCGTGGAGAAGAGGCCTATCGTTCGGGCTCGGGTTTTTGTTTCGCTCATTCTGAACAGGAGGAGGTTGAAGCTTGGCCAGAACGTTGCAAGGCTCGTGCCGTAAGCGAATCCGAGGATCACTGGGTTTCTGGTGTAGATCAGAGCGATGAAGAAAAGCATGCTCGTGAATATTCCAAGGCTCATCACGCGTTCAAAATTCTTCGCGGTTTTCAGGAGTGCAATTGGGAGTAGGCCCAGTATCAGGAACGTGAACAGTAGCAATGCACATATCTCTGGCACGCCAAGTCCCTGGTCTTTGTAGTATATTGGCAAAAAGCTGCCTGTGAGGTTGCTTGTGAGAAAGAATAGAATCACAACTGCAGCCAGCGTCTTCGTGGAGTTGTTTTGCACTATTCACGCCCTCAAGGACTCATTCTTCGGCAATAACGGAACATGGGTTAAATAACAATTGTTTCAGGTAGCCAGCGTTTCATCATTCTCAATGAAGAAATCAAAGGTTTTTGATGTAAGTATGAAAGGCACGATCGCAGATTGATGGCTGCTAAGCATTCCTTCCAAGATGTTGTTTGAGAAATTCAGTTTCAAGCTTGCGTCTGAGCTGGTGACATTATGGTGTTAGCAAGGCGGTATTTTTCCTTCGGCCAATTCCATGCAGAATTTCTGTATGTTTTCAAGTTCATCGTCTAGAACTTCGTTTATTTTGTGTCTGACCCTGTCTATGTTGTTGTTCCCCTTCATTATGACTTGTGCAGCTGCGATAGCTGGGTGGTCTATGGGGCCTCCTATCTTGCTTAGCAGCCAAATGTAGACTTCCTCCAGTTCTTCAACCTCTTTGTACACGTGCTCAGCTGTTCTGAAAGTTAGGAAGTTGTAGATTTTTCCCACGTGGCTCACCGGGTTTTTTCCTGCTGCGGCCTCTGAGCAGAACGGTCTGTTGAGCGATACCAGGCCGTTGACACGGTTTCCTCTGCCCACCTGTCCTGAGTCGCCGCTGTCTGCGCTTGTGCCTAACACCGTGAGGTACAACCCTCCTAGGCCTCTTCCTTTCACGTCCAGAGTGTTCAGCTGCGCGTCCACTGAGTCGAAGTCCGTGTTAACTGCCACGTACTTGTTGATTTCCTCAGCGACCCTTTCCTTCTTTTCGAAGTAGTCTTCTTCGCTGCTTATGTAGCGGTCGACGAACGCCATTGCAACCGTGAGGTTGAGGTCGTTGCGGTTTCTGAAGGCCATGACTTTCACGTCTTCGCCCGACTCGGGAAAGCGCTTCTTGAACGGCTCTGAGTTCACGTATCTTTCAGTTTCTAGAACTATCTTCTCTGTTCTTGTCATAGGCGCGTAGCCCACCGCGGCTGACGTGTCGTTGGCGCCCAGCACTTTGCCTTTTCGTTTGAAAATGTCAGTCAGTCCGACTGAGCCGGGCTTCAGTTCTACCTGGTATTTCACGTGCTCTTCGGGGTCGACGAAGCGCATGTTCTCCTTGAACCAGTTCTGGGCAGCTTTTACAGCTATTTCGCCGACGTCGATCGTTTGGCCGTCGATTCTGGACGTTGCTCTGTCACCCAGCACGAAGAGTATCGGCTGCTTGATGATGCCGCCGTTGAACCTTGGCTCGGTTTCTCCGGCGACGAGCAGTGACTTGTCAACATTATGGTGAAGTATAGCCCCTGCTTTTTCCATGTACACTTTGCTGAGGCTGATCGATATCCGGTCGGCCACTGCGTCGCAGATGTAGTCGGGGTGTCCGACGCCTTTCCTTTCAACTATCTCTAGGCGTTGTTTCTCAAGGGGTGTCTGTTTCAAGTCTTCTACGATTATGTTTCGCATTGTGAGTCTCCTTTCTGCGAAGTTTACGCTGTATGGTTGCGATAAATATATATTTTACTGTATGATTCATAAGTTAAAATAACTGGTGGTTATTTCATGTTAGTAACGGGCAGCTCTATAAGAGAGTTAAGGATTAAAGCAGGTCTCACTCAGAAAACGCTTGCGGCACTAGTCGGCGTTTCTCAAGCGCACATAGCGAAGATAGAAAGGGGTAAGGTTGATCCTCGGCTCTCAACCGTCAACCGGATCTTGGGCGTTCTCAAGCCTGGGCAGGAAAGAAAATGTAGAGACGTCATGACCAAGGGCGTGATCTTCGCCAAATATAACGAAGTCATTCTGAAGGCTAGTGAAATCATGGTTAGAAACGCTGTTTCACAACTTCCCGTGCTTGATGGAAGCAGAGTTGTAGGAACCGTAACAGAGCAGGGCATAGTGCGAAACTTGAGGTCGAGCTTGGCAAGCGAGAAAGTCAGCAAGGTTATGGACCCGCCTATGCCTGAGGTACGAGAAGACACGAGCATAGAAGCTGTTCGTGCGATGCTGGACAAAAGTCCAGGCGTGCTGGTTAGAAAGGGTGGAGAAGCAGTGGGCATAATAACGCGGTCAGACCTGTTGAAGACGATTTGTTGACAAGTTGAGTCAGGCTTAGAATCCCGCTTTCACCACGTCGCGTGGCTTCATAAGCTCTCTCAGAACTATCGTTGCATAAGAACCACGGTATAGTGTGAAATCCACTTTTATCGCGCGGCTTTGAGGGTCGCCCGCGTCGTCAGATACGTCGTTCAACGTGAAATCTAGCAGTGGAGCCGTGATAGCTCGCAGTTGTCCTCTCGAACCCATCTCCTGCATGGCTGGAACCTTGAAGTCATGGGGAGAAACGCCTTCTTCTTCGAGTATTCTGCTCTCGATTTCTCCCTGAACCCCCTGCGACGTGTGTTGTCTGAAGCCGATGAGTGGAATGGCCAGTCGCACTTTCCCGTTTCGAACTGTACCGTTTATTTCTGCAAGATTCTCAGAGCTTGCTGTTCTATACATTGTCGGCAATGGCACTCCAGACTTTTCAACGTTTACGACGTAGTCCCCAACTTCGGCCGCGTTCAGCGGAAGGCCATCCTTGATTCTGCTGCTCAGGAACCTGTTGAAGAGATAAGACTGGTACGCCTGAATGAAGAGTTCCAGAAGTTTGGTGGGCAGTCTCTTAAACGCCGCGGCAAAATCGCGGGGTTTTTCAGCTAGGCTTCTCAGCATCATGCGTTCGTACCGTAGCTGTTTTGGGTAACTTTTGAATGCTTGTTTGAAGTCTTGCGTTGCTTGCAACTCTTGACGTGCTTGTCTTGACTCGGGATGTTCATAGGGGCTCGATTTCGCCAAGAACAACATTGCTGCCCTCTTGAGGTTTCCCTTGACAAAGCCTTTTCCGACTAGATGAGTTATGGAGCGGGTTGTTCCGAAGCGCTGATGCCCAAAGAAGTTTGGAATTCCTCCGAGCCCGCGAAGCTCTTCCATGGTCTTCGCAGTTCTTATCTCGATAACGGTTTTGGGATGCTTTACATTTTTGATCCTTACTTGGAAACTGTTTCCGAGAAGATAGTAAGAGGAAAGTCCAGTTCGCAAATAGCCTATGGGGCGTACTTCTATGTCCTTGAGGCGGAGCTTCTGAACGTCTTCAATTGCGACATCTTCGATCGTAACATGTTGGGCAGTTACGGCTTTTGCATCTTTTATGCCGGCGATTTGAATCTGCGTTGTGTGTATGCCTAATTGTTGGGTCACGTTTCGGAGGGCTATGAACGTGTCCCAGTTTCGCTTGAACAAGACGCATAATAGATAACGATTTTTGACTGAAGAGGATCCAAGTACTGTTTGCTCAGTGTTTCCCTCAGACCTGTTTACTTCTGCCTTGGATCCATCAACTAGGAGTTCCTCAACCACAAAGTCCTCGGCACTCTGTCTGATTGTTCCGCCGATTCCTGGAGAGCGTGTTGCATAAACTTCTATTCCAATCGATCTCTCCAAACCTGGAACAAGCAATGTCTGCGCCTGCTCAAAGAAGCCGGAGTGCGCCCGTTATTCTATCTATCTTTTCTACAGGTGCAGGACCAATTCCCAGACATGTAACGGTTCCAGGCGGAATTTCTGTGAGGCCCCTATCAACTATCAACGCGCATGGCAAACCAGACTCTTTGGCCTGCATTTCCAGTTCAGCCATTGCTTTCTCATTCTTTACCTTGACCGCGATCTTGCATTGTCCTTCTTCAAGCCAGTCTTCAAACCATTTGCTGCGATGTTTACGCGCCTGTTCCGCTGCCGAAACCGCGGCGTGTCCAGCCTGAGCCGCCGTCTTGCCCCTGCTCAACTTCAGGTCGGACCGGAAGACAATGACCTGTTTGTAGCGAAATTCAGACATGCTTCCCTTTACCATTCCTATCAGTCTACGCTTCAAAGATTTTAAAGGTTCGCAAAAAAGCCCGTCAAGAAGAAATAGCTAAGAGCGGCCAGTGCGCGAGGGCTCCGCAGGAGATGCAAAAGCGTTCTTCCCTGAAAGTCTATGTCCTCCACTTTCTGAAGAGTTTTGTTCAAAGCGAGTCTTGTGCACAATCCGATTAGCCCGTCAAGTCTTCTGTCAGACATAGCGTCGAGCGTTTTCCTCATTCTGACCATCATCTTCGCGTCGAACCCTAAGGTTTCATCGCATCGGCTTCCGTAAGCGCTTAGGGACTTTGAGGAAAAGTCGTCTTGGCGAATAGCCTCGTGCGCAACTTCAGCACCGACTGCTGCGCATGTCATCCCGAAGATGACGCCTCCCCCCGTAGTGGATTTCACCTGTGAGGCTGCGTCTCCGACTGCTAGGAATCCGTTTGAATAGGCTTTTGGTATTGGACCTCCCAATGTTATCGGGTGAGCCGTGATTTTGTCGATTTTTGCCTTGAGCAGTTTCTTTGAGGCCACGGGATGCTTGGCCACCAGCTTTTGCAGAAGCTCCTTTGGGTTTCTGGCCTTTGCTGCAAGTCCAACCTTTGCCTTCCCATCCTTCTTCGGTATCAGCCACGCGTAGAAGCCGGGAGCATAATCTGCTCCCAGGAAAACCTCAACCGTGTCGAGCTGTGTGTCCCTGACGTCTTCAGCTTCCGCCTCGACGCCGTTGACTAGCATACGCTGGCTGGGCCCTCGCAGACCTGTTTGCCTGAGTATTCTTGAGGATATTCCTTCAGCGTCTATGACCATCTTGGCCTGCCTGTGCTCGGTTTTGCCTTGCCGTTTTATCGTTGCCCCCTTCACGATGCCATCCTTGACCATCAGACTTTCAACTCTTGAGTCTAAGCAGTACTCTGCTCCTGCGTCCTGTGCTCTTTCTGCAAGGTACTTCTCAAAGAGGGCACGGTCGACCACGCAGGTCACGGGCGAAGCAAAGTGGACCAAGAATTTTTTGCCAGTCGGCGAATAGAAAGCAGCGCCTCGAAAAGTGTTCTCAACGATTTCTACGGGAAGAGGGTGAATCCTCAGACGTTTAAGACCTCGTATGCTGAGGTGGCCGGCGCAGTGGGAGGGAAGGCCTATTTCGCTGTGCTCTTCATACACGCTGACGTTGATGCCTAGTCTTGCAAGTTTCAAGGCTGCGAAGGAGCCAGACGGGCCGCCTCCAACCACTATTACGTCTGCAACTTCCTTCATCAAGATTTCAGCCAGATGTTTCCGCGCGGACTCGCAGCTTACGCTATCAGTTCAACCCGTCTCTTCCCGCGAGCCATAGAAGTCATACGGACTTTTCCGCTGATTTCTAGCCGCATCAATATTTCGTTGAAGTCTTTGAAGCCTAAGTCTTTAAACTCTTCAATCAGCGCGTCAAAGAGTTCTGCGTCGGTCAGGCTTCCCTTCTTCTCCAAAAGGTCGAGTAGGACGAAGTATGCGGGATGAGTTTTCCACGTCTTAGTCGGCATCGGCATGTGCACACTCGCCTACGCAACTGGTGTCGCAGGTTTCTGCACTTGTCTGGCTTGCTGCATGAAGCCCTTGTACCATTTCTCCATGTCCGGTGTTGTTGAAGGTCCGATGCGTTTCCTTGCTTCTTCGAAGTCTCTGACGGTGACTTCCTTAGTATTTATGTCTCTTCTTAAAGCAATCATCGCCGCCTCACGGCAGAGGGCTTCTATGTCAGCGCCTGAATAGTTCCTTGAGTTGGATGCTAAAGCCTTCGCGTCCACATCTTTTGCCAACGGCATGTTCTTCGTGTAGATCTTGAAAATCTGGATCTTGCTCTCTTCATCGGGTTCAGGAACGTATATCAGCCTGTCGAATCTTCCGGGACGGAGCACCGCTGGGTCTACCATGTCAGGCCTGTTCGTTGCAGCGATGACAACTATATCTTCCAGAGTGACCATACCGTCCATTTCGGTTAGAAGTTGGCTTATGACCCTTTCGCTAACACCGCTGTCGCCGAAACCCAGACCTCGGCGCGGCAGGAGAGAGTCAACTTCGTCGAAGAAGATCACTGCTGGAGCAGCCATCCTGGCTTTTCTGAAGACTTCTCTTATCGCCTTCTCTGATTCTCCAACCCATTTGGAAAAGATTTCGGGGCCTTTGATCGTTATGAAGTTGGCTGCGCTCTCAGTCGCCACAGCCTTCCCTAAAAGTGTTTTGCCGCAGCCTGGCGGTCCAAGGAGCAGGATACCCTTAGGCGGTTTTATGCCGAGCCTACTGAAGATTTCAGGGTTTTTCAGCGGCCATTCGACCGCTTCTTTGAGGTCCTCTTTGACTTCTCCGAGTCCTCCTATGTCATCCCAGTGAACTGTGGGGATTTCTATGTACACTTCGCGCATGGCTGTCGGTGTTATCTCTTTGTACGCGTTGATGAAGTCGTCCATGGTCACTTCCATTTTCTCCAGCACGCTTGGCGGTATACGTTCTTCTTCAAGGTTTATCTGTGGCAAGTATCTGCGCAGTGACTTCATCGCTGTCTCTCTGCCCAGAGCTGAAAGGTCGGCGCCCGTGTATCCATGGGTGATTTCAGAAAGTTTCTTCAGATCAACGTCTTCGGCCAGCGGCATTCCTCTAGTGTGGATCTGGATGATCTCGTACCTTCCCGGCTTGTCGGGAACACCTATCTCGATCTCTCTGTCAAACCTGCCGGGTCTGCGAAGTGCTGGGTCGAGGGCGCCAGGCCTGTTTGTTGCGCCTATCACTATCACGTTTCCTCTTCCAGACAGACCGTCCATGAGCGCTAGAAGCTGGGCGACCACGCGTCTTTCAACTTCCCCTGTGACTTCCTCTCGTTTAGGTGCAATGGCGTCCAGTTCATCGATGAAGATTATGCTTGGGGCGTTCTGCTGCGCCTGCTGAAAGATCTCCCTCAGCCTGGCTTCTGACTCTCCGTAGAACTTGCTCATGATTTCGGGTCCGTTTATGGAGAAAAAGTTGGCTTCTGACTCGTTTGCCACAGCTCTAGCCAAAAGAGTCTTGCCGCAGCCTGGAGGTCCGTGGAGCAGAACACCTTTCGGAGGTTCTATTCCGAGTCTCTGGAAAAGTTCAGGGTGCCTCAAAGGAAGTTCAACCATTTCCCGCACCCTTTGCATCTCCTCGTGTAGTCCTCCAACGTCTTCATAAGTTGTCCTAGGCAGTCCTTTTCCTTCAGGTGCAGGTTCGTTGAGTATTGTGAGTTTTGTCTCTGCCGTGACTTTCACTATCCCATGTGGACGGGTTTTCGTGGTTGTGAACGGTATAGCATGCCCAAGCATCATCACAAGGGTCGTGTCACCCTCTACAAGTGTCCTTTCCATCAAGCGGTTCTTCACAAAATTCGTGAAGTCCTCGTCAACGTTCAGTCTCATGTCGACTGGCGCAAGAGCGATGCTTAGGGCAGGCTTGACCTTGGCTGCCCGAACGATTACGTACTCGTTGATGGCCACTCCGGCGTTCTTGCGTGTGAACCCATCTATACGTAGCAGGTCTCGGTTTTGGTCTTCGCTGTAGGCTGGCCAGGCTATGGCTGAGGTTGTTCTCTTGCCGCAGATCTCTACCACATCGCCAGCTGATATGCCGAGCTTCTGCATCGTTTTTTGGTCAATACGGGCTATGCCCCTGCCTACGTCTCTCTGTCTTGCGTCTCCGACACGTAACTGTATCTCACTCAAGAAAAATCCTCCCCATAATGTGGTACGTTCGAAACACAATGGCTTTCGGATATAAATGTATTGAGCATAAATGTTTTAAGCAACCGTTGAGGGCTACCTGCTCGTTCTTCTGACCATGAGGGTCGTTACCTGGCTTATGCCGTCTATCGTCTCAACCTTCTTCTCAAATTCTTCGAGCAGGCCAGTCTTGTCTTCTGGGAATTTGACCTGCACTAGAAGGGCCTTTAAACCGTAAGCAACGAGTTCCTCGCCATACCCGTGTACAGATGCAGACTCAGGCAGGTTGCTCTCAATCTTCTTCTTCATAGGACTGAAGTCTGAAATTATGTCGCTTGGAAAAATCTTGTACGTGACGACGACAAAACCCATCTTAAAGTCTCCTCTTCCCCATTCTATGGGCCGATCAAACCGCACTTTGGACATTTGTACGGGCGTCCGAACTTTCTGCACTTGCCACACCGTTTTATCTGAATCTCCCCGCAGCTTGGGCAGAGGAATTTAGTGGCTTCAGCCCCAGGAGGTATCGGTTTGCCACAGCTCGAACATGAGACTAAGATCAGTGTTGACGTTTTTTCAGTCATGCCGAATGTCCTCGTGAATGGTTCTCTAATCGCGAGACTTCCTTATATCTTATATGTCTCGGTCTTAGCAACTTTATTATTTCAGTTATCGCCAATATTGACGAGGGGCCATTTTTTGGGCGTAGACCTTCGCGACCTTGTCCCGAAAACGACTGTCAGGCTTGAGGACCTGAGCGGAAAAGCCATTGCCATAGACGCGTACAACGCGTTATACCAGTTTTTAGCCATAATCCGTCAGCCAGACGGTACTCCTTTGAAGGACAGTTCCGGCAGAGTCACGAGTCATCTCAGCGGTCTGCTATACAGAACGAGCAACTTGGTGGAGTTGGGCACAAAGCCGATCTACGTTTTTGACGGAGCGCCGCCAGCGCTTAAGGAAGTTGAAATCAAGAGGCGAAGAAAGGTGAAAGAAGAGGCGATGGTGCGGTATGAGCGGGCCTTAAAGGAGGGTAAGACTGAAGAAGCGCGCATGTACGCCCAAGTGACGTCGCAGTTGAAGGACTACATGGCGGAGGACAGCAAGAACCTGCTGGGTTTGATGGGAATCCCATGGATTCAAGCGCCAAGTGAAGGTGAGGCCCAAGCGGCCCACTTGACCAAGAAGGGGGCAGCAGACTACTGCGCAAGCCAGGATTATGATAGCCTACTGTTCGGTGCTCCAAGGTTCGTCAGAAACGTGACCATTTCAGGGCGGAGAAAGCTTCCCAGCAAGAACGTATACGTCGAAGTTGTTCCTGAAGTAGTCGAGCTGGAGCAGGTTCTCAAGGAGTGTGGGATAACTTACGAGCAGCTAGTCGATGTTGGAATACTGATCGGAACGGACTTCAACCCGGACGGAATCAAGGGTTTAGGGCCGAAAACTGCTTTAAAACTGATAAAGGAACATGGAACCCTTGAAAATGCCATTCAAAACATCAAGAACGCGGAGTTTCCAGTTGAACCTCAAAGAATCAGGGAGATTTTTCTGCACCCAACAGTAACTGACGACTACAGGATCGAGTGGAAGGAACCTGACGTCGAGGCTGTGGTGAATTTCATTTGTAGGGGAAGAGATTTCTCAGAGGACCGTGTTCGGAAAGCTTTACAAAAGATGCAGAGAGGAATCACTCAGGAAAAGGGAAAGACAACTCTGGAGAAATGGTTCGGGTAATTCATCGGCCACAGCCGAGTGTACAGCGTCGGAAATCTTTAATTATGAACCCGTTATAGTATGCATCCTCTTCAGAAATGGTGATGTCTATGGAGAAGGATCAGATAGCTCTGCCAATAGACGAGTTTCCCACTAAATGGTACAACATTGCGCCAGACTTGCCTGAGCCGCTTCCTCCGCCGAAGGAGCCTGAAACTGGGCCTTCGAGGATGGATTTCTTGGGCAGAACCATGATTAAGGAGTGTCTCGGACAGGAAATGTCCAATCAAAGCTGGATCACTATACCTGAAGAAATCCGTGAGCTCTACATTCACATGGGAAGGCCCAGGCCGCTTTATAGGGCCAAACGTTTGGAGAAGCGTCTCGGCTTGAAGAAGGTCAAGCTCTATTATAAACGCGAGGACTTGTCTCCGACGGGTTCGCACAAGACTAACACTGCGATTGCTCAGGCTTACTATGCGCTTAAGGAGGGAAAAACAACCTTGAGCACTGAAACAGGTGCGGGACAGTGGGGTACAGCGCTTGCTTACGCTGCGCAGCTCTTAGAGCTCAAATGTGTGGTTTTCTGGGTTAAGTCCGTCTTCGACTGGAAGGCTGACCGCAGGGTTTTGATGAATCTCTTAGGCGCAAAGGTCTATTCCTCTCCAAGCAAACAAACCAAGTTTGGCAGCGATTTTCTTTCAAAAAACCCGAACAGCCCGGGCTCGCTTGGTATAGCAATATCGGAGGGACTGGAGTATGCAGAGACGCATGATGATACTGTTTACTGTCTGGGCTCGGTTTTGAATCACGTTATGACTCAGCAGTCAGTGATAGGGTTGGAGACGATCAAACAGTTTGACATGATCGATGAGAAACCAGACTTGATCGTCGGCTGTCTGGGCGGCGGCTCTAACTTCAGCGGAATCGCACTTCCATTCATCGGCGAAGTTTTGAAAGGAAAAAGAGAATGCGACTTCTTGGCAGCCCAGTCGATGGCGGCTCCTAACCTTGTGAAGGGAGAATACAGGTATGATTTTGGTGATGTCGCTGAATACACGCCGCTCCTGAAGATGTACACTTTGGGTCACAAAGCTGATATGACCCCGATTAAAGCAGACGGGTTGCGGTACCATGCGGCTGGTCCAATCGTGAGCCTGCTGAGAAAGCATAATATTGTCAAAGCCGTGGCCTATCCTGCTGACGAGAAGTCAATCTTTGAAGCGGCTAAACTTTTCCTTCAGGCTGAGGGTTGGTTAGCCGCTCCAGAATCCAGCTATGCAGTCCGCGCCAGTATTGATGAGGCTGTTAATGCTGAAAAGGCTGGCGAAGAGAAAACGATCTGCATGAACATAAGCGGACATGGGTGGCTGGATTTGGAGGCGTACAAGGAAAAGCTAGAAATTTCATAAACGGCGATTCTATCAGAATCTGTGGCCGTACTTTCCAGTCAATGGCACAAATGCTACGCCACCGAGATTTTCTTCCTTGATTTCTCCGTCGCTCGTCTTATTAATTTTGATCAGGTTTTGGAATAGAGACAGGCTGCCGACTGGAATCAGCATGATTCCTGTGGGTTTCAACTGTTCGATTAGCACTTTAGGAACGTCAGGTGCAGCTGCTGTCACAAGGATTCTGTCGTACGGAGCCTTTTCAGGGTAGCCTGCTGAACCGTCGGCGTGAATTATCGTCACTCGGTCGCCGTACCCGCAGTTCATGATGTTCTTTCGGGCGAATTCGGCCAGACCTTGCACAATTTCAACGGTGTACACGTGTCCCCACTCGCTTCGCGGCGCAGTTTTCGGCGCGATCAGCTCAGAAATTGTGGCGGCGTGCCAGCCTGAACCTGCTCCGACCTCTAAGACTTTGAGTCCGATCTCCAACTGCAGGGCTTCATTCATTATTGAAACCATGTCTCGCCTAGCCGGCAACGAGGCCTTGGCTATGTGGCGCAGAAGCCGTCTGCCCGAAGCCTATTGGAAGAGGCGTATCGACAGCACCGTAAGACCGGATGTTTTCGGGAAGGAACTTTTCACGCGGCACTTTACGCATCGTCTCAATAACCTTCGGAGAGCGGAGAACTGCTTCCTTAATCAGGTTCTGAATGAGCTTTTCCCATTCGTTTTCTTCCACTTGAAGCACCGACATAAACAGTGGCCGAGTTGGTTATTAACATATTTGAATTTGAGAATAAGATGTTAAATAACAAACCCAGCCTAAAGATTAGACGCTAGCAGGAAGCGTTTTGAGCCGAAAAGAAAAAGCTGATTCGAACGCTGAAGAGCTGAGCAAGAAACTAGACCAGATAATTCACAGACTCGACCTTCTAGAAGAGTTGATCCTTGAAAAGCCAGAGTATGAGGGCTTAGCGGCATCTTTGCGTTTGACAAAAATGGGCATAGGCATGTATGGTGAGCCATTGAAGATTGCTTCTCGTCTAAAAAACGCTGAGACATACCTACGTCTAAGAGCCATTGCCCAAGACGAGATTTCACGGTGCATCGTTCAGGCATTGGCTGTGAAAGGAGCCTTGAATGTTTCCGCTATAACACGGCAGGTGGCTTCAATGAGGGGAAAGGCAAGCAGACGCATAGTGCGTGACAGGCTGAAAAGGCTCGTAGAGCAGCGGGTTTTGTTAAAGACAGGCGGTCGGGTTCCCACTTACGAGTTGGTTGAAAAGGGTTGATCACCGACTGGTCACTTTTGCACAGAACACCTAACTATTGTGACCACTCCTTTGTCAGCTTAAGGTGAGCAAGAAATGAGAAATGGATACCTGCGCAATATGAGCAGAAGAAACAACATGTTAACTCCTTCAGGAGAACAGGGTGCGAGTTCATCTAGAACAGTCGGAGCAGTTCCTTCAAGGTCGACAAAACCAGTAAACAGAGATGAAATCACGCTGGAAGACGTTTGGGCACGTTCACGATTTCACTGTAATCTTGTGTAAACTATCTGGGAGGTGAAAGAAAATGGTTGATGATGAAAAGGAGCGTGAAAAGAGGCGTGAGCAGAGTCCGGAGAACATCAAAGAAATACTAGGCGTGGTCTCTGCAGAAGTCCCGTCGCTGATCAAGAACATACTTGGCTCGGTTTTCTCCGAAGAAGCAGGAAGGAGCATGGGCAAGGCGGCAGCTGCATATTACAAGGAACTGAAGAACGGCGGACTGCCTGAACCTGTGGCTGTCAAGTTGACTGAAGACTACATGCGAACTTTCACAAGTTTAGGCGATATGCTCAGAGGCGCTGGCAGAGGCAGATGGTCCGGAAAGGCTGGAGAAGACATAGGCGAAGAGATCGAAAGAAAAATCCGCGAAGGACTTGAGAAAAGAAGAAAAGAGGAAGAGGAGGAAGAAGAATAACTTTCCCTCTTCTCTTTGTCTAACATGGTGATGAAGCTTGAGCGTTTCGTCGGTTTTCACAGAATTGTTCAAGTCATCTCCGCACTTGGCTCGAATGTCACTGCAACTTTTCTACGCGTATCTCACCTTAGGGAGTCGAGTGCGAAAGACCAGAAGGGCCTTTGAGGAAGAGCTTGTTCTCTCAGGAATGTCGAAAGTCGATGCCGAACGCATAAGCGCATGCTATGAAGAGCTCAAAAACAACATAACAAGCATGTTGAAGAAGGGAGTTGCGCGCAGTCTTGAGCAACGATAAGAGCTCAGGTTCTGCGCGCTTAATTTTGCATTGCTTATTTTACGGTTACTGATTTTGCTAGGTTTCTCGGTTTGTCCGGGTTGTGGCCTCTTTCGAGGGCCATGTAATAAGCTAAGAGTTGAAGTGGAACTACGAAGGGTATGGGTGACAACACTTCGGGGATGCCGTTGGGGACTTCGATGTAGTCGTCGGCGAGCTTTTTGATTTCTTCGTCGTCTTCTTCCAGGATGGCGATTATCGAGGCGTCTCTAGCTTTCATCTCCATTATGTTGCCAATCAACGTTTTGTGCGTTTCATCCTTTGGACAAATGAAGACTACTGGGAAGCCGGGCTCAATTAGGCTGATTGGTCCATGCTTGCTTTCCCCTGCTGGGAAAGCTATGGCGGGCACGTAGGCTATTTCCATAAGTTTGAGTCTGCCCTCGTAAGCTGTGGCGGTGCTTATTCCGCGGCCGAGGAAAAAGAAAGTTTTTGAATCCTTGTACTTTTTCGCGATCTGTTTTATCTTTCCTTCCTGTTTCTGGATTATTTCCTCAACAGTGTCTGGGATTTTGTTCAGTTTTTCCTCTAGGAAGTCCATTTCGTCTTGTGAAACCTTGCCTCTCTTCTTTGCAAGTCGTAGTGCTAGTTGAGCCATGACTGAAAGTTGTGATGTGAACGTTTTCGTCGCTGCCACACCTATTTCTGGTCCTGACTGTTGTCCGATGTACACTCTTGATACCCTTGTTAAGGTTGAGCCGATTGTGTTGGTTAATCCGAGGATCGTTCCTGCTCTTTGGCGGGCAGCGTTGACGGAGGCCAGGGTGTCCGCTGTTTCGCCGGATTGGCTGACCGCGAGGATGGTGCTGTCTATGTTCACTGATTTGCCGCATTGTTCAACAAACTCTGAGGCTATGATCGGATAGCTTGGAAGGAAAGCGAGTTTGGAGAACATGTAGGATGATGCAAGACACGCGTGGTAGGATGTTCCGCAAGCTACGAGGTAAACGTCGCGGGCTCGGTCAAGAAAAGTTGACATCAGGTCAGCGTAGTGCTCCTGCACCCTGAGCGTGTTCCGCAGGCAGTCTGGCTGTTCATGAATCTCCTTTATCATAAAATGCGGATAACCCTGTTTAACCGCCATCTCAGGTGTCCACTCGATGATCTTGGGCTCGCGGACAACGACTCGTGAGTCTGCTATTTTCTTGATCGCAACGTTTCCCAGAGAGAGCGTAACGAGTTCTCCATCGTCAACTATGATTGCCTTGTTGGTCAGCGGCAGAAACGCCGGGATGTCTGAGGCGAAGTACACGGCTTTTTCATTGACTCCGACGACGAGCGGGCTTTCGTTTCGGGCGCACACTATCTTGTCAGGTTCCTTCGATGAGATGACCGCGATGGAGTATGATCCTTGAAGTTTCTTCACGGCTTCGAGAACGGCTTCAGCGAGGCTCAGAGAGGAATTGTTCTTGAGGATTTCTTCGATAAGATGAGGAATGATTTCTGTGTCGGTTTTAGACTTGAAAACGTGGCCGTGATTCTCAAGTTCAAGCCTCAGCTCAGCAAAATTCTCTATGATCCCGTTGTGGACGACAGCTATCTGTCCGCTGCAGTCAACGTGGGGGTGAGCGTTCACCTGTAACGGTGCGCCGTGGGTTGCCCATCTCGTGTGTCCAACGCCGAGGCTTCCCGGCAGATCATCCAGGTTGTGCACCATGTGGACTTCGTCTATTTTTCCCTGGTCTTTCTTTAAGTAGAGTCTTCCTTCATGTATAGTGGCTTCTCCAACCGAGTCGTAGCCCCGGTATTCGAGTCTTTTCAGCGCCGCGTGAATGACGGGTGCAGCGGCTTCGTCTTTGAGAATGCAGCCGAATATTCCGCACATCTTTGGTCCTCATCTGTTTGCAGTGAGGCTATTCGAACCGTTTTTGCGCTAATAAGCATTGTTAATAAGTAAATCTGAGCCCTAAAAGAAATTTCTGATACGTTTCTCATGTTACAACATGGTTGGTTCACTTAACCGCCATCGTTTTTCCTTCAGCATTAAAAAAAATGTTATAAGGGTGATCTTTTTCTTCACTACACCAAGGGACAACCTTGCAGAAGAAACTGTTGTTACAAGAAGATGGGAAGACACAGAAGGTCAAGGAGATCACAGTACTCGACGACCCACAAAAGTTGAAGATGATTCTGAACAAGCTGAGCTGGAAGATTCTGGAGATGCTTTCTGAAAAAGAGATGTACCCGCTGGAAATAGCTAAGGCCCTCAAAGTTCACGAGCAGAAGGTGTACTACCACATAAGAAAATTGGAGAAGGCGGGAGCGATAACGGTCGTCAGGCAAGAGGAAAAGAAAGGAGCCACCGCTAAATATTTCAGAACAGTCTCTCCTGCTTTCGGGATCGAGCTTCCTCAAGGTTATACGCCGATAAAGAAGCTCTCTCTCTTGGGCATGGAGGGGCAGATCCAGAAATTCTTCCGAGAATTCATTAGGAAGGATAGCTCTTTCGAAGGCAAGATAGTTGTGGGCAGCCCAACGCCCCATGGGCCATTCAAGACGAGCGCGCGAGACGGACATTACGCTTCTCATCTCGCCTTCTTTTTAGGCCAGTTTGTGAGGATGCCTGACGAATTTGCGATAAAACTTGACGTTGACGTCAAGGCTGAAAAGGAAGAAAAGAACAACCTGGTTCTTGTGGGCGGACCCGGCACAAACCTGCTTACCCAAGAGGTGAACGAGTACTTGCCGATAAGGTTCGACATGCGGCACTCGGAGGAGGGCTTCATGTTCGGGGGCTTGGTGTCCAAGAGAACATCTCTCGTTTACACCGCCGATAATGTTGGTTTGGTCGCGAAAATCGTGAATCCCTGGGACAAGGAAAAGCGGGTCATAGTCCTAGCCGGAAACAAAGCGGTTGGCACGAAAGCCTGTGTCCTAGCCTTGACGAATTTTTGGAAAAAAACCTTGGAAAACTACAAGGGTGACGAGACTTTTGCCAAGGTTATTCAGGGCTTTGACTTGGATGGCGACGGAAAAGTTGACTCGATAGAGGTTCTTGAGTAACTTGTATCCCGTCGAATTGAAAGAGGTTATCCTTGCACGTGGACACAAGAACATCTCGGCCACGCATGAGACAACGATTGAAATCACGAAAGAAGCGCACTTGTCAGAAAGTGGCGATTGTATCATCGCTGTGTCGGCGGACAAAGCATTAGGTGACTTGAGTTCCGAGTTCAAAAAGAACTTGCTGAAGGATCACGCTGGTATCACTATTTCAGTCGACGCAGGAGGAGTCACCGAAACCCTAAGCGCCCATGGGAGCTCTCGCCTGATTCTAACCCACCCGACTGACATTGTTGTGAGGAAGAGCAGTTACGTCTGCAGCCGAACATTAGCGATTCATGCAGACAAGTCAGCATGCGAACTTTCAAGAGATCTTGCTAAGAAATTGAAAAACAGCAAGCAGAATGTGAGAATAACACTGACCAT
Organism: Bathyarchaeia archaeon; assembly: GCA_050012255.1. Lineage (GTDB taxonomy): Archaea > Thermoproteota > Bathyarchaeia > Bathyarchaeales > Bathycorpusculaceae > DASPPK01. The sequence goes on from JBEKHN010000002.1 coordinate 179,592, forward strand.
GAAAATCTACCGCGCTTTTTGCGAACGTTGACGCTTTATCAGGACACAACAAGGTCTAACATATGTTTACGTCTAGGACAGCTTGCCATTCGTACGGTGCTGTCTCTCGAACCATCCTTGAGAACGGGACTTCTGTGACTTTTCTTCCAGTTTTTTCAACAGCTTCTGCAAGGCGGAGCTTTGTTGCTTCTAACGGGTTGGACACGCTGACAAAACTGTAAAAGTGTATCATGCCTCCCTCGGGCTTGAGGGCTCTGCAGGCTGCGTCGACAAATTCGATTGCTTTTTCGGGCAGGTTCATAATCACACGGTCTGCGACGCCCATGACCTTTTCGTCAACGACGTGTCTCGCGTCTCCCAAGAAAGGATGAACTTCGCCCACCGCCCTGTTGAGCCTGATGTTCTTTTTGAGATATTCAAAAGCGTGGGGATTCGCGTCTATCGCGTAGACTTTCACGTTTTGATGGGTTTTGGCTATGAGTATGGCGAAGGGGCCGACTCCCGCAAACATGTCTACTATCGTTTCGTTTTCCTTAACGAGAGAGGCTACTCTTTTGTGCTCATATGAGAGACGGGGCGAAAAATAGGCCTTGGCGACGTCGACTGAGTATTGGCAGCCGAACTCTCTGTGGACAGTCTCGGTTTTCTGTTGTCCACCTATGACGCTGAATTCTCTCAATCGGTAGGTTCCGCTGACAGCGCCAGCTTTTGCCAGCACGGTCCGTACGTTCTTGTTCGTTTTGAGAATTGCTTCACCTATGATCTTTTTGTACGCGTCTAACTCTTGAGGGACCTCGATTATCGCTATGTCCCCCACGAAATCCGCGGCGTGCGACAGACTGGTCAACAGGTGAGGAGGCAATTCGGTTGAAAGCACTTCTGTCAACGATGGTCTTTGTTTCTTTCTTTCTTGGAGTGTACATGTTAGAATTTGGAATGTCACTCCATTTTCTCTGAGAGTCTTCAAAGTATCCTCTTGAGGTTGGCTGATGAGTGGAATGTACAGGAAATCTTCGTCTCTCTGAACTTCAAATTTCTTATCGACGGCCCTCGCTTCATTTGCCAGAGCTAATGCTTTTTCGCCTTGTTTTTTCGGAACTCTTAAACATCTGACTTTTTTCGGCATTTCGTCACGCAGGCTCAATTTTCTCGTGTTGCCGTGATGATTGTATAGAACAGGGTTAATCCAGTGTCTGTGAGGACGTATTGCTCCTTTGCTTCTTTGCTGGCCGCGTGCACGTATCTGCGAAGTGCTTCGGGCTTGATGGCAAAGTATTTTCCTTTGTCCTCGATCAGCGCGTCGTAGGTCTTTTTGTATGCGATGGTTTTCATCCTGAACACGTGGAATCCGTGAGTTTCGAGCAGTCTCTTCGTTTCTGAAGCTTTGTAGTATCTTTTGTGCGCCCTAGATATCGTTCTCTCCAGCGTTTCGAAGAAATCTTCCTTGTCAGCTTCGTGTGGAGACAGATCGCCGTACACGAAGGTGCCTCCTTCTTTGAGCAATTGTCCATAGTCTTCTAGCGTCTTTTCCTGGTCTTCGAAGTAATGCATAGTGCTCATGCACAGTATTCCATCGAAAGCTTCGGCAACGAAGGGTAGGTGTTCAGCATCCCCCAAGATCAGTTCTGAATGCTGTCTGTAACCGAGGAGCTTGTTTGTCGCATTGTTCAGCATTTCTCTTGTTAAGTCAAGCCCCACGAAACTGGGTCTGATCTTTTCGAGCAGGGGCTTCGCGTTTCTTCCGCTTCCGACGCCCACTTCTAGCAGAAGCCTGTTCCCAAAACCTGTGAAAGCGTTGAGCACTTCGTCAAGTATTTCAGCTCCAAAACCGTTTTCAGATTTCCAAGTCCTGCTCTTCTGCTGGTCGTAATCTTTAGCCCTAATAGAATAATATCTCTGGACCGTCTTTTTGCGGGTGCTGTCGGCCATGTGGTCTCTTCACTCTTTTTTTTCTACCTTGTAAAGCCCGTTCACCTTTTCAACGTTGAACCTAGCGTTCAGGATTTGTTCGGTAACCCAGATGTTTGTTTCTAAGTGTTCTGAAACTGCCCGCGTGAAGTAGATCGAGTTTCCTTTGGCCAGGGCTACGTATGGGATGAGCAGATCGGCCAAGTGCACGTCAACCGTGGGCTTGGCAGAAATCTCCGCGTAGAGTTTCTGGGCAGCCTCCTCGCCGACTTTTTCGCTTGTCTTCTTCAGTTCACCAATCGCGTCAGCTCCCAACACCGTACCTGTGTCAGTTTCGGCCCACAACACCATTGAGCTGCCCTTCTGCAGGGGGTTTGACGTGTCGTTTACTGCTTGAATCTCTGTTGCGTAGCCTTTTTCTCTCAGGTAGTCTTTTGCAGCCTTTGCTTGTCTTTCAGCCACTTTCCTCTCGGCTAAGAATGTGCAGACTGATACTCCTTTGATGGCTTTTATCTTGCCGAATGTTTCCATGTGTAAAGGTCTGAGTGACTCTGCAGGCTTCACTGTTGCCGTTACTTCGCCGTTTCCTTTTGGATAGTAGCCGTACTTGTGGACCTTCAGAGTTGCTTCCAAACCCATGCGGCAGAGAGTTGGCAAGAGGATGAAGCGCATGTAATTTGTTGTCGGCGCGTTTGAAACGTCGGTTCCACCCTTGGAAACGTGCAGGACAACGGTGCATTTGGCATAAGCACAGATCGGCAACACGGTCATCAAGAGCATCGGTATGCTTCCAGCGGTGCCGATTTCTGCCTCGATCTTGCCGCCTTCAACTTCTCTAGGCTTAAACCAGAGTTCGCGGGAATCAATTCTTGCGCCTTCGAGTTCAGCGTTGCACAGTTTTGCGGCTGTCAAGACTGCTTCCAAGTGTTGGGGTTTCAAACCTGGCTGAGGCCTGTTGTGTCTGACGTTGTAGATGTGAAGCGGTTGCCCCGTTATGGCTGCCAAAGCGACGGACAGTCTGAGGATCGTGCCGCTTCCTCCTTTCTTGCTACCGTCAACTTCGATCAAGTATGCTCTGTGCGCCTCTCTTTCGGCTTGTGAGAAGAGTCGGAAACAATTAATAAATGGGTGAAGTATTAAGGATTTGGAGGATTGAAGGCTTATGAGTACGGATAAAGCGAAGGTGGACAACCTGACCAGGAGAGTTGACGAACTCGTCGTGATCTTGAGCGGTATCGCGGAGGACTTGAGGCAGGTGTCCGCTTCGTTGAAGTCGCTGTCCGTTCAACAGATCACACAGCCTGTGGCTGCGCCGCCGCCTCTATCACTGGGCCAATCTCCGACTGTCGCCGGGGCGCCTCGGGCAGCCGAGAAGTCGAAGGCCATGGAGGACCTGCGGACGATGTTCCCTGAAGACTTGGAAAACCTGTTGAACTTTGAGGAAAAAGACGATTACATCATCATCAAGCCGCGGCAGTTCTTGGGTTCTGACAACTTCTCAAAAATCGCCTCTGTCGTGCGTCAAGCTGGAGGAGAATACATCAGTGCCGGAAAAGCGTCGCACTTCAGAGTGCCTAGACAGAGGACTTGAACACACTCTTTCCTCAGCATGTGAAAGCGTCTGCTAATATCTTATTTCAAAATCGTTGAACTCGCCTGTGTAAGGCTCCCAAGCAACTTTTATCACCGCGACTCTTGCCGTCGGAGGACCTCGCTTGCAGAACTCTACGAGTTGCTTCACGTCTTGTTCTTCACCTTCAAAAACAGCTTCAACCCTGTCATCCGGTAGGTTACAGATCCAGCCGTTCACGTGATGTTTTCTCGCCTCGTACCTTGCTTCTGACCTGTAGAACACGCCTTGCACTCTGCCTCCCACGAACACGTGCGCCCTGATTCTCATCGCTTCTCCCTGCGGAAGCTTTTCACTTAAACTCATCTCTCTGCCTTGTAAACGTGTTGTTTCAGCACTTGTTTTAAAAGATGTCCGTTCGACCGTGATCTTGGTGAGCGTGCATGCTTGAGAACTGTAACGGGAAATTGTTTGTTTACGCCTCGAGTTTTGCGTCTCGCGAAAAACGCTTGAAGCCCGTAAAGGTTGCTACAGAGAAGATGGCTAAACATCTGAAGCTGAGTTTCGAAGTCAAGACCTTCACGAAGAAGTTTGAGCCGATTTACGTTTACTACAAGAACGGTGAAGAGGAGCCTATTCCTATCTATTGCGTAGGCGAGGAGCAGTCAAGCATCGAAGACATTTGCATGAGGTTGAGGAACATGATGTTTGTCTTGTCTTTCCATCCGAAGCATTCAGCTTTGAGGCAGAGAAGGAAAGAGATCATGCAGTTTTCGTGAACTTCAGGCTTTGATTTTCAAGGTTTATGTCGTATATCTGGTTAACGTCAAAGTCTATGCCTAAGGTCTCATACTCTTGTTCTGTTAGAAACAGGATTATTTTTGGAATTGCGAAATCCACTCTTCCGGGAAACATCGGCATCTGCTGCTGCAGGGCTTGAAGCACGTCTTGGACAACCTTGGCTTCTTCTGTTTGAGGTCTGACTGTGAAGTGGGGAACTTGTCGGTCTTCGATCAGCTCTATTCGTTTTCCAAGGTTACCGTCCGGGTCATGGATGGACTCAATCTTCTGCACTCTTACGCGAAACATGGTCTGTCACCACTGAAGAGGCTCAAGGAGCTTTATAGATTTCGGAAGTGTCTCCAACGTTCTGACTCAGTCTGTGGAATCGTGCGGAAACGACTCATCCAGTCTTGACTGAATTTTGACCTCTTTCGGTTCGGAAACATGTTCTACTACCTCCTGCAGTTTGCGAAGAAGTCTGAGCTGTTGCTGGATCTTTTCTTCGTCTCTAGTCGGTAATTCTAGGACTTTCGGAGTGTCCTCAAACCTCTTGTCTCTAACGATGGCATGAAAAACTTGCAATCCTAATTTTCCTTCTCCTATGGCCATGTGTCGGTCGATTCTGCATCCTAAGTCTCCTTTCGAATCGTTCACGTGCAGCATCTTGAGCTTGTCCTTTCCCACCTTCGCGTCAAATTCCTTCAAAACGTTCTCGTATCCTTGATAGCCTCGGATGTCGTATCCCGCGGCGAAAACATGGCACGTGTCAAGGCAGACGTCTAGTGAATGGCTCTTTTCCACGCGTTTTATGATTTCTGCCAGTTCCTCAAAGCGTGAACCAATGGTCGTGCCCTGACCAGCCATAGTCTCCAGAAGAATCATGGCGTGTGAAGCCTTGGCACCGTTGAAAACTTCGTTTAACGCGTCGACCGTTCGACCGATCCCAACCTTCTTGCCAAGTCTGCCGAAATATCCAGGGTGCATCACTAAAAGCTGAATTCCCAGCTGATCAGCAATTGACAATTCAGTGGCCAGCCTAGTTTTTGAGTTTTGCCAGATTGCATCGGTTGGCGCGGCTGGATTTACTATGAGGGGGACATGTGCGATGACCTGTTTGACGCTGCTTGATTGCCAGGCTGTCCTAAAACTAAGAGTTTCTTCGGGTGATAATTCCCGAGTTTTCCACGTGCGAGACAGGGTGATGTAGGTTTGTGCACATTCGCAACCCCACCTTTCTGCATATGCAAATAGTGTTGACAGGCCACCTTTACCGGGGTGAGCAGGAACGTTTGATCCAATCATCTTCTCACTAGGTGTTTACTCGTGTAGCAAGGCCGTGCAACTCTTATGATTTTTCTCACTTCTGCGGTCGTATTTGCAACGAGCCTCTTTGAGTCAAAGGTCCTGCAAAGCCCTGCCCCCCAAGCTGTTAACTGCTTTGCTGTTTTAAGCTTGTGCAGTGTGAGCCTTGGCAATTCCCAGCTAGCTCTCTCATGATTCTAGACTGGTGCGCGCGGGCAGAAAGACATAATAGTTCTTTGAAGCCACGGTATGATGAAAACAATGAAAACAAACATTGACGTCCTAATGGTCATTCTTCTTGTGATCTTCGTAGGGAGCCTAGTCGGGCTGATAATCTATGGCGAGGTGTGGCGCATCAACCTCTCGATGACTGACACACACATTGAAAACTTCGATCCAGAGCGCACGCGAAACGCTTTCATATTGTCAGTTGTCTGTATTGCGTCTGGGGGGTCCACGTTGTATATACTTGTTACGAGGTTCTCGCAGGAAGAAGAAAAGAAAAAGGTCTCTGCCTCCGGCGCCACCCATGAATGAAACACCGTGTTTCTGCTGTCTGCGGTCGCACAGGGAAACTTCGCAAACGACTGGAGGGCTAGCAAGTGTCAAAAACAGCGTTTGACTTTGTGAAATTTTATATTCGCTGCATGTTATATGCTTAACATGTCTGGGGGAAGTGGCGTGAAACTTGTAACCGTATTATTGCCCGAAGCTTATTTGGAAGGTTTAGATGAGCTTGTGAGAGCTAACATGTATCCGAGCAGAAGTTCAGCTATACGGTCTTCGGTGAGGGATCTGCTGAAGAAAGAGCTTTGGGAAAGACGCGGAAGATGAAGCTTTGCAGCGGAAGGAAACTTCAATACACAATTCCTCTGCCCGCAAGACTCATCAGTTTTCTCAGAGGTAAGTCGGTAAAAACTGTCTTGGAACTCGGCTGTGGTTATGGCAGAGCCTGCTTTTTCTTGCATGAGAACGGTCTTTGCGTCGCAGGCGTTGACTTAGACAAGGCACAAGTCGGATTGGCTTTACAGGAAGCAAAATCGCGGAGGATTCACGATGGACTAGACTTTGTGGTCAACGATGCTGGAAATCTGTGTTTCCCAGACTCCTCTTTTGACGCGGTCACGATGCTAGGAGTCCTCACTCTGGTTCCAAAAGCCGAAAGGCCGAGAATAATGAACGAAGTTGAAAGAGTCCTAAAACAAGTGGGCTACGTCTTCATCGAAGAGTTTGGCCGAACATGGGAGAATCCAGTTTACAGGAAGAGATACAAGGAGGACTTGAAGGTCACCGGTGAATTGGGCACAATCACACTTAGGGACGACACTGGCAGGGTTCTGCATTTTGCACATCACTTCACCCGCAGAGAGCTGCTCAGTCTTCTCAGAGGCTTCCAAATTGTCAGTTTCGAAAAAGAGGTTTTCACAAGCTATTATCACAGAAACTGGGTCAAAGGAAACATCATACTGGCCCAGAAACAGCGAAAATAGGTTTTCTGCATCAAAATGGCTTTGTGTAGGCTCCACTTATTATAACGTCAGTAGCTAGGTTTTCCTAGGTCTCTCACTTTCTTGGCTGTTTCCGCAGGGTTTTCTGCGAGTGTTATCTCTCTTCCCACGATCAGATAGCGCGCGCCAGCCTTGATGGCCGGTCGAACCGTTGCACCTTGAGCTCCTATTCCAGGTGAGTATATTGGAACCTTTTCTCCCAGTATTTCGTGTACTTCTTTTATCTTCTCAGGGTATGTTGCGCCCACAACTGCGCCGTCTGCGTCGTATTTCAGAGCTTTTTTTGCGAAGTATATGTACTGAAACGTTTTCGTGCCGCTTTCAGTTTCGATTATTGTTTGCCCGTAGCCTTCAGCTGCGGCTTTGTGACTCATGTAGACGAGGAGGATCACCCCGCGGCCCAGTCGGCGTGCAACATCGAAGATGGGTTTCAACCCTTCTTCCCACCCTATGAATGGGTTGGCTATTAGGGCATCGAAGCCCGCGGCATAGTAGTACTCAGCGATAACTTGGTTCGTGGCGCCGATGTCATTCGCCTTGCAGTCCATTATTGTCATCAATCCGACATCGTGAGCCTTTCTGACAAGTTTTTCAACACCGTTAAACGTGCCCAGAGGAAGGACTAGGTGATGGTTGAATTTAACAGCGCAAATATATGCTTGCACAGTGTCCAGAACGTGTTCTGCCTTCATGGAAAGGGCCCTTCGGTTTTTTGGGTTTTCAAACGGAAAGTCAAAAGCCAAAACGACGTTGGATTCCTTTTCTCTTGCTTTCTTTTCCATCTTGGCACGGAAAGACAAACTCAAACGCCTCTCTCTACTTGGTGATAAGACTAAAAACTCTTTTGCTTCCTACACTTGCCCAACTGTTGTTCTTAGCTCATGTCTAAATCCTTCAGCGAAAGCTCTTGTTCTAGAGCCGACAGGAAAGCCATGGTTCTCGCGTATCTTTCCTTCGCAATTCTCTTAGCCGTAACGGTGTTTAGCAGATTATAGATGGGCTTCAATTCTTCAAAGCAGTCTTTCACAACGGTTTCAAAAGGTCTCTTGCCTAACCAGTGGAATACTCTGGCAACGCCCGACGCTCCTAGCAGGTCGATTTTGTCAGCGTCCCAAACAATCTTCTCTTCCAGTGTTTCCAGCTTGTCTCTGAACGGAAGCGCGTGATGCAACACTATCCTCACGACTCTGTCACTCTTCTCATGAGGATAGTCTGTTCCGCTTAGAATCTCGCTTGCGAGTCTTGCTCCCGTTTCGTTGTGCGGTTCACCGACCGTTCGCCCTATATCGTGTAAGATGGCTCCTATCTGTACCAATTTGACATCTGCTTTTTCGCTCTTGGCTAAGAAAGTTGCAATTCTGAAGACTCGATCAACGTGGGAGTAGGAGTGAACGGTCCCTTCCAGTGGAGCCATCTTCTCTTTAACGGTGATTGTCAAAGAATCTATCAATGGTCGCATGTTATCACGGCGATTTGTGGTGTGTTTTCTACACTAAATTTAAAAGTTAAACCTTATAAAACATAAAGTAAAAAATCGCACACCGAGTGGCACGCATGAAACCTCAACCAGTGTTGAGCAGTGAGTTGCGCAAACTCGTTGAATCTCGCATGAAGAGCAATCTAGAGGGGATAGAGCAAACGCTACAACAGATATTCGGAGCTCAGAAGCTCGGCCTGGAAGAATTGAGGGAAACAATAAAAGGACTTGAGGAGAGCTTCGACCTTCTGTCTCAGAAATGGAACCTCCAGATCCTCTACATACTATTCCTCAGAGAGACCACGGGGTTCGGCGAGCTGAAGAAGATTCTGAGGGCGAACTCTCGCACCTTATCGGACAAACTTAAAATGCTCAACCAGAATAGATACATCAGGAGGTCAGTGAACGAAGGTCCGCCTCTGAGAGTAGGATACTCGCTTACAACAAAGGGCCGCAATACAGTTCTTCTCGCACTGCCTTTTCTTTACTATTCCAGCAGCAACCTGACATGAGAAATTAACAATTCTCCACATCGACTCCATTGCGTTTGGCGTCTGAGAAAAGGATATCAATGAAAAACCTGCGGATTATGTACCATGGTGAAATATGTCTATCTTTCTGAAAACAAACTTGGCGAAGAACAAAGACTTTGCATCGGTTTGTTAATGAAAGAATGTTTTGGTCATGTCGATCCTATAGAAGCTAGAGACTGTTTTTGTGCCGAGAGTTTTGCAAGGATTCTTGCCTGCAGTAATGGGAAGCTTATTGGACATTTGAGGCTGTTCAAAAGAAGAGTCGAGTTTGAAAAAAGAGAGGTCATTCTTGGAGGTATTGGGGGAGTCTGTGTGTCAGAGAGCATGAGAGAAAGGGGAATTGCAACAAGGTTAGTTAGAAAAGGTCTTCAAGTTCTTAAACATGAGAAGGTTGACATCGCCTGCCTCAACGCTGACCTGTCAAGGGCTGGCGACAAGTTTTACGAAAAGCTAGGATTCACCTTGATGAATAGAAAAATATCCTTCGAGGACATAGGTGGAAGGCTGAGATACGATGACGGAACAATGTTCATTCCAGTTTGCTCAAAAGAGATCTATCAACGCATAATGGATGGCAAGAAAACCTTTCATTACGGAAGAGGTTATTGGTAGAGTCTCTGTTGTTACTTTGGTTGCTGAATGGTCTTTTTATTCAGAATTGTTTTGAAATACTTCGGCAGCTTCGATTTTTCCTCCTGAGCACTGTTTGATTAGTGACAATGCTGCTGCTACAGCCTCTCTCAGCCCGTTCCGCAATATCCCTGGAGCACCATATCCGACTATGACTACATTTCGTGTTTCAATCATAATCTTTGTGTGGTCAGAATCGCGGTAAGGATAGATGCTAAGGACCTGTTTTCTATCTGTTAAAACAAGAATCTTTCCCGTCAAAGAGATCGGTGCTTTCAAGCCAATTCCAGTGAAGGCTTCACCGTTTCTGGCAAAACGAACTTGAAACGGTGGAGCTATGCAGTCACGGTCGAATCCGCTCATTGGAACCATAGTTTTCACAGATGCCAGATTGTAAGCGTCCACAACCGTGGATATGTTTGGAAGCTCGTCACCACGCAAGACTCTTCGAACTAAGGCTTCACCAGCGGGCCTTGTCTTCGTTGGGTCAATGCCAAGCTTCCAATAAAAGTCCCGATAGTCTCTCACAGTCGAGTCATCTTTCAGGTCCACAATGTTATATTTGCTTCTGACCTCTTCGTACAGGATTTTCTTGAGTTGCCGGAGCTGCTCGTTGTCTTTTCGTGCAGTAACACCGTTGATCAGTCCTATACAGATCGCAAGTTGGGATAACTTTTCAGAGACTTCAGGGCTCCAGTTAACGTCTATTTGCATTTTCGTGCACCATTCAGTTCTTATTTTGGCCTCTGCATACTTAATAGCTTCAAGCAGAATCTCAACCAAAGGCTAAGAAATGATCGGTGAGCTTGCGGCGTTGGGCGCTGCTATCAGTTGGACAGTGTCAGCATTATTCTATGGAAAAGCGCTGCAACAGGCTAGGCCGATCTCTGCAAACATCATTCGCCTGACGTTGACAGGCTCGATTTTGCTCTTGTTCCTCGTTTTTTTAGGCAAACTCACATTCTTGACTGATTTACCTATAGAAGTCGTTGCCATCTCAGCCGTCAGTGGCATAATTGGTCTGGGCTTAGGTGACACTTTATATCTGGTGAGTCTGAGCCGAATAGGCGTTGCACGAGCTGTTCCGATAACCTGCGTTTATCCATTGTTCAGCCTTGTATGGGCTGTTTTCCTCGTAGGTGAGCCGATCACTTGGGCCGTTGTCCTCGGGGCCGTCGTCATAGTTGGCGGGATATGGTTTCTTGGCCAGGGCATCCATGCAGGCGAAGTTGATACAAAGAAGAAACCGTTGGTCATTGGCATGATCTTCGCCCTTCTAACTGCCATAGTGTGGTCCGTTAGTATCGCAATGATGGATATCGCAGTGAGAGAAACGCCGGACCTGAACCACGCTTTGGCCATCAACACGATGAGAGTGATCGCAATTGCGGCCTTTTTATTCGCGGCTTCTCCTCTGCTCGATCGGAAACTGGGCTTTCTGAAGGTGCCGAAGAAAACCGTGATGGCCTTGGTTGCTGGCGGAATCGTCGCACTGGGTCTCGGATGGTTTTTCCTGGCGTACAGTTTCGTGGAGATTGCACAATCTCGGGCTGTTCCAATATCTTCAACGACCCCCCTCTTTTCGACGCTAGCCAGTGTTTTCCTGTTGCGTGAAAAAGCCACTGCCCGAACTGCTCTTGGATCGATAATGATCGTGGTTGGAATTTTCCTAGTCTTTCTAGCATAAAACCGTTCTTTTCTGAAACCGTGTATAGCTTTTTATAGTGCGTGCCGTTCTAAGGGGGAACTTGGCGGATTTGCAAGGTAGAGATTGAATGTCGGCGTCTCCGAGCGCTCGCGAGTCGGTTCTGGCCCGAAGAATCGCTGGCGAGATAATTCTCTCAAGCAAGCCTGGAGCTACTATGCGGAAGTGGCGTGAACTTTTCGCTATTTCACAGATGAGACTTTCAGACAAGATGGTGGTTTCATCATCAGTGATCAGCGACTACGAAAATGGCAGGCGGCCGAGTCCAGGAGCAAGGTTTGTGAGAAGATTTGTTTGGGCCTTGCTGAAAATCGATGAAGAACGTGGAAGTCGTTTCACACACGAGTTTGCCAAACTGACGAGTTCGCCGAGTAACGCCATAATAGACCTTCGCGAATTCCCACTGCCCGTGCGCGTAGAGCATCTGTGCAAAGCCATCGAGGGCAAAGTCGTGGCATGCATGGACAGATACGTTAGAGAGATTAACGGTTACACTGTTGTGGACAGCAAGAGGGCTGTTGAAACGCTTTCAGGGCTGGAGTTCTCTCAACTCTTCGGTGTCACAACCGAGCGGGCGTTGATATTCACAAACATAGAAGATGGCATTTCTCCCATGCTCATCGTGCGGGTCAGTAGTTTGAAGCCGCGCGTTGTGATCTTTCACGGTACCCAGCCGGACGAGTATTCGATACGGTTGGCGGAGTATGATGGCATCCCGCTCATATACTCCGGCCTTTCAAGTGTTGAGCGTCTGGTGAAATCTTTGAGAAAACTGTATCACATCGCCCTTCGCAGAAAGCTAGGCAGATCGGCACGTCCGCCGCCTCCACAAGTAAGCGCATAAGAACCGTTCAGATCTTGACAACATAAAATCTGCTAAGAAATTGAAGGGCTGACAAGTCCCCTTTTCAAAAACTCGTCTTTTATCCGCTGGAAGTCTTCCTCCAACTGTTTCTTGTATCGCGCGCTGTATAGAGCTGCCGCAGGGTGAAAGGTCGGGAAGACTGCAACCTTCAAGCGAAGAATAGATGTTTCATAAACCTTGCCCCGCGCCTGCGTTATGCTGCGGAAGGTTAACCTTGCTTTTGAGAGAATATATGCGGTTGAATGGTTGCCAAGAGTGACGATGAATCTTGGTTGGATAATGCCTATTTGCCTGTTCAAGTAAGGTGTGCAGGTTTCGATTTCACTGGGCCTAGGGTCACGATTTCTGGGGGGCCTGCACTTCACAACATTAGTGATGAAAACGTCTGCTCTTGAGAACCCGATTTCGGAGAGTAGAGTTTCTAAAAACTTTCCTGCTGCACCAACGAAAGGTTCGCCCTTCAAGTCTTCTGATCGACCCGGAGCCTCTCCGATGAACAGCACTGGGCTTTCAGGATTGCCAACTCCTGGGACAGTCTTTTTGCGGCCTTTCCAAAGGTCGCACTTGATGCAAACCACGACTTCTGCAGCCACAGCGTCTAGAAGATGTTTGTTAGACAAGATGAGGCCTTCTGGCATCCTCACTGTTCCACGAATCTGTCAGAGGCCATTGCTCAGCACAGGTGTTTTAGGGCGTCAGCTCCTTTCATGCCTACTTCGACGCCTAGGCTTTTGGCCTTAGAGGTCACTGCTTTGACCTGTCCGTTGAGCACGTCATCAAAAGTCTTCACTCCGCTCACGACTGCCGCGGCTACGCCTAGTTTTTCAGCTGATTCGACGTTCAGGAAGCCGCACATGACGAAGCCTTTTTCGGCGGTGATGAGAAGAAGTGGTGGGCTATCAGGGAGATCTGTGCGGAGGCCCAAGCAACTCTTGCCGTCAACCTTAACCGTCATGATGCTTATCATGGCGAACACCTTTTAACTGCACACATAACATATCCACGCTTAAATAAGAATCGCTGGAGAAACACCTGCCAATGCTGACGAGGCTGAAGCAGAAGATTCAATCCATGCTGGCGACTGAAGCAAGAATCGCACACAGAATCGGCCTCACGCCCAACAGGATAACCGTTCTCGGCGCTTTCCTAGCTTTCCTGTCAGCTTTTGTCTACGCAAAATGGCCAGCGAACCCCCTTCTTCTCTTGCTTGCAACCGTTCTGCTTTTGCTTTCAGGGTTCTGCGACGCCTTGGACGGCGTGGTTGCCCGGTTGTTTGAAGAAACGACAGTGTTCGGTGGTTTTCTGGATTCTCTGCTCGACAGATACGCTGACGCTGCTGTATATGTGGGCATAGGTTTCGGAGGGCTGTGCAATCTCTATTGGGGTTTGACGGCGGCGATAATAGGTTCGTTGCTGGTGAGCTACAGTCGGGCCAGAGCCGAGGCTGCGGGATTGAAAATGGAATCGATCGGTCTTGCGGAGAGAGCGGAACGTGTGTTAATACTTGCCGTTGCAAGTCTAGTGGCGATGTTCTGGCAACCTACCATGGTGATGAACGTGGCGATAATATTCCTTGCAGTGCTCACAAACCTGACGGTCTTGCAGAGAAGCCTCTACGTTTACGGCAAATCAAAGAAAAAAGTATTGAGTGAAAACTAGAATCTTCTCGGTCGCGTGCGAATCCGTCGTTCGTTCTCTGCCCTTACCTTCACGACACCACGATGCACTGCACACGACACGCAATAGTACTTGGTCGTGGATGGACTCTCAATGTACGTGCCTTTCTGGCGTAGCTCCTTCGCCAGTTGATAATCAACGATGGAGTGTCTCCTGGTCACTTTCTTAGCCTTGTCACGGGGCACCATCGACCCGCAACTTGCACATTGAACGACACCGCTGCTGCCCTTACCGCCCTTTGACCTTCCGCGGCTCTTTCGTTTGAACGGCAACTTTTTCTTACTCCTACACTTCCTTTAAGCAAACAATCTGGTTTGCTGCTTTATATATCTGTCCCAACTCCAATTTCAAGACGCCGAGAAATCTTTTTACGTGTACAACGCTAGAAAGTGTCTCCATGCGAAGAAATCGTGTTTTCCTGCTGTCCTCCTCAATCGTGCTTCTCGCTTTGGCCTTGACCTTTTCAAATGTGAAGACAGGCCGCTCTGCGGTTGCAGCATCTGATTCGAAGGTTACGGTGCACTTCATCGACGTTGGTCAGGGTGACTCAATTCTGATTGACGCATCAGGCGTGGAAGTACTGGTAGATGGTGGTCCAACAGCGGCAGGTAACACGGTGTTGAGCTATCTTGGGGGTTTGGACGTGACGCACATCAGTTTGATGGTGGCTACTCACATGCACGAGGACCACATAGGAGGGCTGATCACCGTTTTGAGTTCAGCTATTCAGGTGGACGAAGTAATCATCAACAATGAATCGGACACCACACCGACATACACGCAGTTCATGACGCTCGCCAAAAGCCACACCCTCGTCGCGGCTCAGCGGGGACAAGTCTACAGCCTAACGGCAACGGCGAGCCTGACCGTGTTCAACCCGGTTCAGCCGCTTCAATTCACCGATCAAAACGAAAACAGCGTCGTAATGAAACTCCAAGCAGGCCAAACAAGCTTCCTGCTGGAAGGAGACGCAAGCTCAGGCGCCGAGCAAAGCATGATCAGCTCCGGACTGAACCTGCGCAGCAACGTTTTGAAAGTCGGCCATCACGGAAGCGCATACGCTACATCAGACGCATTTCTCAACAGCGTCCAACCAACGTATGCCGTGATAAGCTGCGGGCTTAACAATCCTTACGGACACCCAGCCCCAGAAACAGTGCAAAGACTCCTCAACCACAACGTCACAGCATACGGTACCTACAGGTCAGGAACAATAATAGCAACAACAGATGGCACAACAATAACATTCCTTGACAGTCCAAATCCCATCGCAGAATTCCCAACGATCCTCATGCCATCAATGCTGATACTAGTGGTCCTGTCAGCAACAATTCTGTTCCGGAAGAAATATCCCATTCATTCTCAGAAGCCCGTGGAAAGAAGTTTTCAGTCTCGCAAAACGATGCGATATTGTGGAACACAGGATGCCAGGTCGCCGGGGTTTAGCTGAAGCGAATCAGATGTCCTTTCTTAACTTCAGAATCGACGCGATGTTCGCTTTCTTGTCGATTCTCGGGACGATTTTTCCGGTGGAAGATGTGAACAGTGTTGTGACCCCTGGGCCGTGACCGGCTATGACGCAGTTTGTGTGCACTGTGATGCCGACTGAGATCGCGCCTTGTTTGTATATCCTTCCGAAGGTGTGGTCTGCGTCAATTATGGCAACGAGGTCTCCTAGCCTCAGGTCGCCGAGGCCAAACTGTTTCCTCACTTTTTCATCGAAGAGCTGAATGTCATAGTCTCCGGAATAAGTCTGGTTGGCGCCGAGTCCTGAGCCCATGATAGCGGCTGGAACGATGTGAGTGACCGGAACCTCCAGCTTGTCACCTTTCAATCTGGGTTTCATCGCTGTCAGAAACTTAGGGTCCAAATTCATCACCGTGACGTGAGGAGCGTCTAACAGTTGGAGGCCAACTCCGAAAGCTTTGACGAGAAACTTGTCCCCGATCACAAGTTTGTCCATGACGTCGGGCTGAACATCGACTAGCACGTGTTCTATGCCGCCATGCTTGCCCGTGACAACTCCTTTTGAACCCTTGGCGTCGCCACTTATTATCGCGGCCTCGTTCCCAACGCATGAGAGCACGTTGAAGGCGGCGTTTGCGCCTTGTCCAAAGCGCGGGTCGTTCTCTCTGTTTTCAACGCTTACTCCCGGTTCAACATGATCGGCTTGCCATCCTGAGGCCGGGTCGCCTACCCTGATGTTGTAGGTGATTCCTCCGACGCCTGGCAAAACTACCGGGTTGCCTTGGGCAGTGATCCTGTAGACGTCTCTTCCGAACACGGGGCTCACTACTTCGCCGACGACCGAGATCTTCACTAACTTGTCCTCGTTGGTTCTCAGCATTCAGCATCCCCCATTAGAGTAGGTCCTTTGAAGGGCGGAAACTAATAAAACTTGGCCTCAACGGTTCTGTGAAGTCTTAGGTTGACAAGGGCCCTTCGAAAAATCGGATGATGACCGTTTTCATCTTTCCTGTGTTGTTTTTCCCCAACCTATTCCGTTCCAAATTCTTTCGTGGAAATAGTAGGCTATCGTTGTATAGATATTGCTAATAACCGCAAATCCCAACGCTGCATCAAGTCTGCCAGTAAGAATGTAGATCACTGTTACGTCTAACACAACAATCGTGAGCCTGTAGGTGAGCGACTTCACTATTGATCTTGAATGTTTTTCCTGCAATCTGAATCCCCTACTAGTTAGACAGCTTCAGATAACGACGTTATATCTCTTTCAGAAATAGGGGGTTCTGTTAACTTTGGTCAGGTGACTCTGCCAAAAGGGCCCTATGTGGAGTGCGATTCTTCTTTTGATGATTCAGATTTGCCTTATCAAAGGAGACACACAAAGTATCAACGTAGACAAGCTCGACGATCCTCTCAGTCCATTCAAGGCCCTGGCAGTGACCAGGACCGCCTCGGCCCAAATTGTGACGTGCGAATGGAATACGGTAAGTTTTAAATTTGGGGCTTTCTTTTGAGTTCAGTGAAGCCAAACCTTAATAGTGGCATGCATTATTTACGTGGCGAGAACCATGGCTGAGATTGGACTAAGGTCTAAAATGCTGGTCAAAGACGTCATGAGTAGCCCAGCGGTTACTGTGGAGGAAAATGCTCCTGCTAACAAAGTTGCGGAACTCATGGTTAAACACGAGTATGGATGCATAATAGTGACAACCAAGCAGGCAAAGCCGATGGGAATAATAACTGAGCGAGATCTTGTTGTAAGAGTCTTGGCTAAGAACGCCAAGCCAGACACCGTCAGGGCCAAGGGCATCATGACTTCTCCGCTGATGACGATAGAACCAGACGCAACGATAAGCGAGGCAGCCAAGAGAATGAGCAAATTGAACATCAGACGTCTGGGAGTCATGTACAAGGGACAGCTTGAAGGGATAATATCGAGCAAAGACGTCTTGGCCGTCATGCCTGAACTCTTAGAGACAATACAAGAGAAAGCCATGCTAGAAGGTGAAAACATGGCTGAAGAAGCACAGAAGGAATCGGCACCCCTCGCCGGATACTGCGACCACTGCGGAGTCTGGTCTGACAGCTTGACAGAAGTCAACGGCGAATTCCTCTGCGAGGACTGCAAGGTTGAACTGGAAAGTGAGGAGTGAGAGGAGATCTTTTGCGTGTCAAGGAGATCATGGATCAGAAGCACCCATCGATCTATGAAGATGAGCTCGCCACGAAAGCACGCGCGATAATGAGAGATTTTGACCTGAGGATTCTTCCAGTAACCGATAAGAACAAGATGCTTTTGGGAAAAGTTTCGCGTCGCGACGTGATGACCATTTCGTCATCTGTGTCGCCGATCACCGTGAAAGGTATTATGACGCCTGCAAAGCACATCGCAACGGTTGAGGATGAGGTAACTTCAACGTTTAGAGCTATGCTTCGAGTGGATGTTTGGCATTCACCCGTTGTCGCTTCAGCCGAGGACAAAACCTACAGGGGAGTCGTAGGGTTAGACAGCTTCATTGAATCACTGATGAAAACGAGTCCTGACCGATTTGTGAAGGACGTTTCCGAAATCATGACCACAAAGGTTGTGACATGCTCTCCAGAAGACGAGATTGATGATATCTGGCGCCTCATGACAGAAACGCGGCTCGCAGGATTGCCGGTTGTTAGGAATGGCAAGCTCGTAGGCATCGTCACGCAGAAAGACCTTCTTGAATCTGGAGCCATGCTGCCGACCTTCGAGTCTAAAAAAGGACGCTTTAGAGACTCGCCAAAAATATCTTCCGTAATGAATACAAACGTGGTTTCTGTTGAGCCTTCGACAAAGGTGATCAGAGTTGCTAGAGTCATGGTTTCCAAAGATGTTGGAAGGATCCCCGTGACTGACAAGAACCGGAAACTGCTCGGCATTGTGGATCGAGAAGACGTTGCAAGACTGATTGTCAGGTGAGCGTGAGCGCAATTGAGTAGAGAAGGCTACAGAAGAAGGCTGCGGGGAACAGGCCCCTTGGACTTGAAGACTCATCCCTCGAAGAAACGTGAAGGGGAAATACTTACAGTTGCAAAAAGCCCCGTTGTAATGGTTGCTCCAACTACGCCCATATATGACGCGGCTCAAAAAATGGCGAAAGAAGGATTCCGCCGGCTACCCATAGCTAACCCTGGAACCAAATACCTGGAGGGAATCGTGACAGCCACGGACATAGTCGACTACCTCGGCGGTGGGCAAAAATTTGAGATAATCCAGCATAGGTACGGTGGAAACTTCTTCAAGGCCATAAACGAGCAGATCCGGCTCATAATGACTCAGAAAGTCATTTCAATCACGACTGAAGCAAAGATAGGTGAAGCAATCGAGAAGATGAAGGAATCAAACCTCGGCGGCTTGCCCGTAGTGGATGAAAAAAATAGCGTAAAAGCCATAGTGACCGAGCGTGACATCGCGGTTCTCTTCGCCGACCGAACGAGCGGCGTAACGGTTGCTCAACTCATGTCGGAGAACGTGGTCACGGCTTTGCCCAAGACTACGATATTTGAGGCTGAAAAAACCATGGTGACGCAGGGGTTCAGAAGGTTGCCAATAATCTCTGACAGCAAGCTCATCGGCATAGTGACGGCCATGGACATCATCCGCTTCTTCGGTTGCGGAGAAGTCTTCAGCCACTTACGATCTGGGGCAATAATCCAAGTTTTAAACACGCCTGCGCTTGAGATAGCGACAAAGAACGTTTCAACCGTAGACCCCGAAACCGATGTGGGTCAAGCTGCAAAGATCATGAGGGAGAAGGACATAGGAGCCGTGCCCGTTGTCAAGAACGGAGCGCTCGTCGGCATATTCACAGAAAGAGACTTCTTCAAAATAATCGAATAGCGCGTTGCTGTTTGCAATTTCCATTTAGATGTTCACGGGTCTACCCCATCGAGCCTAATCATGCTGTTTAGCGGCGTGCGGTTCCATTATTCTTCAGAAAAACAAAAAGTGGTTGTTGCGGCATTGTTACTCAGAATTGTTACGGGTGACTGACAGAACCGTAGATTTCAATTTAGCGCGCTTTTCAACAACTTTCATCAAGAGGTATGTTAAACCTGCTCCGGCAATAGAGATTCCGGGCAATGCAACGGTTGCGACGTTCAACGCTTCTGTAACGGCCGTTTCATTTGTCGAGATTTCCGTGCGGACATCATAAATGGACGTGAATGTGCTAGTCATGCCAGGTGGAATAATGCCGCTGATAGTGTCTTGGGAACTGAAACGAACCGAGAATAGATAGTTTCCCGGGGCAAGCTTTGTTGACTTGTCTACAAACGTTCCATCGACAAACCCTGGGGGAATCGTTCGCAAAGGGTAAACCCAGGAGGAATCGTTAGCAAAGAGTCTGGAGCTGTTTAAGTCGATTACACATGATCCCTCAGACCAGAACCCCATCCCTGGACCGATTGTAAATGGCAGTTGCCCAGTATTGTCTGCGAAAAATATCGTCTTGTTTTCAAATGACAACGTCAGGTTTATCCTGTAGTCCTGGGTCACCCACCCAAAGAGCGTCCCCTCACCAAAGTACACCCCTACACGAAGGCTTTCAGCTCGATCGCTAACATTGAATGCATAAGTCTTCGTCGCCCTAGATGAACCGTTATAAGTAAGGTCACTTGTCTCTTCAGTTGAAAAAGGTTCACCATAAAATGCCTTGCTACCGATAACACGGACAGTTCCGTTGTAGTCGAGCACCCTGAAAAAACCCTCCATTCTCGCAGTGTTGCCAGCGCTGTTTGTCATCACCAATGCACCAGGGAATACGTACAGGCCGACAATAAAAACGATCAGACCAACGACGCAAGCAGCAACAAATGCGCTTCTTTCACGCAAAAGACATTTCACCCAATGACAGTGCACTCAGAGATGGAAGCATTCATTAAACCACAATATATAGTCTTGGTAATTCAGGGTGTTCGGAGCGCCGACGTATCCGTTGTCGTTACAATTCATTGTGAAATGTACAACATTTGACAGGTCTAAAATTCTCACCTCAGTTGAGTAAGACTGCCGGGCCAGCGTCTCCTCTTTCCATGCACATGCGCATTAGAATAATGCCCCGAAAGATGCCGACGAATTCTTCTCAGAAGGACATGCAGACCTTCATGGGTCCTGAGATAACAACGCGTACTGTTGAGTCCATATTTTCACCCGGCATTCAAAAGTAGTAGACCATCTGAAAAGTCTAAAAAGAATATCACAATTTCTCATGGAAACGACAAATGCCTAAATAAGATCCAGTAATGCAAGCTAAGTAATCAGGAGAAACAGGTAACATGGTCAAACCAGGCACTTATTTCTGGTCAGGAAACGAAGCCTGCGTTGAAGCAGCAATAATCGCTGGTTGCAGATTCTTCGCTGGATACCCAATATCACCCTCAAACGAGATACTTGAACGCCTCTCAGAACGCCTACCGCAGGTTGACGGCATATTCCTGCAGATGGAAGACGAGCTGGCTTCGATAGGCGCGGTTATGGGCGCCAGCTGGGCAGGGAAGAAGGCTATGACGGCCACTTCTGGACCGGGCTTCAGCCTGATGCAGGAGACTATAGGCTGGGGCTTCATGACTGAAACCCCGTGTGTGATAGTTGATGTTCAAAGAGTTGGACCTGGCACTGGACAGGCAACCAAGTGCGGTCAAGGAGACGTAATGCAAGCACGTTGGGGAACTCACGGTGACTACGCGGCAATCGCGCTTTCGCCTAACTCGGTGCAAGAGATGTTCGAACTTACGGTGAGAGCTTTCAACTTGGCTGAAAAGTATCGCACGCCCGTGATCCTGTTGGCAGACGAGACCATAGCTCATTTGAGGGAGCAGGCAACTGTGCCGCGACTTAAGCAAATAAAAATATTTGACCGAAAAAAACCAGGACCCAAGGACAGAGCTTTCTTCGGCTCAGAAGAAGTTGCGCCGATGCCATCGGTAGGCGAAGGCTTCAACGTCGCTGTTACAGCTTCGACCCACGACGAGTATGGTGTTCGATTTACACAGGACCCGCTTGTTCACAGAAGAATGTTAAGCAAACTTAATGCCAAGATAAACGATCACGCAGACGACATCGTTGAAGTGGAAGACTACAACGTTGACGATTGCAAGGTTGGCATAGTCTCCTACGGCTGCACGTCCCGCGCTGTCTACGAGGCTACTGAACGGGCAGAAGCTGAAGGAACGAGCACAGGCTACGTCAGACTGAAGACAATCTGGCCTTTTCCAGACAAGGCTGTCAAACGACTCGCTGAAAGTGCTGAAAGAATAATCGTTCCAGAGATGAACCTTGGGCAAATCAGCCGCGAAGTTCAAAGAGTTGCGTGCAACGCAGAGGTCATTCCGCTGAACAAGATCGGCGGAGGAGAACTTATCACGCCTGAAGAGTTACTGACCAAGATTCTGGAAGGAGGAAAGCAAAGTGGCTGAAGCATTCTCACCTCGAAAGTACATGAGAGACTTAAGATTGCCCTTCTGCGCAGGCTGCGGACTTTTTTCACTCAGTGACGCTTTTCTCAGAGCCGTGCACGAGCTGGGCCACGAAGACCTGACCGGCTTCTGTTTCACAAGCGGCATAGGCTGCTCCTCATGGATTCCTTCGCCCTATTTTGAAGCCGATTCGGTCCACACACTTCATGGAAGAAGCATACCGCCCGCCACCAGCATAAAACTCATACGCCCAGACCTGAACGTCGTGGTCTTCGGCGGCGACGGAGACATAGTCGGCATAGGCCTAAGCCACTTCCTACACGCAGCGAGGAGAAACACCGATATCCTCGTCATAATGGGCAACAACATGGTTTACGGAATGACAGGCGGCCAAGTAGCCCCCACAACACCCTTCAAAACGCGGACGACAACCACGCCGTACGGAAGCTTTGAGTATCCAATAGATGCGGCGAAGCTCGCAGTTGCGGCTGGAGCGGCATACTCCGCGCGATGGACAACCGCACATTTGCACGAATTAGTAGAGTCAATCAAAAAAGCATTGCAGATGCAAGGTTTCAGGTTCATCGAAGTTGTGACCCACTGCCCAACAGCCTACGGGAGGAGAGCAGGATTCAAAAACATCGCAGAAATGCTCAAGCACTTCAAAGAAAACGCCGTCACAGTTCAGCAAGCTGAAAAGATGAGTCCTGAAGAGCTTGAAGCGAAAATAGTCGTCGGAGAATTCGTTACAAGAAGACGCCCAACACTGGTTGAAACAGTATATGCCGTGATTAAGGAGGCAAAGGAAAACGGCGATCAAAAAAGAGATTAGAATAGGCGGAAGCGGCGGGCAAGGCATAGTCTTGGCCGCCCAAATATTGGGCAAGGCCGCAGTCCTAGATGGGAAAAATGCGTTACAAACGCAGACATACGGCGCCGAAGCAAGAGGAAGCCTTGCCACGAGCGAAGTCATAATCTCAGACAACAAAATAGGGTTCCCAGCAGTCAGAAGACCCGACGTACTAGTGGCTATGAGTCAGGAAGCGCTTGACAGGCTACTCAAGGATTTGAAGGAGAACGGAACGCTGATAATTGACAGTTCCAACGTGACCAAGATACCCGAATCAAAGGCAAGGGTCTACAGGTTTCCGATAACAGAAACGGCGAAGAAAACTTTCGGAGAAGCCATGTACGCTAACATGGTTATGCTTGGAGCTTTAATAAGGATGACCAGACTGGTCACGGTTCAATCAATGGAAAAAACGATAAGAGAAAATGTCTCAGCAAAGACTGTGGAAACCAACATCAACGCCTTTAGAAGAGGATTACAACTCTAATTTTGGCGCGCGCAAAACAGACACGTTCTTGGCATGTGCGAAGAGTATATGTTTGTTGGCTGCCATATTGTGAATGTTCTTGCCGGGGTTGATTGATGTCTGAACAACCACTTGATTTTGATCCGCGGGATTGGCACAATGTCCAAGCAGCGGACGAGATGGATGTATCCAGATATTTCGAGTATGATGATGACGCGATCTTCCAATTGAGGAAATGGCTCAGGCTGGATCAGGCTGCTCCCAAGACCATAGTGGAAATAGGATGTGGAGGCGGATACTTCACTGGAAAGCTTGTTGCGATGGCTTCTGCATTGAAGGAGATTTGGGCAGTCGAGCCTGACGATGTTCTAAGAGAGTATGCGTCGCGGAAATTCTCTTCTCTGGTCAAATTCCTGAAGGGTACTGCGGAGAAGATACCGTTGTCTGAGGAATTCGCCGACCTGACAGTCTGCCACATCGTGCTCAGCAACCTACCTGATGTACCTCGAGCTGTGGCTGAAATGGCCCGGGTGACAAAAAAAGACGGAATAGTTGCTGCGATAGAGCCCGGCGAAAGCCGAATGCACTATTCGCCTGATCCTAAATTGAATGAGATGGAAGAGAAAGTGTTGCAGGCATACGGAAAAGGCATCTGGGACCTGCGGACCAGACTATTTGACTTTTCAAAGGATTTGAAAAAGAAAAACGCTCGGTACCCAGAGGTGTTCAATAATTGTGGTCTGCGCAACGTAGAGGTACATGGTTTGCTTTCTGTCTTCTTACTCAGCGATCCTCGTAGAGATGCTACGGAAATTCTTGGCTGGCTCAAGAAGCGGGTATTTCTTTTCGAAAGAGACTGGGATCGTACAAAAGTCATCCTTCAGCGCGGAGGGCTCGGAGGGCATGATATCCAAGCATATTTTGAGGCTGAGAAAGCGTATCTAGGCAATTTGATCGAGCATCCCGAGCAGATCTCCAAGACCCATGAGTTACAAACGTATTCGCGTACAGTAACCATTGGATTCAAATGAGGAAAATGAAGGGATCTGAGCCAAGCGCGCGCACCAAGGAAATGGGTGTAATCTAAGCTCCAGGAACTCATTCCTAAAGGTTTGAAACTTCATTCGCTGCGTCTACTGTTCCATTCTTCGCTAGGCAGGTTCAGGTTCTGGATTCTGTTGGTACTTGTTTAGATTCATCAAGGTTCATCCAATGGGTTTCGTTTCCTCACTTTTCAACACGACTAAATCGCAAGAGAAAAGCTCTTTGCCTTGATAACCGTCACGTACCGTAATGACTCCGGCGAATTGTGACCATCGTATGAGAGTGCGAATCAGGCAAGTGAAGGATGAAGAGGTTCCGGCAATCCTTAGATGGCTAGAGGACCCTCCCTTCCGTTCCGAGTTTCTGGCATTCGGCAGAGATTCGGATTCAGTGGTAATTGAGAAGTTAGGAGACGTGGTTCACGGTAAGGAGGAGGCAAGTTATCTAGCGATCGAACGAATAATGGATTCAAAGCTTATCGGCTTAGTTTTCTCCCACAAAGTTCCCAATTTTCATTACTTCGAAGTGGGGTTCTACGTTGTTCCTCAGGAGAGAAGCAAGGGCTACGGTACGAAAGCGATGAGATTACTCTTGGAGCACATCTTTGAAAAGCGATCAGTTAAGACGATTGTGGCTGGAACGTCTTCTCTTAACGTAGCATCGCAGAAGGCCTTGCTGAAAGCTGGGTTCAAAAAAGTTGGGACGCTCAAGAAGACACTTTTCAGGAATGGTTTGTGGGAGGATTCGATAATCTACCAAGTCACGAGCGATGAGTGAGGTTTAGAAGGTTCGCTGAAGAAGGAAAAAGGTTCTCAAATCCTCTAACAGGGCGCGCGCTGAGCAAGATTGATGTCGAATACGGTCTTGATGATATGTTGAAGTTCAGAGACAACGTTTTCGTTCTTTTCTATGCTTCACAGTGTCCTTTTTCACAGAGGTTCTTGCCAATTTTTGAAAAGTTCGCTCAAGGCAAAGCGCAGAGTTGTCTACGCGTTAAAACTGACGATAAGGCAAGTCTCTGCGAGAAAGCGCGCGCGTTAAGGCTGACGTTGTCGATCGCTACGCTGACTGCCAAGAATCCTGGTGCAATCACAGTTGGAATAACCGTGATTGTTGGCAGTGCTTTCTTTAGGTTCATTCAGTCACTTCCTATGTTGTTTTGAAAAGAAAGAAGACCTAGCTCTGTTTCGAGGGAATTGGCGCGCCCTTGGGAACACTTTTATTTAGGAACCCCTCAGCCTTGGATGGGTTTCCCGGTTCAATCCAACAAATGCAACTGGTGCCTGTCAGTTTGCTACAGGGTTGAATCGTTGGGAACCCTCTCCTTCCTTTTGAGGAAAGGTGCAGGAGTAAAGTTTGCCTAGCTTGGGGACATTTAAGAAAGTTGCCACCTAGAAAGAGTCCTTGGTAACAGGATATGCTCTGCAAGTTGCCTGTACCTAAGTCACTTCTCTGAGCGCGCGCTATTTATCATATCGAGCCAAAGTAGTCATGATTTAGGGAACTGTTCTTTCAGATATGGACAGTTCTTGTCTTCAACACGATCATAATATCCTATCTCCCAATCTTTTGGACTCAATAGGCCGTATTCTGTGCAACCAAGCATCCACGACATAACGTGCGCTATTTCGACTCTTTCATTTGACTTGAAGTAGCGCTTCTTGACCATTTGGAGGACTAGTTTGCTCATTTTGGCTAGGAAGTCACAGAATTCGGCGAACTTTCTTGGTCCAAACTCATCAATTCTTTTCTTAGGAGACTAGGCAACATATTTTTCAAAGGGATGGTTAACGCCTGGATCGACAACAAACTTGTCTTCAAATAGCAAACTTCCGAGCTTGTAAGCAATCTTACTCCTAATCACTTCTTTGACTCTGGGCTCTACTTAAACACGGTAACTGAAGACAGCTTCATCATCCATGCGGTTTCTAATCAAGAAGTGCTGATTCTTTACACCTTCACCATCCTTCATGAAAGCATAGAAATCGACGAGGACGCTCCTTATGTTGTCTTGCTTACATTTGAAAACAGTTACACACCAATCATTACTTTCCATAGCAGACATCACTCTATCTTCGAATTTCTTACTATAAAACGCTAGCACTCACGCTTGAACCTAAGAAGACCAAGAGGGTCTTTGCAAAAATCTGGCATAGAACGCTTTTCATACAGTTCACCCATACACTAACACCCTAAAAAACAAAAAGCTACTTGAGTGTTTATTGGGCCACTTACCTTGCAGGGGGGAGGTAGCCTTGACCTTATGGTTAAATATGTGGCCAGTCAAGATAACATTCTGATTAGGGGAGGAAGTGAATGCAGGAAAGGGCTAGGCGAAAGTGTAAAGCTTGTGGAAACCTGTTCATGCCAGACAATGATTTTCAAGGCTTCTGCTCAGACAGGTGCTACCACGTTTTCAGAGGAGAAATAAAACCAAGTGCCTAGCATAATCTAGCCTTTCACGCACATTTAGAGGCAGCTCCTCTAGACGATTTTAGCGCGCAAATACAAGGAGTTTATCAAGAAATAACAAGCTCTAGCTTCTATCTTCGCTCTCTAACCACTCTTCTGTTTTGTCTCAAATCTATTCACCTTTTTTTAGAGTGCTTACGATGAATCTTTCGAGTTTTTCTATTACTTCGCTTATAAGTCATTTTTCAATCTTCTTTGTTTTCTTATTTCATTATTCCGACGATTATCTTGTAGAATGTTGTATTGTCCATAGTGCTTAATAATTATTCGCGCGCGCTCGAAGACGAATTCAGGGGATTGGAAGAGCAATCGATCGATCGCAAGGAAAGAACTGGCGTATGATGTTATGCATTAGGACGCGCACCACAATTGAGAACTATTTCTTTAGTCGCTTCTCCTTATGTTTTCTTCTTTTTTCTTCTCTTTCCTTTTTAGTCATTGGTTTCTTCTTGGTGGCTCCAGTGCTCAACGCAATCACCACACTCAAGTAATCAGAATAGGGAATTAAGTTTTTGCGGCTTAACTAAAAGTTTCTAAGATTAGCCAGTCGTCTTTAGGTTCCCATCTCTTCTTTCTACACTTGCTTGCCTTCTCGCGCGCGCTAAAAAACAGCAAAATTCAGGATTAATTTTGAAGGCGAGACCTACTACTTCTGCTCCGCGAGTTGCAAAGAAAAATTCAAACGCCATCCAAAGAAGTTCATTGAACAATTTACGTTCTATGGAAGTCTACTCATTAAATCTGCGTGCGCATTCTAAGAACACAGCTGTAACAGTCAAACCTAACTGTGCAACACGGAGACCATCAGCGGCTTCACCAGAATATCATCTGCTTTAATGTAAAAGCGTCCCGAAAATGTGGGAAAAAAAGAGAGTGACCTATCGCTGTTAGCTCTCTATTTAGTTTTCTTTTTACTTCCTTTTTCTTCTTTCCGGTCGGACTTTTGGACAGGATGCGACCTCAAATCCACAGTTATCAGCGCGCGCTCCTCACACTCACAAATGCAACGGCTTCTTTATCGCAAAACTATCAAAGGACAAAATCTAAACAGAAATCAAGAGCGAGGAGGAAGCGGGCAAGCGAACTCTCACAAACATGCCCACTCCAGACCATAAAAAGACTCGCGAACTCAACACTCAGGCAGTAGCCAAGAAAAGGTTTCCCCTTCTCTGCACTCACTTCTTTGCTTCAAACGAATGTCCAAGGGTTTAAACGCGAATTTGCAGAGTATTTGGGCGCAAAGCATGCAATTTGTATCTCAAACGGCACAATATCCCTTGAAATAGCTCTGTTAGCTATGGGTATAGGTAAGAGTGATGAGGTCATCACTTCGCCTTGCGCATTCGTTGTCGTTCCAATAAGGTGTGTGTTAGAAAAATCTTCACTGTAGTACACTACAACTAGGGATTAACAAAACGCGCATGCTCATTTTTGCAACAACTTGCAAGAGATCATGATTTGACTGAATGTGTATGCGTCAGCTAATGAAGTTGATAGTTTATTTTTCCTTTTTCATTCACTTTAGATATGATTATGGTGAATTGTGCACCTTTGCCAGGAATGACATTTTCTTCTATGGTCCAACCGTAAAATTCCGTAATCTGGATCAGGTAGAGTCCGTAGTCTGAGCGCGCGCGCTAAATTAAAAAGGTGACAAAACTTCTATATATATTAGGTGTCTAAGCTTGAACTAGGGGAGATCGAATATGAAACCTGAACATTATAAACCGATAAGGAAAGAAAAGCCCAAACGAAAAGGCAAGATTAGTGCGCGCAAAAGTCGAATGCTTGCAGCGGCTCAGAATGGAAACCTATTACTTCT
>JBEKHN010000003.1:0-177991 GCA_050012255.1 Bathyarchaeia archaeon
AAGGAGTGGGATATGGGCAGGAACAAAAAGATACATGTTAAGCAGTACGAGTGTTGCGGGAAAAAGTTCCGTGAATATGGAAAGAAGGTTTAGGAGCTGCGTATGCTTTTCAGGAGCGCGCTCTCTGCAGAGGTTTTAGCCTCGGCAGGGAGACTCTTTGAAGCTCGGAAAAATACTAGGGGGGTAGGTGGGTTACCGGACGCGCTTGACGATGACCTCGCCGTTTGAGAGTTCTTTAATTATTTCCCAACCATCTTTGAGGTGCGCTAAGAGCTGGGCCTCAGGTATCTGGGAGAACTCGGCGCAGTGCTCACCGTCTGGGCAGTCATCAGCTTTTTGAGCTTCTTTCGCAACGCGCTTCTTATCTTCCTTAAGCTCATCTCCAGTCCTAAGACGATATTGTCGCCTTATCTCTGCCCGCTCAGTTTCTAACTTCTCAATTCTTTCTAGAACCTCTTTCGGAACTGCCGGTGCTTCGCTGCTGGTAAATTCTAAGATCGGGACAGCTTCGCGGAACTTGGCTCGTAGCATTTCGATATTGGGTTGGCTATACGGCGCCTCTGCTCCCCCAGGTTTTCTTCCCCTTATCACTTTTGCCCAGTTTGGCGATATTCCCGTCTGCTCAAGCGCCGTCGTAACCCACCTGCGACCGTCATGCCAACTAAACGCGACGCCTGTGTTCCTACTCAGCTCGTAGATTAAGCCTGAGAAACCTCGATACTGGAGAGGTTTATACTTCGTATAGACCTCAAGCCACGTGTTATCTTCTGCTGTCAGTTTCCTCCCGAGTTTCTGCTCGATCCATTCCTTATAGTTGACCAGGTCTCTTTTTGCCTCTGGGGTTAGAAATGTGACCTGTCTGACGCCTCTATACTTTCCCTGGCCGTGGCCTTTCAGAAGCTCAGGCTCTATGTTTATGCACGGCAAGTCGATTTTTTCCCAGTTTTCCTCCAGATGTGACCACTTGAGCTTCGTGAGGGTTTCTTTCGCGACGCCTGTTGAGTTGACGAAGGTTATTAGAGCTTTGTCGCGCGGGTTAAGCGCCCAACTCCAGAGTTTTCGGAGGCCCTCTTTCGTGAGTTTGTTATAAGGCTTGACCTTTTCTAGAACCACAGTTCCTGCCGCTTTGGCCAAATCGACATAGTTGTGACGAAAGAAAGACCTCACCGCTATACTCAGGTGGAACTGGATAGAGCTTCTTACGCCTTTAGCCTTCGCCTCGGCGACATAATCGTCTAACATTTTTTCAGCCAAGTTGGCAGAAGGGTTTGCGCGTTTTAGTTCTAGGAGTTCTGGGGGTGACTTCTTAGACCACTGGCAGAAGCGGTAGAGGCTGTAGGCGCTTCTATCTTTGACCTGTAGCTTCGCGAGCCACCGCGTAACGTCTGGGTACTTCTGGGCCCAGAGTTCTATTACGTTAGACTCTCTTACTTGTTCGGTCATGTTCTCATCCATAGACTATAGGCTGCGGCTTTAATAACTGTTTGGTTCTAAACCGATGTTATTATATAAGTATCTGTAAATCTTCTTCAAAAAATCACATAAAAAAGGAGGCTGGCTATTAGCGCAGTGTTTACTCACACCACAGGTTGGTTCATGCTTTTGCATAGAGAGCGAGTTCAGATGGGCTACCGGATGCCAGCTTGCGATATTGCTCCCAGTCCTCGTCAATCCATTTGTGGACTTTTTCAATGTCTTCTTCCGACATGTTGCGGAATCGACCCTGCGACGTAAAATACTCCTTAACGGGCTTGCGCTTGGCCTTGTCAACTAGTCGGTCGCTGGGAGAGTTGAGCTTGAACTTCCCATCCTCAATCTCATAAAGAACCCACAAACCGGTCAGCACTGCCAGCCGACCCATCTCTATCGTCTTACTGGTGTCGTATCGCCATCCAGTCGGGCATGGTGCTAGGAGGTGGATGTATTTTGTCCCCTTGATCTCCTTGGCTTTTCTAAGCTTGTTCACAAAGTCCAATGGGTAGGAGGTACAAGCAGTCGCGACGTAGGGTATTCTGTGGGCAGCCATTATGAGCGGCATATCCTTCTTACGCTCTCTCTTTCCAGACGGTGTGGTGGTGGTCCAAGCCCCGTAGGGTGTAGCTCCACTCCGCTGCATTCCAGTGTTGCCGTAGGCTTCGTTGTCATAGCATACGTAGATGAAGTTAGTTCCTCTTTCAGCCGCTCCTGACAGGGCTTGAATCCCAATGTCAACAGTTCCGCCGTCTCCAGCCCAGCCCACAACAGTGATGTCTTCGAGGTTTCTCTTCTTCAATGCCGCAACGATTCCTGATGCTGCCGCACCTGTAGACTCAAACAATACGTTTTCAAGAGGAACAGCAGAAGAAGTATAAGGATAGGGTCCCTGAATCACTGTCGTACAACACGCTGGGACAGCCATTATAACCTTGTTGCCTAACGCTTTAAAGAGTAAGCGCAGTGAGACAGCTGGACCGCAGCCAGCACAGGCAGCATGACCTTTCAGCAGGTACTCTTCCTTCGGAAGATCTTTTATCGTCACCATCTCTCTTCACTCCTTCAAGTCGACCCATTCGGTCATTCTTTCAACCTTGCCAGCGTGCATCCATTTCAGTGATTTCCGAGCCATTCTTTCAATGGTCTCGGCGGTTACGTCTCTGCCTCCCAAGCCCGCGATGAAACCGGCCACCATGGGCCCATCTTTATCGTCAAACAGGGCTGCTTTGGTTTCTGATGCCAGAAAACCCTCCATTCCAAAGGATATGTGGCGGTCAATCGTTGAGATCATTTGGGCGTTTCCAGCCAGCTTAGCGATCTCTTCCACTGGGTATGGACGATAGACACGGACTCTTGCCGACCCAACTTTCTGTCCTTCTTGGCGCAGTCTGTCAACAGCCAGTTTGGCGTCACTGGCCATTGTTCCCATCGTCAGCATTATCAGGTCTGCATCCTCACACTTGTATTTGTCAATGAGACCGCCGTATTCTCTTCCAAAATGCTTGGCATACTCTCTGTCAATCTGTGGGATCAATCGCTTGGCATTCTCCATGGCTTCTTGAATCATGTAGCGAAACTCCATGTACCATTCGGGCGAAACCAGATTGGCGTGAGAGGTCGGACGATTGACATCCAGGGTCCAGCCAGACTTGTACTCTGGCAGGAAATCATCGATCTTGTCTTGGTCTGGAATACTGACAGGCGCGTAAGTGTGAGATAAGATGAAACCTTCGAGACAGACCATCGCTGGCAGAAAGACCTTTTCATTCTCGCACAGCTTGTAGGCTTGAATTATAGTGTCAAAAACTTCCTGATTGTCAGCGCAGTAGAACTGAATCCAACCTGTGTCTCGCTGGGAAAGAGAATCGCTGAGGTCGGGCCATATGCTCCATGGAGCCCCCATAGCGCGATTTACAACGGCCATCACAACTGGCAAGCGTGAGCCCGATGCCCAGTGCAAAGCTTCATGCATAAGGGCCAGACCATGAGCTGACGTAGCCGTGAAAGTTCTAACCCCAGTCGCAGCAGCAGACATGCAAGCCACCATAGCGCTATGCTCAGATTCCACGCGAATGTACTCCGCGTCCATCTGTCCCGTTTCCACAAAGTCAGCTATCTTCTCAATAATGGTTGTCTGAGGAGTAATGGGGTAGGCTGCAACAACCTTAACCCTCGCGGCTTTCGCAGCATAACCCGCTATGTGATTTGCCGTATCAATTATCATCTGCGCCATTACTCTTCCTCCCGCTTCATCGTTATTGCCTTGGTCGGACACTCGTTCGCGCATATTCCGCAGCCCTTGCAGTAGTCATAGTCTATCTCCGGAGAATCGTCCTCTCGCCGAGTGATAGCTGCGTCCGGGCAGTAGACCCAGCAAAGAGTGCAACGCGTGCACTTGCTGTAATCGACTTCCGGACAGAACGTTCTCCACGATCCTGTTTTTCCCATGCTCCCGACCGTTGGGGAGGACAGAGGTGTGAGAGGCCATTCTTTACGACTCTTTGTAGTCGCATTCATCATCCTTCACTGTCCCACCATTTTGTCACACGTTCATAGGCCAGTTCTGTCGCTTTCGAATTCTTCTCGCCAGCAGCACCTGCCCAGGTTTGTTTGACGGCATTGAACACGCTCTCCAGTTTTACCTCGTCTGTTGCTCTGACAAACGCGCCTAAGATTGACGTGTTAACAACAGGCAAGCCTGCAACAAGCAGGTTGAGTTCAAGAGCTATTCCAGTCGCATCAACCGTGGCGACTCGCCAGCCTCCTAAGCCAATTTCTTCAGGCTTTCTCTTCGTATTAATGACGACAATCCCGTTCTTTTTCAGTCCTTCAGTTACATCCACAACCTTGTAGATGTAAGGGTCAAGCACTATGACATAGTCAGGATTGTAAACTTGACTGTGCACAAGTATCGGATCACTGCTCACCCTAGCGAACGCTTTAACCGGAGCACCTCGGCGCTCTGCTCCAAAATATGGAAAGGCTTGGACCCATTTACCCTCGATAAAAGCGGCGTGAGCTAGAACTTCTGCCGCAGTGACGCTTCCTTGGCCACCGCGACCATGGATCCTGATTTCTTTTAGCACAGGTTCCGCCTTCTACCGAGAAGTTAACCATGGAAAACTCGACCTTATTAGTGTTAGCTCAAACAAACCACAAAAACAACATTAATAGCAAGCCAGCAGTTACAAAGATTGGGGCAATGATTTTCTTTGCTGTTTGAACAGTTTTGTCTATCAATAAACATAAGGTCTCAAGCTGCTTCGCTCCGAGAACCGTGATGTCAGCAACTTTTATGCCGCTACAGGAGGCTCTTACAGGCTCCAAATCAGAGGTTGCAGTGCGCGCTGCTTCTATTACATAGCCTACCAGCTTCTCCCTATTCATTACCTCTCCGACTGGGTGGTAACCATGTCCTCCCAATATCAGCGCGCTGACTGAATGAGTGTCTGTTGTGAAGACTTCGCCCTCGTCAACCCCCATTGACTTCAGAGCCGAAAGAATGTCTTCGCGCAAGCCAGAAACCATGTTGTTTCCGTCGATAACAACATAGGCTGCTTTCTGCTCCCCACACTTGACAACGACTGCAGTGATGCCGCCAGGTCCCATGCCATCTTCGAGGGTGAACTCTTTAGGCGCGACGGTCGCGGCTCCGACTTCAAACGGCAACTGTTCGAGCGAAACCACTTTGTCTAGACACTTAGTTGCAGCATCCTTCAAAGACTCAAGAGAGTCTTGCATCTTTGCAGGTCCGTCAATACTGTTGTGTGCGTTAACTACTGCGCAGAAGTTTAGGCCTCTTCTCTCAGCTTCATCTCGGACGAACAGACCAATTTCTTTCGGTAGATCTTCAATCGTCTTAGGTGCCATGGTGAACGAAATTATGGCGGATTTGCCGAAAACTTGGCAGCATGCAGTAGCCAAACCATTTGTGACTTTTACGAAAGGAGACGCTTTCGCTTCAGAAACTTCTAGACTTCGTGCAGACGCAACGGTTTGTTCAATGACCTTCTCATTCTGCCTCTGAGAAGCCAAATCAAACTCGTGGCCAAGCAAACCATGGGGAACGCAGGCAACGCAGCCTAACTGCTTCTCTAAAGAGGTCTTTAGTAGTGAAGGCAAAAGACTACTTCCAATATTTTTAAAGGGCCCTGGGTGAATGGAAGGAACGACAATAACCGCCTTAGGCTTCGCAGAGGCGAACTTCAGAAGGCAAGCTTCAACATTTCTCTTTTCACCTAACTCCTCAAGGAGATGCTCAAAAGGCGCGTTCAGACCTAAGACCCAGTTGAGCATGAACGCCCTGAAAAGTGACAGCGATTGCATCCCCAGCGCCCGCTTGCCCACATTGTCTAAAAAGTGGAGAAAAGTGAAAGTCGAAACAAGAGCCACAACCACGGAAAAAACAAGGAATGCAGGCACACGTATCGAGATCGAATTTCCGATTCCAGTCCAGAACGCCAAGAAAGGAACCATGCACAAAAACGGTTGGAGAAAAGAGGCAGCAAGAAATCTTGCATAACTCATCGCTGATGTTGAAGAGAACGCAACCAAACGCAACATTATGGCAGCCGAGAAGCCCATGAGACAAAACCTGATCCACCATTCTTCCAAACCAAGTAAAACAGTCAAACCAGCGCCCAAAAAAATGAAAAGGAGCCAAATTGCCCAGCAAAACAGAGAGAGGGCCATCGTGCGTCTCAAGTTATAGATCGTGCCTTGCTTCAGGATCAGCGTGCTTGCCGCATAGTCAGCGGCTAGACTTGCAGAGAAGACTGCCATGCCCAATAGAAAG
This sequence comes from Bathyarchaeia archaeon, assembly GCA_050012255.1. Lineage (GTDB taxonomy): Archaea > Thermoproteota > Bathyarchaeia > Bathyarchaeales > Bathycorpusculaceae > DASPPK01. Next base: position 6,269 of record JBEKHN010000003.1, read on the forward strand.
CCATAAGTCAGCCCTTTCAAAGAGGGAAAGAGGACCACTGTAGACAGTAGGCCCCCGCCGACGCAAGAAAGCGCCGATAGCAGGAAGACCTCTTGGTCAGATGGAAGCCTGAACAGTGACGAATAGCGCTTCACCGCCCTATCCATAGACCGCTTCAGTGAATCTTCAGTTAGCATCAGATTCCTCGAGAGTAGCTTTGCTAAGGAGAAGTGCACACATATTAAATTGTCGTGATCCTCAGCATGGAAGACCCCAATCAATTGAAGCATAATTTAGATAATTTCTATATGCATGAAGCTCAAGCTCTAACATGAAACCGCCTATGTTGACTCCGCAGGTTTCATCTGAAGAAACATGGTACCATCAGCACAGTATATATTCAGGAACGGCAACTATTTTATCCGTAAAGTAGAATTACAAGGTTTTGCGAATCCTATGCCAGAGCAGAACATCCCACCGACGATATTTCATATGCTTGAGAAAAACGTGGGAAACAAAATACGCGTGATCTTGGATCCTGCCTACGGTTTTGAAGGAACTCTTGCGGCTGTAACTCGAGAACCGGCGGGCATATGGCTATCAGAGAGTGAAGCCATCATTCTGCGCGCAACGATCGCACAGCCAATACCGCAGGTTGCAAGCCGAGAGGAAAGAAGCGAGATATTTGTGCACTTGAACTCCGTGCAGCGAATAGAAGTTTTACATGCTCCTTCTCGTCGTTAGAGTTGCAGTCTAAGTGAAGAATATGTGGGCTAGGGAGCACACGACTATCAGCGCCACTGAGAATGCCACAAGCACTTCAGGCCCAACCTTAACGCCCTCAGTTTCCTCTTCAAAGAATCTCAGCAGCCCCGCACTTGCAGCCGGCATTGGTGACCTGCTTTCTTTCTTTTTCTTACTACTCAATTTGAAAACCTCAGCAGGATGCTGAGTAACCTAGCATTCGCTACGTTATTAACGTTACGCCGGCTCAAAGAGTTTTTATTTTTGAACAAGTCATATGTTGATGCAAAAAGGCGATTTCAATGTCCACTCCAAGAGACGAATATGACCATGTTTTTGACCTCCTTCAAAAGCATCACAAATGGTTCCAGGACAGCATTCCCCTCATAGCAAGCGAAAACGTGCCAAGTCCAGCCGTCCGTGAGGCAATAATAACAGACTTCGGCAACAGGTATGCAGAAGGCTGGCCTGGAGAAAGAGTCTACGCCGGTTGCCGCTTCATCGACGAAGTAGAGTTCAAATGTATTGAACTCATGAAACGACTTTTCAAAGCAGAATTTGTGGACGTTAGACCCATTTCAGGCGTCGTCGCAAACCTAGCAGTCTATACGGCTTTCACTGAGCCCGGAGACACTCTGATGGCACTGTCGATCCCCAGCGGAGGTCACATAACGTCGGGCAAGAAGGAACTCGGAGGCACGGCAGGGGCAGTCAAGGGGTTGAACGTTGAATACCTGCCCTTGGACTACAAAGAATTGAACATAGATGTGGACAAAGCGAAAATTAAGATCAAGGAACTTGCTGCGAAGGGCAAGCCTCCGAAATTTGTCATGTTCGGCGCGAGTGTTTTCCCGTTTCCCCATCCCGTCAAGGAGCTGGCGGAGATCATTCGTTCGGTCGGGGCAACCGTGGGGTATGACGCAGCGCACGTAGCAGGATTGATTGCCGGAGGGCAATTCCAAGACCCGCTTAAGGAGGGGGCAGACGTTGTCAGTCTGAGCACGCACAAAACGTTCTTTGGACCGCAACACGGTGGAATTCTCTCTTGGGATAAGTATGCCGAAAGAATAAAGAAGGCCACTTTTCCGGGAATGGTCAGCAACCACCACTTACACGAAGTTGCTGGACTTACCGTTGCATGCGCAGAGATGCTTCAATTTGGAGAAGAATATGCAAACCAGATAGTGAAAAATGCCAAAGCTCTCGCCCAAGCGCTGCACGAGAGGGGCCTCAACGTCTTAGCTGAACACAAGGGATTCACGCAGTCACACGTCATTTTGATCGACATAACCAAGCACGGTGACGGCGGCACGATCGAGCAGACGTTGGAAATGGCGAACATAATCATAAACAGAAACCTACTCCCATGGGACATTAAGGAGGGAAGGCATTTCATGCATCCCGGCGGCATAAGAATGGGAACTTCTGAAGTCACTAGACTCGGATTGAAAGAACCTGAAATGGCAGAGATAGCAGAATTCGTCAAGCGCGTCATAATAGACAAGGAGCCACCGGAAAAGGTGCAAGCGGACGTCGCAGAGTTCAGAAGAGACTATCAGAAAGTACATTTCTGCTTCGAAAACATGACAGAAGCCTACAAGTACATAAAAATCCGCTGACCCCCTTGGCTTTTCGCTAAGAGTAGCACGTTAGCGTGTTGTGAAATCTTTTGGGAAGCAGATTGTGCTACTCATTCTGCTCCTCAACCATATTTGGGTCATATAGGATACCCCGGAGGGAGGACTTGAGCACGAAAGCACCCAGCCCGAACCGTAACAGCAACCATCCCCATCGGAAAACGCCATGCCTCCCTCTTGAACAGAATTTAAGGAACAAGCATGTGCACTACAGGCACTGGAACCAGCGCGCTGCCTTGTCCCTTTATTATGCGTGCGCACTTGAACAGCCCACACAGCTCCGGATCCAACGTGAACAGCCTCACCGTTTTCAACGATGCTCGCCAACTGTATATGCAAAATGTATATGCAAAATGTATATGCAAAACGTATATGCTCTCAGGTGCGCGCTATTTGCGAATTTAGTGACAAGCCAACGCGCTCCAAAACTTATCTTATACACTGCGGACTCTTGCCTTAAGCAGAAGGGGTGAAACGCAAGGTGCATATCCGCGAGTTTCAAGAGATGATGCGACGCGTGTATTTTCACAGAGACTGTGAACGAGGCATGGCCGGAACATATGAGTGGCTCACTGATGAGGTTAGAGAGTTGGGTGAAGCATTAGACGCGAATGATAAGGAAGAATTGGAAGGTGAGTTTGCGGACGTCGTTGCGTGGTTAGCCTCTCTCGCTAACATCACAGGCATAGACCTAGAGAAAGCAACTCTCAGGAAATATGACAACAAGTGTCCAAAATGCGGACATTCGCCCTGCGAGTGCACTTTTTAGCCGGAGGTTTCCAGCCGCTTCTGCCCCATCCCGGTCAAACCCCAAACGTACGGCCTGCCGCCCTTTCGTTCCACGATGCCCTCTGCCGCCAGCAGCTTTAAATGGTGCATAGCAACTCCGTAGCGCAACCCAGATTCCTTCGCAACCTCCTTGGCATCGCCTGACAGTTTCTCCAAGACATTCAGTATTTTTGTTCTGGCCCTCAGGCCTAGCTTCATGTTCTTTATGCTTGCCAAGTAGGCGTTAGGATGATAAGTCTCCTTAAGCATGCTCCTTCAGAGTATCCTTCTTTCTCTGAACAGAAAAGGCTTTTTCAAGCGAAATCCGTTAGACTGATCTGCTTGGGCTTCCTACTATCAAACAGCGCACTGATCTCCTCTTTCACAAGCGAAATCCTCTGTGAATAGTACTTAGGCAAGTCATACCTGTCAATCAGATGCTGCGCTACTTCTAAGTACTTCTCAATGCCGCCGCGATAGACGGTCAACGTTAATTCTCCACCGCACGATGGACATTTGCCCCGAAGGGGCAGACGCCGGAAGCGTTTACTACATGACTTGCACCTGAAACCCTGTGTTGAAAAAGCCCGCAGGTTCCCCGCGATGTCTCGCATGAAATGCTTCGTCAAGACCTTCAGGGCCACTTTGTCTGCATCTACAGCCACAATCTTCTCGGCCAATTCAAGTTGGCCTTCAAGCTTATCTGTCATCGCTTTGAGACTTTTATAAGAACTTTCAGGGTTGCCCATGTTAACGTTGGACACGGGCGTCGTAAAGTTGAAGCCCTCAAACTGCGCCTCAGTGCCAAGACGGTAACCCACGAGGTCTATCATTGAACTGACCTGTCTAGCTTCCACCTTTTCCCATGTTTTCTCAAAAAACTCAAGCGGATAGGAATCGGCAACGTCAAAGTCGTGGGCCTGCCTCTGCACCTCATTTGTGTTCACAACTGGAATGAGCAGGAGCGGAGCATCCATTATCCCACCGATCTGTGCGGGCAGGTACTCGCGTGAGAAGTTGAGCAGCGTGTCGAGGGCAAGCATCAGAGTGTCTTCATCGCCATCACAGTCTCTCCTCTTCGCCGAGTGCCAAATGGGGTGTGCATAGCAGAGGTTCAGGTTCGTGAAGCCTACGATCCGTCCTAAGATTCCTACGCAGGTGTGGGGAGCTAGGCCAACGATGAGGTGCCCAACTAGGTCTTCGGTTTGTCGTACATGGTAGAATGGCGGAAGTCCATAAACCTTGGATAGAAGTTCGTCTAAAAAACTTGCGACACTCACGAAGTATTCTGCAGCTTTCACAGGAATAACGACGTCCTGAAGCTTGAGTTCGCACACTTGACTTGCATCCGCCAATGGCGCGCCTCTTACGTCACAGGTGTAACCAAGCTCCCTAAGTGTCTGGGCTGAAACCTCAACTTCAGAAGGCTTGAAGTGTGTCAAAGGGGCATTGGTGGTGTCAAAACGTATCGTTCCATCCTTGTAAACTGAAAGATCATGCTTTGACCGCAGAACGCCCTTTTCGAGTATTTCAGGCGTCTTGGTTTGATTTGTCAGCCCCTTAACTCCCTTCAAGATCCGTGGCATCGAAACGGACAAGTCATAGCATGCGCTCTCAAGCATCTCTCTAAAATTGACGACCTGCTTCTGGAATCTTATCGCAGAGGTCTTGCAAATAGGGCATTCATCTTGTTTCAGGCTCTTTCCACATCGTGGGCAACTCTTCTCAGGAACCGTTTCCGAACCGCATGCGGGGCATTTGACGCGAGAAGTGAAGGTCCCACATCCTGGGCACTTTCGTTTGATGATTTCCACAAAGGTCGGCCCATGCTTTGCTGCTTCAACGAGGTCTCTCTGCGAACCTCCTGCTAGACCGACCGGGAAAAGAACATGCACAAGTGGCTTCATCTCGCGCCTCTTTGCCTTTTCAGGCCTGCCCATTCTTGTGCCTACAAACGTGGGGGCCTTATCCTTGACCTGCACACCTGACAGAGAATTGACGGCTTCCAGAACGGTTTTTGCAGATGAAAAACTCAGGCCGCATGGAGCTCCGTAGCCTAGGCAAAAAGCGAAGGCACCAGCGTCTTCTCCCTCAATGATCATCTTGTCGTTTAAGACTTTATGAGGGAGGCATATCATTTCCAAGGCACACTTAACCTCTGAATCCGTTTCGCCTACAATCTTTCGAACGGCAGCACCTTCAGTTTGTACTTGAGACCCGAGAAGCCATGTTCTCACCTGTTCAAGCTGCTCGACTGAGGAAAGGCTTGACCAGAAGAACGTGAAAGCTGGGTGTAATGGAACACGCATTTCTGTTGAAAGCGCAACAGCTTCAGAGAGGCTGGGCTTACTGACGAAAAAGTTTGTTAAGAGACTCTTCAATCTTTCGGGTTGAATACCCACAGTTTCAGAGACCCTTTCAACGTTGCCATCAAACTTTTCCGCAACTTTCCTTCGCAGATCTTCAGCCCACCACTCTTCGACGTAGCCCGAAGGCGTTAGAAACCTGCTGTTGTAGAGGAAATCCCCAAAACTGACGAGAATGTCTCCGAGGAAGAGTATCTTCTCAATTCGGCCTTTTGCCTCCTTGAACTCGTCCACTGAGACTCGGATAACCGACCCGTCGTTCAGCCGCACTACTGGGCCCTCGATCGCGTCGACTGGAACCACGATGCCGCCTTTTCCAGGGAGCTCCATCCGGAGTTGTGTTCCACCTGCGAGGAAACCGTCTAACACGAGCATGGTTGCTGGATGGATGCCCACGGCTGCTAGGCCCGTGTTTCTTGCTCTGCCGTATCTTAAGCGGAAACCTCCCCGTCTTGAGGGGAAAGAGAACACGGGGCGTCCCGCAATGACGTCGTCCATGAACCCGGAGGATTTTTTCTCGGATCTTCTGTGAAGGTCGCTGAGCCAGTCCCATCCTTGAAACCCGAGTTTTTCGATGATTGTAAAAACTTTCTGGGCTCGTCCGACGATGCCGTCGTTTACAACTCTGAGCGCTCCGCCCCTGACGCGGTTGGTCTCTACCCGCGGGAGGTTACGGAACATGGACACTTCAATCGGGTCAGACTCCGTGCCAGTCACCTCAACTGGCAACCACTCAAGGGCCTTTCTCAACTCTTCGTCAGGAATGTGATACTGGAAGCGCATTCCTGAGGAGCGTTCGTAGGTTCTGAGTTCTTCAATGAAACGTGACGTTTCTTCCTCCGTGGGCTTGTAGCGGTCAAGTCCGAGGAGGCGCCGAACGAAATCACCTACAACCAGCGTTAACGCTTGGTCTGTTCCACCTGCGGACCTTATAGGACCTGCAAAATATATAGCAAGGTAACGTGTCCGGTCGCTATTTGCTTTGATCTTCACATGCGCTACTCCCTGTATTGGCGCTGCCGTCAGACCTTCCGTGAAAATCGCCAGCGCTGTTCGAATCGCCTGTTCTGCAGCGGCTTCTGGTTCCATGTGTCCGAACTTGCCGTGGACTACCTCTTCGGTCACCTTGAACGCCAGCTCTTCCCTCGAAAGCCTAGAGCTAAGCTCCCTTATGCTGTCAGCAACTCCCTTCGGACCCACGAGCCCCTCAACGAGGTCGGCCAGATCCTTAGCGATCCCGCACTCAGGTTTAAGCGAAGGGTCAAGCCCCTTCGCCCTAGCATTCTTGCTCAGTTCGCAGAGTTGGGTCAGCCCACTTTCAAGGGCCTCAGCGTATTGCCGGTAAGCTGCGCTCATCTTTTCGCCCAAGTCTCCCACTCGCAAAACCTTTGTGCATGAAACAGGCTTATTTCTGTTCTCTGACAGGAACAAGTCAAAAAGTCAAATTACTGAACCTTCCCACTCCGTGCGAATTCTACACAAACAAACTGCTGGTTCCCACACTCCTAACGCGCGGCTGGTTGCTCCTTAGTCGCCTCTCTAGCAGGCTTACCTCTCTGCGCAGTCTCTGCAGCTTGGACGATGTAGGTAGCGCGCGTGTCAAACTCTCATTTTGAAAGTGGTGTCTCCACCAGTAACAAGGCTCTGCAAGTGTCCGACTAAAAGTCGCTAACGGTATCTGCCGCAGATAAGACCTGGGGGTAGGCGTGTTAGACGAGGTAAAACACAAAACAGGGAAGGTTAGGCCGAGGCTACACTAACAGGCCATCCAAGCGCATTGAGGCCTGATGCGTTGCCGTTTGAAATGGTTAAACAACGAGACGTCTTCGCTGGTGAAGTTTCAAGGGCGTTGAAGCGGGTTCTAGAGCCGTCAACGGCCTTTCAAGTCCTGCCGCGTCGTATGCCTTCGATGATTTCCGAAACCTTGTGCTTGATGCCTGTCTCCTCAACGAGGTTGCCTGTGACGATTATGTCTGCGCCCGCTGACGCCGCGGTTAATGCCTGCTCTCGGGATCTTATGCCACCCCCAACAACCAGGGGCACATCAACGTAATGCTTCACAGCGCGGATCATCTCAGAAGGAACTGGGTTCTTGGCACCCGACCCACCTTCCAGGTAGATGAAGCGCATGCCCAAGTACTGGCCTGCTAAGGCGTGGGCCGCCGCTAGCTCAGGCTTGTCGTACGGGATTGGAATTGCCCTGCCCACAACGCCCGCTGTGCCGCCCTCACCAACGATTACGTAGCCAAGCGGGAGAGGTTCCAAACCGTACCTTTTTACAAGGGGAGCCCCCAAGATCTGAGCCCCCATCAGAAAGTACGGGTCCACCGAGTTCAGAAGCGACATAAACCATATCGCATCTGCGTAACGGCTTATACCAGTAACATTGTTGGGGAAAAGGATTATCGGAATCTTCACAGCACGCTTGACCATCTTCACAACATCATCCAGATGAGCCGCAGACACGAACGTCGACCCACCGATCATAATGGCCGAAGTCTCGCATGCTCTCGCTTTACCCGCGATCTTCGAAGCCTGGGGCGGAGTCACCCTTTCAGGGTCTATGAGCGTTATGTGAATGGAACCCTCGACCGCGATCTTTTCAAGAAGATACTTCTCAACGTTACCTTCCATAAAGACCGACCTGATCAGGCACCCTTGATCACAGCAGAGGGCCTTCGAGACTGGCTATACGTCTTATCGGTGAACATGCAGTAAACGTCAACCTCAGCCTGAGCAGGCTTAACCGGGAACCGCTCCTTGAGACCACAGCTACCGCATCCAACGACTGCGCATCCTTCCTCACGAAGAATCTCAACCCTCACCGTTTCCTTCCCACACCTAGGACAAGGGAACAGTCTTGGAAGATGCTTCCTAGGGATGCGTACAACCTTTTTCCTTCTTCTACCCATATCCGGGTCCTTCTCCGCTGGGAACGTCAGACACCCATATTTATGTTTGTCCTTAAATAGTTGCCGACAACCATACACCCATGGGAGCGCACCCCTTTGAAGTTGACGCCTACAGTTCTTGACCTAAACCTGCCAGAAACGGAGAACAGGATCCAACGGTTCATCAAGGACTACGTGGAGAACACGGGCGCAAAGGGCATGGTCTTGGGAGTATCCGGTGGAATAGACAGCTGTACCGTAGCAGCGATATCGGCTAGAGCCATAGGCGGAGACAAGGTCCTAGGACTCATGCTACCCGAAAAAGAAACGCGAAGCTCCAAAGACATCGAACATGCGAAACTCGTTGCTAAGAAATTCCATTTCAAAACAGAAACAATCGACATCACAGCTCCGCTAGAGGCGTTCTACAGTTCAATGAGGCTATACGACCCTTCAGACAAACTGAGCAAGGGCAACATAAAGGCGCGGACACGCATGGTCTACTTATACTACTACGCGAACAGGCTGAGCATGCTCGTCTGCGGAAGCTCAGACAAATCAGAAACCATGATGGGCTACTTCACGAAATGGGGAGATGTTGCGGCTGACATATCGCCGATAATGGATTTGTACAAGACCCAAGTTCGAAAAGTAGCCCAGCACATAGGCATTCCAAGAGAAGTCGTCGAAAAACCCTCTTCCCCTGGTCTCTGGCCAAACCAGCTGGCCGAGGACGAACTGGGCATGAAGTATGAACAGCTTGACCTTATCCTATACGGACTGGAACATTTCCTGAAGCCAGAGGAAATAGCCGATAAGCTGCAGATTGAAAAAGGCACAGTCATCAGAATAGAGCGCAGGTGGCTTTCAGCAGAACACAAGAGGCGCATGTTACTGACAGCAAAGCTTGAATATCGAACGGTAGGTACTGACTTCAGACTTCCACGCGGCCCCTGTTAGACTGAATGGAGGAGGATAGTTAATGAAGGAGAGATTTATGGTTGCTCTAGCGCAGATTAGCTGCAAACCGGGAGACAAGGAACAGAATCTGAAGAAGATCGAAACAGCCGTCACCAGAGCCGAGGAGAAAGGAGCAGACCTCGTGATATTGCCAGAACTCTCGCTCACGGGCTACGTTGTGAGAGACCAGATCTATGAATTGGCTGAGGAGATCCCTGGACCATCGACGAGAATCATAGAGAGAATTGCTAGGGATGCAGGTATACATGTCGTTTTTGGTATGCCTGAAAAGAGCAAAATGGCGCAGGCTACCCTTCACAACACCGCAGTGCTTGTGGGCCCCAAGGGCTTAATTGGCAAGTACCGCAAGATGTACCTCCCAACTCACAGCGTCTTTGAAGAAAAAAGATACTTTCGTCCAGGCTATGAGACCTCTGTCTTAGACACTGACCTTGGAAAGATAGGTTTGCTCATATGCTACGACATCTACTTCCCAGAAGTGACTCGGCTCACACGGCTCGAAGGAGCCCAACTGGTCGTGTGCATTTCAGCTTCACCCGCGGTTCGTCGGTCATTCTTTGAAATACTCACGGCTGCACGTGCAGTCGAAAACACGACTTTTCTGGCCTTTGTGAACCTCATAGGAGTCGAGGACGGCTTGCAGTTCTGGGGCGGCAGCAGGCTAGTGGGACCTAACGGGAGAGTCCTCGCTCAAGCCAAGTACGACGAGGAAGATTTTGTGATAAGTGAGGTGGACTACGCCGACATAAGACCCCTTGAAGCCTTCGTCCCTACGTTGAAAGATTTACGTCCAGAATTGTTTGACAAGTTAAGGATGCGCGCGGAAGAATTGTAGATCAAAGAAAAAGTTAACCGCCAAAATCCGTTTACCTATTCTTCGAAAGTCGCCAAACAACCAAGCAGACATTGTCACAAGCTATCATCTTGGCACTTCATCAGAAATCACAACCATGTCACGTTTAAATGTCATCCTGTCAAGGGAATGGCGCCATTGAGAGGAAGAACTCCAGCAACCGAGTTGTTTGGAAATTGATGCTCATCACACGTGACTCACGTGTGACGGCAGGCGTCACACCACGCACCGCATGTTTGAAGCTATTATCCTTTAACAAAGAAATGCTGATTGTTTTGCGACTAGTAGAAACGGGCCCATACACAACGAACTCAAAATCGGCAAGCAATGCTACACTAGCCGGCTTCGCGAAACCGTCAAAGAAGAGAAGATACTTTCGCCCTCCCATTTGTCACAAGCACGTCACAGTTCCGGCCACAGCCAAGCTTCTCACCCTGATATGTTCTTCACGCTAGAACCTCCTAATACTCAGCGCTCCTTCTCTTGCTCCTTCCCACCTAGCCCCAAGATGTCTTTAGTGAACGAAAATCAGCCTCCTCGTAGGGGCAGGTTAATTCGTCTTGGCATTCCTTGGACCAAAGCAAGAAAACGGCACAGTACACAAAGCTTCGGTCGTTTGAGGCTCCCGACTTGGTCAAAACCAGAAACCGCTCGCTTTCCCTAATCATTTGCCGATTCCCTGGCATGCACGTCTTCTGCCTGGAGAAGTCAAAGCGCGCCACACCGGAATTCGATACTTTTAAGAGCTGGGCCCGTATACAACAACGTATTCATTCACATCATCTCAGGAGCGACGAGACTTGAAGCTAAGAGATAGCGTCCGATCAATGCTAGCAAGCTCAATTAACGACCCGATTGCCAAAATCATGGCTGACAACAGCCATTTAACAACAACCCAGCTCGAAACGCTCCTCATCGACATATTATCCGACAATATCGCAGGCAAATCGCTGAAGTACGACGAAAAGGCCCGATTGAGACTAACCAAGGCCAAAATCAGCCGTGGAGCGTTCAACCGAACCCTGAAGCAAGCCAGGCAAAATGTCACAAAATCCATCTACACGGTAATACTGCTAGGGTACTTGGGACTCTTTGAGACCACAACTCTTGACCCATACCTTGAGGTCGCAAACCAACTGCACACGTATCTGGATGCGTACAAGAACGCGGTCAAGGAAGGCACAAGCATGAGTGAACGACTAAAGATCATGGGTTTGCTCCGCCAACAGCTCGAAACAAGCCTGGAAGAGCTCTCTAGCCGTTCGACGAGACGGATGTGACGTCACAAATCACGCCCCGCAATACGGCACTTATGCCCCGCAACCGTAGCTTTTCGCAGAAGACAGATTCACGTCGCAAATCTGGATAAGCACCCAAAGCGGCCCTCTTTCTAGAGAGCATTCGTAAGCCTCCAAACATGTCGATTTAACTTGAAAGCGTGACGTGTGATATCATGCCTGCCCGTCACCATGGTACGCATCATAAGTCTTAAATGCCACATGGGTGAGATGTGATGCGTGATGCAACATGCTCGAGTCACGCATAATCACGTTTGAATCACAGGTGAATTTCTATTGGATTATCTGCTGTTTGCCCTCGTGAGTTGTCTGCTCACAACCACCGCAGTTTCGGCGTCGGAATATTACCGTAGGTTGCGTCAAGCCAAAAGGGAATATGAAGAAGCACGAGGGGCGGTTGAGGACATTGTTTTGAGCTTCAATAGGCAGTTTAGGCGCGGAGGCGAGAAGCTGGAGACACTTGCATACAAGGTTGCGGCTGTGGATTCGAAAAACGACAGAATACTGGGCATGATGGGAGATATACAAAAGAGGATAAGCACCGCGGAGGCAAAGGTCGGTGCCGACTCTGAAGGTAGAGAGAAGTTGGCAGTTCGGCTAGCTGAAGTTGAAAACAAAACACGTGACATAGTAGCATCACAAGAAGCAGTCACAGCAAAGATTGTAAACTTGGAACAGCAGGCTAGGGAATTCTCAGCCGCCCCTGAAGCCAGCCTCGAAGCGGCGATACCAATAAGGAGAGAGAAGGCGTTAGCACAGTTGACTGCAACAGAGGTTGCTGTGTTGGAGATGCTAGCATCAGAGGGGCCGAAGACCGCGCCACAGATAAAGGAAAAAGTGAGACTTAGTAGAGAACACACGGCAAGGTTGATGAAGAAGCTCTACGAACAAGGATACTTGGAGAGGGAGACCGGCAAGATCCCGTTTAAGTACAGCGCCAAGAAGGAGATGGAGAAAATTCTGAGGAAACCAGAGGATCAAGCTGCCTAGTTTGCCTGCAGGAATGAAAACTCGCGGCCGCGAGAAAGTTCACTGTTTCATTGCAATGTCCGTTGCTTTCGCGGTGACCTGCGGCATACTTGTTGCCGCTTTGTACTTCAAGCTGTTGGATGGCCCCGCTTTTAAAAGGAGCCTCTTTCCTGCCATCCTTGCGAGGTACGTTGCCACAGTACTCAGCCCTATTGGCTCTCTAAACTCCTGCTCGAACACAGTTTGTACCTCTCTGGAGCAGAACCAAACCACAGGGAAGTGTTTTTGAACTATTGCTCTAACCTTGTCATACTTTGACGGTTCTCTAGCCAAGGCGGGATTGAAATCCGGGTTTCCTCCACCCCCAGGCATCCCACCAAGGAGTTCCACCAAGTCGAGCAGCCGCACCGCCTTATCGCGTGTGACCTGCCCTTCAAAGCTTATCGAGTAACGATTGCCCTCGCTGTCGAAAAGTTCGACGCGCATCTTTCTTGCCGGCATTGGCATTGTACACCTAGCAGCTGTGTTCACAATTTCACAGTTCACAAGCTATAATTGTTACGGTGAACAGTTTGCCCCAAAAGGGAAAGAAAAGGCCTCTAAACCGATAAAGCAGCCATATTTCCAGCCTTACTGACGTTACGCGGATAACAGGTTTCCAGAAGCTAAAAATGAGAATAGAGTCGGTACGAAACGCATTTTCCAGTGGAAGAGCAGGGGCGAGCTATTCACAGAAAAGAAGCATAGGGAACTCAATTGGAGGAAATAGGAGGAGTTGGAAACGACATTGATAAATAAACTTCACAAGGACTTCACGAAAAGTGAACAGAAAGTTGGGCAAAAGCGCGCGCCGCAACGGGCTGGAGGTTTCAGAGGATCCGCGATTAGAGGGGCATGACGCAAGAAAACGGATCTGATTGATAATCCGCATCATAAATAGTATGTAGGAGAGAAGTCGCACCCCTGCATTTCCATTGGAAAGGGTGCAGGCTCCATATTGCCTATCACTAGGCCTGAATTGTTTTTTAGTAAAGGTCTAAAAGTCTTAGCGGGAATTAATATAACCTTAATGTCTGATTACCTAAAGGAGTACAATTTGTTCTAAACGTAACTAACATTTTCCTGCTTAAAGACTAAATGTTTCCACCAGAAGCTTTGGGGTGTGCCTGTATATTTTGAAGAGTATTAGCGCGCGCGCTATTTGCTGTTAAAGATGTGCTTCTTCTTTAGGATTATTGTGTTTGGTATTTAGATTTCTGTACGGTAGGGTTTATGCTTTCCACAGGAAGAACGCTTGCTACCACTGGACCGTGCGAGTTGATGAAATGAGTAACGCTGATATTCTTGATGAACTCTTCGAGAACTTCGCAAGCAACGCCACAGTCTTTAAGGATCGAGAGGTGCTGCGACACGATTATCTTCCAGACAGGCTGCCTCACCGTGAAGGGCAGATCAGGCAATTGGGAGAAATTGTTGCGCCCTTGCTTAAAGGTGCAAGAAGCTCGAACATTTTTATCTATGGAAACACAGGGACCGGGAAAACCGCTGTGGTCAAATATGTTCTGACTCGTCTTGAGTTTAAGGCTAAAGAATTTAACGCGCCTGTCAAGTTCTGCTACGTCAACTGCAGGCTAGCTGGATCCGAGTACAGGGTCTTTGCAAGTATGTGCCAGAGTTTAGGTGTCCAAGTGCCATTCACAGGATTATCCGTTGGTGAAGTCTATGATAGGTTCACTGCGGGTTTGGACCTTTCGGGCATGATTTTTTTGGTGGTCTTGGATGAAGCCGACGCGTTGACAAAGATGCGCGGGGACACTCTTCTGTACGAGTTAACTAGAATGAACGAGGTTCTGAGGCATAGCAAAATAGCACTTGTTGGGATATCTAACGACCTGCGATTCAAAGAGTTCCTGGATCCGCGTGTCCTAAGCTCACTAAGCCAGGAGGAGATTGTTTTTAGGCCCTACGACGCAGGTGAGTTGAAAAACATACTCGCTGAACGCGCGCAGGCAGCCTTTACTGAGAAAGCATTGTCCGATGCCGCACTTGGTCTATGTGCTGCTCTGGCTGCAGCAGAGCATGGGGATGCTCGCCGAGCTTTAGACCTTTTGCGTGTTGCCGGCGAGGTAGCTGAACGAAAAGGGTTAACCGTAGTGTCTGAAGAGCATGTTCGCGAGGCTGAGAAGCACATTGAGCACGACCGCGTTGTTGAAGCTTTGAGCAACCTGACATTGCATTCGAAGCTTGTGACATTGAGCATCTATCACTTGGGCAAGAGAGATGCTCGGGGTGCCATTACAGGTGAGATCTCTGAGGTCTACGATGAGCTCAGCGGGGAGTTGGGAGTTGCGGCGCTGACGCAGCGGCGTTTGAGCACGTTGATAAATGAGCTGGACGCGATGGGGCTGTTGAACGCGAGGGTCGTTAGTATGGGAAGGTACGGGCGGACGAAGAAGATACGGCTTGAGATCGCGCGTAGCCTTATTCGAGGCGTGTTTGCTGAGGATAGTAGGCTTGGCCGTCTGGTTGATTATGAAGTACGGTGCATTTCGAAGCGGGGCGATGGCAGAAGCTAAGGCTTGGACCTGCCTCCTGTGCCACGATGCTAGCGGTCAACTGCTTATGTTTCTAGTCGAACGGAATGACGGTGACCTCTAGCGTTTGAAGGTTTACCACGGGAACCTTTGCAGGTGTCGGAACAAAGCCGTTCCTACGCATGTAGCCGGTCTGCCTTTGCCAACAGCCTGAGTTTACGATCAACACCCCACGATAGTTGCCGTATTCGAGCGCGTGCACGTGGCCAGCGTGAAAGATGTCTGGGACGCGGTCGATAACGAGAAAGTCTTTGCTCTCCGGCGACAGAGGTGTCTTGCCGCCGTACAGCGGTGCTAAGTGTCGCGTCTGGAGCAGCAGCTGCATGGCTTTTTCGGGGTGGCTGTGGCTCATGCCTGGGACGGTGGAGATTACGTCGTCGAGGCTGCGGCCGTGGTACATAAGCACTTCTACACCGTGGAGGCTTAGGGTGCAGGGGCTGCCTAGGGATTGGACCCTTCTTGATTCTTGAAGTGTTTCTAGGAAGGAGCTGGATATTGCTGGCTGCGGTAGGGCTTTTCGGGGGGCATCATGGTTTCCGGGCGTGATTATGACCTCCACGTAGTCGGGGATTTGCTCAATGTACTTTGAGGCAAACCTGTACTGCTTGTTCACGTCTCTTATCACGAGTTCTTTTGCTTGGTTGGGGTAGACGCCGATTCCGTCGACGATGTCCCCAGCGATTAGCACGTATTTGACGTGGCCTGCTATGTCCTTCATCCTGGCGTCGCCGTACTTGCCGTTGAGCCAGAGCGTGAAGCGGTTTAGCGCTTCTTTCGTGAACTGTGTGCTGCCCACGTGCATGTCTGATGTGAGCACTGCGTAGACTGGTGCCGTTGCTTTGTGTTGGAGTCTCTGGGCAACGTCTGGTAGGATTATGTCTTCGGCAACGAGCAGGTTGCTTCTGGTCTTGACGACGCTGAGGCAGACGACTTGGTCGAGCAGGAGCGTTCGCGCCTTCTTCTGGAGGTCTTGGGGAGCGTTCTGTGTTACGAGGACGATGGCGTGTGCCTTGAGGTCCTCAACGGTCAGCACCGTTTTCTGTTTGGACTCTCTCTTCTCTGTGACCATGGCTATTATCTTGAGTCGCGCGTTTGATGGGGCCTTCACAGCGTCCAAGACCGAGGCCGCGCTCTTGACGTCCATCCTTTGTCTCAGCAGCTTTTCTAGCTGCTTGAACCTGTCTTGAAAGTAGCCCAGGTAGTCTTCGATCGTCCCGGCTGAGTCTATTTTTGAGCCTGGGTCTTCGATCACTTTCATGTCGGCTTCAACGTCTTTCGAGTATGGGTGGAAAGGCGTCTTGGCCTCAGTTATCTGCGGGGCTTGCACCTCCGGAGTTTGTTGGAGGCGTTCTTCTGATGGCTGGGCAACGTTTCCCTCTGCTCGTTCTGGCGTTTTGAGTAACTCTTCCAGGAAGCACCGTTCTATGAAGAAGGGTTTTTCTTCAAGGTTTTCGATCTGCTGGATTGCTTTGGCCATGATTTTCGCTGGGTCCTCGGTTGTGGCTACCATGCTCAGGAATTCGAAGGCTTCTATGTTCAGTTGATAACCGGCAGCAATAGTGAGTTCCACGGCCTTCTGAAGCTTCTCAGCCTCACTCATGCCTTGCAGGCTCTCCCTTCTTGCTCTTTTCAGTTGTCAGTGTGATGCACCGGAGTTGGACGGGTTTTCTGTTTCTTGTATCTGTTTTCTGCTATTAACGCGTTTGGTCTTGAACAGCATTGTCCTGCTTGTGCTCTCGCTTCATACTGCGATGGATACGCTACATCCCTGTATTCGCGTTTTGGCCCCGTCTATTTTACCCCCCCTCCCCCCTAGGGTGTTAGTACTGCACGTGGTCGTTGGGCAAGGCCCTACTGGATTTGTATGGGCTTTAGGCCGAGCGCGTGCCGAGGGCTGGGTAGAGAGTCTGGGCAAGGGTCGTAACTTTCAATGTGCTTCACCATCACGCCGTCTTCCAGCTTCATCTGCCCTGGCTCAGAGCTTGCCCACAAGCCTGCCCCTCGCCCCTCTGGGCAGCAACGCGAGAATTTCCCAGAATCGATAGGTTGCCGTTTGGTTTGACGGGGGCGGGTGTCATCATGGAGGGTTCTTTCAGATGTTTTAATATTCTCGTTTCGAGTATCGTGTCGTAATGGGGTCGGAACAGATGAGTGATTTGCGCAGGGTTCAGCGCACGCCCGGGGGCACTTTCTTCGTTTGTTTGCCGAAGGCTTGGGCGGAGCGAAATGGTTTGCAGCGTGGAGCGATGGTTGGCATCAGTGAGGGTGCCGACGGCAAGCTCATCGTCGACACGAGATACGGTGCGGAGCCCTCACCCAGGACTGCAGTCTTGGAGCCTGGGCCCCACCTGGGCCGTGAAATCATAGGTAAATACCTGCTTGGCTTTGACGTTATGCGGGTTGAGGGGAGGGAACGCTTGGGCTTTGAGGTTCGGGAGGCTGTGAAAAGCACTGTTAGCCACTTGGTTGGGTTGGAGATTGTTGAGGAAGATCATTCTGGGATTGTTCTGCAGTGTTTGTTGGAGCCCTCTGGTTTCCCTCCTGAAAAGATTCTGCGACGGGGGTACGCGATAGCCGCGGGGATGCACCGCGACGTGGTCAACGCCTTTGTTGAGGGAGACGTGCAATTGGCGAAGAGTGTTATGGCCCGCGACGATGAGGGTAACAGGCTGTACTTCCTTCTTGTCCGCATTTTGCGCACGATTATTCAGAACCCGCGTCTGAGTGAGAAGCTGGGTGTGGGCCCCATTGAGTGCCTCGATTACCGCTTGGCCGCCAGCTTGGTTGAAGCCATCGGGGATGAATGCGTCCGAGCGGCGCAGAAGACCGTTGAATTAGACGGTTTAAAACTCAGTAGGAACCTCGGAAAATTGTTCATGGGCCTTCAGACGGTTTGCTTCGAGGCTCATGAAGAGGCCTTGAACGCCTTTCTCTCTGGCGACATGAACTTGGCCGAAAGGGTGCGGAGCATGCGGGACGAGGTTGAGAAGGAGTTCGCAAACATTGAAGAGATGGCTCAGTCACAGTCGCTTGACGTTGTGCCTCAGATCCTCGCGGTGGCCTCGTTTTTGAGGCAGATATACGAACACAGTGTCGACATATCTGACTTGGTGGTTCCCAAAAAACCTTGATGGTCGTTGCTCCCTTCAAGGAGGAAGCGAATCTACTCTCCGCGGTGCCTTGGCCAGAGAAACGTGTTCACCCTGCCTCAACTGCTCGGTGTACTGCACTTCGCCCCTTATGTTACAGTAAGATTCCATCGTGACGTTCTCACCGTAAACGTTCTCTGCGCTCGTCCCAGATCTCAGCAGAACGTGTTTTCCGTAGAGGTCTTCCACTTCAGCACCTTTACCGACCACGATTTCATCTGCCCTTATGGGCCCATGAACCTTGCCTCTGCTTCCTATCTCAACAGAACGTGCTGTAACACCTTCACCAGTGTTTAATGAACCTCCGACTTCCACATGTTCCATGGCTACAGCCCTTCGTGCACGCAAGGCCCCACCCACTTCGATGCTTCTCGTGCTGACCTCTCCGCTGACGTCCACTCTGCCTCCGACCTCTAATGATCCGGAAAGCTTGAGAGACCCATCGACGTCCACTGTGCCCCCGACCTCCATTCCTGCGCCCTGGGCCAGGCCCCTAATCTCTATTGTGCCCCCTACCTCAACCTTATCGAACTCCAGATCACCTTCAACTTTCAGCGTTCCCCCGACCTCAATGTCCCTGCCCTTGTTCTTGCCGGCGAGATGCACTGTGCCGCCCACGTCTATGTCTTCGAATTCTAAGGAGGCCGTTGACTTGAAGGTACCGCCAACGTCTATCTGAAGAATTCTTCCACCTGCAACGGTTGCCGCGCCTCCAACATCTAGGCTCTCTATGTCGACCTTAGATTCGATTACGAGGCTTCCTCCGACTTCCACGCTGCGTGCGGTGACCTCGCCCTTTGCTACGGAAGTCCCACCGACTTCTATGGCCTTAGCTTTGGTGTTTCCCCCAACTTCTAGGCTTCCTCCCACATCTACCTCTTCTACCATGAAATCCTTGCTTACGTATACCGCGTGGTCCACATCAACATCCTTTGCGGTCATCTTCCCGTAGACTGCGAGGCGGCCATTCTCAACTTCAACGTCCTTGTCTATCTCCAAGTCGCCCTGAACCGTCACGGAATCCTCAGCTTCAAGCTCTTGGGCGGACAAAGTGCAATCAAAGGTGTTGTGGCCCTCACAAGTGACTGCTCCATAGACCTTGACTCTTGGCGGGCTTCCCGCACCCTTGACGGTCACGTGCTCGCCAATTTCTAGGTCGCCGTTTACAATATCCAGTGTCACCGTCGTACCTGATGGGATAGACACTCTGCTACTGTTCATTTTCTGCGCCTACTTGTTTACATTCCAACCTCGGTTTAAAAGGGGTACTCACATGTAGTGACTGAGACTTGTTCATTGAAGTACCTGTGTCCTTCTGAGAAGGGAGACTTCCACTGCTCTTGCGATGTGGACAGCTGTACCAGAATAGCCTCGTTCTTCAATTGTGTCACCTGCTGATACTATTGAGATTGGTCTTGGTTTTCTCGATGTACCGGTGCTCTTCAAGATACTGAGCTTATGGAGCTTGCCTAGTTCCTTCTTCTTCCAATCCAACTCACTCTTTGTTTGAACTTTCATTTTTACCACCTCGTTATTCAGATGAGAAGGAGTGAGTCGTTGGACACCTTAAAAGGCGACGCACATCAAGAGAACACGCATTGTAGTCACAAGTTGTAGGGTTTCCTACTCTTCCAGCGCAGCGAAGAATTTGCGCATGCGCTTGAACGTCTCCAAGTATTCCAGCCCCCACTTCGTCGCTCGGTACTTCTTCGAATCTTCCAGGTTCACTTCACTGATGAAACCGTGAGCGACCAGAAAGTTGAGCTCCTTCTTAGCGCGATCAACTGGCATGTTGGCTCCGTAAGAGACCCTCGTCAGCGAACACAACCCCTTCCGAGCAACCATCTCTATGATGTCTGCGTAGATGTCGTATTTTGTCCTTCTACGTTCGTCAGACAAGCGGCAGTTTCTCCGAACCCACTTTATTAAGTCTCAAACGCTTAATCTTAGTTTTGGTGAGAGAGCGTGGACCCAAAAGCTTCCGACACCGAACAATATCATCTAGCCTGCAAGAAGGGCGACTTAGCTGAGTACCTACTCGTACCCGGCGATCCTGACCGTGTTCCAAAGATTGCCAAGTTTTGGGATTCAGCAAGAGAAATCGCGACCCACCGTGAGTTCCGGAGTTTTACAGGCAAATACAAGGGAGTTCAAGTTTCAGCGTTGTCAAGCGGCATAGGCCCAGCCTCCATGGCCATCGCGGTCAACGAGGCTTCCAACGTCGGCGTAAAAACCTTCATCCGAGTCGGAAGCACTGGGGCCATACAAAAGGACATCAACTGCGGCGATGTAATAATCTCCTCCTCCGCTGTACGCCTCGACTGCACGAGCAACTGTTACATCATCCCTGAGTATCCTGCAGTGGCAAGCTATGAAGCCTTACTGGCCCTAATTGAAGCTGCCGAAACACTAGGCATAGCCAACTACCACGTTGGCATAACAGCCACAACCGCTGATTTTTACGCTGGACAAAACCGCAAAACACCCGTAGCATTCTCTCCAGGCACAGAAAACATGCTTCACACGCTTCAGAAGGCCAGAGTGCTAAACTTTGAGATGGAAACGGCAATCCTGTATGTTTTGGCAAGCCTTTTCGGGTTGAGGGCAGCCTCCGTGTGCGCAGTCTACAGCAATCGCGTTACGGGTGAGTTTATGAGTGGAGCAGGAGAGGAGAACGCCATCAAAATCGCAAACGAAACCGTCAAAATTCTAAGCGAGTGGGACGCGCTCAAGAGAAGAGAGAAGAAGCGGTGGCTGTTTCCTTCGCTCATGCGCTTAAAATGACAGGAGAGCAATGAACAGAACAGGCTTCTTGCCTCCTTCGTTCATTGGATAAAAGCTAAAAGGCGCAGTTCAGAAGTTCTAAACAGTGCCGGGGTGGCGGAGCGGTTATCGCGCTGGCCTCGAGATCATTCGCGAAGAAAAAGGGCCCAGATGGATGATGACAAGTGAGCCAGTGGGCCTTTGGGCTCGCAGGGGTTCGAGTCCCTTCCCCGGCGCCATTTTCTCATTAGGAACCTGTCTTAGGCTAGTTCTGAGCGCGCGCTTAACTAGTTTTGATCTTAGCTTTGATTGAGTTAAACCGAGGGCCTGCACCTAGAATCTGTGGATTACTTGATGCCAAGCTGTTTAATGGAGCACCGTTTTTCCCAGTCAAAGGTCTCGGCGACCACAGGACTCCCTTGGAGACGTTTTCGGTTGTGATTGCTTCGACAGTCAGTTCTCCTAACTCGTTGAAAATGGTGACGTCATCTCCGTTCTCTATCCCAAGTCTGTCTGCATCAGCAGGATTGATCCACACGATCTCTGGGATGGGACCGTAAACGTCTCTGAACTGGCTGTGGGTCCAATTAGGGAGAGAGCTGTTCAGTAGGGTAAACCAGCTTTCATTCTCGTTGAGTGGCAGCTGCGCTGGCAGGGGACTCACACCTATTTTAAAAGCTCTTGAAGAGTATAGTTCGATCTTCCCTGAGGGCGTCTGATACTCATTCGTAGGCCGCTGTCGGAGTTTCATCGCCTCCCCTTTGAGTAGGTCTTCGAAGCGTCCGTTTTCAAACGACTCTGCCGTAGCCTTTTGAAGGGCTTGCCATGGGTCCTCAAACACCCAAGACTCACGGCAACTCAACCTCTCAGCAAGCTGTTGCATGACCCAGATTTCGTGCTTACACTCTCCAAGCGGCTCAATCGCTTTTGTGGATAATCGAGTGTACGGGTGATGGTCAGAGAAATTCAGGTCAGACTTCTCCAGATACGTGGCCGCCGGTAGAACAACATCCGCGAGTTTCGCGGTCTCGGTCCAATGCGTTTCATGAACAACCACAAACACGTCTTCTCTTGAAAGACCAGCTCGTACCGCGTTCTGGTTTGGAAGCGTTGAAGCGGGGTTGGAACCCTTGATGAAAGCGAACTTGAACTCACAAGAGCTTAATCTCGAGCCCACCGAAACCTGCTCAACGACTTTCGACTTTTTGCTGCTCATTTTGCTGCCGTTCATATAACCCCAATCAATGAATCGGCCTCTAGAGTCACTGTAATGGAACCCACGATGCTGTCCTAGTAAGGCCGGTAGTAAACTCACAGCCCTAACGGCCTCTGCGCCATGACTCGACTTGTTTAACCCCAAACCTATCATGAAGCACACAGGAGGTTTCTCCACGAGTAGCTCACATAGCTCCTCAACTTTTTTCCACGCGAGGTCTGTTGCACTTTCCACGCGAGCATGTGTCCAGCTCTCTGCCTCTTCCCTGAATTTGCCGTATCCAGAAGTCCATTCTTCAATGAATTTCTCAGCCAGTTTATCGTGTTCAATGAGCCATCGCGCTATTCCGTAAGACAATGCTACGTCGCTGCCTGGGCGAGGGCTAACCCAGAGGTCGCAGCATTCTGAGGTCTCGCTCTTTCTAGGGTCAATAGATATCAACGTTGCACCTTTTTCCTTCCGTGCTCTCAGCGAAAGGGCCCAAAGGTGAGGAGAACTGACTCTTGCGTTGTTTCCCCAAAATAGGATGGCTCCGAAATTAAGAACTTTTTCAAATCCGAGACCGTATGTGAGCCCGTAGTGGAGTCCGATTCCAGTGTGCCCAGATGTGCTGCAGAGAGCGCCGTCCGTAACCGTCACGCCTAACGCGCGCCATAGTCTTTGGGAGAACTGCCAGCTAAGACATCCTTGGTTACCCGCATAATCATAAAGCAAAACCGATTCATTGCCGTAATTCTCCAGGGCACTAGTCAATTTTTTGGCAACCAGTTCCAGAGCGTCTGACCAAGAAACTCTCTCAAACTTGTTTCCATTGTTGACGTGAGGATAAAGAATGCGGTCTTTGCTATATACCCGCTTGGGGTCTCCCAATCCTCGGGGACACAGAAATCCCTGAGTTATCGGGTTTTCTTTGCTGCCCCTCGTGGATACGATCCTGTCACCTTCAACGATGACGTCAACAAAGCACGTGTCTGGACAATCCCGGTGACACACAGTCTTTACAACATTGGTTGTTTTCTTGGGCTTGACTGACAAAGCCGTCTCCTTCTCGGTTGGTCACGCTTTCATAGGCAGATGAAGGAGATTCATATTAAACCTTCCTAGATTTTCGAGGCTCTTGCGCAACAGACAAGTTGCGCTCGCTCGAACTCTGTAAACAATGAGCTTGGAGAACGGAGGCCAAGCAAGCCAATGGGCCTTTAACTTGCAAGGTTCGAGTTCCTTCCCCGACGCCATTAGCTTGCGCTGCGGTGAAGATTGCAAAACGTTTAGCAGTGATTCATTTTTCTGGTTCACAACCCATATTAGATTCATAACAGAGAACGTGTTTGAGGGTTCAATCTTGACTGAAATCGTGTGCGATGAAAAGGTAGTCATATCGGCTGAACCAGCACTTGCGAACGAGAGAATAGTGGAAAGGAAGACCATCGTCTACGAGACTCGTGTTGACCCGACCGTGATAAAGGTGGCCGGGGAGAAACTCAAGGATCAGCTGTTCACTAGATTTGGATTCTTGAAGCCTAAACCAGAAGAGATTCAATTCGTTTCCATCGACAAGTACTACGAACCCTATACGATGATCAATGGAAAATACGCGATTGATTACTACCGCAAGTGCGTTTACTCAGTTAAAGTGGACAAGGAAGTCTTAGAAGTTGTTCTATTGAATCAAAAGTTTGAGCCCGAACAATCGACGGATTCCTCTGCCAAAGACCATAATGTGATTAGGCTCGAAGGAGAAGAGAGATTAAGGAATGAGGTCAAAGCCTCCCTTATCCTAGACCGGTTTGGACGAGACGTCACGCTTGAAAAACTCCCATCCGCTCCTTCAGAGAGAAATCCTAAGAAAATACTAGCACAATACAGCGTGGAAGAAATCGCTTCGAACGCAGATTTAGACTTCATAAGATCAAAAATAGTCAACCGCCCAAGGGACATAAATCGGCTTGTCAATGAACTCTTTGAAGTTGACGAGCGAGTCGTAATCTACACTCCAAGATTCAGAGTCCTCTACAGAAACGCAAAAACAGGCGAGCAAAAAACTGTGGAATTTGACGGTGTCACAGCTGAAAGAATCCAACAGAGCAAGAGCACAAGTTCACATGACGCTCTTCCTGTTCCTCCTCCGCCTCCTCCACCGACATAAACGCGGCCTTGTCCATTTCTTGAGACTAGGTAAGCAAAGAAAAAGATGAGAACGTCGCCGGCCGCAATCAGCAGCGGCAATGTTCGTATATCATTTTTCTTTATGAGCGCATTCCATGCAGATAGCGATTATCTTCACATTCTGAAGCGATTGCGACAAGGACGTTAAACCTTTTGCCACGACCGTCACGTAACCCAAGGGTTTCCCACACTTTTGGCATCCTACTGGCTTGGCATCACTCATATCCTTCACTACGATACAATTCTCTACCCATCCCTTTAACTGGTTTCTGGCCTGCTTTTTGCATTTCCGTTTTTGGGCCCTATTCCTTATGCACACAGAGCCAACACTGTCATCTGAGAAATTCTCGAACCACTTCTCTTGAAACGCAAAAATAGGGTTTCATCCACTCATATTTCCTGAGAACTTCCAAATGCTGTAAGAGAATGTTGCACTCGCCCTTTCTCACAAGGAGTATCTCTCGATCAGACGCATACTTCTTCTTGAGTCTGCCCGCAGTAGAGGTTGCATGTACAACGATGAAAGGAGGGATCTTGAGATGTTCTCTTGTGGCCTTTGAAATCAGGGTCACATCAAACGTGGCAATAATTCGACGGACATTCACTTCAATACCCAGTTCTTCAACAGCTTCCCTTTCTGCCGCTTCTTCAATCGACTCATTCTGTTCTGTTCCTCCGCCAAGCAAAAACCATAAACCACTTCGAGGATCTGTCACAACTGCAAATCTGTCACCAAAATCCACCAGCAGGGTCACTCGAGCTGACCTGTTTGACCATGGTTTCGTCCATACAGAAATGCCTGCTGATTCCATCTCAATGTTCAGTTCACGGGTTGACATCATCTCTGTACCAGTTAATGAGTAAGAAGTTCCTATTTGATAACTTGTTAGGCTGTATAATTACCATCATCAAGCAAGAGCATAAGTGGCGTCCTGAACTGTGTTGTTGGTAGTCCGGAGTATGTTCTAATGTCGGTTTGGATTGTCGGAGCTAAAACTTCATTATACCCTGTTATGGGAAAATGTCAGAGTTGAGTTTAAAATGATTCTAAAGTTGCCTGTAGAATATTGTTTGGCTTAGTTTAGATCTGGCATGTTATCTTTGAGCTTGTTGACAACTGGGGTCAAGTCGAAGTTGAGATCGTCCAACCTAGATTCTTAAGCATGTTTTCCAGTATCTTCAGACTCTTAAGAGCAACTTCCCTAGGGCGAACTTCGAGGGTGAAGTGAACATCTCTAGGCAACAACAGTTTTAGATAGCGACAGAAATCGATTTTTCCAACTCCAAGGACATCATGTGAATATTTCCCTGGTTTTTGATCGTGAAGATGGCATTCTCTCACCTTATCCAAGTTGGCTATCAAGAAATCCTCTATTTCACGGATCGGCTTCCCTGCATCGGTATGAGTTTTGGGTATGTCCCAGCATAAGGAGAGACCTGTAGTAGGAAGGAGTTCTTTCAAGACGTCCATGGCAATTCCGCTTAGCCGATCGTTTTCAACGCAGATTAGGACTTTTCCACGAGAGAATTCAACTAGTTTAACTAGACTCTCTGTTACAGCCTTCTTGTACAGTGACCAGTGATCCCCTAAGTAGGTACCTTTTCTCCCTGCAAAAACGAAATCGTATGGAGGGTCTATGTGAACTGTGAATCTTTCGGCTCCAACGTCCTGAGCAAAGTCCAAGCATAGTTTCATTCGGTCGAGGACAGCTTTTCTTACATCTGGATAAAGAGTTCCAAGATTCAGGTAGTCACTTGGTCCATGGAATGAGATGGACACGCCTTTTGACATGGCGAAGTCTCGAATATGGCGCCTTTCCGATTCGCTAAAACGCTCTGGAAAGAACCGCGGGATCATAAGATCAGGAACGATGTAGCCAAAGCCATGGTGACTTGCAAAATCTATTGCATCGCAAATAGTAACATCGTACACCACATGATAACCGAAACGCTTCCAAGTTACTTCTTTCATACCGCATCAACCATAAATGATTCCATTCAAATCGCCCGAGAAGGACGACAGAAAATCAGTTGTTCAAGAAACTATAAAAATGTCGCACAAGAAATCCGGTTGAGACTTTCGTTTCTGGCAGCTAGGTATAGCCTCTCGAACGAGAGAGCGAGCGCGCGCGCAAATTCGGCGTCAAAATTATTTGTCCGAAGATTCTTTAATGCTTCTTCCATTTGAGCTTCCAACTTCACACAGCACAGTCAGCATTGTATGACCAGTCGGCAGCCTTCATTTAGTTTTTCGATGCTGCTCCTGAACCCCAGCAGTTTGTAGGCATGAGGATAGATGATAGAGCATATGTGATCGCAGAAGTAGTCAGAGGGCAAACCTTCACGGTGTTGATTACTCATCAATCTGATTGGGCATTTCTCCACGATGCCGACGTATCCCTCAACGTCCAATTTCTCGACTTTTCTTCCTACCCATGCCTTTTCTATTTTAGCCTCAAATTCAAGAAAGTCTTGTTTAGATTTTGCGACTAGGTTTCTCCTGTCTGCTGACGCGCCAGTTTCTGCCCAGAATCTTGCAAACCTCTCAAGTTCATTTATGCCATAGTTTTTCGAGAGATAATGGGTGATCAATAGGTAGGCTCCAAACTCAAAAGACTTTCTTAGTTTGAGCTCCTCTTCGGGTGAGACTGTCATTTCTTTGTTCATTTGTGACACAAGAGAATAATATTAAAAGGTGTATCAAAAGATTTTGTGATGGTAGCGGTTTGACTATCGAAGTTCGAAGGGATCCTATGAAAAAGTTGTATGTTTGCGGAAGTTTCAGGTTCACTCGTGAGATGGAAGGATTGGAACGTGAGCTCAAAGAGGAGAACATCGAATTTCAGATATCAAAGAAAACGGACAGTCGCGGGATCTTAGGATGCTTGAAAAAAGTCGATGATGCAGATATCGTCTACGTCGTTAATCCACAAGGTTACATTGGTAAGAGCGTGTCCGTTGACATAGGATACGCCTATGCAAAGAAGAAGTCAATATGCGTCATGCACGCCGTAGATGACCCCCCAATAATGAACTTGATAAGCGATGTCCTATCTCCGAAAGCTTTAATCGACTTTCTCAAGGAAAGCATTCCTAAGCGACACTGAACCGAGCCAACCACTAGGATAGGCGACTGTAATTGCTTGAAGGCAGGAACGTGAACTTGAGGCTCATGGAGAAAGACGACGTAGACTTCGTCGTGCAGTTGCGGAACGATATAGACTCCAATGCGTATGTTTCTGTAAAACAGATATCGAAAACAGAAGCAATGAAAGAGTTTGACAATCCTACACCGTTAGCACTGATAACCGAAAGAACATGCTTCATCATTGAGAAAAAAGACGGCACAAGAATAGGTTACATGGTGCACTGGATCGTTCAGCCCTCAAAGCACGTGGAAATCGGGTATTCTATGCTTCCCAGCGAAAGGGGGAAAGGCTACTGCTCTGAAGCCGTTCAAATAATGGTGGATTACCTGTTTCTCTCCAAGGATATTGTGCGGATTCAGGCAGGAACTGACGTAAGAAACAAAGCTTCACAAAAAGTCTTGGAAAATACAGGCTTCGTAAAAGAAGGCATAGTCCGCAAATCGGCCTTTAACAAAGGAGAATGGTTCGACGGTTGCATATACAGCACTCTTCGAGAAGAATGGAAAAAACCTAGGATACTCACAAAGAAGCTTACTCATTAGGAGCCGATGTTTATGGAACTAAAGGATTTGTTAAGGTTCATAGAAGTAGAAGATGAAAAACTGAAAAAAAGGTATGGTAGTTTGTCCAATAAAGAGGAGGTGATTCTTGCTAGAACTGTGAAGTTAGGCGAAGAGTTTGGAGAACTCTGTGAAGAGGTTCTGGCGTACAACTCGTTGCAGAGAACACAGAAACTGGATAACCACAACAAAGAGAGTCTCCGAGAAGAATTTGCTGATGTAATAATCACAGCGCTTCTGCTCGCAAAAAGCATGAACGTTAATATTGAAATGGCGTTAGAAACGAAAATGCAGAGACTCAACCAAAGGGTTTGAACTCACTTTTTTGGAGATTGGAATTTATGAAAATCCGAGAACCAAAGGTTCTCTCGCGAGCCGTCCTATTCAAATTGCTTCAGTAGGCAGTGAGAGAGTCGAACTCTCGCCAAGTATAAGCGAGGGCTACTGGTGTCCGCGGCTTTACAACAAGCGCGGTGCGTTCAAGGTCGTTTTTCAAAGACTTATCTGCGCGGAAGCTCAGTCTCAACTATAGGGTTGTCCATTATATGGAAGAACTGAGACAACTTGTGCATCAAGCCGTGGAGGTGTGCATGGGTATCAAAGAGGGGGAAAACGTTTGGATCCATAGTTGGGACCATACGACCGATCTTGCTTTTGACATAGCTTTTGCTTGCCGACAATCTGGAGCACAACCGTTTGTCACTCTTTTAACCGAAGATTACTGGATGCGTTCTCTTGTCGAAACTCCTAGGGAACTCTTGGAAACCCTCCCTTCTCATCAAGCTGCTGCACTGGAGCACACAGACGCATTCATCTTTATGTTGGGTCCGAAGAGTCCTATTGATTGGGACAGAATTCCGCCTGAGAAACGAGGACTTGCCAACGTCTGGTACAGTGATTCTAACAAGTACTTGGACAGCTGGAGGAAGATCGCTCAAGAAAACTCCATTCGCATGCTAGGAATTGAGTATTGCCTGGCCACAGAAGAATGGTCGCAGGCTTGGGGTTTGGATCATGCGAGATGGAGAAGAGTGATGCTTGCGGGTTGTCTCACTGACCAACGCGAAATCGCAAAAAAAGCCGCTGAACTGGCCAGGATCATCCGCGACAGTCACGAGGTGAGTGTTCGAACACCCTCTGGCACAAACCTCAGATTCGAGCTAGCTGGACGCAGACCAATCATTGGCGACAGTATAGTTAGCGAGAAGGACGCAGCTGAGGGTACCGTGAAGTTTCTACCGTCAGGCTTCGTGGAGGCGGCTGCAGACGAGGATAGTGCTGATGGAAAAGTAGTTTATGACTCGCCGATCTTGGTTCGAGGAGCAAAGAGGATTGAAGGATTGACTTTGAAGTTTAAGCATGGAAAACTTGCCAAATACTCCGCGCGAGTCGGAGTTGAAGCCTTCAGGAAGTATTTAGATTCAGCTGGAGGCGATGTGGACAAGTTTGGATTCTTCGGAATAGGCCTCAATCCTGGCTTGAAGCACGGCTTTACTCAGGACGACAAGGTCTTAGGCGGATTCACTTTAGGGATCGGGGGCAATGAAGACAAAGGAGGAAGGAACCAGACAACTGGAAATCGTCACTGGTGGGCCTCGATGACTCGGGCGACGGTTCAGATTGATGATAAACTCGTGCTTGAGCACGGTTTAGAAACCTTTTGAAAGCGAACGTAGGAGTCAGGGCCTGTTAGCGCGCATACGTGTTCCTAGATTCGTTTTTCAAGCCTGACGGAGGTGAGCTAAGCTGGACATGCGGGTGGGCTTTGAATCATATTTGGATCATATCACTGACCGGGGGTAGGAGCTGTCAGAGCACAAGAAGTGACCGCGCGCGCTGCTGCTGGAACCATGCTAAAATCCGAAAATTATAGGGTTTTAACGCTAGCCATTTTGCTCAAATTGCTTTGGTAGGCCTTGGGAGTTTCGAACTCTTGCCTTGATCGCGAGCGCATTCTAAGCTCGGTATTTGAACCCATTTGCGTATGCGTACGAGTAGACTAAAATATTGCGTAGAAATTCCGGGTAAGCAAGGACAATATGCTTAGAGCTCCCTTGAATGCCATGTGTTTGTTATGAAGAGAGTAGTTCTGGATTTGGGATGTGGGAGTAGTTTCCAAATTATTGAGATTTTGAAAGACAGTTTAGACGCATGGATAATTGGTGTTGATTGGGATTTTTCATTTTGTAGGAAAAGCAAAGAGAGAGCGAGGGAACATGGGGTCGATGCAGAGTATGTATGTTGTGATGCAGGTTTGTTGCCATTTCAAGATGAAATCTTTGACGTCATATACGCGCTAGACAGTCTCAGATGTCTTAAAGGGCATCAACCTCAGCAATTCATTAAAGAGGCTTACAAAAAGCTAAGACACGGTGCAGAAATGCATATCGCTGGCCTGGATAAAGTCAGTTTTCGACGTAAAGACTTGCCAGTCTTCAAAGACCTCTCGTTACCATTCAATTGGAGTTCCTATATTCCGCAGAACGGAAGCTCTCCGTTCATATCAGAAGAACCTTCAGAAAAAGAACTCAACGTATATAGAAGACATAAGTATGTAGGAATTCTAAAAGAAAAGACAGTGCGCGAATTTTTGTGGCAATGCTATTTGGAACCCGAAAGTACGTGGGAGACGAAAAAAGAAGGAGCCTTTACATATCATTTTTATACTATTACGGCAAGAAAATCAGCTTCGAATTAAGAAACAAATTCAGTCAAAACTAGGTTTGCTCCTATGTTATCAATATTATTTCAAAAGAAAACGTTTGACGGGCTCACGCTAAGAGTAACTACCTCAGTTTGAATCTGTCGCTAAATATACTGTGGCGATAACAAGCTTTGACGCATTTTCCGCACACTTCACCTTCCAACCCAAGCTGGACAATATACTTTCTACAGCTTTCCCCATAGTTTTCGAGCCTATCCCTATTTCCTAGAAATGAACACGCTTCAAGACAAGCTTCGCATTCTCCACACGTAAATTTGACTTTTCTTCCATGGATCAGCGGGAGATTCACGATGACTGATGCAAATCGCAATGCGCAGCTAAATTTCTCATTAACGATAAGCTCATTCTTGCCCCGCCACCCTAAACCAGCTTTTTCAGCTATAACCCTGTGAGAGACAGTCATCTCGTAATACTCTTCAACATTGTTTACAGCAATTCCCTCCACCGTCGCGGGTATGAAGATGCCGTCAAAAACATCCGCAATGTTCTTAGAAATATCGTTCAAAAATCTGTTGAGCTTGTGATACTCCCTTACATACACGTTCCACGCATCTTTATCCGCAGTTCCATCGCCGAGTCTGACATCAATACGATCAATCGCGTTTCCAGGATATGCTATTCCTATGCAGATTATGGATCCATTTTTACGAATATCTCTGTAACGTTCACCACAAAGATCCTTCAATCTGCTTCTTTGAACGGGATTCAACCCATCATGTACCTTCTCAAATGCAGCCGCTCCAATAACTCCATCGTAGCCTATCTTGGCCAGCTCTTCGCTGAAAAAAGTCTTCGCTCTTTTAGAATTCTGTGCTCTTTCCACATGTGCTTCTTCTGTCAGAAGAACTATAACCTTTTCTTTTACTCTGCTAAAGGTTTAGTTGCATTTCTAAATACTTGACCAAAGGCGGTGGAAAGTCCCCTCGCTTCACAGAAGTAACGAGTTTTTGCAATTCTATTCGTGACTTCTCATATAGCTGTTTTTCAATCCATCCTTTTTCTAGAGCGTTTTCTAGCTCTTCTTCATCAAGAACCTTGTATCTGAGGTCAGGAGAAACCCATAGGTCAAGAAACAAATCAGTAATTTCCACAACACCGTCTTCTAACAGACGAGGAGGAGTGATAATATCGCAATAGTATCCAGTGTGTTTCCCATCCAAGTCCCTTATCTTGCCAACACTAAACCATTTTCTCATCATCTCAAAGTATACAATCTGATAACCGGATGCCATTACAGTTTTTCCATCAAACACGACCGAGTTGGCGGACCTAATCTGAGATTTGCCAACAATAATCTCTTTTGACCTGTAAACTAGATCGTCATGCAAATCCAACACATTGTCGGGCAATCTAACATATCGCAAGTGAAATCTCATTTGCTTTCCTTTGAAAGGCTCAAATGGTCTTCAACATAAAATGCTTTCGCCAAGGCAATCTGGAGCAACATCAAACCTACAAAATAGGCCTTTTGATTATGCGGAAAAGTTATAGCTGAACAATGAACTCCTTATTGAAGGAGTCAAGGCACATTGTTTGTTTCATCCATGATTGTTCTACCAGAGCCAAACTGTGCTGAAAAGCCATTAATCAGCCCACAGCAATCTATTCGAATGATTGCTAAACGTTCACACTTGCGACTCAAAGATTTGAAAGTGCCGAGATGCATTTTACTTTCTTTGAGCGTTGGCGCAACCCAGCCTCTGATTAAAGAAACGAAGGCGAAAGAGGTCGCTTGGATTTACAAAGCTCGGCCTCTATATGTTGGAGACGTTTCTGGCATTCCGGTTGGAATAATATGGGCGGCACCAGGAGCACCATTGGCAGCCATGGTGATAGAAGACTTGATCGCCTGCGGCGCAAGACTGTTCATCGGAGTAGGACTGTTGGGCGCGATTCAGCCCAGCATAAATGTTGGAGATTACGTTGTTCCATCATCAGCGGTGAGAGATGAAGGAACCTCATACCACTACCTTCCAAAAAACGTTGGGGCTCTTTCGAACAAGGGAATTATTCGTGCCCTCAAGGATTCATGCGAAGAATTCAGAGTAGGATATTATGTAGGGCCCATTTGGACTACCGACGCGCCTTATCGTGAGACGAAATCAGAGATTGAATATTTTCAACGAAAGGGAGTTCTGGGGGTTGACACAGAATCCTCTGCAATTTTCTCTCTTGGCATGTGCCGCAGGGTCAAAGTAGGATGCATGTTGGTAGCTTCGACTAACCTGACTCGGTCAAAAGCCGCCACCATTGGGTTCTATAACGAAAGGCTGGAAGACGCCATGCTCAGAGCCGTAAGGATTTGTGCAGAAGTCATCAGAAGCCTTCAGTATACACGGTAAGAAAGCTTCTGAGCCTTTCTATCAAAACAGAATGGAAAAATGAATCAGATTTGGTAGCTTGAGAGCGCGCTAATGCTAGAGACTTCTTATCTTGGAGATTCACTGCCTCTTTGCCATTTCATCTATCTTTCTGTTTAGAGCCTCAGATAAATTAATGTTGAAAACCTCGGAAAGAACAAGCAAATCCAGCATTGCCTGAGCAATCTCTTCTTTCAAGTTGCTTTCCTCGTATTCTCTCATTGGCAGGTTTTTGTTTACCAATTGCCGAGCTATTTCACCAATCTCCTCCGAGAGATGAAAAAACACAAGCTCGGGCGTAAGCTCAACACCCAGCTCCGTAACCCGCTCTTTCTGAAGTCGGAAAACCCTCTTGCTAAATTCAACGATGTCCATGCCTGTCATTCTATTGCAACAGAATATTAGTATTCTCTTGGTGAGCACCTGCCACCTTTTCTTGGTAACGCAGAAAATCTAGAACACTGCCAGGGAGACCCTGACTTCATTCACTGAGTCTCCTACTGAGAATCTTGGTTTTTGGTATCGCGCGCCTTAGATGACTCGCCCGTGACGGATTTGATAGATGATATTTAGTCTTTAGAAGCGTTTATTAACTTTCTTTGCCTGTTGACCGGAACTCGATTTCACGATTCTTTCGCTTCTGTTTTGTTCAGAGCTTCTATGGCCTGTTTTTTCAATTGACGTATTCTTTTCACTTGTTGCCGTAACCTTGTCAAAGAGGTCGTTTCTTGCCGCAAAGGTTTAATTTTTCCTTGTCTAGATTTACCTGCGAGAGTGTGTCTAGTTGAAGGAACCTTTTGCCGACTTTGTTAAGGCTAAGTTAGAGCCCAGAACTCTACTGATTACATGTGGACTCCCAGGGACCTGGAAAACAGAGACCTCAGAGGAGATCTCAAAAATCAAGGGATATCCCATCCTTCGAACCGATTTGATTCGACTGGAGGTTCTCAAGAAAGAGGACATTTTTGACGAAAAGGTCGCATCAAATATGAGCAAACGAGAGCTCGTCTATGATGAGACGTTTCGCCGAGCAGAAGATCTTGCAAAGACGGGAAGAGGCGTAATATTGGATGCTACTTTTGTAACCCAAGAACTGCGAAGACGTGCTGCTGCGATTGCTGCAAAGCACAACATGACTTTTGCCATACTTCAGACTCACTGTTCTGAAGAAGTGTCAATTGCAAGGATTTTGAGAAGAACCAAAGAGAACTACGAGTCAAATGCCTTAACCAGAGAAGCTTATCTTAACAACAAGAAGAAGTTTGAGCCCGTTGACCTGGATGATTTGAAAAAGAGATACCCGGAACTCCGAATATTACACTTCACAGTCGACACTGAGTATGACCATACTGAGGATTGGTACATAATCGGGATGGAAAAAAGGTAGATGGACCCCGTTTTATGGTAATAGATTTGCATATTCATTCAAAAAGCTGTTCTGACGGAAACTTCACTGTTGAAGAAATTGTTAAGGAAGCTAAAACCAGAAAAATCGGGTTAATGTCGATCACAGATCACGACTCAATTGGCTGTCAAGAAGAAGCCATGGCTTTGGCAAAGAAAAATGGAATCCGCTATGTTGTTGGAGTTGAATTGAATGTAACCTTGTTGGACGCCAATTATTCGAAGGGCAAATTAGTGTCTCTAGATTTCTTGGGTTATCAATTTGGCACGAAGAATAAGGAGTTAAGTGACAAGCTGATAAAAATCGCACAATATCGAGAGGAAAGAGCGGCGAGGATTTTGGACAAGATTAATGCAGAGTTTGAAAAAGAAGGACTCGAAAAATTAACCAAAAACGATTTGGGCGAGATTCAGAGTTCCGTTGACGGAGTTATTGGAAGGCCTCACATAGCAAACTATCTTGTTAGAAAGGGAGTTGTCAAAACAGGACAAGAAGCTTTTGACAGGTATCTTGTGAAATGCGATGTTCCCAAGTTTCCTCTTTACATCGAAGATGCTTCGAGACTTGTGAGAAATGCTGGAGGATTAGTAGTTTTGGCTCATCCTAACGATCCTCATGGGACCTCACTTGCAACCCTGACCAAATCTCTGCGAAAGCAGACGGACATAATAGAAGAGTTGTTCTTAGGATGCATTGATGGCGTAGAGTGTTGGCACTCTAGAAATGACTCCGCAACGACGAATCATTACATAGAGTTTGCGAAGAAGCATGGACTAATCATGACTGGTGGAAGTGATTGCCATCAAAAGCCTATCCTGATGGGAACGGTGAAGGTCCCAGAATTTGTAGCTGATCAATTCAGCTTTAAGTGAACTTCAGATGATTCGAACCGTGTCGGGTTAATACCAGACTTGATTTTTATTAACCAGAGCGCGGACCGTGCTTCATTACAACGAAGGCATCAAGTCTTTTCGTTGACAGAGGATGCGCATCTCAAAGGCTTGTGGTCTATCCCTGAATAACACGCTACTACTGGCAATCAGCCATCTGTCTCTTGAAGAAATCTCATAGCAAATGGTAAACCACGCGCACCCTGTCGAGTTTTCTTTTGGCTTGTCAAAGAGTTTCCGCGTAAGCGGACGCTAGTTGGAAGTATGCCTTTGCTTCTCTCATTGCTCCTCTCTTTTCTCCACTAGTTACACTGGTGTCTTCAAGTTTGAAACTGGCAACTTTTCCTCGCACGTAGGCTCGGTAGCATTTATAGAAAGGAAGAATCTTCATCAACTTTCGGTCTCCAGAATATTCGACATATCTCTTGACGAAAAAGTTAGACAGATCGGTTCGTCCTTTGAAGTCTAAATCCATAGCTAAGAAGGCGATGTCGGAGGCAACGTCAGAATACCTAAATCTTTCGTTAAATTCAATCGCATCGAAGATGTAAATTCGGTCTGCCAAGAAGATGTTACCCGAATGAATGTCCCCGTGACAGTCTTTGACTCGGCCCTCCTCAGCCCTATTCTGAAAAAAGGACATAGTTCTCTTCATGAAATCGTTGACTCTTTCACGGACTAGCTTGAAATCCTTCGTTGATATCGTTTTGCCGACAAATCTCGAAGTCTGATCGAAATTTTCCTTCCAATTGGTTTCTATTATCGCCAAGGAACCGAACTCGCTTATCCTCTTGTTCGTTTCCGCCTTTGAATGGAATTCAGCGATGATCTTCGCTATTCTGTCAATAAGCTCATTATCCACTTTGTTCTCTTCGAGTAACTTGTTCATCATCTTTTCCTGAGGCATCCTCTTCATCTTCACAGCATACTCGACAGTTTGTCCTTCGCCCCTGATTTTAATCACGCTTGATCTGTTGATGGGAACAACTTCAAGATACATGCCTTCACACAAGCGTTTGTTGAGCTCTAGCTCTCTTTCGCAGAAGAACCGCCTCTTTTCGAGCGTTGTGAAGTCCAGAAATCCAAGATTCACAGCCTTCTTCACTTTGTAGACAAAGTTACTGGTTAAAAAGACGAAGGATATGTGGGTCTGGGTCAGTTCAATTCTACCTGGTTGCTCATCATAAGCCTCAGGTTTCATTAAAGCTTCTACAACTTCCTTCTGAATAGACATTTACTGGGTTTGCTTCCTTTAGACCAGTTGACAACCTTTCTGTCGCTGATAGAACAATAATTAACCATATAGGGCTTTCCAGTAGCGCGCATGCCTGTTCCGAAAATGGTCAAAAATGGTTTTAATTCCGTCTGTTGAATTCCAGAAAGGCTTGTTGCTACAAGGAAAACATGGGCTGTGCGAAGTTCGACAATGTTTCTAAATCCCAAAAGAAGAATAAAAGCCATTTTTGGCCAATTTAGGAACACGCATGCGCGCTAGACGGATTCATACCTGCTTTACTCATCTACTTGCTCGGCTTTGATACAAAGCAACTATCTTTTATGAGAAATCTCCAAGGCAAATGCTTCCATTCCTTTGCATAGTCCACGTTAACCCTTGTTGTTTGAATGACCTGTTTCTCATTTACCGTCACACCTATCTCAATGCATAAAGGTGGAACACACAAGTCTGTACCATTTTGCTTTTTCGATATGCCCATGGCAATACAAAGCTTGCCTGGGCCATTGGCTAAACTGAATATCCGACTTCTGGCAGGACTCCTCCTTCTGATCATGAGTTCAACACCCTCTATCGGCTCTAGCGCTCTAACCAAGATTGCCTCCGGTTTTCCAACAAGGCTTCCGCTCGTGACGTCAAAACAAAAATACATTCCATAAACTTGATAGATGTATGCGTGTCCCTTGGGCCCGAACTGAACTTCTGTCCGCCGTGTCCGGAGATTGTTGTAGGCATGAGATGCCTTGTCCTCTGGACCCATGTAGGCTTCTGTCTCAACGATTTTGCCTATTGTGGTTC
Source organism: Bathyarchaeia archaeon (assembly GCA_050012255.1). Taxonomy (GTDB): domain Archaea; phylum Thermoproteota; class Bathyarchaeia; order Bathyarchaeales; family Bathycorpusculaceae; genus DASPPK01. The sequence goes on from JBEKHN010000003.1 coordinate 43,764, forward strand.
CTTCTGTGTTCTCATGAACAAGGAATTTTCCAAGGAGCTCTTTCGCAACAGTTAATGTGTCTCTTTCATAGAATTTTCTGCTCAGGATCATCTGTGACAGTGAGGAGTTGAATCATAATAAATTCTTATCGCCCAAATCCCTCTGCCTTTCACACGCGAAGCTGGATGTCTCATTAATGCGGTGGCAGCAAATACGTTCGACAACATTCTCTTGAGCTAACGCCCTGCTTTCATGATAGCTAATGCCTTCAAAGGTCTCTTTTCTTGTGGTATGTTCACAACCATCACGGCCATCTTCCTAATGGCTTCTTCTGCTGCAAGTCGGGCCTCTTTTCTGGTTTCATATTCTCCTTTAAGCTCAATCCAGGGCAGGGTTTCGTCAACTCTTATCAACACGGTGTACAAGCCTTGACGCCTCTGAACGAGAAGTTGGTTGCAGCCATTAAAACGATTATGAATTCTGAATAATGACCCTAGATCAACATGCGATGGAGAACGAAAAACACCCGTTCCTTACCAAGGATACTGATTCTCCCTGCACTAGTACTATAAGGAGCAAGATCTGATTGTTATCGATGGTCCATTATGCACAAAAAGAAGCAGAGTGCCAAAGAAAACAAGTTTGCATGTCCGAATTCGTCGTGTAGTCTGGTCTTTTCGAAGCCTGTGAAAGTCAGGAACGTTGGTTCCGAAGATTCACAATGTTATGATGCCTGTCCACATTGTCTGACCGCTATCATCATAGAAGAAAGCGTTCCAGTTGTTGACGCGAAGCCTGGTGCAACGGTTGAGGATAATAAAGGACAGGAGGCTATCGTGAACAGCTCGGAAGAGGGGAGGACAAGGCCATCAACAGCTGTGCAGTGTGCGTACCATCTTGGATACCTGAATGAGCGGTCAAAGAATGAACAGATACCTGAAGATTGCATAGTTTGTGAAAACGTAGTGAAGTGTATGCTCAAAGCTGTCAACGGTTAAGATGGCTGTGGACAAAAGGTTCGTTAGCTGACTTTAACCTTTTTGGCCTGCAGAAAGAATCTGAACGATGATAGGCTTCTTCTGGAATAAAAAAACTGGGCGTCTTGGCTATTCTTCGCCTTTTTTCTTCCTTTCTGGCTTCTTTGTCTCTTCCTTTGGCGTTTCCTTTGGCGTTTCCTTTGGCATCTCTTCGGCTGGTTTTTCTTCAACAGTCGGCTTCTCTTCCTTTTCCATTTCACTTGTGATCTCTTCGATCGGCTTTGGCGGCGGTGTCGTAGCCATTGTCCAACCTATCCATGCGCCTATGCCCATAATAGCGATGAACGCGACCAGAACTGGTACCGCTATGACCCAGAATTGGACAGCCGAGGTATCTATGCCGAATGCATAGTTGAGCCATCCTGGATCAAAGAGCGTAATGACGTACAGAAGGCCAACTATCGCGCAGACGATGAATATTGCTCCACCTATCGCTTGATCTTTACTAACCATTGACATCACCACATGTTAGCCATGTTTATCTCTTTAATACCTTTTAAAGTTTACCATGTCTCAACGTGAGCTGTCATGTTGTACCCAGTTCCCATGTCGCTAGATATTTTCTCTGCTCCTTCGTCAGTTTGTCAACCTTGATGTGCATAGCGTCGAGTTTCAGTTTTGCCACGTCATCATCTATTTCTTTTGGCACCGGATAGACTTTCGGCGGTAGCTTCGCTTTTTTCGCTAGGTATTCAACGCAGAGAGCTTGGTTTGCAAAAGACATGTCCATGACCTCGGACGGATGTCCTTCGGCTGCCGCCAAGTTCACAAGTCTTCCTTCGGCCAAGAGGTACAGTTTTCGTCCATCCTTAACCGTGTACTCGTCGAGGTTTGGTCTGATGTTTCTCTTTTTGGTCGAGAGTTCTTCGAGGTCTTTGAAGTCTATTTCAACGTTGAAGTGTCCGCTGTTGGCTAGAATGGCGCCGTCTTTCATCCGCATCATGTGTTCTTTCCTTATCACGCTAGTATCGCCGGTTGCCGTCACGAAAATGTCGCCTATTGCAGCCGCTTCCATGATTGGCATAACGCGGAACCCGTTCATCGCGGCTTCAAGTCCCCGTAGTGGGTTCACTTCGGTGATGATCACGTTCGCTCCCATCCCTTGCGCTCTCATCGCGATGCCTCTTCCACACCAGCCGTAACCGCAGACGACAAAGTTCTTGCCCGCTAGGAGGATATTTGTCGCTCTCAATATGCCGTCCAACGTGCTTTGGCCCGTTCCGTAACGGTTGTCAAACAAGTATTTGGTGTAAGCGTCGTTTACTGCTATTATTGGGTACTTGAGTGCACCCTTTTTCTCCATGGCTCTCAAACGAAGCACGCCGGTGGTTGTCTCCTCTGTCCCGCCTTTGATTTTCGGCAAGGCCTGTTTTCTCTTGCTGTGTAGTGTGCCAACGAGGTCTGCTCCGTCGTCCAAAGTTATGGTAGGGGCAAGATCCAATGCTTTTTCAACGCACCAGTAGTATTCTTCGGTTGTTTCGCCTCGCCAAGCAAAAACGTTTACGCCTCTCTTTGCCAGCGCTGCTGCAACATCGTCCTGTGTTGAAAGGGGGTTGGAACCGCACAGTGCAACTCTTGCTCCTGCGGCGACAAAAGTATCAACGAGCACGCCTGTTTCTTTTGTCACGTGCAGACATGCCCCAAGGGTCAAGCCCTTGAGCGGCTTTTCTTTAGCAACTCTCTCCCTAACCTGAGTTAAAACTGGCATGTGCTTTGATGCCCATTCGATCTGCAGATCTCCACTGGAAGCTAAGGTTAGATCTTTGACTTTGAACTTTTCCATAATTGTTTTCTCCATTACGTTCTGTGGCGGTTCGCTATTTAAGGCTAAGTGCGGACTGGTTCACTCTTTGGCACTTCCCCTAGTTTCTCGGCTTGTATCGCTATATTTTTAACTTGTAACTGATAACTCTTCGTTTTGGATGTGATTTCTTGCTTGAGTTGAAGGCTGAAAGGGTGGAGGAGTATCTTTCAAGCGTCTATAAGGCAGCGGTCAAGGTCTTGCGAGTCGTGCCCTTGCGCAGCGGTCAGGTTGCTGACTTGAAAGGCTTCGGGTACGGGGTGCCCTACCTTATTGAGTGCAGTGTACACGGACAAACCAAGCGGTTAGTCTTGGAGACCATGCGGCCTGAAGGCTTTGGGCATGACTACTTCTCTGATAGGGCCGCCATTCTGCTCTGGCAGCACTCCGCGTTTAACAAACTGCCTAGACACGTCAGTTCTGTTGATGTTGGCTCCTTTTCAAACGACGGAGAGACTTTGAAGTCGTTGGGAGACTGTGTCGAATTCTTCATCCTAACCGACTTTGTTGAAGGCTCACCCTACCATGATGACTTAGACCGCATCAAAGAAACTTGCAAAGTGACGGATCTAGATGAGGAACGATGTGTGGCGCTGTCTGACTATCTTGTCGAGATCCATTCGGTCAAGAAGAAGGATGCACCAGGACTCTATGTCAGGCGGATTCGTGACCTGACTGGACATGGTGAAGGCATTTTTGGGTTGGCAGACAGTTATCCCAGCAATTTAGGCTATGTTGATGAGAAGTACTTCGTTGAACTTGAAAAGAACTGTTTGGATTGGCGCTGGCGCCTGAAACACAAGGCTCACAGGCTCTCGCAAGTGCACGGAGACTTTCACTCTTGGAACGTTCTGTTCAGGCAGGGGTTAGATTTCACCGTTCTGGACCGCAGCAGAGGCGAATGGGGGGAGCCTGCTGACGACGTTTCGGCTATGACGATCAACTACCTTTTCTATTCTTTGCAGACCTTCGGAGAGATGAACGGACCCTTCGGAAGGTTGTTCATACTTTTCTGGAAGAACTACTTGGACAAGACTGGCGACGACGAGATTTTGAAAGTCATTCAACCTTTCTACGCTTGGCGCAGTCTTGTCATAGCGTCCCCCTTGTGGTACCCGAATCTGCCCCTGATTGCGCGGAAAAAGATCCTCCGCTTCGCCACCAAAGTACTCGAAGCCAGAGAATTTGAGGTTGAAAGCGTAAAGTCCTACCTAAAATAGCATTTGCGACATTTCACCGCCGGCGTTAATCCAATATATCAACGGTGAGACTAAAGTATAAATAGGGTCAAGGGTAGGGTTTCTTGGGGCAAGGGGTTCAACCTTGAGCGTAGGGTCTTTAGACGACCTGAAGAGACTTCTCAGCGAGATGGGCTATTCTCCGAACGCAGTCAGTGAAATATTGAAATGGTACAGAGAGAACAGTTCTGACAGAAAAGCATGAAGGGCATCTACGTTCTCATAATCGCAATAGACAGGAACATCAACGTAGACACTGGCGCATTAGGCAACTTGAATCTTGAAAAGGGCCTGTACGCTTACGTGGGCTCAGCCCAAAACAACTTGGAAGAACGCATCAGGCGGCATCTCAGAACAGAGAAGGCGAAGTTTTGGCACATCGATTACTTGCTAGACAACTCGCCTGTCAAGGTTCTGAAAGTCTTCTACAAAAGAGCAGGAAAGCCAAAGGAATGCAAGATCGCCAGGGAACTTGCGAAGAAGGGTTTTCCAATACGAGGCTTCGGTAGTTCAGACTGCAAGTGTGAAAGCCACCTGATCAAGGTCGAAGACTATGAGTTTTTAAGAGAACACATGAGAGAAACTGTAGTGGGGCCATCATGAAAGAAGGAGCCTCGGCTAGACCGGGCTGGTGCGTTTGGGTCACAGGCCTGCCTGGAAGCGGCAAGTCCGTTGTGTCCGAAGCTCTGCTGAAGCTTCTGGATCAGGAGAGGGTCCAAGCTCAACTGTTGTCCGTGGACGCTCTACGCAAAGTTTTGACTCCTAAGCCATCCTACTCTTCCGAAGAACGTGACACGGTCTATGCAACCCTCGTCTACTTTGCTGAGCTTCTGACAGAGAATGGTGTGAACGTTTTGATCGACGCGACTGGCAACCTTAGACGCTTCCGTGACAACGCAAGAAAGCGGATTCCAAAGTTCATCGAGGCCTATCTTGAGTGTCCAATGGAAGTTTGCATGGATCGTGAGGCCAGAAGAGGGAAGACTCACCTCGCTCCAAGGAAAATCTACTCACGGGCCCTGAAGGGTGAAACCCCAACTGTCCCCGGGATCGGGCAACCCTACGAGCCTCCTTTAAACCCTGAAGTAACGGTGAACACTGCCAAATGCTCGCCGCAAGAATCCGCAAGGGAAATACTGCAGAAGCTATTACTTGTTGAGACTGGAGAAAGAGAGTAGGCTTTCAAGCATTCTTGACGTAGTTGAAAACAGCGTCTGCTTGCTCTTTCGAGATTTTCGAGTTTCGAAGGAGTCTTTCTGCTAGCTCGGTGACCTTTGCCAAGGCGTACACTCTGTAGCCAAGCTTTCCTAGGTTTTCTGCACCGTGCTGTTCCCTGTCAACCACTACTAGGATGTTTTCTACGCGGGCCCCAAGCTGCTCGAGAGGCTTTATTGCTTCCAGCTTGGACAAGCCCTCGCTGATAACATCATCAAAGAACAGAATCCTTTCGCCTTTTGCGACTTCTGCACCTGCAATTCTTCCTGACGCGCCGTACACTTTTTCCTCTTTCCTCACCACGGTGCACGGCAGGTTCGTTCGACAAGCGATGCTCGGCAGAATCAAGGCACCTTTCAACTCGATCGAAGCTAATTTGTCTATCCTATCCTTGGCCTCAAGCATCCTAATCTTGTCTGCGGCAATGTCTGCAAGAGTGCTAAGGTCTTTGGGAGAGGAAAGCAGACATGCAAGGTCAATGTAGTATGGGCTTAGGGCCCCAGATTTGATGTGGAAAGTGCCAAACTTCAAGCAACCGGAATGATACAGGGTTCCGGCAATCTCAGAAGTAGTATCAGCCATGATCAACCCTCGTCAGGACTAGACGCACCCATATTTAATACTTGTCAGGGCGCGCACTACCGATGACATTGTCCACGTCAGGGAATCAAACCAAATGTGAGCATTGCGGAAGCACAGTGTACGCGCAGGACATCTTTGAGAAGGTAAAATCACTGATTGGATGATGTTCGAGGAGTTCGCTACGCGGCAGGATTCTTGCTGACTTTGGTCAGCTTGTAATTGCCAATGAAGTCTTTCTTGTAGAAATGGAATAGGCCGCAATTCTGGCACTTCATAATCTTCGTAGACTGCTTAATATCCAATTCAAACAATTCTAGAGGGCCACCGCAATCATAGCACTTACCAGTGTGCTTTCTTGGTTCCTTTTCAACCATCCAAAACCCAACGTTCTTTGTTGTGTGACTCTCTTGGCTAAAATATTTTTCCATGCAACGATGAAATCAAAACAACTGTGCTTGACGATTCGGGCTTTTCACGATAGTTTGAAGGCTCCTTAGAACGTTTGTGACCCAGTGCTGTCGATGTTTTGCAGGCCGCACTGCATTCAATCATGGATAATTTCATAAATCATAACACCCATAGAAAATACAAATGAATTATGGCTATATGGAGAAGATTTCTTAAACAACTTACGAAATAGTATAGACAGACCCGCTTGTTTAAGGAGGAACGTGTTTGAAGGATATAGAGATCAAACTGGTTTGTGAGCTCATTAAGAACAGCAGAAGAAGTGATAGGGAACTAGCAAAGGCAATTGGTGTCTCTCAACCTACAGTCTCCAGAATCAGAACAAGGCTTGAAAAAGAAGGGGTCATCGAGTATGCTGGAACTGCGAATCTGAGAAAATTGGGTTTTGAGATCATTGCAATTACGTTTGGAAACAAGAAACGTGAACAGCCTCCTGATACCAAAGTGGCAAAGGGAAGGGATCTCACGGCAAAGAATCCTAACATGATCTTTGTTTCCACTGGCATGGGCTTAGGTTCAGACATAGTAGCAGTCTCAGTCCACAAGACCTATTCAGACTATGCTGAATACACACAAGAAATCAGGGCAGAATGGGCAGAATCCATGACGTTAACTGGCTCGTTTCTCATAGCCCTAAACAGTGACAACGTCTTAAGACCTCTTTCCATGAGATACATAGCTGATTGTTTAGAAAGAGAAGTCAGAGCAAGGGCTCAAAGTCCTGCAATACCGAGGATTTCAAAGAGTCAATAAAGGTTATGGGCCGAAGCACAGATAGAGGCGTGATTTTCGCACAGGGCAAGTCGATTTGGGAAAACGCTGGCTAAACCCCTTCTAACGTGACGGAACCAAAATGTTAATAACTCATTGTCCTCATTCCTAGAAGTCGCGAAGCGAAAAAACAATGGGACATCGTAAAACGCACGCTCCGAGACATGGTTCTCTGGCATACTTGCCCAGGAAACGTGCTGAACACTTACTGGCCAGAGTACGCTTCTGGCCTAGAGTTGAATCAGAAACGCCTCGGCTTCTAGGGTTTACAGGCTACAAGGCCGGCATGACCCACGTGTTCACGATAGAAGACCGGAAGCGTTCGCCGGATTTTGGCAAGGAAGTGATTCTTCCAGCCACGATCTTGGAGACCCCGCCCATTCTTGTCTGCGGTGTAAAGGTCTACGCGAAAGACGTCAATGGTTTGCGAACCTTAGCTGAAGCATGGGCGAAAGACCTGCCAGACGACTTAGAAAGAGTTTTCACGCTTGCGGAAGATTTCAAGACGGAAGAAGCTCTGAAGAAGATCGAGGAGAACCTGCCTCGAGTTGTGAGGGTCCGTGTTATCAGTGTGACTCAGCCAAGGCAGGCAAGTGTGCCGAAGAAGAAGCCTGACATGGCAGAAATAGAGATAGGCGGAGGAACAGTCCAGCAACAGTTCGAGTACGCAAAAAGCCTTCTTGGGAAAACCGCAACCCCTGCGGAGATTTTCAAGGAAGGCCAGTACGTTGACATAGCTTCAGTTTCAACAGGTAAGGGTTTTCAAGGACCTGTAAAACGTTGGGGAGTCACAATACTCCAGGCTAAGGGAAGAAAGACAAAGAGAGGCGTTGCAACGCTGGGCCCGTGGAACCCGCACCACGTGATGTACAGCGTCCCAAGAGCAGGGCAGATGGGTTTTCACCAGAGAACAGAGTACAACAAACGAATCCTCAAGATAGGCAAGGATGGAAAAGAGATCACGCCAAAAGGTGGTTTCCTGAGATACGGCTTAGTCAAAGGTCCCTACGTGCTTCTTGCAGGAAGCGTAGCAGGCACGGAGAAGCGTCCGATACGGATTCGCTACCCGGCACGCTCGCCGAGAGGAGTATCGGAAGAGCCGCCGCAAATAACCCAAGTATCCCTTGAGTCTCCGCAGGGAAGATAGTCGGTGAATGCTAATGGTTAAGAAGGTGGCGAAGGTTTTCAACCTCGAAGGTAAGGCGGTTGGAAAGATTGAGCTTCCACCAGTTTTCGCGACACCGCTGAGGCCGGACGTCATAAAGCGGGCTGTTCTGGCGATACAGTCGCATAGGCTTCAACGACAGGGCAGAGACCCCATGGCGGGAAAGAGAACGACAGCCGAGTCCAGAGGCACAGGCTCAGGCCAAGCCAGATTGCCGAGACGCAAGACTGCGTCTGCAAGAGCGGCTTTCGCACCGGGAACGGTCGGGGGAAGGCAGTCTCATCCGCCAACTTCTGAGAAGAAGATTGTTAAGAGGATTCCGAAGAAGGAGAAGAGGCTAGCCCTGTTCTCGGCTATAGCAGCGACGGCATCGAAAGAGACTGTGGCCAAGAGGGGTCACAGCATTGAGGACGTGCCGCAAATTCCGCTTGTAGTTTCGTCTGAACTGGAAGGCTTGAAGAGAACCAAGGAAGTTGAAGAGGTTCTCATACGGTTGGGAGTATTGTCAGAGATTCTCCGGGTGAGAGAGAGCAGAAAGGTGAGGGCTGGGAAGGGTAAGAGCAGAGGAAGAAAGATGAAGCAGGCTGTTGGACCACTCATAGTCGTTGCTGAGAACAAGGGAATAATGGAAGCAGCAGGAAACATCCCAGGCGTGGATGTTGTCGCGGTCAGAAACCTTAACCCGGAGATATTGGCTCCGGGCACGCATCCTGGAAGATTCACGATATGGACAAGCAATGCGGTTGAGGAGCTTGCTAGGCTGCACGGTCAAGGAGGGCAGGCATAATGGACCCATACGACGTCATACTCTATCCTTTAATGACTGAGTCCTCCAGCCTCATGGTTGAAAAAGAGAACAAACTGGTTTTCATGGTCAACCTGAGAGCAAACAAATCTGACGTCAAAAAGGCGGTTGAAAGGCTCTACGAAGTGAGAGTTGAAGACATCAACGTTCTGATCACCTCGACCGGCGAAAAGAAGGCGTTCGTCAAGCTTCATCCAGATTACAAGGCAGCCGACATAGCAATCAGACTTGGAATACTGTAAACCTGTATGGTGGACTGATAGTGGGAAAGAGAATTCGTGTTCAAAGACGCGGGCGTGGGGGCTCTACGTTTCGAGCCGCAACCCACAAGAGGGTGGCCCCTGCTCGGTACCCGTCAACTACAAAACTGAAGGATTTTGAGTCATCTTTCAACTGCGTGATTGAAGAGCTTGTTCATGACCCTGGGCGAGGAACGCCTCTGGGGCTGATAAGGTCTGAAGATGGACAAACATTCTTCACGGTTGTTCCTGAAGGGGTCTATGAGGGCAAACAGATTCAGATTGGCGGGAGAGCCGCGGTCGACGTGGGCAACATCATGCCTGTTGGCAAGATCCCAGAAGGCACAATGGTCTGTAACGTGGAGCTCCGCCCCGGGGACGGCGGCAAGCTTTCAAAATCCTCAGGGTCGTACGCGACGGTCGTTACTCACACCCCCAAGGGGACGATAATCAAGTTGCCGTCTGGAAAGGCAAAGTACGTGGCTGATTATTGTCGGGCAACGATCGGCGTGGTCTCAGCGTCCGGAAGGACGGACAAGCCCTTCCTGAAAGCAGGCGCGAAGTTCCACTTGATGAGGGCTAGGGGGCGCAAGTACCCGAGGACAAGTGGAAGAAAGATGGTTGCTGCTGTGCATCCGTATGGCAGTAGTAAAAGGAGTGCAAGAAAGGTCACTACAACGTCGCACGGCGCTCCGCCAGGACAAAAAGTCGGTTTGATTGCTGCGAGAGGCACCGGAAGGAAAGGGAAGAGCGCGCGTGATAAGCAAAGAATAGGAGAGGGTCCATAATGTCTAATGTGGCAAGTAGGGTGAGATAAAAATGCCGAAAGAGTTCATGTATCGCGGGCTTTCGTTGAGCCAGCTGCAGAGCATGTCAATGGACGAATTCATTGACCTTCTCCCTTCAAGGCAGAGAAGGAGTCTTCATCGGGGTTTGCAGGCGGAGCAGAGGATACTGCTTGAAAAGGTCAGGCGCGCGAGGGAAGAGCTTCGAAGGGGAGGCAACCCTGCCATTAAAACGCACGTGCGGAACATGATCATTCTGCCTGAAATGGTCGGCTTGCTGATCCAGGTGCACAACGGCAAAGATTTTGTGCAGGTGGAAATAAAGCCTGAAATGATAGGACACTACTTGGGGGAGTTTTCAGTCACAAACAAACCTGTTAGACACGGTACTCCCGGCATCGGCGCGTCGCGTTCCTCGATGTACGTGCCGCTGAAGTAACCTGCTGGTAACCTGCTTCTCGCCCTGTTCAGGCGCTGTAATCCCTGTCTGAGGGTTTCTTCTCGCTTGGCTTAGTCTCCCCTATTTGGGGCAGCGGGATAGGCGGCGGGATGTTCAAGGTTCTGGATATCAGGACAGACTCGATGAAGGCAACGTTTGAAACTGACTGTACTATGATTGGTGGCGGGGGTTTCTTCTCTTCGTATTCCTTGTAGACTCTTTCAGTTTCACCTTTGTCGCCGACCACGTACGCGGTTCCCTTCAGGCTTATCTGCGCCACTGAGGGGTTGTAACTGATCGTCAGAACGAACGGAACGTCCAATGACTCGTCCAGCTTCTTCTCCATCCCCGTAAGGTTAAGGTTCGTGTTTATATGAACTTGGGGGAAAGGCTTCCTGAAGTCCAAGAAACGTTCCGCAGAAATATTTGAGATGACGACGTTTACCCTGAGCATTTCGTAAACCATCAAGAAGCTATCACGGTGTCGGATAATTTAAAGATGTTCATTCCTTAGCGGGCTTGTACCGCGTGAACCCGCAGTGTCCACAAGTGTATCTGTTACCATGGTCCGCCATGAAGTATCCGGGTCCGCACCGTTCGCACGTTGGGCGAAGTCTAATGACCTTTTCAGCCTCAACCTTGTACAGTTTGAAAACGCCCTTTTCTTCCTTCTTCTTTTTCTCGGGTTTTGGAGCTTTCTCGGGTTTCGCAGGTTTTGCCTCTTCCTTCGGAGCTTCCACTGGGGCTTGTTCTGCTTTCTTCACTTCTTTCTTGGGTTCTTCTCCCTTCTTTGGCGCCTCTTTCTTTTCTTCCTTCTTGGGCATTTTCTACTCTACCCCTTCTTCTCTTCTTCTTTAGGCTTCTCGGGAGGAGGAACGTTTCTTTTGATTACGTAGTCCGGTTCGATGAGCTTCGCCTGTTCGGCAGAATCGTAAAGGTTCGCCACGCCTACCGCTATGTGCGTTCCAGGCCTTGTTTCGAATTTTTTGACAAAGATCAGGTCCACGTTTGACTTCAACGCCTCTGCGACTGCTTTTCTGACTTCTAGTCTCGGTGGCGTGGCGCCTGCGACGTGTTTAACGTTAAAACGAATTTCCTTCCGCTTCAGCAACGGGTTCTCTTTCTGTGACACTATGTTGACTTCCATCATGTTTCCTCGTGTGCAGTGTTGACTTGATGTTACACTCTCTTATTTAGCTTTTTGAACGCTTTTCCATGGACTTGAGGATTGATGCGATTTCTGTTTTCTTGTCAGGAGTGACCTTGACCACGACGATGCCTTCGTGAGGCTGACCGTATATGACGTATGAGTCTTCGGACGCGTAGGCGATGGCAACGAGCGTCAACAGGTCTTCTTCGCCTTTGACGACGATTTTGACATGCTCACTTTCTTTCAAGGCAGCTTCTACCATTCGTTCGGCCTCTTCTGTAATTGTTCCTCGAGGGTTTGTGATGTAAACTGTCCGGTCTGCAGGTAACTCAAACGGCTTCGTGCTCCTCCTCATGCATTTATTGTCTATGATGTACAATTTGGGGGAAAAGCCGTTCTCCGCAAGGTTCTTTGAGACCGTATCCCCGACGGAAATTATGCTCGATGGGTTTTCTTGCTCAACCATCTTCTTCAGTCTTTTCATCGTGTCGACAAAAGAGCCTCGAATCAGAGTGCCCAACGGTTGCTTCAGAGCTTTGCGCAGTTCGGATGTAAGATAGTGTTTAACAGCCATCTTATCTGACCCTTAGGGCAAAGCGGCCTTTGTCTTTGATGTTCATGGCCTTTGCAATTGCTGAACTTTCAGGGTCAAAGATGATCACCAACCCGCTAAAATCGTCGCTCAGGCTTGTCGTTTTGCACTTAGGACAGACGTTTCCTCTGCTCAGATAGTGACAGTTTGGGCAGGCTTTCTCGCTCATTCTGCTCGCACCCTCTTTTCGGATGCTTTCTTCTCCGCTGCTTCCTTCATTTTCTTCAAGTCGGTTTCAATCCATTCAAGCTTGCCAAGGAAGGGCTGTCTTGCTGTGACGCCGATTTTTCCCGAACTTCCAGCTCTGCCAAGCGATACTGCAGTTATGCGGACGCGAACCTGGTCGCCGCTCATCAGCTTGCGTTTACTTTCCTTTCCCAGCAACACTCCTTGCTTCTCGTCGTAAGAGATGAAGTCATCCATGAGTTGGGAAACGTGAAGTAACGCGTCAATCGGTCCGATGCGGACGAAAGCGCCGAAATCGGCGATCTCAACGACTTCGCCTTCAACGACTTCTTGAATTTTAGGGTAGAAGGTTAAAAGTGAAAAGTTCACCTTGTGATACGTAGCGCCGTCGCCTGGGATTATCTTGCCCGTGGAGCTTACTTTCACTTCGGTTACGGCTATGACATAGCCTAGCTCCTCGTCGACGACTCCTTCGTATTTCGCCTTGACCTGCTGGTGTCCTACCGATTCGAGTGGGTTGCCGAATGTTTCAGGCGGAATCCGAATCGTATCTTCTAAGGTTACAAGTTTAAACAGGGGTTACAGCCTCCCGTCAATTTCTAACCGTGACTTTTGCCTCACATAAATAACTGGCACATTTATATCTCTTAGCCTGTTCCTGAGTTGTCTGTCGTTCGTGAACACCGGGTACTTGTACTTGGCGGCCGCTTGGACGATAAGGTCGTCTGCGGACGTGCCTGTTCGCTGACCAACATCCAGTGGCTTGCACCTTTCAGCTAGTTTCAGTGCAAGGGCCGCGTTCTTGCGCATACTGGAAGAACCTTGAGTTGCTATTCTCTCAAGCTCCAGCCGGGTTGGGGAAAGCAGGACAAGTTCAAAATTCCTGTTCAAAAGCTTTTCTAAATCTTCGATAAGGTCGATTTTGAACTGAAGCGGAACGAACAGAGCGTTTGAATCGAGTATGATCTTCAATTTTCTTCTTGCAGGCTTAGGTTCTGAAGTCATTTTACCGTATCATTCCATAGCCTATTAGCCGCCATCTCCCTGCGATTTTTCTGCTCAGCGCAACTCTTGATCCTGTTTGCGCGCAAACCGGCCTGGTGAGCTTGATCTGAACGCTGTCCTTTCTTATTGAGGAGACTTTTCCGACCGTTATGGCGGCACCGACGTGCATGAGCAGTGTTTCGTTCATCGCGACTTCTTCGATTTTCGTCAGCTCTTTTGTTCCTACAGCTCTGTCAAGAATGTGAGTTTCAAGGATAACCTCTGACAATATTGGAGGCAGCATTCCTCGTTTTCCTGCGATGTTTCCGATGAGGCTGTCGGCCTTCGAATATGATGGGTCTAAGAGTGTTCCTACGCCTACTAGGCCGCCGCAGTGAGCTTCACTCACGTTCTCTCCACCGGCTTCGAGGCTTACGATTTCGCTGAACAGGGGCTCATACGTGCTCTTTTCTTCCGTCGCTATTCCTGGAAGTATCTCCAGTTCTTCTTCGACCATGAACTTGCCCTGGACTATCGTGCCCCCTAGCACGCCGCCTTCCAGCTTGTCGACAAGCGTGCCCGGCTTGTTGATGTCAAAAGAACGAATTATGTACATGAACGGCGGCTTTGTTTCATCCCTTTTCGGCGTCGGCATAACCTCTTCTATCGCTTGAAGGAGAACATCTACGTTGACTCCGTGCTGTGCTGAGATGGGAATGATAGGGGCGTCTTCCGCCACGGTTCCTTTCACGAAGTTCTTTATCTCAGCGTAGCTCTGGCGGGCCCTCTTCTCGTCAACGATGTCGATCTTGTTCTGGACTATGACTATGTTCTTTATGCCTATAACACCGACCGCGGCCAAGTGTTCTCTGGTCTGCGGTTGAGGACATGGTTCGTCTGCCGCTATCACGAGTAACGCTCCGTCCATTATTGCCGCGCCGGAGAGCATGGTTGCCATCAGAGCTTCATGACCCGGGGCGTCAACGAAGCTGGCCGCTCGGACGAAAACGGCTTTTGAGCCACAGATGGGGCAAGCTGGTTTTGTAGTGTAGTTGTTCGGCGGCTCACACTTGGGACACCTGTAAACTGCCATGTCTGCGTAGCCCAGTTTGATCGTGATGCCTCTCTTGAGTTCTTCGCTGTGTCTCGACGCCCAGACACCCGTCAGCGCCTGAACTAGTGTTGTTTTGCCATGGTCAACATGTCCTATTGTGCCGATGTTGATTTCGGGTTGGCGAGGTATGGTTGCCCGTTTTTCGCTGCTCATTGTCCACTTTCCATTGAATGTTTACAAATTATTGAAGGATTAGAAATGCTGCGGCTAATAAACGTTAAGCTTATATCAAGTGCTGGTTTGCGTTTGAGCTTTGGCTTGTTGCTCAGGTTCTTTTGGAGCTGTTTTTTCTTCCTTCTTTTCCTTCGGCTTCTTTCCTTCTTTAGGATGTTTCGGCTTTTCCACGATTTTCGCGTTTACCTGAACGATCTCTTCCGTTATGACGTTTCCCCGAATGCTTTTGCGTCTCCTCATCCCTCCGTTCAGCGGGTTGAAGCCTACGCCGCCGCTGAGAACTATGCGTCGGCGAACACCGCCATGTACGCTCGGCCTCATCGGGAACCCGTCCTTGTCGGAGCCGCCCATGATTTGGACCTTGTGCCCTGCGAAATCGACTATTGTTCCGTCTATGACTTCGCCTATTCTCTTGCCGATCAACGGGGTAGCGCGTGCTTCTTCAAGCTCAACCGCCTTTGATGTCCCCGTTTCGGGGTCTGAAACGATGACTTTGAACTTGGCCATCCGTCGTAGCCTCTTAGGTGGTTGTATGAAAGTTGAGCATCTCTCTATTAAGAATTGCGTGTTTGAGCAGTGAAGTTTGCGCCACCCGATGCCAAAAAAGCGCGCTGGCTTGTCCATAAATTCGCGAATAGCGCGCACGTAAGAGCATATACATTTTGCATATACACTTTGCATATACACTTAACGAGCATTGTTGAAGACGGTGAGGATTTTCAGGTTGGATAAGACCAATTTTGACTCGCGCGCGGAACACGCATGCGCACAAAGTCACGGTTGAGCTTCTGATCCTCTAGGTTCCGAGTGAGGAAAAGAATTGGTCATTTGAGTGCCCATTTTGTCCATATTACAGAAACTATGGTGGTAACAATCGGTGCGATTCGTGATAACGCGCTTTTAGCGTGCAGTTCGAGAGGGAAATCAGCTTCGAGGGAGTAAAAGTTTTAATCTTACTTTGAATAGGTTTTCTGGCCATGTGGCGGCTGGGGTTCTTTTTCCACGAAATGGGGTTCGGATTACTCTCGATTTTTCTGCCGCTTTACTTGCTTAAAATCGACGCTGCAAATGGGCTGTTCTACGTTGGGGTAATCACTGCTATCGCTCTCTTCGCGGCTATTCCTGCCTCTTTCCTCTGGGGTTATTTATGCGACGAGACACGGCATTATAAGCGTTACATCCTTCTTGCGTTCCTCGCGTCAGCCGTCTTGCTCTGCCTCTTCGCGTTTACGACGGATATAGCTTTGCTGATTGTAATATACGCGATAATGTCGATTTTTCACGTTGCCCATGAAGCTCCGAAAAACATTCTAATCTCTGAACTGTATTCTCATCAAGACTGGGAGAAGAATTTCGCCTTCTACGAGGGGATCACGGAAGTCGGGACGCTAATCGGTCTGCTGTTAGGCTTCTTCGCCTCGTATTTTGGGGTTAGTGCGGTGAACACCCTTTTTCTCGTAGCAGGGTTGAACTTCGTAGCCTTCGTTCTCTCTGCAATACTCGTCGTGGACCCCCCAATGATTTTTGAGAGACGCTTGGTGAGCATCGAGAAGACCGTTGACTTCGCGTCTCACGGTGTCTTCCTGGCTTCCAGAATGGTGGACGGCATAGGTCTGGATGAGAAATTGAAAAGAGAGAACGTCACAGCCTTCTGCTTCGGACTAGTGCTTTTCTCGCTTGCCACGAGCATACTGTTCACTCCAATGCCCGTGTTTGTGAACAGCATCGCGCCGGCGGGGTTCGTCTTCGCGATTTACGTGCTCAATTCCGGGGGAGCTATAGGGGGCTACGCATTGGCTGGAAAAAGGTCGCAGGGGCCAACTGGAAAAGCCCACGTAGCCGGACTAGTGCTGTTTCGAAGCCTGCTTGCCTTCGTACTTCTCGCCGCCTTGAATCTGTCCTCTTTCAACGTTCTGCTGACCACTGGAATTCTAGTCGTCATGGGATTTCTCTTTGCAGTCTTTATGGTGACGATTCTTGCTCTATCGATGGAGCTTATACCATCGGGCAAAGCGGGTCTGATCAATGTTCTGATAGGGCTGGGAGGAGCATTCGGCTCGTTTATCGGCCCTTTCATCGCTCAGGTTTCGGGTTTCCTCCAAGTTTTCGTTGTGGCCGGTGCAATATTCTTCGCTGCCTTCGTCTTCTTCAAGATCTTCGCATAGGCAGAAGAAGAAAAAGGGGGACAGATGCTTACTCGACGTGCACTCTGAAGAGGTCTATGTCTTCTCGCATTTCCGGCGTTGCTTCGAGGAAGTCTCTCACCGCATGTTCAACATCCCTTGACTGTGTCACGTATCTTCCAACGATGATTATGTCAGCGCCTTTTTGCAGGGCTTCTCTTCCAGTCTCTGGCACTATTCCGCCTGCCACAGCGATCAGGAACTTTTTGTCCTTGAAGGTCTGCCTAATTTCCGGGATGATCTCCAACCCGTGTGTTCTTCCTGTTTCTTGGTCTATGCCCCTGTGTAGGACGATGATGTCGGGGAACTCTTTGATCGACTTCAGTTTCTTGAGTGCGTCTTCAACGTTCATCATGTCGACCACAGCGTATATTCCGAGTCTCTTTGCCTCGTGAATGAACGAGTCGAGTGTTTCAGGAGCTGCCAGTCCCGAGGCGACAACGGCGTCTGCCGTTTCGTCGAAGGCCAGGTCAACTTCGACTTTGCCTACGTCCAGGGTTTTGAGGTCTGCTACGAAGAAGATGTCTTTAGCCACTTCTCGCAGTTCGTTTATCACTTTTGTTCCATATCTCTTGATCAGAGGCGTTCCAACCTCCAGGATTATTCTGTCGCTTCCAGGCAGCTGTGCTATCACTTTCTTTGCTCTTTCCACGTCTGGGTTGTCAAGCGAAATCTGCAGGTACGGCGGTCTCCACAGGCGGGGCACTTTGAACCCCATTATTGGATGTCTGGCTCTGTCCTTGTCGTAGAGGATCTTTTCCAGCGATGGGTACTTTGCTATGGCCCTCTTCAGCGCCAGCTTGGTCGCCCCATAGTTGTAATGGTAGATCTTGCGGAAGTCACTTGCTTGAGGACTTACGAAGACGCTGGCCACTATGACCCAGTCGTCGATCTTGTCTCTGGGGATTATTCCGTCTTCCACTGCGTCAGCAACAGCTTTTGCAACTGCAGCTTGGGCCGGTCCAAATATCTTGTCCACGTCTTGAATGTTTTTTATGGTGACTTTGGGCACGAGCAGCGTGTGCGGTTTAGGCGGAAGGTTCGGCCTTATCACTGCTAACAAGGGTGTGTGTCCCGCAGACAGGTTGCACATTCCTGCCGCAAAAGCCTCTCCGACCGGCCCGTTTTTGTCGCCTATGAGCAGGTCTATGTGCGCAACCTCGTTTCCCTCTCCGACTAGCGCCTCACCAATCAAGTATGCATATCCTGATTCTTCGACGGATTCCGACAGTAAGTTTGTCGGCAAGCTGTCTGTGACCTCTTTGAAATCTACATCGAATTCTTTGAGCCACGTGTAAAGCGTGTCCCTGTGAATGTTTAAGGCTTCAGCCGTTCCGAGCACTGTTGGCTTTGTCGGTTTAATTCTTGTAGCAGCACGGCCTTCGGCTGCCTTTTTGGCGGCTTCCGTCAGCATCTTAATGAGTTCTTCTCTTGTTTCAGGCTTCTTGATGTCGTGTTCCGACATTTCTGACTCACAACTGCTATCTAGCTGTGCCGCTGGTATATAAGAGTGTCGGCAGCATTGAAGTCAGAGGGACCAATAACCATGTGGCCGTCATATTTCTGTCGCCTTTAGGCAGCATGTCGGGTGTTCTTCAGGCGCTACCTGTGGTTTCTGATCGCGAAGTGTCGGGAACTGGAGGGGCGAACGTGTTTCAAGGACAGCCGGATGTCGGGATGTCTGATGTCAGACTGTATAGTGTGACGGTTGATGATTCTGTTCTCAGAGCGGCAAAGTCTATATACTCTGAGACAGTGTAGAACGGTGAAAACTGGCTTCCGGAGTTGCCTCGATGTGGTGGAGAGACTTGGTGTTTCTGTTCTTGGTGATCGTAGGCTTGGTGTTGTTCTTGTATGGCGCTAACTCCTATGAAGGCACAGTCGGCTGGACCGGCATCGGCCTGCTTGCTGCTGGGTTTTTTGGTTACATAGCTTTGAAAGTGTATGAGGCTTCAACAAAGAAGAAAGAATGACTAAGATTCGCCGGTGCTTAACATCCCTGTGTTCGCGTTTTCACTCGTCTAACACGCATACCCCCTCCCCCTAGGGTGTTAGTACTGCACGTGGGTGCTGGGGAAGGCCCTTTTGACTTTGGGCTGGCTTGAGGCCGAGTGTTTGCAGAGGGTTTGGCAGATGGTCTCGGCAAGGGTAGTGACTGCGCAATGCGTTTCGCCGTTGCCCCTTTTTCTGGTTTTGTCTGTTCTGTCATCGTCAGCGTTTCCGGGCGTGTTGCACTATGCTTCCATGTTCTTTCCGTCTAATTTGAGCGAAATCAAGGTGACCTCCTGAGTCTTGAGGTGAAAGGGTCGAGCGTCAGGGCGACTCCGTGTTTCCTGAGGAGAGAGAAGTTGTCATCCGTTCTTCTTAGGTTACTCTGAGCTGTTCTACTTCTTCTTTCCGTGGAACTTGAACACTCAGTGGTTTCTCGCAGTGTTGCTTGCCGAATTTCACTTGCACATTGCCTTGTTTCTTGTCTGAGTAGTAAGCGGTTAGCTCTGCGGCTTTCTGGATGGCGGTTCTGGTTTTGGGTCCTTGGAGCAAGGTTATGGGGCTTCCGCAGTCTTGGGCTTCGAAGCAGTAATCATTCGCCATTTTCATTTGAGTCAAGAGCTTGTTTTCAGTTTCGTTCCTGCCAACTATGATTTTGCTCTTTCCAAACCTGAAGTGTCGTCCAACTTTCAGCAACTGCACGTCTTTCAAGGAGACTCTTCTCTTGTGGTCAAACAGGTCTTTCAGTTTAGCAGCGAATTCCTTGTACGTTAATAGGCAGCCTCCGCCTGGGCACGAATAGCCAGTTACATTCATCTCTTCAGCAAGCTTGATCTGCTTCTTTCTTGAGCGGCCTTCGATGCCGAGTAGCGCTTCTCCGTTTACGAAACCCTTGTCTTCGGCTTCAGTCTTCGGCAGCAACCTTGCAGACAGCGGTCTGAGGATCTTCCCCTTTAAACCTGCTTTCTCCTCTATTAGGCCTAGAGTTCTTCCATGCTGTGACATGGGTCTTTGACCTAAGACTTCGCCGGTGATGATGAACAGCGCGCCTGTTTTCTCTGCATACGTCTTGGCCTTCTTCAGCATGAAAATTCTGCAGTCAACGCAAGGGTTCATGTTCTTTCCATAGCCAAACCGCGGTTTTCTGACAATCCTAAGGTATTCCTCGCCGACGCTGATCGTTTTCAACGGTATGCTGAGGCTCTTTGCCACTTCTGGGGCTCCACAGCCGCCTTTTCTGCAGAGACAGAAAGGGCTCACAAAGTTAACTGCTTCCACATCTATGCCCTGATCCAGCATAAGCTTCACGGCCAGCGT
The DNA here is from genome assembly GCA_050012255.1 of Bathyarchaeia archaeon. Lineage (GTDB taxonomy): Archaea > Thermoproteota > Bathyarchaeia > Bathyarchaeales > Bathycorpusculaceae > DASPPK01. Next base: position 63,978 of record JBEKHN010000003.1, read on the forward strand.
GCTGTCTAACCCGCCGGACACGAGGGCTAGAGCCTTTGTCTTCTTGCCTCTCGAAGCCATGGTTTTCACAACGTAGACATACGCCTTTAGCGTTCTGACGTATTAATGGGTTACTTAGAAGCTTCGTACACTAGAAAAAGAGGGTTTGTCAAGGGGTTTATTTTCCCTTGGCTGGTGCTTCTTGATCTAGACTAGGAGAGTTACGTCTGCACCTGCTGCTATGTTTAGGAATGTTGCTGCGCCGACCAATTCATCTACTTCCGGAATCAGGTCTTCTCTTTTGACGCTGAACATTTCCATGCTCGGAGTGCAGGCGTATATCTTCAGGAGCCCCGAAGTCTTCATCCTCTTGAGCATTTCGTAGGGCGTCGGGTACTTCATCTGTTTCAACTTTTCTCTCATCGGTTTTTCCATCTGCTTATAATCGCTTGGCAAGCCTGCTTTTTCCATTGCCCCTTTGACGAGCGCTTGGAGACCCCAGAAAGTGAAGTAGAGGTGCGCTTCCCATCCCATCGACGTTGCGGTTGACCCCAGTATGAAGGCGCATAGGAGTTTGTCCAGTGTTCCGCTGTGAACTACCAACGCTAGTTTCTTCTTTTCCGGCATACGGTCACTTTCCATTTTTAGATTAGAGGGGAATATGACATATGTAATATTTAATGCTTTCTGCATCCCCGTCGTTGAGTTGCGGTAGGAAAAAAGTGTGTTTCAAGGTGTTAGCACGAGATTCAGAGGAATTGTATTCGAAGCTTAGAGTATTTCCTCAGGGTGATCGACGAAAGTGTATTTTTCTCTTCTCAGAAGCTCGGCTGTCTGATTCCATAGTCCAGAGATTTTTTCAGAATCAGGTTCCTCTAAGATGTCTTGTATTTGACTTTCTAGGTTTGCAGGCTTTTTATGAAGAAAGCTAATTTCTTTCAACGCCCACTGGGTCCTAGGAGCCCATCTTTCGTTTAGGTTAAAAAGCAATCGAATTAATTCCTGAATGGCGATCGCAGCATAAATCCTCGCGGCCCCACGGTTGTTGTGTTCAAGGCAGCTCAGCGATTTCAGAGTGTTCTCCCAATAACCAATGTAGTATCGTTTCAGTCGTTCCAGCCTCGAACCCGTGTCATAGCTCGTTATCTCCCTTAATGCTTCTTCTAGAGTGTTTGTCTTGTCGAACAAGACAATGGAGTCTTGGAAGTCCCAGTGATCTTCGTCGCTTTTGGAGTTTTTGATATCGCGAAGCATGTCGGCCGTTGTGAATTTCAAGTCATACTCTTCGGTGTGGATAACTTTTCGGAAGTTCTTCTCAAGCATCGCATACTTCTCTTCAGTGACGACCAGTACGAGGTCAACGTCAGAAAATTCATCGTCGTAGCCTTTCACTGCAGACCCGATCTGAATGATTCCCAAGACTGCTTCGTCAGTTCTGTAAGTGTCCAGCAACTTTTCGACCAATTTCTTCCGCGACTCCACAGAGACCACCGCTCATAGCAGAGTTGATTTCTCATTTCTCACTCGTCACTTTCCCCAACGGTGACAAGACTAAAAAGACTATCTGGGAATGCTTAGAAATGAGATTTGAATTCAAATGCCATTTTCGTATTTCGCTAGGGCAGCTATTTCGATTGGCACCACTTTTCTGTACACGCACTCTGGTTTTCGTACAACCCCATCAACGTTCAAAAGATCTTTAACTCGTATGCCGAATAACTTTTCGTTTTCTTTCAGCAGCGGCAAGATTTTCCCCCAGTCTTCTCCGGAGATTGTGCTAATTCTGCCGCCGTTAAGCTGGTCTTCACCGACCGTCTCTCTAGGGTCTCTCAGGTACACAGCGCTTGCCGCGGCGAGAGGAAACAGGTTTCCGCCTTGGTAGGGGGTTTCTTGCTCTGCGATTTTTCCGTGGTCATCAAACGTCATTCCGTTAAGAATTATAAACCCTCTCGCTGCCATGCAAGATTCGCCCATATAATCCTTGCATGAACCATTGATGACAGCCGTGGCACTTCCAACAGCGTTGATCAGCGGTCTGTCGATCAGATCCCCCAGAATGAACGTCACTCCGCCCTTGGCGCCGTATTCGAATGCTTTTCCCGCGTCTCCGAAGATTACCAGTTTTCCTGATTTGAAGCAGTAAGCCACAGAGTCCTGAGCGCTTTCGTGCACGTAAAACTCTGGGCCGTCTGCAAAAGCGGCAAGGCAGTCGCCGACTCTTCCGTATACGTCGACTCTAACCTTGTCTCTTGAAACGAGACCAGCTCCGAAGTTTCTCTGCCCTCTGAAGTTGTAGGCGATGAAGTTCTTCCAGCCTAGTTCGTAGGCCCTTTCAAGAAACTGGCATGTTCCCCCTTCTCCCTCGGGCTGAAATTCAGAGGCGTCTATAATGAGAGTTTGACTCAAACGTGTTGGGCTTCTTAGGTGTTTTCTCTCTTTAAAGTTGATCAAACAGTAACTGCTGTTCACGTTGGATCCTGCAGAATGCGCTGAATCGAAAATGTCGAAGAGTTTCTCTTCTAGCAGAGAGACAATGTCACTTCTTCTCTTGCCACCGCTATCATATCTTCTGTCTATTAGCAATGTAAGCGTCTCTATAACGACTGATTTCTCTTCATCTCCTTTGTCAGCATATTTCTTCATGGTTTCTGCAAACGAACACACCTCGCCGAAACTCCAGTCTCCGATGCTCTTTGCAGCGTATGCGAACAGGTCGACGGCAGTTCGCCTTCCTTTTAGTCTTTCATCAAAACTAGAAGGTCGAGGTGGATCATGAATGTTTATTCTCCTGTAATGTTGCTGGCTTCTCGTGGCTGAGATTGGTTTCCCAAACTTGTCAGTGCACGTGAGGTTCTTTGATTTGTCGACGGTGAAAACAAAGGCGCCTCCGTCAGTGTAACTGCCTCCTCTGGCATACCAGTAACGGTCGCACATTGGATAGAATCTTGGGTCCTCCTTCGATAGATCTTGTACCATTGCGTCTATTGCCTGTTTCTCGGAGGCTATGAATCCCATTTTAACTTCTCCTTCTTGGAGTGCAAAGACCTGCGGTCTCAGCATTGAGGTGTCAGTTATGCCGATTAGCTGGAACTCATTTTTGTAAGGATTGTTTCTGGCAATGATGAAGAACCATGGTCCGTCTGGAGAGCTCTGAACGTGCGTTGCTTGGACAGCCTTGTAGATTTTCTTCTTGTTCTCTGGAAGCATCGCAAAGTCTCTTTCAGTCGTTGGGGCAATGGCTTCAATTGCGTATTCCAGCGGGTATCCATAGATCCTCGTTAAAAGGTCCCAGTATAGGGCAGCAACTTCCGTGTCCGTCAGGAATAGGGGGAAAATCTCTCTCTGTCTCAGGTATTCTGTTATTGAGTGATAATTTGCAAAATCGCCGTTGTGAACCAAGGCATCGTGCAAGCCTATGAATGGGTGGGAACCGCCGGGATGCCAGATTTTTCCCTTCGTTGGGTATCTTTGATGTCCAATCCAAATGTGTGCTTCAAGGTCTTCAAGTTGATAGTACCGGAGAACTTGTTCAGCATATCCTACAATTTTAAAGACGACAATGTTTTTTCCATGAGAAAGAACGAAGGCTTTCTTTTCGCCCAGAGAAGCGTAATATTTTTTGTTGAGGGCAAAACTGTTTCTGTAGATGAACTCATCCTCTGCTTTTCCGGATTCGAAACCTTCAAACCCATTCTTCTCGATGAATTGCCTCAGTCTATCTTCTTTTGCTCTTACGAAATATCTCCAAACCTCTGGAGGCCTTACTTCTAGACCTATGCTTATGTGGTTCTCGATCACAGGGATTTTCTCTACGTGCTCAACGTTGAGGTTGGAATTTATGAATTGAGATTCAACTTCCCTTCTTGATTTTGGGTCAATGTAGGCTATTTGCAATATGTAATCTTCTTCCAAGACCCTCTGCGAAACGCCTAGTTGCTTCGCAGAAAGACCGACGGCCGCTATGCCGCCGCCCTTACCGTTTCCTCTGTTGTGCATCTGAATAAGTGGCCTTAGTAAGTGTCTTCCTTTTATCGGGATGGAGCTGGCCACTCCAAGGACGCCGCATCCCCCTTCCGCCACTTTCTCATAGACCGGATTATTGGAGTGGTCTGTGACACATTCTTTCCTTGGAACTATTGGATTTTGACCGTTTCTGTCCAAAGCTGTCACCTCAAATGGTCGAGATGAACCATGTGTCCGCATCGGCCTCTTTTGAACTTCACTTCATCGCGGGGTCGAAGTTCTCGGATGCTCTCTAAACCAAGCTTCCTCAGAATATAGCTCCACTGTGCCTTCCATGAACTGTAAAGGTTGATTATTCTTTGAGAACCCCAGTCTACGTCGATGAAATACTTAAGCGCTGGGTCCGTTGTGGCTATTCCAGCCGGGCAGCCTTTTCCTCTTTCACAGTTTTCACACCTTTTACATCCGAGTGCGACTAGTTCCGCTGTTCCAATTACCGCTCCATCCGCTCCTAAGGCTATAGCCTTAGCAACGTCGAATGCCGTCCTTATCCCACCGCTGGCCATTATCGTTATCTCGTCTCTGACTCCTTCTCTTACCAAGTAGTTGTGAACGATTGGGATTGCATATTCAACTGGCATAGCAATGTTTTTCTTAGCTATATCCGGAGCTGCCCCTGTTCCGCCGTACCCGCCGTCTATTTGCAGAATGTGGGCTCCTGCGTAATAACTTCCGATCGCTACCATATCAACGTCTGTGGGAGTTGAAACTTTCACAGAAATGAGGGCTTGAGGGTTTATGTCTTCCATCAATTGAACGTGTCTGTAGTGATCCTCAACGGAGTAAACGTTATGAAAGGGGAATGGAGAAAACAGACTTATGTAGGGGACTACCTCGCGTATTGCTGCAACATCAGGAGTGACCTTGTCAGCAAGTAAGTGTCCTCCTAAGCCGGGTTTCGCGCCCTGCGCGTATTTCAGAACAATAATCTTTGTTCTCTTAACAGTATTGGCATTCACCCCGAAGTGGCCGGTAGCAACTTGCGTTATAACGTGATTCTTGTACTGGATTAACTCGTCAGGATAGCCGCCCTCACCCGTGCTGGTAAAGGTGTTCCAGGCCTCAGCTGCTTTGGCTCTTGCAAGCATCACGTTCAAGCTTACGGAGCCAAAGGACATATCCCCGCCGTAGACTGGAATAGGAATCTTGATGTCTGGTCGTCCGTCATTTCTCTTGTTCAGAACTATAGAAGTATCCCTGTCCTCTTCGTTAGTCAGCTCATCCTCGCAAAGTCCTTTGTCATAAAGTTCAAAATCAAATCGCAGCTTGTCAAAACCTCCCCCAGAGCCCCCAACTCTATGCTCGTATTTTCTCGATACCTTTCCGACTTCAGCCTCTTCCCAAGTTGACATTACTAAGTCAGCAGTCCATCGTAGGTCGCCGAGGGCAAGGTACTGTGGGCTGAGTTTAACGGACAAAGCCTTGTCTGGGCACTCGTTCACGCACCGGTTACAAGAAAAGCCTGCACAAGAAATCTTTGGAACGGCTAGGCGCAGGTATCCACTGGGCTTTTTGTAGGCTTCATAATCGATCGATGAAGATCCTATGCATGATGGGCAGACTTCCGCGCAAATTCCGCACATTGAACATTTGGACCTATCCATGATCACTTCATACTTCTCTATTGAGCCTAGAAATTGAAAAGGCGTGGGCTTTACTTCTGGCGTTTGAAAAAGGAGTTCCTTCTGCATCATTCTTCGTCACCAAAAATCTTTGCTTCAAGGTCCTCATAGAACATCGCTCTGCCAACCTCGCCTGTTTGCCTTCTCACTTCCCGCAAACCCATTCCCCCGAGCACCTCCAACAGTTGGTCCCTCCATGCGCCGATCAAGTTTGTGATTCTCTGGGTTGCCAGTTCCACGTCTCCACCTTCCAGATTCATCAGGCAGTCTTCGCTGTGCCTATTTCCATAGCAAACTTTGCATCCGAGGGCAATTTGATATGCCATTCCAACCGCGACAGCATTGGCCCCGAGAATTATCGATTTGGGAACATGGGCTGCCTCCGCTATTCCCCCGCTGGAGATCAGAGTGATCTTTTCCCGATTGCGTTTATCAACGAGATGTGAGTGAACAGAACGGATGGCGCTTTTTATCACGTCAGGGTCTCGCTCAACAGCTCCATCGTCAACGTGAAGGTGAACGATGTCGCCTCCCATCTCTGCAATTGCATCCGCTCTTTCAGGAGCCTCTTTATCATAAGACAAGTAGAAGGAGACTAACGCTGAAGGATTAGTCACTTTAACCTTCTTTAACTGATCCCTTATGTCGCCATCGCTAAACTCAACTTCAACGATTTGCGACTTTTTGATCAGATCTTCAAACTCATCTATTTCGTCCGAGTTAATTCTAGGTATCAGATTTGCTTTGAAACGGGCTAGGCCGGACGAATATTCCCTTGCGTTCACTATGGCAAAGGTCTTGAGCCTACGGGCAGCCTTCGCCAAAGCTAACTGGAGACTCCGACCTGTTTCGCAACTGAGTGGAGGTTCAAAAATTATGGGTATAGGAATCTCTACAGTTCTGGGAACGTTGGAAACCAGCTTCTCATTCTCGTCAAATTCAAGGGATTGAAGTCTCCTTCCCAAATCTACCGAAGTCGAAATATACTCTCTACCATGAATTCCATCCCTCGTCGGTCTAACTATCTCTGAAAAATCGAACCAGATGCTGTCAAAACCCTCTCCCGCAAAAGGACCGGTATACCCAGCGCCAGAAACAGGAACCCTACCGGTTTCTGCTTCAAAATAGATTGTCTTTATCCTTTCTGGAGAAAAATAGGAATTTCCTAATTTTTCAAACTCAGGGTTGATTCCGATTGAAATGGCGCCCTTCGGGCATTTTAAGACACACATGTAACACCCCCTGCACAGATCCTGGATGGGCTCTGCAATCTGGCCGTCCTCGCTCGCCTCGTGCACACCGTATATGCAAGCTTGGGTACATTCCTGAGCATTTGTACAGTTGTTATAGCGATTGACTGCATACTTTGGAGGCAATTTGATTTTTGGCGGTGCATCTTTCACCTCTATATAATATCTTTCGTAGACGGATTTCATCAAAAGCACCTAGCCCAAGAATCGCAGTTCGGGATTGTTTGTAGCTTAACGAGTGTCATGTTGTTACCTTAATGTGCAAATTAATAATATAATGAAGTCGAAGTGTACACATAAAAACTTTATTGCCATATTGGAAGTCAAATGTTAAGCAAACAATGTAAATATTGGATGAACGTACAGTAACACCTTCTTAACCAAGCATCTGGACGGAACAAATGTCAAAATCTTCGTTGACTGCTGATGCTAAACTTTCGTTCAAGCTCCCGATTTAGTGATGGATGCGGATTGGATTTTCACAGTTTCACAGGTCGTGAATTACCCCTGGTGTTTTGGGAAAAACCTGCGTCTCTCCGATGTGCTTGGCTCCAACTATCCAGCTGACGAGTCTTTCTATGCCTATCCCAGCGCCGGCTGAGGGTTTCAGTCTTCCCTCTTTGGCGAGTTTGAGCAGGAGCTTGTAGTTCTCCTTTCTTACGCCGTCTCTCTCCATTTTTCCGGCTATCTTGTCGTATTCGAACTCCCTTCTTGCACCGGACAAGACCTCTCCGTATCCCGGCAGGTATAGGTCGTAGTTGTCCCATTTGCCGCTCTCCGGGTCCTCAAAATCGTAGAATTCTCGGGGAATGTTAGTCACCCAAATGGGGTGCTCAGTTTCGTATGGTATTTGGAGTTCCCATCCTGTTCCATAGTCTGCTTCAAGTTCTGCCCTATCGTAGACTCTGAAGGGTGTTCTTGGTGTTTTCAAACCGCCATTTTCTCTCAGAAAGAGCAGCTCGTCCCTCATGTTCGTTTTCAAACTGCCTATCAGCCGCGAGGCGATTGTTTCAACCAGGCTTCTGATATCCTGTGATTTCGTGTCTCTGGCTTCAAAGTCGAGTTGAGTGAACTCGTAGGCGTGCATTCCGGTGGCTGCCCTTTCACTTTTTTCTATCCTAACGTTTGGAGAAAGTATGAATAGTTTAGGAACGGCTAAAGAGCAAGCGACCATCTTGTGAACTATCATGCTTGTCGTTGTTCTAACTGTTTTCCCATAGATTTCGACCTCGATGCGTTTTTCAATGGACGCACATGAATCTGGCCACAGAGGATCCGTTGACTGCGAAAATATGACCGGTAACATCCATTCAAAGTCGCTATCCGTGAATTCTTGAGTAAGGTACTTTAAAGTGTAAGTCATGATCCTGCTGATTCGCTGCTTTCTTTGAATTTCATATTCAGACAACTCTTCCAAGGGCTTGGGCAACTGGGCAACCGGGAGACTTCGCTGCGGACAGGAACGTTTTTCACTCATCCAATCACCTTCTTGGTTTCGGCACGTCTTGTTAACCCAGATTAACCAGCGTTATTGCCTGTAAGAAAGAGTGGGCTGGGTAATAAATTTTTTATAAGAAAAATTGAAATTTTTTCAGAAAAAGATAGATTTTTATAGCTATAGATGTAATAATTACAAGTATGGAAGCGAAGCTCGACGAGAAAGATGTAGCGATCTTGATGCTTATACAAAGAGACTGCAAACTCACGGCGAGGGAGATCGCGAGAAGAGTGGACTCGCCGATAACGACTGTTTTCGCGAAGATAAAGCGTATGGAAGAGCTGGGCATAATCAAAGGGTACAAAGCGATTTTGGATTCAACAAAGCTTGACCGCGGTGCAACCGCTTTCATTTTGGCCTCCGTTTCTTATGAAACGAAAAATGATGGTACTCAAGTCTCTCAGAGGAGCATGGCCAAAGAAATCGCAAGATTTCCAGAGGTCCAAGAAGTTCACATAATTACAGGGGACTGGGATTTGTTAATGAAAGTCAAAGGCAAAGATGTTGACGTAGTGGGAAAATTTGTTATTGACAGGTTAAGGATGGTCAGGGGAATAGAGAAAACCCTCACGTGCATGGTTTTCGAAACTTGCAAGGAAACCACAGAAATAGACGTTGGCACAAACGTATTCAAGAGAAGCAAATAAAACCTTCTGGCAGACGAGACAAGCGAAGAGCTTGCAGAAAACGTGACTATCGACCTTGATCACAGTGGGCGCATTATAGGTATAGAAATGTTGAGCGCAACAAAAAACTTGGGAAAGGAACTGGCCAACAAAATCCTGAACACCGAGAAAATAGTTGCGGCGGCCTGAGTTATTGTGGAAGCTTGGCCAAACTCAAACTGTGCCTAGAATGTGGTGCTCCGGCCGGGATTTGGACCCGGGTCTCCGGCTCGAAAGGCCGGAATACTTAACCGGGCTATACTACCGGAGCGTTTTAGCCCGATGCATCATGCAGAGTATTTCTTCGTTCGAATAAAGGTTACCGTTGGAATGCCGCTCTCAAGCACTCTTTCATCGGGCTAAGGATTGTTTCCGCTTTATTGAGCGTTGGCGCATAGTAAGCTGTCTTCGCGGAGTTGGTCATGATGGTCTCTATTCCGAGTTTTTCGGTCCAGGAAACAACTGTGCACACGCCGGCCAATACTTGGCCTCCGCTTCTCTCTATTTCATTGGCATAGTCTCTGGCGGTTTCTTTGATGTGGCTTGAGGTGCAAACCCACAACTCTGTTCCATGCTTTACTTTCTTTCCCTGAACGGTTTGAGCGATTTGTTTCATCTCGGCTAAAGAGCAGTGTGGGCATCCTATGAAGACCAAGTCACACTTCTTGCACGATGCGGTGGACAATTCTTGGATCGTGCGTCTTATGTCCTTGGCTTCTACGCTTACCTTCTCAATTCCTTTTGTCTCTGAACAATTGTTACAGTGAAACATATTTGTCATGCCTGTTGTGGCGACAGCCGCGCTTAGCTGTTTTAGGCTATCTTTTGAGGTTTTTTCCAGGCCTTGAATGATGGGAACCTTGTCTCTCAACAGCTTGCCTAGATGGATTCCAAGGGCGCCGAACTCTGTCTCGTTCTGCAGTCGCGTTTCGACGTTTACTAGGAGGTTTGGTTGTCGGTTTTCGGCTCTGTGCATCCCGTGGTCTGGCGTCTTGCCCATTATCGCTGCGGCGAGTGCGCTTGGTCCGCCCTCACGGTTTGTCCACGCGCCGAGAACAGAGTTGGCGTAGACTACGGCTGAGGATTCAGCCCATGCAAGGTGGGACTCGCGGCTCGGCTTTTCCAGGTAGTATGGCGTGCACGTTAGGGATTTTGTTGTGCCCATTCTTTCAAACTGTTCGAGGACGTTGAGCTGTTTCTCGCACAGAGTCTTGGGCAACCTTTTTGTCAGGTGTTCCGGGTCGAGGCTCTGAGGGTTGAGTGTGGTTTTGACTTTTACCCTTGCACCACCATCTGCTAATGCCTGAAGGAACTCTACTGGGGCGTCGCCTAACGTTTTGTATGAGACGCCCGAAACGTGTGCTGAGCTTATCGGAATCAGCTTTTCAGCGTTGAACAGGTCGCCTAGACGGGTGAGTATTTTCATGCAGGTCTGGTTTGCCCATCCACATTCGCCGTTGAGGATTCGTTCCTCTTCTTTAGTCAAGTACACGTGCTTGCTAGGTCCCCCTTCGTCTTACGATCTTGGCCACGCCTTTGCACGCGTCGACTTCAACCGTGTCGCCGGTCTTGATTTTCCTGATGTCTACCTGATCCATCATGGGAACGTTCGCTATTATTGCGCCAACTACGACAACAGAGTCGGCGGTTTGGTTGATTATTGCCTTCGGTGCCAGTCCTTTTTTGGCCAGAGAGTAGAGCACGTAGCTGCCCACTGTTGAGCCGTGGCCGTGGGGGAAGCACAGAACTTTGCCTTTTATGCATAGGCCAGATAGGTCATGTTTTTTCTCGATTATTTTGCCGTCCGCCGGGTCGACTCCGCCCAGAAAACTGATCGGTTTTGTGCTGACCAAGGCTTCTGCCCTGCAGCGGCCTTCGACGATGGCTCGGCCCTTCAAAATGACTGGCGCCATTCTTGAAAGCCTTCAGTAAGAGATCTTTGCCGATGAGGGGATCCTGCCCAAGACCTTTGTGGCTGCGGTGCTCACTTTCTCCCGTTGCTCGGCCGTTGCGTAGACGCGCAGTATGTTCATGAACCCCTTTAGCGTTTCGAAGATTCTTGAGATCTCGCTTAGGCGTTGTGGTATCTTCTTTCCTTGCGGTGTCTTGATGAACACTGGGATCTCCATGCTTTCCGTTAGCACCGAGTGTTCGTACGGGACGGACGGCACCGTGGGTACGTCGATAATGACAGCTTCTGTTTGGACGTTTGCTTCTTCGGCGATTTCGGACTGTAACTGTTTCCTGTAGGATTCGCGGCTGAAGATGTTTGAAATCATCGTGTCTTTTTCGTAGAAGGTCTTTTCGTAAGCGCACTTGAGCATTTTCCTGTTTTCAAGGTCTCTGATGATCTTTTTGGATTTCGTGCAGTCTTTCAGCTTCGCGTATACGGTGTAGTCGTCCATGGCTAGGTACTGTTCTGGGGTTTTGAAGCGTGTGAAGCCGAGTTCTTCGTTTGCGTTCTCCATGGCCGTAGCGAGCATTATCTGCGCGGCTCTGCCGACTCGGTGGAAGTATATGCTCTTGAAGGATTCTATGCGGGCTATTAAGAGCGATTCTAAGGCCGAGAGTGCTCCCACCTCGACTGCCAAGTTTTCGCCCAGTACGTCTAACGTGTGGATCAGTCGGTAGATGTCGATGTACCCGTACTCTGCGCCCGTGTGGTACGTGTCTCGAACGATGAAGTCCTGCTTGTCAACGTCAACCGTGCTGCTTATTATCTGGTCTAGGAAGGCTTTTTTGGGTTTGCGCAGCTTTCCCACCGCGAGTTTTCCAACGTCCTGCGGGTTGCAGCCTGCCCTTCTTATGATATCGTTCAGTTCGCTCTTCTGGATTATCCACGTTGTGAGGTCTTCATGCGTCTTGTCAAGCTTCTTGTTGAGCAGGTACTCGAACACGTGTGAGAACGGGCCGTGTCCAACATCGTGAAGCAAGGCTGCAACTCTGAGCGTTTCTGCTTCGTCTTCGCTCACGTACTGTGAGATGTTGGGGTTCTCAGCCACTCTACCTGCTAGGTACATTACGCCGACAGAGTGTTCGAAGCGCGTGTGGTTTGCTCCGGGATAAACGTACTCTGCGCCGGCGAGCTGGCGCAGTCTGTGCAGCCTCTGAACGGGGTAGGAGTCGATGATCGTTTTCTCTTCCTGCGTTATGTACACGTACCCGTGCACTGGATCCTTTATTTCGCCCCAATATTCAGTGGGCATCGATTTTTCCCCATATGATCTTGAGTAGTCACTAATGCAGCCTCGCTCTTATAATGCCTGACGTTAGTTTCGTTTAAGACGTGCGCGCGCAGGGTCGGAATAACCCGAAGAGGGCGTTGAGCTAGGAGCTCATGAAAGAATCTGCGCTTTTCTTCAAAGTCCATGATTTTGCTGTTGAAGCATGCCTTGCTGCAGTCAATTCTATAAGAGGTTACTTGTGATATTGCTGATGAGGGAAAATGAGTAACCTGCATGACGTCATTATCGTGGGTGGTGGACCAGCGGGTTTGGCTGCTGCCATTCACTGTGGAACCTTCGGCTTGCGTACACTCGTTTTAGAGGCAGAGGAGAGGGCAGGTGGATTAGCAACAAAGATTCGCGGGTTAGAGAATTATCCCGGGTTTCAAAGGAAGGTTTCTGGGCTGAGACTTACGGAGAAAATGGCGCATCAAGCCGAGAAAAACGGCGCCGAACTTCACACTTCAGAAGAGGTTACCAATCTTTCTTTGGACAGAGAAGACAAGGTCGTAGATACCAGAAAAAGTACGTATGGATGCAAGGCTTTGATCCTCGCGACTGGAGATGGAATGAAAGGTGTAGGAATGAAGTGGGAGACTTGGCTGGGTGCAGGCGTGGCCTACTGTGCTGAATGCGGTGCGCCTTTTTTGAAGGGGAAGGACATTGTCGTCGTTGGCAACGTCAAAGATGCCGTGGATGAAGCTCTGCGTTTAACGAGTGTGGCCAAGAATGTTAGGCTAGTTAATCACTGTGACATGATTGACGTTGATGAACAGATGAGGAAGCAGCTGGAAAAAAGGAAGATCGGTCTGATAGAGGGTTTTGAAGGGAAAGAGATCAAGGGTAGACCGCCGTCTAAACAGCTTGTGCTGGGTCACCTGAGCGGTTCTGGAACTAAGACGTTGAGAACAAACATGGTTCTTGTGGTCGCAGGGGTCAAACCGTTTGTTTCAGTCTTGCGCAACGCGGGTATAAGGACTCATAGGCAAGGCTGCGTCGTCGCGGATGGGTTTGGAAGGACGAGTGTTGATGGAGTCTTTGCAGCTGGAGGGTGTGCTTCAACGGTCGGGGACTTAGTACCCGCATGCGTGGGCGATGGAGCCGCGGTTGCCACCTGTGCACGCTTATATTTAGCATACGGATGCTGAGTCTCAAGCTAACCTCAACGGATGGATGAAGCATGGGTGACCGCGGAATCTTCATTTGTGTTGAAGGGCTGGACGGTTGCGGAAAGACTACGCAGGCAAGGCTGCTCGTGAAAAGACTGAGAGGAGACTACGATGCAGTCTACACGGCTGAGCCGAGTTACGGAAGGATCGGAAAACTCATCAAGAAACATTATCTTCACGCTGATAAGCGTGGCTCTGCTGTGGTTGAGGCTTTGCTCTTCGCCGCCGACCGTTTTGAGCACTTGAAGAGTGAGGTTCTGCCCGCTCTGGATGAAGGAAAGCTTGTGGTTTCGGACCGCTATGTCTACTCGTCCTTGGCCTATCAAGGGGCGGCAGGGTTGGATTTGAAATGGATCGAGAAGATCAATGAACATGCCGTTCGCCCCGGTCTGGCACTTTTCATCGATGTCGAGCCGGAGACTGTGATTCGAAGGTTAAAGCGAAAGAGATCGGTGATGGAGAACCTTGAAACTCAACTGAAAGTGAGGGAGATCTACCTTAGATTTGTCGACGAAGGTGCGCTTGTCAGGGTAGACGGAAACAGGTCGAAAACAGAAGTTGCGAGAGAAATCGCCTCAACGGTCAAGGGGTTCTTGAAGGAAGCCTGCTAGGCGACTTCTTGAGCTCTCAGCACATTCCTGCAAAGTTGTGCGTTGATCTTGTCGGCTATGAAATAGGGAAGGTCCTTGTGTGACACGTACATTAGTCCCTTTTCGTGGAAGACTCGCATCTGCGCGGTTTTCTTGTTGAAACTGAACCGGAGCATGTAATAGTCGAACTTCAACGGCGTTCTGGTCTCGTTTCGAAGTTTGTAGTAGCGTATGACGCAGAGAAAATCCATGGTTGAGAAAGGTTTTTTTCCTATGGCTTTTAGCAGTCGGCTTCTCTCTTCTTCGTCGAGATAGTTGAAGTCGTCGTCTTCGGCTACTCCGAACTCGAAGATGACCGTACACTGAGGAACTGATGGGGTGGCTACTTCTTCCAGGCTGAAGGTTCCATCGTTTAACTTGTGAAAGGTCTCGACCAAAGCTTTTTGCAGTGTCTTCTCTGAGATTGAGGTGACAAAACGCACGATTTTATGAACGCCTCCGGGAAAGTTGTTGTAGAAACCAAGCATTTTCCTTGGTTCCAGCTAGGTTTTTCTGATCTTTCTTGTTCTTTCAACGTTTTCAAGCAGTCCAGAAAGAGCCGTGCCCAGCTTCTGAAGTTCCTCGGGGTTCTGCTCGCACTGCATCTTTTTTTGTATTTCCTGCACCTTGACTATGAGCGTGGCCTCAAGACTGTCGAGCGCTGCGGACCTTTCCATTCTGAGAGGCTCTTCCCCCTCCTTCACGACTACGACTTTCTTCTCGCATCTTCCACACCAGAGTACTCCGTTTTTCAGCCTGAACAACGGTGAAGCGCACACGGGACAGGCTAACTCTGTCAGAGTTGACCCTCGCCTCAGCAAGTCTGCCATTCTTTTGATGTGCGGCTCTTCAGGTTGCTTTCGGGACAAGCTTTAAAACCTCAAAGTAAATAGGTATCAAGGCCTATATAACTAGGCCATAACGATCTTTGTGAGGTGGCGTGAATGGTTAGGAAGAAGAAGATGGAGGAGTACGAGGAGCGCATCAAACAGGCGATGGTCGTGCTCACCGCTGTTTCTGAAGACAACACGACGCCCAGAAACATCAGAAGGGCGGCCAAGGACTCGATGAACGCTCTTCAATCGCCAGAGTTCACGCCTGCTGTTAGAGCTGCGAACGCGGTATCGCTTATGGACGAGATTTTGCAGGACCCGAACATGCCACCCTACACCAGAGTGAAGCTTTGGAACGTTATGAGCTTGCTGGAAGCAATAAAAGACTAGTGCAAGTGGCTGAACAATAATTGTTTGTGGCTTAGGTAGGTGATCGAAATGAAAGTGTTTCCATACAAGGACGTTGAAGCAAAAGCTGCGAATGAAGGGTCTTCAAAACTGAAAGTGAGATGGCTCATCACAAGAGAGATTGGCGCCCCAAATTTTGCCATGAGACTTTTCGAGATGGAACCTGATGGTCACAGTCCACTGCACACGCATGGTTGGGAACACGAGGTTTTCATCCTAGAGGGCGAAGGCGTCGTGAAGGGCGAGGGTGGAGAGAAGAAGTTCAAGCCCGGCGACGTTGTTTTCGTTCCGCCAAACGAGAAGCATCAGTTCAAGAACACTGGCAAGAAACTCGTGAAGTTCATCTGTCTCGTACCTTTCCATGAAGAGTGACGCAGTAGTCTCAGTTTGTTTTCGTCTTCGTTTACTCGCTAGAAATATATCCTAGTTGCTGCATCTAGTTCTGGGTTTCAGGGGATAAGCCCGTTGAAGTATGATGTGATAATTGTCGGCGCGGGGCCCGCTGGGATATTCTCCGCCCTAGAACTGTCCGAAAAGACTAAGCTGAGCATTCTCATGCTGGACAGAGGGCACGACATAAATCAGCGCAAGTGTCCTGCAAGCCGAGGGTTCGAGTGCGTCAACTGTGACCCATGCACGGTCTTGTCTGGGTGGGGCGGAGCTGGAGCCTTCAGTGACGGCAAACTCACACTGTCCACGGAGGTCGGCGGGTGGTTAGACCAGTACGTTTCTGTAAAGGAACTGCATGGGCTTCTGGACTACGCGGACAGCATTTACCTGAAGTATGGGGCCCCTGAGCATGTTTACGGCACTGATGTCGAGAAGATAGAAGAGATTGAACGCAAGGCATCGCTTGCAGGTTTGAAGCTTGTTCATCAGAAGATCCGTCACATGGGCACCGAGAGATGTGCCCAAACGCTTCGAAAGATGCGGCAAGAACTAAACGGCAAGGTTGAGTTCAAACCGAGAACTGACGTGAAAGCCCTTATAGTGAAGAACAACGTTGTGGAGGGCGTTGAAACTGCAAACGGGGAGAAGTATCTTGCGAAGTATGTGATCGCTGGTCCAGGAAGAAGCGGGGCTGAATGGCTTAAGACGGAGGCTCAGACTCTGGGTTTGAAGACGCTTAACAACCCCGTTGACGTCGGAATAAGAGTTGAAGTTTTGGCTTCGGTGATGGAAGACGTGACGAGCGTTCTTTACGAGCCGAAGCTCATATACTATTCGAAGTCTTTCGACGATCAGGTTCGAACGTTCTGCGTTGCCCCTCACGGTGAGGTAATAACCGAATCGTACGATGGGGTTTTAACGGTCAACGGTCAAAGCTACGGTGAGAGAAAGACGGAGAACACGAACTTCGCCATTCTGGTGAGCACGTCGTTCACTGAGCCCTTCAAGGAACCCATAGCGTACGGAAAATATCTTGCCAGGCTGGGTAACCTGCTCAGCGGGAGCGTGATAATACAACGCCTGGGCGATTTGGAGTCGGGAAGAAGGTCCACTCCTGAGAGGATCGCTCGAAGCGTGGTGACTCCGACGCTGAAGAACGCGACACCGGGGGACCTGAGCTTCGTGTTGCCCTACCGCTATCTTGCAGACATAAGAGAGATGCTTCAAGCACTGGACAAGCTCACTCCGGGGCTGCACTCGCGAGACACGCTGTTGTACGGTATTGAGGTCAAGTTCTACTCGTCAAGGCTGCAGCTGAGCCATTGTTTGGAAACGAAGATTCACAACCTCTTCACGGTAGGAGATGGAGCCGGCGTAACTAGGGGTCTGATTCAGGCTTCAGCGTCCGGCGTAATCGCTTCAACAGAGATAGTCAAGAGGGAGCAGCAGAAGGCATAGAGCACATGGGTGTGGTACAGGAGATTAAATGTTCACACTGCGGCGCGCCAATAGCGTTCGAGCCAGGCGAAATGCTGGCAACGTGCAAGTACTGTGGTTTCACTGTTGTCATAGAGACTGGGCAGCCCTTCACTTTTGAACACTCTCTTTTGCTTAACAAATACGACCCGTCGCAGGTCGAGGAACCGGTCAGAAGCTGGATGCGGGAGGGTTTTCTAAAACCCTCAGACCTCGCGAGGAAATCAAAGATAGTCGAGAAAGAACTGATTTACTTACCGTTCTGGGTTGTTTCAGTCGAGGCCAGAAGCAGTTACAAGGGGATTTTCGAGCGGATAACTCCTGCTGTCGAGAAGGAAGGAACAATCGAGAAAGAGTACGATTGGCTCGTCTTGGCAAGGAAGGCGACGGAGTTTCCTACAAGGGATTATGAGGTGCCGTTGGAAGGGAAGATCCCTTACGACTTCCGGAGGATTGAAGCCTTCGCCAAAGTTCTTAACAGCGAAATGGACAAGAACCATGCTGAAGAGCAGGCAAAGCAGGAGATTGAAGACAACCATCGATTTCTGGCTCAGCAAGACGTGGACAAGATAGTTGACATGAAGACTGAAGTGAAGATAGAAGAGACGGTCTACCTGCACACGCCTCTATGGTTTGTAAAATACGAGTACAAGGGCAAGGATTACCAGCTGATCGTGGACGGTGCAACGGGGACCGCCATAAAGGGCGACATTCCACCCGCGGGCTTCGGAATATTCTGATCAAACTTTAAAAGCAACGATATAACTAGTAGTCGAATAAAAACTGCGAGGAAATGACAATGAAAACTGAACGCAAGCGTTTCAGCTACGGCGTCGGAGCTCTTGCCGTTATAGCCATTTCCATCGGCGTCGCCGCGATAGTATACAGTCTCGGCATGCTTGCCTTCAACGCGTACAATCTTCTTGCATGGATTATCGGTCCTTGGGGAGTATACACAGTCGTTTACTCGTTTGCGGCCAGTGGCGAATCAACCTATTATCTAGTCTGGGGAACCGTGATGGTTGCCGTGAGCGTCGTGGCAGGTTTCTACAACGTTATACCAGCACTACTTGTCCTGGGAATACTGCTCATAGCTCTCGCAGTGATAGGAATAGCAGCATATTTGAGGGGTAGAAAATGAGTGGAAAAGACTATTTAGACAAGGTGAAGGGGGAAAGAACTCTTCTTGAGAGGATGATGGGCTACATCCCTGGATACAGAGGTTACAAAGAAAAGGAGCTGAGACGTGAAAGCGACCGTCTTGTAAGGATGGAAGCCGTCAGCAGACTCAAGGCTGCCAAGAACCCGATCAGAATGGCTTTTGCAAACCCAGCGGTGGTTCAGAAGCTTTCCCAGGGTGACGCGTACAGGATTGACGCTTTCAATTCTCGTCTCGACAGAATCACCCAGCGAATAGACAGAGCAGTCGCGGGCTACGCAGGCATGTTTGACGCGGTGAAGGTCAAAGAGGACAAGCTTGACTCGGTGACTCAATACGACGTGAGCTTGATAGAGAAAGCCGAAGAAATAAAAGCTGGCAGTGAACAGGTCGCCAAGATGCAGCCGGGAAACGACGATTGGGGAACGGCGATGGACGCGCTGACGTCCAAGGTTGAGGAATTTGACGGTTTGATCGACAAGAGGTCGGAGATGCTCAGAGCTTTAGCAGGATGACCTCGGGAACTGTAAGGAGGTGAATTGAATGCCAAAAGTTATTGAATGGGTTGGAGCGAGAGATGGAGACATGGTCTGGAAGTATCCCAGCGAGGATATTGGCTGGGGAGACAACCTCATAGTCCACGAGTACGAAGCCGCAGTGTTCTTCAGGGACGGAAAAGCCTACGACGTGTTCACGGCAGGGCGTCATGTCCTGTCTACGGCAAACCTTCCGCTGCTGACGAAAATCTTCTCGAAGATCGCCGGGTTCGGCAGGACTCCATTCACGTCCACAATATTCTTTGTGTCGCTGAAACAGTTCCAGGGCAAGTTCGGAGCGCAAGGACAGACTAAGGAACTCGCACCTCTGAAGTTCTTCGGAGGCTTCTGGTTCAGAGTTGAAGAGATAAACCTATTCGTGAACGAGGTGGTCGGCGGCCAGGGACTGTTTACAACAGATGGACTGCAAGACTTCCTGAGGGGCTACTTCAACCAGAGACTAATCGACAATCTGAGTCAGTACTCACTTTCAGACGTTTATGGCAAGCTGGACGACACAAGCCTTCTTGCAAAGAACGTTCTGTTCGACGCCTTTCACAGGATAGGCCTCGAACTGATCGAGGTGAAGTTTGAAGGGATCGATACCACTCCAGAGTGGAGGGACAGACTGTTCTACGTGAAGACAGGGGTAAGCGCAGCAGAAGTCCTCAGGATGGAGACGGTTCAAAAGTCAAGCGAAAGCCTGTCAAAGAGTACAGGAGGAGCAGCGATCGGGGCTGGGGCAGTGCTCATTCCACCGCTATTCCAACAACCAGCAGGTCAGGCTCAGCAGGTCATGGTAGTCTGCCCGAAATGCGGTTTCCAGAACCCACAAGCTTCGAAGTTCTGCAACAACTGCGGCGCACCTATGCAGCCAAGTGCACAGGCGGCAGCAACTGTCAACTGTCCCAAGTGTGGAACTGCAAACCCGACCACTGCGAAGTTCTGCGTCAACTGCGGAGCCCAAATGCAAGCAACTGTGAAATGTGCGAAATGCGGAACTGAGGCCCCTGCAGGGACAAAGTTCTGCCCCAACTGCGGAGCAAAACTGAAGTAGCCAACTCCCCTCTTTCACATCTATCTGCTCTCATCCTCTTTCTTGCGAGTGCCAGATGTAATGCTATTATGTAACATTTTTATCTCCATCCGGTTTATGCTATGGGAGAGCACGGTTCGGCATGAGCGAGAAGATAATCGGTCACGGCACTTGGTACGACAAGATGGCCGCAAAAGTCGTGACCAGAGAGCGGAAGCTTGGAAGAAGCTTGAACTTGGTTAAAACCGAAATGGGCATAGCTGCTTCGGGCTTTCCTCACGTGGGCAACCTGAGTGACGCGGCCAGGTCTTTTGCTGTGACCCTGGCGCTTAGAGAGCAGGGCTTTAACTCTGAACTTGTCGCTTTCAGCGATGACAAGGATGGGTTACGAAAGGTTCCAGCTGGAATGCCCGATTCGCTGAAAGAGCACCTGGGTCGACCCGTCACGGACATTCCTGACTTTTACGGCTGCCACGGTAGCTACGGAGAACACATGTCCCTTCTTCTGCGCGAGGCCTTAGACAAGTGCGGTATCGATTACAAGTTCATGTCTGCCACTGAAGTCTATAGGAAAGGCTTGTTCAACGAAGAGATCAGGACGATGCTTCTGAGTGCAAAGAGAATAGGAGAAATAGTCAAAGAGGAGATCGGTCAAGAAAAGTTTCTGGAAGCTCTGCCTTACTTTGCTGTTTGTGAAAACTGCGGCCGCATATACACGACTAAAGCCTATGATTTTTTGCCAAAAGAGAATAAGATCCTTTACAAATGCGAAGGCATGGAGGTCAAGGGGCAATGGCTGCAGGGCTGCGGCCGCCAAGGAGAAGTCGACTACAGAAGCGGCATGGGTAAACTCAGCTGGAAGGGCGAGTTTGCCGTTCGATGGAAAGCCTTAGACATCAGGTTTGAGGCTTTCGGAAAAGACGTTGCCGACTCTGTGCGCGTCAACGACCGCATCTGCCGCGAAATATTGAACTGGGAGCCGCCCGTGCACGCGAAATACGAGCTGTTCTTGGGCAAGAGCGGCAGGAGATTCTCAAAGTCGGCTGGATTCTTGTTGACACCGCAAACGTGGTTCAAGTATGGCTCTCCACAGTCGGTCATGCTTCTGCTGCTGAAACGATTCGTCGGTTCTCGTGCGTTAGACGCTACAGACATCCCAACATACATGGACGAGCTGGACTCTCTGGAAGACGTGTACTTCGGAAAGAAGGCAGCAAAAGACGAGCGTGAACGCGCAAAGCTGACGGGTCTATTTGAGTACTGCTTTGCATTGCACGTTCCAGCGAAACCAAGCCTGCACGTACCGTACAACTTATTAACTTACTTGGCAAAAGTCGCTCCCAAAGGCAGTGAGGAAGCATACGTCGTTGATAAGCTTCGAAGCTACGGCTACTTGAAGCAAGGACAAACATTGGATGAGGCTTCAAGGAAACGCGTTGAGTACGCATTCAATTGGGCAAGGGATTTTGAAGAGATTAAGGAAGCATCAGTTCCCTTGAAAGAAGAGGAAAGAGTTGCAGTGACAGAACTGGTAAAGATGCTAGCAGCTGAAGATGAACCTGAAAAAATACAGAACGCCGTATTCAACACCGCCAAGAAGCACGGTTTGCAGCCGAGCAGCTTCTTCAAGACGATATACACGGTCCTCTTGGGTGCGCCTCAAGGTCCAAGACTTGGCCCCTACATAATCGCGATGGGAAAACAAAACGTGATCGACGCTCTGGATCGCGCTTTAGGAAACCAAAGCTAAAAGACGGTGCGCGCACTGCAAGATTATGTCCGGCACAGTTTGTGAGAATTGTTTTTCTCAGCGCAAGGAATTTATTCTCTCAACACATATGGGTTCAAAGGTGTTCAAAATGGTTGAGTCTTTCGTATTAGTCAGAGTAGGCACAAGCGAAGCTATGAGTTTCACGAAGACGATCAGAGAGGTACTCTGTAAAACCAAAGGTGTCAAAGACGTTTACGGAGTCTTTGGACGTTGGGACTTCGTCATCAAAGTGGAGACAAAGACGCTTGAAGACTTGGGAAAACTAGTCACCGATTGCATAAGGGGCATCAGCGGAGTAGTTTCCACAGAGACGCTGATAATAGGTTTCTAGCAAGACTTGCGGCCGACACATTTTCCACAATTTTTTTCCGCGTGCGCATCATTATTTTGTCTACAGAACATATTCCGGCTGCAGGGGGCTGAAGAAGCGATTCTGTTAACTAAGAATTCTAGCGTTTCGAGCGTGCGGAAGACAAATATAGAATCGCTGAGTTTTTGATCAAATCGAGTGTGAAGGAGATTAAAAGTAAGGTTAGCCGTATTGGGTACATCAACAGGATCATGGACAACCTGTTAAACGTTAGAAAGAGAGAGCTAAACCCGTTGTACGAAGACCTCAAGTCTGCTGACTGCGTGGTCTGCGGTGGGTCTGGCAGGTCGTTGTATTCTCTTAATGCAGCGATGAGTCAGATTGCGATCAGCCACATAGGCTGGAGGAACAAGGTTGTGCTAACCCCGGATGATCCGGGTTTTCCGGGGAAGAACATGTATGATGCTGCGGCGGAGCTTGAAAGGCGTTACAACAAGACGTTGCTCTTGATAAACTCTGGTAGCGGCGTGTCTGGAGACCCATTGGGGCTGGCCCAGGACCTTTGCAGGTATATTGGCGAGAAGAAGACTTCAAAGTTTTCCATAGGCCTCATTACGTCTAGTTTGAGTTCACCATTGGCAGAAATTGTATCTAAAAGTGGACATGTCGTCGAGCTCAGAGGCCGCGGGAGGGCGAAACCTTCGCTTGATTATGGCAAGACAGGGATCATGGGCGATGTCTTCGAATTGGGCAGTCTTCTTCTTCTATCCATGATGACGGAAGCCATTTTTCGAAACTTGGAGGCAAGTGAAGTGTTTCGTCTCTGCGAAGAAGAGTTTGCCAAGCTGGGGCCGTTGGTGGACTCAATAGTTGAGTCTGAAGTCTACACGCATCTTGTCGACATCTTGGAAAAACGGACAAGCGTGTTTCTCGGCGGAAAAGGTACTGGAAGCGAAATAGTCAAGATGGTTGCAGTAAGGCTCTTTCACATCAAGAGCACGCTGGGAGACAACGTGTACATAGCCAGAGGTGTGAACACGCCGCCTCCGAGACCGGGCGACCTTGAAATTCTAGTGTCCTTCTCTGGCGAAACCAAGCCCGTCATAGCCTGGGCAGACACTTTGAAGAAATTGAACGGAACGGTTCTTTCAATCACTGGAACAAGAAAATCCACTCTGACTGAAAAGTCAGACCTGCAAATAGTGTTGGATGAAGAAACTAAGCCAGGACAACCTAGAAGGTTCTACATGAGGACAGCGTACGTCCTGAGCCCACTGCCAGTCAGGCTGGTCGAGAGACTGGGAGAAAAGGGGTTAAAGCTGCCCGAATACATAATCAACTGGCATCACTCGCTCACCGATTAGGAACTCGCCGTCCTAAGACGTTCGCGTGTGTGCACCGGTCTTTCCAAAGATCTCTTCCAGTCTTCGCTTGTGAACCTCGCGAGTGGTGAGCGGGTAAATTTCTCTTTCGGTGTAGAAGAACAGCGGGTCTTCACCCACTATGCTTGCAAGTTGTTCATCCGAGTCTGCGTTCACTACCAGAACATCGCCTTGATGACCTATCAGATGATACGAAACCTCAACAGTCTTCTTCTTTTCCAACGCATCAAGATACTTGAAGTGTGCCGGAAGAAGCTTAGCCCAGACATCCACACTGGTCTGTCTCATCTTTGTGATTATCAAGAACTTCATTTCAAATCGTTTTTCACTCTTACGCCCAAGATATAAATGACTTTTGGAAAAATGCGGGTCTATCTGTTCTAGAGAAAGAGATCAGTTAGCTCGTGCATGGATAATGTTGAGGGTTTTGAAAAACTAGGAAGAAGGTTCCGAATTTCTTCTCTACTATACCCACATCATTTCCCACCCGGCGTACGCGCCTTGGTCTTCCACCTGAGCAGTGGAATCCCCACAGTTGTGATCACTGCGGTTGCCAAAATCACGACGACCGTTATGTTGATATAGAGGGGTGACAACTGCTGGAAAACTAGCCCCACTTCCGGATATTTTACAGGATCTGCATATTGCAATGGCAAAGTGGCCAGTACGGCTGAGGCCAGCCCCCTTGTCAGCAATACACTCATGATTGATCTTTCATTGATCAGGTCGCTTCGAATAGTCGCTATGTGAACAGCTCCAAATCTTATCAGGAGCAAGGTCAAAGCAAGTGTTATTCCTATCATAACCGTTTTGAGATTGGGCGACGTGGCAATCAGACCTATGTAAACAAAGAAGAATGCTCTCAACAGGAAAGCTATTTCAGATTCAAACCGCTTCAGTCCCGCGTCAACAACCTGACTTGATGGTTTTTTCATTCTGAGTATTCCATAGATCTCCTTCTCGTTCCCTAACACTATGCCAAAGAGCAGAGAACAAAGTGCTCCGCTTCCGCCTAATACTTCTGAGAGTGCATAGGCCAGTAGGGCGATACCTAGAGTAAGCATGTAAGAGTATGATGCTTTAATGATGCGTTTCAACATGCTAAGCCAACCGACGCCGATGATTATCCCGAGCATCGCTCCAATAGAAAATCTGCTTGCCAATGACTTGGCAATAGTCGGTAAATCAACGGTTCCTTTCAACACTATTATCTCAATGATGACTAATGACAATACAATGCACAGGATGTCATTGATGGCTGATTCTAGACTCAGGATTGTTGAGCCTCTTTGGCTCAACCCGATTCTGGATGCCAAAGACATCACGATTATGCTGCTGCTTCCTCCAACGATTGTTCCAAACAGAATAGAATACAGAGGAGAAACGTTTGGAATGACCAAAAAATACATCAACAAACTGGTTACCATGGCACTTGATGCGAACCCTGCCGTGGCAAGAACGGCTGCTCTTGGGCTCTCAGAAAAGACGCGGTATATATTCATGGTCATTCCACCATCAAACAATATGAAAACCAAAGCCAACGCTGCCAAGTAAGGGACCAAGCTCATCACAGAGGTGACATCCACTAACCCTGTTGCTGGTCCAACAAGCATGCCCAAGACTATTAGGAACAGCATATCTGGCAAGCCTTTGCGCTCAAGCAGATAGTTGCTCAAAAACCCTATTACAATTATTATACCACCGAGTATTAGGGCAAATGTCACGGGATCAAACAAATCGGGCCACGGCTCTAAATAGAGTGTAAGATCTGGTTTAAAGGATTTATTTTGTGCATCAGCTCAGCACCACATGCTGGCTGGGTCTCATGTCGCCTGTCGAGATCAAACAGTTAATATCTGCGCTGGAGACGCACGAGCAAGTCTGCACCCTCACCAGATCTTATCAACCTTCAAGTGAGTTAAGAACCCTATCACGCCGCAGAACTGAAAGAAGAAGATCTTGACCAAATCTCTAATTGACAAAGGTAGGCCAGCAAAGCCAAGGAAGCCCACTGCAAACAAAAATGTGCCATAAATGACCAACGATCTGAAGTTGTGATATGTTTCCATTGTCCTCCAACTCAACCGAACTCCAGAAAATAAGAGCCAAACAAGCAAAGGTGCAAACAGAAGCAGCGCATATTTCTGGTACCACGGAAGGTCAGTGCCCTCAGGTTCATACTTTTTCCCTCTGTAGATTGAAGGAAGATCAGGAAGGAAGTTACTGTAGAAATACACGATCAATCCCCACAGCATTGAACCCCAAACATTTTCACCAAAGACGAATTGGTATCCAAAAAAGTAAGCCAGACCTAAAGGTAAAATCAGCCAAACGAACACTTCAACTGAGGACTTAACATGTTCAGACGTCTCCTCCTTCATGCGCCAAACTGGAAACCTGGAGCCGATTTTGCGATTGATGCTCTTGAAAGAATGCAACACGAAACCATACAATGCCTCGTATAACCCTCTGAACGCGTCATGAACCTTTGCGAAAAACTTCCTAAGCCTAGATTTTGTCGCAAACGGTCACCCAATAACCGCTGTATTCTCCTCGATCAGGTTCTTTAACCCTTTGGACTATCCATTCATCGGAGAGTTTGGCAAATGGCGGAAAATGCTCAAGAAGAAAAAACGGCTATATTCAACACCGAAGTCGGGCCTAACTGGCCTTTAGAAAAAAAGCTTTCGGAAAACAACGCGACTTCCTCCGATCGTAGAAGAAGAGATTAGTCAGCTTGTATCTGAATAGTGTTGAAGGCTTTGAAGAAAACTAGGAAGAAAGTCCCAAGTTCCTATTCTAGTATGCCTTATTATTTCCCAACCGAGCAAGTTGACGTTATACGCAAGATGCAGCCGAGGAAAAGGAAGAAGGAGCAGTAGGTTTTTTCATATCTAGCAACTCTCTATCGGCTTTTCCACACTTCACCTTAAGAAGAGCTGGTTTGTAGTTGGATGGGCTGCCTTGTTGTATTCAAACACAACTGCCTGCGCTTGCTGAAACTTTGCAGAGCGCGACGAATGCGTAATTGAGAAGACTTTAATTGCTTGCGCAAAGATAGCTGCTTCAAGGGCAAGAGCGCGTTGACAACTACAAGCAGTGACTACTTGCAGAGATTTAACCGTCTTCTCGTTTGGTCTACTGTGGTGCTTTTAATTATCTTTGTAATTTCAGGATTCGGTATCACAAACTCGAGAACGACGAGCGAAATGACTGGAGGCGTGTTTACTTTCAGCGTCTCATTGTACCTGCATCTGAATCTGGCAGTGCCCGTTCTCATACTGCTGGTGATTCACGTGCTGATCGGATTGAAGGCCGCTTTGACACGGTGGGGAGTGGAAGAAGCAAGGCTGTTGAATGTTGTTCTTATCGCACTGGGCCTTTTTGTCACGGCTCTGATAATTCTGGCGCGGTATCTGATATTCTAAGATGTTGAAATGTGCAATGATCCATTCTTCATGATTTGGGTCACTTGCTCTGCCGACCGTTCAGGACCTCTTTTTCTGTAGATTGCGGCTACGATTATGGCAACGAATATGACAACAGGTATTATCAGTAGCAACCATGGAAACTCTGCGGGCGCACTGAGTATTTCCATTTTCACCACGAATTTTACCCATAATGCGGACGTCGTGGCCAGTCGTTCTGGTCCAACGATCGCAAGGAGTAGGGGGCTTTCATCTGAGGACAGGTTTGCACCGTCAAAGTAGTATGCCAGAATCGGAGTGAGAGATTGATTGTGAGGCACTTGTTGACCTGTCAAAGTGTCGAATGTTGTGAAATTGCCGTTCACTTTATCATAACTGAGAGTCTTGGTGTAGTTGTCAGAGGCTGTTATTTTGAGGCTGCTGCCGTTGGCTATTCCTCCAACCAAATTGCAGAAGGCTATCAATGGAACCCCTGTGTAGTTTCCCAGACCTCTGATGAATCCGCCTTGGGTTTCATAGCCTCCGTAGGTCGTGTACGAGGGGAGGCTTCCGATGTCGTTAGAGGTCAAGACGAGTTGGGTGCCATTTGCCGCGACGACAGTAAGAGTCATGGGAGGAAGATTGATGGCGGTAGTCGCCGCCCGTGCCCTCGCACTTGAACATGAAACTGCGCTCGTGGCTACCAAGACTAGTGTGACCACGAGAAAAGTACGTTTTCCGTAACTGCTTTCTAGTCTGCGGTTTGGCTTCATGTTTTCACTTGTGATTTCTTTGGGCAGTTTGTCTCAGGGTATGCGTTGCGCGCATTAAAAGCATTTTTGACTGGGCTTGATCAGTCGCTTCCGTTGGTGCGAGGTACACGGGCAAAATGCATATAGGTATGACGTACGTCATATTCCTTGAAGCGAAGGAGCGATGAATGCAAGGAAAATCCTACTGCTGGCGATTCTCGCGATGATAGTGGTTGCTGCCGCATTCGTGGGAAATTGGGTGTGGACCGGCCTGACCAGCGGGCCAACAATCTCTTATAACGGGGAAATCACGGTGTACAACGGGCAGAAGCTCGGGTCGATAAATGATTTCAGACTCGAAGCGATAAATGGTGTACAATACATAAACGTGAGCTCCTACCGGCTTGTTGTCAAAGGGCTTGTTCAAAACCAAACCGTCTACACGTACGACGACATTGTTAACAATCACACGAGTTACGAGAAAGTTGTCAAGCTCCACTGCGTGGAAGGCTGGGAAGTCACGGCTTTGTGGCAGGGTGTACGCGTGAAGGATCTCCTTGAGGAAGCCGGCTACGATCACAGTGCCAAAGTCGTAATATTCTATGCTCAAGATGGATATACGACAAGCCTGCCGCTTTCCTACATAGTGGGCAACAACATAATGATAGCCTACAAGATAAACAACGTAACCCTTCCGGCACGAGAAGGCTTCCCGTTTCAACTAGTTGCTGAAGGCAAGTACGGGTACAAGTGGATAAAGTGGATAACCACGATAGAAGTATCCAACGACACCAGCTTTCGAGGCTATTGGGAAAGCTATGGATACGACAACAATGCCGACCTACCGTGATGCCTGAATCTGGCCCCTGCTTTTCTGAACAAGACGTTGCTGTGCAGTAGTATTCTGAGCAGCGTTTCACAGAGCATGAGGCGTATCCCTGAAGAGTAAAGAGTCTTTAATGGGCCCTTTTCCAGATTCTTCTTTGGCACCTGCGGCTTCCTTCTTTCTCCGTCTGACGTAGATTATGCTGCTCAATGTGATCGCTGCTATTCCAATGGCAATGATTGGAACCTCATAGACAAGCGGGTTGACACCTTGTTGTTGTCCTTCGCCATCTGTGACTTGCGCGATTTTATACAAATCATAATAGCAGTTTCCGGGGTATAACGGATTGTAGTACCAGCCTCCCACCCAGTCCCTTGACCATCTTCGCCCTAACCATTCAGTCAGTGGTAAGCTTGGGACATCTCGCCAGTAAATGTACTGCAGTTCCTGGTAAGTTGCATTTCTCTCAGGGCCATCAGGCTGACTCAGTCCAAGGTCAACCAAGTAGTCGACGAAGGTATCGTTGTACTTTTGCATTGAGGCCAAACCTCCTTTTGAGTACATGTATGTTCTTGCCATGTCTTCTGGGTCGCCGAAGTCCGCCATCCAGCCCAAAGGGAAGACAGGCAGGTAGAACTTTCC
The DNA here is from genome assembly GCA_050012255.1 of Bathyarchaeia archaeon. Lineage (GTDB taxonomy): Archaea > Thermoproteota > Bathyarchaeia > Bathyarchaeales > Bathycorpusculaceae > DASPPK01. The sequence goes on from JBEKHN010000003.1 coordinate 92,965, forward strand.
TTGATAGTCCCAGAACGTCGGCGAGTCCACTCCGACAGCGCTCACGTTAAACTTCGGGTCTATGCTAGTAAACACGTCGGCGATGCTTCTTTCCATGATTAGCGTACTCGTTACGTCTGATCCGATGGTGTAAACGATTTCTGCTTGAAACCCCTGTTCCCATACTCCCGCGGCCTTCAGTTCCTCTTCGACCATCGTCGTGTTGATGTCGTGAGCGATCAAGGTCTTGTTTTCGTAGTCTGGTTTCATGCCTCTGAGCCACCATGTGACCATCTGAAGAAGGTCCGGGGGGCGCCCTGGCGAATATTCGTTCATGCATTGTGTGAAATTCAGAGCGTACGCAAATGCTCTTCTCATGTGCACGTTGGAAAACAGCTCAGGCGCTGGGCTTGTCCCGTTCTTGGGCACGTAAGGGCTGTCCGGTGAGACGTCAAACAAGAACAGCAGGGCCTGACTTGACAGACTTGGAAGGTTCCAGTAGAGCCGTACGCCTGAGACGGGTGTGTGCCCTGTTGGGTCTGATGAGTAGTTGAGGAGATAGGGTATCTGAGACGATGAAAACCAGCAGTCGTCGTATCCGCCTGACAGAAACGCGTCTTTCGAAGCGGGCCAACCTGCGTTTTCTCCTTTGATAACTGTCGATACATGGTTGCCAGTCCATCCGCGCCAGTATTCGGTGAATTTGTCGATTTGCCAAGTGTTGGTTGTCGAGTCCCAGCTGGTGAATTTGTATGGACCGGTGCCGCACATGTCTGGGATGTCGGAATAGGCCGAAGGATACTTCGAGGCCTTTGAGCCGTAGGTGGCGGGGTCTTTCCACACGTCAAGCTCGCTGCGGGTTTTCGTTGGTTTCCAATGGTAGTCGTTAGTCCAGCCGGGGGTGAATAGTCCGTCCCACCCACCGTGTTCAATCACCCAGTCCTTGTTGAGGATGCTGCTCCATGTCCCGGCAAAACTCTGTTCGAGCATGTCGTCACGCCAAGTCTCTTGGAAATGAAACGTCACTTGGTTGGGGCCTGGTCCGGGGTAAACCCAGCTTTGAATCATGTTGCCCGCGGTGACTTCGTCCTCCGGGTTCTTGAAGGTGCCGTTGTCGTAGGTGCTGAATGGTCCGCCGACCTCTTCTTTGCTCCAACCATAGATCCCGAAGGCGGGTTCGAACCACCGCCACGTCGGCGCGTACGGCGAGTCGTACACCATTTGTCTCTGGAACGAGTACACCACGTCGGCCGCGGTGAGGTTCCGCGAGGGCCTCAGGGCCCCGCTGGCGTCCATCCATGGTTGGAAGACCGCGTTGGTGTTTACGGTGAACGTCCAGTTCTTCCCGTCGGGACTGATGTCTCCGTCGGCGACTGAGGGCACCTTGGTGGCCAAAACGGGCACAAACTCCAGCAGGTCGGCAACGTATTTGTCTGTGATCTCTGCGGTCGAATTGGGAGCGAGGGGTTTATCGCCGAAGAAGATGAGCGGTTCGTAGACGTTCTGTATCAATTCCTGGCTGTAGGTGTCGTACGCTCGTGCCGGGTCAAACCTTGCCGGATAGCCTATCGTTGCTGACTGATAGGTGGAAGTGTCCACGGGCGGTTGAGTTGAAAATGATGAAAACGTGCTGGGCAGATTTGAAACGAGTAAGACGGTGACTCCTAGAAGGGCTGCAACACTTGCCGATACGCGGCTGTAGCGCATCGTGGTCCTCGCATAAGCATATCAATGTCCCGAGAGATGAGCTTTTCGGGCGTTTCATCTTCCTTTTTTCTGAAGAACACTCAGAAGGTTAGACTCAGGATGAACTTCCGCCCAAGAAACTCCCACACGGCCAAGTAAGAGATGACCGCTGATACGACTAGAGTCGTCAAGCTTAGCCTACGCGAGCCTTGAATCTCGAGTATGTCTATATTGCCTTGTGAGTTTCTGCTAGAACAGTGAGATGCTCAACCAACTCGTTTATTGCGTCATGGACGCGCCGAAGGATAACCCCCTTCAGATGTACAACCTGCCTTCTAGAGCTACCCGGTGAAAACCGGCTCCTAGCCGGGGCGTCCCCTAAACCTCGCCCAGACACACTGAGACGCTCTCTCAGACGGTTATTAGATGTGCGTTCAGAACGAAGGAAGCCTGCAAGCAGAAGATTCTGAGGGGCTTCTGAAGGAACCGAAAGAGCCAACAGTAGTTGATGAGCCCAGTCATCTGGGCTGTTGGATGCTTGCCATGGCTGACCTATTTGGATCCAAATATCCATGATACATTGAAACCTAGGAGGGGAGGGATCCTCAGCTCCTCATTGAAACGTTGCAGTCGAACTTCTGTTACGTAACAGATATAGACGTGAGCAAACTATTCAAGAAGCGCGAGTATAGGGGCAAAGTCCATCCAAAAGGGCCCGTGGTCTAGGCTGGATTAGGACGCTGGCCTGCGGAGCCGGAGATCCAGGGTTCAAATCCCTGCGGGCCCGCCAAAACCTTGCATGAAGTGTCTGCGTGTGCGCTCCTTGACAAATAGGTAGCCGAGGATAGAAGAGTTCAAGCACCTTGAGGAGTGAAAAGAAATTCTCTTAAGAACGCGTGCTGTATGCATGAGGTAGACTCTTGGAAGGAACCGCATGGTTTCAGAAATCCTCATCGAAGCGCAGAACCTGACGAAGAAGTATGACGATTTCGTTGCAGTGGACAACATAGACTTTCAAGTCTACAGGGGTGAGTGCTGCGGGTTTCTTGGGCCTAACGGTGCGGGAAAGACAACAACCATCAAAATGATTCACTGTGTCTTGCCCCCCGCGTCAGGCAAGCTTACGGTCGCGGGCATAAGCGTGTCTGAAAACCCCAGAAACATAAAGAAGATGATAGGCGTCTCCCCTCAGGAGGAAAACCTCGACCCAGACTTCAGCGTCATAACCAACCTGACCGTCTACGCCCGCTACTTTGACATTCCTAAAAGTGAGGCACGCAAGCGAGCCGAGGCAATGCTCAAATTCTTTCAGTTGGAAGAAAAACGCGATGTCATCATTGCCCAACTGTCGACTGGCATGAAACGCCGATTAATTCTAGCTAGGGCATTGATCAACGAACCGCAGATACTCTTGCTGGATGAACCTACAACGGGACTTGACCCTCAGGCGCGTCACTTGATCTGGGACAAGGTCCGAAGCCTGAAGAAATCGGGCGTGACCATCATCTTGACGACGCATTACATGGATGAGGCGGCTGAACTGTGCGACCGCACACTGATCATGGATAATGGCAAGATCATCGAAGAAGGAACTCCGACGGACTTGGTCAGGAAGCACGTTGGAGAAGAAGTCATGGAAGTCGATTACGATGACAAAGCCGTGGCGACGATCAATAATAAGTTCCCAGAGGCCCGGCTGGAAATCGTGGGTGACAGGATCCAAGTTTTTGCCACTGAGCCTCATGGAGTGTTCACCAGCTTTCTCGAAGATTTTCCAACGAGGAGTGCCACCGTTCGGAACGCTAACCTCGAGGACGTTTTCTTGAAACTAACCGGGAGGAAACTCAGAGAATGAAAAGGTCCAACCGCGTTGCTTCAAGCTTCAAACTGCCCGAGTTGACCTACAGAGTTTGGAAGGTTTGGCGCAGAAACTTTGACGTATTCATGAAAACGTACAAAGTCAACTTTTTCCCGCCTCTGCTTGAACCCATCTTCTACCTTCTCGCGATGGGCTTCGGCTTGGGAAGTTTCATCTCAGCTGTACAATTAGGCTACCCTTACATCAAGTTCATCGCACCAGCCTTGGTGTCCATCTCAATCATGTACTCCGCATTCTTCGAGTGTACATACGGTTCGTTTGTCCGAATGTATTATCAGAAGACCTTTGACGCCATCATCACCACGCCTATAAGCATTGAAGAAGTCATAGCAGGCGAGTTGTTCTGGGGCGCAACCCGAAGTCTGATCAGTTCAAGCATTGTCTTGGCCGTCGTAGCTGCCTTTGGGCTGATCTCAAGTCCACTGGTCCTCCTGATTCCCATCGTTGCTTTCTTTGCTGGGTTGATGTTTTCGGCGATAGCAATGTGCTTCACAGCGCTGGCGCCCAACATAGATTTCTTCAACTACCCAGGGTTCCTGTTCATAACCCCGATGTTCCTGCTGAGCGGAACCTTCTTTCCTTTGACAATCCTTCCTCAGTTCATGCAGATTCTGGCACAGGCGGTTCTGCCCTTAACGCACACCGTGATCCTTGCCAGAGGGCTAATGTTTGGAAACTTCGAATCAACCATGCTCCTTAGCATAGTTTGGATTGGCGTAGTCACACTCGCTTTCTTCCTCTTAAGCATAAACCAGATGAAGAAGAAGCTAATCAAGTGAGCGAATGCTGGCCTCAACGTAGGCTTGAGTTCAGCGGACATCTTCATAGGCTTTTAACAGTTCGTCTATGGCTGTTCCAACGTGTTGTCCTGAGTAGCCGCCTTCCAAAACGAAGAATGTAGGCTTCTGCAACGCCGCGATTCTCTTGCCAATCCCTCTGTACGCCTTCTCAGACAAGCCAAGCGAAGCCAAGTCTCCAGCGTAAGTGTCAAACCCTGCTGAAACAGCCACGGCTTCAAACTTGCGCGTGTCCACCGCGCCCAAGGCCTTGTCAAGAATCTTCAAATAAACCGTGTCTCCACAGTCAGGCGGAAGTGGAAAGTTGAGGCAGTTCATGTCGGAGCTGGTGCCTGTTCCAGGAAAGTTTGGATGGCGATGAAGAGAAACATACGTTACCATGTTGTCTCCGTAGAAGATTTCCTGCGTTCCATTCCCGTGATGCCCGTCGATGTCCAAGATCATTGTCGGCTTACCAAGATACCTCACAGCTATCGCAACGTTGTTCAAGTAGCAGAACCCGCGCGTAGCCGCGCCCAACGCTGCGCCGCTTGCCCCAGCGTGATGGCCTGGAGGACGCATGATGCTGAACCCTTTCACCTTAGCGGCTAGAATTGCCCCGCCTGCTGAGAGCCTAGCGAGCTCGTAGATGTTGTCGTACGCTGGAGTGTCATCATCCTCAACCAACCCCTTCTTCAACATCCAAAGGTACTCGTGATCATGAACCTTCAGCAGATCTTCCTCTGCGGCGGGCTCAGGCGTCACGAAGCTGTAGCCCTTCTCTTTCAGAATCTTTTGAGCCTTCCGAACCCTCTCTGGGCCTTCTGTGTGCCAAGACCCGTACGCCAAGCACTTTTCTGAAAAGACTATTCTCGTCTTCATACCATCTGCGTCCATGTCAGAATTAACGATCATTTCTCAAGTTAAAATATCACTTCACCTCTTAAAAGCTTAGAGAATTGTGGAGCCATTGATAAGTGTCCAAGATTGTCGAAAACCCTTTCGCTGCTTTCCGATCAGAATGCGAAACCAGCCTAGCCTACGCCTTGAACAAGCTCCTTCCCGAAGTCCAAATCACAGACTTGGCCTTGGAAAAACCGCCGAACCCCGAGTACGGCCAGCTGGCTTCTTCACTGTGCTTTGAGCTCGCCAAAAAAGTGAGCCAAAAGCCACCTGACCTGGCGGAGCATCTGGTCAAAGCCATCGATAAATCACGATTCAGTCTCATCGAAAAAGTCTCATCAGCCGGCGGAGGCTACGTAAACTTCCACGTTGACTTCGCCAAATTTTCAAAGGTAGCTCTGAACTCTGTGAGAAAACTTGACGCAGAATATGGCTTCATCAAGACCGAAAAGCCTCTTAAAATCATCGTGGAGCACACGAGCGCCAACCCTCTTCACCCCATAACGGTTGGGACGGCTCGAAACCCGGTGCTCGGGGACACTATTGCCCGACTGCTCACGTCTAGGGGGCACACGGTCTATCGTCACTTTTACATCGACGACGTCGGCCGTCAATCGGCAGTCATCGCCTATGGTTACGGGAAACTGGGCAAGCCGAAGCCAGACGAGAAACCCGATGAGTACATCGGCAAAATTTACACTATTACGAGCTGTTTCGTCGAAATCAACCGTCTGAAAAGAGAGCTTGAGCGTGCAAAAACTGTCCCTGCGGACGAAGAAATCCTGAAGATCACCAGGGAATTGGACGACTGGATGGCCGTCGCCGCAGACCTGAAGGACAGGTATCCTGAACTTTTCGAAACGCTGTTGACGAGAATCGGCGAGGACGAAAACCCAGAGACTGCGATAAAAATTCTCAATCAAGCGTATGAGGCGGCGGACAAAAAAGCCAAGAACCTCGTCAGGACGGTCAGCGACCTGTGTCTGGAAGGCTTCAGGGAAACGTTGGGCAAGATCGGTGTTGTCATAGATTCTTGGGACTGGGAAAGCGACCTGATGTGGAGCGGACGAGTTGAAGAGGTTCTGCGGCAACTCAAGAAGTCTCGGTTCACTCACGCTGAAGGCGGGGTTCTGGAATTCGACGCTGAAAAAGTCGTCAGAGAACTTGACCTCTGGCAGCGGCTCGGCCTAAGGGAGGGCCATGATATTCCGTCTTTAACTCTCGTGCGCGCTGACGGTACGACGCTCTACACAACGCGGGACGTTGCCTACACGTTGCTCAAGTTTGAAAAAGCCGAGAAAGTTATCAACGTCATAGGCATGGAACAGAGCCTAGCTCAGCTGCAGCTGAGAATAGCCCTGCATGCTCTGGGGTACGGCAAGTACGCGGACAGTCTGGTTCACTTTGCCTACAACTTAGTCACTTTTCCCGGTTACAAGATGTCCAGTCGCAGGGGACGTTACATCACTCTTGACGAAGTCTTAGACGAAGCTGTAAAACGAGCGTACGAAGAGGTTTCGAAGCGCTCTCCACAACTTTCGAACGGAGAAAAGCAGAAGATCGCGGACTTCGTGGGAACAGGTGCGGTGCGCTATGCGCTCGTCGAGGTTGACACTTCGAAACCAGTAATGTTCACTTGGGACCGCGTCCTCAATTTTGAAAGAAACAGCGCACCCTACATTCAGTACACACACGCGCGAGCCTGCAGCATCTTGCGAAAAGCAGCTAGGAAACCTGCGGAGCCAGCATACGAGCAACTGAAAGAAGATCTGGAGCGCGAAATAATAATCGCGTTGGCCAGTTTCCCAGACACGTTCGTAGAGGCAACAGAGTACCTCAAACCCAACCTCATCGCCGACTTTGCAAACAGCTTAGCAGACACGTTCAACACCTTCTACAGCGCACGCTCGCGCTTTCCAGTGATAAACGCAAAGCCTAGAGGGCTCAGCGATGCACGACTCGCTTTAACTGACTCTGTTAAGATAGTGCTTCGGAACACTCTGAACCTAATCGGTGTGTTGGCCCCAGAAAGAATGTGAAAGTCCACGCTGTCGTCCATTTGACCACAGATGTCGCTGAGCTTGTCCCGATCATGTTGGCTCCGGCCTCGATCATTGCCACAGCGTCAGCACAAGTTCTTATCCCACACGCTGCCTTCGCACTGTCAATCTCCATCTTTTCTCAAAAGAAACTTTCATATACAGGTCAAGTAATCTGAAGAGGGGCGCTGTTATGAAGGAATCTTACTTCAAGAGGAAGGTTCAGTCCATTGAAGTTGGCAAAAAGAGTGTTTCCCAGCTTCTGGCCGAGATGGGCAAGACGGCCTATCAGGGTAGAAAGCTTGGAGAAGCTGTCGACGTTTGGCAGGCCATGCTGAAAGAAAAAGAGCTCACGATCATAATGGGTTTTGCGGGTTCGATGAGCACTGCGGGCCAGTGGAAGATCGTCAACTGGCTGATAGAGAACCGCTACATTGACGTTCTTGTGTCCACAGGTGCGAACGTTTCAGAAGACATCGTTGATGCTATGGGCTTCGGTTATTGGCAAGGTTCTCAACATGCTAATGATGAGGAGCTTCTGAAAGCTGATGTGAACAGGTACTACGATGTTTTCGGGAAAGAAACGGACTATCGTGAGATGGAGCTACTCATGACTGAGGGCCTCATGAAATTGAAGAAGGATTATGCGTACACTTCAGCGGAGGTTCTCTACTTGTTCGGCAAATACTTGACCAAGAAAGGCGTGAAGAGCATAGCTGCCACAGCGGCAGAGAACAAGGTTCCAGTGTTCTGCCCAGCAATAACCGATAGTGCTTATGGGGAAGCATTCATCATGGCAAAGAACAAGGGACACCCGGTCGTGCTGGACCAGGTGAAGGAGTTCGACCAGTTCGTAGGAATAGGAGAGAAAACCAAGGAAGTCGGCGTCGTTTACATAGGCGGCGGCGTGCCAAAAGACTTCACGCAGCTCATTGCCATATCTGTCTCGCCTAAAACAATGGACGAAGGAGTGCCAGGAAGGAGGGGCCATCTTCGCAAAGGCCTGAAGGAGTACTACTACCCACACAAGTACGCGATTCAAATCACTTCGGACTCGCCTCAGTGGGGCGGCTTGTCAGGGTGCACCCTGGAAGAGGCGATAAGCTGGGGGAAGATTGACGAGGGCGGAAAGAGAGCAGTCTGCTACTGCGACGCGACGATAGCCCTGCCTCTGATTACGCATGCGCTTTACGAGAGAGTTAAGACGAAGAGGAAAGCCCCAGACATGTCGTGGCTCTTCAGCGGCGTCTCCTAGCCTTTCCAATTCTTGTTATGAGTGCGCTCACCATCAACGGCAAGATCAGGGAAGCGTCGCCTTCGATCATCGCCTTTTTTGCCTTTTCGCTTATTTTTCCCCACGACACGGCCTCTCGCGGTCTGGCGCCGGATAGGCTGCCGTCCCATTCATCAGCGGTGCTGATGTACACCGCGTAGTCTAGACCACCTTTGAACTGGTTCCACCACAACGTGTGGTGCTTTGATATTCCACCGCCTACAAGCAAAGCGCCACTTTTCTTCGCTTCAAAAACAATCTCGTTCAACTCTCCAGAGTCCTTTAAAGGGTTAAGTCTGAAGTCATGGTCCTGTGAGAAAAGCCACGTTTGGTATCCAACGGCTCCGTCTGTGATGCCTGGCACGTAGACGGGTATCTTGTTCTCTGCGGCCCAGTAGAGGATGGAGCTCTCATTGCATATGCTCTTTCCTATTTCTCGGCAAAGTTGGCCTGATGAGCATTCTTTGATTCCTTCTTGCCACAAGCTTTGAAGCAGGAGCCGCATCTTTTCTTCGATTATCATGCCGTAGCTTTCGTTTGGGATGAGAACGTTGCCTAAGCGGTTGATCTCTTCTCCGTGAAGCCTTGCGTCACTCATAAGAAACGAGCCTCTGTAGTAGCTCTTCCAACACCTCGCGACGTCATGGTCAACGGTTCCACAGGTCGTGACGACAACGTCAACGAGCTTTCTTTTCACAAGCTCCTTGAGGGCGCCTCTTGTTCCGGTGGCCACTAGGTTTCCTGTGAAGGAAAGGAATTTTACACATTTTTTGTCTTCAACCATCCTTTCCATGATGTTCACGCCTACGGCCAACTTTCCGGCTGTGAACCCCCAGGCTTTTTCCATCTGCGAGACAAGCTCGTCAACACTCATTTTTTCAGAGAAAGCGTAGTCTTCAACAGCTTCTCTCAAAGTCAGCTCTTTCCTCCAACAGCTTCGCAGTAGGTCTTGTAGATTATTCCAGCAGCTTCTTTGATGGCTTCTTGCTCTGATTTAGCGAGCAGGTCCCACAGGTCGGGTCCAAGAGATTTTGCGATTCGTGCTGGCACCGTGACGTAAACCGGTTCAGGCGTCGTCTCAAACTTTGTTGGTCTGGAGTAGCTTATGACTTTCCCCGTGTTCAGCAGAATTCCCCGGATTATTTCTATGAAAGAGCCTGCTGGGCCGTACCTTGTTCCGCCCAGAAAAGTTATGACCTGTCGGCTTACCTCTTTCACGTAGTTGTCACAGATTCCTCTGTCAAGCTTCTTTCCCGTTTTCTTCAAATACTCGTCTAATTGTAGCCCGTTGATTTTGACTGTGCTCCACAGAAGGACTGCTGCTTCTCCGTGTTCGCCGCCCGTGTAGGCTTCAACGGTGCCTATTGGGACTTTCAGTTCTCGGCATAGAATGGTTCTGAACCTTGAAGTTTCAAGGTTTGTGCCCGTTCCTATAATGGGCCTTAAGCCTCGTGCGGTTTTGTTGGCCAGAGTGGTCATTGCGTCAACAGGGTTGGTTATCACAAAATACCAAGCGTGGGGGTTGTTGTCAACGGTGTCCGCTACTATTTGCTGCACAGCTGCCGCGTTTTTTGCTGCTAGGTCTCTTCTGCTCATTTCTGGCGTTCTAGGAAACCCAGCAGTTATGACTATTAAGTCTGCATCTTCAACTGACTTGCCGTTTTCGTAGGCGTTGATCTCCAGGTCAAAGCCGTGGCTCGCGATTGCGTGATGCATCTCTTCTTTCGTCATCTCCGCAACTCTTGGCGCAGTGTCGACGAGTGACAGTTGAGTCACGTATCTTTCGAAGATCAGGGTGAAAGCTACTTGGCCGCCTACGCGGCCTGTTCCGGCAACTGCAATGTGAACCATCGTATCACTTCAATGTGCATGTATGTTCAGCTTTTTATAAAACAATCGCGTCTTGAGTGAACGCTTTGATGGAAACGAGGGCTAGTCAACTAGATAGTCTATGATTTTTCCGTACAGGTCCTTGTTTCTGCAGTCTTCGTAGCCGGCGTAGATGCTCGGGTTGTCGTTAACCTCAACTACCACGTATTTGCTATCAGCTTCTTTGATGTCTACCCCGTAGAGTCCGTGTCCGATCACTTCGCAAGCCTTCAAAGCCAGTTCCTTAAGCGCTGGAGGTGCGTTTTCTCTTCTAAGCGAGAACGTCCTGCCCCACACAAAGGTTGGCTTTCCTCTGCGTTTGGCACCATGCTTCCATCTGCCCTTAGGCATCATGTACTTGCACACGTACAGGACTTCGCGATTCAGGACTCCGACTCTCCAATCGAAAGAGGTTGGCATGAACGTTTGGACGGCGAGAAGGTCGGATTTTCTGAAGAATCTTCTGGCCACGTCGCGGAAACTTGTTTCGCAGGCAACTTTTTCCACGTATCTTGAGAAGCTCGTGTATGGCGCTTTTACGACTACTGGTTTTCCAAGGTTTTCAAAGATCTCCAAGAACCGTTTGTGATGCATCTCATTCTTGTTCAGGAAGAGTGTTGGGATGGTTGGTATGTTGTGCTTTTCGAAAAGGTCGTACAGGTGGATTTTGTTCCCGCAGATCTGTATCGATTCAGGGTCGTCAACCACCTTCAGACCCAGCTCCCACGCTGTTTTCGAAACCACGTAGGCCGTGAAAAGAGGGTCCGTCGTCGCCCTTATGAAAACCGCGTCGTACTTCGGTATTTCCGAGATGCCTTCTCTGAACATGAAGTCGAACGCGTGCCCCTTTTCCTCTGCGGTGCGCTTGAAATTTTCTAGGGCCCGTGTTTCCCTCAGATCAGAAAAGTTGTATTTCTCGACGAAACAGGCTATCCTAGCCAACTAGGTGTTCACCCTTGTTCGACATCCGAAAAACCTCTGTCGAAACCGTTTCCAAATCAGACGGGAAAATCTCCTCAATTCTTAGAGGCTGAAGCCCACACAGGTAGGCTTTGCCTTCAATGGTTTGAACGTGAAGTTTGCACATGGGGATCTTGAAAGTTTCATAGATCTTCTCCGAAATCTTTGCAACCTCTGCCGTATGCTCACATTTTCCAAAGATAGATTTGAACGAAAGCATCTCACCCTTCAGCGGCTGCACACAAACGGCAAACTTGTAGTTCATGCTTAGACTCTTAACGGCCCTGTACAGGGCGCTTCTGTTTCCAGCGGTTTTGTAGCCTTCGTAGGAGAACGGGTTGACCGCGAAGACGACAACTGGAAAAGCGAACTGAGATGTTATTTGTTTCACAGAACTTGCCATCAAATAGGGCAGAGTAGGAATTCCAGCCTTTGAAGCTTTAAGCAGTAAAATCGGCGTTCTGCTGGCGTCAATTATGCTTTCCGTTGAAGGAATCACCGGATTGCCCAAAACCTCTGCGTGCATTGACACGTAGTAGCCCGTTTTCAAGTAGCGGTAGTCTGTGTTGAGGTTGAGAGTAAAATCTTTTATCGACGATTTGAGGAACGCAGATGGCTTCATCGTTGGCAGATCTGTCGTTAGGTCGATGTTAGAGACGACCAGCACCCATTTGACACCAGGTAACTGAAAGGTTCCGTATTGCAGCTGCTATATTTAAAACTAACTACTACGTTTATATCAAATTTTGACAAACGACTAAACACAGGCGAAAACCTACGTACAAAACCCTCGAAGTACTCGGCCCAGAACACGAATTTTCCCTAGTAAATGATGAGCTGAAAGCCTTGCCAATTGTTGACAAGGTGCTCAAGGATTTTCACGGCCGCGTCGTCAACTTTGTAGAGCAACCGCAGTTCACCTTCGGCAAAGAGCTCCAGCTGCACGTCATGGAAATCAAGCCCAACGAACCTTTCGCGTCCCCAGCAGAATTTGAGGAAACCATGCAAGAAGCAGTGCAGACACTTCAAGACTTTGTGAACCGCAGGTACGGAGCTCGTCTCCTGGGGACAGGAATGCATCCTCTGCTAAGGCTCAGTGAGACCGGCGTTTGGCCGCATCGTCACCGCCAAATTTACCAAGCTTACAGCAGAGTCTTCAACCTTAAAAGGCACGGGTGGCTGAACATTCAAAGCTACCAGCTGAACCTTCCATACTCGGACGAGAAAGATGGCGTCTTGCTGCACAACTTGCTGGCGACCATTTGCCCCTACCTGCCGGCAATAGCGGCGTCTTCGCCGATCTACGAAGGCAAAATTGGGGAAGACGTTGACAACAGGCTTCGTTTCTACAAAGAGAATCAGTCTGAGGTTCCTTCGATAACAGGGGATGTAGTTCCAGAATACACAGCTTCATTCAGGCAGTACAGGCAAGAGATTATTGACGAATACTCACATGACATGGCTGCAGTGGGCGTCGACAAACTTCTGCTGGGCAAGGACTGGGTGAATTCGAGAGGTGTGATTTTCCGGTTTGACAGGAGAGCGCTTGAGATTCGTGTTATGGACGAACAGGAATGCGTTAAGACAGATGTTGCACTAAGCTGTTTTATAAGAGCCGTACTCAGAGGATTGATAGAGAGAAGCGCCGAGCTTCTGCCTCACCAAATCTTAAGAAATGACTTTGCGTCTGTCGTCGCTGACGGGCTGGGTGCGAAGCTTCAGAACCCGAATGGAAGAACCGCGCGCAAAGTCTCTCTGTCTCTTTTGAAAATTGCTTTCGAAAATGCGTCTGAAGAGGAGAAGAAGTACCTGCCAATAATACAGAAAAGGATTACAAAAGGGAACTTGTCAGAAATTGTGCGGGAGAGGATCCAGGTGAGAGGGCAGAAAACAGACCTCAGGGAAGCAATACTCAATGTTTATTCAAAGCTTGCAGAAAGTCTTATTGACAATCAACCCTACTTCTGAAAGCAGCGACGGAGAAACTCTATGTCTTCAAGAACTGGAAACAAGAGGCAGACCGATTTTTTCGATACGTGCAGGCGATGCAGGACCGGTTGGAGCTGTTGCCATGACACGACGCCTCCAGTGACAGACAAACGCAGGAAAATCATAGAGGCCTATCTCAGAGCGAACAAGATTGGCATCGAGAAGCCGTTTGTCGAATCAGAATACGTTTTTCCACGATTGGCCGCAGATGGGTACTGTGTCTTTCACGATAAGAAGACGAAGAAGTGTCTCATTCATCCTGTGAAACCTGAAACATGCGTCGCCGGACCGATAACCTTCGACATAAAAGCAGAGGCTTCAAAAATTGAATGGTTCATAAAGATGGATAAGATATGCTCTCTTGCTGGACGCGTGTATGTGGACAAGGTTTTACTGCAAAAGCATGTTGACTCAGCGAAGAAAGAGATATCCAAACTTGTTAGCGAGCTTGATTCTGAAGCTCTCAGAGCGATACTGAAGAAGGAGGAGCCAGAGACTTTCAAGATAGGCGAAGACAATCTAGGAAAGTGCGCGTTGAACAAGCTTGCCTGTTGATTGGATGGCGGGCCCGAGGGGATTTGAACCCCTGTTCTCCGGCTTTCTTCCATCTGTCGTGCCCGGAGGCTTGCGCATCTTTTGTCTTGATTCGACGCCTTAATCCAGACTGGGCTACGGGCCCTCAGAATACAGTGAAGCGTAGTCGAATTAATTCTTGCTATGTCGGATTACGTTTCGACTAGTTCTTCGTTTATCCACCAGGCCTTCTTTTTCCCAGATTTTTCTCCAGGATAGTATTCTATTATGTGTTTTCCAAGCTGTTTTCTGGAAGTCTTCTGCATTCTTCTCAGCCTGTTCAAGACGAGCCACCTGTTTGTTTTCAAGTATTCTGCCAGTTCAGGCGTGGTGGCGCCCTTGTAATGCAACAAATAATCAACTATTTTGTGGTCTATCTCGTCCAGGGCAAACGTATGAGGGTTCGTTGTTCCCCGCTCATAGGTAAGCAGTTCTAGATCTGCAAGATATTTTCTGATCTCCGACAAGTCCTTCTCCATCTTGTCTACGCGATTTCTTAGCTCCAAGACTCTGTCTGGTCTAGGCGTCTTCTGCAGCTTTTCCATTATGGCGTCTCGAATGAAACTGCTGCGGTCTCCTTCTGGCACTCGCAAAAGCATTTCCTCGTAGACGTTTTCAGGAATCTTTGCAGAGACAACTTTTAACTCATCCATCCAAGTGCCCTCACTTTTCAACTCTAGGAGTACTGTTTGGTTGATGGTAGCCTTATTGTTTTTCTCTTCGGAACTTTTTTAGAGCCAACAGGACAAATCTAGAGCGAAAAAGAAGTCCCAGGTGATTCTGCGTGGCTAGGAGGACGACGCTCTCTCATAAAATGCGATGTAGGGTCTCTTGCGGGCATCACGTGGTTGAGAAACCGCTTTTCAGCATTGCCGAGAAACACCTCAGAGAGGCTGAAGAAGCGGTTTAAGCCAGCCTAGTTCAGCGCGGCCCTAAGCACCTCTAACCTTGGCCAACTCTTCACATCGCTTTTTTGCGATCTCGTGGAGTTTCTTCCGAAGGTCTTCCCCGTTCATCTTCTGCTCTCTGACGAGCAGTGTTTTCCTCGCCAGTTCAACATCGCCCAGATCAGTGAACCAAGCCTCAAAATCTCCACGGTTTATGTGAAACTCTATCGAGCCGACATCGATTCTCTGTATCTTTTCACAGAAGTCTCCGAGGCTCGCCGCAAAAACGTTCAAAGGCTTTCCAATGTCTGCGTAGAAGTGGAACGATTTTTCCGCGGGTAAATATTTCAAGATTTCAGCCGCTTTTTCCTTGTCAACCTCCGGAATGCCAAGAGTCTTCTTTCCCTTCTCTGTTATGGCATAGATCCCCTTTTCAGGCGAGGTTACGTATTGCATCTTGGAGAGTCCTATGATGTGCATCATGACCGCAGGAAAATTCACACCCGTGTCTTTGGCTATTTCCGTCACTTTTTCGGGCTTGTCAAGCATCCACATGGTTTCAAGAATCAAACGTTTAACAGGTGATACACTCATGCTGTTGCACTTTACCTAATTATGTCGCACCTACCTAATAGGTTTTTCACAATTCTCCATTTTGGGAATCTGCCTTGAATGACAATTTGATGCTTCTGCTTCTCAGGTTGAGGAGGCTTCTATTCGGGGCTGGATGGTCGTCACTACGGTCTGAAGTGTATGCTGAGTGAGCAAGGTAAATAAACCATTGTTCAATAACCATTAAGGAATTGTTGGCAGAGTGGACCGGTGAAAAGTGATGAAGCTGTCTGTGCTTGTTTACGAGTACCCTCCGAAGATCGTTGGCGGCTTGGGCACTTACGCGGCTGAGATCACTAGGAAATTTGTCCTGACAGACAACGATGTTACAGTCTTCACAATGAATGATGATGCTGGCAGTTTACCGACGCGGGAGATATGGCGCGGTATCGAAATTCATCGGCCGCTGCACATCGACATCTCTGACTCACTGCCTGACGTAGTCGCAGAGGACATAAAAAAGTGGGGCAGGGGGATACAGTTGTTCTCGAAAATTCTCGTGTACAATTATCTGAGTGCTGCAAAACTCGTTAATGAGCTGATAAGGAAAGAAGCCATAAAATTCGACCTCATCGTCGCTCATGACTGGCTTTCTGCTATAGGCGGAATGACTGTTAGGAAAGAGGCAGGATTGCCCTTTGCATTCCACGTCCACTCAACAGAGAAAGGAAGAACGCTTGGAAACGGCTCTATCACAGTGAGCAACATCGAGCTTCATGCGGCAAGATCTGCTGACCTGATCGTGACAGTTTCTTATGCGATGAAGGATGAGCTAATAGGCCTCGGGTTTCCGAAAGAGAAAATCCAAGTTGCCTATAATGGAGTTGACCCACAGAAATACGATCCGACCGCTGTGACTGCTGAGCAGGTCAAGAAGGTCAGAGCAATGTACGGCATCAAGGATGACGATTTCATGATTCTCTTCATAGGCAGGCTTGTGGGCGTTAAAGGTGTTGATAAGCTTGTGATGGCGCTGCCGCACATCTTGCAGAAAAACCCGAAGGCGAAACTCGTAATCGTAGGTCTCGGCGATCTTCAGGAATACTTGGTAAACCTAGTTAAAGCTACGAGGATGAGTGATTACGTAAAGTTCCGTTTTGAGTTTATTCCTGAGGAGGAGCGCATCCTTCACTATGCAGCCTGTGACGTTGCGGTTTTCCCAAGCTTCTACGAACCTTTCGGAATAGTGGTTCTGGAGGCGATGAGTATGGAGCGTCCAGTCGTAGTGGGTGCCGCGGGCATCAGTGGGATGCGAGAGATAGTTGTCTGCTGTGGTGAGGAACAGTGTGGTTACCACATAGACCCGAACAACCCGTCAGACATCGGTTGGGGCATAAACAGCGTCCTTGAAAGCAGTGAGAAAAGGAAATGGCTTGGAAAAAACGGTAGACGCAGGGTTCTAAGCGAGTTCACGTGGGACAAGATAGCCGAGAAAACCTTGGAACTTTATGAGCAGATTCTCAAGCGCTAAGCTTAAGTTCCGCGTTGAACGCAGTTTTCGTCGGTGAGGCGTTGACCGCCAATTTTGTGAGTTCAAGAAAGAAGGTCGCCATAGAAGCTGCTAATCTTCTTTACCACGGAGTTGAGAAAGAGTACAAGCAGGCCAAGTTGAAGGCCGCAAAAACGTTTGGGCTTCACTTCATGCCGACAAACCTTGAGGTTGCTCTGGAAATTGACAGGATCGCAGAGGAGAATGAGGGGGCTGCCAGACAGGAACGATTGGTAAGGATGCGCAAAGAAGCTTTTAGGATCATGAACATTCTGAAGAGGTTCGACCCGCTGTTGGTTGGAAGCGTGTGGCGTGGCACAATTCACCATGATAGCGACTTGGACATAATAGTCCATCACGAAGAACCTGGAGAAGTTTTGAAGGCGGTTGAACAAACCGGTTTAAAGATACAACGGGCTGAATGGGTCAACGTTACGAAGCGGGGAAAAAAGAAAGGTTCTTTCCACATTCATACAGAGTCTCCGATCAAAGAGCAAGTTGAGATTATTGTTCACAGTCCAGACGAAGCCTGTCTCAATGAGAAATGCGAAGTGTACGGCGACGAAATAGTCGGTCTCCGTTTGCGAGAACTTGGGAAAGTTCTTGAAGTAACCCCAACTCGTAGGTTCGTTCCTCCTGATTATTAGAAGCCTATGTCCAAGTGATGACAGGCCAAAAGGACGTTTAAATATTTGCGTTTTCCATAAATGGGTGAAGAAACACAGCCAGCTCTGAAGGTGCAACGTTGGAGCTCGAAAAGGAAGTCCTCAAGAAGATGTTTCCAAACATGGCCAAAGAATTGGGGTCGGACGAGAACAGGGTCTCAGTCAACTCTGTTCGAACAGACAATGAGGCTGGAGAAAGACATGTCACGAGAGGAAGATTCGTTCACTACGTACCTGACGTCATAGATTTCATTCGGAGATGTGACACGCCGGAGCAGGCAGAGGAGATCATTGATTACGTGGAGAAGAGAGGCGAAATCGATGGACCGTACGCTCAGAAGCTGAAGAAGCAGCTCAAGGAGAAAGGTGTAAGAAGCTTCGGAGCAAAGAAAGAAGAGGACTACTACCTCAAACACGGAGAACTCTGACAAGAAACTAACCTAGATTTCCGGTATTGGTTCTCATTGTTCCCTTCGATGGGTAAGTATATACGTGACGCACGTGGTCTATCTCCAAAAGTAAATAAATGGGCTCATCAATAGATAAGAAAGCCTGAAACTTAAGGAATGTAGTGGAGGACAACGCTTGAGAAAGGCAACATTGACGTTCACAATGCTGGCTGTGGCCATGATATTTTCTGTCTCAATGTCGTTCTACGTTAGAAACGTCAGGGCAGATGGGAGCTATGCTATACAACACATCGACCACACAGTAAGCGTCTTGTACAATGGTTACGTTCTGATGAATGATACGATAGAGTTGTCTGGGCAAGCGCCAGACAGCTTTATGCTCGGTTTCCCTTACGCGTTTGGCCCATACGTTCTCCGTTGCGTAGCCTCAGATGCTAACAACACGTCTGACACTTTCCCTGTCAGCCTGAGCGAGCCGTTGGAAGGTCACATCGGCTTCTACGGCATAAAGGTTGATTTTTCAAAGGGAGCGCCACAAAGCTTCAGCGTTCAAGTGTTGTTTTCAAACGCTCTGGTTGCGCAAGACAGTCAGAATGCCACTCTCTACGGTATGATTTTTCCAATGTTTCCGAGTCTCGTGACGACTGTTGATACTTTCAACGGTTCTATAGTCTTGCCTAGAAACGCAGTCTACCTCCAGGGAACGATCAGCGGTTTGACTTATTCACAGACGAATTTGACGGCGTTTGCGTACAACTCGTCGACGGTGACGTTTAATGTTGCTAATAAAGAAACGCAGCTTTTTGACGTGGACCAGCTAAATCGCGAGATAAGAGTAAGCGAGGTTGGCGACATAATGGGTGCGGACTCCTATTACATAACAAGCAAGGCGACAAACTCGATAAGTTCTGTCGACGTGCTTCTACCCGCGAACGCGTCTGAGGTGAACGCGCAGGATCAATTTGGCCGAACAATGGCCCAGCCAACGCAGACTAACGCTAACACGAGCCGCTACACAATCACTTTCTCAAAAGCTGTAGACCCTACGAAATCAAGCTGGTTCACCGTGACCTACCGCTTGCCGAGTGAAGCCTACCTTGAACAGCAAGGTGGGGTCAACAGTTTTGCTCTGGGCATGACCATGTTCCAGGACTTGGACTACTACATCAATAGGACAACGGTTTCCTTTGTTTTGCCTGAGGGTGCAAGGTTGCAGTCGTTTGAACACTCTTCGACTGATGGTTCATACGGTATTGGCAGGGATGTCTTCCAAGAAGAGGCAGACATAAGCATGCAGAGCACGATTTCGTTGGACAGCTTCAGTGTTAGAATAGTTTACAATTACAGCCCTTTGTGGTTGGGTTTTCACCCCACTATATGGGTTTTGGTCCTGGCTATGATCGGAAGTTTTGCTGTTGTCGTCTCGAGGAGGCCCAAAGCTCCGACACCTATCTCCGTGCCTACAGCAGGTCTGAGGGTCCGTCCGGAATATATTAGGTCTTTCGTGGAGTCATACGAGGAGAAGATGAAGATAGTGTCTGAAATCGATGCTCTCGAGAGCAAAGCTCAGAAAGGAAGGTTACCGAGGAGACGGTACAAAGTGCAGCGAAGAACTCTGGAAACGCGTCTCGACGCACTGTCTAGAAGCTTGACGGAAGCCAAGGAAAGGATGCGGTCGGCTGGCGGTCACTACGCAAGTTTGATGCGTGAACTCGAAGTGGCAGAGACTGGAATGAACGAATACGAAGCTAACGTCAAAACCATTGAAGCACGCCATAGCCGCGGAGAACTGTCGTTAGAAGCCTACCGAAAACTTCTGGGGGACTACCAGCGCCGAAAAGAGAGGAGTGAAGCAACCATAAAGGGCATCCTCTTGAGACTACGTGAAGAAATTCGCTAAATGCACCTAAACCCTTTTATTCTGCTGCCTCGCTCTCAAAGAAATTCTGACATCAGAAGGAATGGGGAAATGGTGAAGATAGTGGTTGACAATGCTAAGTGCACAGGCTGTGGAACATGCATCGATACGTGTCCAGTAGCCGTCTACGAGGTCAAAGACGGAAAATCGATTCCAGTTAAGCCTGAAGAATGTCTGGTGTGCAGAGCATGCGAAGTCCAATGCCCAGAGACTGCAATCCAAGTGATCGAGTGACCGCAAGCTTTGGCTGTGAATATGCTTTTTCAAGGTGTCTAACTTAGTTTGAAGACCTTCTGTGGACTTTTTTCACTTCCTTTTTGACCTGTTCACTTAGCTCTCTTACCCTTTTCGTGATGGGAAAACCTCCTCGTCAACGCGGGAAGGGTTGCCACTAATTCTAGCTATGGCTGCGGTAGCTGTTCTCCCCACGCCTTTGGCAACAGTTTAACCTCATCAATCTGGGCGCCTTCAGGGTTGACAGACTGCTGGTTTCTTCTTTTTGAGAGCCGATTTCGCCTTAGTTCGCGATAATCGCGCAAAGGTGCGGTGCCTTGTTTTTTCAGGGTGGCTTGCGCTTGAATCGGGTTTTTGCTACCTCGATGACAAGACTACGGCGATTCTAGTGGCGCTGCATCATCTTTTTCATGGCTGCTTGAAATGTTTCCTGCAGGTATTCTCTTAATGTGTGATGCTTCTGTTTGGCGATTTTCTTCAGACTCTGGCTTACGCCTGTGGAGTATTGTACGGCTTTCTTAGGTCTGTCCACTATTGGCTGTGGAAGTCCAAGGTTGCGTGCCAGAATTCTCAGTACAAGCTTTCTCAGCGTACCCTCTGTTGGCTGAATCTTCAGCTCAATGGGCAGGTCAACTGCGAACTTTGCGACCTGATATGTTGCAAAAGGCAGTCTCATTTCAACACCGTGAAAGTTGCAGATCTTCATGTCTCTTTCCAAGTTGCTTTTATGCATCCCGACAACGTCTCTGAAAACTGTTTCTTCTGCTTTGTCTCTTCCCTTCCGTATATAATCGTCGACGTATCGTCTGTAGCCAGCGAAAAGCTCGTCTGCGCCCTGACCTGCCAGCATCACCTTGAGTTTCATTTCTGCCGTTTTCTCTGCCACCCAGTAGAATGGGATGCCGATGCTCGCCTTGACGGGGTCGGGTTCCTCAATCAGGCACAGGACGATCGGGAGAGCTTCAAGAACATTATCCTCGGTGAACGAGACGGAGTGAATCGGCAGTTTCAGCTCATCCGCCATCTTTTTTGCATGTTCCGTTTCAGGCTGGTTTCTCATGCTCGCGTGTACCAGTTCGACTCTCACTCCAGACTTCTTGGCAAGGAACGCAAGGATGCTGCTGTCGAGGCCTCCTGAAAACGCGACTGCCACCTCCCTTAAGCCTGCAACTCTTTCCCTCACAGCTCGTTCTAATAGAGTTCGGAGTCTCCTCGAAGCGGCCTCCATCGTGACCTTCTTCGGCTCTGAATAAGCAAGTGTTCTTGCCGAGCTGAACTTGAAGCCGCGCTCGCCTATTAGAGCCACATGCCCTGGAGGGAACGATTCTACGTGTTCTATTCCGATTTTCCACAGTGCCTTGCGTTCAGAAGCCAAACCTGCGGAAAGAGTGTCCTCTCCATAGTAGAGCGGGCGTACACCCAAACTGTCTCTGCCCACGATGAGCCTTTCCTGTTCAGCAACTGCAAAGGCAAAGTCGCCTTCAGTTTGCTTGATGAATGTCTTGGCGCTTTTCTCCCGATTTCTTGGTAACCTTAGGGCAAAGACTTCTGCATCGCACTTCAGCTCGTTTGATGGAAAGATTCTGCCATCAAAAACTAGGGTTGCGCCTTCTAGCTTCAAAGGTTGAGGTCTGTCTCGCTTGAGAATTCTGGAGAAAGCATACCCAATAGCGATCGACGATTCCATTTTTCGGTTCTGAAATTGATCCAGGGTCTTCCCCGTCTCTGTTTTTTCTCCTGAGCCTATTCCGTAAGCTTCCAGGTTGGGGGTCTTCATTGTTTTGAGCATGGTCAATGCTGTTTCTGTTGCATCTTCGCCTTTCTTGTGAAGAACAGCTATTATCGCACCCATTCTAGAACACCTTTCCGCTCGTGTTGGTATGTAGTAGTTTGGTAAAACATTAATCTTTAATCGATGTAGTTTAGTTGCGAGGGATTTGCAGCTTGCCGATTCTCCCGATTGATACGGGTCGTTACGGAACAGCGGAAATGAGGAGAATTTTCGAAGAAGAGAGCCGCGTTCAAAAAATGCTCGATGTCGAAGCCGCTTTAGCATGGACGCACGCTGAGGTCGGCGACATACCGCGAAAGGACGCTGAGAAGATCGAGGCAACTGCTTCGCTGAAACATGTAAAACTGACCCGCATCAAGGAGATTGAACATGAAATAAGGCATGATGTCGCTTCGCTCGTCAGAGCTTTGGCAGAAGCCTGCGGTTCAAGCGGAGGGTATGTTCACCTTGGAGCTACGAGCTACGACATTGTGGACACGGCTAATGCTTTGCAGTTGAAGGACGCTCTGGAATTGATCGAGAAAAAACTGGACAACTTCGAAAAAACCTTGACCGAGAAAGCTTTGCAGTACGAGCACACGTTGATGATTGGCCGAACGCATGGTCAGCACGCGTTGCCCATAACTCTGGGCTTCAAGTTCGCGGTCTGGATGCGTGAAGTTTCAAGGCACATGCAGAGGCTCAGACAGTGCAAAGGGCGCGTCTTGGTTGGAAAGATGAGCGGTGCAGTGGGCACGCAGGCCGGTCTGGGAGAGCATGCAATGAAGATTCAGGAGCTTGTCATGCAGAGACTAGGGATATGCGCCGCCGATATTTCAACGCAGATTGTGCAGCGAGATCGTCATGCTGAACTCGCATGCGTGCTGGCTTTGATTGCATCTTCGCTGGAGAATTTTGCCACTGAAATTCGAGAGTTGCAGAGGCCCGAGATCGGTGAACTCTTTGAGTACTTCGAACTTGAGAAGCAAGTTGGAAGTTCAACGATGTCTCAAAAGCGAAACCCTGAGCTGTGTGAAAGAGTCTGCGGCTTGGCTCGAATCGTGAGAAGCCTAGTCGTCCCAGCGTTAGAAGACGTTTCAACTTGGCATGAACGAGACCTAACCCAATCATCCACTGAACGCTTTCTGCTCCCAGAGACGTGTATCTTGACAGACTACGTGCTGTTCTTGATGAATAACATAGTGAGCAGCTTGCGGGTTGACGAGGAACGCATGCTCAAAAACGTAGAGGTAACTCAAGGGCGCTTCATGTCGGAGGCCATCATGATGGCGCTTACAAGAAAGGGCATGAATCGACAAGCGGCTCATGAGCTTCTCAGGAAACTGACCATAAAAAGTGAGCTTCAAAAACGATATTTCGGGGAAGTTCTTCTCGAAGACTCGACAGTAAGTCAAAAGCTGGGAAAGAGAGAGGTCGATGCAGCTTTGAACCCGAAGAACTACTTGGGCACGGCGACAAGGCAAGTCGACCTTATGGTCAAGAAGACGAAGAGAGAGCGTAAGAGCAGAGGGCAAGCATGAGTAAGTACCCGTATGACGCGCGTGCCTACGATGAGAGATATCGCAGAGTCGTTGAGGCTGGAGCCGAATTATGGGAGGAACCCATGCCCACGGAGGCCCTCGTTAAATTTCTTTTCGAAAAGAAACCGTGCAAGGGTTCCAAGTAGCGTGCTGGCTTGTCCCTAAATTCGCTGATAGCGCGCGCGTAAGAGCATATACATTTTGCATATACGTTTTGCATATACGGTTGGCGAGCATTGTTGAGAACGGTGAGGCTGTTCAAGTTGGATCTGGAGCTGTGTGGGCTGTTCAAGTGCGTACGCATAATAGAGGGACAAGGCAGCGCGCGAAAACGAAGGAACAGTACTCAGAAGAGTTTGAAACGGCAGGCTTCTTAATCGTTGAAGTTAACTCGGTAGCGAAGCCTAATGGTTAGTGTTGCGTGCTCTTGGCCAGAAAGGCAAAGGAAAGTTGAGCCGCGGTTGCTAGTACTCGGTGAGCGCTTTCTGTTTCCATTCGTCTTCTCTTTCCAGCTTTTCCCATGTTTCTTTTTTCACGAAGCCGCCAACCTGCTCCTTTATCTTCTTCGCCAGCCTGGGTCCGATAAGCGGCAGGTTTTGGAGCTCGTTGATCGGGACGCGTTTGATGTCATCAATCGTCTTATACCCAGAGTTGAAGAGTGTGCGAGCGCGGACTCTGCCAACTCCTTCAAGCTTCACAAGCGGCAACAGCTCTTTCTTAACTCCTTTCTCAACTCTCTGCTGTGTTTCAAGAGTTTGCGGTAAAGCCTGTTTGTTGCCGAATAGAAGAGCCAGTTCATGTGTGGCGTGAAGCAGCCACTTCGCACTTTCAAGCGTTCTGTAGAGGTCGCCGGGCTGCACGTTGAACTTTTCGATCAACCAGTCTTCGCTCGTCTCCTCGATCCATGCCTTAAGTGTCATGGCCGTCTTGACTTCGCCGAGAAACTCTTCGTAGGATATCCTGTCTTCCCATTCGTCTGGAGGGGGTATCAGGAACTCTTCTCTGTGTTCCTCCATGAACAGTGCCACTTGGTCCATCTCGCTCGTGTAAGGTCTTAGCACGGGGCCCATGTCAGGTGTGTGAGAGATCATGTGCAGGAGGCTCACGTCTGTCAGGAATGCAGGTTTTTGGCTTAGTGCATCGCGGATTATGACAGCCGTGACTGGGTCTATGTAGAGTTCGCTGACGCGTTTTCCAAATTTTGTTGCGTTGATGTTTTCAGCGAAGACTTCAATCATCTCTTCGTCGTACAGGTACTTGAGGATCTTCGCGACTATGCTCTTGATCGCGTCTATGTCGTACTGGTAAGCGTAGAATGTCTTGCCGAAGAACTCGTAGATTCCGTTTTCGGTGTGAGCGAAGTCTGCGGCGATCGTTGCGAGCACGTGGGACCGCATTATCCTTTCAACTGCAAGCCGCGACCAAATGCGCTCTGGTCTTGCGAGGATGTAGCTCTCAATAAGATAGTCTGCTTCGTCACTGGTCTTGGCTACGAGTATGGCTTCACCTGTCTTGTCGTATTTGGGTCTTCCAGCTCTGCCAGCCATCTGTTTATACTCTAACACGCTGATGGGATAGTAGCCGTACCCAGCCTCCCAGCGTCTGTAATCTTGGATGATAACTGTTCTGGCAGGAAGGTTCACGCCGAAAGCGAGCGTTGGCGTGGCCGTCAGCACCTTTATTTTTCCCTCTCGGAAAGAATCTTCTATTATTCTTCGATGTCCACCAGCTAAGCCCGCGTGGTGAAAGGCCGTACCACACTTGACCAGTTCGGCGAGGGATTCGCCGAGCCTTGTTCTTTCCCCCGTCGACATGATCCTTTCTGCTTCGTGTTCTAGAGAACGCTTTGCGGGTTTAGATAGCACTCCGACAACTTCACTTGCCATCCTCTTAGCAAGTGTCACGGCATTTTTCCGCGTTGACGCGAAGACCAACGCTTGGCCTCCTGTCTTGAGCGTGTTCAGTGCCAAGTTTGTGACGGCATCTCTTGCTCTCTTTTCTATTTTCCGGGCGTCGCCGTCTTTGTATTGAATCTCCTCGTGGAGCAAGACTCCTTCCTTTAAAGCAACGGGGCGCCACTCAGTGGTGACGTGTTGTGCCTTGAGCCATCCTGCGATTTCATCCACGTTGTTTATCGTTGCGCTTAGGGCCAAGATTTGAACATCCGGGTTGACCTGCATGAGCCTCGCCAAAACAACTTCGAGAGTTGGCCCTCGCTCAGCTTCATTCAGCAGATGCACTTCGTCGGCGACCACGAGACTGATTTCGTCCATCCACTTGGCCCTGTGTCTCAGAAGCGAATCTGCCTTCTCGTTCGTGGTTATGATTATGTCATACCTCTCCAGCCAGAGGTCTGTGCTGTCAAAATCGCCCGTGCTTATGCCTATTCTGACTCTTCTTCCATCCTTCTTCGTGATCGCCGCGTATTTTCTGAATTCATCGAACTTTTCATTCGCCAAAGCCCTTAGCGGCGTCAGGTAAACGGTCTTCCCGTTCTTCTCCAAGATGTGTTTAAGGGCGCAAAACTCGGCGACCAGAGTTTTTCCAGAAGCCGTGGGGCTTGCCAGAACGAGGTTTTTTCCTTCAAGAGCTCCAGCTCTTATAGCTTCTTCCTGCGGAGGGTAAAGTTCAACGATTCCAGACCTGATTACGAGTTCTTTAACGGTTTCTGGTATGGGTAAGTCCGTTACCTTCACTCAGATGCGCCTATGTCTTCTGCTAGACACCATTAGAACTGAGACAGTTTAAAGCGTTGTGTGCGGAACGATTTCTCTTCTGGGTTACGCTTTTCTATCAGAAACAGTGAATACTAGAAGGTGACCACGAAGGAAGAGCTGAGAAGCGTATGGTTGAAAACGTTAAGGAACTGTTGAAGGCACACAAGCGGCAGAAACGTGAAGTGTACCTGGACATCGAGAACTCAAGCGCCGTCCCACCAGAAGTCGTTGATGCAATGGTGCCGTATTACGGCCGACTTGCCTATGGAAACCCAACTTTGACGCACAAGCCGGGCTGGGAAGCGTTCGAAACGATAATGGAATCGTCGCAGAGAATAGCGTCCTTCCTCAAGTGCAAAAGTGTGGAGGAGGTAAACTTCACTCCGGGGGAAACCGAAGCCAACAACTTGGCAATAATGGGAACCGCTCTTGCGATCAGGGAAAAAGCGAGGAAGATCGTGGTTTCAGAGGTCGAGCCCATAAACGTCTTGCACGTTGTTGAGATGCTTCAGAAAAGCGGTTTCACGGCAACGAAGATTCCAGTTGACAGTGAAGGCTTCTTGAACCTTGACAGACTGAGCGAAGCCATCGACCACGAAACTGCCCTCGTGAGCTTGTCGACGGTGAACCATGAGATAGGCACAGTTCAACCGATAAAGGAGGCAGTGGAGATAGTTCAGGACAAAAACAAGGAAACCGTCTTTCACACGGACGCTTCAGACGCGTATGGCAAGGTTCCGTTCGACGTGCAAGACCTGGACGTTGACATGGCAACGGTCAGCAGCTACAAGATTTTGGGACCAAGAGGAATGGGCTGCTTGTACGTGAAGGAAGGTGTTGAACTGGAAAGAATCTTAGAAGGGCAGATAGGAACGCAGAGGCTCTGGCCTGGGGTGGAGAATACGCCTTTGATCGTTGGTTTCACGAAAGCGTCTGAGCTTATTTTCCAAGATTTTGAAGAGAACCTTGGGAGAATGAAGAAGCTGCGGGATAAGCTTGTCGATGGAATAACCAGCAGAGTAGCGGACATCGAGCTTAACGGTCCCGTTGGAGCGAGGCGGGCTCCTGACAACGCGAACATAAGCTTCCTAAGATGCGAAGGAGAGGCTCTGACGATAGAGCTCAGCCTCAGCGGCGTCTACGTCTCAAGCGGAAGCGCCTGCTCCAGAAGGCTGCTGCAGCCAAGCCACGTTCTGGTTGCGATAGGCAAAAAGTTCGACCAAGCTCACGGCAGTATACTGATGAAGGTTTCGAGGGTTCACACCGAGGAAGACATAAATTATGCCTTGGAGGTAATTCCCAAGGCTGTTGATCGAATAAGAGGTATAACCGGTTCTACAGGAGCGGAATAGCATTGTCCCGTGCCCCCTTGCCCTACAACCCAAAAATATTAGAGTTGTTCAAGAACCCGAAGAACCTTGGGAAAATGGAGGACGCCAGCGTATCAGCCGTCGCGGGAAACCCCATGTGTGGAGACATGATAACTTTCTACCTGAAGATCAGCGACGAAGGCGTCATTGAGAAGGCATCGTTTGAGAGTTATGGCTGCGCCGCGAACATAGCCACGTCAAGCATAGTCACTGAGATGGTCAAGGGCATGAAGCTTGAAGACGCGTGGAAAGTCTCCTACAAGAGCGTGGCGGAAGCCGTGGGCGGGTTGCCAACAGTCAAGTTTCACTGCGGCATCTTGGCCGTGGGAGCGCTGAAGAGAGCGTTAAGGAAGTATTTCGAGAAGACGGGGGCTTCTCCCAGTTGGCTGCAGAAAGAACCGAGCTTCGAGGAGAAACAGGCTTTGGAAGAGGAACAACTGGCAAAGATGCTTGAGAAAAGGATGAAAGCGGCAGAAGGAAAACAATGTTAGACCCCTACAAGATTCGGAAGGATTTTCCTATTTTGAAACGGAAGATAAACAACCACCCCTTGATCTACTTCAACAACGCAGCGACTTCACAGAAGCCGAGGCAAGTGATCGATGCCATCAAGGATTTTTATGAGAACCACAACGAAAACGTTCATCGGGCTGTGCACACACTTTCTCAAGAGGCTTCGGAACTCTATGAAAGCGCTCACGAAGCAGTTGCCAGTTTCATAAACGCTAGTGGGATGGAAGAGGTTGTCTTCGTCAGGGGAACCACTGAAGCCATAAACCTGGTTGCTTACGCTTGGGGGCTTCGCAGCCTGAAGGAGGACGATGAAGTTGTCCTGTCGTTGATGGAGCACCACAGCAATATAGTTCCTTGGGAAATAGTCTCAAAGATCAACGGGTTCAAAATAAAATACGCCGACGTGAACAGCGATGGAACTTTGAACTACGAGTCGTTTGAAAAAGTGCTCTCTAAGAGGACCAAGATAGTTTGCCTTTCTCACGTTTCAAACGTTACGGGTATAATCAACGATGTGAAGAGAGTTGCGAGGACAGCGCATGAGCACGGAGCTCTGATGTTGGTGGATGGGGCTCAGTCTGTTCCGCACATGCCGGTGAACGTTAAGGATCTCGACGCGGATTTTGTTGCTTTTTCGGGCCATAAGATGTTGGGACCAATGGGCATAGGAGTCCTGTATGGGAAGCGTGAGGTTCTTGAGGAGCTGGAGCCCTTCCAAGGCGGGGGCGAAATGATACGGGAGGTTTCCTTCGACAAAAGGACGAAGCGTTGTTCGATAACTTGGAATGTTTTGCCGTGGAAGTTTGAGGCTGGAACACCGAACGTCGGCGGAGCGGTTGGGCTAATGGAAGCCGTGAGATACCTCAAACGCATTGGCATGAATAACGTGAAAGAGCATGAGGAAAGGTTGACCGAGTATGCCTTGCCTCGCATGCAAGATTGTTGCAAGGAGCTTGAAATTTACGGAACGAAAGACACATCGATCAAATGCGGGATAATTCCCTTCGGCGTGAATGGTCTGAGCTCTCACGATGTTGCCTTATTCCTTGACAATTATGGGATAATGATAAGAAGTGGTTTCCACTGTGCTCAACCCTTACACGAAGTGTTTAAGCTGAGCTCCTCTGCAAGGGCAAGCTTCTATATCTACAATACTCGAGAAGAAATTGACACGTTCGTAGAAGTCTTGAAGGAGATCAGTCAGATCTAATGGCTAGCTTAGACGATTACGTGGCCAGGGTTGAGGGAACGTGTGGAAAGGAAAAAGACGTTATAGTCGTATTCAAGTATGAGAAGAAGGAGGAAGCAATCCAGAAAATTCTAGGAAAGGCTACGGTGAAGAAGTCTATCGCTGGAATAGTCTTCGAGCTGACTTTCAGGAGTCACTCTTTCAGGCTTTATGGGAGTGGTAAGGCTATTCTTCGAGGCCTAGAGAACAAGGATGAGCTGAACGCCCTTCTGTCAGCGTTGCTTTTATAATCCTTGTTGCAACAGGAACAGTTTTCCCCTTGTCTTGAAATTGGAACATTTGACCTTCCGCTTCATCTCTCAATCTCAGCGTGCGCTTGCAGTCTATGTTCTTCTTGCTTCTAGCTTATTTGGAAGCTTCCCAAGTACTATTGGAGCTAAAAAGATACCCCCAAACGCCAATATTCGGTATGTGTCTTTCACTTTCCAACTCTGTCATTTCTATTTTTCGTCGCCTTACGTTCCACACTCTTCTCAGCAAGTACATCTTCTAATGCTAGAAGCTCAAGCAAGGTGCGAAACTTCTCTATTGCTCGCACGTCATTCTTGCTTATTAGACCCTTATCGAAACCATTCTGAAGTTGTAGCTGCAACCCTCTGCGCAGATTATGAACCATTTCGCCTTCACTTATCCCTGGCAATCTCATGGGATGAAAAGTTTGGTCACTGATTAGGTCATACTTTTCCGCTATTGTTTGCAGTTCGGAACCAACTATAGGGTTGGCAATTGACCAACTGATGTATGTGAGCAAGTTTTGCCCTAACAGTGTTTTGGCAAAATTCAGTGTTTCTTCGACTTCGGCGCTGCTTTCAAATTCTAACTTGCCGTTTTCTTCCCAGGCGTTATACAGCATAAAGAAACCGTAGGCGCGGATATCGTGTCTTTTAAGCGTTTCACAGGTTTTGATCACGTCAGAGCGGGTGATGTATTTTCTGATGCCTTTAAGAACTCTGTCATTCGCAGATTCAATGCCTAGATGAACAAGCCAGCAACCGATTTTCTTCAATGCTTCAGCCAATGCTTCTGGAACTTTGTCGCAGCGGAGTTGACATTGGAATGCTGTATCGTTCAAGTGTAGTTTTTCGATTTCTTGGCAAACCTTTAAGGCCCATGTAATGTCTGAATTGAATGTATCGGACCTCAAATAGATTTCTCGAACACCGTATGTGTCATGCACAAATTTGACTTCTTCCGCGACATTTTTTGGAGTTCGTTGTCGAATCCAAGGTTTCCGCTGTTTCCATACTGGATTACTACAAAAGGCACACTTGAACGGGCAACCCCTACTAGGCAGAACATACGCAATTGGGCTGTTCCGTTTCAGGGGTATGTCATACTTGTCGAAGGTAACCATGTCCCATGCTGGAAAGAAGTCGATGTCGTCGAGCAGTTTGCTAGCTTCTTTTACCTTGTCACCGGTTTTGAAACCATCTCTGACTAATTCGAAGAAGACTTCTTCCCCTTCCCCAACGACACATATGTCTGTCGGAGATTCTCTGAGGACTTCATGAGGGTCAATGGTGGGGTGCGCGCCTCCTGCGACTATGGTGACGTCTGGAAGCATTTTGCGAATAGATCTTATCGTTGCGTACGCCAGTTTTTTCTTTGGAGTAGTGAAACTTATGCAGTAAGCGTCTGGTTTTATCTTCCTGACTGTTTCGAAATGTTCCTCTTTAGTCATCCATGGCTCCAGATAATAGAAATTGACGTCTGGCATTCTTTGCCTAACGTAACCTATCAGGAAAATTATGCCAAGGTTAGGGCTCTCCGTGGCTGCTTCTCCCTGCAATTCTGACATTGGAATGTCGGCCATTACCACTTTCTTCGATGCTTTTTCAGGTCTGGTCAAGCGTTTCACCTTTCAGGGAGATTATGCAGCATGGTCGCGCGCGCTTTCCAGTGGGCCGTGGTTCTTCCACAGTTAGGAGAATGATAGTTTACATCTTGATGTTTTTCTTGCGTTTGGCGCACCTCAACTTTGGCACTTCTTCCTTCGCGATCATCATTCATTAATGATATTCCTCCACATCGGTCATTAATAATGTTTTTTGGTGTGCTTCATCTGTTCATCCGGTTTCTGACTGCCAGCAACATCGTGCGTGCGAGATTTCTTGTTTCTTTGTCAAACGCGATCAGTAATGCTAGGTAAACCAGTGCGCCAACACCAGTGAATATCAGTGTTGAAGTTCTCGTTACTGGGTGACCTGCGATCAGAATTAGCGCCATAATCGCCGATGCAACTGCGTACTTTGCAATGCTTTTCCATGGAATCTTCAATGTTACGGCCTTGCGCAGGACACTGAGCAAAACTAGAAACGAGATCAAATGTCCTATCATGAATATTCCGGTGACGTAGGCTGCAACTAGCAACGGGTCGTTGTTCGCGAAATGTGTCAGAGCGTAGTAGGCTATCGGTAGGGTTATCGCTGAATGAAGGTAAGGCAAAGAGAAGGATATGAAAAGCCTGCTTTTCATGACCTGCCCGAAAGGTATCTTTGCTTCTTCGTCCACGCTCTCAATTCCATAGAGTATAGAGGTGAAAAACCCTGCGTTTGTCTGGATCAGGGCGTCGATCGCCATTATTACCAAGACCGGCATGGCAACGACGTACGTGCCCGACACGTTGAAAAAGAGGAGATACGAGTTAGGAATCGCGATCACTCCGGCAGTCATAGGAATTGCGAACATCAAAACCATCCTTAGAGAGGAGGTGACCTCATCCGTTTTCCGCTCGGCTAGAATTTTTGGGTATAATGCAAAAGCCAGAGCGCTGGAGTATGCTATTACGTTCGTGATTAGTTGGGTGGCAGTGTAGTAACTTACGCCGATCGTGTGGCCGTAAACGCTGAGCATGATGAATATGACACTGGCAATTCGGTCACCTATTACGCTGAATAAGTTGAATGTTGAACCTTTAAGCCACTCTTTCAGGTGGCTGAAGACGAACTTCTGTCGAAGTTCGATCCACATATTCTTGAGGTAGAACGCTATTTTGATGCCGAATGCTACTGCAAGGCTGAGAATTATTCCCACGAGGTCCAAGTGAAGTGCTATTACAAAAGTGTAAGCAAGCGCGACTTTGAGCACTTCTCCAATCAACAAACCGTAGGCTAAGAACTGTGGTCGCTGAGCTTGCAAACACGCTTCAAGGACTGTGATCAAGTAGGTTTCTATTATTTGTGTTGCAACTAGGACGTATACCAAAGCATAATCTTGTAGGCCAAACGCTTGCGTAACTAACGGCAGCAACGCTAGGTAGATAAGTGTGGCTATTGTCGCGATGGTCATGTTTGCCACGATCCCTGTTTTAGCTGCCCCTTCTTTGTCTCTGGCGACGAAGCGCATCGTCCAGAATGAGAGTGCTCCTGACAACAGCGTGAAATACGGGATTATTATGGTGAGAAAGATGCCCCAGGCTCCTAGCTTTTCTTGTGACAATGAACCCAGCAGTAGAGTGAAGAGGATGCCTGTGGCAACACTGATCAGCTTGGCTCCAAAAAATATGAGTCCTGAATACTGAACTCTTATTTCTTTCTTTGCCAAGAAGCCACCCTTGTCGAATCAGATCATAACAGTGTAAGAGTATATTTTTTTGTGTTCTGGCACAATACGATTCTCACGCTTTGGATCAGTTTTTCGACCGTATGCCTAAGACTAAGCTGCGCCATAAAACTTGGCAGAAGCGAGTAAAAGCCTCGGCGTACGCGCTAAGGTGGTGTTCTACGTTTTCAAGCGAAGCCTGATTCTCACTTTTGTTCTGCTTATCAGGTTGTAAAGTGGGATAAGCGGATACTTTATTCGCTGCGGAAGAGCGTCTTTCATTTCTATATGCAACCCAAGTTTTAGGGCCACTCTGCCCTTTCTTGTCAGTGGTATGTAGTACCGTGTCAGTTGGAACTTGACGAAGCCGTTGCTCTGTTTGAAGTTGTCGAGCGAGGGGTGATTTCCCATGCGCGCGTACATGAGCCATTCTTCATGGTTGCTTGCGCAAACTTCAACCGTCTTTGCTACTAAAGCGTTGTTCACTGCCTTATCCCAGTGTTTTTGCAGTGAGAGTATCTGGGAGACTATGGCTATGTTGTCGCCGTGAAGTAGCTGTATGAATCCTGCAAGTTCATTTTGCAAAAAGGCTCCTACGTATGTCATATTTCGTGTCGGCGAGTGCAGGCCTTTAGTTATTGCATCCAGAGATACACCGTAGTGTGGGAACGCGCGGTCCTGTCTTATTGGGGTTTCGTTGTAGATTTTCCACATGCCTTCTGCTAGCTTCTCGTCTGGTTCGGCTATTCTTGTTTTTATTCCGCTTTTTTCTGCTTTGCGAATCATGTTACGGGTTTTCTTTCCTATGTTTTTCCACCAGTCATCGTAGCTCGTTATGTGAAGAAGTGCAATGTTGTCGTTTCTTTTGATCCAAGATGTTGGCTGTGAGAGTGTGTGTACCCATCTCCTCTCTAGGAAGGTGAATACGTCGACTCCTCTTTCTCGGATCTTTGTGAGAAATTCTTCTGTTGGGACAACATCTTTTTCATATTCTTCTGAGTTTTTAGCTATTGTGAAAAAGATTTTCTTGCGATATGCTATTGTTTCAACGTCGTTGTCCACGTTTAGTATCTTTCTTAATGTGTTGTAGAAGGGCCCTCTGTGGTTAATCTTTCCTTTTTGAAAAAGCCAGATTGGGTGGAAATGCAGGACTTGGTCTTCTCTTATGGTGCTTTGGGCGATTTTCACTGCCTTGTTAGTCGAAGTGGAGTAGCATATGGCGTCCAGATGTTTTGTGGGAAACTGGTAGAAGGAGATTAAGGGGAATTCTGGCGGGATTCTTGGGGATCTTGTTGTCCACCTTCTCCACATGATTCTTGCGAGCAACCTTTCTGTTCCGTGGACGGTGTAATAGCGCATTTTTTTCCCTGTAATTCTCTCCAGATTCTTCCATTCAGAATAAGGGTTGTTGACGATGTGAAGTGCAACTTCGTGTCTATCGTTGTTCAGGAGGCTCAGTAGCTCCCTGTCTGGGGTTGTTGCGGGGGTGAAGAACCATGTGGCTTTCACTTCTTTGAGTGATTCATTTATCATCCTTGCGATTATTTTCGAGTTTTTCAGATAATCTTTGCTTGGCTTGATGCCTAGGGCCGTGTAGAAGAAGCTTTTGTTTCTGGACGGGTAGGGATAGTCAACGTCTATCCTCAGTTTTATCAATTGCTCGCGTGTTCTCCTGCTGTTGCTCGGCCAGTCGGGATTTTTAGATGATAAAGGTTGATATAACTGCTTTTATAGTATAGGCTCAGGTTCCTATTCGGAGAGCTGGTCTTCGATGAAGGTTGTTATGGTTAACGATGCTGCTTTTGTGGGACAGACGTTGCTTAAATATTTGCCTAATGATGTAGAGAAGCAGCATATTAAGCGTACTAGAGGTTTGTGGAGTAAGACTTTTGGATTAGCATGGAGGATTTTGAGGGCCAAAGGAGACGTTTACCACGCGAATTATCTTCTTCAGGATTGTTACATTGCGTCCCGGCTCGGGAAGAGACCTCTCGTTGGAAGCGCAATGGGAAGTGATTTGCGGCAACAGCTTGGGAGCAAGAAATGGGGCTGGATTGTCAGACATAACCTGCGGAGTTGCGACAAAATCCTAGTAGTTCAGCCAACTCTATTAGATGTTGCAAAGAATTTTAACAGCACGGCGGAGTATTTGCCGATTCCTTTCGACCCGGAAATATTCTTTCCTAAGCCGCTTCCTACGAGCGAGCTTGAAGAAAAACGAGTATTTATAGCGTCAGCTCACGACTTCAAAATAAAAGGTACCGACAAATTCCTGCGCGCCTTGGCCTCTGTGCCAAATCCAATCAGGATAACAAGCATATCGTCAGGCAAAGACTTCGGTAGAGCCAGACGACTAGCAGAAGAGCTTGGTTTGAAGGTTAACTTCATAGGTCCGGTTCCTCATGACAAGATGAATGAGTTGTACTGGGAAAGCGATTTGGTTTTGGGCAGCTTCGGAGTTGGACAGTTGGATACGGTTGCCATCGAAGCTATGGCGTGCGGACGCCCTGTGGTGCACTCGGTTTCCAAGAGGTTTTTCCAAGAATGCCCCTTAGAAGAGCTCAAGGGCAGAGACGAAGCCACAGGAGTCATCTCCAAGGCGCTTACTGATGTCGACTGGCAGGATAAGAGAGTGAAAGATCAATTGCTCTATGTTGATTCTAGGCATTCGGCGCCGTTGCTGGCTGAAAGGCTGATGAAGATCTACTCTGAACTACAGGATACCAGCCGGTGAAACAGCAATGCACAATTCCAGGGTTTTGGTGACTGGTGGAGCCGGGTTCATAGGCAGCAGGCTGGTTGACCGCCTCATTGGAGAAAGGCATGAAGTCGCTGTTCTCGACAACCTCTTTTCTGGTAAAACTAGAAACCTTGAGGAGCATTTGAGCAGCACCAGCCTTCACTTGATAAGGGGGGACGTACGTAACTCGAGAGCTGTTAAAAAAGCCGTAAGAGGAGTAACTACAGTGTTTCATCTAGCTGCTGTAGTGGACGTGCCCCTGTCTGTAGAAAACCCAGTTCTCACTAATGATGTGAACGTGGCAGGAACGCTGAGCGTTTTAGACGCGAGCCTAGCGGAAAACGTTGACCGATTCATCTACATCTCTTCATGCGCGGTTTATGGCGAGGCCCGCTACTTGCCAATAAATGAGGAACACCCAACGACGCCTCTGTCGCCATACGGTGTTTCAAAACTCGCTGCTGAGAATTATTGCAGAAACTATCGGGAGATCCACGGACTCAAAACTTGCTGTTTGAGACTCTTCAACGTGTACGGTCTAGGACAGCATGCGGGTTCTTACAGCGGAGTGATTTCAAAGTTTGTTCGCAAGGTTCAGAGAGGTGAATCACCGGTTGTTTATGGCGATGGGAAACAAACACGTGATTTCATACACGTCAACGATATTATAGACGCCTGCATGCTGGCCATGGAAAGCGTGCACGTTGATAGCGGGCCGTTCAACATTGGAACCGGAAAGCCCACGACGATCAGAGAGCTCGCAGACATTACAATAGAACTGTGGGGCAAAACCAGCATCAAGCCAGTTTATGAAGAACCGAGAACGGGAGACATTGAAAATAGTTATGCAGACATAAGCAAAGCTAGAAAAACACTCAATTTTGAGCCCAAAACTGAGTTGAAGAATGGGATGAAGTCTCTAATCAAAACATAAATGTTAAAGGCGCCATGGGAGGAAGATCCATCTCAAAAGAGCTACTTTCGAAGAAAATTCTCATAACCGGATCAAGCGGCTTCATTGGTAGTCATTTGTGCAAGGCACTTCCACACGCAGATGGCTTATCCAGAACACCGTCACAGACGACAAACATCCTTGGCGATGTAGCGTCTCTTCCTATTTCCGTGGATAAGTATGACATAATCTACCATTTAGCAGCCGTTGTCTATCCCGAGGTAAGTGTTAGAAACCCTCTGGACACTTACATGATAAACATCTGTGGTACATTAAACCTCGTTCAATCTTTTAGAGGACTGTTCATCTATCCCTCTACAGTGGGTGTTCATGAACCCTTAAGAAACCCATATCTTCTCTCAAAATATGTCTGTGAGGAAATTGTGAGAGCTGCGCCTTGTGAACACATGATTTTTAGACTTGCCAACCTCTATGGCGAGGGGTCCAAATCAGTCATCCAAAAATGGTTGAACGCAGATCGCATTCAAATTTATGGGGACGGAAATCAGGTCAGAGATTTTACTTACATAGGGGACATAATTGACATACTGGCGAACCCGCTGAAATTACAAGTTGGCAGAACATACTACGTAGGTACGGGTGTACCAACGACATTAAATGAGCTGGCCGAGCAGATTATCGCTCTGACCGGTGAAAAAAAGATTGAACATTTACCGGCGAGAGAGTTTGAGATCTACGAACCGTTCATAAAACCGGACTTGACATGCCCAACAACGTTGAAAGAGGGATTGTTGAAGTGCCTAAAAAAAGGCGTCACTTAGGCTTTTCCCATTCTTCAAACCGATAGTCCCTGTACCACTCTACGAACCTCTTCAATCCCTTATCAAAGCTGAATTCCGGTTCCCATCCCAAGAGTTCCTTCGCCTTCTTGTTGTCCGCGACAAGTTTTCTAACCTCACCTGGTCTTGGTGCCACATGTATAGGCTTTATCTTGTTTCCCTTGCCAAACAACTTGATTACCTTGTTAGCAACGTCTAGAATGGTAATGTCCTTCCCAGTTCCAAAGTTAATTGGTCGTCTAAGATCCTTCTTGGATTCTAGAACCAATTCGTATGCTTTCACAGCGTCTTCTACGTAGAGGTAATCTCTAGACTGCTTCCCATCGCCATAGATTATGGGCGGTTGGTTGTTCAAAACACGTTTAGCAAAAATCGAAATCGCACCGCCATAGCCTGTGTCCTTCTGCCGAGGCCCAAAGGTGTTGAAGAGCCTTACAATACAAATGTTAGCGCCGTACGTTTGTATGTAAGCGTGGCACATTCTGTCAGCGGCCAATTTGCTTGCTCCGTAGGGGTGCATAGGATCTAAGGGATGTTTCTCATCCATTGGGACATATTGAGCTGAACCGTAAACTTCGCTTGTGGAGGCATAAATCACTTTTTCAACGTCGTATCTTCTTGCAAGTTCTAGCACGTTAAGCGTGCCGAGGACGTTGGTTTCGTAGGTTTCTCTTGGTTCGATGATAGAACGGTCGACGTGAATCTGAGCTGCTAGATGGATGATGGCATCGATGTCAGACGAAATTATTTTATCGAGTAAATTAAAATCTCTAACTTCACCATTGACTAGCTTGAACTTCTTATTATTCAACAGGGCTCGAACATTACCTAAGCTGCCGTTCAGAAAGTTGTCAAGACAGACCACAGTGTAGTCTTTTGAAACGTATTTTTCGCATAAATGACTTCCAATGAACCCAGCACCGCCGGTGATCAACACTTTGTTAACCATTTGTTTTGTTCTCCATGCGAATCTTGATTTTTCCAGTTATTGTCTCGTTTGGGTCTTAATATAGTTTCAAGTTTCTTATTGGTTAAATGTGCAGAATATTCTTTGAAAGCTTTGGCTTTGACATCCATAAATCCCTTGTTTTAGAATTATTCTACCCATTTTTCCTCTGTGAAAGAACCTTTCAAGACCGTCGCCGTTATTTTTGAGAACTTTCCTCTTGAGACGTAGTATCGGAGAAATGTCTTGGACGAAAATGGGGCTTCTGCGGTTTTTGATTCCTGATTTTTCCTGCGAGTCCACTCTTATCCACAAGAATTTGCCAGTCAAATTGTTGGGCTAGTTTTAAGTTATTCTGGCGCATTTCTTCTGCGAGAATTTTGTCTGAGATGATGGAGTTCATTTTGTTTGCAAGGTCTTGAGGGTTTCCAGGTTGATAGAGAAGTACGTTTTTGTTTGGAGCGAGGTATGCTTCTCTCTCTCTTACATCAGCCATCAAGATAGGTCTGCCCAAACTCAGGTAGTCCTTTACTTTCCTTTGCGACCAAAAAGAAGTGAACGTGTATGCTTTCCTATAAGGCGCCACTGCCGCGGCGCACAGGCTGATTATTTTTAAAGCCTCAAACCTTGGAAGCTTACCTGGGAATACAACGTTGTTCCACCTATTTCGGAATTCGTTGAGTCTCGGTCCTTCTCCAATCACAACTAGGCATACTCCAGCTGCTTTACTTCCCTCAAACAATGTTTCCATGTCCAGTCGTCTCTCCCAGTTTCCCAAGAAGCCGATGAAAGTTTTTTCCTTCGGGATATGGTATTCTGAATAAATTTTCTCTTTTTCCGTTTCCGCCTCCTGGGCGGCTATTTTGCTCTCGTTAATGTCTACCCCATTTTCAAGAATTATACTCTTGGCCTTCTCTTCTTGTCCAAGTGAGTCTTTGACTCCTTTGCTAACGCAGATCATCGTGCTAGAGTATCTTGCTCCAACTCTTTCTACGACGTAGTAGAGGAAGATTTTCAGTTTGTTATACTTACTTTTTCCAAAGAAAAATCTGATTTCTCTGTAGAGCCAGCCATGAAAGTCTAGGATGATTCTTGTTCCGAAGATCTTTAATGGCAAGAGAAAAAAGGCAAGGTAGCCCCTGGCTATTATTGTATTGCAAGAATGGCTCAGAGTTTCGGCGTACGTGAAAAGAAGAATTTTCAGTCTTGAAAGGTGCCTTGATCCGCCTAGCTGATGAGTCTTTAAACCCGCTATTCTCTCGCCTTTTCCACCTACTACTTCAACTTCGAAACCCTTTTCCTTCAATGATTTGGCAATGTAGATAAACCTGGATGCGGGGGCCTCAGAGAAGGTTAACCTGCTATCTAATACGAATATCACTCGGTCTTTCATGTCTTTCCCTTTTTTGTGTCGTTCTTCGTGAACTCGCCATCAGTGCGTATTAATCGTTTCAAGATTCTTTCCATGGTGTTGCCACAAGCTTCGATTGTAAAGTCCCGCGGTATTGATGCGGTTTCATCTTTTTTCGTAAGAAGATAGGCTGGGTCTAATCGTGTAAGAATCTGTTGTGCTCCGAGTTCCGGATCTCTATCTATTAGGAATCCGCCTGGTTGTTCTGTTTTTGCCCATGAGTAGCGCTTGAAGTAGATTACTGGCGTTCCACAAAGCATTGATTCATAGTTTGCTTGTCCATCGTTTACTGTTATGAACGGATATGGGAAGAGCGTAAGGTCAGCGGCCGAGTAGTATTCTGGGAGCAGTTGTCTGTCTATCCATCCGTAGATTTTAACCTTGTCCAAGAGGCCATATTGGTTTATCTTTTTCTTGAATTCTTCCATTCCTTGTCCGCGTCCGATAACGTGTAGCTTTACTCTCGGGTTTTTTTCGGCTAGACGTCGAAAGATTTCGAGCGCGGTGAAGGGGTCTTTTTCATAGTCTTTGGATGAATTGATCCTTTCTGGAGTCTCGATTCTTGACACCATTACAATGTTTATTTCCTTTCTGTCGAATCCCACTTTTTCTGCAGAAGCGTTCTTGTCGAGTGTTCGGAATAGTTGATCGTCAATTATGAATTCTTTGAAATTGAGGACCTTCGCTTTGGGCAGTTTCAAAACTTTGAAAAGGTAGTATTTCTGCTCTGGGTTTAGGTTCATTAATATTAATGATGCCAGGTTTAGGCTTGCACGGTAGATTGAGACGAAGACAGAGTATTTCCACCTGCCCAATCGCTCGTACCAACGGAGTGAGCCTCCCAACCACATGATAAGTGTTGGTCTGAAAACTCTCAAAATTAGGTTTAAGAATGGGATTTCATAGTCCCAAAGATGCGTGATAACGTACACCTCAACTTTGTCTTCAGAGAGTCGCCGTATTACTCTTAACGCAAATGCCAGATTTTCTAGGGCAAAGATGATTTTGCGTACAAGGCTCTTGCGTGTTCTTCTAGCAAACTTGCTTAGAATTGGGATTGAGCGGGGCAAAGCCATGGAATAGGTTTTGCCATCGGTATGTCTTATAATGAAGGGTTTATCCAAGTTTGTGGGGGAGTAGCTAATGTTTTCAATGTTATGAATCAATAATGCTTCGCAAAACATGCACCTCAACTTGATAGCTGGATTGTCATATGACGTGCGACTGTTAAAGAAAGCAACTTTCATGATGGGTCGGCCTTACGTGTAAATTGGGATATTTTATAAAATGCATCTGAATAATAACGCTTTTGCAGAAGAGCTAAATTCGCATCAAACCCAAAAAAACAGGTAAAACGCGGGTGCTCAGATGACATCGACACTTAGCTATAGATATTATGGTAAGTATGTTTTGCATAAAGAGGCAATGATTACGAATTTCTCCAGCTGTATTCAGAGAGGACTCATTGCCTTCGACAGAAATCACGCAGTCATGACGAAACAGTATGATCCCAATTATCCAACTTACATGCATAACCCCACTGGGATTGCGAATTACGGTCTGCTCCGGTACAATGATTTGATTGAAAACACAAACAAACTGAACTCTAAGGTAGATAGTAGACTTGCTATCGATAAACAAGTCCGTTGGTTAATCCAAAATAGAGTAGACAAAGAGGACATGAGCTTTTGGTATTACAATTTTCCAGTTCCTGATCTTGGTTGTAAGCCACCGTGGAAGTCTGCTATGAGTCAAGGCCTGATATTGAGTCTCTTAGCGAGAGTGTATCATCTCACTGAGAAGAAAGAATATTCTGAGCTTGCAGAAAGGGTTGCCGTTTCGATGAAGACTCCAACTTCTGAAGGTGGTTTCCTCTATATTGATAGCCATGGGGATTACTGGTACCAAGAGTACATGGGAAACTACGGTTACGTATTGAATGGTTTCATATATGCTCTGTGGGGCGTTTACGATTATTATTTGTACTCTAATGATGAGGAATATAAGATGATTTTTGACAGGTGCATCGATACTCTACGGAAAAACTTGGAAAAATATGATTGGAAAATTGGCATATCAAAATGGTCAGTTTACGATCTGAAAGATAGGAACCCTGTTAACTTGTTCTATCACAAATTGCACATAAGTTTGTTGAGAGATTTGTACACGGTAACAAAGGAAAAGTTCCTACTTGTTTATGCCAATCGCTGGGAAACTTACATTAGTCAACCAAATAGGCTACTCGTGAGCATAACAAGACACGCGCGTGCACAGGTGTTGGCATTTTTAGGGGCATTGAGCAAGGATCGGCCGCCTTTCTAGAGTGCAATTTCTAAGCCGATCAGGCTGTCCAACTGGGGCAACGTCTGAAGGAAATGCTTCACAGACTTCGCATTTAGTTTTTGAGATGTCTGAACTCTAATTACGAGGAAGTCTCTAGAAATGTCTCGGGCTGCTTGTATGCGAAAGTACATGTTATTGCCTGAACTTTTTGCCATCATTAGTTCAAGCTTTTGTTCCTTTGCATGAAAAAACATATGCGAAGCCTAGGAATCTATCTGAGTAGGCTAGTTTTGGTTCTGTCTGAATTCGATCTAGAATTATGCCAACATCTCCTGAGATTTTTTGCAAATACCTTAGGGTTACAAAATGATCTTGTGACCTCACACTCAGAAAGCGTTTCCGTATATTGCTAGCCATAAACGTTTTAGCTCCCCAGATGGCGTCACTGCGATTTAAATTCTTGATTCCTCTAAAAGAACGCTTCAAGTAATATCCTGGTCCGTGATTATAAAACATTAGGAGAGTTCCTTTCCTTGTGAGTAAACGAGAAAAGATCCAAAATGCTTTTTTTTCATCAATATACTGGATTACACTGTTACACATAATTACCTCAAAGCTTTCCGGCTGAAAATGTGCCAGTAAGTTTTCATATGATTCTTTAAGAAAAGTGCAATTCTTGACTTTACCATCCATCTTAAATTTGGTGGCAAAACCCAACAATGCGTCATCAATATCTGCACCTATAACCAGAGCCTCAGGGTTCAATCTTGCTGCTGCAAACGTCCATTGGCCAGCGCCGCAGCCTACGTCCAAAATAGTCTTTCTATGTACGATTCCATGCTTCTCTAGCGATTTTATATATGGTTCTATGCCGACCGAGAATGCTGATTCAACATAACTGGCGCGCTCTAGATTTTTTTTACCGTCGTCATTCATCTAGATCCTCTTTAATATATGATAAAACACGCGCAATCCGAAGGGAGCGAGAGGCTCTTGCCAAGAATGCTGTACATGAAGGAATGGAGTATACCTTTTCAGGGTTCTTGCCCCCGTATTCTTTACTGAAAGCTTCTGCATATTCTTGGGCCGTGACAAAAGCCACATTTGCTTTGTGAGATGCATAGTTCAACAGCCAATCAAGCCTCTGCAGTACGTCTTTTGTCCCACCATCAGAACTATGCATATAAATGACAACGCCTACTGGGCTCCAGTCCTCTCTTAAACTGTAGTAATAATCAAATATATTTTCAATTGGCTTCTTTTCAGAGTAAGGCCATAATACTTTGTTATTTGTGAAAATTAGCGACCTAGGCGACATGCTAATTCTTGGAGGAAGAACAGTTTGTGGTATAAGCAAGACATTTGAGTCTCCAAGTCTTAACACATTTTCCCTGCTCGGGTGATACGGTTGGTAATATCTAGCTCCAGTCCAATCAGACTTTCCAACTGGTTTGTAGAATGGAAGATTAATATCTACAGTGTAGCCCAGCTTTTCAAGTATCCTCAGGGTAGTCCCATCTTCGCTTTCTGCCCATCTGCCTGCAACAAAAGTCTTTGGTCTTATCCCGACACAAGTGCTGATCGCATCAGTGAGCTTTTTCATTAATTCGTCTTGTTCTCGTTCACTAAGCCTGTTTACTGCGTAGTTGTCGATACTTGTTATGCCTCCCTTAAATCTCTTGTACTTTACGCCAAAAAAAGTCTCAGGATGTAGATGCGCCCCTACTTCATCTCTTATTCCCGAAACATCATAGGTTCCAGTGCAAGAATCCTTCAAAGAAAAACCATACACCTTTGAAAGTTCGCAATTTGAGTTCCCGAAGTTTATTGCAACATCTTGGGTAACCACCCATGTTACTGGCATCTTATGAGAGTGAGAAATTCTCGCTATCATTGGTAAAGATTTGCCAGTGGCGTCTAAAGGCGGTTCAGTGTGAATAACAAGTGCAAGATATGCCATTTTATCATTCGTAAGAGCCATTTGTACTCTCTTGATAATCTGCAAAGGGTCCACTTATATTCATTTTGAGGGGGTTCTAGTATGCATGCTTTCCTGCAGAAATGTTCTTTTTGGGTTCTTAGCCTCTAATCTTTGGGAAGAAGTTCCTGCGGAAATTCAGACGAAACTATTTTCTTTTCTATTGATGAGTCTGCAATTTTTGTGACTGCTTGAAAGATTTTCCTACCAAGTCCCTCCAGAACTTTGCGGGCTCGAATTGTGGGTTCAGGTCGCCTTTAGCTATCAGGTTTGTTGGCGGTTGTCACCAAAATGGCAATATTCCATGATAATTTCATGAAATGGCTCTTTTTTCCAAACGTCTGTAGAACCGAGAGATTCAACCTCTATTGTTCTCAACGGTGTTCATGCAAAACAGGAAAAATATTCATTGGTTTCACGCACTCCATTACTAGGTTGAATTTGGAAAACTAAATAACCTTGATAGAATTTTTAGCTCATGAAGGGTGGCGAAGAAAGTGCTGCGTGTTTTGATGGTTCATGACTGCGCATTCGTTGGCCATGAGTTGCGCGAGGCTGTGAACAGCATTTCTAGTGATGTTCACGTTGAATTGTTACCGTATCCTTTACACACGAAGTTAACGGTTTTTGGGGTTGCATTGAAAATTCGGCGGATAAACCCAGATATTGTGCATGTTCATTATTGCCGTTATCCAGCATATGCAGCCTTGCTAAGCTTTAAA
This sequence comes from Bathyarchaeia archaeon, assembly GCA_050012255.1. Taxonomy (GTDB): domain Archaea; phylum Thermoproteota; class Bathyarchaeia; order Bathyarchaeales; family Bathycorpusculaceae; genus DASPPK01. The sequence continues at coordinate 137,639 of JBEKHN010000003.1, forward strand.
CCCTATATTGTTCACTGTCATGGGACCGACATTCGACATGGAATAAATAGTTGGCAGAAGCTCTGTTTAAGGAAGGCTCGCAAAGTGTTGGTCGCCACTCCCGATTTGCTTGAAGTTCTGCCAAATGCAACATGGCTTCCCAATCCAATCAACTTGGAACATTTCAAACCTCTCAAAGAACACGATGAAAATACGGTGTTATATTTTCCTAAATGGTATGAGGACATAAAGGATGAATTAGATTCGGTTTGTAGAGAATCTGGTTACACGTTGACAGTGAAGGAAAAACGGGACATTCCTTATGAGGAAATGCCGATTTTCTTAAATCAATTTGGCATTTACGTTGACCGTTTCGCAATTAAGAGTTATAGCAAGACTGCGTTAGAAGCCATGGCTTGCGGTCTAGCAGTAGTGGGATACAAGCATGATTTAAGGAAAACACTGAAAGATTTGAAAGACATGAGAAAAAGAGGGACATATGTAAGCGAACAGACGAATTTGATATTGAGTAATCATGAGCGCGGAAAAATCGCGTCGAACTTGCTTGAAATTTATGAACGAGCTTACAAGAAATCATATTGAAGAATAGATTAGGGTCCAAATAGGCAAAATATGTCCTTCAGTCCTGCTATAGCGCGCGCCAAGCTCGAGAGCTTCTAATGAAAGTAATAAAACTGGGAACCTAAAGATCGTATCAGACAACGAGGAAGTCGCCCTCGAATTAGATATTAGATTCATCACCGTTGGAACACCATCAGAACGAGACAAGGTGTAGGTCTTTGATATATAATGTAATAAGTTCCAAAGGAAATGGGCAAGGTTCAAAATGAGAAAGAGGTGTCTCGTCTTAACAGTTAGGTTGCTGTTCGCTTGGTCATGGATTTGATTTCTTGCCATATTGAATTGAACAACGATCTTGCTTCCTTGTCAATAATGGACAGCAACGTAATGTAGACGACTGTACCCAGTACTGTGAGACTTAGTGTTTCGTATAACCTCGTTGAATGTGGAATTATAAGTAGAATGGCTGCCATAACGGTCGAGCCAAGAATGTATTTTGCGATGCTTTTCCACGGGATGTCCATCATGATCATTCCTCGTACTATGAAGCATAAAATAAGAAGCGTCGCCAGACTGGCTGACAATTTGATAACGCTCACGTAGAGTGCCGAATGTAAAGGGTCGGTTTGTGCGACGGTTAGGATGTAGAACGCTGTTGGCAGGGTTATTGCTGCGCGAACATAGTCGAGGCTGAACACTTTGAACATACGGCTTTTCGCAAGCTGCTTGAAGGATATTTTTGCTTCTTGATCGAATTTTTCAACTCCGAAAAGTACAGAAGTGAAGAACTGAAACAAAGTCAAGACTAAGGCGTCCACGGCCAGCACAACGAGTACCGGAGCAGCTCCTGCGTAGGTTTCGTTTAGAGAGCCAATAAACGAGTCTGACATTGCGATGGACCCCACGGTCATCGGTATGGCAAAGATCAAGACCATTTTGAGGGAAGTTGTGATATCCTTCGTGCTGCTTTTGTCCAGAAGCCTTGGATACAAGGCGTATGAAAGGAAGAAGGAATAAGTGATTATGTTTGCGATCGTTGCGGCTGCGCCGTAGTTGCCTCTTGCGTCTTTACCTCCATAGGCGAAGAGGAATATGAATACGTATGCAGATATCTGGCCCCCCACAACATAGTAGATGTATCCTGTCGATCCTTTCAGCCATTCTTTCACATATTCCCATCTTGTTTCAATTTTGAGGTCAGCAGACAGAAGTTTCAAGTAGTATATTATTTGAATCAGAACGGCTGAGACTAAGGCTATTATGGCCCCTAGTAAGGGCTCGTGAAACTGCACTATGAGTATGTAAGCAATGACAACTTTGCAAGCTTCTTCAATTAGCAGGCCGTAGCCTACTGCCTGTGGCTTCTTTGCTTGCAAAGTCGCCTCAAATGTGGTGAGTAAATAGGCTTCTAGTATTTGCGTTGAAGCAATGAAATACAGGGCCAAATATTCCTGCCCTACATGGAGAGCAGTCGTTATCGTTGAAACCAACGTGAGGTAGAATGCCGTGGCTATCAGGGCCACGATTAGGTTTGATAAAAGACCAGTCTTTACTGCGCCCTTCTTTCCTCGTGCAACAAATCGTACAATCCAGAAAGGTAAGGCTCCAGCGAAAATCGTGAAGTAAGCTGTGACGTCGAATACGTTGTTCCAGACGCCGTAGCCTGCTTGGTCCGTGTTTCTAGTAATCAGAAGAGTGAAAATGATGCCAGTTACTACACTCAGTATCTTTGCTGCAAAAATGATGAAGCCTGAATGCCTTAATCTAATGGAGTCCTTGGTCATCATTCACTCCTTGATGATTCTTGATGTGTATTTCATCGGTATTTAATGTTGTTTCCTTTTTTTGTTCCAAATGGGATTTTTGTTAGACCTACAGTTTTTTGGTATTTACCAGTTTGCATCTGGTGCGAATGCAAAAGTTAATTATCTGCATTTCATTGAAGTCTCTCAAAAAGGAATGAGCACATGTATAAGCTTTCTTTCGTGGGTTTAGGTTCTGTTGGACTCTGCACAGCAGTCTGTTTCGCCGAAAAAGGCTACAGAGTCACAGCCTCAGAAATAGACGGGACCAAAGCGAACCAGATAAGAAGGGGCAACCCTCCCTTCTACGAGCCCAACCTCAATGAACTGCTAAGAAAGGCAATAAGAACTGGAAACCTAAAAATCACATCAAACAACGAGGAAGCTGTCCTAAAGTCAGATATCACGTTCATCACCGTTGGAACACCATCAAAAACAGATGGAAGCATAAGCCTCAGCTATATAGTAAGTGCCGCAAAAGAGGTCGGCAAAGCCCTGAAAAAGAAAAACGGTCGGGCAGCTCATCTCGTTGTGGTAAAAAGCACAGTGACTCCAGGCACTACGCAGAATATTGTAATGCCAACAATCGAAAGGAACAGCGGCCGAAAATCTTGCCAAGGCTTTCTCTTATGCGTCAACCCGGAGTTCCTAAGCGAGGGTAACGCAATTAAAGGTACGCTAAATCCAGACTATGTAGTAATAGGAGGATGCAACAAAAGATCAGCGGATATGCTGGAAGATCTCTACAGAGAATTCCACAGCGAAAACTTACCGCCGATAATCAGGACAAATATTCCAACCGCGGAGCTCATAAAATACGCAAACAACGCCTTCTTAGCCACAAAAGTAAGCTTCATAAACACTATAGCGAACATATGTGAAAAAACACCCGGCACAGACGTCAAAAAAATAGCTGAAGCTATAGGAAAAGACCATAGAATAAACCCCTACTTCCTAGACGCAGGCTTGGGCTGGGGAGGAAGCTGCTTCCCCAAAGACTTGAAAGCTCTAATCAGCTTTTCCAAAGGACTTGGCTATAATCCAGAGTTGATACAAGCGGCATGGAGAGCAAACGAGGACCAGGTAAAGTTCACGATACAAAAAGCGAGAAAAGAGCTTGGCATACTGAAAGGCAAGAACGTGGCCCTCTTGGGCTTAGCATTCAAACCAAACACGGACGACTTAAGAGAGGCACGCTCGATAGAATTGATCAAGGGACTCCTGAAAGAAGGAGCAGCGATAACGGCATACGACCCGATGGCAGTTGCCAACACCAGAAAAATCTTCAAAGGAAAAATAGGCTACGCTTCCTCAGCGATTGAATGTCTAAAAAACGCTGACTGCGCCATACTCGTGACGGAGTGGGAAGAGTTCAAGAAACTGGGTCCAGAAGACTTCATACGGAACATGCGAAAACCAATTTTAATAGACGGCAGAAGAATCTACGACCCAGAGAAATTCTCGAAAAAACTGCACTACATAGCGGTCGGCCTCGGAGAACCCGCAGCTTTAATTCCACCCTCCTAACCAAAACAACGTGAGGTTCATTTTTGCTCAAGAAGGCAGTAATTCCAGCAGCAGGCCTCGGGACAAGACTTCTGCCAATAACAAAGGAACTACCGAAAGAGATGCTTCCGATTGTTGCCCTGACGAAAAACGGCAAACTATGCATGAAACCAATGCTACAAGCGATTTTCGAGCAATTATATGACGTGCGTTTCAGGGAATTTGCCTTTATAGTAGGCAAAGGCAAGCGAGCAATAGAAGACCATTTCTCGCCAGACGAAGATTTCATACAATACCTAGAAAGCAAAAATAGAAAAGACAACGCGGAAGAGCTGCAAGATTTCTACAGAAAGATAAACGAGTCAAACATAGTGTTCATAAATCAACCGAAACCAAAAGGGTTTGGAGATGCCGTTGGGAGAGCAAGCTTATTCACCGGGAGCGAAAAATTCCTGATGCAAGCAGGTGACGACCTAGTCATTTCACAAAACAACAATCACCTGAGAAGGGCAACAGAAACCTTTGAAGAATACGACGCAGACACCCTCTTTGTGGTCGAAGAAGTCCCAGACCCTAGAAACTACGGCGTTGTGACGGGAAAAGAAATAAAACCTGGCATATTTCAAGTCGCAAACATCGTTGAGAAGCCTCAGAAGCCTCAGTCGAACTTGGCGATAGTTGCCATTTACATGTTTAAACCGATAATTTACAAAGCCATCAAGGAAGTAAAACCCGACAAGAACGGAGAAATCCAATTAGCAGAGGCGCTTCAACTATTGATAGATTGGAACTGCAAGGTTTTCGGTTTAAAACTAGGATCTGATGAAAAAAGAATAGATATAGGGACAGCCGAATCCTACTTGGAAATGTTGAAGTCTACAGTAATAGGCAAATAGTCAAGTTTTCAGGAAGTCCGATATTCTTTCAGAAACGTACTCAACTTCGGGTTCAGTTAAGCCAGGATACATCGGTAGCGAAAGCACTTCCTGACAGATTTTATCAGTAATCCCCAACGCTGGTTGAGCACCTAAAGCTCCAGTTATGGCTGGCTGCTTATGAATCGGAACTGGATAGTGCACGAGTGTGGATACGCCGTGTTGCTTCAGGGACTCCGCGAGCTTATCGCGTCTTTTAGTTCTAATCACGTAAAGATGGTAGACATGCTTAGCCCATGTTTCCTCAACCGGCGTAGTCACCAACTCTCCTAAGGCTTGGTCATACATTTTTGCGATGTTTCGCCTAGCTTCATTCCATCCTGGAAGCTTCTCCAACTGCTTAATTCCGATAGCTGCCTGAATCTCGTTAAACCTTAAATTGTAACCCAACGCGTCGAAGATGTACTTCTCCCGTCTGCCATGATCTCTAAGCATCCTAATCTTCTCTGCGATTTCTTCATCGTTCGTTACGACAGAGCCGCCGTCACCGCAGACAGTCATGTTCTTTGAGGGGTAAAAGCTGAAACATGCAACATGCCCTATTCCGCCGACTTTTCGTCCCTTGTATTCTGCCCCGTGAGCTTGGCAAGCGTCCTCAATAACGTGGAGGTCATTTTCTTCCGCTATCTCCAATATTGGGTCCATGTTTGCAGGATGCCCGAACATATGGACCGGAAATATGGCTTTAGTCCGCTTAGTCACTGTTTCTCTTATTCTTTCAGGATCAGCCGTATAAGTTCTAGCTTCTACGTCTACGAAGACTGGTTTGGCTCCGACCTGTATAACTGGCGCAGCGGAAGCTATGAAGGAGAAAGATGGAACTATGACCTCGTCTCCAGCTTTGATATCCATCGCCAACAATGACAGAAAAATGGCTGCGGTTCCTGAGCTCGCACAGACCGCGTTTTTCACACCGCAGAATTCTGCAAACTTGTCCTCAAACTCCTTAACCTTTTCGCGCAGAATATACCATCCGCTGTCTAGAACTTCCGAAACCGTCTTCTTGATAGCATCATCCATGTAGACTTTCGACAGTGGAATGTTCATTTTCTTCTCCATGAGTAGACCTCTCCCCGCTTGTAAAGCCCTAAGGGGCATTCTAGCTCTTCAACTTTTCTGGTTATCCTGGCAGGGTTGCCTATGACCACTCTTTCAGGTGGCACATCGTGTGTCACAACTGATCCGGCTCCGACAAGCGAGTTTTCGCCAATGACTATTCCTGGCAGGATAACAGCTCCTGCTCCGACGACAGCGTTCTTGTTTACTATGGGTCCTTGAAGGCATTCTTTCCCGCGAACAGGAGCATATTTCTTGAACGCCGGACATGGCGGATGTAACACGTTTGTCATGATGACACCCGGCCCAATCCAAGCTCCCTCTTCAAGAATAGTGTATTCCGGTATGAAGCAGGCCGAATGAATTCTGACATTGTCCATTATGTCACATTCACGTTCTATGACAGACATTGACCCGACGCTGACGTTGTTGCCTATCCTGTTTTTCTCCCTTATTCTAGCACCGTCTCCCGTGCGAAAGCTGTTTCCAATAGTATTTCCAGCATAGATTATTGTCCCAGACCTGATAATGGGAAAGTCGCCAATAACCAGTTCCATTTCATCAGCTTCAGCTCCAACGGGCGGCTTGCCTAAGATTGCAAAGTCCTCGATGATGGGGTCTTTTCCTATTTTAACGTGTTCATAAATCACAACATTCTTACTTACTTTCATCTATCCTCACGCTTCTCTTTAACCGGGCAGATTCTAACGCTTTCTCTGCTATCATTATTGTTCTTAATGCTACTTGGTCGTTGGCTAATGGTTTCCTTCCAGTCTTAATACATTCTACAAAATCCTTAAGTTCAAGTCTAAGCGGCTCCTCGAATTTTACACCAACATCTGATGAACCTTTGTCCACTGCTTTCAACGTGTCATTCTGTTCTTCGACGTGAAGGTCATGAACGACTATCGTTTGTCTTGCAAGATCCGAGGTTAAGCTTTTTTTGCTTCCAACGACTGTCAGGTCTCGATAATCTCCAGGCGGCAGCCAGCCACTCTCAATAATTCCCAAGGCGCCGTTGCTATATTTTAAGACAGTAATCGCCAAATCCTCGAATTCTTTCCTTCCCAGAAAATGGGCCGTTTTACAAGTAGCTTCTTCTGGAATTTCATCAAACAAATAGTCGTAGATGTCAATATGGTGTATCGCAAAATTTAACAATGCGCCTAGCTCTGCTCTTGGGTCTTTAAAACCCATGTAGTGTCCAAACATGTAGTAGATTTTTCCAAGTTCGCCGCTTCTGATCAATTCTTTGATTTTTTTCACGGCTGCGTTGTATCTGAAAATATGCCCCACCATCAGAATTCTGTTGCGTTTAGCCGCGAACTTAACCAGCTTCCTTGCGTCAGAATAACATGTGGTTAGCGGTTTCTCAACCAAAACATGCTTCCCAGATGCTAGACACTCTTTGCATATTTCGAAGTGAGTGTCAGAAGGGGTTACCACATCCACTGCGTCTGCTTCACTATTTAGAAAGTCAGCCAGGTTTGAGGTTGTTGAAACGCCATAGGTCTTTTTAATGCTCTCCAAGACCTCAACTCGTTTATCCACGACTCCGTAAAGTGTGCATAACCCATCATCTTCCAGCTCCTTTAATACGCGTAAATGATTCTTTCCGAATCTCCCGACGCCAACAAGGACGATTTTCGGTTTCGTTGAAATTCCTCCAATCCTTCTTATTTCCTCAAAGACTATTTCCACGCCTATATTATTGATGTTCCTGATTCCTAAATTGGCAATTGAGGCGCGTGCTCAGTCATCGTCCGGGCGACTTCGCCATTTGTCAAGGGTTTTCAACCTCAAGCAGAAACGAGAAGTAAATCGCCAAACTATTTAAACTTCATGCGGCCTACATTGAGCGTAAAGGGAAAGACGTATGTCTGAACCGCGGCTAGGAAAAGGAGTCATAATCGGCAAGAATGTCCAGTTCGGTAAGGATGTTGTTGTTTGGAATTATGTCGTCATCGGTGACAACACAAGAGTTGGGAACGGAACGCGCATTGGAAGCTTCTGCGACATAGGCAGAGATGTCCTCATAGGAGAAAACTGCGTCATACAAGCTCACGTAACGATCTCAAACGAATGCAGGCTTGGCAACAACGTTTTCATAGGTCCGAACAGCAGCCTGCTAAACGACAAGTTCCCGCACAGTGTATTCTTAACGCCATCAATAATAGAAGACAACGTCGTAATCGGTGGATGTGTCACAATACTCCCAAACGTGACTGTAAACGAAGACGCAGTGGTGGCTGCTGGAAGCGTAGTGACAAAGGATGTACCGCGTCAAACCTTGGTGAAAGGCGTACCGGCAGAAACAATGATGACAAAAAAGGAATATGAAGCAAGAAGAAAAACATTTGTCAAAACAGAAAAAGGCAAAAAGCCTTAGATCATACTATCTTCGCGATTTGCATAACCTCAATTTTTTCGGGCAATCCTGTTTCCTTGGGTATCTTCCACCCTTTCTCCGTCTTAACATCAAACCAGTAAGCATAAAATTTCCTGCTTTCCATGAACCGTTCAAAAAGTGGATGTCCAACGTCGCCCACACCAACGATTTTCAAACCTTTCATTTGGTGCTTCACTCATTGGGACATCAAAATTACCGGGGTTACACGCAAACGTGAATATACGATGCGGGAACTTCTCATGCGCCGATTTTCTTTACAACATCAGCAATAACGTCAACTGGATTTTCAAGCTCAGCCAGCAAATGTTTAACGTCATACTTCTTGCCAAGGAGTTTCTCCGCAAGTCTCAACGCGTCCGCGGGTTCAACCCTGAAAATCGGAAAGCCTTTCTTGGCTAAAAACTCATTTACGTGTTGTTTTCGAAATAGGTTAACAATTATTGCAGGTATTCCCTGCAGCGCTGCTTCTCGTGTACTGGTGCCTCCAACGCCGACGAAAAGATCAGCTTGTGCAATTAGGCTGGCCGAATCAACGAACCCTTTGGGCACAATTAGGTCTTTGATAGATTTGCGAGTGTACCTTGAAAGAAACACAACTTTTCCAAGCAGGGGCAGCTTTTTTGCTAACGCAAGGAGGTCTACTTTCTCTTTGGTGTAGACGGCTCTTTCTTCAAGCTGCCTAACCACGATCAGTGGTTTTCCGAAATCAAACTTTGTCTTCGGCTCATAGTTCTTGATCCATGCGACCTCGTCCACGCCGTCAAAACTTTTTATTTGTCCCCCAGTGTTGTAGGTTTGCAAGATTCTTCTTGGAATTGCTTTTGAGGCAATGATGTAATCTGACAAGGTTAGCGTAAGTCTGTGCACGGCCTCTGCATAAGGAGTGTCGACCGTTGAGATTATTGGGACTCCTAAACCAAACGCTACTCTGCATTGGTCCACGGAGCCATGCGAGATGGCAACGTCCAGAGTGTCTTGGTCAAAGATCTTGCAGAAAAATCGCTGTCGGCGGATGCTTTCTTTCAGTCTTGTCATCAGGGATTTGGGGTTGTACCTCCCTGCTACGATGAACTCTTCTTCCAAAAACTCGGCCAGCGGCAGGGTGTCTGGGTGCTTCCTTGTGGTTAGTGTGACTTCATGTCCCAAGCTTCGGAGACGTCTTGCAATCGCGACGGCATATCTCACTTGTTTTCCTGTGCCAGCGTCATACCAGATCTTCATTTTCGAACCCTCAAGAATTGGCACGAGACCATTTTTGCCGTGAGGTGGTCTTCGTCGGTGTTTCCGATGAACAGGATGTTTGGCAGAGGCGTTCTAAGCTTTTCTGCGGCAGTCTTGAGCTGTTCAGCTCTGTCGAGGCAGTTTTCTCTTGTGATAATAAGGTTGAATGACAAACCTAAACGTTCGAGGACGGTCTGCACCAAAGCCTTGCCCTGCATCGTTACGAGAACCCTGGGCTTCTCAGAAAACTTCTTGTACAGGGCAATTCCCTCGTCATTTGATTTCATGCCTGCAAGCGCTTCGACCTCGGCTCTATCCCAAGCTTTGAAAAGTTGTTTTCTTGCTTTTTCATCCAGTTTAGAAATTGTCTTTGTTAATGGGCGCACATTATCAGTCTTCATGATTTTGCCGAATTCTCGAAAAAGCCTCTCGTAATCTATTGGCAGATGAATCAATGTTCCGTCGAGGTCAAATATCACAGCTTCGATCAACGGTACATTTCCCCGAGGACCTTCCCATTCTTAACCAGTCTTGCGGGCGCGTCAATATGGCGGATCCAATAGGTGTTCTCCGGCAGAATGTTATACTTTGGCACTTTTGGTAGGTTTTCTTTGAACGCAAGCCTCACGTACAAGTATGGAATGTTAGCGCAATAATCCTTGCGTAACACTTTGCTTGCGTAAGAGAAGAAAAAGGACGTGGTGAACATTCTTCCAGCGTTGATTTCTGTCACGCAAGGCTGTCCTTCTTTGTTTTCTTTCAAGTCCACACAGGCGATCCCGTTGAAATCAGGGTCGATGGCTAAGACGGCCCTTGTCCCAATCTCATTTGCCTTGTCGTCGCAAATGGTTTTCTGGGTCGCAGGCGTGCCCGTAACACCTGAAGGAGCGAGGTTTGGATAGATGTACTCGAGGCGTTCTCTTGCCATAGACGTGACGAGTTCGCCGTCCTTCCATAAACTGTGGAAGCCTATGTTTCTTCCTGGCAAATACTCCTGTGCAATGAATTTCCAATTCATTCTTCGGGATTTCCAATACTCAATCCATGCCAAAGCAGTTTTCTTGTTGAAGGCCGCGGTGCTTCCCCTGCCACCAGCACCATGTCTAGCCCTAATCCAAATGGGGCTTCCAAACTCTTCAAACGCCTTGTCAACATCTGATTCTCCATGCAGCTCAAGTGCTCTCCCAGCTGGAACATCGCCTCTATGCCATATTCTTGCAGATTCTAGTTTATCCTGACATTTTCGTATGGCTTCTTTCGATGGGAGGAAAACATCTGCATCCAGTCTTTCACGGTTTTCTGAAACAGTTGCCACCTCAACATCTGGCTGAGCATGGATAAATTCAACTTTCTCTTTCCGCGTGACCTCATTTAACCTTTCAATATAGGTAGCTTCAGTTGCTTCAGGAACTGGATAATTCTTATCTCCAGAAGCTAAGTGTATGAAATATTCGTTGGCTTCCGTTCCGACTATAAACATCTTTTCAGGTGCAATTCTCAGAGACTTGACAAAATTCAGTCCAGCTGGTCCTCCAGCACCTGTAACCAGAATTCTCTTCATGTTTGCATACCCACGATTGCCTCAAGAGGCTGCGCAGACTCTTGTCGCAATTTTTTGCTTTGCATATACAGATTACATCCTAATATTTGTTCTCTTGCAGCCAAACTCTAACAAGATAATGTTTCGAGACTCAAGGAAACTGGAAGTCCAGCTTGGTAGGGACCGCGAAGGAGAAAGGAAAATTGAGAATATTCTCTGGAATAGTGCTTATGCCGCTCTTGATAGTCAGGTGGACGCTGGCGTTTAAGATCCACCAGTCAAAGCTGGAACGAGCGGGGACACTGGCATATTCCAATAGCAACACCATAGAAACTTCGTCCACAATGAATATCTGCTGATTTAACCAGTATAGCTATTGGAGAAAGGAGGTTGTCAAAGGGCGTAGTTTCTGGAACAATGCTGGCACTGCCGTTAATAGGCATGTTATTACTAATATTAACTGTTCAACCCGTTGAAACGAGTAATTACACACGTTTCAAAAACCTAACAACCACTCCCCAAGGTACCCTTCATGGTTGGCTCGATTACTTCGCTTCCTCTGTCAATTGGACAGAAAGCATGGATACAAAGTATTTAGGATATATCTTCGGTGAAACTACTTTAGCCGATTTACAGCAAAGTATCGGAACTATGACAAATTGGCAAGACGTTCTAACATGGAGCGCCAGACTCCATAAATATGATGGTTCCAACGGTTACACTGACAACCAGACGAAGATTCAATGGGCGTTAGACAACGCAACGATGCTCACAAGTCAAGGCTTGCCCAACAGTACAAACTTAGGAAGTCCAACCTCTGACTATTTTTCCGTTTACAACAGAGAATGGCTCTGGGGCTACTACTGGGCGATTAACTACGGCTATGACTTGTCAAAGTGGAATCTGACATTAGCTTACAGCAATTTTAGAACTGCGTGGGTTAATCATGGCAGCGGATTTTTATGGTACTACACCACTACCAGTGTTTATGATGCTGGTCCACGCTACTATGATGAAGAGGCAGAAACAATAGCGTGTTTCTTACAGTTTTATGATTTCAATGTCACAAATGCTCTGCAAGACGCACAAACCGAGTGGAATAGGGTTAATCAAAACGCTAGGTCTGGGGGATGGTGGAACTCTGGAAACGAGACCGAACTAGCTCACTATCAATACCTCAATGGAACAGGCGTTGGTCCAGATCGTTGGGAATGTGAAGCTGGAGGTTTCCTTGAGATAGCAGCATGGTTAAAATATGAAAATGGCAGTACGGCGTATTCAACTAATCTTCTTACTGACTTTGAAAACCGTTTCCTATCAAGCTTGTGGCAATCTCCGCAGTGGAATAATTATGTTGTTGTCCATGCCTACTCACAATTTGGCTTCAGTAACCCTCAGCTTCGCCTACCAAATACACTCATGGCTTGGACTTCTATGCTAGGAATGTTCAACCTTTTCAATGCGACGTATCAGCATGATATAACTAATCTCTTGCAAGGTTACACTGCATCCAATATTACATATTCTCCAGCTTGGAATCTTTTGATGTTCAATTCAACGCTCTTTTCCTCTGATACGTATCAGTTCGCATTGACAAGCCCTTCTGGAACTACAACCAACATTGCTACTGCTCTTGCCACAGCTTTAATGTTTGAACTTGGCCTAGTTCCCATAAACGCAACACTGGCAGTTCCAATCGAAGAAATGCACTACGAATACACTTATAATATGTTAGACCATGACTTGTTTAATATCAACCTCACTGCAAGAAACGTTACGTTGAGTATTGCGAAAAACGGAACTGTGGCTTTTATATTCAATTCTACCATTAACTGGAGCTTCAGTCAAGATGGAGTGTACGTAGTTGAGTTTAGCACCGACTGGAACAGCATAACAAGTGTTGCAAGAATCGGCGATCTGCCAAGTAACAGGAAATATCTGCTTCAAGCATTCATTACCCTTTCACCGCACTCTTCTCTAGGAACAACCGTCTTAGAAGGTCCATACTACACTTGGGGTGGAACAGAATACTGGATTGTGGGATTGAGAGGAAAACGTCCAATGCGTCTAGTCTCCATGTATTGTTAGCTCCGAGACATCAAATCACTCGCATCTAAGAAACACTGTACACAATGGTACATTAAAAGGGGACATATAGCAGCAGCACAGAAAACCTTAATTTGAGGCTACTTAGTGAAGAAAAGACAGAAAATGAGAGGGCCGGTCGTCTAGCTTGGTTAGGACATTGGCTTTACGAGCCAAAGGTCGCCGGTTCAAGTCCGGTCCGGCCCACCAAGAACTTTCTTTACCGAAAGAAACTCAGCATGCGTTGATGCCAATGAGCCTCACATGAACTGTGCGAAAAACCAAAAAAGAAAAAAGAGAATTGTCCTGACGTTCTAATCTTTTGTGAATTCTTCTCCAGGTTTAAGCAGGATGACTTGGATTTTGGATTTCGCTTCTACATCGTTCTTTAGTTCACTAGGACTTGTGTTCCACCTGTGCATTGGGATGACGAATTGTGGTTTGATTGCCAACGCCGCCTCTGCAGCCTCAGGGTTGTCCATGGTGTAGGTTCCACCGCTGGGGAGTAACGCGAGGTAGACGTTTCTGAGGTTTCTCATCTCTGGAATGAAGTCTGTGTCTCCTGCATGATAGATGGTTTTGTCCCCTATCGTTATCAGATATCCGACTCCGAAGCCTTTTGGATGGAATGGGTTGCCAGGAGACCTGAACCTCTTGTAGTTGTAAGCTGCGACGGCTTCCACCGTGACGGCTCCGAGAGAAACCTTTTCTCCAGGCTTAAGCGACTTCACGTTTCCTCCTATCTTCGAGACGCAATCGGCCGGGGCAATGACTAAGGCGTCTTCCTTTCGGATCTTCTTTATTTTCGACCTGTCGCAATGGTCATCATGGGAGTGGGAGACCAATATCAGGTCCGGTTTGTCCTTGTATTCTCCTTCAAAAGGATCGATGTAAATTGTCTTATCGTCGGCCTTTATCTCAAAGCTCGCGTGCCCTAACCATTTGACAGAAATACCCATCTTAAACCAACCCACTGCAATGGTACGTTTACGGAAGTATTACTTAAAGGCTTTAGCCCGCTCTAGGTCACCAGGTCTAATGAAGCGAAGATCTTTCTCTCTGCAGAAGTCCGTTTACTGCATTCACGAGGGCCTCGCATGCGGCTCGTCTGGTTTCGAGAGAGCCATCGATCTCAAGGTTCTCGATCTCTTTCTGTTGATCTCGTATCTGCTCGATGACGGGCTGCTTCTTTTTCTCGTATTCATCTCGGAGCCTCTCTTTTTCAGAACTGAAGTGTTGCAGGGTTAATGCGAGCTCGCTTTGTGCAGAGTTCAGTCTCTGGGTTGCCTCTGCCTCTTTTTGTGCCCTAGCCTTCTCCGAGACGCGTCTGAAGATGCCCGTTTTCATTCGAGCTATACGATCCAGCTCTTCTCTGAGACCATCAATATTGCTAGACAGACGCCTGATTTCACTAGCTTTCCGCCGTTCGATCTCTCTCGTCTTATCAGTATATTCTTCTTCGATTCGTTCAAGAAGAATTCTATTGCCCGAGAGGCCTTTGGTAATTCTGTCAAGCGTAGCCTCCTCGCGCCGTCTTTCCTCAAGCTCAACCTCAACATTCGAAAGTATCTCTGAACGTTCCTTCACGAATTGACCATCTACGCTTACGGTGGGACTTGACTCAAACTCAAATACAACGTCTCTCAGGTCGACAAGCCAACTGCCGAAGTACTCACTGAAGGGGGAAAGAGCAAATCTCTGGTTTCCCAGGCTACGTAGCCTGTTTAGAGTCCTGTCCGAAACTTCTTCTAAGGTCGGAACATGATGCTCCTCTGACATGTAGCTGCTACTCGATCGGCGTTTCTGTCTTGTAGCTTTGGCTCTGGCCTTTTTACGTCGCGACATTCCATGTCCTCGGCCGGAGCTTCCGGGTGACCTTACCCGCGATTGGTATCCCATGAACAAAACCTCTCGTATTTGAGTATTTAAAGCGTTATCAGGTTTATCTATGCGACGATTAGCCCGGCTTGAAACGCTAGAATAGCACTTGACAGGGTATTCTTTCCTTTTCAAAGGCACTGGCAAGCTCTTTTTTCTTAGAGGCAAAGAAATCGTCAGTCATTGCATATTGCAATTTGAATTTCCTGTACACCCAGTCTGCGTAATGATAGTTCATCTTGTCGATTAGCACATAGTCCGCTCTTCTTCTTAGAAGAGCCGCCAGACCTTCGGCTTTCGGCAGTAGTGGCGCTATCATCGCGAAGGTTCTGATGCCTGCTGAACGAAGTTTCATGAGCGTTTCAATCCTTTCGCTGATCGGCGGCGAGTTGGGTTCAAACACCTTCCTAGTACCGTCGTCGGCTGTGGTAATAGTAACTCCGACTTCTACGTCGTTGATTTTTCTGAGCAGGTCTACGTCTCGGTTCACGAGTGAGGATTTTGTCTGAACGGTAACGGGCCAAGCGTGTTTCGACAGCGCCATTAGGCACTTCTTCGTCAGCTCATATTTCTTTTCCAGAGGCTGGTAAGGGTCACATGTTCCACTCATCCAGACTCTGCCCGCTGTTTTCTTTTTCAACTCCACTTGCAGCAGGCTTGGTGCGTTGATCTTTGCATCCACGAACTCGCCCCACTCTTCCTTGTGACCAGTGTACCTCTTCATGAACCGTGCGTAACAGTATGTGCAGCCGCGCTCACAACCAATGTAGGGATTAACGGAATAATCAAAGACCTTCGATTTGGACAGAATTGTCTTCGCATGAACTTCTTTGACGATCATGGCGGTCAACTATTTCCAAGAACTGGCTGAAGTATGCAAAGAGCTTGGACGAGACTCTTGTTGTTCCAACATCATCTTTACACTGAAAACAGACATCATACAGTAGGCTATTAAGTCAGTCCCTTTCGCAGTGCGAGCTACATGCAAGGTCGCCGTCGCTTCTATATACCTAAGCTGCTGAAATGAAGTGTCTGTGAAGAACATGATGTTTGTCCACACGAGCATCAGAACGAGCGATATGGACAGGTCCATCGACTTCTACACCAGGCTGCTGGGGCTCAAACTCGTGGGTCGACACGAAATACCGCAAAACAACGCTGAAATCGCATTTCTGCAGGACCCAGATGAAAAAGGAGCAAAGCTTGAACTGACCTTCTACAGGAAACAGAAGAAGTTCGTCCAACCCAACTACGAAGACCGACTGTTCGACCACATCGCCTTCGAGATCAAAGACATGAAACAAACCATATCCAACATGCGAAAGAACAAGGTCACAGTCACAGACGAACCCTTCAAACTCGGCCCAACCGGCCCCTTGATAGCATTCATAGAGGACCCTGACGGCACACTGATCGAACTCATCGAAAGAAAGTAGCTCATCACCAGTCCAGCCAAACCCGCACCCTTGAGTGACCAGCCAAAACGCGCCAAAAAATGAGGGCGCGCGATGTCTCATGTGAATGCCCGAAGTGAGGACTGGCACCCTAGGGCCAAGGGAAACGCGTTCGGGCAGGCTGTGATCAGAGAGATAAAAACAGAAAACGCTTTGACAGCGTAGTGCATTGAAAAGTCACGACCCTTGCCTAGACCTATGCCGAGCGCTCGACGCGTACTCTTCCTCAAGCCCGTACAAATCCACTAGGGCCTTCTCCAGCGCCTACGTGCAGTACTAGTACCCTAGGGGGGAGGGGGAGGGTGGAATAGACGGGGTGAAAACGCGAATACAGGGATGTAGCGTATGCCACCTGCGCGAAACAGAGCATGTTAACCCCTCCGTCGCACGTTGCGCAACGCTTTGTCAACGTCTTTCAGGCCTAGTTTTGCGAGAATCTCCGATGTGGGTATGCCGTTCTCGTCCCAGCCGACCGCCCTGTAGTATCTTTGCTTGTACTCTTCGACCGCAGCCCTGTCCGCCTTCTTCCCCTTCTCGGGTCCGGATGGTAAAGGCTCGTAGAACCTCGGCGGGTTATCATCATCGACCCTCGGGTTCCACGTCACGTCAGGCCCGCCTAGCAGCAGCAGCGTCCTCTGAAGCTGCAGCGTCTTCAAAGCCTTGTTCGTGCACCACTCTTTTTTCGTCAATTTTACACCCGTAACCGCAGAGTAGAAGTCGAACCGAACTTTCGGCGACCCTGCGAAGCTGTTGAAGCTGCAGAAGACTCCCGAATCGTTGAAAGTCTCCATCAGCTCGCTGTTCCTCTCAAGCGGCAGTCCCGTCAGCGACGTGTGGTCTCCGCATTGGACTCCGCAAGCGTAGGAGATGATTTCAGGAAAGTCCTTCCCACTGCGGATTCCGTGCGCGCCGATGCTTATGCCCTTTGACTGCACAGCGTAGGGCAACAGGTCCTTCTTCTTCATCTTCCCGAGTTTCAACGCCGCGCGGTACGTTCCTTCGGCCAGCACGTCACCTATGCCAGTTCGGAAAGCGATCTTCTTGACCAGGGCCGCGAAGGCGTCCGTGTTGCCCCACTTAAGCTCCAAACCGTCCAAGTTCTCTTTCGTCAGTATTCCTCTCTGATACAGCTCAGCCGCAAAGCCCATCACGTTGCCCGTCTGTATGCCGCACAGGCCCAGGTCGTCGACGAGCGACGAGAGAAACACGTTCTCCTCAGGCACGAAGATGCCCAAGTTCGGTCCCAAGTAGGCCTGCATCTCATAGTCAGGGTTGTCGGTTATCGCTCCTTTGTACTTTCCATCCTTCACCACAGCGAGCTTCAGGCAAGTCGTCGGGCATCCGAAGTCGCCCCAGTACTGCTTCATCCAGAAGCGGTTCTCAAACTTGTCAACGCCGTAGCCCTTCTCATCATGCCACTCCTCCTGCCAGTTGCGCACCGGCTCGGAACTCGTTTTCGCTCCGAAATAGTAGCCTCCGCCTCCGGTTCCCCAGCGCCTCCACATCTCCCCCTCGTACACATCGTTGCACAAGCTCTTGATCAGCCTCTTCACTCTGCCGATGTCAGCGGCTTCCGGCAGTGGACCCGTCCCTCTGACGGCGACTGCCTTGAGCTTCTTGGAACCCATAACCGCTCCGTAACCGCCGTAACCCGCAGCGTGCGACCATTTCGTCATCACAACGGCGGTTCGCACTTTGTTCTCGCCGGCTGGACCAACATACAGCATCGCAGGTTCCTTCCACTCGCCGAACCGGGGATAACGCTCATTCAGAAGCTGCCTACCTTCCTTGGTCAGCACGGTGACCGTCTGCTTCCCATCCTTACCCCAAACGTGGCTGGCGTCTCGAAGCTCAACGTCTGAATCCTTAATGAACAGGTAAACCGGCTTCGCTGATTCACCGCTGACGATCACGCCGTCAAAACCTGCACACCTCAACTCAACCCCAAACTCCCCCGAAAGCGTCGAGCCAACAACCCCGTTGCTCTGCGGAGACTTACCAGACACACACGTTCTGCCTCCAGGAAAATACCCAGTCAGCGGCCCAGTCAAGAGTAACAACAGATTATCGGGTCCTAAAGGGTCCACCCTTTCCCATCTGTCGCCTAACCTGTCCCACAGGATCTTCGAGGCTAACCCCCTGCCACCAACATAATCTCCCAAAATCTCGTCGCTGAACCTTGTTTCCTTGATAGTCTGCGTTGAAAGGTCCACGTCAAGAAACTTTCCAGCATACCCCAGAATCACAGGTATTCATCCCCCTTCTCACCGTAGATCTTGGCCGCCAAATCCCGCGTCACTTCCTCCGGCTTCCGCGCATAAAGCTTGTAAGAAGTTTCGTCCCGCCTGGAAACAGTCCTCAGCACGTTCCAGCTTCCTTTCCGACAGACCTTCACGCACTGCGGGTCGCCGTTGCACAGGTCACAGATAACGATGTGCTTCTCTCTCGGGTGCATGTGCGGAATCCTGCCCGGACAAGCATCAATACACTGCCCACAAGCAGTGCACTTCTCACTGTCCACTAGAACTGCACCGGTCTTCTTACTCACCCTGAGAGCGTCAACCGGACACGATTCCACACAGGGATAATCCTCACACTGCGCGCAGAAATGCGGAAACTCCAGTCCAGGAACCAACATGAAGACCCTGATCATAGATGCCTCAGGCCAAACGCGGTTTTCATGGAAAAGTGAGCATGCAATCTCACATTTCCTGCACCCGCTGCATCTGGACAGTTCTCTTGCTATCCAGACTGGTTCTCTTTTAGGCTTCAACTGTGAACCTCTCAAAAGACTTGTAGATTTTCGTAGGACACGCCTTGATTTAAACGTGATGCTCAACGGGCGGCTATACAGGCGTCGTTCATACGAGATCAGAAAGAGGGTTTGCGGTTGCTTTATTAGTTTCAGCTGCTAACAGAGGCTTCGAAGGGTTCAAACCTGTGGTCTGTTGAAGCTTTCCTCGGCATTCTTCTAAATTCTTTCTCACTAAACATCGACGAAGAAGGTACTCAGAAGAAAAGCCAGTTCAGGTGAGCAGGTTGAGGGTGATAGCTGACCTACACATTCACAGTCGTTACAGTCGCGCGACCAGCGAAAGAATGTGCGTCGAGGAGATATCTCGTTTTGCCAGGGTCAAAGGCTTGAACATCATCGGCACAGGAGACTTTACGCACCCAAAGTGGTTTGAAGAACTGAATCAAAATCTCGTTCCAGAGCCGGAAACAAGCCTGTACAAACTTGCAAACAACGCAGAGTCACCGATTCGTTTCATGATGACAACCGAAGTCAGCACGGTCTTCACGCACAAGAACGAGACAAAAAAGGTTCACCACGTCATCCTAACTCCAACCTTACAAACCGCCGCCCAGATAAACGACAGAGTGTCAAAGTGGGGAAACCTGCGGACAGACGGCAGACCAACGTTGAACGTTGACCCAGCCGCCTTGGTTGAACAAGTGATGGAAGTTTCCAGTGACAACATGGTCTTTCCAGCCCACGCTTGGACACCTTGGTTCAGCATCTTCGGTGCCTTTAGCGGCTTCGACAGCGTTGAAGAATGCTATCAAGACATGACTAAGCATATTCACGCTTTGGAAACTGGTCTTTCATCAGACCCGCCTATGAACTGGCGATTGAGTAGGCTCGACAGGTTCACGCTGGTCTCAAACAGCGACAGCCACAGCTTTTGGCCATGGCGGATCGGCAGAGAAGCCAACGTCTTTGAACTGGAAAGGCCGAGCTACAGCGGAGTAACCGAAGCTATTCGGTTGAAGGACAAGCGGCACTTCAAGTTTACGATCGAAACAGACCCCGCGTACGGAAAGTACCATTGGACAGGACACAGAAACTGCCACGTGGCGCTCTCGGCGCGGGAGGCTATAAAGTTTGCGAACGTTTGTCCAGTCTGCCGCAGACAACTCACAAAGGGCGTTGAGCAGAGAGTCGAGGAACTCGCTGACAGGCCGGAGGGTTTTCAACCTGACGGCGCGATCGGTTTCATGCGTCTGCTTCCGCTCTCGGAGATCATCGCAACAGTGTTGGGAACAGATTCACCCTACACGCAGAAGGTTTGGAACATCTATAACCCGCTCGTTGAAAAGTTCGGCGATGAGTACGCGGTTCTGATCGGCGCTTCGAAAGAAGAACTCGGCGCGGTCGCCGGCGGAGAAGTTGCCGAGGCGGTGATCAAGGTTCGAGAGGGAAAGGCTAAGGTTGTGCCAGGCTACGACGGCGTCTACGGGCAACTGATAATCTCGAACGAGTCTCAAACGGAGCAGGTTGTTCCGAGAAGAGTTCAACAGTTGAACCTTACAGACTTCACTCTGTAGCCTCCGGTTCGTGCTTTTTCTGTACATCTGTTGTTCAAGTCTACGGCAAGCCTTATTTAGTCGCAAGAGACCCGATATTGCGGGTAACCCAAATGCAGACCCTAACGCAGCAAACGGACGCAAGGGACGACAAAGTCTCAAAAATCATCGAAAGAGTCCTGACTCAGATATTTGGGAAAGAGGCTACTCATCTGATCTATAAGCACTTAGAACGCAGGTACTCGGTCAGGCGCAATGAGGTGAGTGAGAAGCTTGAGCTCTTTGCCGAAGGTCTTGAGGACTTTTTGAAATCTGGCGCCTACGTCATCGAAAGAAAGATTCTTGAGGATGTCTGGTCGACTTACGGTCTGGTCCAGAAGTCACATCTGGAGAAGCATGGAAAAGGAGCATGCTTCGTCAGTGAGATGAAGCAGCTTTTAAGGGAAGCATAGTTACATTTCTGTTTCGCATCATCACTTTTCTGAACAAGTGCTGAATCCGTTTTTCATTCGTGGACAGTCCGAGACCATTAGGACTTCTCTAAGTTTTGAACGATCCTTTTCCTGAATGGTGTTTCCACAGTTTGCGAGCGTACGGTGTTGTGAAACAGCGTGAGGCGCTGTGCGCGCTGTCGAGTCCTAGGCAGATAGTTTTTTATGCACGCGCGCTCGCTAAGAAATGGACATACGATGCAACCGTCTTCTTCTTCACAATTGCCATGATTCTGCTGGTTGTCATAGGGCTAAGGCCATCTTTTGGTTAGTTCGATTGGGTCAAAATACTTAACAGTGTCGTTTTGCAGAAAGCCTTAAAGTCATCGGAAAACAAATAACTCGGACCTTATTTAGAGCATGTAGAAGGCGCGAGGATTGAAGACTCAAGCAGTCAAGGCAAAGCTACGGGAGTATAACACGCCTCGCAGAGTAGTCCAGCTGCTATCGTTCTTGTTCTTCAGCACGATAATCTTCAACCTAGGCGTGCTTCCACTCTTGCTTCCAGTGCTCTGGACAGGGGGGTTAATAGCCGGAAAAGGGAGCACGGTGGGTGACTCTTTCACGGCCATACAGCTCTTGTTCAGTGGATGGAGCCTTGCTTACTCCGTTTTTCCATGGCTTGCACTGGCTTCATTTCTGATAGTCGGTGTGCTGATTGGAAGGTCGCTGTGTGGCTGGGTGTGCCCTTTCGGTTTTGTTCAGGACCTAACAGGCTTCATTCGTCGGAAGCAGATTGATCTGTCGTCTAGAACGCATGACAGCATGGTTTACACAAAATACTTCGTTCTGGCCATCGCGTTGCTGATTCCCGTTACGTTTTCAGCAATGAGTACGGTGGGCGCAAGTCTGGCTTACCAAAGTACATTCGGTATCTTTGCGCAAGCTCCGTTCACCGCTGTCAGTCCTTCGGAGACTCTGTTTTCAATCGTGCCGAAAACGATCCAGAGTTTTCACTTTTCAGGTCTTCAGAACCTGGGCTCAGACTTTCTGTACGGGCTCTCGATTCTGCCTCCGCTCTTCTGGGTTCAATTTGCGATTATGATTATTGTTCTTATTTTTGCGGTTTACGTTCCGCGAAGCTGGTGCAGGTACTTCTGTCCACACGGGGCCTTCTTGGCCATAATGAACAGGTTCAGTTTCATCGGTCTGCGCCGAGAACCCTTCAAGTGCGAGAAGGGCGGTTGCCGAGAATGCGTCCAGGTGTGCCCAACCCGTGTGCCGATACTGGAGCTGCCATGGGAGAAGTTCAGCCACCCAGAATGCATCTACTGCATGAAATGTGCCGACGCGTGCGGACACAAGGCCATCAAACTGACGTACCCTTGACTTCTCAACAAACTCTGCCTAGTCAACTCTTCTGAGCCCAGAAGCTCTTTGAATACTCGCCTAGGACGGCTTCGTAAACGCTCATGGTCTGTTTGGCTATTCTGTCCCAGTTGAACCTTTCCTGGATTTTCTTGTACGCGTTGTTTCTCAGACGGTTTGCGTTCGTTTCATCTGTCAGTATCCTCGTTATCCCCCAGGCCAGCGAGTCAGGGTTGCCTGGATAGACCTTGAGGCCGTCCACGTCGTGGTCAACTATCTCTGCCAAGCCGCCCGTGTCGGAGACCACAACGGGGCTTTTTGCAGCCATGGCCTCGAGTGCAACTATTCCGAAGGGTTCAAAAAGAGACGGTACAACCGAAACGTCCGCGCACGTCTGCAACGCTCGCAGCGTTTCATCGTCGACGAACCCTGTGAACATGACTTTGTGGGCTATTCCCATGTCCTTTACTATTGCCGAAAGCTGTTCTTTCATGTAACCGTTGCCGACGATTATGATCTTTGCGTTGACTTTTTCCAGCACCTTCGGAGCTGCGTTGGCTAGCACGTGGACTCCTTTTTCGTGGACCAGTCTGCCGACGAAGAGCACGATTTTTTCTTCGGGCAAAGCGAACCTGCTTCTGAACTGGCTTAACTCGTTTTTCTTAACTGCAGCGTAGACGTCAGTGTTGACACCGTTCGGAATCATCATCATCTTGTCTGGGGGCAGGCCGAAGGCCCATCGCACGTGTGAGACCATGTAGTCGCTGCAGCATATGACCTTCCATGCTTCGTACGTGAGCCAGGCTTCTGTCTCATGGATCATCCTTTCGTAGTCGGTGTGAATTCCGTTTCTGCGCCCGATTTCGGTCGAGTGCATGGTGGCAAAGAGTGGCCGTCTGAACACGTGTTTCAGGCCGATCCCTGCGGTTGCAACGAGCCAGTCGTGGGCGTGAAAGAGGTCCACCTTGGCCTTTGAGCTCTTGGCGAGCGCCGCGGCTTCTTTCTGCATGTTCATGTTCATCAAGTAGACCCAAGTTGCAAAGTCGGGTGACGGGTTCTTGTACGAGTCTATTCGAAAGACTTCTACACCGTCCAACACTTCGTGCTGTGGGGCGCCGGGAAAATCGCACGTGACCACGTAGACTTTGGCGCCGTTTCTCGCCAGGCTTTTTGACAGGTAGTAGACGTGTGGAGATATTCCTCCGATGATTCTCGGCGGGAACTCCCAGGTGAGCATCATGACGGTTAAGTCGTGGTCCATTAAGATGCTCCAGCCTCTGTGGTGTTCTTGTAAACTGCCAGGATGCCTTTCATCCAACCCGTGGATCCTGGTGGAATCACGTTCATCTTTTCATTGGGCGCTCTGTAAAGCCTGAAGGCTTCGTCCCGCATCCACTCAGACTTCACGACCAGCCTGGAGGCTTCGTACATGCCGAGCCATTCGATGCTTTTGATGGCCATGTTGAAGGGGGAGTAGGAACCGTGAGAGCGATGGTCCTCTAGGCTTTCAACTGAGTAGACAAACGGGATGTTCAGCGCTTTCTTCAACGTGACCGCTGCGGGTATGAAGTGCCAGTCATGGACGTCTATGAGGTCTACCTGTCTACTCTTGTCGTAGTAAATGTTAGCGGCCACTCTTTCAACCTCTTGGTTCAGAGTTAAAACCCATGTGAGGACACCGATGTGTGTGCGAACTGGGTTGGTCACCCTGAAAGTCTTGACGCCTTCAGGTTCAAGATACTCGCCTGTTAAGTAATCGTCATAGGTGACCACGCAGGGTTCCGTGTGACTCGTGGCGAGTTGCACGGCAAGCGTCTTCACGTAGGCTGCTAGCTGGCCAACAATTCTGGGGGGGTATTCCCATGAGAAAATTATTTCGCGCATCAGCCTTTCCCTACGTGAAAAGCGCGCACACTTTTATTATTCCGCTTCCAGTCAAGTAGTAGCGTTTTTTTCCCTCATTGTCTGTGAAGCTCTGCGCAAAACCTTCAGACTTGTAACCGTCCAGAATTCTCTCCAGCTCGTTGATGTCGATCTGTAAGACCAGGGCCAGCTCGTCACTTCTTCTCGCTAGATCGGGCGCGGTTGCGCACAGGTTGTGCAGAGTTTGCAGGATCTTTTCCGAAAGCGGAAGTTCTTCTCGCATGTTTCCACCTTGTGTTAAGCTATGACCAGTATTCTTCATGAGTTTTTCTTATAAACCCAACCGTGCGCGCAAGTCAGAAGTATCTTGTCGCCTTCTGTATTTCAGCCCTCAGATCGTTCAGCCTCTTTTTTGCAACCTTTGCTATTTCGTTTCTAAGCTGTTCTCCTTCCGTTTTGGCAAGTCTAATCTCGTTGAGTTCCCCTGCCAGCACTTGGTCTTGGAGTGATTTTTCAGCCCAATTTGCAAAGTCTCCGCGTTTGTTGTGAAATTCAACTGATTTCACGCTGACCTTCTGAATGACTCGTGTAAACCCCCTTAAGCTCCAAGCCATTGTCCCCGTGAAGTATCTCTCGCCGGTGCCTGTGTAGAAGAGGAACGGTTCATCTGCCACAACAGTTGCAAGTCTTACTCTGTTTTCGAAGTCCAGTATCGCAGCTTGCATGGTGACGAAAGCGTCTGCCGGCGTGCCGAAAGGGCTGAAGTAGGAGTGAACTTCACCGGGGCCTCCCCCAGCTGTGAACATGTAGTAAAGGTGGTCGCTTGTCTGGAAGTATCTCCAGGTTTTTAAGAAATCCTTGTCCTCCGCCTCTTTGACAAGCGGTTCTAATCGTCTTAAGCTTGTGTAGTAGGCCCACTGCATGGCGTTACCGAGCCAGCAGCTTGCGTCTCTTTCTAAGTCTGCCCAGGAAACGGTTCCTCCGAGTTCTGGGACGTCGATCTCCCCTGCAGAAGCATACTTTTCCACCACTTCTGACGGCGTGGACATGTGGAGGTTCCACCACTTCAAAATCTCGCTTGGCAGGTGTCTGAGGAATTCGTGGATGCCTGTTTCTGGCCAGTGGTGCTCTCCGAAGGTTTCGTAGTCTGGAAAGATGTTGATGCAGTTGCCCGGTGTGCCTGCCAGCCAACTCGCGTACTTGTCCGCGGTCAGCGGCCACTCGTTCCACCATCTTGCTGAAAACCTGAACCCGATGTCGTCTGTCAGCTTGTAATTGCGCAGGAAGACCTTGATCTTCTTGGAGTCCTTCGGCGAGTAGAGGTAGTTAGGCGACTTTCCCTGCAGTATCCTCTCGACGCCTTCGGTGAAGATTCCCTTGTATCCCAGCTTTTCCACGGTTCGGGCTACGGCGTTGTTGTAGAGCAGTTCTGTGTTCTCGAAGACCAGTGGACTGTAGTCAAGCAGGTCTCGCATTATCTGCTGGTGCATCTTCACCTGTTCGATGAATTCTTCTCTCTCCGGATACAAGCTTGCAAGCGAGTGGTAGTAGGTTTGGCTGAGAAATTCGACCTGTCCTGTTTGTGCAAGCTGTTTGAACGATTCAAGCAGGTCTTTGTTGAACATCTCGCACTGTTCCAAGAAGACTCCGGAGACGCTGAAGGACACCTTAACCTTTTTCCTCTCGTTCCTATACCTGTCGACCAATTCGAGCAGGATGCTGTTAGAGGGGAAATAGCACTTCTTACTGGCCCTGTCAAAGATCTCCCTGTTCACAGCGTTGTCGAAGTAGTACCCGAAGAGTTCTTCCTTTTTCACGCGTTTGAAAAGCTTGTTATCCCAGTAGAAGCCCTTCTTTATCCTATGAGGCTGATGAACCTCAAAAACCAAAACGATGTCCGTCAAGCCTGTTGCCCCACGTTCTATATATCCGCCTGTTTTTATTTCTTGTTTACTGTCCGAATCATGAACACAACATGCTCAATGGTCTTTAGCCCGCGCTACTATGGGGCGTTGAATGAATGAAGTGCAGAATCTAGCTCAATTTGGTGTACACCTTTTTTCTGGCGTGCGCTACGCGAAAATCAAAGGCTACCGATTTTCGAGACAAGGTTGTCAATCTGGCTGACAATGATCCTGGACTGGCCTTCGGTGAAGTTGAGATTAAGATCATAGTCAGCATCGTTTCTTTTGGATCTAAAATCCTTGAACTGGAATGCGATTGTCCTGTGCCCGAGATCAAAAAGAGTCAAATAAAAAATTCGATGCAGGTTGAAAGAACGCAGGTATTGCCTGTCAAGTCTATTCAATCTTCTTTGATCTACTCTCCTTCTAGGGTATGCTTTTTGGATTTCTTTGATGAGCTGGAAGCTGTACTTCTTCTGCAATACAGACCCGGTAATGTGGTAAAGAGAATAATATGCACGACCTATTGCGGTCCTGGATTCTTCTTCCTGTATTACCTTCTGACGCATTATCCTCTTTGCATATTCAAGAAATCTGTCCTCGGTTATCATTCTCTCTCGCTCATCTAGCGTCTAGAGTTATTCTAAATCGTTTCATTTCTCTTCTCCGAACACATTGCAAAGAGAAATTCAGTAGTTTATCGAAGAGACCGTAGGCCCGCTCGAATTCCGAAGGTTCTACTAATACCTTGATCCTTGGCTCCGCCCAATCATCGTACTCAGTGTCAGTTTCTAAGTCTATCAGTATCTTTGCTTTTATGCCCTGCTTTTTCATGAACTCAGAAATCCTAGTCGAAACTATGTCCAAACTTTTGTTCATATCGAGTTGTCTTTTCTGCCTCATAATAAAATCACGAACGATTTGGCTCATTTCATAAGGCTTCTGAATTATGACATGCCGAAAAATATCCGGAGCAACGAAGCCACTCTGATCGGACATCGCGAATAATTGATCACCATCAATTGGGAACGTAGCAAAAGGTTTTGGCCTAAGTTGCTTAACCTTCAAATTGGATCTTCCAAACTCTGTCAGTTCTTGAAAAGTGCCTCGATCGCCGTCCCTTGGAACAGTCTCAGCATAGCGACTTTCTGTGGCAAAGCTTTCACCATAAGGCTGTCCCACGGACTCTATGGCTGTTGAAGAGTTAAGTTCAGTGTTTGCTATCATCTAGTTCTGGCATCCTCTTCTAGCTTATCAAATATCTGCCTTAGCTTACTGTCTAAATGCTTGGCCAATTCCTTCACATCGTCCAGTTCGCCTCTACAGACTATTTGCACGCGGTATCTCTTGCTGTGACTGACAAAAAAGGGCTCAATCGTCAAAGCGAGCCATTTTTTTGAAGTTGGATTGTTTCCTTTTGGGGCGATCCGCAGACCGATAGAACAAGCATCTATTCCGAGAACGTTGCCTATTTTCCCAACTTCCTTCACGCCTTGGCTGACTTTGGCCAAGACATCCATAGGATTGGCTCCCGTAGAAACAGTAAGATCTCCGACGAACTCGTGGAATATCATGGTTGCGGGATCGACACCAAGCATGTCGATGCTGATACCCATCAACTCTTCATATGCAGTAACAGCGTCAGTTGTCGACGTCTGGCTTCTAACCCCAATAGTTCGCCTTTCAGTGCTTGCGTATACTTCAATCGTACCTTTAATTGCAAGCAAATCGGGTGCGCGTTGCATTTCAGGTCCTTTTACGGTGTATCCTTTCTCCTCGAGCTTGTCTCTCAATCCAACATAATCCGGACTTAGCATCCAAATAGATGCTATACTTAGATTGAAAGGAACGACCTCGAATTTCCGTTCCATCTGTGTTTACCCTCTATGATTAGTTACATTAGGTTGTTTAAAATTGTTGTGAATCTATGCAGTCAATTTCGATGCATGTTTCCGAGGTTAGCGCATGCTTTTCTAGCAATGCCGAGCATTCACAAATGCCAGATACGGCGATTCGCTTGAACTGCGTGAGCTGTTACCGGTGTGGGAGCATCATGGCGCCTACTCCGGGCGGTGGGGCTTCCAGGCTTGCGCGACAAGCTAGGGCTAGGGCGTAGAGTTGGTCGTCGTGGCGGCCTAGTGGATGCCAGAACTTGAGGTGGATTCGTGGTTGTGCGGTTTGTGGCTGAAGGTACTCATATTGCTGTTCGTTCATCTGCGTCATCAGTTGCTGATCGTCACCTGGGATCTTGAGCAGTTTCTTTTCCATGAGGATTTTGAGGTGGTTGAGCATGTTTTCTTTTTCGATGTCCGTGAAGAAGACGCCGCTGACGCTTCCTGCTCTGATGGCTTGTAGCTCGTCGACTACGGCGTCTCCTACGCCCGTTTTGTCCACGTAGAGGCGTTCAAAGTTGAAGATTTGGTGGGCTCTCGCCACGTAGCCGACGACGTGTGGGTAGGGTGTGCCTAGAGGAAACTGGCGTTTGTGTGCGAGTCTGACTTGGCCTTTTTCGTTTTTTTGCACGATGATTAGAACGGTGTGGTCGACTTGTTTGCCGAGGTCCAAGCCTGCATAGTATGGCTGCTTAAGCTGCTGTGGCTTAGCCTTTTCGATGTCTTCGATGTAGGCGGCGGGAGAGTCAGGGTTGCCCAGCTCAGGGTCTATGCATTGCGCGATCAGGTCTATTGAAAAGAACGCGTTTGCAGCCTCAACCCAGAGTGCTTCTACCTCTCGCTTCCATTCTTCCGATGTCATTACGTCGTGCCACTCGTCGAGTTGTTGCTGGCTCACGAGGGGGCTTGAGCCGCTTGGGTAGTGGTGCACTGAGTAGCGTTTCCTGTCTAGGAAGGCTTTGTGAAAGACGTGGTTGAAGGCCATCGGCGTGCCGCTCATGACCAGGCCAGCGTTGGGCTTTGTTAGCATCATCATTATTTCACTCGTGATCATCTCGCTGGGAACGATGCTGGCCTCGTCTATGAAGACCCAGTCCGGATGGTAACCTCTGAGCTTGTCTGGTGAGCATGGGAGGGCAACGAGTCTTCCGCTCAGCGGCGGCTTGAGCCTGATGGTTGTGTGTGTGGTTCCAGGGTGTTGAATCATCTCTTTCATGAGCGGGTTGGCCATGATGGTGGAGTAGCAGTAGTCGAACATGATCATGCTCTGGCGCTGAGTGCTGCTGATGATGAGGCTCTCCACCTTGACTCTTGTGAACAGCAGCCACAGGTTCTTCCTGCTGAACACTAGGCTCTTGCCCCAGCCTCTTCCGCAGACGACAACGGTTTTGAGACTCATGTCTCTGAGCAGCTTCTGATGGTCTGAGGCCTGAACGAGCCACTTGTCTCCACACATCAGAACCGCATAGAAAACTGGGTCGTCAACGAGTCTGCGAGTCACTTCCGCGTAGCCGAGAAGCTGCCTCAACGCCGTCGGCTTCTGCCTCAAACCTTCAGATACAGACGCTGCAAAAGCTAAGTCACTGGTCACCTTCTGAACGAAAGTCTTCTCGTCCAACGTCTAAGTCCCATCCTGCCGCGTCTTGCAATTCTCGGCTCAACATTTCTGATGAAGTCGCCCAGAGTCGCCTCGTTCAGCTCGGCATCTGCACCCCTCTGCGCAAGAAGTTTACTGAAGACACTTGCATGGTAAGCAAGAGCATTCGCTACGCTTAGCTTCTCATGTATCGACAGGTCAGGGTTCTCCATCATGTCCTTCAAGCTGCGGAGAATTTCCCACTCATCCTCGATGAGGCTTTCAAGACTTGCCGACCTCTTCTTCTCTCGCTCTGACACACTCTACCCCCGGTCACCGATATGATCCAAATATGAACCAGACAAACACGTTCATTCCTGCCCATCTATCTCTCAAGCCCAGTCTGGGCTTCACGTCTTCTGCCGTTCTAGGAAAGCCAGTTGTTTTCTCATTGCCTCGGCCTTTTTCAGCATGCTCAGCAAAGTCTGTTCTGGATCAGTCATCCAACGACGCTTGCAAAACTTCTAGTTCAACATCAGTTGTTTTCGAGGAATGACGTAACGTGACGCCACTCAAAGGCGGCCAAAGAATTCGCGCGTACCATGTACAGTTTGGACCGAGCTGTTAAAAAAGCAGCGGTGAGACGACATCTCCGAGGAGCAGAGAGTGAAGTTAAAATGAAGTTTAATTATGTTGACAGCCCCTACCGGTCCATTCCCAATTGGGGTCAAGTCCCTAGAGACTGACGCCCTTTTGAGTACAGGTCGCAAAAAAATGATGGCCTCGAGAATATAGCTCCAGCGTTTCTATGCTTCGTTTCGCGCGCGCTTAGACTACCCATGGTTTTCCGTGATAATCGAGTTTATATGTGTTAAGAACGTACTAAATTCTAAGAGGTGATTGAACAAATGCAAATGCATCGTGGGCGTGCGGGTGGTATAGCTGGATGGCTAGTTTCTGCAATTGTCGTAGTTATACTAGTGATAATTTTGGTCGTTGTCCTCAGAGTACTTATTCACTTGTTCTAAGGCAAACTCGAAGAAGAATATGAGAAAACTCAAGTCTTCACAGCAACAGAAGCCAAACTAGGGGTTCAAAAATGAGTGAAAGGGAAGGGACAAACTATGATTGTTTGTGAATACTGCCATGAAGAAATGCGCGTGGTGCTACGCTTAAATACGCAAATATTGACTTGGAAATAGAGGTGATAGGAATGCCGGATAAGAAGAAAAAAGTTGAAGGGGCTGCTGAGAGAGCTGGTGAAGCAGTCGGAGAAGGCCTCAAGAAAGGTGCTAAAGCCGTAGAAGATTTTGGGAAGGGAATAAAGAAAAGAATCGAGAAAAAAGAATAAGAAAGGCAGCGCGCGGTAATTTAGTTTAGGTTTGCGATTCTGGGAACCCATGTTTCTTTTTCATTTCTCAGATATTGAGCAAGCGCGCGCTATGACAGCATGAATAGGACAAACAGAATATATTGACCAACTTTGCTCATTATGGGCGACATGCGCTTAGGCAATTGATAGGGGGCATTTGGTTAATGAGAAAGCGAAAGCCTGAGGAAGATGCTAGAGAGGATTTGACCTTCAGGCTCAGAAGAGGCACGCAAAAGATCATGTCGAGATCTTCTAAGTTGGTGGGACAGAGGTTTAACCCGGGCGATTTCGATGTCGTGAAAGTCAAAATCAATATCTCAGGGCTTTCGACCCTCTTCCAAGGCTACCGAATAGTGCACATCAGCGACATCCATTACGGGCAATGGATCTCTGCCGATCGCTTGAAGGGCGTGGTTGGCTTGATCAACCAGCAGGAGCCGGACATCGTAGCGATCACAGGGGATTTCGTATCCTACTCAGGGAGGAATGTCGAGGACCTCATCCCCGTGCTCAGGGGAATACGTGCGCGAGACGCGACGGTGGCAGTGCTAGGCAACCACGATTATTGGCTTGGAGCGAAGAGGATCCGCTCGATACTAAGCGAAAGCAAAATACTAGAGCTGAACAACGACGTTTACACGGTGACTAGAGAGGGATGTGTGCTGCATATTGCAGGGGTCGACAGCACCACTGTGAAGAAGAAGCAACTGAACAAGGTGCTGCAGAAGCTGCCGCCCAACGGACCAGCAATTCTGCTGGCCCACGAGCCAGACTTCGCCGACATCAGCGCGGAGACGAAGAGGTTCAGCCTCCAGCTCTCCGGACATTCCCATGGGGGCCAGTTTGTGATACCCAAGCTCGGAACTCCTTTCCGCGGTGACGGTTTCAGGAAGTATCCCCTTGGAAGGTATCAGGTGGGGGAAATGGTCCAGTACACCAACCGAGGCTTAGGCACAAACGCGTTCTGGATACGCATCAACTGCGCGCCTGAGATTACGGTGATTGATCTGCAACCTAAAGAGAAGAGAGCATGACAAAAGATAATTTCACACGCGCACTAGTTGTATGGTTTTTAACATCTTTAGGTATCTTCTTTACGGGCGTTCTGACTGGATTTTACGCCCGCAATCTTGTCGTCGCGCTGATCGCGACCGCCGGGCTTGGGTTAATTAATGCACTGCTTTGGCCCCTCTTATCGAGGTTAGCACTCGCGCGCTCTGTGATAACGTTCGGTTTGAGTGCGCTACTATTGAACGGCATAATAATCTGGTTGCTGGCTTCCTTCACTTCGGAAATTGAGGCCTCTGGGTGGGGGTTACTTTTGCTCCCCTTGAACATAGCGCTGATCAATACCGCGGTCTCGGGGATACTCACCATCGACGACGATGCATCATTCTACCGTTCGGTGTTCAAGAAGATGAAGGGGCGTGCAGAGAAGGCAACGGAGAACAAAGACAAGCCAGGCTTCATCTTTCTGGAGATCGACGGGTTGGCTGAGACGATTCTCCGCAAAGCGATAGAGAACGGGACGATGCCAACCCTGGCAGGGTGGGTCAGCAGCGGAACGCACAAGATAAAGGGATGGGAAACGGATTTTTCGTCCCAGACCGGCGCAAGCCAAGCGGGCATATTGCACGGGAACAACAAAGACATCCCTGCCTTCAGATGGGTGGAAAAAGCGAAAGGCAACAAGGTCATATCGACCACCGGCATGGGCGATTCCCAGGCGGTTGAGGCACGCATCTCGGATGGGAACGGCTTGCTTGTAACCGATGGACACGCTGTAGCCAATCTCTATTCTGGTGACGCCAAAGACAACATCTTCGTCTACAGCAAGCTCAGCAAAATAAGGGAGTTGTACAGCCAGTCGTGGAACACTTTCTACGCGGTCTCCTACAATCTTGTCCACACGACCGCGTACACCCTCTGGGAGATGGTGCTGGAGGCCAGGTCCAGGTACAGGCAGGGGCGAAGGAATACGCTACCCAGACTGCGCCACCGCGGGCGCTTATACTACTTCACAAGGGCGGTGGCGGATACCTTCCTGCGCGAGTTGAGCACTTACACTGTCATAGGCGACATTATCGCGGGTGACAAGGATGTCGTGTATACTACGTTCATGGGGTATGATGAGGTGGCGCATCATTGCGGCATCTCGGACGATGAGGCTTTCTACGTTTTGAGAAAGCTGGACAGGTGCATAAAGAGGATAGAGGCGGCAAAGGCATACGCGCAACGCCCGTACTACCTCTGCGTCCTTTCAGACCACGGTCAGACCAACGGCGCCACGTTCAAGCAACGTTATGGTCACACCCTGGCAGATCTTGTGCAGAAGCTTCTGCCTGAGGGACATAGGACGTACTTCGAGTTTGACTCCAACCAGGACCACTTCGGACAGATGGTGATAGCGCCTCTGCAGGACGTAAGAAATAGAGTGACTCGAAAGTCGAAGAAAAAGGAGGACAAAGAGATTGATGCAATCGTGCTGGCCTCGGGCAACGTGGGCCTGATATATTTCACACAATGGGCGGATCGGATAAGCTTGGAGGATATCAATAAGACCTATCCAGAGATGGTGAAGGGTTTGTCGCAGCATGAGGGCGTCAGTTTTGCCATGATCCGCTCGAAGGAGCGGGGGCCGGTCGTCATAGGCGCGAAGGGCAAGTATTACCTCGCGGACGATAAGGTCGAGGGTGAGAACCCGTTGGCCAAATTCGGGAAGCGGGCTGCTGCGCACCTGCGCAGGTTGGACAGCTTCAACTGCGTCCCTGATATCCTTCTCATGAGCATGTACGACACGGAGAAAGATGAGGTGGCGGCATTTGAAGAGCTGATTGGTAGCCACGGTGGCCTGGGTGGCACCCAGTCGAAGCCCTTCATACTGCATCCTTCTGAATGGGACCTTGAGAAGGAGGAGATCGTCGGCGCCGAGAACGTTTGTCGGCTATTTAAGATGGAGATGGCGAATATTTCGACGAAGTCGGACGGAACCAAACGGAATGATAACAATGGAACAGTGCACGCGGATAAGACGGCGCGTGTGACTTGACATCATAGTAAAGCGTCCCATTGACAAAACTCCTTTTGACTTCTTATCCCCAGCCTACGCTACAACTTGGTGCGTGTTTGAGAAACTAGACATAGGTTGAAAAAAATGAGTGCGCCTCAGATGCGTGCGGTCCGTTCTGTGGACGCTATCTTTTTTCTCCGGTCAAGACGTGTCTTCCAGTCAAAAGCCTGTAGACTATTATGATTACGGCAATCACAAGCAGTATATGTATCAGTGCCCCTACGCCAGGTAGAGCAAAGAATCCGACTAACCACAGTATCACGAGAATAACAACAATTGCCCAAAAGACGTCCATTTTCATCCTCATTTTTCCTCCTGATTTCAAGAAGTCCCATACCTCATATTTAAAACTTCGTAGAACCTAGTTTGGCGCGCGCGCAAAACCAAGAAGGTCGATGTTAAGTCAGCGCGCAAGCTTTTTTAAGCTGAACCAACGACCCTTCTAATGGTAGATATGTCAACTTTTGATAAAGCCAAGAAAAAAGTTAAAGAAGCAGCTGAAAAGACAGAGGAAGAAGCCAAGGAAGCTGGAGGAAAAATAAGAAGAGCCGGCAAGAAAGGCGTTCAAAAAGCCAGAAAAATTGGCCGTGAAACGAAAGAAAAACTGAAATGACTTTTCGTCATTTCTGCCTATCTCATCGCTATTTATCTTACGCTAGGTCAATTGATCTCTGCTTTACATGTCCCGCGCGCGCTAAGTGCAAAGCTGTGTGTAATGAAATAGACAAATGGTGAAAGATTATGGCAAGAATAACTTTTGTTGGGGTTGTTAGTGACCAAAAGAAGGCAGGTGAGGTTGTTACTGTAACAGTGACTCTTCCTAGTGGAGATACAATGCATGTCGCAGCTGCAACTTTAGAAGACAGGACCTATTCTGTTGTTCAAGAATTCATTGCTGAAGGAGATTATCGTGCAGTTGCAAATGTCGAAACTGATCTTGCCACGAGTGATGTAGTTTGCTTCACAGTGACAAAGGCACTGACAGAAAGGATAGTGACTCTAGATGTACGAAGGACGGTGAGAAACAGAAAGGGAAAAGCGAAAACAGAAAGAAGGACATGAAAACCACTAGCGCGCGCTAATAAATCCTATTATGTGAATGCGTGTCAAAACTGGGCAGGCTTTGTTCTTTCACGTTTCAAACGATAGGTGAGTCATTAGTACTCGTAGCTAACGGATTTATACATAAAATCACTTGAAGCTTTTTGATGATGCAGAAAGGTTCGTTCTCGCAGACGAAGGGCAACAGGGATCGGTTTAGCATATTCTCAGACGTGCTGACTTGTGCGATTAGAGGAACTAGGAAAACGGAAATCATGTGCAGGGTCGGGCTAAGCGGTCTTCAGTTGCACAAGTACATGGACGCGCTCACTAGATATGGGCTACTGGACGTACAAATTCTCAAAAAGACAGCCACCTACAGAACCACTCGTAAAGGAAAGAGCTTCCTCAGAGCATTCGGCGCATTGGTAGAACACTTAAGCTAGCATAAGTCACAGAACGCGCGCTAATCTCATCCACCTTGATCAAGGTTTGGGGCCCGCGCGCTTGCTCACTTTTTGAAGAAATCAAGGCCGGATTCTATGGTTAATGGTCAAAGTTGACCGCTAACGTGAGTGTTTGGCTAGGCTTATTCCTTGGCGTATGATTCGACTAAGCAGTTTGGTGACAACGCCTTTAGCTGTACGCTTCCCTTCATGCTAACCAGAAAAGTCCTGAAGTTCTGAAGGGAACCACCCCAGTCTCTTCGGAACCTCTGATAAAACTTTGCGAAGTCCGCGTAGTCCTTGTGCACTGTAACCATGACCGCGTCTGCGTCCATTCCCTGTCCAGTGCTGGCGAACATGATGCTTGGCTGTTCCGCTGTCCATTTCTTTGCTTTGTCTTCGAGAGGGTTAACAAGCTCCTTTGAGGTGGAGAACGTGAATGATATTAAATCAAAACCCAAGTAGGACAAGTTCGGGATCACAGTATACTGTTCAATCGCTTCTTTCTCCAGAATTTTCCGAAGTCGGGTCACCGTTGGCTGAGAGAGCTGCAGAGCTCTAGCTAGCTCCCTGTCGCTCCGCTTTGAATTCTTAATCAGCGCGAAAAGCAGCTTGGTCAGGTTAGCGCGCTGCGCGCGAGTGCGCAATTCCTTCATATGCCATGCTTATGCTGACACCTCTTATGAAACTTTGGATTGGTGCGGCTGAGCGCGCGCGAGGGGCTTTTACCGTGGTCGCTGAAGCGATTATTTAGGAGCTTTAGGAGCGTCGGGAGCGTTGGCATATCCGGTTGAAAAAGGTGCTTGGAATCTGCCCACGTTCTCTCTGATGATGCCATACCCCTTTTCTGCAAGGGAGGTTGGTAACTTGCCCAACTTTAGTGGTTTTGCATCGCGTTTGAGCGTGAGTTTGATTGTCGATCTCATTATTCCCTTGTCCAACGTTACACCTGCAAGATCCGAGTAGCTGCGCGCGCGCTCACCTAGAAGTGATTCATGACAAAATCCCTAACGGTTCTATGATTAGCCATAAGTTCAACGATCTTTTTTGTAGCTTTGGTTATCTGCGTATCAAACAGTCTTGTTATAACCAACGTTAACAAAAACACAAATATGCCGAATCCAAAATTTACAATAGCGTTTACTGAGCCCATGTACCATATGAAAAGGAATGTAGCTGCCGCACCTATCTCTCCCATGATGAAGGATCTTATGATGAAATAAAGTTTCTGCACCCACGTAGAAAACAACAGAACCTTGATCACTGCTCTTTTCTCGATGTTACTTTCAGCTCCACTGCTTTGCTTTGTAGCACTTCCTATCTGTTGCAGCACCCTTTTTGCGTAATGAACGTCTGATAAACGCAACATCATTCTTGCATAATGAGCGTCTGACAAATCCTTGGAACTTGCGCTTTCAAGCTCTAACAAAATCCTTTGTGCTATTTCATCTATTTCAGCATCCACTCTATCTATTTCAGCAACCTTAGTCACCATTATCCCACCGGAATATTCCAAGTATTTTGGTTACCAAGTCGTTTAATATGATTTTTGCCTGCTCTGCGCGCGCGCAATTACTCAAGTGTAAAGAAAACATATAGATCTGTCTGCTCACAGCAAAGTCTTTAATTGTGTATGCGACCAAGAGCGTCGTTGCCGGACTGGGAGATGCGCAAGGGATTGATTAAGCGAGTTAGTATCGTTTTTGCGAATTATTGTCCACACTGTGTACCGTTTTCTCTGCGTAATGCTAACAAAATGTCCGAAGACCTTGGGGTTCCGCTTCTTACTCTTGACATAGAGATCCCTGAGCAGCTTGAGGCAGCTGACAGGCTCGTCGAAGAACATGGCGATTGGTCGGAGGATTATCTTATCCCTCAAGTCTTTGTTGAACACATGGACGGGAGAGTTAATCACGTATTAACTGGTTTTTCAGAGGCAGTTTCGGTGACAGAAGGTTCTTGGAAAGCGCTGTTTTCGAGTAGTTACTATCAAAGTCTCGTACATGAACAACCAGTTATCTCGTATCCTCACTCATCATCCCATCGTAAGTCGTTGAAGGAGTTTGTAGAGGCATACCTAACGTTCGATGGACAATGTTACAGGCACTGCGATAGCCTTTCCTCCTTCGTAGATCTGCGGTCCGACTCGGATAATATCATCGGAGCATATGTCTGCCCCGGCGGATACGTGTCTAGGGTCGTCTACTTCAGTGTTTACCCAGATGTCAACCAATTAAGAAGCTTCCTTAGCTCCCAAGTCGGTAAGGAAATTGTTACCGATCGCGATATCCGTCCAGCTACTAGGCACGGGTGGGAATTGGGAAGCGATGCCATGGCTGAGATTGGCGAGGTGAGCCCCACCGGTGTCATAAAGGAGATTTATTGGACAGTCTATGCCAAAACCGAAGACGAAAGAAGACGTGGAGTTTTTGTCTGCTCACATCTTGGGAAAGGAAGGGGATGCAACAGACTATTCGTTCAAGACAAGAAGTCAAGAAGCAGATTGTGCCCAAAGTGTAAAGCGCGCGCTAGTTGCATTTAACAATTTGCGCTAGCTGGGTGCGCTACGCCATCCCTTCCCGCTGCATACTCCACACTTGCGGCGCGCGCAGAGATGGACTCGACCCCATTTGGGTTCTAATCCCCACCGTTCTGTACCCTAGTGCAAAGAGCAGTGCAAACTGTCCCATGTGTGAGTTAATGTTGGTCAACGGAGCGCGCATGCTTGTTCCGAAATTGGCCTAAAATGGTTTTTATTCGGGTTTCATGGTTTAGGCAGGGTTTTGGGCTCCATATCAGTCCTTGATCTTCATAGGTACTTGTTTTCCTCGAGAGCGGCAGAAACGTGCAAAATGGAATTATGATCATTCTTGACCATTTTAGGAACACGCATGCGCGCTTCCTATA
Organism: Bathyarchaeia archaeon; assembly: GCA_050012255.1. Taxonomy (GTDB): domain Archaea; phylum Thermoproteota; class Bathyarchaeia; order Bathyarchaeales; family Bathycorpusculaceae; genus DASPPK01. The sequence continues at coordinate 176,265 of JBEKHN010000003.1, forward strand.
TAACAGTGTTAAGCAGATTGGAAGAAGAAGAGCAGTGTGAACATGCGGATTAAGAATGTTCTGTTTGATTTCGGCGATACGTTGGTGCAGGCTTCTCCTCAGTACAGTCTCGACAAGTGCTTGTCGTGTCTTCTGAAGAGTCTGGCATGCAACGGCATCATGGTTTCCCTTGAGGACTTCAAGGGAGCTTATGAGTTGACTTATGAGAGAATTCTTGCCGGCAACTCTCTTCGAGAAGTGCCATTCAGCGTGGTGGTTTCCCGAACGCTCGGTCTGTGCGGCGTTTCTTTGAAGCCAGCGGATGAGGCGGTCGTGGAAGCGACGGAAGCTTTCATGGAGTGCTGGGTACAAGCGAGAACGATGGAGAGAAGCGTCCCATATGTGCTTCGGACGTTAAGAAAGAGGTACAGGTTAGGCGTCGTCTCTAACCTGGCGTATTCGCCTGCGGTCAGTAGGACTCTGATGCGGTTCGGTGTCGCAGAGCTTTTCGACGTGATCGTCGTGTCGGCTGATGATGGATGGCGAAAGCCAAGCCCAAGGATTTTCAGGAAGGCTTTGCAGCTCATGCGAATATCAGCATCGGAGACGGTTTACGTAGGAGACGAGTTGGACCATGACGTTGAAGGCGCCAAGAAAGTGGGAATGCACACCATATTGCTGAAGAGACCGTCAACCAACATGGCTGCAAGCAACGCTAAACCCGACATGACTATTTATACATGGAAAGAACTGCCCAACGCTGTCAAAGCCCTAGAGAAGCTCGGAAACGCTGCGAAAATGCTCACTGCAGCGCGCGCCCTAAGGGGCAACTTCCATCCACGGCTTCCAAGCGTAAACCCAATGGACTCACTTTCTCTTCCTGACAGGCTAGGGATCCCTCCCCTCCTAGGTTTCAATGTACCATGGATATTTGGATCCAAATATGAACCCGACAAACACGTTCATCCCTGCCCACCCATCTCTCCAGCCCACTCTAGGCTTCACGGCTCCTGCCGTTTTCGGAAAGCCAGTTGTTTTCTCATAGCTTCGGCCCCTTTTTTCAGCACGTTCAGCAAAGTCTCTTTTCGATCAATCATCCAACGGCGCTTACAAAACGTCCAGTTCACCATCAGTCGCTTGCCAGAAATGACGTAATGTGACGCCACTCAAAGGCGGCCAAAGAGTTAGCGTGCGTTACATACAGTTCGGGCCAAGCTGTTAAAAAAGCAGCGCGGTGAAACGACATCTCCAAGCAGCAGAGGGTGAAGTTAAAATGGAGTTGAAGTTCAGAAAAGACAAATAACTATCAAAAAGTGCGAGCGTTTCCAAGATCACACCGATAAGCAAGTCTGCAAAGTAGCAGAGACTGCTCATGAAGCGCTTAGCTTGTCGAGCTAGGCTTCAAGTACTTGCTTGGCGAACAGAGTGACAGCGGAAAGTTGTCTAAATAGGAAGAGTTGCTATGCCTCGGCTAGCAGAGCAAAGAGGTCTGTAGTCTAGGCAAAGAACCCGTAATCTAGGCTGGATTGCCAGTCAATTGAAGATATCTCTCGCGCAACCCCCTTTTTCTATTGTTCAACATGGTGGGAAAGCTTTACAAGTGTTGTGAAGGACTAATTGTAGCGCGCATGCCTGTTCCTAAATTAGTTTGCGAAGTACCTTATGCTTCTGGATCTGCCTGGTTTGTGCGTGTTGATGGCGGCTTGTGCTGTGAAGAGCAGGATGAGCAGGCAGAGTTGAGCGTGGAA
>JBEKHN010000004.1:0-122266 GCA_050012255.1 Bathyarchaeia archaeon
TTCTTTCTAGCTTGTTCTCGTTGAGAAGACGGATCGCTTCCTTGAGTTCAACCTGTTCTGGAAGAACAAATATCTGAACAAGGTTGTCTCTCAATAGGTGAAACGGACCCTCACCCATACCCCCTGCAAGCACCGCGTCAACTTTTTCGTCTACTAAGAATTGAGCAGCACCTATTCCTTTCTTCCTCGCTATTCTCGCTGCTCTATTGACCTTGACATAGACATACTTTGTTTGGTTATTCTCCAGTTCTATGAATGCAAAAAAGGGTACATTGCCAAAATGAGCAGAAGTCTTTGATTCCAATCCTTTGTCTTCCACCGCTGGAATGCCGACCTTGATTTTCTGTTTTTGTGCTGGTTCTACATGAATCGTAATTGATTCAATATCCTTGAAACGCTCTCTGATCTTCTCTTCGATCTCATCTGAAATCTCGTGCGCTTTCTCCAGAGGAAGAGCTTCTTCCACCTCTATGTGCATCTCTCCAAAGGAGACAGGTCCTGATTTATGCAATCTGAGATCATGCACTCCCCTAACTCCCCTTACTCCCTCCGCTATTTCCTTCATTTCCTTGGCCTTTTGCGGACTCAAACAAGCATCCATAAGAACCAGCACTGCATCTTTTCCAAACCACAACCCCACTTTCATAACGTACAACCCAATAGCCAAGCCCGCCAAAGCCTCAGCCACGGGATAACCTAGGCTGGCAAACAAGACACCTACGAAAACCAATAACGAAGTATACACATCTATCAAAGAATGTTGTCCTTCACTAACAAGCGACTGAGAACCGATAAGGCTTCCCACGCTTTTCTTGTACCTACCAAGAAAGTAGGAGACCAGCCCTGAAAAAGCGGCCACCGCAAGAACAACAGATGGAAACAGGACAACGCTGCGTGCAAACAGTTTATCCACAGCTTCTTTCAAGATCAAAACACCTGATACAACGATCGTCACGGCGACTATCAGCAAGGCCAAGGTTTCTGCCTTGTAATATCCGTACGGAAATCTTTCGGTAGGTTTTTTCTGAACCAGCTTGAGTCCGGCCCAGACAGCAATCGAGGAAAAAATGTCAGCAAAGGAATGAATAGAGTCTGCGAGTAATGCCACGCTCCCAGAGATCACCGATACTGCGCCTTTCAGAAGGCTGAACGCTAGGAGAACAGATGCAGAAAGAATCGCAGCTCTTTCCCCTTTTCTAAAAAGCTGGTTCTTCTCATTCATTCTAGAACCAAGCTCTGAGTTCTACTCCTAGTGATGGTGTGCGTGATGGCAGCCTTCGGTAAGCTCTTGAAGCTTGTCATCCTTGTATGCAGCGATTACGTCTTTGACCGTATCCGCGTTCGCTTTTAGTACCGCTACTCCTGCTTCTTGGAATCCGGTTAAACCTCTTGGGCCCATTCCGTAGGTTATTATCGCATTTGGTTTCCGCTCCAGAATGTGGTCGTGCATGTGTCCTTCGCCCCCGAAATGTTCGCTTTTGTTTTCTAAGGTCTCGACGTTTTCGACTTTTCCGTCCATGTCCAAAGCCACGATAGCATAGAAAGGCGCTCTTCCGAAATGCTCTGCTATCCTAGCGTTCAAACCGTTGTTATCTGACACAGGTACGATTACTGTAGTTTTCATTGCGTCACCTCCTTTTTCACTACTTCTTCGCCTTCTGTTTCAGGAAATCTTCGATCTTCTTGACAATTTCCATGAAGGACTTTGAAGCCGCAGAGTTTGGATGCTCGACGATGAACGGTTTCCCTCTGTCAGCATCCTCACAGATTTCTTGATCTATTGGAATGCTTCCAAGAAATGCGGCATTCAGTTCTTCAGCTATCTTTCGCCCGCCGCCAGACTCGAATATGTCAGATTTTTTTCCGCAGTGAGGACAGGTGAAGCCGCTCATGTTTTCGATGACGCCGATGATTGGCATTCCGAGCTGCCGAGCAAAAGTGACAGACTTCTTAACGACCACTTGCGAGACTTTAGATGGGATTGTCACTATCACAACGCCGTCCATTTCCGGTAATAGCTGAGCAATGCTTAGCGGTTCATCGCCTGTTCCAGGAGGGAGATCAATTAGCAGAATGTCTAGGTCTCCCCAGACTATCTCTGACAGAAACTGGCGGATCGCGGTCATCTTCAGCGGTCCACGCCAAATCACTGGCGCATTTTCATCAGGCAATAGGAAGTCCATCGAAACAACCTTTATCCCTAACGTGCCTGAGGCTGGAAAGGCTCCAGGCGGACCCACTTGGAGTCTTTGGCCCGTCAGTCCTAGCATTCTCGGTACACTGGGACCATGTATATCTGCGTCAAGAATCCCGATCCGGTCGGCGTGTCCATGCATCGCGAGGGCCACGGCCAGATTCACGGCCACCGTACTTTTGCCCACGCCACCTTTGCCGCTTATCACGGCTATCTTGTGCCTAACCTTGCTCATTTTGGCCCTGAGCTTCTGCTCCTGCTCCGAAAACTGTTTTTCTCTCTCTGTAACTTCTTGCATACTCGTCAATTCGAAAACTCCTTCATATTTCAAAATGGCCTCTATGGCCTCTTCCAAGTCGAGCGTACCCTTTGTCCTCGGGAGCCCTGTGGATGTTCTTGCTTCCGCATGTAGGACAGGTGCCTGGTCTCCCTCTTCCATGGGGTTCGTCCCACTCGTGGCCGCAATCAAGGCATTTGAATTTTCTACTTGCGTCCGACATGTATTCGCCTCCTTCTATTCGTATTGCTTTGCCATTGACCAATGCATCTGCCACCTTCTTTCTTGCCGCCTCTATGACTCTGTGGAATGTCGGTTGCGATATGCGCATACTGTCAGCCGCCGCTGTCTGCTCCAATCCCTCGAGATCCTTCAGTCTTATCGCTTCAAATTCATCTACGCCCAAGCCAACGCTTTCCAAAGAATTCATTGGAACGCCTCTAGGTTTGAAATACTTCACGCCTGGTTCGCAGCATACTCGTCGGCAGATTCTGGGTCTAGGCACGATTATGAATAAATATTCATAATTCTCTTAAAGGTTTCGCAACGCAAGCTGGAAACACACATTCCGAAAACATGAAAACAACAATAACTTTTCATAGCGGTCAATTACTTAAGCCCCCTCTTAGCGCGCGCGGTCTGTCCACCAGACATGCACCCTCGGGATTTGTGGTGTAAATGGGAATTCACAATGTGACGCGCGCGAGTAAGACATAAGTTGTGCAGAAACAACGTCATCCTATTCGCGGGGAAAGATCGTGGTTAAATGTAGCGAATGTACCGTTTTCGTGTGCGAACATCCTCAACGGGCTCGAGTTACTTCCAAGCTGGGTTTTTGTCCGATGAACGTTGAAAAAGATGTTTTAAGGAAAGCTAGGGAAGAATATGAGAAACCTGGTGTGGGAAAAATAGCTCGTGCTTCGGCTTTGGTAGAGTCAGAGGGTTATATGAAGTGGACCAGAGTCGAGGATACGATGGAATTTGCCAGAAGGATGAATTTTGTTAGTCTCGGTGTTGCCTGCTGTGTAGGATTGACCGAGGAGGGAAGAGTACTGACGGATATTCTCGAATGCAATGGCTTTCAGGTGACTTTTGTATTCTGCAAGACTGGTGGTGTTCCAAAGGAAGAGTTGGGACTGAAAGACAGCGAGAAAGTACATCCCGGCACCTTCGAGCCTATTTGCAACCCAGTAGCACAAGCCTTAATCATGAACAAGGCGAAAACAGAGCTGAACATAATCGTAGGACTCTGTGTAGGACACGACTCCACCTTCATCAAGTATTCCAAAGCACCCGTAACAGTCTTAGTTGCTAAGGACAGGGTCTTATGCCACAATCCCGTTGGAGCATTATACACTGCAAAGGGATACTACAAGCACAAACTCTACGACACACACAGAGCGCGCACAGGAATTAAAGCACCCTAGCTTTTAGAGAGCGCTTGTCCCAAGAGATCAACATTATTCAGTGAACATCAGTTTAAGCTTCTTACTGGGTCTCTGCTGCTCCATTCATCTTTTTGCCAGTTTTCATAAGTAGGTGGGCTTCTCATGCCTAGTGAAGATGTAGAGGAGATACGTTTGGCAGATACTCTGCTTGTGTTCTCTGTTGCAGCAGGCGTAATAATCATCGGCTATCTTGCCAATGCTTTGTTCCGAAAAAGCACGCGCAAGGAATATGAAAAAGTGATGTTGGGTTACAGGTTTGATTACCTAATGAATTCCCAACAGTTCTAGTAGGTTGTATTTAACGATCAAGACTGCGAGCAGTGAAGCAATCAACGACATCACTGTAATCATTGTGTTAAGCGAAGGTCCTGCAGTGTCTTTGAATGGGTCTCCGACTGTGTCGCCTACGACCGCCGCTTTGTGTGCGTCTGATCCTTTGCCGCCGTATTTTCCTGATTCAATCAGTTTCTTGGCGTTGTCCCACAAACCGCCTGCGTTTGACATCAATAGGGCTAACAGCAAGCTTGAGAATATTGAACCGGCCAAGAAACCTCCGAGTGCTTTTATTCCGCCTGCGAAGCCAACAATCAAGGTTGCAGCGATGGCCATGATACTCGCCGGCATAAGTTCACGCAGTGCTCCAACCGTCGCGATGTCAACACACCGCGCATAATCTGGCTTTACGCCTGGTTTCCCTTCCTTGAGCCCTGGAATCTCTCTGAACTGCCTCTTGATTTCTGCGATCATTCTGGTCGCGTTTCTTCCAACGCCCAGCATGACCATCGCCGAGAACACAGCTGGAATTGCAACGCCTATGAGGGCGCCTAATAGGACCATCGGGTCCATGACGTCGAAGACAACAGTCTGACCTGCTCTGGAGGCTATTTCCTGAAATGCTGCAAGCAAAGCGATAACGGTTAATCCTGCTGCGCCTATGGCGAATCCTTTGGTTATGGCTTTCGCCGTGTTCCCTGCAGAGTCAAGTTCGTCTGTGATGGCTATTACTTCTTCGCTCAGTCCTGATTGTTCGGCTATTCCTTTAGAATTGTCGACGATCGGACCGTAAGCGTCGTTTGAAACAGTCAATCCGACAATCGAGAGCATGCCAAGGGCGGCCATAGCTATTCCATAAACAGCAAATTCTGCACCTGTCGCGTTGTACTGTGTAGCTAGGGGTTCACAGATCTTGTATGAAATAGCCGCTGCAACTGCTATTCCGATCAATGGAAATATGATGCTGCGTAGACCGTATGAGAATCCTGTTAGGATATTCAATGCGGCTCCAGTTTCGGATGCTTCTGCCGTTCTTAGAACCGGGGCTTTGTCTTCTGATGTAAAGTAATCGCTTGTAACACCAATAATTATTCCGGCTGCGAGACCAACTACTGCGGCTCCCCACAATTGCCATGGATAGTTCAGGTACCACGTTGCTAGGGCTGTCAAGATTCCAAATATTATGCATGTTATGTAGGTTCCTACGTTTAATGCTCCCCCAGGATTGCCTTTCTTGCCTACTCTGACTGTTAAGGCGCCTATGACTGCAGCCAAGATGCCTGAGCCTGCAAACAGAAGTGGAACTTGCACAAAAATTTCAGGCGCGTTCATTTGTCGCGCGACTAGGTCTAGTCCTACGCCAAGTATCATTACTACGACTACACTCGCCACGTAAGAGTCAAAAAGATCGGCTCCCATTCCTGCGACATCGCCTACGTTGTCTCCAACGTTGTCAGCTATGACTGCGGGGTTTCGCGGATCATCCTCAGGTATTCCCAGCTCCACTTTGCCGACCAAATCTGCGCTGATATCTGCTGTTTTTGTGAAGATGCCTCCGCCTGCCTTAGCAAAAAGTGAAAGAGAGCTTGCTCCAAAACTGTAGGCCAGCACTGCTGGTATTGTTCCCTCCATCCCAGTGAGATAGAAGACTACGCTGATGCCGAGCAGACCGACGCCGACTACTGACAACCCCATGACTGCGCCGCCGCGAAAACCAATGGGAAACGCCTTGTTCAATCCGCCTTGTGCTGCATTTGCGACTTTGGCGTTTGCTTTCGTTGCAATGCTTAATCCCAAGTATCCTGCGAGGGCCGAGCAGAATGATCCGAACATGTAAGCTATTGGCAATTGCAGGTTCAGCAAGCGGTTGTGGTCTTCCCAAATTGGCTGTGGCAGGAATATGCCGATGAGTACTGCAACAACGGTTATGAACATTGCCAGCGTTGTATATTCTCTTCTGATGAAAGCTGCGGCTCCTTCTCTGATTGCATTGGAAATCTCTTTCATTCTTTCTGATCCACTATCCTGCTTGTTTACGTAACTGTAGAAGTAAAGTCCGACTAGTATTGATACCAATGCAGATAACGGTGCTAGTAACCATGGTTCAAATATCATCTTCCCTTTTCTCCTGTTCAAGCTTCACTATTTTTAAAGAAGCTCTAGTTTGAGCATGGAGCACATATAAACTTATTTCCTGAGATGCGTCTCGCATTAGAAAAGAATATATCATGTCACTTCACGATGATACGCTTCTATGTCTGCTGGAGAAGGGTGGCGTTGGCTTCCAAATCCTGGCATACGAAAAGTTCTGAAGAAGCTTTGAAGGAATTGAACTCTACTGAGACTGGTTTGAGTCAAGCAGAAGCGCATAAGCGACTGGCTGAATTTGGTCCGAATGAACTGAAAAAAGAAGAGCGCACTTCTCCGATAAAGATGTTTTTCGAACAGTTTGCCGATATACTCATGATAATCTTGCTGATAGCCACAGCGCTTTCCCTGGCCATCGGCGAATTCATCGACGCCATAGTCATTATCGCTATAGTTTTGGCTACGGCCATACTGGGTTTTGTCGAGGAATTCAGATCCGAGAAGGCTGTAGAAGCTCTTAAGAAGATGACAGCCCCTACCGCCGCGGTCTTGCGTGATGGAAAAGAAGCAAGAATCCCTACCGGCGAGATTGTGCCTGGCGACATCATACTCCTATACACTGGAGACAAGGTCCCTGGTGATGCGCGACTTGTCGAAAGCGTCAACCTCAAAATCGACGAAGCGTCATTGACAGGAGAATCTTCTCCAGTAAACAAGAACGTTACTTCCTGCGGAGAGGAAACCGCGCTAAACGACCGTCGCAACATGGTCTTCACGGGAACGATCGTTGTATATGGTCGAGGAAAAGCCGTTGTCACAACGACTGGCATGAACACGGAGTTCGGGAAAATTGCCAAAATGGTGCAGATGACTGAAGAAGAGGTGACTCCTCTTGAAAAGAGAACTCAGTCTATAGGAAAATGGATCGGCATATTGTCTGTGGCGATTTGTCTCGGAGTGGGCGTAATTGGGATGGTTGAAGGACGCAACATCATCGACATGATTTTGTGGGGAATCAGCCTGGCAGTGGCGGCTGTTCCCGAAGCGTTGCCTGCGATCGTCACAGGGGCTCTTGCCGTTGGCATGTATCGGATGGCCAGAGTTCACACTATAGTCAAGAGGTTGCCTGCCGTTGAAACGTTGGGTTGCACCAGCGTCATATGCTCTGACAAGACCGGAACAATGACGAAAGGCGAGATGACGGTGCAGAGGATCTACTTGAATGATGAAGCTGTCAAAGTAACGGGGGTTGGATACGAACCCAAAGGAGAATTCCTGATAGAAGATCAGAAGATTGATGTGAAAAGTGAGGGGCTTCGCATTCTTCTGACTGCTGCAACACTGTGCAATGACGCGAAGCTCGAAAAAGACGAAGCTACACAAAGATGGATTATCAAGGGAGACCCGACAGAAGGATCTCTCATCGTTGCAGCGGCGAAAACAGGTTTGTGGAAGCAAGAGCTTGAACAGCAGCAACCACGTGTGGGCGAAATTCCCTTCTCCTCAGAAACGAAACGCATGACAACTATGCACGTCATTTCAGGCGGGAAGAAGATAGCCTATATGAAAGGAGCTCCAGAAATAGTCCTGGAAAAATGCACGAAAGTATTGACGAACGGCAAAGCCTCGAGGCTCACTGAAAATGCCCGGGCAAAATTGCTCAAAGTGAATGAGGCTATGGCTAGGCAAGCGCTGAGGAACTTGGGCTTTGCTTACAGGGAGCTGCCTGAAGCAGTAGACGCTTGCGATGAGAAAATTGAGAACGACTTCGTGTTTGTCGGCATTATGGGCATGATTGACCCACCGCGTGAAGAAGTCAAGGATGCAATATACACATGCAAGAAAGCAGGAATAAACGTTGTGATGGTGACGGGCGATCATCGGCTTACCGCAATAGCAGTAGCGAAAGCGCTTAACCTGCTCGGCGAGGACGAAGAACTGGAAAAAGTGTTGACCGGTGAAGAACTGGAAAAGCTCAATGATGAGCAGCTGGCTGGCATCGTTGAAAAAGTTGTGATATATGCACGCGTTTCGCCTGAGCACAAGATGAGAATCGTCAAAGCTTGGAAAGCAAAAGACCACGTAGTCGCTATGACGGGTGACGGAGTAAACGACGCGCCAGCACTTAAAATGGCGGACATAGGCGTTTCCATGGGCATAACGGGCACAGAAGTGACGAAGGAAGCCTCAGACATGGTCTTGACAGATGATAACTTCGCTTCCATAGTCAAAGCAGCAAGAGAAGGCCGCGAGATATATGACAACATCAAGAAATACCTCACTTATCTTATGCGATGCAACATCATGGAAATCCTTGTAATGTTAATAGCCGTAGTTTCCGTGCCGTATCTGGCAAGAATCTATTCACCTGGCTCACCCACCGCGGTCATCGGTGAAGCAACGATAGCGTTAACCGCGGCACAGTTGCTTTGGGTGAACCTCACAACTGACGGTTTGCCTGCATTAGCATTGGGCATTGATCCAGGCGACCCAGACATAATGGATAGGAAACCCCGTGACCCGAATGAAAGCGTTTTCACAATTGACGTTAAACTCTACCTATCGCTGATACCAATACTGATGACTACTTTGCTTCTATTCGGATACTTCTTCTACCGACCATGGGAAAGTGCGGCTCAACTATTGGAAGCAAGAACTCAGCTGTTGACGGCTATGATCATAATGGAGCTGGCCAACGCCATATCAGCGCGTTCACTGAAATACCCAGTCTGGAAGGTCGGTGTGTTCAAGAACAAGTTCCTCTGGTACGCAGTGGGATCATCGTTTCTCCTGCAACTCTTCGTACTCTACACGCCAGGCATCAATTCAGCCTTCAGCGTCAATGCGCCTGAACCGCTTGACTGGGCATTTGCAGCATTGTTCACGGCGATAACCTTCACTGCGTTGGAACTGGGCAAATATATAGCAAGCAGAAGACGGAGAACAAAGGCTTAGAAAAACTTGTATGACGAGCTCTGAAAACGAGACCTCTCATAACCACAAATGGGCGTGTATCCTGAACCGTGTATACTGACTTTTCCGCATTCATCGTCATTTTGGTTGGTTGGGCGCGCCAAAGTTTATCGCCAAACCAAATTTAGTTTATGCGCGCGCCCTCCGTCCTCACAAAGAGATACTTAGCAAGATCATTGATTGTGAGCGAGAACGTCGCAGTGCAGGCCACCACAAACAGAGTCTCAACTATTGGTATAGGTTTGAGACCTGGGATTCCGGTTATCGTCACTATTGTTGCAACGATCATGCTCAGTATCATTGCTGTGAGCAGGGTCTTGCTTGGTCTCGACTCCCAGGAATGCCCTCTTTCTCTTACGTTGAATATCAGGAACATGGCGAAATAAAACAATATTTCAAAGCTGAACGTGTACAAGGTTTCGTCGGCTGCAGTCAGGCGGAACACGTTGAGTCCCACATATAGCAGCCCAAATGATTCGATAACAATCAGCGTGCTGAGCACCAGCGATGTCTTTACTAGGCCAGCTATGTTCCAAGTGTTAGGTTTCTGTGACCATTTCAAATCGTCTGTAGATAATGCTATCTTGACGAAGTCGGTCATGAAGAAGAGGAGAACTATGGCGAAGGCTGACACGACATAATTACCCGTTAAGACAAAGGACAGGACTACGAAAATCGCAGTCTGAAGGGTTCTCACTATCTTGCTCAGTACCCATGCAGATATTCTTTCGAAGATTACTCTTCCATTTCTGACCAAGTCGACGATGCTAGTCAAACCTTCATTCGTCAGGACGACGCTTGCTGCGCCCTTGGCTACGTCTGTTGCGGTGTTCACGGCTATGCCTACTTCCGCCTGTCTCAGCGCTGGTGCATCGTTCACTCCGTCGCCTGTCATGCCCACAACCTGTCCTGCGGCCTGAAGGCTTTTGACGATTGCGTATTTGTCCTCAGGATATATCTCCGCGAAGCCATCGCTTTTCTCGGCTGCCTGTGCAGCCTCTATCGCGTTTTCTTTCACGAATTCTTTCAGGTCGGCAGCTCTAATCACTCGTTCGCCGAGTCCTACTTCGGCTGCAACTTCTTTCGCTATTGCAAGAGCGTCTCCTGTCAACATTTTCACTGATATTCCGAGGTGCTTGAGCTCTTGTATCAGCTGTTTTGAATCAGTCCTGGGCATGTCGTAAAGCGCCACTAGACCGACGATCTCAGGAGACTCGTGATCATGTGCTCTCGCGACTGCCAGAGTTCTGTAACCTTTCTCGGCAAACATGCTCACCCGCGATTCCAAGTCTCTTATAGAGTCCTCATGAAGCCCACATGCTTTGGCAATGATGCTAACAGCTCCCTTCAAGACCTTGAATTCACTGTTGTCTCCTTGCACCAAGGCTTCAGTTCTCCGTGTTTTCGCGTCAAAAGGAACAAAATCCCTCTGTACAAACGAAGAAACGGGCAAATTCTCCAATTTGGCCTTGACAATAAAGGCGTTATCTATAGGATCTTGGTTAGCCTCTTGAGAAGCCAAGGCCCCGTACAGTATTACATCTTTTTCAGTAAACCCATTCAGAGGGATTACGTTTGCCACTGAAAGCTTGTTCACTGTTATTGTGCCCGTCTTGTCGGCGCAGAGCACACTCATCGTTGCCGCATCTTCGGAAGCGCTCAGTCTAGTCACGAGTACGCCTTTTTTGGCCAACTCCATAGAGCCCAATGCCATGCTGACGGTGAACATCGCTGGCAAGGCCACGGGTATCGCAGACAATAAGAGGACTAGGACTATTGGCAGCACGTCCAGAAGACTGACTCCCTCAAATGCTGAAACGGCTACAGCCACGATGATCAAGGAAGCAACTATGATCAGGAGCCACTTAACGACGTTGGAAATGACTTCTTCCATGTGCAGTTTTGGCCTTGCAAGTTGGACTAATTGGGCAGTTCTTCCAAAATATGTTTTCAGCCCTGTTGAGATGACGATGCCGCTAGATTCGCCTCTCTTGACAATGGAGCCCGAATAGATAGTGTCGCTTGGTTTCTTGTCGATTGTCATTGACTCTCCTGTCAAGGCTGATTGGTCAACTCCTAGCTCGCCATCTATTATTTTCACGTCGGCTGGCACGAAGTCTCCGGACCGGGTTCTGATTATGTCGCCCGGAACCAATTCTCTCGCGGCCAAGTTTCTCCAGAAGCCTTCTCTGAGGACTCTTGCGTTGACTTGGAGCTTTTGTTTCAATGATTCTACTGCGCCTGATGCTCTCTGTTCTTCCTCAAAACCCAGTATCGAATTGAAGACAAGAAGCCCAGTCACAATGTACAGGTCTGAGTATCTGTGGAGAAACCATGAAAGAACTATTATGATTTCAAGCATCCATGCAGTGAGACCCCAGAACTTACTTGCAAACATCTTCAGTGAGTTAGCTTTTTGCTCAGGAATTTCATTGTATCCATACTGCCCCTGTCTGGTCGCAACTTCATCCGACGAGAGCCCATGGGTCAGACTAGACTGCAAAGATGTGATTGTATTCTCTGCCGTCATCTCCTTGAAGTCTAGGGTCTTCTCGGTCAATCCAGAGCCTTCTGCCGGACGTTCACTTCCAGATCGCGTCATTCGAGAATAGACATCTTTTCTTGATAAAAAAGGGATAGGTCAGTAGGCTTCTTTGGACAGCACTACAAGGTTTTCGCGACTTCGCTAAAGGGTACGACTGGTCTTACGTCAACTGCCATTTGACCAAAGAACCTTGAGACAGTTAGGGCACTGTCGGCGTCTATAATGAAGTAACCTTTGTGTTCTGAGCTCTTGTCGTTTGGACAACTGAAATAGGCTCCTATTATTCTGAGACCCGATTTCCTTATGTTGTCGTCTGAAAAGAGCTTCTTGATCATTGTTTTTCCTTCAGGTGTTCCTAATGGGCATTTTGCGGCTTGATGGGTATGGGTAGCGACAAACAGCAAAGACTCACCTCCTTTTTGCACTTCAGCATGAAGCATTTTGTTCTTGCTATTTGGGCACTACTTCGAATTCCACTTTCAACTGAATTGGTTCTTTGAATATGGATAGTACTGGACAGTTTGCCTCAGTTCTCCGCCAAGCAGCCTCCAGCAGTTCCTTTCTTGCAGCTGCACACACTTTGGTCTTCACGGTCACTCCAGTCAATATGGGAGAATCAGGAGATTTTTCTGCTTCCGCCACGGCCTCGACTTTGGTGAGCTCGATTTTGCTCTGCTTGCAGCAATCGGCAAATATGGTCACGGCACAATCAGCCAAGGCCATTAGAGCCAATTCAATGGCAGTCGGGCCTTTATCGTCCCCGCCTGCGGGGGTAGAAAGGTCGCAGACTATGCTGTGTGTTCTGGAATTGTCAACCACCGAACGAACATTCTCGATCCATTTAGCTGTAGTCTTATATTTCGGCATTCTTTCACCAGAAACAGTCTCTACACTTACGACAAATTAAGAGTTGCGCAAAGCGCGCCCTTCTCATTGCGCGCGCAAGCGCGCGCGGCAGCTCAAGCATTTTAGTCGTGACGCTGCTGTTGAGCATCTGCTTATGCCTGAGCGTGTCAAGAAGCTGCAGGGTCAAATTCAAGTCTTGCACGTTGATTTGGAGGAACTCACAGGGGCTCTGAAGAAATTCTTGAACGTAGAAGGTTCTGGGCAACCTATTCCTGAGGGCTAAAGGATATGCAAGACTATGTTTCCTAGCTGGGGAAGTGGGCCCTAACTCGTTTTGAGTTGGAGGTCTGGGGTGAGGGAAGCGAAGAAACGAGTAGAATGTAAGCTCGAAAATCAGCTGGCTAATCGCATTGATAGAGTAGCTGAGCTTCTCAAGACCAGCAGGACAGACATCGTCAGGCGTGCGTGCATCGCATATTTGAAAAACATAGAGAAAGGTGCTAGGAATATCTGCACTTCAGCATGGATCAGATGCTTTGGTCAAGTAGTGTTCTTACTTTTCTTTCTATTTCGTCTCTGATTTCCCGAACTTTCTCTATCGGTTTGCCCTTTGGATCTTCGAGTCCCCAATCCACAGTTGTTTTGAAAAAAGGACCTGGACACAGGTCTGCAGCGCCACAGCCCATCGTTACGATCAGATCTGCTTCTTCCAACATCTTGGGAGTCAGCAGTTTCGGCAGGTTCATTGAGATGTCGATGCTCTTCTCTTTCATGGCTTCAACAACTACCGGATTGACCTTCTCGGCTAACTTGATACCTGCGCTTGAGGCTGTGAACTTTCCCTTTCCATAATGATTAGTAAAGGCTTCTGCCATCTGGCTCCGGCCAGCGTTTTCGACGCACACGAAAAGTACTCTTTTCATTTCATCCACCTCTAACTGAAGCATAGAACAACGCATTTAAATATGTTATTTGCCATCACTCAATTGAAGTCTCATGCCAACATCAAAAACAGAGCGAAGACTACAACGACTAGCCGAGTCAGGCATTTGTTCCAGTGAAAGTGCTTCAGAATATGCTGCCGAGCTAGAGAAATTAGCTAACAAAAACATGAGCAAAGAAAACGCCGCGAGAAATAGCAAAGTCTTGAAAGCTCTTGCAGATTCGACAAGGCTGAGAATTCTGGGGTTATTGTTGGTTCGAGAAATGTGCGTTTGCGAGGTCATGGCTGCCTTGAATCTTACACAGCCGACAGCATCTCATCATCTGGGAATATTGGAAAATGTTGAACTGGTGAAGAATAGAAAACAAGGCAAATGGGTTTTTTACAGCATAGCCAATCTCGAACTTATCAAGGGCATGCGGAAACTGAACATTCTTTGACGTTCATAAGAAACCGTCAATTTCTCGCAAAGTAAGGTAAAGTCATAACAACAGATTTAAATATCTGCATATGTTCTAGCACTTAACTGCAGGTAGCCAATATTAAGAATAGACTAGCAATTGCCTCATGAAGAAAAAAAGAGATACTGAACATGGCCATTGAGAAAATAGTTCTAAAGACTCAAAAAATGGAGTGCACTGGATGCAAAACATGCGCAACTGATTATGCAGCGGAAAACCTGAGGCATGCACTTGCAAGGTTGAATGGGGTGTCAAAAGTCAAGGTTGATGAAGTAACCGGCAAAGTTACAATAGAATATGACTCACAAAAAATCAGCTACTCCAAATTTACTGAGCGCTTGGTAAGACTAGGCTACCGAGTCGAGATTGAGTCCAGAGGGATTCCATGAGAGAACATGTGCAAGGCGTAATTCTAGTCGCTTCACTTGGGCTATTCGCTTTAGCAGGCGCCCTAATTTCTGGAACTCAAGTAACCTATGCGCATGAAATTAGCATTGCTTTGACTTTGATCGCCGTTGCCTTAGGCTATCGCATTTATGTGCATGGCATTCGATCCCTGCGGCACGGGAATGTTACCGCCCAATTGTTTGCAACAATTGCCATCTTCATTTCAGTGGTAGCTGGTCTCGTACTGCCTTCAGCATCAGCCACTGGCACAGCAGAAGCAGTTGGTTACCTTACAGCATCAGCAGTAGTGGCGTTCATAATACTCGCAGGTATGACGCTTGAAGGATACATTATCCATAGAACAAGAGGTGCGCTTGAGAAGCTCATTAACATGAGCCCCAGCACAGCTCGCATACGTCGAGACGGCAGAGAAGTTGAAGTACCCGTGGACGAGGTCAAGATAGGTGAAATCGTCTTAGTTAAACCAGGCGACAAGATACCCGTTGACGGAGCAGTAGTTTCCGGACACAGCACCGTTAACCAAGCAACTATAACTGGCGAGTCAATTCCAGTAGAAAAGACAGTGGGGGACTGCACATTTGCTGGTACACTCAATGAACATGGGGCATTAGAAATTAGAGTTGAAAAAATCGCTGAGGACACTACACTTGCTCACGTCATTCAACTTGTCGAAGAAGCTCAAGAGAAAAAAGCGCCAATACAGAACGTTGCAGACCGATTTACTACTTATTTCTTGCCAATCATGGCAGTTTTGGCATCTTCTGTCTTTGCGGCCAGCTATTTCGCACTTGGTTTTGAAACAGCGCTGGCAAGAACTGTAACTGTTCTTTTAGTCGCGTGTCCTTGCGCGCTTTCAATAGCTGTTCCTGTCGCTGTAGCTGGAACCATCGGTAATGCCAGCATGAACGGCATAATAATCAAGGGTGGCACACACATCGAAAAGCTAAAGGACGTTAAGCTGGTCGCATTTGACAAAACTGGCACGTTAACCATAGGCGAACCTAAGGTTGTTGAAATAAAAACCTTCGGTAATTACTCTGAAGCGGAAACAATCAAGTATGCAGCAATTGCTGAGAAATTCTCAGAACACCCCCTATCCAAAGCCATCATCGCTAAGGCAGCTGAGATGAGCATGAAAATTCCTGACCCCACAGACTTCAAAACTATTCCAGGACACGGCGTGGACGCCCACTACGGAAACAAGCATATCCTAATTGGAACTAAGATGATGGAAACGGAGATTCCAGAAGAAGCGAGTCAATTGATGAACATGGTTGAAAGCGAGGGGAAAACAGCTATTCCTGTAGCACTTGACAAAAATGTCATTGGCATCATTGTTGTGGCTGACACAGTTAGGGAGAATTCTTTGGAAGCTATACAGGGGCTTAAGCGCCTAGGAGTCAAAACTGTTATGATAACTGGCGACAATATGCGGACTGCGAAATCTATCGCTGAGCAGATCGGGGTTGATGAGTACCATGCTGAGCTTTTGCCTGAACAGAAAGTTGCGGTTATTGGAGAACTGAAAAAAGGCAATGTTGTTGCGATGGTCGGTGACGGTGTGAATGATGCTCCTGCTTTGGCTAATTCTGATGTTGGGTTTGCGATGGGTGCGGCTGGCAGCGATGTAGCGATTGAGACTGCTGACGTGGCTCTGCTTGGAGACGACTTGACAAAGGTTGAATATGCGATTAGCCTAAGTCGGAAGGCGTTTAACAGAATGAAGGGGAACATAGTTTACGCCTTTATCTGGAACATTGTCGCATTGAGTTTAGCTGCTTTTGGCATCTTAGATCCAGTCCTAGCCGTTGTTCTTGCAGAAGCCGGGTGCATATCAGTGGTAATCAATTCCGCTTTGCTTTTGCTGAGCAAGCCAAAGCCTCTAGCCAAGATTAAGGGATAAGCACCGCTCGCGCTCACATGCTTCTCAGAAAGAAATTCAGAAATGGCGTGAAAAATGGATTTGTAGCCCCCGCGCTCCTGTGCTCCAAAACGCAGCGAAAAACATCTTCAAGTAACGTATAAAACGCGGTTCTGTCTTGAGGCGCAAGTTCATGCGCGGGAGCTGAATTATAGATTTGGTTAGCGTGAGCGGGCGGGTGGACTCGACCCCGTTTGGGTTCTAATCCCCTCGGGCCCGCCAAGCAACTGCAGCAGGGCTCCGATGGAGTATTCCAAATTCCGTTGGATAAGTTCTTATGCGGATACCCACCGGATATTTTCCTAAGCTTTTGGGAAAATCGGCAATTTTGAGGAATTTACAAAAAAATGTAAAACGTGTAACGACGGTTTAAACGCTCCTGTGAAGCTAGCCCTCGGCACATCCCCAATTCTCAAATAAGGCCTAGTCTGCGACTATTTTAGAATTCTAACTGAAAATCTACGAGTTTGTTTCTTTCATTTCCCTTGATTTTACTCTGAGGTTTGAACCGCTTCCGCGCTGGACGGTGGGAGCGCGATGACTGTGTGTTGTCTTCCGGATATAGCGCGCATGCTTGTTCCTAAATTCCGTTCAAGAGGGGTGCATAGCGTTTTCCGATGGGGGATGGTTACTGTCACGGTTCAGCTTGGTGCTTGCGTGCTCACACCCTCCCCCCCGGGTATCCTATATGATCCAAATATGGCTGAAGAGCAAATGAGCAGCACAAGCCACTTCCCAAAAGAATTCAGGAACACGCTAGCGCGCTACATTGATGGAATCGTTAACGAAGCAGACCCAAGACTAGCGTATTTCGTTTCGTTGTTTGCGTCTGCCTCTTTTGCTCTGCGGAACAATACCACTGATTTAGACTTGGTTTTTGAAGGAAGCATCAGCCACGCACAGGACATCGAAAATGACCTCAAGAGGAAAGTGTTCTCAATCTTCCATCTACCGTGACTGCCCTAGCGCGACATCGTTGCGTGCGGGTTAAGCGTTATGAGCTTGGGCTTTTCTCTTTCTATAGGTTGTTACGGCTAATGTTGTTGTCAGTACGAATAGGAGGATTACGTACGTCGCAGGAAATTCGGGAATGACTTGGTAAGAGTAGTACTGTCCAGCGTTGTCTTCTGTCATCAAGTTTCCAGCATTGTCATACGCTGTTATTTTATATTTCACCCATGTGCCAGATGTGTGTCCCAGAATTGTCGTCTCGTACAAACTGGTTGTAGAGTTGTAGATCATCGGTAAGGGTGTTTGCCACGAACTGCCATTGTCATTAGAGTAGGTTAAGGATGCATTCTTCACACCAGTGCCGACATCTGTAATGCTTGCTGAGATCTTGACTGATTGTCCTTCGTTGACATCTCCTGATGGACTTTGACTTGGCGTGCCAATCGTGGGCGGGGTGATGTCAAGAACTGCAATTGTCACCATGTCGGTTGCCCAGTTTCCCACAGCGTCCGAAACATTCAACGTTACCAGATAGCTGCCGGGGTTCGGGAAAGTGTAGGTCGGAGCGCTCCCGTTAAGGGTCCTGGTGGTACCGTCGACGAAGGTCCATATGTAGCTTGTAATTCCGATGTTGTCATTTGAACCTGAGCCATCGAATTGTATCTGCACATCTTCATTCACTGTCTGGTCTGGACCTGCATTGGCAACCGGTGGAGTAGTATCCGGAGACTCTAAAGCAATCGTGTCAGAATAGGTTATGCTGGTTAGCCCCGCATTGTCTTCAACCTGGAAGCAAACGGTTTTCGTTCCTTCCCCAGACGTTAGATTCCACGATTTAGACGCGGTTGCAGGCTCCCATACCTCGGTGTCCCAGACGCCGTCGTTGCTGTAGCGAACCTGAGACACGCCTGAAGTAGCATCCGCATAAGTCAACGACAACGCCACCGACGTAAAAGACGTGGAAGAGGCTCCACTGTTAATGAGAATGGAGCCTGTAGGAGCCGTCTTGTCGAGTTTGATTTGGGTAAGCGTTTTGTGAGGGCTTTCCTCATTGCCTGCGGCATCGACGCTCCAGTATTCCAGTGTGTTGGTTGCACCCTCCGTTGTGATGAGTGGCTGTCCGTTAGCAGTCACATTCTGGATTGGCCCAGTGTTTATTCGGTAGTAGGTTGCATTCACGCCTATGTTATCTGTTGCTGTTAATGTGATGGTGAAGTCTGAGGTGCGCCAAAATCCATCGTAGCTGGCGCTTGTGGTTGGCGAGGTCGTATCTGGTGCAGGAGTCCCCGCGCTAACCACGCATGTTTCGTTTCCATTGTAGTTAGTGATGTAGATTTTGAAAGTTGTGGGGTTTACTGCAATTCGATCATATGTAGAGGAAAACGTCCAATGTAGTTTTAAACTATCTATTACACCGTGCGTCGAGCCGTCGAGGCGGCACAAGTTTTCATAATTAGAAACGGTGTACAGGAGATTATGAACGGGGTCAATTGCTTTTATTTCGCCAGTGTAACCTGAGGTCACTTGTTCTAACGTATCACCGTTCAAAACTGCGTTTCCAACATAGACATAGTTGGTGAACGAGTTAACCGTCACTGTCGTGCTGAAGGAAGAAGGATCTACGTTTTCTGTGATGGTATGAGTATTTCCGTCGATCATGTACAGACTATCATTTCCACTCCATGTGGCATATACTTTGTTTGTATTGGGATTAACCGTTACGCCCACACGCTCAATGTACGTACTGATGCCCAAAGCCACGGAGGTAACATAATGGAAATTCTCTCCATTGTAAACTCGTACGCTGTCGGCTTGGCCCACCACCACGGTCCAATCCCCTACATAAACGAGGTTTGTGACAGGGTTAACTGCCAGCTCGCGTGAGTCATAAAGTCCTATTGGTATTTCTCCTACCTTGAGATTTGTGGCGCCGTCGATTACAGTTACATTTTTCCCATAAATCCCAGCATATATGCGATTGGTCAAAGGATTAACTGCAAGAGCTACCACATGATCGCCTAATGGGATTTCTGCTAAAACTTTGTCTGTCTCACCATTAATAACCATAAGCCCACCGTCGACACCAACATATATGCGGTTTGTCTCATTATTGGTAGCTATGCAATAAGGGTGCTTTCCCAGAGTAATGTTGGCAATAACCGTTAATGGATCGTAAGATGCGTTTGCAATCAAGTACTTGTCAGAAATAGGCAACTCTTGAATATTGAATGCAAAAGAGCTAAAGACAAAAAGAGTGAGAAACATAACACAGAAAATTATCTTTGACATTTTTCTGTCTCCCACCGCGCGCTAACTGTAACTGAGTGATACAAACAATTAACACTTTTGGAACTCTTTCAGCTCCTCCGCGAGCGCTGAATGGAGTTGCACCCAGTTAGGCGTAAATCCCCTCGGGCCATCTCTCGCCGTGAAAATTCGTTAGAATTATTGGTGAATCAGTACTGACGTTTTTTCCTAATGCCAATTTTTGAAACTCGCAAAGTTCAATCTCTCGGTTTGCTAGTCGACCCGTTCCGCTCAAAAAGCTATTATTTGTCTCCAACACAAGCAAACTCGGTGAGTTGGTAGATGTCTTTCATTAAGCCGCGGTTGAAGGCGTATTCTGCCGGAGCAGTTTCTCCGCCTCTTCGAGACGCTACCGTTCTTTTTGAGAAGCAATTTGACGTGAGCTGCGATTTGAAGGTGGGCAAGCCCAGCGACCTCTTCGCTGAAATAGCAAAGTCAAAGCAGGGTGACATCATATCCTGCGGCGCTGAATACATGTTAGACGATTCTGAAGATCAAGGATTGACGCTGAAAGGCACGAGGAAAAGCCTCGGATTTCGGAGATCGGTGATTATCGTGGCCGTAGGGAACCCAGCGCAGATCAACTCTCTCAAAGACCTATGCGGAAAAGGTGTTCGCATCGGAATAGCTACCGAGGGCTGCTTGAAAGGCGTTTGGGACGACGTCTCAAGCAAAGCTGGGCTGACTGATCAGATTCGTCGAAACATAACGCATCACGCGGACGCATGCGGGTCACTGATGAGCTTGATTCATTCGGACAAAGTTGATGCCATATTCGGCTGGAACGCGTTTCAAGGAGTTTGGCCAGATACCTGCGAGGTAATTGAGTTGCCCAGGGATTTTCAAGTCTTCAGGAGCACGGTAGCCGCCGTAGTTACATGCAGCAAAGACAAAGAGCTATCGAAGAAATTCATCGAGTTCCTAGCTTCCAAAAAGGTAAGAGAAATCTACGCCAGCTATGGTTGGCTTCACCGACCCGAATAGCTCCGTGGACTATGAACGTCTTCTTTCTAGTATCTTGGCCGCTAAAGCCATCAAAGCAAGAGTGAAAGCGACCAAAGCGGCGATGTCAATCAGATAGGTGCTTGTGACGGCTGATTCTCCAATTAAAAGTCTCAACGCCTCGACAGAGTACGTGAGTGGCAGGAAGCGAGCGACAATCTGCAACTGTGACGGCAGAGTCTCCAAATAGACGAAAGTCCCTGAAAGAAACACCATTGGAAACCTGAAGAAGTTTGAAAGCATCTGTGCTTCAGGAACCCATCTTGCATACGCAGAAACGAGAACACCGAGCGCCGAAAACGCCAACGAAGTGACGGCTATAGCGATCACGACCAGTAATGGATTCGAAACAGTTGTTCCTGAGACTGCTGCTAAAGGAAATAGGGTTGCAGCGGCCAGTATCAATCCGAAGAAGAAGCCTGCCAACGTTTTTCCAACCACGAGTGTGAAGCAAGAGATGGGTGCTGCGAGCAACCTTTCAAATGTCCCCGTCTGCTTTTCAAGAACGACTGCCACAGCCTCAATCGATGTAGTTCCGAAAAGAAGCATCAGGGATACCAATCCTGGCACGATGAGTCTCGGGTTCATTTGCCCAGCCATCGCAAATGCGAGGAAAAGAGAAACTGGAATCAGAAGGCCGTACGTGAAGTTTGGAGCCTTGAAATAGTAAACCTTCGCATCTTTCTTTGCGATGTAAAAAGCCTTGACCAGTCCCTTGAGCCATTCTCTAGCTAAGATTTCCGCCCTTCTTATTCTGTTCTTTCTCCGTGGCCATGGCTTCTGGGGCAATTCCAGTCATTTCAACAAAAGCATCTTCCAGACTTGGTTTCAACGTGTTGATCGATACTATTTCTAATTCGTTCTTTCTAGCGAAATCAACCAGAAGTGAAATGGTCTTAGACGTGTTTTCAACGTGAAGTCTAAACTTATCGCCCACATGCGTGACTCTGTTTACATAGTCTAGATTTGCGAGTCTGCGTTCCAAATCCTCGCCTTGATTGAAGGATACTTCGATAATCTGATGCTTTTCTGCTGAAGCCTTCAGCTTTTCAGGGCTGCTAACGGTGACTATTCTACCGCGGTTGATAATGGCGACTCGTTGACACAGCTGATCAGCTTCTTCAATGTAATGGGTGGTGAGGAAAACGGTCACGTTGGATTTGTTAAGTTCTTTGATGAGGTTTCGTATCGTTCGCGAGCTTTGTACGTCAAGCCCGGTCGTGGGTTCGTCTAAGAATAGGATACTTGGTTTATGGATTAAGGCAGTTGCTATCGTCACACGTCTTTTCATGCCTCTGGAAAAGGTGCCAACGCGGCTCGTTCTGCGTTCATAAAGTCCAAAGAGCTCCAGAAGTTCCTTCGCTCTTGTTTCTCTTTGATCTTTGGGCACATCGTAGAGTTGAGATGCAAAAATGAGGTTATCCCAAGCGGTCATTTCATCGTAGATGTTTGAGACTTCAGGAACCACGCCGATATGCTCTCGCACTTTGACCGATTCGGTTAAGATGTCGTGGCCTCCGACTGTTGCTGAGCCCGAAGTGGGTCTTGTTAGCCCAGTCAGCAGCCTCAGCGTCGTGGTTTTTCCAGCGCCGTTTGGGCCTAGGAAGCCGAAGATTTCGCCTTCCTTGACTTGAAAGGCTATGTTGTCCACTGCCACGGTGCCGTTGTAGCGTTTCGTTAGGTGGTTGACTTCTATCGCGTTCTTGGCGAGCATAATTTAGACTTCATGCCTTCGGCGTCATTTTTCGATTTGCATTTCCTTGATCTTTTCTTCGACGCCCTTCAGTTCATTCTTAAGCTCTTCTGTATAGCCCTTCAGCTTCTCGACTCTTTCGGCTTTAGTGAAGAAGCGCCTTCTGTAACCATGTCCGTTCCCATGTATGCCACAGCCGCAGTAGCCTTCATGCCCGTGATGTCTTCCGCAACCACATTCATCATCCATCTATAATCACCTCTATTTTGCAATACTATCTGAAGTAAAGTATTTATTCTATAAAGTTTATAGCGACATAGTTGCTATCTGTAATGAAAGTGACGATACATGCAGAATAAGAATGACGTAGTTTGTTTTTGTCCGCTTGAAGGGATCATAGACGTGATAGGCAAGAAATGGGCGCTTCTGATTATCAATGCAATAGGAAACTACGGAAGTCTTAGGTTCAACAGACTGATGGAAGAACTGCAGGGTGTGAGCCCCAAGACGCTTGCAGACACGTTGAAGCAGCTTCAACACGAGGGGCTTCTCATAAGGAAATCATTCGCCGAGATCCCACCTCGTGTTGAATATTCACTGACAAAAGACGGAGAGGGACTCAGAGATGCAGTGATCCCGATCCTGAAATGGGCTGCAACGAGGCAGTGCTCAGAGAGAAGATGTTCAAAAGGCTACAGCAGAATCCCGGCACACAGAATCAAGAATGGTACGTTAATCCATACGGATAAGACTTGAAAGGTTAAAAGCAGCCGTTGCGCCGAGTTTGATTGTACAAGGCCTGCGGGCCTATTTCTAGAATGTTCTGTGGCTCCGTCTTCGAGCAAAAGAGGTTAAAGTGACGGTAGAGGCAACGCGGGCTACAGGCTACGAATACATCTGTGAGATGGAATATGTTAAGCTGTTTCGAAAACGAAAGTGATACCATGATTCATGCAGAGACCGGGGGTTCGCCCACAGACCGAGGATGTATGCTGAAAAGCCGGGGATGGGAGTTGGACCTCAGACGCCCTCCTTTCTTAGTCGCGCACGCGCTCTTTTTGATGTGACGTATTTGGATCCAAATATTCATGGTACATTGAAACCTAGGAGGGGTAGGTTCCTCAGCCCACCAGATAAGACTTCTCAACCCACCAAAATCTGAGAGCCGGGGATGGGAGTTGAACCCATATATAGCTGCTCTGCAGGCAACCGCCTGAACCGTTCGGCCACCCCGGCAGTCTAAAGATGGCTGAGACTCGGATAAATAGGTTTATCGGCCCTCATCGAGCTTCTTTCTTATGTTGTTATAAACGTCTAGGGCTGACTTTTCACTCTTGACATTTTTTATTAACATCCGTCCCCCGTTGAACAGAGTGATTTCAAAGGTTCTGTAATTGAATATTATTGCAAGTTTGGACTTTATTCGCACTTTGAAATGCTGCTTGATGAGCTGATAGGCTTCGCTGAGGCCCATCTTCAACGGTTCTTCAGGGTTTATGTTCGCCGTGTCTCTTCCACATAGCCAAGCAAGTTTTTCCTTCCTTTTTGGGATGCCGACGTTGCGCTGGCATGCTGGGCAGCCGTCTCTTTTGAAAATGTCTATCGTAGTGAAGTACATGTCGGCGAAGTCGCAGATCATCAGTTTACCCTTAAGCGGCGAGCCTATGCCTGTCAAAACCTTTATCGTTTCCATGGCTTGCATCGTGCCAATTATGCCAGCCGTGGCGCCGAGTACGCCTCTCAGGTCGCACGTCAGCAAAAAGTCATCCTTGACATCTGGCAAGATGCACTCCAAGCATGGGGTTTTAGGTACAGCGAAGACTGAAAGGTTGCCTTCAATTCCTATGGCCGCCCCAAAGACATACGGAATCGCAAGCTTTGCGCATGCGCGGTTGACCAGGTAGCGTGTGCGCATATTGTCCAAACCGTCAACGACGCAGTCCATACCAGCTAGGAGCTTTTCAACATTGTTGACGTTCAGATTCTCTGAGACAGGCTCGACTTTCACGAGCGGATTCATCTTGGACAGTCTTTTGGCTGAGACCTCAGCCTTCGGATAATGCAGATCTTCCAGGCCGTAAAGGATCTGCCTATGCAAGTTAGCCAACTCAACCGTATCCTGGTCTATCAGGCGCAGGTAGCCGACCCCGGCGAGCCCCAGATAAAGTGATGAAACTGTTCCCAAGCCGCCTAGTCCAACCACAGCTACCTTTGACTGGGCAAGTTTTCTTTGCCCCTTTTTCCCGAGCTCCTTCAACACGGTTTGGCGACTGTAGTACTCGTCGAATGAGGGAAGCTTGCTCGTTCTAGGCATGTACACACGTCACTTATCTATTCTGCTGTCAATCGGTTGTATATCTGCCTTTTTTCTGGAACTGACGCTCGTAGATTTGCCTGACCCGTTGAATGGTGTCCGCTTCCTCCGGTGCTTTGTCTTCTCTGATACGCGTAATCCTCGCGAACCGTAGAGCCATTTGGCATTCATATTTTGGGCTTCTCTGAATTTCGTTGTATGCGACTTCAACAACTATTGTCGGAACCACGCTCACGCTTCTGGGTGAGGGCTTTATCGTCAGTTCTTTGAGCCGCTTTGTCATTCCGATGATTTCGGCGTCTGTCAACCCTTTGAAAGTCTTACCCACCGTGAGGAATTTGCCAGTGTCAGCATCACGTGCCGCCAAGTAATAGTCTGAAAGCCACCCGTGCCTGCGCCCATAGCCGTACTCAGCCGCCACTATAACAAGGTCTAAGGGTTCGAGGATTGGCTTTATTTTTAGCCAACGTTTTCCGCGGATTCCAGGCGTGTACGGGCTGTCAAGCCTCTTGGCCATCAAACCCTCATGCCCCGCGTCCATGGCCTGTTTCAAGAACTGCTCCGCCTCTCGAACATCGTTCGCTATCAGCTGCGAAGTCAAAGGTATTCCGCCAGCGTTTGCCACAAGTACTTGCCTCCGTTGGACGTATGACGTGGAAATCAGGTTTTGCCCGTTGAGATACAAGACATCGAAAAGGTAAAGCCTCAGAGGAATTCTTTCGGCCGCGCCCGCTATTCCATGAACTCTTCTGAACCTCCGCATCAGATGCTGGAAAGGAATTGGGTAACCCTGACCGTCGACGGCCACAACCTCGCCTTCCAAGATTCCTTCCTCTGCTTTCAAGTTCCTTCTTGCCAAGTCCACTATCTCTGGTAAGCTGTCCGTCACGTCTGTTAGTCTGCGGCTGAAGATCTTGATGTCCTCGCCTGACTTGTGAATTTGAACCCTAGCACCGTCATACTTGTACTCAAACGCCGTCTTGCCATCATGCTCTTCCAACGCCTGCGCCACGCCGTCAGCCATCTGGGCCAGCATAGGGCCTACCGGCCTGAAAACCTTGAAACCTATCTTGAACAGCCCTAGCTTACCCTCACTCTTAGCAATGGACGCCACCTCTCCGATGTCGCCCGTGATCATGCTTGCCTCTTGAACGTCTCGCAGCGGAACTTGAAAAGCCTTAGAAACTGCTTGTTCCATCAACCCTTCGTGAAAACCGGTGCGCATCTCACCGATGAAGATCTTGACCACATACTTGGCCTCAACCGGCGAGGCTTGACTCAGAAGTGCTTCAATCAGGCGTTCTTTTTTCTCTCTTGAGCCTGACCCGGAAGTTTCTGCTATACTTTGCAGGTTGCGCCTGACCTCAGTTATCGTTAAGGGTCTTTGAAAAAGCGCGATCTGTTTTCTAACCCTGCTGTTCTCAAAAATCGTCTTGGTGGCCGCGCCGATGTCGCCCGTTTTGCTGAAGACTTCTGTGAAGACGCTCCACTCAACGCCCGTGATGCGCTTTATGATTTCGCTAAGAGTAGCCCAGCTCACTTCGAGAGTTCGCTGATCCCACCTTGGAAAAGGCCTCCCAAGAATCATGGAAACCGCGGGTTCTGTCTCGTCAGACTCTAAGTTCTGCAAGAAACTTGTTCCAAGGTCTACCATCAAGAGACGTTTGGTCGTCGCCTCCAGTTTTTCCCCTAATTCTGCAAGAGCCTTGAAAGGAGTCGGCATAGTCGTTGACCTTTAAAACATGGTCAGCTTCTCATTTGTCAGCTTAAAAAGATAAACGTTGTTTCAGGCCTGTTCAGTCCAAGAAGGAACAGCACAATGTTGACGATGATTTAGAATGTGGCCTCCAGTTTCTTCTTCACTTCTTGAATCTTCTTGTCTAATTCCTTGACCTTTGCCTTCTTGCGTAAGGCCTTGTAACCGTCTCTCTCGTACTCCAAGGCGCTGACTCCGAACCGGTCAAACCCCTTCTGGAAGGACAGTTCTGCCGACTTCGCAAAATGTTCAACCGCCTTCTCATATTCTTTCAGTGCGTAGGCACACTCGCCGGCCTTGTAGTACATCTCTGTCGAATAGAAAAAGTTCTGCACCTTATGATATAATTCCGCCGTTTTCAAGAAGATTTCTTCGGCCTCCTTATATTTGCCTGTCTCGAAAAGAGTGATTGCTTCTCTATGCATTCTCACGGGGTCATCTTTCACTTCTTGACTCATGACCGTCAACTCACAACTCGCTACCTATCATTGCTGGACTCACATTTAGGTTTTCCCATCTCACCGCCCGGTTGATTGTAAACATTAAAAAGGTCCACTGGAAGATCAATTGTTGACATTGATATAGCAGAGTGGAACCGATGATTCTCAGATGCCTCCAATGCAACTCAGAATTTCAACTTTACCCGCCGAAAAACAGGTGCGACAGATGCGGAGGAACCCTAGAATACGAGATCAGCTTTCCCGAGAACCTTAGAACAAGATTCTCTAAACATCCAGGTTTTTGGAGATACAGACCCCTACTGCCGCCAGTAAAGAACATGATAAGTCTAGGCGAAGGCGAAACACCACTACGTAAGGCCGAAAGACTTGCAAGAAGCATTAAACTGAAAGAACTGTATTTGAAGGACGAAACGAGAAACCCAACAAACTCGTACAGAGACCGCGCCGCCGCTCTTCTAACATCGAACGCCATGGATCTTAAGTACGAAACCATACTCTGCGCAACAAGCGGAAACCTAGGCGCTTCTTTGGCGGCCTATTCTGCGAAAGCCGGGTCGACGTGCCACGTGATCGTGCCGAAGATGGTCGATGTTGGAAAAATGGCTCAAATGCTTGCCTATGACGCCTTCATCGAAGAATTCGGCCAAACTGTCGACAAATCTATACGCAGAGCCAGAGCCTTGGAGAAAGAGATGGGCTGGTACCAAGCGACAGCAGAGTTAAACCCTCTCGTCATTGAGGCCCAGAAAACAATCTCGTTGGAAGTGCGTGAACAGCTTGGCGTTCCAGAATGGCTCATAGTCTCGATGGGCGGCGGTGGAACAATCTACTCAATCTGGAAAGGGTTCAAAGAGCTTGAACAACTCGGACTCACAGATTCACTGCCAAAAATGGTTGGCGTCCAGTCAGAAGGATGCGCACCAATAGTTAGGGCCTGGAAAGAAGGCGCGCATGAGTTTGCGAAGACTCTACACCCCATTACGCATGCGCTTGCGGTATTGGTGGCCGAGCCGTTGCAGGGGGAATTAGCAATGAAGGCGATTGAAGAATCAAACGGCTTAGCCATCACAGTCTCTGACTCGGAAATTTTTGCAGCAGAGCTTCAAATAGCCAAGCTTGAAGGCATGTTTGCTGAACCAGCAAGTTCAGCAGCGATCGCGGCCCTTAAGAAATTGATTCAAGATCGAAGGATTGACCAGAACGAAAGTGTCGTTTGCTTAATCACTGGAAGCGGACTCAAAGCCACAGACGTGCTGCAAGCGTTAACCAAGAAACAAAAAACGGTCGTTCTTGGCCTGGAACTGAGCACAAAAGAGAAAATACTTCGTATCATAAGCAAGAAAGACACTTACGGGTACGACTTGTGGAAGAAACTCGGGAGAACAATGACGCGAGCGGCCGTTTATCAACACTTAAACGAGCTGTCAGAGAAAGCGCTAATCGTTGGCTGCGAGAAGACCGGAAAAAGATTCTTTAGAATAACGGAACGCGGAAAGAAAGCGCTATCAGCCATCGACGACTTGAAACTTTTGATGTGACCTTTGCTATCAGTCATGCTGTTTTACTGGTTATTCCTAGTATGGTCAACCATTTTTCCATCTTTATTTTTGTCAGTTTTTGATGGTTATTCTGGTTAATTGACGTTAGCGCGCGATCCTTTTTCATCGATGTTAAAATTTATAAACGCTCATTCACTATTATAGTTACAACTATACTAAGCCTACAATCGACCGCGAGAAAACATGGAGTACGATCCAAATGGAAAGCAGATTCACTATAATAACTGCCGCGCTGATGGGAGTCATGGCTGCACTGGTGGCCGTGACAACCTTTGCCGTACAAATCTACATCCCAGCAACAAAGGGATATCTAAACTTCGGCGATATCATGATCTTTGTAAGCGCGCTCACCTTTGGCCCCGTAGTCGGGGGCTTTGCTGGTGGGGTCGGATCGGCCATATCAGACGTGCTTGGAGGCTATGCCTATTTCGCCCCATCTACCTTGGTGGTAAAAGGCGTAGAAGGCTTCATTGCAGGATTAATCGCCAATAGAATCAGCTATCGACGAGACGTTCTTGCCGTGATCATTGCAGGCGCAGAAATGATAACTGGTTACTTCCTAGCCGAATTCTTCCCGCTTCAAGAAGGATGGGCAGCGTTAGGCGAAGTGCCAGCAAACATACTGCAGATAGTAGTTGGAGGACTCGTTGGCTTACCAATAGCCTTAATCATCCGCAGGAGACTCCCAGAAATCCTGAAGCCGACAAAGGTAAATGACACTGACGAGATAAGGAAGCCTTTGCCACAGCTTAAAAGCTAAAACAGCAACAACTTTCTAGAAGGGCCCAAGATGGCATTGCCACTAGGAAAGATACCTGTTGACCTCTTGAAAGAGGTCATATTCAAGAATCTAGGTGTTCACCGTGATGAGGTTGCGCTGGGCCCTGCGGCAGGAATTGATGGCGCTGTGATAAACGTTGGAAGTAAATCGCTCGTAGTATCTATGGATCCGATCACAGGAGCCTTGGAGAGAATCGGCTGGCTTGCAGTCAACGTTAACGCAAACGATGTCTCCACGTTTGGTGTCGAGCCAGCCTTCTTCTTGTCGTGTATTTTGCTCCCAGAAAAGGCGGATAGAAAGACCGTTGAGATTATCAGCTCACAGATGGACAAGGCTGCGAAGGGTTTGGGAATGGCTATCGTCGGAGGACATTGCGAATCTACTCCCGGACTGGTGAACCCGATAGTTGTGGGTTGCGCTATGGGTATGGCAGAGAAGGGAAATTACGTGACGGCAGCTGGAGCCAAAGCAGGAGATAAAATTATGATAACCAAAACTGCGGGCATAGAAGGCACTGCCATTCTGGCGTCGGACAGGGAGGAAAAGCTGAGGAAAACCGTCAGGTCCTCAACGTTGAAGAGTGCTAAGGGATTCTTCAGCATGATAAGCGTGGCGAAAGAGGCGGCGATAGCCTTCAAGACAGGCGGTGTTCACGCTATGCATGACCCGACAGAAGGCGGAATAGCTGGGGGAATACACGAGGTTGCAGACGCATCAAACCTAGGCTTCAGAATCTTGGAGGACAGAATTCCAGTGGCCGAAGAGACCTCAGAGATATGTAAGGCATTTGAGATTGACCCGCTTTACTTGATTGCTTCAGGAAGCATGCTGATAGCAGCCAGAAAAGATGTCGCAGATGATATTGAGAAAAACCTAATCAAAAGCGGAATCAGCGCAAGTGTCGTTGGCGAATTCTTGCCGTCTTCAGAAAACCGAATTGTAAAACGAAAAAATGGTTTTGAAACAGAACTGGCAAGGCCCACTTGCGACCATCTGTGGGTTGCTCTTGCAAAGAAGTAAGCTAGGAATGCAATTCTATTGCAGACTCACTTGGGCCAGCTTGGAAAACCCTGCTGAAGGTCACTCTAGGCCTGTTTGGCAAGTTTATTTTTTGCTGAATCCCCCTTTAGATGAAATAGCCCTTCAGGTTTCTCGCAGTTTCATAGAGGGCGCTTCCGTGAGAGCGAAAAACACTGAAAATCGGATCCACCACGATCCTGAAACCCTTTCTGATGGTTACCATAAGGATTCTTGAAATGAGACACGGAACCCATAACTTGCTTGTGCGCTCCCAAACCGTCAAGGACATCGATATTTCCAAGCGCGCGAGTTGAAACCATACAGAGCGGCTCTGCAGGCCGCCACTTCAACCGTTCAATCGCCCCGGCAATTTAGATATCCTCGAAACTGCAATAAATCATGTTGTTTGGTCGCTCCCAGCTCTCTCAGAACTACATCCGCCCGATAGCAGAAAATGTCATGGCACCCAAAAGGCCGCACGGCTTAAATGATATTAGCCCCCAAAGGTTTGGTTACGAAAGCGAAGATATTAAAGGGCATCATGGATGGAAAAAGGCCCGATATGCTGATCTAACACAATATGCTTAGGAAGAGGAAAAGATGGGACTGGTTTCGGTTGTCGTCAGGACTCGCGATGAGGAACAACATCTTCACGATATGCTTGAAATGCTACATGACCAGACCCTTCCACCATCTGAAGTCATCATCGTCAATAACTATTCTTCGGAGGCAGCGCTTGCCTCCTTTGAGGACAGGTTGAAGAAATCCGTCGAGCCTCTAAGAAAGAAGAAAATCGTTGTCAGACTAGTGAATTTTCCAGACAGGGACTTTTCCCATCCTTATTCAACGAACCTAGGCATCTTCTTTGCGGAAAACGAACTTGTCGCCATCACAAATGCACATGCCCTTCCAATCTCAATTTCATGGTTAGACAGAGGTGTCAGGCATTTCAGAGACAGCAGAGTAGCCTGCGTTACAGGCTATTCCTATCCTTTCGAAAAGAATAGTTCTCTGTCAAGGTTGAGCAAGTACGTCTATTATTTCTCAGAGAAAATAATCCTGAGATTCAACTGGACATCCACCGTAAGCTGCATAGTCAGGAAGTCCCTCTGGCAAAATTATCCATTTGATGAAAATCTACCCCAAACCATTCCCGAGGCCAAAGCCTACGGCTGCGAAGATTATGATTGGAGCAAAGAAATGGCGATGAGAGGTTTCAAAATAGTAGTCGATCCGCAATTCAGTGTTTTCCATTCCCATGGAAGCAGATTTGAAGAAGCCAGGAGAAACATAAGGAACTACGTGAATCAAAGGACAATCCAGCAGACCATTAACAAGTTCAAGCGGCCTAGGAAAGCATTCACCAGACTAGGCCAGAGCAAAGAATTGCATGACGTACGGGTTGTGAAACTCTGAGGACCCATTCTTTCAGAAGTACGCATCTCTCATGTTGAATACGCGAAATACGGGGTATTGCTCGGACAATCGGATACGTTCAGTTTGAGATTTGCTTCTTCAAGTCATGAACGTTCAGTATGATAAGCTAGACTCTGATAGAGCAAGAGCTAAATACCATCTTGACTCAACAAGCACATCAATGAACATCTGCGTAGTCTCTGACCTATTCGATTCCTCCTACGGAGGCGTACCGGTAGTAGCGAACAGGTTCATTGAGAGGTTCATAGAAAGAGGACACAGAATAACCATCGTTACGTCAAAGTGTAACCTCAGTAGGGAATCAGAGGAAAGGAGACGAAATCTTACGGTCTACAGATTCCCTTCATTCACACTTCCAAAGTCAGAGGGTGAATACGCATTTTCTTTTCCAAGTTTCCGTAAGATACGGCAGATCTACGAAAGAGAGCGAATCGATGTTCTTCACTGTCACATTCCATCGCTCCTATCTCTTGCGTGCGTGCTAGAGGCAAGAAAAAAGGGCGTACCTTCAATAGCCACTAATCACCTCCTTTCTGAAACATTCTCCCGTAACCTCTTCTTCGACAGCACAAAGTTCAACAAGTTTTTCTACAAGATAGTAAACTCATTCTACAACCTAGTCGACATAGTGTTATGCCCGAGCATCTACGGATTGAAAACACTGAGAAAATACGGCCTAAAAGCAAAAGCACTCGTTCTTAGCAATGGGATAGAACTGTCAAAGTTTAACCCCAATTTAGACCATGAACAATTCGACAGAGAATTCGGCCTAGGAGAAAAAAACAAGAAGATACTATACGTTGGAAGATTGATGGAAGAAAAAGGCTTGAACATTCTTCTTGACGCCTACAGTATTGTCCAAACGAGAGCTCCGGACACAAACCTAATCATCGTAGGAAAAGGCCATCTGCGAAGAAATCTTGAAGATCAGGCCAATAGACTTGGCCTAAAGAATGTGATTTTTACTGGGTTCATCTCAGACTCACTGCTAAGGCAGGCTTATGCTTCTTCAGACCTTTTCGTCTTGCCATCCTACGCAGAGATCCAACCTTTAGTTTTGTTAGAAGCCCTAGCGATGGGGTTGCCGGCTATTGGAACCAGTGTGGGAGGAGTCCCAGAATTAATAGTGAACGGAAGGAACGGTTACATATTGAAACCCGGAGACCACGAAGGCCTTGCTGAAAAAATCACAACGATCCTAAATGATGATCCGCTGAGAGAAGAATTCTCACATTGCAGCCTACGAATAGCTCGAGGCCACGATATTGAGAAATCGACTGACAAACTTGAAAGGCTCTACACAAGACTCGCACCACAAATCGGAACCCGAACCGCAGGATAGTCCCTGGTAGAGCCAATGCATGCGCGAATCTTGGCCTGTCCTCACAAGCAACCAAATCATCGCTCAGATTGGTTCTTCTGCAGAGTAAAAACGTTCAGATATTTGCATTAGCTTAAAATACCAATTTGAATTTCATAACCACATGTAAGATGAAGTGAAGCGTCTTTGGTAATGACACTAAAGAAAGTTGCAAGAATTGCAAAGTGTTCTCTGATGCCCAATAGGCCATACCACGTTCAGTGGTTGCTCACGAGAAGATGCAACTACCGATGCAGAGGCTGCAATGTCTGGCGAAACCAAGATGAAACCGAGCTATCCACAGAACAAGTTAAAAAGGGCTTGAACATTCTCAAGGAGCTTGGCGTCATAGAAGTCGTACTATCTGGAGGGGCGCCTCTTCTAAGAGATGATATCGGCGAGATCTTGGATTATGCTTCACGCTTTTTCGTGACCACAGTATATGACAATGGAAGTTTGGCGGCGCAAAAGATCGAAGCCTTGCGCAAAGCAGACTTTGTTGCCATCTCCCTGGACACTTTGGATGCGGAAAAAAACGACCATGCCAAGGGAGTCAAAGGCTCCTGGGACAAGGCAATGAAAACGGTCGAAATCCTACACAAAGAAGGAATCAGAGTAAGTATATCCCCCACAATCTCTCAACTTAACCTTCACGAAATCGTACCATTAACCAGATATTTCCTGCAAAGAAACATCCCAGTCTGGTATTGCCTGTACTCCTACGACGCTTCTGTTGACTCAGATCAGCTTTTCAAAATAGGCAAGAAGAACGAAGAACTTGAAATCGCTGACAGAGATGCCATGGTGAAACTGTGTGACTCATTGGACGACATGAGAAAGCAATACAGCTACATGCTTGTAACTGGCAAACTCCTGCAAGCCCTGAAGCAACTTTACTTACACAACGAGCGCATATGGAAGTGTGGGGCACTTCAAAACTTCTTCATGATAGACCATCTTGGAAGAGTCGCAGGCTGTCACCTTCGCAAACCAGTAGCGTCTATTTTTGATCTGCCCGATGTGTGGAATAGCATCGCATTTGAAAAACTGCGCAAGAGTTACTGCAATTGCACTCAATGCGTTTATCTCTGCTACATTTTCTATTCTCTCCACGGAAGCGTTCTCGCCAACCTTCAGATGGCGCAAGAACAATGGAAGAACGCGAGACTGTTCCTGAAGAAAACGCCACTTGCATCCCTCTGATGGAACCAAACAGCGATAGAAAATCAGCCTTCTATTTCTTTTCGGCAGCTGCTTCGATGTCAGTCAAGCGGTCAAACTGTCTCCACACGAGCACCAAGTCTCTAGATGTTTGTTTGATGTCAATGTCTTCAAGCTGAAACAGTTCGTGATCGCCCATCTAGTAGATCGTTACTGTTTTAGGGTTTGGTTTGTTTAAATATTTTGCGGGGCGACTTAAGTCTTAATGCGCGAGAAAACCACTCTCACCTGTCTGAAGTCAAAATCCCGCGTCTCTCTTTCTGATGACTTTCACAGAACCAGATTCTCTAATACCATGCACGAAATCTGAAACACTTCTCCCTCGTTCAGGATGTCCGTGTCTAGAATGAAATTGAAAGGAGCATAATCGTCTCCCAAACTGAAACCATACATTTTCTTGTAGATGACCTTTGTCTGCCTCTCTTTACGTTTCAACGCTTCAAGAGCCTCTTTGAAGCTTATCTTGTCCCTTCCAGCTATTCTTTCAGCCCTCTTTTCTGCTGACGCCTCAAGCCAAATCTTGAAGCCCTTCTTGAGAAGCCACGGCATGGTCCAACTGTCTAAGACCACGTTCCCCTGCTGTGCTATTCGCAAGAGTTTCTTGTCAACAGCCTGGTCGAATCGAGGGTCTCTGCCTCTCTTTTCCAGAAACCGCATCCCTTCTCCACTTTCCCACCAGCCACGTTCAACATGCCTGTACCCCTCTTCAACAGCCAGCGCCATCAACGCAGCTCCACCCGAGAAATACTTGAGCCCATATTTCTCAGCGATTTTCTTTGCCAGCGTGCTTTTTCCACTTCCTGCCATCCCGCCTACGCAAATTACTGCGTGCTCTGAGTGCCCTCTCTCAGTCTTCCCTGACCGAGCCATCTGCTTACCTCAGAAACTCAAGCTTAAAGCGCCCTGGCAGCCTGTCTCAAAGCAGTCTTGATGCATTCGTGGCAGAGCTGCCCTCCGTGGACACGCTGAACTCTCCTTCCGCTTCGGTTGAGCTTCCGGACTTTCGGAGAGCTGTTTGAAACGCCTGCTAGCTGCCGGCCACAGCGGCTGCAGGTTGGCCGAGCAGCGATCTCATACTTGAACTGTGTGCCGGTCTTTCCGCCTGGTAGGGGTTTGGGTGTGCGTTTTCTGCTCCGCGTGCGCTCGCCAGGTCTCGGCATGCTACTCGCTCACCTCAATCATCCCAAAGACGTGTGAAAAAGTTGTACCGAAAAGGAGTGAACACAGCAAATACCACCAGATAAGAGAATAGCTGAAAATCGGTATCGGAAGATTAGCGCCGATTCCTGGAAGATAGGCTATGGCTCGTCCGCTGTAGAACCCACCCAGAACTTGCCACATGAGGAGCAGTGGAATCAGAAACAGCAGTGACACTTTCATCGATTGCCACATCATCTTGGTTTGAACCTTCATCATGTACTGTTGCTTTTTCATCAGTTTTTCGATGGTTTTCTTGTCTTTGTCGCGTTGCGCCTGGCGTAGTTCTTTGTTCCACTCGCCTACCTCTCTTCGTGCAGACCTTGACTGCTCTGGGTTTGTCAGCAGACGGTTCACAGAAGTGGTCAATAACGATATCAACGCGGCCAAGCTGAATATGAAAAGTGTCGCATATGGAATCGTCTGCAGTATAGGCGGAAGTATATCTAACAACACTTGCATCAATTCTACGCCACTCCTAACGCTCTGATAATGCTCTCCGCAGCTTCTTGAGGTTTTCCCTCAGCGTTTACAACTATTTTTACAGGCGCACTCATAAATACGGCACACGCACCAGCAATTGCCCGCGAAAAAGTGAGCTCTTCCCTAACAGAATCTTCCAAGGAAGTGTCTCTTTTTCTACCAGCGTCCTTCATTCTTCTTGAAGATATTTCGCTTGGGTGGGCTTCAACGAGCACGAGCATTTCGGGCTTCAACAGCTGCAGGTTGTTGCATGAGAGACCGGGAAAATATCCTTCAGGAGTCTTTATCGACATGTGCGTGTCGATGACTGTTAGGCCGTTAAACGTTCTTGTTCTCTGTGCGACTACTTCGGCGACCTGCCTCTGCAGTTTGCGTTGAGTTTCCACGCTGTCCTTCCTCATCGCGTCTCTTTCCATGGGTCTCCCAGATTTATGAAGGATCTCCATCATGACCGTTCCATAGTTTATCACGCTGACTTCAACGCCGGCTTTTTCCGCAAGCTTCTCGATGAAACTGCAAACAGTGGTCTTTCCAGTTCCAGGTATTCCAGTAACGATTATCGTCTTGCTCATGGGCTATTCTCCGAATATGCGCCTAAACGCCGGATACATTTCAGCTGCTCTTTCCTGCATCAGCGATTCGTAGTACTGGTAGATTATCCCCACGGAAAGTAGAATGCCGATCCCTGAACCGAAGACTCCGAAGAAGTCTGTGAGCCCTGCGACAAGTCCGACCGCTATTCCGCCGAGAACAGTGACGGCTGGAATGTAACGCTTGAGTATCGACTCTATGGCCTTTCCTGATCGTCTGTATCCTGGAATCTGCATGCCAGCATCCACGAGCTGTTGTGCAACTGTAGACGGCCCTAGACCGCCAACCTCAAGCCAAGTAAGCGAGAAGATGACGCAAAAGGCTATGAGAATTCCAAGGTAACCAAGGGCCTTCCATGGATCCAACATTACGTCTGTGAAGCTGCGAGGTGCCAACACGTAGTAGACGATGCCTCCTACGGGCGTTATCGTGGGCTGCGCAGTTGATCCTGCAGTAGCGGCAGGTTGCACGACTGTGAACTGTGCTAGAATGTCAAGCCACGGGCTTGCCCCTGGTTTTGGCTGGCCGCTCATGCTCCAGAAGAGTTGTGAGAAAAAGTAAACGTTAGCGAACAAGGCGGAAGCGAAAATAACTGGCAGGTTCGACACGTACAAGAGTTTTATCGGGTATCTGCTACGGTAACCCTTGTAGCCAGCATAGGATAAAGGCAGTTCGACCCTTACGCCTTCCATGTAGATTATCACCAAGAAAGCGATGATCGTGGCTATGAAGCCGAGCAGCGTCGGGTTTGATGAGACAAGCTTGCCCGCGGTGTCCACGTATTGTCTAAGCCAAAGGTTCGATAGCGATTGACCTGAGGACAGGGATTGACCCAATTTGACGAAGAATCCGTAGGCTCCCGTCTCGCCGATGGCAGGTGCAGGTGAGAAGGACTGCCAGAAGATGTGCTGTGCGACGCCGGCCATGATGAACAGGCTTATTCCGCTGCCGAACCCCCATCCTTTCTGAACAAGCTCATCCATTAATAGCACAATGACTCCCGCCGCGATTAGTTGCAAGAAGACGATTACAGCCGTGGTTCCAGGTAGGGCGCCGTACATTCCGCCGACTATGTAAGCTGCTGCTTGAACTCCTGTGAGAGCAATGGAGAACACTTTGCTTGCTGATGTAAACAGACTCCTGTCTTCAGCGTTACTCATATCAGCTTCAATCATGTTTGAGCCGGCGAGGAGCTGCAGTATGAGCCCGGCAGTCACTATGGGGCCTATTCCAAGCTCCATGAGGCTGCCGCGGGTCGAGGCAAAAATGATCCTCAGAGCTGCAAGCTGCCCCAGCGCGCTCGTCTGAATTCCGTAGAGAGGAACCTCTGACATGACTAGGAACATTATTAGGACAAGCGCAGTCCAGAAGATTTTTTCGTTGAACCGAACCCTGCGTTCTGGAAGTTTTATTTCTGGTATGACTCTTGCAACAGGCTTGAATAACGAGAGAAACCTACCGGCCATGGGCTAACCGCTACGCTCCAGTTTCCTGTTTCTCTTCCAAGACTTGCCCACCTGCATCCTTTATTTTTTCAGCCGCTGACTTCGAAAACGCTGGCACTTTCACGACGAGGGCCTTGCTTATCTTACCCGTGCCAAGAAGCTTCGTGTAACCGAGGCTTTCCAAATCGATGAAAGACTTGCCTTCCTCCTTCTTCACGGCGAACTTTTCAGCCATTCCGTCGAGTGTCCCAACATTTATTACGTTCACTTTTTCTCTGAGACTCTTCGCAGAAGTGAAGCCGTGTTTCCCATAATAATCTGGCTCATACTTAATGATGTAGGACCACAACGCCTTGTGTCGACCAGGGTTCCGTCTGCCCTTCGACCCCGTTCTCCTGTGCTGACCTACCCTACCCCAGCCTTGAGTTCTTGAACCCCGTCTCTTTCTAGTCTTTCTGAGCTTGTGCGGCATCGTCTAACCAGCCATTTTGTTCATGGCCTTCTCTTCAACAGCCTTTTTTAATCGTATTTCGAGAACGCCATTCTTATACGTTGTGTATATAGTGTCGGGAATCACTCTTTTTGGAAGATTTAAGCTTTTGTAGTACTTGCGGTCCGAAGTCCTGGCGGACAGGGTTAGCTTCTGGTTTTTGACGTTGATTCTCAGGTTTTCTCTGTTGAAACCCGCGAACTCTGCGAAAACTGCTATCTCGTCGTTTTCTTCAACGACGTCGATCAGCGGCTTTGGGTCTTTCAACTTTTCCTCAGGTATCTTTTGAACCTTGTATCTGGACGTGACTGCGCGCCGCTTGGAAGTTGAACTCTTGACGAGAAACGTTCTAGGAGGACTTCTTTCTTTAACTTTGTTGAAAACCTTGAAAATGTTGAATTTTCTCAAGCTTTTTTTGTTTCTCCGCCATCTCGCGCTCAACTCTGTCCTCCCCCGCATACATGGCATTTGAAAAGCAACTATAAAACGTATCGCAAGCGGAACGCAAAAAACGAGAACAGCCGCGGAGCCCTAGAGCATTCTTCTCAGGAGTTCGTTGATTTTCTCTCCGCGGTATCCCAGCTCCCCGCCTGAGCCGTATCCTCTTTTGATCTTTCCCTTGAAACCCTTGGATGGCGGGTGAAGCCTGAAGACGGGCTGTATGCTGGGCAGTTTCCAGTATTCGAAGCGGCAGGTGTGAGTTGCTTCTGCCAGATCATCAAGCGAGGTGAAACCAGCTTTTTGTGCGTATTCATCCGTCAGTTTCTTGTCACCGGCGATTCTTCCCTTCTCCCTTATCATCATGGTGACAAGTTCCTTTGAAGCTTCGCCGTACGTTATGTAGTCCCGTGCGGCTTTCAGCATGCCAAGATATGACGGTCTGTCATCGATCAGCACGGCATAGTTGTTCCTCGTCAAATGCAACATCTGCAGGGTTTCTCTAGCCTGCATCGAAGCGCTAATAGTTCCGCGAATTCTCGCAACTGCGATGCACTTTCGTTCCTTGGTTTCTTGAGCCAACTATCTCACCCAGTCTGTCGGAGTTATGAGACCATAGGTCTGCTTCAACGCGTCAAAAACCGCGTACGCAAAGGAAGGAATGGTTCTTGTTGAACCGTAGGTTCGGGTCCAACAGTCTTTCACGCCCGATAGGCCAAGTATCACCTTTGACACTTCGCTTGCCACGATGCCTAAGCCTCTGGGGCCTGGGACAAAAATCACTCTCACCCCGCCGGTTTTACCCTCAATCTGGAAGGGTATCGAGTGTGGCCTTCCGCACCCACATTCCCAGCTTCCACATCCGCGTCTGACCGGAACGATCTTCAACCGGGCGTCTGTGGCCGCTTTTTCTATGGCATTCCGCACCTGGCTGGCCTTTCCTGAGCCCAAGCCTATGTAGCCGTCTCTGTTTCCAACGGCAACTATTGCCTTGAACCTGGATTTTTCGCCGGCGTCGGTCTGCTTTTGAACCAAGTTTATGTTTATGACTTCTTCTTGGAGGTCCGGTATGAGAGCATCAACAATCTGAGACTCGCGCAGTTGCAGACCTGCCATGAAAACTTCTTCGATCGAGGTGATTCTGCCCTCTTGAATCATCTTTCCTAAGCGTGTTCTTGGAACCCAGTGCTCCATCTTTTCTGAGGATTCTCTCGCACGGTCTCTCCTACTGTCTCTCCTACGGCCTCTGAACGTCAATTCTTCTTACCTCTGCTTTTGAATGCAGCAACCATGTTCGACTTGACTTTTGCGAAGTGTTTGGGAAGAGTTTCTGGTCGAATTTTCTGCTCCAAGTATTTTGAGAACCTTGTCTGATACTCTTCAGCGTTGGACGCAAGGCCTTCTGCGTACTTGGCGATGTGTTCGCCTTCGATTCTCTTTTCATCGGGCAATTTTTCCTCGCTGTGGGGCACGTTCACCTTTGCGTCTAGGACTCCCCTGAGCACGGCGAAGACTCTTGCTCCTTTGGAAGGCTGATAGAGTCCTATGTCTAGGATTGCTTCTCCTATCCCGTGAGCCTTGGCTTTCAGGCCGCACAAGAAGCCAGTGAGATATGCTGCTGGAAGGTTCCCCCGGGGGGCCTTCCATCCGTACTTCTTGGCTAGTTCCCTGCTGTGAGCAGAGATGAGAACTTGGTCTCCTCTCGGCTTGGCCACGATTATCTGGGCAGTTGTGTTGTTGATGCTTGTGCGAGTCACCAGCCGAGGCTTGCCAGAAAGTATGAAGGCTTTTCTAGCCTTGTAATCCGTTTTTCCCTCTCTTCTGCGACGGAATTTGGTGCAGTAGCGTGCGTTTTTCGCCACTAACGTTTCCTCCAGAGCTCATGCGCCTTCAGATAGCGCTCCATGTCAGCAACCGATTCAAACCTGCCGCTGCCTGCCATCCTGTACAGTTTTTGGTAGGCACTTTCAGGGAAGACCTTTTTCGCTTTTAATCCTTGGAGCCTCTTTCTTAAAGCCCTAATCTTGCTCATCCAGGCCTCTTTCTTTGAAACTCTTGCCTTCGCGGAGCCGGTTCTGCTCCCAGGACCTCTTCGTCTTCCCTTCTTTTTCTTATCGTGCAGGATTCGGGCTCTCGCACGGCTCACACCCGTCACGGGCAGTGACTTTATGGTGCCTTCATGGACGAGTCTTCTGATTTCGTCACGAGTCATCGCGGTTTCTACGTCAACCGTTCTTTCAGGGTCTATCCAGACGCGGTTTCGCCCAACCTTCATTATTTGAGCTGCAAGGCGGCGCTGATTTCGGAGGCTTGTCATTGCTTCCTCGTTCTCCCTTTACGTTTCTTGGTCTTTTTATCTGGCTGCGCTTTCTCTGTTGCAAGGGCTTCTTCCGCTTCTTTAGGTTGTGCTTGCGTTTCTTCGGCGCCTTCCTCTTCTTTCTCTTCCTTCTCTTCTGCCGACTTCTTTCCAGCTACTTCTCTGGCCTGCCTCAGGTTGAGAACAACTATTTTCTTTTTTCTTGCTTCTGCAAGGATTTTGGTTCGCTTTCTTTTGCCAACTGTGTGTGCAATGCGCAGAGCCTGCGTGTTCGGCGTTACTTTGCTGACCTGTTCAACGTTGTAAACCAGGATCTCCTCATAGCCTGAGGGGTGAAGACCCCTGGAAACCCGCGGCCCTCCGTATCCAGAACTCACTGGTGGGGGCCAGCCTTTGATGTACATTCTGACCTTGTTGTCCAAGCCTCGTGGGTTGCGCCAGTTTTCCTTCAGACGCACGTATCGCCAGCTCTCTGGCCTCGCAAACTTTGGCTTTCCTTTCTTAACGCGCTCTCTCAGCTTCAAAGCTCTTTTACGTGTGATCGCGTTTGGCTCCGTCATCCTTCCATCCCCTCGGCTTGTTCGTAAACGTAAAGCCCGTCTAAGAAGATGCGCGGGTCTTTTCTCTTCACCTTCGTACCTTGCTCAATGTTTGCTGCCGTCTGGCTCACGTCTTCCAGGTTTATGCCCCGAACGAGGATGTCTTCTCCTTGGATGTTGACTTGGACGTTGCCGATTATTTTGGCCTTTCTTGGGTTTCGCTCGCCAGTGAAGTTTTCAATAAGAACTGTCCTTTCCTTGAGCTTGACTGAGACTGGGAAGTGTGAGAAGACGATTTTGAGCTTGTACGTAAAACCCTTCCTGACGCCTGTGATCATGTTCTGAATGTGCGAACGAACGGTGCCAACGAGTGCCGCTTCCCTTTTTCGAGGCCATTTAGCCGACACTCGCACCGTTTTGCCGTCAAGTTCGATTGAAACAGGCTCGTGAGAAAAGTCACGTGTCAATGTTCCTTTCGAACCTTTCACCGTGATTCTTCTTCCTTCAAGGCCTACTTCGACATCCTCTGGGACTTGAATGGTTTCGGACTTTTCTGGGGCTCGCATTTTTAAACACCGCTCAATAAACGAAGGCTAGCAGTTTACCTCCAGCGCGTTTTTCCTTCGCGTCCTTGTGTGACAGCACGCC
This sequence comes from Bathyarchaeia archaeon, assembly GCA_050012255.1. Lineage (GTDB taxonomy): Archaea > Thermoproteota > Bathyarchaeia > Bathyarchaeales > Bathycorpusculaceae > DASPPK01. The sequence continues at coordinate 42,388 of JBEKHN010000004.1, forward strand.
GGCAGGAGTTGAGACAACGAGCAAGCCCACCTCTCTCGAAGGGAGGAACTCTTTTTCCCATTCTTCAAACTGGTCTGCTTTGAGTGAAAACCGTGGCCTGATGGCTCCACACCTGTTTATTCTTCCAAGCAGCTGAACCTTGAATTTTCCAGAACGGCCATCGTCTATGAACTCGAATTCACCGATGTAACCGTTCAGTTGCATGATTCTCAGGACTCGGCCCAAGAGCTTAGAGGCTGGGCTGATTATGCATTCGTGCTTGTTTCGCATTTCGTTGTTGATGACTGTTATCAACCCGTTTGCTAAGGTGTCCATCATGCTTTTCCTCATTCACTCGTATTTTTTGAAGCCGAGTTTTTTGGCTACTTCCCTAAAACATTGCCGGCACAGATATAAATTGTAACGTCGGATGATTGGACCATAAGACCCGCATCTGCTGCATGGCCTTGCACCTTTGCCGTACTTTTTTTCCTTCTTAGGTTTCTGTTTTCCCATTTGCCGTCCACCTATTCAGTGATTTCCACACCCAAGGTGTCCTTGGTGAACACGATAGAGTCCTCGGGTGTCAGAACGTGCCTGGTGCCAATCTTGCTCCTTTTTTTCCTTCTTGTCTTAACCCGGTAGCCTGGCCGAATGACCGACACGCATATGTCCATACCGAATATTCCGACGTCGGGGTCGTATTTTACTCCTGGCAGCTCAATGTGTTCTTTTAAGCCGAAGGAAAAGTTGCCCTGTCTGTCGAAACTCTTGCTGGAAAGCTTTTTGTCAACGACCGGCAGAACCTTGTTCAAGAATTCAATCGCTTTTTCTTTTCTCAGCGTTGCGATGCAAGCTATCGATTCTCCTTTTCTGATGCCAAAATCTCTCACAGAGTCCTTCGCCCTTCTCTTGCATGGAGTTTGACCCGTTATTTCCTTCAAGACTCTTACGGCTTTCTCCAGAGGTTCACCAGACTTTCCAACGCTGATGTTGACCACGACTTTTTCTATCCTTGGTCTGAGCATTGGCTGCGTTTCCCATTTCTTGCGAACCTCGTCTTCGGACAAGTCAGTCTGCCTCCGGCAAAGAGACGAGAGGCTGTGCCTCCCCTACCGCAAAGACGAAATCCAGCGTTGTTTGGTAGCGCGCCCCTTTCTCATTCTCGATGGTCACCAGTGCGTTCCTACGTTTTTTTCCTTCTGCCTTTTCGATCTCAACTATTCTCCCGAACTTTCCAACGTTTTTTCCACCAGTTATTATCGCGTACGCTTTTTCTTTCATCCTTGTGTGTTCGAGTATCTGCTTCTCTGGAAGGCTCAACTTCAGCGTGTCAAGTGTACCGAAAACGTCTTCCTTCGGGTTTTTTTGGTCAGCAACCTGGATCATCAGGTTTGAGCCATCATGAAGGTGAAGCTGTACCTGCCCTCTTTTAACAACCGTTTTGTCTTCTATCCGGGAAAGCTTGAACTTCGCCTCTTCATCGTTGACCGGGTTCAGGATCAGGCCTTTATAAGAAGGCAGTGTACAGAAGCTCTTGCCCATTTCAGGTATTGAAATGACATCCATCAGGCCGACGGGGAAATCGTCTCTTCGCCTCACTTTTCCGTCTACGTAGACCTTCCCTTGAGCGACAATTGTCTTCGCCTCTTTCCTCGTTTCGGCGAATCCTAGGGCATCGCGCAGAACAATTGCTAGGGGCATGCATTCTTCGAGTGAGTGAGGCCCTGACGCAGGCTTCACGACCCATACAAACTCTTTCCTGTGGATCGGCCAGAATCTTGGGGCTGGCTTGCGTTTCAGTCCTGAAGACTTCTCCTTTCCGCCCATGCTCATTGTCCCTCTTCTTCAGTCTTTTGGGCGGTCTTGCGGGGGCTGCGTCTGGTTCTCCTCTTTGGTCTCGGCTTCTCTTCTTTTTCAGTCACTCTGGCTTCGGGCTTCGTCTTTTCTGAGACCTTCTTTGCAGGTGCTTTCCTCTCTGTCCTCGTGATTCTCTTCCTGGGAGCTTTCTCCTTACGCGCCGGCTTCTCTTCCACCGCTTCCTCCACTTCAGCAACTTCTTTCGGCTTTTCTACAGGTCTAGCCTCTGGCTTCTCCACGGCCTTTTCTGGCTTCTTGCGTCTTTCCTTCTTTCTCTCTAAGATTTTCTTTCGCCACTTGTCGTCGAGGTTCAGACGTGTGATTACAACTTTAGACGGGTGCACTGGAAGGAACACTGTTGTTCCGTCAACTTTTTCACGTGTCAACCCTTCAACGTAGACCCTGTATTTTGCCAAGTCGACGCGGGTGACCTTTCCTTCGACTCCTCGATGATCTCCTCTCATAACGCGAACTGTGTCTCCGCTCCTCACTGCAAGGCTCTTGATTTCGTGTGAGGCCCTGAGGCCCTTGGAAAGATGAGCTGCAAGAAGCCTGTGCCGTACGTGAGCCGGCGCGTCGTATAGCATTTTTCTTTGCTTTGTTGGTTTTGTCAATGGTTTTGGTGCCTGCATGTTCTACGCTCCTAAGCTATTATGCTGGAGGCGCTGGCAATCCGTGGCCACCTCTCAGCAGCCTCTTTTGCTACGGGACCGCGAATCTCTGAACCTTTCATTTCCCCCTCAGGAGTTATAATAACCGCTGCATTATCTTCAAACTGGACCCAGACACCGTCAACCCTTCGGAATGGCTTCCTCTGTCTCACAATCACTGCTTGGAAGATCTTCTTCCTCATGTCCGGAGTCCCGTGTCTCACAGAGACAGTTATCTTGTCTCCCACTGTCGCGGATGGGTAACGCCTAATCGTGCCCTTGTAGCCGAAGACCTGAACCAGCCGAAGCGTTCTTGCCCCAGTGTTGTCAGCGCACTTCAACATCGACGGGGGCTGAAGCCCTCTTGACAGCTTGGGCCCGTGCCCGATCATTCCTCTTGCGACGAGCGCCCTTTGCTTTGCCTTTGCCGCCATTCCTACTTCTCCTCTGTTTTTTCAACGACCACAAATCCAACCGTCTTACTTATCGGGCGGCTTTCTGCTATGATCACGTGGTCTCCTTCTTTTACGTCGATGCATGGTGGTTTGTGTGACGGAATGCGACTGTGTCTTCTTTCGTACCTCTTGAACTTCGGCACGTATAAAAGGTAATCGCGTTCCACGACAACTGTCTTATCCATTTTTGCGCTGACTACGACGCCTTCCAGAACGTGGCCTCTTATCGGCAGTTCTCCATGGAACGGACAGTTTATGTCGTCGCATGTCTTCTTAGGCTTCTTAAAAGTCAGCGACATTACCATAGTCTCCTAACGCGTTTCTTCAACCGGTCCTCAGGTCTTCCGACAAGAATTCTTCCTTCGATTTCAACAACCGTACCGTCAGGAAACTCAAATCTGAAGGTGCTTGAGCCTTTTGGAACAGCCTTTTTCTCTCCATGACACGCGATTGTGAAGGTGTTCCGGGTTTCGTCTGTTATGTGGCCAGATATTCCGACGTATCCGTTATGGCTGCTCTTGCTGACCTCTGCTTCAGCTCCGATGAACTCGCATCGAATGATGTCTGGCGTCACCTTCATTTCTTTTTCTTCCTCTCAGGCTCTGTTTTTCTTATCCCGAGCTTCTGTTCTTGTTCTATCGTGAGTATCTTGGCAATCGCCTTGCGCAATTCTTTCACTCGAGCGGGGTTTTCGATCGTGCCACCCGCCTTGATCATAATTCTCAACCTGAGAAGCTCTGTCCTGAACTCACCGAGTCTCTTAGACCTGTCTTCTGAGGGCATGTCCCGTATTTCTTTGACTCGGATCAAGGGCATTATTCAGCTGCCTCCCCTTCTTCTCCTACCTCTCTAGCACCTGCTTCTTCGCCCTCTGGTTTTTCGGCACGTGCTTCTTCAGTCTTCGCCTCTTCAGGTTTCGTTTCTTCAACCTCGGCTTCCTGCGCGCCCTCTTTTTCTGTCGTTTCCTCTTCTGGTGGGAGATTTTCAATTATGTGAAGCTTATCCGGAAACACTGCATCTGGAGGCATTATCTTGACTCTCACGCCGAACACGCCTGGTTTCAGTTGAACATGAACCTCCGCCCTCTGCATGTACTTCAGCGACGGTTCTCCGCACTTCACCAGATAGCCAGCTCGGAATTTTTCAAACCTCGCTCTCTCGGTCCTAAGTTTGCCGCTGATTACTATCTCTGCGCCAAGGGCTCCTGCTTCCATGACTTGGTTCAGAGACCAGAAACCGGCGCGTCTGAAGTGCACGCCCCTCTGCAAGGCTGAGGCGACGCGAGAAGCAACAACGTAAGCATTTAACTCAGGAACCTCGATCTCAGACACAGAAATCTGCGGGTTTGAAACTTTGAACTTCTCTTCCAAGAAGGATGCAAGCTCTCTTATTGTTTCTCCACCTCGGCCTATGACAAGGCCCGGGCGCATTGCATAAATAACTATGTGGGTTCCAAGCGGAGTCTTGGATATTGTTACGCCGCCGTATCCTGCTCTGTCGAGTTTCTTCTGCAGGTACTCGTCGATTTCTGTTTTCTTTATAGACTCTGTTATGAAGTGTTTGACAACGGACACTAGGCTTCTTCTCTCCTCTCCGCTTGCTCTTCAAGGGCTATTTCAACGTGTGATGGAGTGTCAAAGTCTGGCGTCGTTCTTCCCTGGGCTCTTGGCTGAAACCGCTTCACTTTCATCCCTTGACTTGTAGCTGCATGGATGATGCGCAACCTGTCCGTGTCTAGTCCTTTGTTTTCGGCATTTGCCTCAGCCCCTTCAAGTAACTTGAGAATTTGTGATGCTGTTTTCACGGGGTACCTGCCTGCAAAAGCTTTTTCCAAGCCGTGGCGGTGACCCAGTTTCTTCGTGAACCTCCTGTATGGAACAGGCTTCTTCTTGGCAACAACATCTCTGAGGTACTGCTTGGCCTGAGTCAGCATCATTCCCTTGATTGTCCTACATACTTCTCGGGCCGATTTGTGGGATACTCTGATCTCTCGTGCGCTTGCTTTTACCGTCTTCTCGGGATCCAGCTCTTCTTCTGCTATCGAGTATCCCCATTTTGGCACTTCATATTCTCTCCAGTTGTGCAATTGAACAGCGGTATGGTGATTTATATGGTTTTCCTTTAACAAAAACGGTTCAAAATCAATTTAAGCCCGCTAGACCCTTTTGTTTTGCCTCAAGGATTTTTCCTTTCCACTTCTGGGGACGGTACAGCGGATGAGCCATGCAGAAAGTCTCGCCATGCAAGAGCTCTTGTTTGTCCCAATTCGGCGCTTTTGCTCTCTCGGCTGTTGGCATCCACATGAGATGAACCTTGAAAATGTGACCCCTGCGCTTTGTCTTGTGGACTACATCAATCGAATCTACTGACCTGAAGCCTAACCTTTCTATTTGATCTTTCCTGAACCACGGACTCCAATGGTTTTCCAAGGCTATCGATGCGAAACCATCTGCGTTTCTCTCGCTCCTAACCATGTGTTCCACGAGTAATCTCCCGAAACCATGCATCTTTGCCTTTCTCAGAACCCAGACACAATTCATGACAATAACATGCTCGCCGCTTATGGGATAGCCGCATGATTCGGCAGGTCCATACTCTATCGTGCCGACAACTGCTCCATCAACGATCAGTAGCTTCTTGCGCAACCTTCTCGGAACGGCCTTTTCGAGATATTCTTGTCTATATTTGTATTTTCTGAAGGGCATCGGAGCCAGACACTTGTAGAGGTACTCATTGTACCCTTTCTTGCCTGTGATGTCGATGATCTTCACGTTAAAGGTCGCCTTCATTAGACATCACCTTTTTCAACCCGTTCCGAAACGCCCTACTTGATGACCTTTCCTACGATGTGTTTATGTTTGTCTCTTAAGGTTACCTAACTCATAGTTCATGGTGGGCGAAAGCTTGTCAGATAAAAATGAGTACATCACTATGTTGCACGGTGCCGGCGGAACGGTCATGCACGATTTGATCAGAAATTACGTTGTCAAGTACTTTGGCGGGGCAAGCGGTGCTGAGGTGCCCCTTGAGGCCTTGGACGACGCTGCTGTTGTAGACGACGTAGTTTTCAAGAGTGATTCTCATGCTGTGAAGCCAATATTCTTTCCCGGAGGCGACATCGGGCGTTTGTCAGTATGTGGCACGGTCAACGACATTGCGATGCTGGGCGGTGAACCGTTTGCGTTGGCTTGTGGTTTCATCTTGGAAGAAGGATTGGCCATAGCTGATTTTGAAAGAATCTTGGTCAGCATGCGGCAGGCGTGCATGGAGGCTGGAGTGAGCATCGTTACAGGTGACACAAAGGTTGTCGAGAAGGGAAGCTTAGGGGGCTGTGTCATAAGCACTTCGGGGATCGGTCGAAGAACCGCGGCGCTGGACGAAAACCTGAGGGTTGTGAAACAGTTTAGGAATGGTTTCAAATCCCGCTGGATTCTTGACGAAAACCTTGCTGCTGGCGATAAGATAATCCTGTCAGGAACAATCGGCGACCATGGCTTGGCTGTGTTGTCTGCTCAAGAAGGCTTAAGCTTCGGCAGCGGGATAAGGTCTGATGTTAAGCCCCTGAACCACTTGGTCCAGCGTATGCTCAAGGAGGTGGGCGGAGTGGTGGCGATGAAAGACCCGACCAGAGGAGGCTTGGCCGACGCGCTCAACGAATTTAGCGAAAAATCGCATGTCGGCATCCTTGTTGACGAAGAGAAAGTTCCCATCAGGGAAGATGTGAAAGCGGCCTGTGAAATGTTGGGGTTGGACCCGTTCGAGGTTGGGAACGAGGGAAAGATGATCATTGGTGCTGTGAAGGAAAAAGCCCTAGAGATCATGCATTTGTTGAAGGAAACTGAGGAAGGAAAAGACGCTGAGATAATTGGCAGCGCCGTCGCCGACATAAAAGGCGTGGCAATGCAGACAGCAGTCGGAGGCAAGAGAATCATACCCCGCCCTGTGGGAGACCCTGTTCCCAGAATATGTTAGAGTGAAACGTAAGAAAAAGCCGCGTTTTAAAAAATGGGGAAAAGATACGTCAATAGCTTGTTTAGCGTTGGGTTTGAGTAGGTGCGGGTGCAGTTGGCTGCGCAGGCTGAGTTCGGATCGAGAAGAATGCAACCGCGAGCAGTATCATGGCAACCCAGAGGAGTATGAAACCGACTAAGACAATTGTCAAGACAGCCCCTATCAGGATCATTAACCCTGCCGTGCCAAACATGCCGACTCCACTCTTTTGCGCAAGATTGCTTAGTGATCTTCTCAGGAAAATAGCTGTGACAATCGCGAACACAAATAGCATGACCAAACTCAGCAAGATAGCAGCGATGTAGGTCGTGACGGCGTCCCACTTGACGCTTGTCCAGTCGAATTTTTGCCACACCATCGGGTCCGTCCAATTGGACGGGTGGATACCTATCTTATCCAAGAATCCAACGGCTGCAGTCACAATTGCAACAATGGAGACTATTCCACCCACGATCGCTATGATAATTGCGTAGAGTGCATTGTTGAATATGCTTGAATCACTGTAGTAGTTTGATAAACCCTTCATGGCTATGAGAACAAGTATGAGGCCGACGAGGGCGAGGATGCCTGTTTAGAATCCTGCGAAGGGTATGGTGCCGATGACAAGCAGTATTGCTCCAACTCCGCCTAGGCTCTTGTCCGTTTCCAGAGTCATTCGACATTACCTCACAGAGCGATTTTCTGCCTCTTCAGATAAAAGCCTTTCTTGAAGAGATTAACGTAACTATCAGTCCTCTGCTCTCGCCCATATCCTGCACGTTCCCTCGACGCTGACCATGCAGGCGCCCACTGGTTTTTGAGGAGTGCAAGTCTTCATGAACAGTGGACATTCAGTCGGTTTTATCTTTCCGATCACGACTAGGTGGCATCTGCAGCCGTGCTGCATGTCGACGCCCTTCCCTACGCGCACGCCATACTTCTGATGCGCGTCATACTTCGAATATTCGTTTTTGAGTGTGTACTTAGAAAGGGGAATTGTACCGAGCCCCCGCCATGCGCCGTCCACTGTGGAAAAAACTTCGCGCATCACTTCCTGCGCTCTTACGTTCCCTTCCCTGTTCACAGCCCGCAGGTACTCGTTTTCCAGCTTCGGCTTGCCTTCGTCCAACTGTTTTAGCACCATGTACACTCCAAACATGAGGTCTAAGGGTTCAAACCCAGCCACTACAACAGGCATAGCATAGTCTTCTGGGAAAATCTCGTAAGGTTTCAGCCCGATTATCGTGCTGACGTGGCCTGGGGCGATGAAACCGTTCAGGCTCAAGTCTTTCATTTCGACCAGTAGTTTCATGGCCGGCGGGATTGTGCGGTGAGAAATCAAGAAGCTGATGTTTTTCAGGGGTTTTCCAGCTATTTCGACCGCTGTGGATGGGGACGTGGTCTCAAAACCTACGGCAAAAAACACAAACTCCTTGTCATGCTCGTTTCTAGCCATCTGCACTGCGTCGCCGACGCCGTAAACGACTCGGACGTCTGCACCTCTCGCTTTGGCATCCAGAAGCGACATTTTTGAGCCTGGAACGCGGAGAAGGTCACCGAAGCATGTGATAACGATTCCTTTCAAGGCCAGCTGGACTGCTTCATCGATCTCTGAAGCCGGAACGATGCAAACCGGACAGCCTGGACCAGCTATGACTTCCACGTTTTTGGGTAGGAGACTCCGCAGTCCGTAGTGCGTAATTGTCCACTCATGCGTACCGCAGACGTGGCAGATTTTGACTACGCCTTTTTTTGGCGCGATTTCACCTATCTTTTCTGAAACTTGTTTCGCGAGTTCTGGATCCCTGAATCTTGACTTTTCAGCCATTGTCTTTCCAACTTGCTGCTCATTGTCGCCCAGTCGCGGCTTCGGCTCCAAGAATCTCATTCCACAGGCGCAGTGTCTCCAAAGCCTCTTTCTCATCCAAAACCTGAATTGCATAGCCAGCATGCACCAAAACGTAGTCACCTACCTTAGCTTCTACCAGGGTGACGTTTACTTCCCTCAGAACTCCTTCACCAAAGTCAACTTCGGCTTTGTCTTCTTTGCGGTTTACAACCCTAGCTGGTATGGCCAAACACATATCTTGATTCTCAGACTTTTGTTCCAATGGATGTTGGAAGACGCAGATTGATAAAGTTAGTGACATTGGAGAAGGATTTTCAACTTTGAAAGTCTACTCTTTGTGAGGTGAAAATCGTTCCCACAAAGAGAGTCAACGTTACCGACGTGATTGCCAATGCGGAAACCTTCCAAGGTGTACGCGAGCCTCTGGTCTAGTTGTTCGCGATATTCGGATCTGCCTATGCGCCATCGGTTATGGTTCATGGTTGAAAAAAGCCAGATACGGCAGCTTGACCGAAAGACAGGCCCCCGTCGCCAGGAGGAACGATTTCATGCACAAGAAAAAGCAAGTGTGCATCTTCGACTTGTTTTCGCATCGCCTTCGTCAGTATCTCGTTGCATGCGACTCCCCCTGAAAAACCGATAGCTCTCACGTCATTCTCGTCTGCCTGTTTTATAGCAAGCGCGGCCAAGCCTTTCGCTATGTAGGCGTGCGCGGAGTAAGCCAGATCTCGTCTGGAATGTTTTCTTGTGTTTTCGAATATCTCCTCAAGAATTTGCGTCGTGTTCAACGTGTCACCTTCAATTATCGGGTTCAGGTTTAACACGTCTTTCCCTTTCATTGCAACGGACTCAAGTTTCATGGATGGTTCCCCTTCATAAGTGCGCTCGTGGCATATGCCGAGAACGGCTGAGACAGCATCTAGCACTCGGCCACAGCTCGTGGTTTCGATTATGCTCTTTCGATTCTTGAGTTGTTGAAGGATTATTTCTATTTCCTTTTCCCCGTGCGGGAAGTGCTGCTTGCGCTGCAGGAGCCAATCTTCAATATGCACTTTGCCATAGAGTATTCCTGCAGCAACTCTCAGCGGGTAATAAGTGGCTAAGTCTCCTCCGATTAGTGGTTGTTTTTCAAGGTGGGCTAGACGTTTGAAACTTGGGGCTTCCTTGGTGCACAACAGGATCTCGCCTCCCCATGCTTCGCCGTCGGGACCATATCCGTATCCGTCACAGCATACACCCACCATTTCTTCTACGTTGCGTTCAACCATCAAAGCGGCGACGTGGGAGTAGTGATGCTGAACCTGAAGCAGCATCCAACCCTTTTCCGCAGCTAATCCGTGAGCAAGCGTAGTCGTCGTGAACTTTGGGTGCAAGTCACAAGCAACAGTATCGACTTTACTGTTTGTGAGGCAGATCAAATGTTCAGCCGCTGTCTCTAGGAAGTTTCTGGTTTCCACGTTTTCCACATCGCCTATGTGTTGTGAAATGAAAGCTTTGTTCCCGTTGAGCACGCATGCATTGTTGTTCAGTTCCCCGCCCAACGCCAGCACGCAGCGCTTTGCTTTTTCTTTTAGCATTAAGGGAGCTGGGGCGAAGCCTCTTGAGCGTCTCATGAAAACAGTGCTTTGACCGTGGGTACGCAGAACTGAATCGTCGCATCTGTGGGCTATCTGTCGGTCGTGAAATAGGAGATAGTCGACTGTGCTACGTAGACCTTTCAAGGCTTCATCATTGTCTTTGATAATAGGTTGGTCAGGTGGGTTCGCACTTGTCATCACGAACGCAGCATCTTTCACATTATCGAAAAGCATGTAGTGAAGGCCCGTGTAGGGCAGCATCACGCCGACGTTGTGCAGTCCAAGAGCAACCAAGTCAGAAAGACCGAAATCATTTTTCTTGTTGAGAAGCACTATCGGACGGGAGTACGATGTTAGCAGTTCCTCTTCCTTTATGCTTACTTCGGCAAAGGTTTTAATTGCGTCTAAGCTTCGAGCCATTATGGCGAAGGGTTTCTGACTTCTATGCTTCACCACTCTAAGCCTAGCCAAGGGTTTGTCTTCGGTTGTCGACGCTGCAACGTGGAAGCCACCATAACCCTTGATTGCCAAGACGTTGCCCTCAGACAGCAGTTTGCCCGCTTCGCGAACTGGGTCCTTGTGTTCAACGAGTTTACCGTTCCGTGTTGTCAGGTAAGCTCTCGGTCCGCATTCAGGACACGCTGTGGTTTGGGCGTGGAACCTCTTGTTCAGTGGGTCCTTGTATTCTTTTAGGCAAAAGCCGCACATAGGAAACTCACGCATCGTTGTGTTCTGTCGGTCATACGGCAGTTTTTCGATTATCGTAAACCTTGGACCGCAGTTGGTGCACGTGATAAAGAAGTAATCGAATCTTGAGTCTTCGGGGTTTCGAAGCTCTCGCAAGCAGTCGTCACAGATCGCTACGTCAGGCGGTATAACTGAACCCGCAAGCTTAGTTTCGCTAGAGCTTTTCTTGACTGTAAATCTCAGGTATTTGTCGTTGCCCCTGATTTTCTCAGTTATGATTTCGTGGATTTGGGCGAGAGGTGGCTTCTTCACGTTCAGATTTGTTAAGAAGTTGTTGATGTCCTGTTCTTTGCCTTCTAGGAGTATTTCTACGCCAGCATCACCTCGGTTCCTAACGTAGCCGGTGAGGCCGTGATGAACTGCTGTTCGGTAGATGAAGGGGCGGAAACCCACGCCTTGAACGATACCTGTGACTTTAACCCTCAGCCGCACTATGGCACATCTCTTCAGTCTATTGCGAGACTACCGTTCATATACATTTTGACAAGACAACTTCAATAACAAGTTGTGATTACTCCGGGTGAGTTTCCCTTTTTAGGATTATGTTCGTTCATTGAAAAGCGAAGGCTTAAGAATGAAAAACAGTCAGTGCTTCGTCTTTAAGCAAATAAAAGCAATGGAAATATCCAAGGAGCTTGCGTGATTTGAACGGCGGTTTTGACTACAGGTCTCGGGTTTTTCTGATTTTGTGGACTGTGAACTTTCTGTTCACTTTTTCTACCAATTTGATTCCCACACCAAGGGCCTATTTGACGAAATTTTTCGTGGGAGGTGTTGAAGGTGCAACCATGGAAGCGTTGGGCATAATGCTTTCGCTTGGATTTGCGGCGACCACTGTGGGATATTTTGTCGGAGGCTTTGCAGCAGATTCCTTGGGCAAGAGACGGGTTGTAGCAGCGTCCTTCGGGATTCTTGCTACTGGATGCGGAATGTTTGTTATTGCTCCGAACCTGTACTTTCTATTCGCGGCGAATTTTGTCGAATTTTTTGCAGCTGGGTTCTCCAGTCCCGCCATTTCGGCCTTGGTTGCTGACTGCAGTGAACAGTCATCCAGAGGGATGGCGTATGGCGTGTTCAACCTTTCATGGGTGTCGGCTGGAATTGCTGGGCCATTGCTGGCGGGATTCACAGCCCAGTTTGTGACGTTGCAGACGCCCTTCGTTATTGCGGTGCTCGTCAGCATCACCGGTTTGTTCATAGCCTGGTTTTTGAAGGGAGAGAATGTAGAGAAACTGAGAACTGAAGAAAACAGCGGGGAGGTTAGAAAAACCAATTCGAAAATGAGCTTGCCTCTCAAACGAGTGATCGTCATCTTCAGCATAACAAATCTTCTGAATGGGTTGCTTAATGGCTTCATTAATCCAGTGTTGAATGGCATGCTCCTGTTTAAGCTTGAGGCTGCTCCTGCCGAGTACGGTCTAGTCTTGTCGTTGTCATCCAGCCTTGTCACCGGGCTTGTCCAACTTCCAGGCGGGAAGCTTGCCGACAAGTTTGGAAGAAAGCCTCTCGTCTTATTTGGTTTTTTGGGTGCGCCTCTGGCCGTGCTCTTGGGTTTCAGCAGATCGCTTTTAGATTTCTCCTTGATAATGGGGGGAATAAGCGCCGTGGGAAACATTAGCTCGCCTGCGATTTCAGCGTGGCTCATGGATCTGGTTCCAGAGCATAGACGAGCAAGTGCCTCAGGCATGACTCAGACGCTCAACGGAGTCGGTTTGACTATCGGACCCAGTGCGGGAAGTTACGTTTGGAATTCCACCAAGCCTGACGCGATAGTGTCGTGCGGGGTCGCAGCGTTGCTTTTCGTTGCGTCTTTGCCTTTTTATTTGATGCTGGAGGAGCCCAAGAAAAGCTCCTCGCAGACTGATGGTATATCTCAGACTCCTTCCTAGTTCGCTGGCTCTCACTAGGTGTGTAATCGCTTACTTCATGCTTTATAAACGGCTTGCATGCTTACGTACTAGTCGAAATCTGAAGGAGAGACCGCATTATGAACACTCAGAGATCTGAGAAGTTTGAGACTATTTCAACAAGCTTGTGCCCAGAGTGCCTTCAGAGGATTCCTATGAGGATTTACGAGGAAAGCGGCGTCATCTACCTCGAGAAGACGTGTCCTGAGCATGGAAAGTTTGAGGATGTTTACTGGGGGGACGCTGAACTGTTCAAGTATTTTTACGACAATTGGTACAACGCCCGGTACTGGGGTGGCGGCTTGGAAAACCCACACACCAAGACAGCCAAAGGATGCCCGTTTGACTGCGGAGTCTGTCCACAGCACAAGACGCCAACGATTTTGGGCATAATAGACGTAACAAACAGGTGTAACATGGCATGCCCGGTCTGTTTTGCCTATGTTGGGGTGACAAACTATGTCTATGAGCCTTCGTACGACCAGATTGTGGACATGATCAAACTGCTCAGAGCCAACAGCCCTTGGGCGTGTAACGCTCTGCAGTTCAGCGGCGGGGAGCCAACTTTGAGGAATGATCTGCCCGACTTGATTCGGGAGGCTCAGAAGGCCGGAGTAGATCACGTTGAGGTCAACACAAACGGTATCCGCATCGCAGAAGACGTTGACTATTTCAAGAAGTTACTCGACGCCGGGTTGAGTACACTGTACCTTCAGTTTGACGGGTTAAGGGAGGACATCTACAAGAAAACTCGGGCTAGAGGTGACATGGTTCCGATAAAGCTGAAGGTCTTGGAGAACGCGCGGAAAATCGGATTAGACTCTATTGTTCTGGTCGTTACCTATGCGAAAGGTGTGAACGACAAGGACATCGGCGAGATCATCGATTTCGCCGTCAAGAACCACGATGTTGTCAGGTGCGTTAACATTCAGCCTGTTTCGATGGCAGGAAAGGCTAGAAAAGAAGAAATGCGAAAGATGAGGATAACGATTCCTGACACCATTAACGAGATTGAGAAGCAGACGAAAGGTGCAGTAGGTCGTTTTGATTGGAGACCGGTGAACTGGCCTGTCCCAATCTCCAAGGGAATGGGCCAAGTGAGAAACAGGCTTTATCCAGAGTTTACGATGCATCCTATGTGCGGAGCGGCTACATTCTTGGTCGTCGACAAGGACGGCTCTTACAAGCCTATCATGCATTACGTGGATGTCGACAAGTTTGCTGAAGTGTTCTGGGATGCTTACTATTCTGGAGCCAAGGGCAAGAAGACGATGGCCAAGATGAAAATGCTTAAGCTGCTGCCCATGGCCAGATCTGACTTTGTCAGAGGCTTGATCAGGAATGTTGTGACGAAAGGAAGTTACAAGGCACTGGGAGAATTGATGCGGCGCATCGTCATGATCGGAATAATGCATTTTCAAGACGTGTGGAACATTGACCTGGACCGCGTTCAGAAATGCGGGATCCACTACGCAACTCCCGACGGGAAAATACGATGCTTCTGCACGTACAACAGCATTCACAGACCTGAAGTGGAGAGACAATTTGCAGTGCCCATCGCTGAATGGACAAAGAAAACAGGAAAGAAAATCAATGAGCCAGTTTAGCAGAGCTGAGCTAGCGCAGGCTTTCAGGTTTTCTCGAGTTTCTTCTTTTCTTCTTCTTGAAGCACTCTTCTGAGCACTTTGCCAACGAGGGTCATGGGCAGCTCGGTTCTGAATTCAACCTCCCTGACAGCCTTGTATGGTGCTACCTTGCTGTTGACGAACTCCTTGATTTCCTCTGCTGTTGCTGTTTTTCCTTCTTTAAGCACGACGAAGGCTTTCGGGATTTCTCCTGCCACAGGGTCGAGCTTACCTATAACTGCGCAGAGCTTCACGGCCGGATGTTCATAGATGACGTCTTCAACCTCTCTCGGGTAAACGCTGTAGCCCTTATACTTGATCAGGTCTTTCTTGCGGTCCGTGATGTAGAAGTAGCCGTCTTCGTCCATCTTACCTATGTCGCCCGTGTAGAGCCATCCGTTTCGAAGGACAGCGGCAGTTTCTTCAGCCATTTTCCAGTAACCCTTCATCACCTGCGGACCCTTAACCACCACTTCCCCTGTCTCGCCCGTCGTAAGCTCCTTTTCTCCAGTTTCCATGTCCATGACCTTCGCGTCTGTATCAGGCCACGGCAAGCCTATAGAACCTACCTTAACAGTTTTCAATGACTTGTCAAGGGGGTTGCAGTGGGTGACGGGTGACGATTCTGTAAGTCCATAACCTTCCACTAGAACGCCTCCCGTCGCTTCCATCCAATTCTTCTGAACCTCAGGCGGAAGAGGAGCTGAACCCGAAATACAGAAACGAACTGACCTCAAGTCATACCTCTTACAGTCTGGATGGGCAAGCAGCATCGAGTACATCGTCGGTGCCCCGCAGAAGACAGTGACCTTGTGCCTCTGGATTGCCTGAAACGTGCTTACTGCGTCAAAGCGCGGTACCATGACCATCTCTCCAGCCAAATAGATCGGAGCGTTCATGCCCGTTGTCATTCCGTAGATGTGAAAAAGAGGCAACACGGTCAGGAACGTTTCCCCGCCTCTTGCTCCCCTGAGCCACTCAGCGCAGCAGACAGCGTTCGAGACAAGGTTCATGTGAGTCAACATTGCTCCCTTTGCGATGCCAGTGGTTCCGCCAGTGTACTGAAGAGCTACGATGTCTTCATTCGGATTGATGTCGACTTTCGGCGGGTTTGCTTCACACTTGCTCAACAATTCTTGGAAGAAGTAAACATTAGGTCCACGTGTAACCTTGTGTGAAGGAATCTTCTTCAGCAGCGAACCCAGAAAAGCCGTGACTGCAGGCATGTACTCTTTTAAACCCGTTGCAATCACCCTTTTGACCTTGGTGCTTGCCAAAACCTTTTCCAAGATTGGGTAAAGCGCGTCCAAGACAACAACTGTTTCTGCTTCAGAATCGTTCAGCTGATGCGCCACTTCTCGCTCTCGGTATAACGGGCTTATGGCGGTCTCGATAGCCCCTATTTTTGTGATGCCGTAATAAGAGATGACGAATTGAGGTATGTTTGGCAGGAAAATGGCGACCTTGTCGCCCTTCTTAACGCTCAAACCGTCCAGCGCAGTTGCAAACCTGTCTGAAAGATTATTGAGCTCTCGGTAGGTCATCACTTTGTTGAAGTAAACTATGGCAGTGTGCTCAGGGAATTTCTCAGCTGTTTCTTCAAGCAGGCCGTGAAGCGGAACTTCGGGAAAGTCTATGTGCCTCCGAACTCCTTCGGGCCAAAACTTGAACCACGGCTTCTCAGACGGTTCCTCAGTGAATGATCGTTCTTTGATCTTCCTCTTCTTTGCCGACATAGTCAGCCCTATTCTTGAATATTCGCTGCGTCAGGAAGTAATAACGCTTTCCACGAATAGTTTAACGTCGCGACACGTTTTCTCTACCAATTTCATTTCCTGAAAAACCGCACGTATAAGGCTTGAGCCATTCTGTTATCTACGGGCAGAAATGGCTTTAGCAATCAAGCCTGCGAAAAGTATGGGAAGACCAATCCCTATTAAATCGAAACTGAGCCAAGCATACGGCCTGTATGTATTGACTTCCTGATAAGGTATCAGCTTTCCACCTGGACCCCTTTGATATACGGTGACAACGCTTGCCACTGCTTGAAACTCAATAACCGCGAAGGAGAGAGCCAAAAAAGCAACGCAGACGCAAATCAATATTGTCCCTAGGCCGTTCAGCGAGAGTAGCTTTAAGGAGAAAAGTCCGACGCGAGCAAAAAAGCCAAAGATGAACAAAACAATTCCGAAGAAAAAAGCGACCACAGACACGAGTGAACCGAAATTCTCGACATAAAACAGTCCTACAACCAAGAGCACTATGCCTGAAAAAATCATGAGGTTTCCAGAGTACTCCTGCAAGTATTCTTTTAACACGTCTATTGCCATTCATTTCGCCTTGAGTGCCATGCCAGCAAGCCTAATCAGATCTCAACCTTAACAGAAAAGTCACACTCTTTACATTTAAGCGCAACGGTCGTTACCTCGGGCCAAGGGATTTGGCATGTTCCTCAAGCGCGCGCTGTCTCTATCTCCAAGGTTCTTCGGCAGGGTTGCCCTACACGCACCTCTGTTAATAGTGAAGAATGTCTCTCGTCTCCTTTTGCTTTGTGCGTCTTATGTTAGAAACGTCGGCCAAAGCCAAACTTTGAGATCGCTCAAACCGTGTGCAAGGATAAGCATGGAAAAGGAAAAAAGGGGAAGATGCGCGAAATATCTAGGCTCAGCGAACAATCCTGCGGAGGGAAAGTCTATGCAAACCGAGCAAGTGTCAATACTGTGTGAAAACGCGAGGCTGTACGCTCAATTGCACATTCCTGACATTGTTCCAGCCCCGGCTGTACTTGTTTGCCACTTCATGGATGCCCGAGGCTATCACGGGCTAGGGATCTACACTCGTCTGGCTGAGGTTGCCTGTCAAGCCGGGTTTGTGTCTTTGACTTTCGATTTTCGCGGAGTCGGGAAAAGCACTGGGCAGTTTGATTACGGTTTGGGAGAGCAGCAGGACGTGAAATGCGCTTTGAGTTATCTGACCTCGAAAAAAGAAGTTTTACCTAACAGCATCTTTGTCGTTGGACACAGCCTAGGCGCGGCAGTGTCGCTCTACGCTGTTCAGAACGATGCGCGAATCAAGGGCCTCGTGTTGTGGTCTCCGCCTAAGAACCACGATTACAACGTTAAGAAGTTCATAAGACGCACAAGGGGCAGAATGGGCCTTTACGCGTTTCTTCTCTTCTCCCAGCTTGACCGAGTTTTCAACGTTTCACGAGTGTTCAAAATGGAAGTCTTCGGAATAGATCTACGTTTGAGAGATGTCCGTGGAAAACTCATGAAACTAGACGAGTGTAAGGTGATTCAGAAGCTGAAGAATTTGCCCGTGCTGATAGTCATTGGCGATGCGGATGACATTCACGGTCTAGATGAAGCTCAGGAGGTTTATTCATGTGCGCATGATTCTAAGACCCTCTTGGTGATAAAAGGGGCGAATCACGGTTATGAAGGTAAAGAGGATGAATTGGTAGCCAAGACAATGGAATGGATAAGAAACGTGGAAGCTGGAAGTCTCAAGTGCAACGGTTATCTCGGTTGAAGAGGCACAAACTCGTAGGTTAGGTTTCCTTCAGTTGTGACTTTGGCCACTAGCTTTGCTCTCATGCCAACTTTTACTTCTGAAAGCTTGAATCCCGTTAGCCATGCAAGCACCTTCACACCTTCCTTCAACCTTCCGATAGCGACGGTGTACGGCTTGTTTTGCTGGAAAGTGGTCGGCCTTACGACTACATGTGTGAATGTTTCAATTTCTGCCTCGCTGCTAAGCTCAACCCACTCAAGACCCGTGGATAAGCATTCAGCGCAGTCAACGTTTGGCGGGAAATAGATTTTTCCGCAGCCTTTGCATCTGGTCGCGTAGACTTTTCCCTCTCTTAGGCCTTCGTAAAACTTCAGATTCTTACTTATCGGTATCTCCTGAACAATCTTTATTTCCCTTGATTTTATCGATGGCATCGAGGGCATTCTATTCACCTCCGCAGGATAGTCACGTAGCAGTAGTGTCCAGTTCCGCCTACGTTGTGTGCGAGACCGATGTTGTTTTTCAGCGGCACCTGCCTGCCTTTTTCAGCCTCTCCCCTCAACTGTTTTGTAAGCTCGTACATCATTGAACAACCTGTTGTGCCGATGGGATGACCTTTAGATTTCAGCCCGCCGTCCATGTTCACAGGGATTTTTCCGCCGATTTCGGTCTGTCCCTCTCGCAGAAGCTTTACTCCTTCACCTTTTGCACAGAATCCAACGTCCTCATATGCCATGATTTCTGCAATGGTGAAACAGTCGTGCACTTCCGCGAAGTCAACCTCGCTTGGTGTTATACCTGCGGCTTTGTAAGCTCTTTGTGAAGCTAGTGCACTTGCTTCTAAACCGACAAAGTTTGATCGTTTGCTGAGGTTTGCGGTTCCTGAAGAATAGCCGATTCCGGCGATCCATATTGGCGTGTCAACTTTCAGTTCTTTGACTTTTTCTTCAGATGCGAGAACAAGCGCTGCCGCCCCATCTGTCAAGGGGCAACAGTCGAAGAGCTTTAGGGGTGAAGCGATAACCATTGAGTTGAGAACGTCGTCAACTGTAATTTTGTTTCGAAGGTGGGCAATTGGGTTCATAGAACCGTATTTGTGGTTTTTCACGGCTACAAGCGCCAGGTCTTCTTCGGTTGTTCCGTACTTGGCCATGTGAGCGTTTGCGTACAATGCATAGTAGGCTGGGAAGGTTACTCCGAAGTTATGAAACTCCCAGAGATAATAGCCTGCTCGACCTATCCATTCCATGGCTGTTGCGGAGTCGATTTCCCTCATCTTCTCGACGCCCATTGCCATGGCTATGTCTGCGTGACCACTGGCAATGGCTGAATATGCCGTGAAGAAAGCTGCGCTACCGCTTGCACATGCTGCTTCACATCGCACGAGCCCTGTCTTTGTCATCCCACAGTATTCTGAAACAACCACTGCTGGAAGCAGCTCTTCATACCAAGCTCCTGCCCCAACAGACCCAAGAGCGACAAACTGAATGTCACTCGCAGCTAAGCCTGCGTCTTCAAGAGACGGTCTTACAGCTTCAAAAGCAAGCTCAGAAATGGTCACATCGTTTCTTGCTCCAAACTTTGAGTTGCCAATTCCTATCACTGCCACATTTTTCACGCCAAACACACCCTTCTAGTTAACTTAAGATGCACAAAAAAGTGAAAGAAAGAGGATGTTAAAGCTATTTGCCTTTAAACTCGGCCTTTCGCTTGGAGAAGAAAGCTTCTACGCCTTCTTTGAGGTCTTCTGTTGAGCATGACAGCGCAAAGAGTGCTGCTTCCAGCCGCAACCCAACTTCCAAAGGCACCTGTGTTCCAAAGTTCATTGCGTGCTTCACATATTTCATGGCTATCGGGGGTCTTTCAGCAAGCTCCTTAGCGATTGTCCTGACCTCGTCTTTAAGCTTCTCGTAGTGGACAACCTTGTGCACTAGACCTATTCTCAGTGCTTCATCGGCTTTGATCCTGTTTCCAAGCATCACCATTTCCTTAGCCCTCGCTAGACCCACTATCCTGACGAGTCTCTGCGTTCCACCCCATCCTGGGATCAAGCCCAGCCTGATCTCTGTATTTCCAAGCTCGACATGTTCGGCCGCTATCCTGAGGTCGCACGCCATTGCAAGTTCGAGGCCACCGCCAAGAGCGTAACCGTTTATAGCAGCGATGACTGGTTTGGACATTTCTTCAACCTTTCCAAAAGTCTCCTGCCCTTTCCTCGCAGCTTCTTCGGCGTAGACAGGAGTTCCTTTCATCATAGTTAAGTCTGCGCCCGCACTGAAGGCGCGGTCGCCTTCGCCCGTTATCACAACGCATTTGATGCTTGGGTCGCTTTCTGCAGTGTTGAGCATGTCCAGAAGCTCTTCGATCATGACAGCGTTGAAAGCGTTGAGGCGTTGAGGTCTATTCAGTATGATCCACAGTGTGCCTTCTTCCCTTTCTATTTTGAGGGTCTCGTATGCTTTGCTCACACTTTTCACCTATTTCCTTGTTTGTTTCATCTGCATATATGATTTTTTCACTTAGCCCTCTAATACTTGCTCAGAAGATACTTTAGCACCTGCAGCTTTTGAATCTCGCTTGTTCCCTCGTAAATTTCAGTTATCTTTGCGTCTCTATGGTATTTTTCAACGCGGTATTCACCGAAGTATCCGTAGCCTCCTAAGGTTTGGATTGCCGAGTTCGTAGCTTCCATTGCAACGTGGCTTGCGTAGTATTTCGCCATAGCTGTTGCCATAGCATCCAGTTTTCCTTCGTCAACCAAAGCTGCAGCCTTGTAGGTGAGTAACCTTGCAGCTTCGATCTTTGTTGCCATCTCTGCTAACGTGACTCCTATTGCTTCGTGCTGCATTATCGGCATGCCGAAGGCTTCTCGCTGTTTAGCATACTTGAAGGCAATTTCCCATGCTCCCTGCGCCATGCCAACGGCTTGTGCAGCAACGCCTACTCTGGTCTTGTCGAAGAACTCCATAGAATAGTAGAATCCCTTGTTCAGTTCTCCTATTATGTTCCAGTCTGTCACTTTGACGTTGCTGAAGTTTAGCTCCCCAGTTATGGATGCTCTGATTCCCATCTTGTTGTGCAGTTTCGTGGCTTCAAGGCCGGGTGTTCCCTTGTCAACCACAAACAGTGTTTCGCCACGGTGTGTAGGTCTGATCTTAGTGTCTGTTTGGGTCAGAACGACTATGAAATCCGCAACCGTGGCGTTTGTGATGAAGGTTTTCGGTCCGTTTATCCACCATTCGTTTCCATACTTGGTGGCTGTGGTTTCCATGTGGTTTATGTCGCTTCCGCTGACGTTTGGTTCAGTGAACGCTGCAGCAGACATGAAGTCGCCTCTGCATATCGGGGGCAAATACGTCTCTTTCTGCTCTTTGCTTCCGTGAGTCATGATGAATTCGCTGCCAAAGTTTCCGCTTGAGATAGCAACGCCAAACGATGAGTCTCCGCGGCACATTTCCTCTATTGCTATGCAGGTTTCAAGTAGGCCGAAGCCTTGTCCACCGTATTCTTCTGGGAACATCATGCTCGTAAAACCCAGTTTGGCCGCTTGCTTGTACAGTTCCGTTGGGAACTCTTCTTTCTTATCGAGCTCCAAAGCTAATTCCGGTTTGAACTCTTTCTGGCAGAACTCTCGTACCGCGTTTTTGATGTGCAATTGTTCTTCTGTCAAATCAAACTTCACTTGTAGAACCCCCTTCCAACTTTCTTCCCAGCCCAGCCTTTGCCCACGTACTCTTCAAGAAGTGGACACGGCCTGTACATTTCCATGTTGTACTTGCCCTGAAGCTCTTTAAGCTTGTTGACAACTGTGTCTAGACCAATACGGTCTGCGTATTCACATGGACCTGAAGGCCAGAACGTGCCCAGCTTCATTCCAGCGTCTATGTCTTCTGGGTTGGCAGCATCATCGTGAATGATCCATGCGGCCTCGTTTGCAGCAACTGCCCATGACCTTTCCACGTCATATTCGTCCAACAGGTTGAAGGGTATTCTCGGTCGGCCCTTCGTCCAGTCGTAGAATCCTACGCCCGTTTTCTGGCCGAACTTCTTTTCCTTTATGAGGGGGTCGACGACTTCTGAGCATGGCTTGAAGCGTTCGCCGTAGGCCTCGTACAGGATGTTGCCGACTTCATAGGCTATGTCTAGACCGACAAAGTCTGCCAGTTCAAACCATCCCATTGGAAAGCCGCCTGTATACTTGACCGAAGAGTCTATTCCTTCCTTGGTTGCTTCTCCCTGCTTGTAGGCCCAGAACGCCTCGTTAAACACGGCTCCAAGCACACGGTTCACTATAAAGCCTCGCACGTCCTTTCTCACCACTATCGGAGTTTTTCCGAGTTTCTTTGCGAGTTCGGAAAGCGTTGTAATCGTTTCCTGGCTTGTGTTTTCTCCTTTGATGACTTCGATCAGCGTCATCATCATTGGTGGATTAAAGAAGTGCATTCCTGCAACTTTGTCCGGGCGCTTGGTTGCCTTGCCCATTTCTGTTATGCTCAGTGTTGACGTGTTGGAGGCGAGTATTGCATGGGCAGGTGCTGTTGAGTCTAGTGTGGCAAAGACTTTCTTCTTCAGGTCCATTTGTTCTGGCACTGCTTCGATGGCCATGTCTATGTCCTTGGCGGCTTGTTCATAACTGGTCGTCGTTCTTATTCTTGCCAGCGCAGCGTCAGCGTCTTCTCGTCTTATTCTTTTCTTTTCAACGAATTTGTCCAAGCTCCACTTGATTTTTTCCTTGCCTTTCTGGAGAAGGTCATCGCTTACGTCGACCATTGTTACTTCATATCCCGTCATTGCAAGCGCTTCGGCGATGCCGTGGCCCATTGCTCCGGAGCCTATAATTGCCATTTTTTTCAGTTTCTCACCTGCCAAAATGATCCCTCCCAACGTTTAATGAATTGCTTGAAGAACGCTAATAAAACTTTTGAACGTATGATCCATGTTAGAAAAACGAATAAGAAGGACGGTAGACTTTACTATTGTTGCTTCATCAAATAGTTCGTTATCGTGTACTTCTGCATTTCACTTGTTCCTTCGTAGATCTCGGTTATCTTGGCACATCTGTGGTAGCGTTCGACGTGATAGTCGGCTAAGTAGCCGTAGCCCCCGAAGATCTGGATCGCGTCGTCTGTGACTTCCATAGCGGCCCTGCTTGCATACGCTTTGGCCATTGAGGTTGCCACAGCGTTCGGTTTCTCTTTGTCGTAGAGCCAGGCTGCCTTGTACATCATCAGCCGGGCTGACTCTATCTTTATCGCCATCTCAGCAAGTCTGAAGCCTATTCCTTGGAAGTTGATTATTGGTTGACCGAACTGTTTTCTCGTTTTCGCGTAATTTAGGGCCCGTTCGAATGCGCCTTGTGCCATGCCGACTGCTTGGGCGGCTACGGCGATTCTGGTTCCGTCGAAAAGTTCAAGAGTGTAGTAGAAGCCCTTGCACAGTTCTCCTACGACGTTAGCTTCTGGAACCTTTAAGTCAGCCATGGAAAGCGAACCAGTGACGCATGGTTTGATGCCCATCTTGCCGTGCAGCTTCGTTGCCTCCAGGCCACACATCCCTTTTTCCGCCAGGAACAGGCTTTGTCCTCTGTGGGAGGGTTGCACGTTGGGATCTGACTGGCACAGTATTATGAAAGTGTCGGCTGTTGTGGCGTTCGTTATGAACTCCTTCGCACCGTTTATTGTCCACTCGCTGCCTGTCTTCACAGCGGTTGAATCCATGCGGGTAATGTCACTGCCATGTTCGGGTTCTGTGAAGGCCGCTGCAGCTATGTGCTCACCTGTTGCCAAGGGCGGGATGTATTTCTTCTTTTGCTCTTCATTCCCGTGTTTCAGCAGCACGTCCGGGATCATTAGGTTTCCAAGCGAGACAGCAACTCCGAGGCCGGGATCTGCACGGCACATCTCCTCAACAACAAGGCAATCTTCGAAAACTCCGTACCCCTGTCCACAATATTCTTGGGGTATTCGCATGCTAGTGAAACCGAGCTGCGCAGCCTTCTTATAGAGGGCCATTGGGAACTCTTCTTTCTGGTCCAACTCCAATGCAAGTTCCGGAGTGAGCTCCTTCGCACAGAATTCTCGGACAGCCTTCACAATTTCCTTTTGCTCATCGTTCAATTTGAAGTCCATAATCCTCTTTCTCCCGTTTAGGAGCTTGTTTTCTTTGTTTGAAGCTCATATACTTTGCTTTTCAATGCAGGTACCACTTTGAAGAGGTCGTCGACAATGCCGTAGTCCGAGAAGCTGAAGATGGGTGCTTTGGGGTCCTTGTTTATGGCTATGATGAGGTCTGAGCTTTTCATCCCCAGGACATGTTGGAAGGCGCCGCTTATGCCCACGGCGATGTAGAGCTTGGGCTTCACAGTTTTTCCAGATGTGCCGACTTGGCGGTCGGTAGGCAGCCAGCCCTTGTCTACGATTGGGCGAGAGCACGAGAGTACTGCACCTAGGGTTTTTGCAAGCTCTTCCATTATTGGCATGTTAGCCGCGTCCTTTATTCCCCGACCGATGCCGACCAGTTTGTCTGCAGCTGTGATGTCAACTCCGCCTGGAGGCGGCAAAACGTATTGCAGGAACCGTTTTTCTTGTATCTCTTCCGTGAGCGGAGAGGCAATTTCCGTTATTCGTCCGTTTGCAGGAGGCATCGGTTTCTGGGGGGCGAAGGTTGCCTGACGGATGGTCGCGATGTAAGTTTCGGCCTTGCGGATGTTGGCTTGGACGTTCACCTTGCCGCCGTACATCTGTCTGGTAATTGTGAACGCTCCGCTTTCAAAAGCTATGTCTATGCAGTCTGTGGCCAGTGGCTGGTTCAAGCCAGTTGCGAGTCTTGGAGCTAGGTCCACGCCATATGAGGTGTGTCCCATTAGCAACAGCAAGGGCCTATGCGCGGTGATCAGGGTTGTGAGGATTTTCCTGTAAGCTTCAGAGTTGAAGTTCTCAAGCTTGGGATCTTCAATGAACAACACGTTCTTTGCGTATTCTGCCAGACTCTTGGCGTGTTCTTTTACGGTTTTTCCCAGCAGAACAGCGTTGAGCTCTGCACCAGTGTTTTCTGAGAGCTCTCTGGCTTTTGTGAGCATTTCGAAGGTTATGTCTCTCATCTGTCCCTGTCTGTGTTCGGCCAAAACGAAAATCTCTGTCATGTTAAATTAACCCCCTCGACTTGAGGATCTCAGCAATCTTGGCTGCAACCTCGTCTGGGCTTCCCTTCAGAAACTCGGCCTGTTTCGCTGCTGGTGGAACATACATCTTTTCTATAGTTGTCCATGAACCCGCTGGGCCAACGTCGTTTTCAGTTAAGCCCGTGTCGGCAAGCGCCATCACCTTGATCTCTTTCTGCATAGCTTTTCGAATTCCCATTATCGAGACATACCTTGGCTCGTTTATCCCCGTCTGCACGGAAAAAAGCGCGGGTAGTTTAACTTCAACCTGCTCTTCCAAGCCTCCTTCAAGTTCACGGTTGACTTTAGCCACACCTGGGCCCAGCTCGATTTTCTTTACCATCGTCGCGTGGGGGATATTGAGCAGCTCTGCGAGTATTGGCCCAACTACTGCGCTTCCGTCATCACCCGCCTGCATTCCAGTCAGGATCAAGTCGTAATGCAGGCTCTTTATTGCACTGTGCAGTATCTTTGCGACCGCATAGCCATCGGAGCCGTTGAACTTTTGGTCGGTCATCCTGATCGCCTTGTCCGCTCCCCGAGCCATGCATTTTCGAAGCGTACTGTCTGAGTCGTCGCCGCCTAATGTTATCGCCGTGACTGTTCCCCCTTGCTTCTCTTTTATCCGTACAGCTTCTTCCAGTGCGTAGTCGTCCCACTCGTTGATGTCGAAGACCAAGCCCGTCCTGTCTATGCTCTTTCCCGTAGCGTCGATCTTCAGTTCCGCCTCCGCCGTCTCTGGAACATGTTTGGCGCATACAATTATGTCCAAGTCAACTTGACTCTCCTACATGGTGAGTCTGTTTCACACTCGTTTTCATATAACTTTTGCCTGACAGAATGCTCTTTCGATATCTAGCAATCATGGATCGTGCTAGCTCCGCCTTTGACATTTGCTGGCTTCAATGGCTTCAGCAGGTGTTAGCGCGCGCGGTTTTTAAGCAAGCTATGTAGTAGTCTTGGTCTGTGAAGCAGACAGGGATTGTAGTATTCATTTTGTCTATGGTTATGGTTCTGGTAGTTGGTATTGATCCGTCCGTTTTTGTGTTTCACAGCCCGCGCGTTATTGCAGACCAGAATGTGGACTGGTGGCCCATGCGCCAGCATGATTTGGCCCACACTGGATATTCAACTTCAACAGCACCCCTTACAAACCGAACCCGATGGACCTACAGTGTCGGCTTTGGGGGAGCAGTCAGTTCCTCAGCCGCCGTCGAGGATGGCAAAGTGTACGTCGGATCATATGACGACCGAGTTTATGCTTTGAATGCTACGACGGGCTCACAAGTGTGGAACTACACGACAGGTAGCTGGGTGGTCTCTTCGCCTGCCGTTGCCGACGGTATGGTTTTCGTCGGATCGTGGGATAACAATCTTTACGCTTTGAACGCTTCTACAGGGGCCCTGGTGTGGAATTACACGACAGGCAGCCACGTGTATTCTTCTCCTGCTGTTGCTGGTGGTAGGGTTTACGTGGGGTCAGATGATCACAATGTTTACTGTTTGGATGCTTCGACTGGGGCTTTGGTGTGGAACTACACCACAGGTAACTGGGTATCTTCTTCTCCTGCAGTTGTCAACGACACAGTCTACCTGGGCTCAGTAGACCACAACGTCTATGCTTTGGACACTGCGAACGGCGCATTAAGATGGAACTACACAACCTCCTCTAGCGTGTATTCTTCTCCCACCGTCGTTGGCGGCCTAGTCTACGTAGGCTCAGATGACCAAAATGTCTACGCCTTGAACGCAACGAACGGCGCACGCATCTGGAACTACACAACCGGCAACGCAGTGGTTTCTTCTCCTGCTGTGGCTGGCGGGATGGTCTACGTGGGATCGTATGACGGCAAGGTTTACGCCCTGAACGTTACAACGGGAGCACATATATGGAATTACGCAACCAACGGTTTTGTCCTCTCTTCTCCTGCTGTGGCTGGCGACATGGTCTACGAGGGCTCAGATGACGGCAACGCTTATGCCTTGAACGCTACAACAGGCGCGTTTGTATGGAAATACACAACTGGTCACTGGGTGTTTTCTTCTCCTGCTGTTGCCGAAGGCTCGGTCTACGTGGGCTCAGGTGACGGCAAGGTTTATGCTTTTGGTCCAGTGCACGATGTGGCAGTGACGGATGTTGCATGCTCCAAAACTGTCGTCGGTCAAGGCTACGGCCTAGACATAACCGTTTATGCAGCAGACTTGGGCAGCTACCCTGAAGCCTTCAACGTTACGGTTTATGCCAACACAAGTGCTGTTGCGTCACAAATCGTCACCTTGTCAAGCGGTAACTCCGCTGATGTCACCTTAACTTGGAAGGCCGCGGGATTGGTTTATGGCAACTACACGATAAGCGCCTGTGCTCTGCCAGTTTTAAGCGAAGCAAACGTCACCAATAATAATTTCACGTATGGCCCTGTTAGCGTGACCATCCCAGGCGATGTTGACGGCAACGGCATAGTCGACAAAAATGACGCGACACTCTTAGCGAACGCCTTCAACTCAAACCCTGCTTGTTCAAACTGGAACCCAAACGCCGACGTCAACAACGATTCGGTCGTTGACATCTACGATGCTATTCTGACCGCAAACCACTTCAACCAACACTACCCATAACTCATATGATTGCTCTTCTCTTCAAACCTCTTTCTCCTCTGAAAGCAAGAGGGCAGTTGCTTCTTGGGAGATTCAAACACGCTTCTACCGTAGGAGAAGGACGATTATCACCATGAATGTCATTCCGGTGTTGGCTTCGACAGACAATGTCCCGTTGGATTAGTATCTCGTGACACTGACAGACGTATATTCAGGGGCGAATGTATCTGCTTCCGAGAACCTTGGCATTTAGAGAATTATGGCAACTTCCACAGTTGGCTCTTTTTGGGAGGAGTTCAAATCTGAAGACTTGGTGTTCATCGATCAATTCATAGACAGAACAACCAAGCGGGAACAGTCGTTTTGCACACAAGGACAGGTCTGCTACGCATCGCTCGCTGAACCAGTGTGCCCAAGAACTCAACGGAGCCCAAGCGACACGCGCGTCACGGAGACTAGGACCAGATCCTTGCGATTCCTGGGCTAGGCTTCGCTTTCTTTCTCCACCGTGTTGTCTACAACTTTGATCCATTTGGTCGCCAGAATCTGGGCAAAATCCTTGCTCTTAGGGTCGAGATCTGTTCCGACAAGGTGCCAATGATCGTTTATCGTTGCAAACGTCGTGTCCATTATCACAAACTTGGGAGTATAGCTGAAGACTTTCTTCCCTATGTCAGAAAGCAGGTCCAGAGCACGTTCAAAAGCCTTGTAGGGTATGGTGTGTTCATGCTGCTTGTACACTATCATTATTCTTTCCTTGTGTCCCTTCAAATTCTTGGTTCTCAAAACTAAGAATGACTTGTCCTCGTAGTAGATTTTCTCCTTTTTCAGATCAAGTCTGCACAGAGGGCATTGCACAGTCTTCAACTCGCACACCTCAGTGAACACTATTCTGGTGCTCACAGTATAAAAGAACTTTTCAACTCTTCCGCTTTGCAATCAGCTAACGTAGTTACCTGTCGAAGAGGCAGTGCAGCAACTCAAGCAGAACGAAAAGTACTCCAACGTAGTAGAACAGAAATCCGAAGAAAGTGTAGTGTTCCCAGATGACGAAACCGGCTAGTCCTGCGGCAAAACATCCAATACTCAAGAATGTCAGAAACAAGATGTCGATGTTTTCCATGACTCTGTGTTTTGGCACTTTTTCTATGAACAACAGAAACCTCAAAGTGTCATTTTCCAACACGCGCTTCTTTGCACTTTTGAAGAAAGAAAGGGGCTTGCGACCTTCCATACGCACACGCTCGCTAAGCCCAAGCTGGCACTTCGCCCCAAATAGTCTTCAAAAAGAAACAGACTGCAAAAAACACTAAGGGCAAGGTTCTCACGGCTAACAGTTTCCACCTCATGCTAGGTCCCTCCTATTCTTGACGGTGAAAGGCGCCCGCCTTTTTTCGCCGCAAACCACAGATATGCACAGGAAATTGACTTAACGATAAGTGCGTAGACGATGTGACAGACAGTTAATGTACATTCAGACAGAAAAAGAGTCAACAAACCATGTCGTCATGTTGGGCCCTCATCAACCTGAACCTTCAATTCAGATTCAGTATTCATAAGCATAAAGTATGTCCTTCATCAGAACTTGTCACCGTTTCAAAAACGGCAAAGTGAAAACTTGGCATTATCGATGATGAAACCCCGCGACCTGATCCGAGTGCATGACGAAAAGGCAGACCCTTGGAGGATCGTGTGTAGAGAGAAGGGCTCTAACAAGCAGTTGGAAATCATAGAGAACGCCTTGGCAAGATACGGGCTGTCGCAGAACGAAATAAGAGCGTACGTTTACCTCGCAAGAACTGGCGAAAGGAAAGCTGCAGAAATTGCTGAAGCTATATCACTTCACCGAACCGAAACCTACAGAACGCTTCGGGACTTGGAAAAAAGAGGCATCGCGCTCTCAACTTTTGAACGACCGTTGCGGTTCACAGCGGTGCCTCTGGATAAAGCAATCGAACGACTGATGGAAACTGAAAAAACGAAGCTCAAGCTTCTTGAGAAAGAAAAGGCCGACTTAATCCAGCTTTGGTCGTCGATGCCAAAGCCAAGAAACGAGAATAGCAAAAAGGAAGTGTTCCAAATACTCGAAGGCGAATCGCAAATAATTCTGAAAGCCAACGATCTTCTTGGGAAAACTCGGACGGAACTGCAGATTTTTGCTCCTGAAGAGCACCTAGCTCAACTGTACCGCAGCGATTTCATGGATAATCTCGAGCAGCACTCTTACGATGTGAGCATCGATCTGCTGACTGAAGACTCGTTGAAGAGCAGATTCTTCTGCGAGCGAATCGGTTGGTCAAACCATACATGCTGCGTTGGCGATGTAAGGAAACTGCCTTGTTTCATGATCTCAGACAGAGAAGAACTTCTCATCGTTTACAACAAAAAATCCGAAGACAAGAGCAGAGCGAGGAAGAAGAAAAGCAGAACTGCGGCTCTCTGGACCAATTGCACCGCTCTTGTTGTAAGTATGCTGACGCTGTTCTACAGAATGGCCGAAGCTAGAGAAACTGCGCAGGTCTGCACCGCGCAAGCAGCAGAAATCGGCTTGCAAATGGAAGACCGGGATAGTTAGGCGGACAACTTCTCTTTTATGGCGTTGCGCTTCTCCTCTGTCAGCGGACCGAACTTCTTAATCCTGTCAGTGAACATGCTGAACAGTTCGGCAGCTTTCTTGTAGACTGGCAACGGCACGTAGCTGTAGCGTACTCGCATGTTTTCGACTCCGTATTTTGCCAGTTCTTTTCCGAGGTCTATTATTCTTTTCTTTGTGAACTTCTCGTCGATCTCTTGCGTTCCTTCAACGATCAGAATACCGTCAGCACCGTACGCGAAGGCATAAAGCAGGTGTTTCAAGCCTAGTATGGCAGTTGTTGGAACTGGAATGATCCTGACGTTTTCCGGATAGTTTGTGCGGTCCAGTCCAAGGAAGTCCATGCCGGTGTAGCCAACATTCTTGTCGACAAAAGCGACCACTCTGACTTCGCCGGGCTGCTTTTCTTCCAGCACTCCTCTGAGACTGGCAATTATCTGCTTTGCAGTCGCGTTCTTGAAGTCTATGGCTTCTTGTGGGCAAACAGGTATGCATGCACCGCAGCCTGTGCACTGGAACGCGTCGACCTTGGCCTTGCCGTTCTGCATGCTGATCGCGTTCACTGGACAAATGGGCATGCAGCCGCCGCAGCCATTGCACAGGTCAGAGATCACAAAGGCTTTCTCAGGAGAAGTCGTGACATAATCACTCTTCAAGAACAGAGCCGCTTTGGCAGACGCGCCTAAACCGTCTGAGACCGTGTCACGAACGTCTTTCGGGCTTAAGGCGCAGCCGCAAGCAAAAATTCCGGTTACAAGCGAATCCACTGGGTCAAGCTTGGGATGCTTCTCCGTGATGAAACCGTCCTCACCGAGTGGGACCTTCATTTTTTCGGCCAGTTCCTTCAGTCCTGCTGGCGGAACCATCGGCGTTGCCAGCGCGATCATGTCAAACTGCTCTTCGGTCGTCTCGCCGGTTATCGTGTCTTCCGCCACTGCAACGAGCTTGCCGTTGCTGCTATCCTTGTAGACTTCTGCCACCTTGCCTCGTATGAAACTGACCCCTGCCTCTTCGTCACGCCAGTAGAGGTCTTCGTAACCCTTGCCCGTGGCTCTGATGTCTGTGTAGTAAATGGTAACATCGATTCCGAGCATTTTCTTCAGCACGAAAGCCTGTTTTAGCGCGTACATGCAGCAGATGCGACTGCAGTATGGGATGTAATTCTTGTCTCTGGAGCCCGCGCAGAGCACTATGCCGATTTTCTTGACGTCGCTGCCGTCTGCCCTCTTGATGTAGCCGCCCGTGGGGCCTGTGGCTGACACGAGTCTTTCCAGATCCATCATGGTGATGACGTCTTTGTAGTTGCCGTAACCGTAAGTCTCAAGCTTCTTGGCATCATAGAGCTGGTAGCCAGTTGCCATGATGATGCCTCCCACGTGCAAGTCGACCGTGAAACCTTTGTCTGTCAGGCTTACCGCCTTGGCTGGGCAAAGCTGCTCACACTTTCCACACTTTGTGCATGTTTCAAAGTCAATCGTATAGGCTGAGGGCACAGCCTGTGGGAACTCGATGTAAGCTGCTTTCCTCTGCGAGAGGCCTTCGTTGAACTCGTCTGGACAGGAAACAGGGCAAACCTTGGCGCAGACACCGCAGCTTCTGCATTTCTGCACGTCCACGCCTCGAGGTTTCATGAAAACCTTCACGTCATAGTTTCCTGGGCGGCCGCTGACTTCCTGCACTTCGGAGTATGTGTACAGGGCAACGTTGGGGTTTCTGCCCACTTCGGCCATCCTCGGCGTCAAGATGCACTGCGCGCAGTCCAATGTTGGGAAGACCTTCGTCAGTTTTGCCATGTTGCCGCCGATGCTTGGCTTTCGTTCGACTAGATGAACCTTGTAGCCCAGATAGCCGAGCTCAAGAGCGGCTGTGATGCCTGCTATGCCGCCGCCAACGATGAGAATCTCCCTAGAACCCTTCTCGCTGATAGTCTGCATCGCTTCAAGCTGCTGGCTTCGCTCGTAGCCGCCTCTAATTAGGCTTATGGCTTTTCTCGTGGCCTCGGCTGAACGGTGAGGGCCGTGAACCCAGGAGTCTTGTTCCCTGATGTTCACAAACTCGAGCATGAAGGGGTTCAACCCAGCCCTCTCCAAGACAGCTTGAAAAGTTGCAAGGTGCATCCTCGGCGTGCAACTGGCAACCACAACTCTGTCCAAGTTCTCCTTCTTCACAGAGTCAAGTATCAGTTCCTGAGCTGGCTTGGAGCAAAGATACTTGTGATACTTGGCCACTGCAACGTCAGGCCAACTCTTGACAGTGTCAACGACAGATTTTACGTCCACAACGTCGCCTATGTTGCCGCCGCATTCACACACGAAAATGCCGATTCTAGGCGATTTCTTCTCCATCGGCGGAAATCTACCTCGTTTATGAATGATTTTAGATGATTCACGGGAAAACGCTTTAATAACCTTATGCTCCCTTTTCAACAAAAAGCGATGGACGACATGAACGCTCAAGAGCTCACTCAGAAACATAAACTTCTTGAATGCATCCAGTGTGGAACGTGCACAGGAAGCTGTCCTGTTGCGAAGAAGGCCAACTTGAACGTCAGAAAGTACATGCGCGAAGTCGCCACGCTGGGCAAGTTGACCCAGCACCCACAGAATGAATTGTGGAGCTGCACAACATGCAGCGCGTGCGGTGTTCGCTGCCCCAAGGAACTCAACCCATATGAGTTCTTGATCGACATCCGCGGGATGGCAGTTGAGGAAGGGCAAATTGCTCCTACGATTCGAGACGCCTTGGAGAGCATATTCAAGAACGGCAACCCATGGGGAAGAATGCGCAACAAACGCTCTGAATGGATGCAAGGACTAAACATCAAACCCATCTCACAGGGTGCAGAAGTCCTTTTCTTTGTCGGCTGCACATCAGCCTACGATCCACGCGTCCAAAACGTGCCAAAAAGCCTCGCAAGATGCTTTGAAAAGGCTGGACTGAACTTTGGAATCCTCGGCGACGAGGAGAACTGCTGCGGAAGCGAGGTTTACGGCATGGGTGAGAAGGGCCTCTTCGAATTCCTAGTTGAAGAGAACATGAAAGCGTTCAACAAGTACAACGTGAAACAAGCTGTAACAAGCTGCCCACACGGGTATCACGCTTTTAAGAACAGATACAAGCAAACAAGCTTCGAACCTCTTCACCACACTCAACTTCTCGCCAAGCTGATTGACGAAAAGAAGTTGACTTTCTCTAAAGAGGTCAACAAGAAGGTCATATACCATGACCCGTGCTTCTTGGGCAAGCAAAACGGCATTTATGACGAGCCGAGAAAAGTCATCGAGAGCGTTCCAGGCGTCAAACTGCTGGAGTTTGACCGTTCCAGAGCCAGAAGCGTCTGCTGCGAGGGCGGAGGTGGGAGAATGTGGGTTGATATCCCAGGCCAACGGTTAGCGGAAACACGGGTGAAAGACGCCGTCGAAGCTGGAGCAGACGTCCTAGCCGTAGCCTGTCCTTACTGCCTACTGACCTTTGAAGACGCCGTAAAGACTACAGGCGTCGAAGGCAAAATTCAGATCATGGACATAGCAGAACTTCTCACACTTGCCCTGTAGCGAGGCGTTTCCATCGCTAACGCACAAAAACTCGCTTCCCATGACGATTACTGTGCTCAATCAATTATATCGAGACTGAAACCGGTGCGACCCGTCTGCTCCAAGCGAGCAAATCAGGGTTCACGCGTAATCATCGTCGCCGTCGACCTGACATTCTGGAGTTTTCTGATGCGCGTTACGCTCTGGTTCAGCTCGTCCATAGTTCTTGCGTTGACTTTTGCAACTATATCATAGTCACCCAGAACAACGAAGGCTTCATCAAAACCCTGAACGCTCTTCAGAGCTTTTAACACGTCATTTTCACAGCCCAAGTTCACGTTTATCAACACAAAAGCATTAAGCTTCATCCCGACCATCTACCGCCTTGTGTACCTCTGCGAGCCACTATTTAGCATTTTGTCTTTCTCAATTTGCATGATTCTACCACTCTGACTGTTAGAAACATTGCCCCCAACTGGCAAAAGGACCTCAGTAGCGCCCGTAAGGACCGCATCAACGGTGCTACGTGCAGAAAAAACCGAGGGGGGTAGGCGTGTTAGACGAGGCAAAACACGAAACAGGGAACGTTAAGGGTATGTTCAAGATATCTCGCTCCTCAGATGAACATTGCAACGGTGGCGCGCGCTGAGAATAGGAATCAAGCTGCTGCTCAGAGAGCAGACGAAAGGGCAACCAGGTGACCGTGAATAGACGTTAATCATCAAGCGAAACGGGCACACGCTGAGGATGCGAATGCTTCATAAACATGCAACAAGCAGATCAGCCTGTCTTAGAGGGGCTTCGGCATGGAAAGCTATGATTTGATTATAATCGGTGCAGGTGCTGCTGGTTTGTCAGGTGGGATCTACGGGGCGAGAAGCGGACTTAAAACTCTCATTCTGGAGGAGAAAATCGCGGGCGGCACGACTGCAGACGCTCCGTGGGTGGAGAACTACCCTGGGTTTCAAAGCATAAGCGGAACCGAACTTGCACAGAAAATGGCAGCTCATGCCAAGACTTCAGGCGTGAAGATCAACGAGTTTGAAAGAGTTGTGAAACTGAGCCTTAGAGGTGACAAGAAGACCGTTGAAACCGAAAAAGCGAGCTATGAAGCCAAGGCAGTAATAGTCGCTTCTGGAAGCTACTATCGCCAGCTCGGCATTCCGGGTGAAAAAGAGTTTCGAGGAAGAGGCGTCAGCTACTGTGGACTGTGTGACGGACCGTTCTTCAAGGGAAAAACAGTCTTAGTCGTAGGAGGCGGCAACTCGGCCCTGATAACGGCTCTTTATCTCGCTCATCTCGGCTGCGAAGTCAAGGTTGCACATCGCAGGGATGTCTTCCGCGCTGAGGACGCCCTGGTTCAGGGACTGAAAAACGTGAAGAACATTGAAGTCTTCATGAACACTGAGGTCAAGGAGATCATCGGCGAAAAAATGGTCAAGAAAGTCAGCCTGCTTAACAAGCAGAGCGGCGAAACCGAGGAGTTGCCCGTTGACGGTGTCTTCGTCCAGGTCGGGGAAGCCCCCAACAGTCAACAGGCCGGAGAGGCAGGCGTGGCGGTTGACAAGGACAGCTACGTAATAATCGATGGGTTGCAGCACACGAACATTGAAGGAGTTTACGCGGCAGGTGACGTTACAAACCATCCTGTTAAACAAGTTGGAACAGCGGTGGGACAGGGCATAACCGCCGCGCTTGAAGCTTATTCTTTCATCCGCAGACCATACTACAAAAGGTAAAGAATGCTCCAAAACTAATATATCGCCCCGAACTCCTTTCCAAACTTTCTAGGGTCTTTCATTCCCAGCTACACTGCAAAGAACCGCTGGCAAGCGCTGGAGAAACAGTGAAATGAGTGAAAAATGCGTGTCTGCCGTAACGATCAACCAAGACTACTGTAGCAAGTGTTCCATTTGCCATTCCGTCTGTCCTTACGAAGCCATAAAGCGGGACTTGGAAACAGGCAAGGTGGAGATAGACCTACAAAAGTGTCAGGTCTGTGGCATATGTTACAGCGCCTGTCCTGTTATGGCGATACAGATAGTCTACTATGACTATGACAGCCTCGTCAAATACGTGAAGGCCATGAGGGAAAAATGCAGGAGCGACACGCTTGTCCTGATGTGCAGGGGAAACTCGCCGTCAACGTGCGAGGTTGAAGAAATCCTCCAAGAGCAATGCTTGAAAACGAAAAAGTACGTCCCGTTGCGCCTGCCTTGTGCTGGACGAATCCCCGCCGAGTTTGTGTTTAAAGTCTTGAAGAGTGGCATAAAGAAAGTTGTGTCCATTCAGTGCGAGGACAGTTTCTGCCGTTTCAAAGAGGGCACCAAAATAAGCACCAGAAAGCTGCTCCTCGGCAGGGGGGTTCTTGAACAGCTCGGCTTGCCCAGAGACGCCTTCAAAGTGATAAAGCACTCTAGGAAAGCGGTTTACGACACGACAAAATGCGTGGGCTGCGACAAGTGCGTGTTCATCTGCCCCTACAAAGCAATAGAGGCAGAACCGTTCGCAACACCGAGAATACTTAGCGAAAAGTGCATGGGCTGTGGAGCATGCGCTCTAGTCTGTCCGCACGAGGCTATTGAAATCAAGGGTTTCGAGTTTGAAAACGTTCTGAAACGCTACACAGAATCTGCTAAGAAGCTGAAAGAAGCAGGCATATCGCCGTTGGTTCTAGTCTTCGCGTGCCAATGGTCAGAGTTCCAAGCCTTGGATGGTCTTGAAGACCATTTATTCAAGAGAAAAGCGGTAACGATGGAGATTCCCTGCTTCAAAGCACTCGACCCAATTCACGTTATCAACGCGTTGCAAAACGGTTTTGACGGAGTGATCGCCGCCGTGTGCCCACCAGAAGACTGCAAGCTTCAGGAAGGAAAGGACACCGCCGAAAGAAACGTCACTGTACTAAATAACGCTTTAAAGAAAATGGGCCTGCTCGAACGCTTCGAACTTTTCACAACTTCTCCGCGATGCGTCGGCGAATTCAACGAGAAACTGAACGAGTTCTACGAGAAGATAGCTTTGATGCCGCCTCTGAAGTTAGAAGCAGTAGAGGCAAAAGCCCATGTATGAAATCATATCAGAGAAAGAGCTTGCCCCGAAAATCAAGCTCTTTGAGGTTCACGCTCCAGAAATTGCTGAAAAGACGCGCCCTGGACAATTCATAATGCTCATGATACACGAAAAGGGCGAACGCATACCACTAAACATAGCTGGCTACGACACGAAGAAGGGAACAGTGAGCATCGCTTTCAACGAAGTCGGTAAAACGACAAAACAGCTGGGATGCCTGAAAATAGGCGACTGCATACAGAGCATAACGGGACCGCTCGGAAACCCTTCAGAAATAAGAAAGTTCGGTAACGTCCTGTGCGTTGCGGGAGGCGTGATGGTCGCACCGATGCTGTTGCTGGTTCAAGCGCTTCGCGAAAAGGGTAACAGGGTGACCACGGTGGTCGGTGCGAGAATCAAGGACCTACTCTTCTATGAGGAAGAGATGAAGAGCCTCAGCGTCAAGTCTTACGTGGCGACCGATGATGGTTCAAAGGGCTTCAAGGGCTTCGATTTTCTCAAGCGTGTTCTTGAAAAGGAGAAGTTTGACCGTTGCGTGGCTTGGGGACCCGTTGTGATGATGAAAAACGTGTCGGAAATAACAAAACCTCACAGCCTGCCTACGATTGTCACCTTGTCGCCGATAATGATCGACGGGATGGGCATGTGCGGCGTGTGCCGCGTCACAGTGAACGGAAAAATGAAATTCGGGTGCTTTGACGGGCCAGAATTCGACGGTCACATGGTAGATTTTGACCAGCTGATAAACAGGCAGAGGATGTTCCTGCCAGAAGAGAGGCTGAGCTCACTCGTGTGGGAAATGCAAGGAAGCTGCGCACGTGGCCGAAAGTAAACCGAAGCCAAGAGTCAAGAAAGAAGCCGAGCCGATGCCCAAGCAGAAGCCAGCAGTCCGTAGGAAAAACTTCAACGAGGTTGCATTGGGCTACACCGAGGAGCAGGCCAAAGCAGAAGCAAACCGGTGTTTGCAATGCGCAAAACCGCAGTGCGTGGCAGGCTGCCCGGTGGAAATAGACATCCCAGACTTCATCAGGCTACTCAGAGAAGGAAAATGCGAAGAGGCTGCAAAGAAGCTCAAGGAAAAAAACAGTCTGCCAGCGATCTGCGGGCGCGTGTGCCCACAAGAAGACCAGTGTCAGAAATTATGTGTCCTCGGGAAAGTTGGCGAACCCGTAAGTATCGGCAGGCTAGAACGTTGGTTGGCCGATTGGGAGAGAGAAACAGGCAACGTCAAGGTTCCAGAGAAAACAGGGTCCACAGGCAAGAAGGTCGCCGTAGTCGGTGCTGGCCCGGCTGGACTTACCGCTGCAGCTGACTTGGCAAAGCTTGGGCACGAGGTCGTTGTTTTTGAGGCGCTCCACTTGCCAGGAGGCGTGCTTGTCTACGGCATTCCCGAGTTCCGATTGCCGAAGAGAATAGTTCAGGCAGAAGCTGATTACGTTCAGAAATTAGGTGTCGAGCTTCGCCTAGGGTACTTGGTCGGCAGGGTCTACACGATTCCAGAGCTGCTCAAGAAGAAGGGTTTTGAAGCGGTCTTCATAGGTACGGGCGCCGGTTTGCCTGCTTTTCTAGGCGTGCCCGGAGAAGACCTGGGCGGAATCTACTCTGCCAACGAGTTTTTGATCCGAGTGAACCTGATGAAAGCTTACGCGTTTCCAGAGTATGACACGCCTATAAGGATCGGAAAACACGTCGTTGTCATCGGCGGAGGCAACGTGGCCATGGACTCTGCCCGGTCTGCACTGCGTCTAGGCGCTGAAGAAGTCTGCATTGTCTATCGACGCTCAAGGGAAGAGATGCCTGCTCGGCACGAGGAGATCGAGAACGCTGAGGAAGAGGGCATAGTGTGCAAGTTCTTAGCCAACCCAACTAGGTTCTACGGCGACGAGAAAGGCTGGGTCAAATCCATGGAGTGCATCTGCATGGAACTCGGCCCCCCAGACGAGTCTGGCAGAAGAAGACCCGTTCCAATAAAGGGTTCAGAGTTCATCATCGAAACTGACACGGTGATAGTTGCCGTTGGAAGAAATCCCAACCCCATCGTGCAGAGCACGACCGAAGGGTTGGCGGTCACCAAATGGGGAACGATAGTCACAGATGAGAATGGCAAGACCAGCCTTGAAGGCGTCTACGCTGGCGGCGACATAGTCACGGGCGAGGCAACCGTGATAAGCGCCATGGGCGCTGGTAAGAAGGCGGCAAAAGCCATAGACGAATATCTTAAAAAATGAACAGACTGTTCCCTAGCTAGCCCCCGCAGTTTTAGCCCCTCCGGTCGTTGGTGTTGCAATCCTTTGGCACTAAAAGGTCATCTGACAAGCTTCAAATGGACTTATATTTCACGGATTTCGCATTGAAGCTTCTTGATTATTTCCTCAGCTTTCAACGGCTCAACTTTCAACGTGTAAAGCCTGCTCGGCGTGCGCAGCTTCAGCTTCACAACATCCTTCAGTCTCTTCACGGCACAATAGTGTGCACGCTCGCTTATGGCGACGAATCGTTCGGCATCAACGATTTCAGCAGGCACAGCTTTTCACACCCGTTTAACGCAGTGTTGGTTCATACACGAGTTCTTATCTGTTTTGGTGACCGCGTGCATTTAGAGGTTCGTCTATTTCCTTGAGCAAAGCTTCAACAGTTTTCTTTTCCTCTCCATTTAGGGGTAACGCTGGTCTGCGAGGGTAGCCGCCTGGCATTCCTCTCAGTCTCATCGCTTCTTTGATAGCTGAGAGTTGGTTAAACCTTCTAACAAGTATCTCGTTTGCAAAGGTTATGCGGTTTTGCAGTCTGCTTGCTTCTTCGTATTGGCCCTTCTTGAAAGCTTTGTACAATCGACTGCACAGCGTTGGGAACACGTTTGCAACTGCTATCACTGCGCCTCTGCCTCCGGCTAGAAGTGTTGGAAGCGCGATGTCGGCTGTGCCGGCTAGGACGGAAAGCCTGTTACCCACCAATCTCATGATCTCGCTTATCGTGCCAAGGCTTCCGCTGCTGTCCTTCACTCCGATTACGCTTTGGTTTTCAGACGCGAGTTTATGAATGGAAGCTGGTTCGAGAGAAAAGCCTGTGAACTTTGGAACGTTGTAGACAACTATCGGAAGGTCGACAGCCTCAGAGACTGTCCTGTAGTGTTCATGAATTTCTCTGTTTGTGAGTCTGAAATAGAAGGGTGTCACTATCAGCGCGGCATCCACGCCCAGGTCAGCCGCATCCTTGGTAAACGCAATGGTTTCTTGCGTGCTCATGCTACCCGTGCCCGCGACTACCGGAACCTTTCCATTGGCCTCATCCAGAACGGTTTCAATGACCTTTGCTCTCTCTTGGCGCGTAAGGTAAGGGGCTTCGCCGTTGCTTCCACACGGAACTAATCCTGAAACGCCACCTTGCAGCCAAAACCTCACACACGTCCTTAATGCCTTGACGTCGAATTGACCTCCACGCGTGAAAGGTGTCACGTGAGGCACAAATATCCCGTCCAAAACCAGTTTAGCTATAGTCTTGCCTCCAAGGTGCTCACATGCAAACGTCGCTATATAAGCCTGCGACCTTCAGATTTTCTTTTCAGCAGAGGAGAAAGCTCTCCTGCAAAGCAAA
The DNA here is from genome assembly GCA_050012255.1 of Bathyarchaeia archaeon. Lineage (GTDB taxonomy): Archaea > Thermoproteota > Bathyarchaeia > Bathyarchaeales > Bathycorpusculaceae > DASPPK01. Next base: position 83,083 of record JBEKHN010000004.1, read on the forward strand.
TCGAACTTGAACCAGCAAGCGTGTGCAAGGAGGTGGCGGCCCATTCGCCTATGCTCAGACCGCACGCGATGCTTCATGTCCACGTTACAGTTGCGCGGCTTGCCTTCTTGCCGTATGAAATGAAAAGCTTGCGAATGCATCATGCCAATTCAAAGTGAGCACTGATCGATGATTTAGTCTTCCTGCTGGATCTCACCCTTGGAAAGACTTAGAATGATTATTCCTAGGAGGGTCACTAGACCTGAGAGACCCGTGAGGTACAATAGAAACTCTGGCAAAAGGCCTCCGAGCAATGACCACACAAGAAGCAAGAGACCAATTGCGAAGCCGGTTCCCGCCAAGACCGTTATCAGAATCACGAACAACGTTCCCGTGAAGCCAAGCTGGATCGGAGTTCTTCCAATCGCACGAGAAACTATCCAATAGCTGCCCACAGCCTTTGCAACGTATCCGTCGATGAAACAGTAGATTATGAAAAGAACTATCGTCGTAGGCAAGCTTGCCGCGTACAATCTTATGATGAATGATGGGATAGACACTACGAGGAATGCAATGGCTAGCGCAAACCCGTGAACCAGCAAGCTTTCCCAATCATCATTCACTTGAATGCTCCATATGCTGTCCATCAAAAACTTGTTGACTGCACCCAAAACAAGGAATAAGATGAGAAAGCCGATTATCAAGCCTATGAGAGCAGCGAAGACGACTAGGCCCAGAAGAATGACACCTAATACGATACCAATAATCAGTCCAAATATGCTGAACAGAAGCCCATGCACAAAATATCTTGGCAGTAGATATCTCAAAAGGGACCCTTTCGAGTTTTCTTCAACCATTTTCAAGCACCTAGCACGCGCCTATTACTTCTTGATGGCACAAACCAAAAAACACTAAAGCAATATAAAGCAAGAGTCAACCCTCAAACTATTCTTGATCACCTATTGCCGCCCTCAACCGTGCGATTGAAGCACAGTTCATTCAACCTGAAAGCTAATATTTGAACTTAACGCGAATTCTGTCATTAGAACAGGCTGTTCGCATGCATACAAATGCGCGCTAGAAGCTTCTTCCGATAGAAAAGGTTCTTTGGTGGGCCGGACCGGACTCGAACCGGCGACCTTCTGCACGTCAAGCAGATGTCCTAACCGAGCTAGACTACCGGCCCCGGATTTTTCTCTCAGAAGACAACGCTTAGTAATAGATATAGAGCTTTCGGATTACTTTTGCACGCTGGTCTCCTTGTTTTTCGCCATGGCAGACATATACTTGGAGATGTAGGAGAACGTGAAGGGGCGATACTGAACCTTATCTGTCAAGTCTATCAGGAAGCTTTGAAGACTGTAGACGTCGGCGTGTGGAAACTGTTTTATCCCTTCAAGCATTTCCAAAAATGATGAATAGTCTTCGTGAATTGAGACTACGGCAACGTCGTACCCCAAGCCCATTCCTCTCAGCGCGAGGACGCTCTTCATTCCCCTTTTTTCGGCTATTTCTTTGCCCAGCTCCATCAGCTTTTCAAGCTCTTCAGCGGACACGTCCTTCGGACGCTTGATGAAGGTCATGGCCATTATCTTGAAGCCGAGTTTCTCGAAATTGGGTATTATAGTGTACTCTCTGACGTAGCCTTCTTTCTCCAACCTTCTGAGCGTTCTGGTGACTGTGGGCTGCGAGGTGCCGATTGCCTTTGCAAGTTCTCTGTCACTTCTTCTACTGTTCTTCAGCAGCTCGGCAAAAAGCTTCAGTTCAACATCCTTCAGAACAATCCCTCCCTGCTTGGTTCGCTCAATCAAGAATTTCTTCACCATGCTTTTAACTTCTTTGCATAACCGCTTCAACCGCCTATTCCAAACGACTGCTCAGACAGCCGCCGACTCCATCTTATGGCCAAAAATTCGGCTCTTCGCCATCGTGACCAAGAATATGAAGGCAGTAATCGTCACGGCATAGAGAAGAATACCCAACAACCAGCTTGTCGGCCCAGCTGCCCTGCTGGTCTGAAGGAAGAGGCCGATGAACAGAGCGAAGTACCACAAGGCTGAAGACCACGCGATCGGCAGGACCACCGCCAACGCAAAGAGAAACACTGAAAGAACCAAGTAGTAGAAGCTGAGGCGCGGCAGAAGCTTCTTTGTCAGCTGGAGGAGTCTCACGTCACCAACACCAAGGCTGCTTCGGCCCTGTATTGCCCTGATAAGAATCTTAGACTCAGCGTAAACCTCAGGCAACTCTTCCACAACGATCAGGCCCAGTGCCATGATCAACACGAGAAGCGTCAGCAAAAGACCTGAATCGATGATCACCAAGAAGAGCGCAGCCGCGCCGAAGCCTAAGACCAGCGGCACGAAGGGCAGCAGACTCAGGAACCTGTGAAAAACCGTTATCTTTTCGTAGGGGTCGAACACAACAAAGCTCTTGTTGAACACGCTGGCCTCAGAATTCTTTGAAAGACTCTTCAGCTTGCTGAACCTCAGACGCAGAAAGACGGCCAGAGCCAAGGCTGTCGAACCCATGACAACCAGCGTTGTTGAAGCATAGACAAGGTAGCTGTCCAAGCCAGAAGGCCCCACCAATAGCGACGTTGAAGTTTTATTAATGCTTGATGCGCCAAAAACACCCGCGCGCGCCACGTAGAAGTATCAGATATGGTGAAAAGACTTTAAGAAACAACAAACGTAACTAGCTAGAAGTGCCGGGATGGCAGAGTGGTTAATGCGCTGGCCTTGAGAGCCAGTGGCCCTTTGGGGCCTCGCGGGTTCAAGTCCCTCTCCCGGCGCCAACAAACCCGAGCTAGCTGTTTACCACTTAAGCAACTTTTTCGATGATTGCTACGTAACCTGAGTTTTCAGAGTCTATGAATTGGCTTATTTTCCATCCTGTTCCGCTGATGAGCTGTTCCATTTCTTCCTTAGAAACGATTAACCATTCAATCCATGTTGTGACTGTTTTTTCGAACCTCACTCTTATCCTTGTCTGTCCGCTTAGTCTTCCCCTGCTTTTGTTTAGCCTGTGATATTCCAAGTGCAGCGAGTTGTCTGTCTTGTAGGGGTCTCTGGTTTCGGCTATGATAATAGCGTTCTCTGAGGTTATCCTTCGAAGCCTCTTGAGCAACCTTCTCGCTTTCTTAGGGTTGCCCATAAGGCCGAAGTTGCCGCCGAGCATGAGTATCGTACCAAAAGTGTTGGGTTTGAAGCTCAGGTTTTCAAGAGACATCACTCTGGCTTTCTTCAGCCCCTCAGTTTGCAGACCTTGACGGCGAGGGGAGAACTGTCGACTCCAACCACGCTGAAACCCTTTTGCTGCAGGTACAAGGCGTGTCTGCCAGCTCCACAGCCTATGTCTAAGACTCTGCCCTTGACGAAGCCCATCGCTTTCTGCTCGATGAGAGGCCAGTCCGCGTATTCTGAAAAGTAGACTTTGGGGCTTTGGTGGGCGGAGAAGTAGCCGTCGTCCCTCTCAATTATCTCGTAAATGTTTTGGCCCTTGTAGCAGGCCCAGAGTTCCTGGCCGAAAGCATCACGCTCACGCTCCACGGTTCTGAGTTTACGCATAAGCCAAGGATATGGAACTTTCTCACTTTATAATTTTCGAGTCGGGTTCGACCCGCTAGATCTCACAAAGCGTTTAGTCTATGAAGATGAAGCCTAGAAGCCTCACAAAACTTGGAGAGACGATTATGCATTTGGAGGAGATGAAGAAGGAAATAGGGAAGCTCGTCTTAGAGAAGGGTTCTACAATAGACCGGAGGACATTCCGAAGAAGCTGCTTTTCGCTTTCATCGAGCTTGGTCAGGCGAGTAGCGCGTGGAAGGAAGGTGAGAGTGAGGAGAAGGTGGCTGAAGAATTGATCGACGTGATATTTTGTGTTCTTGACGCTGATCGGTTGGCTTGGTCTTCAGTCAACGTGGACGAGACGTTCCTGAAGAAAATGGAAAAGAACAGGAGTAGACCGTATTAGTACGACCAAGGACACCGTCGCCTATAATGCATTACTGTAGCAAATGCACTTGGTAGCGCGGTCTATGGTCGATATTCTCTCGAAAACAGTGGGCTCGAGATTATTAGATCTGCTGTCGCTCGGTTGCAGGCAGTCGGGATGTTGTACAGTACGGCTATTCTGAGAAGGGCCTTGACGTCAACGTCGTGCGGGAGAGATTCCAACGGGTCCCAGAAGAAGATCAGGTAATCCAATTTCCTGTTAGCTATCAAAGCGCCGAGCTCCATGTCTCCTCCCTGAGAGCCGTCCTTGAGCAAAACGACGTTTAGGCCTGTTTTCTCCATGATTTTTTTCCCTGTTCCCCCTGTTGCGCAAAGGTTATGAAGTGCCAGTGTCCCCTTGTTGAATTCAACCCACTCCACCAGATCAACCTTCTTATTGTCATGAGCGACCAAGGCTATTGTTCTTTTCAAGCTACATCACACCGGTTCAAACCAAATCGAATACTTCTAACAGCCTTAAACCCTTTGCTGCAACAGTAGCCTTTTCTTAACCAGAGAAGGCAGGTCAGATATCATTATTGTTCCCAGAAAGAACGTGTTTTCACTCGTGCAATCAAGATTTTGCATGTTTAAACGTGTGGAGCTAGTGCTTCTTTTCAACCCGCTCAAGCTTGTAGCGCCAACGCGTGCCAGAAGAAATGGTTACTTGTAGGTTTTTCCGAAATTTCCAGCTAATATAATGATGTCGAAGATGTCGACGATGCCGTCTTGGTTGAGATCCGCATCGGAATTCCATAATGGATGCCCAGGATAACACCCGAATGCTGATGCTTCTTGTATTGCATCATACATATCAACGGTTCCATCGTGATTTAGGTCTCCAAGAACAGGGACGTAGGGCTGGATGAATGGGTATCTATCAGTGTTGTTTGCGTCTACGATGTATCGAGTGTCCCCTATTCCGTCACTTCCCGCCTCATTTTGATAAGGACCACTGGAGAAGTCAACACTAGCATAGTCGCTCCAGTAGTTTCCTCCAGAAGGATAGCCATCATCCCAAATGTTGACTGAGTTAAGACTGAGTGCTTGTTGCGTGTTCTTGAAGTTGTTATGGTATATCGTGTTGTTGTTGCTCTGGTCTTTTAGCCCGTACAGACCCCAATAACCTATGCTTATGCCGTAATAGTTGTTTGAGAGGGTGTTCTGAAGAATGGTGTTGTCGTTGGAAAACCACTCCAGGTATATTCCTGCTCCGATCAAAAAGGTATTGTTTGCAACCTTGTTTCTTCTTATTGTGTTGCGCGTGGCTCCACTGAGAGCTATTCCAGCTAAGCTACGAGTACCGCCTGAGACTTTGTTGCTGATAATTATGTTGTCGGTAGCATAATATGAGATAACGCCCACGATGTTTTCAAGTATCGTATTGCTGTCAATGCTGTTGTTCGGGGATGCAGTTATGTCTATACCGACACTGGCGGTTGTTACCGTGTTTCCAGCAATCGTATTACGTTCAGAATAGTATAGGCCGATGCCGTCCCACCCACTGTTTGCTACGTTGCTTCCACTCACGATGTTGCTGTTGGAGCCCCATAGGTAGATGCCGTTGTAATTGTCTGAAGCAATCACGTTCGTTATTGTGGACTCAGTCGTGTACGCGAACAACACCCCTTGCCCATTGTTTGAAAGGTTCAGATCGTTCACTGAGATGCCTGTGGAATTGACAACTGCCACATACCCCACATTTGCTGGAACCTGCTTATCACGCTGATTAATGAGATAGTAAACTTGCTTTCCATTCACAGCGTTTGAAGTATCCACATCATTAACATAATCTGAAAGGGAAGCACCGTAAACTCCAAAGTTGTATGAATTGCCCGTCATGTCGTTGTTTCTGAGAGTGTTGCTGCCAGAATTATGTAGATAGACTCCTTGATTGTTGTTTACTATGGCATTATTGCTAATGGTGTTGCGGGCGGAAGAGTCTAAGTACAGTCCCGTTCCCATCGTACCGTTTGACACGGCGTTGCCGCTAATCGTGTTGTTCTCAGCGGACAACCATAAACCAATGCCAATTTCATTCTTTGTAACCGCATTGTCGCCAACAGAGTTATCGTTGGAGCTGATGAGCTCAATGCCACGGTTACCTTCTGAAGTCACTGTGTTCCTGACCAAAGTGTTGTTGTTGGAACTGTACAGGTAGATGCCGTACGTGTTATTCAAGGCGTTCACATTTTCTATGAGGCATCCAGAAGCATACGCGAGGAGCACGCCTTGAACATTGTTTGTCACGTTTAAGCCTCTCACGGAAATGTTCGTTGAGTTCACAATGCTCACGTACCCTGCGTCGGCTGGGATCTCCCTGTCTTTTTGATTCAACCAGTAATAGACCGGTCTGCCTTCAACCGTGTTAGAAGCATCCACGTCTTGAATGAAATGTGACAGGTCACTGCCTGTGACGCCGAAGTTGTATCTGTTCGCCGTCATGCTGTTATTTTTCAGGACGCTGTAGCTTGATTCTTCAATGAGCAGACCAGCCGTGTTGTTTGACACCTCGTTGCCATTGATTGTGTTGCGACTTGATTTCTGCACGTAGAGGCCAAGGCCATTGTTCAGCAATTTGTTGAAGTCAATTGTGTGCCCCTCTGAATAGTACAGGTCAATGCCCTCTTCATTACGCATTAACATGTTGTCTCTAACGTTGTTACTCTCAGACTCGTCGATATAGATGCCGATGTAGTTGTTTGATGCGGCGTTACTATCAACCGAATTGTTGTGTGAAAATGCAAGGCGCAAACCATAGTAGTTGTCTGAAGCATTCACGTTCTCTACGTAAGAATTAACGGTGGCGACGAAGAGCACGCCCTCCTGGTTGCTTCGAAGTTGCAAGTCTCTCACGATGATATTTGAGGAATTTACTATTGCCACATAGCCAGCGTCTGCTGGAGCAGTACGGCTGTCTTGGTTCACCAAATAGTACACAGATTTGCCATTAACCGTGTTCGAAGCATCTACGTCATGAATGAAATCCGTGACAGAATAACCCTCAACCCCAAAATTGTACTTGTTGCCTGTCATGTTATTGTTTCTGAGCGTGGCGTTTACAGCACCGTACAAGAGTATCCCATGATAGTTGTTCATAGTCGTCGTATCAGTGATTGTCACTCCTTCTGAAGCGACAAAGATACCAGCGTAGTCCAAAGAATAGAGACTATTCTGAAGCGTGAAACCACTGATCTTGACGTAGTTTGCTGTCACAAGTATGACATCTTTCATTCTTTGGCCGTCAATGATAGTACGGCTTCGGTCTTCTCCAACGAGAGTTAAACCTTCTTTGTTTATCCATACGTTTTCGTAGTATGTTCCTGAAGCCACAGAGATTGTGTCTCCTTCGAATGCTGCACTTATTGCATCCTGTATCTTTGGATAATCATGAGGGACTCTGATAACTTGCGGAGCCCTGACGGTTACTTGATTGGATAGAAAATTGTTATTGACAATAGCTTCTCCACTTACGGGCAGTATGTAGCATGTAACATTGTACGCTCCCTGGATGGTTGGCGTCCACGAGTAACTCAAAGAAGCAGACGCTCCACTCACCAAAAAGTCAATGGCTTGAGATTGGACAACGCCACCGTTTACCAACAACTCGACGGTTATGCCACTTTCATTACTCTTTCCCATGTCAAGTATAGTTGTGTTGACAACGGCTTCATTTCCAAGTTTCAGATACGGAGGCGTCTTCAAGCTTAAGACAAGGACGTCATGATCTGACGGGCCTTGCTCCACCGCTTTTCTTGCGTTGACTCTTCCAAATCCGTAGTAAACGTCAAAACCTGGGGCGCCCAAGTCGTCCGCAGTGTACTGCAGCTGAGCCCACACTTGATCTCGAGTCATATTGGGGAACATGCTCCAAATCAAGGCTGCAACACCTGAAACATGGGGCGTTGCCATTGAAGTTCCACTCATGTATGCATAAGTGCCGCCCAAGACTGTTGAGTAGATGTTGACGCCAGGAGCCGCGACTTTCAACCAGTCTCCGTAATTAGTGAATGAAGCAGGGTTGTCAAGCTCATCAGTTGCCGCCACTGCAACAACCTCGTCAAAAGCGGCAGGATAATGCTTAACGTTGGTTGCATCGTTCCCAGCTGCTGCAACAACGACCACTCCGTGCTCATACGCATATCTCACGGCCTCATGCAGAACCGTGCTTTCCGCAGAGCTGCCCCAACTGCAGCTAATGATGTTTGCCCCCTGATTCACAGCGTGAACAATAGCTTTGGCAAGCTCGCTTGAACTTCCAATTCCACTCGCATCCAAGCCCTTTTCACCCATGATACGAACCTGAGCAAGTCCTGCTATACCTAGGCTGTTATTGATGGTAGCCGCGATAACTCCTGCACAATGGGTCCCATGTCCATTATCATCCATGGGGTTTGGATCATTATTTACCCAATTGTAGCCCAATGCAACATAGTTAGCGGCGAGGTCAGGATGTTGCCAGTCAATGCCAGTGTCAACCACTGCCACAAGAATTGAGTGACTGCCCACGGTTGTGTTCCAGGCCCAATCAGCCTCTATTGTGCGGAGCCCCCATTGTTTAGACCATTCAGGATCATTTGGAACGGCGTCAATCTGATACCTCATGTTGGGCTCAATGTAACTTGCTAAGCCACCCTTCTCAGCTTCTGACACGAAAGAATCAAGAGTTGATAGAGGTACGTCAGCTACTATGGCCTGGGTATTTTCCCCCATCAAAACCGAGTCCACAGGTCCCCCACCACTTTCTATCAGACGATCAACAAGTTCGTGGTAGTTGCCTTGTCCTGTGTTGTTAATTCCTATCACTAGCTCAACGGAGTTTCCGTTTACATAAGCAAAATCTCTCCATTGCGTTGACTGCTTAAAAAGCCACGTCGAAGTAGAGACAAAGTGAGGCTGAGGAGTTATGCTTTCTTGAGGACCCCAGCTTATGCTTGACACATATTTGTCCATCACTCCTGCCTGAGATCCTCCCAAAGTCCAAGCAATGTCTCTCAGATCCACCGGTTGTTCGTTTTGTCCAGTCAAGTAACCTTGCCACGCTTGCATAACGTCAAAGCTTCCGGTAGGGTTGTTCTCTTGCTTGGGTATTGTGACCGGAACTGCCTTAGTGGACAGAGTGTGCGGTACAAAAGTTAGCACGCTTAACACAAGCAGCGTGAGCATTAATCCAGAATCTAATCTGTTTGACAATTCTCCTTCTCTTGATCTTACATGGTTAAACCAACAGATAAAAGTTCGCGCGCTCCATTCAAAGAACCAGGTAGAACAGTCAAATGTGCGAACAGCAGGTCGCAAAAATCTCTTTAGGACATGGAATGTCGATGGAAATGGTCTGTGTCGTTTGCAACTAGGTGAAGAACAAACCGTTCCACATCGCTGACATAGCGTAAAATGATGATACGCTTTTGGCGGAGAGGTCACACAAAAATCCACGCGCCATTGAAAGCCACAATAGGACAAAACATAAGATTCTAGTAGCGGCGTGAAGCATTTTGCTACAAAACCCTCCTCTTCCGGAATCTTCTCCGGCCAAGAATGCAAGAAGCATCTGAATGACAAAGCAAATCTCGGAGAAGTTCTAATCATTCTAAGATCAGCAGAAAACAGGGAACTAGAAGCAGGTCTAAGGCATGCCAAAGTTTCGACAGACTGCAGAATTGCTGAGGTTGATGGACAAGAAAGAGCGTATCCGCAACGTCTGCGTAGTGGCCCACATAGACCATGGAAAAACAACAATGACCGATTCGCTGCTGATCGAAGCGGGACTTCTGCCGCCACACGTAGCAGGTTCAGCAAGAGTTCTGGACTATTTGGAGGAAGAGCAAAAACGCGGGATCACGATTAAAACGGCAAACATATCGTTTCTGCATGAAGCAGACGGGTCCCCTTACCTGATAAACCTGGTCGACACTCCTGGGCATGTGGACTTCACAGGTAAGGTGACCAGGGCTTTGCGCGCGGTTGACGGTGCAATCGTCGTCGTGGACGCTGTGGAAGAGGTGATGGCTCAGACAGAAACTGTCACGCGTCAAGCTCTTGAGGAGAGGGTGAGACCTGTTCTTTTCATAAACAAGGTTGACCGTCTGATAAAGGAGCTGAAGCTTTCCCCCAATGAGATTCAGAAAAAGTTTGTCCATATTATCACCGATTTCAACAACATCATCGAGATTTATGGCGAACCAAGGTTTACAGAGAAATGGAAAGTTGACCCTTCAAAACAGAGTGTTGCCTTCGGTTCAGCGCTTCACAGGTGGGGATTCACCCTAGAAATAGCTGAGAAGAAGGGCATAAGATTCAGTGATCGCGACATCACGGACGCTTATGAGCATGAAACATGGCAGGAACTCTCGCAAGTTGTTCCACTCCACACCGCCATACTTGACATGGTCGTGAAGAACCTGCCAAGCCCTGTTGAAAGCCAACGATACCGCGTACCAAAGATCTGGAAAGGCAGTTTGACATCAGAAATCGGTCAGGCAATGGCGAACTGCGACGACCAAGGGCCAACTGTGATAGGCATAACTGCAGCTCAGATAGTTCAGAACGAGGGTTTGGTTGCCACTGGACGGATCTTCTCAGGATCTGTGAAAAAAGGCGACAACGTCTACTTGCTCGGCGCAGGCAAAGACCATTGCGTGCAACAGGTTTCCCTCTACATGAGTGCTTTCAGGGAAGCTGTAGGCCAAATTTCTGCAGGCAACATTGCTGCCTTAACAGGGCTTGAATCGGCAAGGGCCGGGGAAACGGTCGTCGATGTTCAACACAAGAGCATGAGCATTCCGTTTGAGAATGCCCAGTATGTTTCAGAGCCTGTCATGACCATAGCGATAGAACCGAAGAACCCAAAAGACCTAGAAAGCCTTCTTGAGGCACTGAAAAGACTTTCGATTGAAGACCCAAACCTCGTAACAACGGTGGATACTGAAACGGGTCAACACTTGCTTAGCGGCATGGGTGAGCTTCACTTGGAGGTTGCGATGAACTTCTTGAAGAAGTACATTGGTGATGTCGAGCTTGATGCAACTAGCCCGATTGCAGCGTATAGAGAAACTGTTTTCAAGAGTGGAGCCCTGGTGATGACGAAGAGCCCCAACAAGCGTAACGAGTTCTGGGTACAGACAGAGCCGCTTGAAAGCAAAGCGATAACAGTCCTAGAAAAAAGCCTTTCATACCGTGAAGACAGGTTTGGAAAGAGTGCAGGGGGAGAGATTTGGGCCGTGGACGAGCGAATCAACATTCTAGTAGATTCAACTAAGCAAGCCGAGCATCTTCAAGAGGTGAAGAACGATGTCGTCTCAGGTTTCTATTGGACATGCAGAACCGGGCCCCTTAGCGAACAGCCCTTGAGAGGCGTGAAAGTCAAGCTTATGGACGTGAAGCTGGACAGAAATCCCGAAAATCGAGAACCAAGTCAAGTGACGCGGGCAATAAGCCGCGCAATTCTGGGGTCGTTGTTGACAGCTAACCCCACACTTTTGGAGCCGATTTACAAGGTCGAAGTGTCCGTTCCATTGCAATGGCTTGGCACGTGCTCCAAGATAATAACCCGCAGACACGGAAAAATAGAGGCCACTCAACAGAAAGGACAGTCAGCAATCATCACCGGCTACGTGCCAGTCGCACAGACTTTCGGCCTCTCTGCAGAAATGCGTACTGCAACATCCGGCCACGTTTTTTGGCAGCTGACTTTTGACCATTGGGAGAAAATGCCTGAAAAGCTTGAGGCTGAAGTAGTCACACAGCTCCGTGTGAGAAGAGGTTTGCCGCCGGAAGTGCCTCAACCGAGGGCTTTTGTAGACGAAATCCTTAGCTGACCTCGCACTGGCCAGCTTTTCCTGCTGTCTTGATCAATAAGGGTTTAAAACTACTTTGAAGAATGGTAAACGTGGGATCGATTATGGTTCAATTGGATCTTTCGCTTCCTTTTGACTTGGACTTCACCTTGTGTTGTGGTCAGACGTTTAGGTGGAAAAAACAGGGCGATTGGTGGTACGGTACAGTCGGAGAAAATGTTTTCAAAGTTCGACAGAGCGGAGACAAGCTGGAGGTTGAAAATGCAGGTGAAGCATTTGTCAGGAGATATTTCGGGTTGAACGATGATCTACGGGAGATTTTTTCTCAAATCAACAAAGACAAGCACATAGGGACAGCGATTGAAGAGTTCAAGGGTCTTCGCATTCTTCGGCAAGACCCATGGGAATGTCTCATCTCGTACATCTGTGCAACCTACAAGAATATTGAGGCGATAAAACGGATGTTGCTGCGTCTTTCCAGAAAATTCGGGAAAGAAGTCGTTCTTGATGGTTACAGTTTCTTCACGTTTCCGACCCCGATGAAACTGGCCAAGGCAACTTCAGAGAATCTAAGAGAATGTGAACTGGGCTACAGAGCGAAGTACGTTTCACAAACCTCCAAAGAAATTTTCAAAAACGACTATGAGCTGGAACACTTAAAAAAAGCAACCCATGACCAAGCAAAAGAGGAATTGCTCAGATTTCCCGGAGTGGGCCCCAAGGTGGCAGACTGTGTCCTGCTTTTTTCTCTCGAGAAACTCGATGCTTTTCCAGTCGATGTATGGATCAGAAGAGCAGTTTTGCGGCATTATGCTAGTAGTTTTCCGAGCGAGTTTGTGGACACTATCTCTCGTGAGAAATCCCTCAGCGGGTCAGGATACAGGCGGCTGAATTTGTTTGGAAGACAGTACTTTGGCAAGTACGCGGGTTACGCACAAGAATACCTGTATCATAATGAACGCACTCAAGCCCGTAGTCATCCATGATTACAAGCTGGTTCTGTATGTGATGCCAGCGATTTCATAACGGTGGCCCAAATGCGGAAAACGTTTAAATTGACTCTGAAACAGCATAATAAAGGGATCAAACCAAGGTCTGGGCCCGTAGCTCAGCTAGGTTAGAGCGCCAGGCTCATAAATGTTCAGTGTGTTGAGAGACCTGTTGGTCGGGTGTTCAAATCGCCCCGGGCCCACCTTTCCTGAGTGCGCATGCTCTTGAAGACCCGAGACGCTTACAGGTTGCGTCTCCGTTCTTTTTTCGGCTACCAACAATTCCACGGACTTTCTTGGTGACCACCTTTGGTGTTTCTTCCTCGTCCAGGAGAGAAACGACTGTGTTAAGGCTTTAGCCTTGTAACCAGGTTTGCGACCGTCTCCCCAAGATCCTTGCATGATTCAATGTCCTTGCCCCTCGGTGAACCCACTGCCGCGGCACCATAGTGTTTGTCATCACACCTTCCTTGGACGATCATGCCGTGGACTAACATTGCCTCAACTATTGATAGTAAGGTGGTTTCTGCACCCGTCGCGGTTCCGCCCGAGCTTGTGAAGACTGCTCCCACTTTTCCGTCGAGTTTTCCGTGTATTTTGACCGATTTGTCAAACATGGTCTTGAGCTTGCCTGACATTTGACCGTAATAGACTGGCGAGCCGATCATGATCCCATCGGCATTGCTCAGGTCTTGAAGACTTGTTTGACTGACCTTCTTTAAGGTCACTTCAACGCCTTTGACTCTTTTGACCCCTTCAGCGACGGCAAGCGCCATTTTCTCGGTGTTACCTGTTCGTGAATCGTATACGACTAGGATTCTTGCCATTTCAATCCACGGTCAGCAATTGGCTTTAAGGTTCTCGTATTTTTGGTTCTGCCTTTTTATCGTTTTCCTCTGGCTCTTGAGGGTGCTTCCTTCATTTTCATTCGCACTATTCTCTCATACTGCAAGTTTGTCACGAACAGATTGTTCCTAACACGTCGTAATTTGAACAATGGTGAATTAGTGGTTTTGGCTCGCCAGCAGCTTGCGGGTTGTGTATCAAAACTGTTCTTACGTGTTTGCGCTACTGGAGAAATTCCTCACTTGGCTTTAACAACTTCTTTGCTGCAGATGGAGCACAAATCGCGGTCGAGTAATTGAATGAGTTCGGAGGGCTTTAATTCGCATCCACATCTATCGCAAAAGATCTTTCTAACCATGCTTGCCATCAACCCAAACTGTCTGAGCGAGACACTGAATTATTTTGGGAGCGACGTTAAAAAGGCATATTCCCAAACTGCAACATTTGAGTCAACATGGTCTCATTGTTTCTGGGTGGACTAGAAGATTGTTCCATAAGCTATAAGTGATCAAAATGGTACTAGAGACTGTAAATGAGGGAAATGGTCTGTCACTTCGATGGGAGAAAGGAGAGAAGGGAGCAGAAATTAACTCTTCCATTTCCCTCATTCACTTTCCCTAATCAATGCATATGTTACTTTTAAATTTTTTCCTGTTTTTTGAATTTTATTCTCACAAAAATGACAAAAAAGTGCTTTTAGCTCATGGCTTGCCCGATTTCTTGTTTGAATCTCTTCTCTTCCAAGAAAAATGCGTGTAGGCCATGCTGAAAACAGCCACATAATCCTAACTGAATTCTCTTATTATCTGCTCAACTGTCATTATCTTCGCGTTGTAGATGTCTTTCAAGTATTTGAGTCCTTGTTCATGGTCTTCTAGGGTGAAGGCTTCGACCCCATCTTCTGCGACTGTGATCTTGTATCCTCTGAAGAAAGCGTCCGCAGCTGTGTGTCTGACACATATGTTCGTATGCAAGCCTGTGATGATAACGGTCTTGACGCCTTCTCCGTGGTACAAGCCTCTCAGCAGCATGTCTAAGCCTGTCTCGTGGAAGCCGCTGTACGTTCTCTTTTCGACGACATAATCCTTCTTGGTGGGTCTCAGCGCGGGAATCACTTCTGCTCCCGCAGTGCCCTTTATGGCGTGTTTTCCCCACTTTGCAACGACCTCCTGGTCTAGAGGAAGATGCGCATCGTTGCTATAGATGATTGGCACTCCGTGTTTGCGGGCGGCCACGATAAGTTTTTTCAAGTTTGGAATTATGTGCAACGCTCTCTCGCACTTTAAGTCTCCAGTGACGAAGTCGTTGAGCATGTCAAGAACTATTACGGCTTTTCTGTCCAATAGAATCGTGCTCCTGAAACTATCTGAATGAAAAGGGACGAAAAATAGTTTATGGTAGACTCATCTTGCAGTTTCCAGACTGTAGAAGCCATCAGTGAACTTCTCCGACACGCGTTGTTTCACAAGTACGCTGTCTTCGATTCGGACGCCTCCGAAACCCGGAATGTATATGCCTGGTTCGTCCGTTACTACGTTTCCAACAGCTAGCCTATCCTTGCTAATCGGAGACAACCCTGGCCCTTCGTGAACTTCTAGCCCTACTCCATGACCCAAACCATGATTGAAATACTCGCCGTAACCTGCATCCTCTATTATCTTGCGGGCTGCTTGATCCACGTCTTTCCCTCGTGCTTTGGCCCTTATTGCCTGATAAGCCTCTTCTTCGGCTGTCTTGACGACCTCGTAGAGTTTCTCTTGCTTGTCTGATGGTTTTCCGGCGACGAAAGTTCTTGTCATGTCAGAACGGTAATACTCGTAAATTGCGCCGATGTCAACGACTATCAGGTCGTCCTTGCGGATTTTTCTCTCAGCGCAGCCACCGTGAGGGTATGCAGAGCGGATGCCCGAGGCCACGATCGTGTCAAACGCTGTTCCGTAGCCTCCTTTCTTCCGCATTGCGTACTCGATTTCGGCTGCGACCTCGATCTCAGTCACGTCAGGCCTTATTGTTTCGTAAGCGGCTTTCATGCCTGCTACTGTTATTTCCCCAGCCTTTCGCATGCGGTTGAGTTCTTCGTTGTCCTTTACCTTACGCAGTCCGTTGACGAGGTCTCCTTGCACTTTCAGTTTTGCGTGTCCACGAATGGCTTTTGCGAGGAGACGGTGGAGTTCGTAGCTGAGCGTGTCTGACGCGAGTTTCTTAACCTTCAACGCTTTGAGACCTGGGCCGATTTTCTCACCGAGTTTTTCGCCTCTTTTGAGGAGTTCAACCTTGAACCCTTTTGCTTCTGCTTTTGTCTGCTCGTAGTTGACGCCGTAGACGTAGATCGTGTTTTCCCCTTTCTTTGGAATCAGAAGGCACGCTGCGCCGGGGATTCCTGTTAAATACAGCAGGTTAGACTCGTTTGCCACAAGAAATGCATCAAAATCTTTCTTTTCAAAGGCCAGTTCTTTAAGAGCATCGATCCTCTTCAATGGTGTTCACCGCTATGAAAGAATCTTTTACTACGGGTTCTTGGCTAAAATGCTTTGCTCTTCTCAGCCGCCGCTAACCACGGGCATCAAGATAACGTGATCCCCGTTTTTGAGTTTAGTTTCAACACCCTTTAGCTGGTTGAGCAGGTACCCGTTCACAGTGGCCATGAAGTTTGATTTCACGTCTGTACCGCCAGATTCGTAGACAGCTTTCTTGAAGGGCTCACCATATTTTCTCGACAGCAACGCAAGCAGGTCGGCGATTGACGAGTCGTTTCTCATCTCAATTTCCTCTTGCCTCTTGTCGCCCGTCATGTTTTTGATGTGTCCGAGGTATTCAACCTTGACTTTCAACGCTGGGCACCGATCTCTTCTATGTAATCCTAGAGTCAATGTCGTTATATATTCGTTTCAGTCTACGCCTCGCACAGAAGCAGTATGCAAAAGACACATTCAAAACACAAGTGACGGCCCATCCATCTTCTCAAAGCCCAAGTTGAACGCCTGATGTGAGAGCCTTAACCCTGGGTGGGTAGATGAAATGGGAGGGAAACCACCGAAAACAGTTATGCAGGGCACATCTCAAGATACTTACCGTTAGCTGAGGATCTTCCTTCATCCATCAAGAACGTTCATTTAAACAATTCTTTTATGTTCGCCGAATAGTCTAGTTTCTAGGTGCCTTCGATGATGTTTAACAAAAAGAAACTGGATGACATTCAGAAACAAATGGAAAACTGGGAGAAGGAAACGGTCGTGAAGAGTTTCGACAGGCTTCCAGAAAGAGGCGAGTTGTTAACAGGCTCAGGCATCCCTGTGAACAGACTCTACACTCCAATTGACGTGGCAGAATTCGATTACATGAACCAACAGGGTTTTCCAGGGCAGTATCCGCTTACGCGTGGTGTCTACCCAACGATGTATCGTGCCCGCTTTTGGACCATGCGGCAGTATGCGGGTTTTGGTACGGCTGAACAGACAAACAAGCGTTTCAGGTACTTGCTCGAACACGGACAAACTGGGTTGAGCGTTGCTTTCGACTTTCCAACGCAGGTTGGATACGACTGTGACCATCCCATGGCGCTCGGCGAGGTCGGGAAGGTCGGAGTCAGCACGAGCACGCTCAGAGACATGGAGATCCTCTTTGACGGAATCCCGCTTGACAAGGTAACAACGTCAATGACGATCAACGCCCCTGCAAATGTACTGCTTGCAATGTATGCCGCCGTGGGGGATAAACAGGGTGTTAAACAATCGCTGCTTGGCGGCACAGTTCAGAACGATGTTCTGAAGGAATACGTGGCCCGAGGCATGTACATATTTCCACCGAAACCATCGATGCGCATGATTACAGACATCTTCGTTTACTGCAGCCAGAACATGCCACAGTGGAACACCATAAGCGTGAGCGGCTATCACATACGCGAGGCCGGCTCTACTGCTGTTCAGGAAGTTGCTTTCACATTGGCAAACGCCATTGCCTATGTACAAGCAGCCATCGACCGAGGCTTGGACGTGGACAAGTTTGCAGGAAGGCTGTCCTTCTTCTTCGCTGCCCACAACAACTTCTTCGAAGAAGTTGCAAAGTTCAGGGCAGCACGCCGGCTATGGGCGAACATCATGCGAGAACGATTCAAAGCCAAGAATCTAAACTCGTGGATGCTTCGTTTCCACACCCAGACATCTGGAGTTTCACTCACGGCTCAGCAACCGTACAACAACGTTGTACGCGTGGCTTTGCAGGCTTTGTCAGCAGTTCTGGGAGGAACCCAGTCTCTGCACACCAACTCATTCGATGAAGCTTATGCTTTGCCCAGCGAGCATGCTGTGACGGTTGCCTTGAGGACCCAGCAGATAATCGCCTATGAAAGCGGAGTCGTAGATACTGTTGACCCCTTGGCTGGGTCATACTACATTGAGCACATGACGAATGAAATTGAAGAGAGAGCACGAAAGTACATTGACAGAATTGACAATATGGGCGGCGCGGTCGCTGCGATTGAGAAGGGTTTCATGCAGCGTGAGATCACCGAGAGCGCTTATCGCTTCCAGAAGGAAGTCGAGGCCAAGAAGAGAATTGTTGTCGGCGTGAACGACTTCATCGGTGAAGAAGAGGTTCCGATCAAGACCTTACAGGTAGACCCGATAGTAGAAAAGACTCTTGTCGAACGGTTAAAGAAGATAAAAAACAAGAGAAACCAGCCCAAGGTTAACGAGGCACTAGACAGGTTGCGCATTGCAGCTGAACGCGAAAACGAGAGTCTGATGCCCTTCATGCTTAAGGCCGTCAAGGAATATGCAACTTTGGGCGAAATATGCGGCACTCTGCGCGAAGTTTTCGGTGAGTATAAACCGCCTTCCATCTTTTAGCCGATCATCAGAAGCGGCTCTCCCTCGCTCACTGAGGAGCCATCAGAAACGTAAATTTCTTTCACGGCGCCGGCCTTGGGCGCGATTATTTCGTTTTCCATTTTCATGGCTTCGATGACACAGAGCACTTGGCCCGCCTTGACATCGTCGCCCTTCTTGACCTTGACCGAAACTATCTTACCAGTCATCGGCGCCGTTATGCCACCTTCAACAGCCTGTCTGTTTGCAGCTGCTCTCTTTGTTGGCGTTGCCACAGTCGGCTCAAATGCGGTTAGAGATGCTTTTCTCGCAGGTACTTTAACCTCGGCTTTGAACGTTGCTTCCTCAACCCTCACCGAGAATTCTTTCCCTCGATTTATCTTAGGCAATTCGACGTCGTAGTTTTTGTTGTCTACTTTCAGAGTGAACGGTTTTTCAAGGTCCAGTGCGCTGGTCACGAATTCCACGCTGCGAGCCTTGCCGTCTACTCTGATGCTGAAAGAGCTTTGGCCAGTTCTTGTCACCTCGACCTTTTTGGGCTTGTCGTCGATGAAAACTTCGTACTCTGGCATCGTTATGCACCGTGCTCTGCTTGGTTTTGGCGAGCAGCTAACACCCAGTATGAGTGCGTGTTTTTGGCTCTCTGCACCGTGAGTGCTTTCGTTCCTGACGAGCTTTGCAGATGGTTTACAGCCGCCACTGAAAGAGCAGCCACTTCCTCAAGCTCCGCTAGCCTTTCTGGTTGTATTCCAGGCTTGGCTTCTTCGCGTCTTGCTTTTCTTTTCTTGAAGAATTCTAGAGCGGGTTGTGGGAACAACGCGTAGGTAATCTTGTCTTCTTCAGATTCAATGAAAGGCATCACATCTTCCGGGATCTTGCCAAGGGCTGGCTCAAGCAGGTCGGCAGGACGGCATGTGATGGTTTTTTCATCACCGATAATTCTCTTCTTTACCTTCTCGTCGATAGGCGCTGGAGGCTTGCCGTACAGGCCTTTCACGTAATCTTTTATCTCTTTAGGGACGATGCTGTATCTCTTGCCCGAAATAACGTTCAAGACGGCTTGTATCCCAACGAGTTGACTGGTCGGCGTGACGAGAGGCGGATAGCCCAGCTCCTTTCTCACTTTCGGCACTTCTGCGAGCACTTCATTCAACCTGTCCGATGCTTTCTGTTCTCTCAGCTGTTCGAGCAGGTTTGAGAACATTCCGCCCGGAATTTGGTGCACAATTATTGAGGCGTCAACTCTTTCAGCCTTTGGGTCTATCAGTTTCAACGGGTCGTAGTACTTCTCGCGCAGTTCACGGAAGTACTGTGCAATACCGTTAAGCAACTCGCTGTCTAGGCCCGTGTCGTAAGGGGTCCCTTTCAGGGCAGCGACGACTGATTCCACAGGCGGTTGTGATGTGCCCCACGCCAACGGGGAGAACGCCGTGTCCAAGATATCCACGCCTGCTTCGCAAGCGTGAAAGTAGGTCATCATGACCATGCCGCTCGTGCTGTGACTGTGCAGGTGTATTGGTAGGCCCACTTCTTTTTTCAGGGCAGAAATGAGGACGTAGGCCTGTTGGGGAGCGAGCATTCCGGCCATGTCCTTGATGCATATCGAATCGCAGTCTAATTCGGCAAGTTTCTTGGCAACCTCCACGAAGTATTCAACGGTGTGGAACGGGCTGATGGTGTAGCTGATGGTGCCTTGAGCGTGTCCACCCACCTTTTTGACCGTCTTGATGGCGACTTCCATGTTTCTTATGTCGTTTAACGCATCGAACACACGGAAAATGTCTATGCCGTTCTCAGCTGCTTTCTCTACGAATTTTATGACAACATCATCGGGATAGTTCCGGTAGCCGACGATGTTTTGTCCCCGAAGAAGCATTTGAAGCGGTGTCCTCTTGACACGGCGTTTCAGCTGACGGATCCGCTCCCATGGGTCCTCAGAAAGATACCGGATGCTGACGTCGAAAGTGGCTCCGCCCCATGCTTCAAGCGAAAAAAAACCAACCTGATCCATTTTCTCAGCTATAGGCAGCATCGTGTCCGTTCGCATTCTCGTTGCTATCAGGCTTTGATGCGCATCCCGGAAGGTCGTATCAGTGATTTTTACTGGTTTCGGAACCAACGCTGGCTACCTCTGCAGTCTGCTAGGACTCGGAATGTGAAAAATGAGTTGAAGGTGTATTAATCTATAATGGTAAGTTTGAATGCTTTCGTGATGGTCTGGCTTCGCGTTTGGTGGCCAAACTTTCGAGGGCACTGATGAGTTTGGGTCGGGTTTCCGCTGGTTCGATCACTTCGTCTATGTAGCCTTTCTGTGCTGCTATGTATGGGCTTGCGAATTTTTGGCGGTATTCGCTAACGAGTTCCCCGTGCTTCTGCTTCGGGTCCTTTGCTTCGGCTATTTCTTTTCTGAAGATGATGTTTATGGCGCCTTGTGGTCCCATGACGGCTATTTCTGCTGTTGGCCAAGCGTAGTTTATGTCTGCGCCGCTGTGTTTTGAACCCATAACGTCGTAGGCTCCGCCGTAGTCTTTTCTTAGGATGACTGTGACTTTTGGCACGGTTGCTTCGCAGTAGGCGTAGAGCAGTTTTGAGCCGTGTTTGATAATTCCGCCGTGCTCTTGTTCTATTCCCGGCAGGAATCCTGGGACATCTACAAAGGTTACTATTGGGATGTTGAAGGCGTCGCAGAAGCGTACGAATCTTCCCGCTTTCATTGAACTGTTTATGTCCAGTGCACCTGAGTAGTGGGCAGGCTGGTTAGCGACGATTCCCACTGTTCTGCCGTTTAGACGCGCGAAGCCTACCGCTATGTTCGGCGCCCAGAGGGATTGAATTTCGAAGAACTCACCGCTGTCCACCACACGGCGGATGACTTCTTTGACGTCGTATGGCTTATCCGAGTCGTCAGGTAAAATTCTGGCCAAGGCTTCATCAGTGCGGTTCGGGTCGTCGCCTGTTTCAAGAATAGGCGGGTCTTCCAAGTAGTTGCTGGGCAAGTAGCTCAAGAGTTTCTTGACGATCTGTATGCAATGTTGCTCGTCTCTTGCGATGAAGTGTGTCACTCCGCTGGTCTGACCGTGAACCATTGCTCCGCCCAATTCTTCGAATGTCACTTCCTGTCCCAGAACGGTTTTGACGACGTCTGGGCCCGTGATGAACATGTGACTTGTCTTATCAACCATTATTATGAAGTCCGTAAGCGCTGGTGAATACACGGCTCCTCCTGCACATGGCCCCATTATAGCGGAAATCTGCGGTATCACACCCGAGCTTGTGACGTTTCGGAAGAAGATGTCCCCGTATCCGGCGAGGCTTGCTACGCCCTCCTGTATGCGAGCGCCGCCGCTGTCGTTCAAGCCTATGAAGGGTGCACCTGTTTTCATGGCTAAATCCATCAGCTTGCAGACCTTCTTTGCGAACATCTCGCCCAATGAGCCTCCGAAGACTGTGAAGTCCTGAGAGAAAACGTAGACCAATCGACCATCAATCGTGCCATAGCCCGTTACAACACCGTCTCCAAGGAACTTCTTTTCTCCCAAGCCGAATTCTGTGCATTGGTGAACAACAAACCTGTCGATTTCGTTGAAGCTTCCCGGATCTAAAAGTAGGTCAATGCGTTCTCTGGCCGCCAATTTGCCCTTAGCATGCTGTTCTTCGACCCGTTTTTGTCCACCGCCAAGCTCGGCCTGCTTCTCGAGTTCTTTCAGGTGTTTGATCTTCTCCTCGACTGTGGGCTCCTTTGTCGGGCTCATTCAATCCCCCGTATTCTTGACTATACTGTTATGCATGTATTTAGAACAAACGGGAGTTTCATCAAACATTCACATATAGAGAATCAGGGTTTCTCAACAAGTTCAAGAAGAACGCCGCGAGTGCTTTTCGGATGGACGAAAGCGATCTTTGCTCCTTCTGCGCCAGACCTCGGCTTCTCATCAATCAGTGTTAACCCTTTCTTCTTGAAATCTTCAAGCACAGCCTCGATGTTCTTGACCCTTAAAGCGAGATGTTGTATGCCCTCGCCTCGTGTTTCAAGGAACTTTGCAACTGGGCTGTCGCTGCCAAGAGGCTCTAACAGTTCAATGCGACTTTCCTTTCCAGCTGAAAAGAAGGCAACTCTTACCTTCCGCTCTTCCAACTTGTGGACTCCTTCAAGCCGAAAACCTAGAATGTCACGGTAAACGCAGATTGCTTCATTCAGGTCTTTCACGGCAATCCCTATGTGATCGATAGCTTCGATCAACGTTCATTCCTCTTCAATGACACTGTAGGGCAAGTCAGCCACGTTATAAAAAAGTTTCCAGTATTCCCTTCAAGCGTTCTCACAGAACTGCTTCGCAGATCATCTTTCCCCTTTGATCCAGCCCTTGATCCCCAATTCTTTGACTGTTATGCTAACCGGTTCCGGCTGGTGCGATTTGTATGTGCCATTTTCATCCAGATACAGTATAGTAGGTTTCAAAAAGAATTCTCCCTGAGCCTTTGGCTTAATAGTGAGTCTCACCTCTTCTGTCTTCAACGGGTCAAGCCTTTTTCCCTTCATGTTGAGGTAACTGTCTTCTACGCGGTAGATTTCAGGTTTTTCAGCCAGCTCAAAACCTGCGGGAATGACCTCCGTGATTTTAATGAGCTGGGCAGAGCTTTTTCCCGCGTTGACAAGCTCTATCTCAAAATCCAGGTTTTCACCGACTTTCAGCTGCTTCTGGCGTGTAACAAGGTTTGCCTGCACATTGGCGTTTTCGAATTTCTCCAAGCCCACCGCGTTTTCTTGGTTTGGTGTGGGCGTTGTGAAAGCAGAGGTTGTTGAAACAATCGACGGCGCGTGCAACACCTCGCTGAGAGACAGGGCTAGTTCTCGTTCCTCTTTCACCCTCTCCAGCAGCCTTAGAACCTGTTCGCTTTTCTCCGGATGCTCCGCCTTCATAAACGAGCCTGCTGAAGTCTGCAGCACCTTTTCGGCCATCATGTAAAGCCTTGCTTTTTTCTCAGGATCACTTTCCACCTTAGCATTGTCCATACGCATGTAGGCATCAAGGAGCAGTTCAGTTGCCTTGGCATACTCTGATGCGTTCTGGAAGCCAGCCCTTACGTAATGTTTCGCGGCGCTTTCCAGTTGCTGTATGGCGATCTTGTACAATTCTGCATTCCCTGTGTCAGCAAATTTCGTTCCGGCTTCAAGCGCTCTGCAGAAGCGACTATGTCCCAACGCTAACATTTTCGCTTTCTCGTTCGGACTGAACTCTTTGGCTTCCTCGAAGAGCTGGGACGCTTCTAAGTACAGGTCGGGCGATCCTTCAGCTTCTGCTCCCGTCATTTTTGCCCAAGCCTGAGAAAGAATCGTGATGAGTCTGAATTCCTTCTTGTCTTGTTCTGACTCTGCCGCCTGGGCTATTTTCTGAAGAGTCTCGACCGCTGAACAGTATTTTTCTGAGCTTGAGTAGTGGTCGCCTTTCTTATCAAGGATTTTTGCCTCTTCGATGGCGATTCTCGCCAAACAGTATTCGCGCCTTGAGTCCGTTGCATTGACCATTTGGGTGGCCATCTGTTTCTCGTCTGGGTCTTCAATCTTGGCAAGCCCATCCTGGATTGATTTCTTAGTTTCCTCAAAAAGTCTGGCTGCTTGTTCAAAGGCTTGGAGGGCTTCTTCGCTTCGTTCTTTTCTGCTTAACTCTTCTGCATGCTCAATTTGGGCCCAAGCAAAGTAGTTTGGAGCTAGGTAACTCCACTGTTTCAACGATTTGTGCATGTTGGCGGCTTTCTCAAAGTGCTCCTCTGCCAAACCACACTCTTGTCTTTCGTGATGATGCCTTGCCTTCTCGATTTCACTCCAAGCCCGCATGTAACACGCATGATCCTGATAAAAGCCCTTGAGCTGAGGAATGCTTTCTGCGGCGCTCATGTAGTTGTCTGAGGCTGAGCCGAAGTATTGAGCCGCATTTGAATGCTCGCCCAGCGCATCATAAGCTTGGGCGATCTTCCAGTGGCACTCAGCCATGCGACTTCTTAGATTGAGCTTTTGAAATGATTCAGTCGCTTCTCTAAAGGCTTCTATGGCTTTTTTCAAATACTCTTGGTTTCGAGTAAGGCCATATAGGCGGTTCAACACATTTCCGTATTCAGATTGCGAATGCCCGAGAACAGCAAATAGCGATGTTAAACTTGAAAGTTTACTTTCAACGAATGCCAATTCTTTAGTAAGAAGTTTTAAGGAATTCTCTCTGCATAACGCGACTTCCTGGAACAGGTTCTTCTTGGTTTCAGGGTCATCTGCTAGCTCGGCAAGATCGGATTTTATCGTAGCTAAGGTGTCCTGATTTATACCACGGTTCCAGTAGAGAAGGGGTGTAAGCTGCTCAGTCCTTGCAACAGATTCTTTCCTGTGTTGCAGAGCCTGTTCGAGAAGCTTTTTTTTCTCGTCGCGGTTGGTTTCTGTTTTGGCCAAGGCACGCATAATCCCGCCGAATATGCCATGCGCATACATCATGACCTCTGGATACCCGGAATTCTCAGCCTTCTTCAGCATTTCCGGTGCGGCTTTCACGGCTTTTTCTAACAGATCACGCTTTTTCCTCACGTCTGTTTCCATGCCAGCCAGCCAAATGTTGGAATCAGCAGGAGACGCTTCGATCCAAGCAAGGTCTGCGCGTGGACTTATGAACGAGATTTGAGAGAACTGTTCTCTGGCGTCTTGAATGTACTGCATGACTGCTTTGGCGAGCTGAGCTATCTCGTCCTTGTCTTCAATGGCGTTTGTCTTCCAGACAGTGTGATAAGTCAGCCAGTCAAGTGCGCATCCGATGAAGAATCTGTCTTTGGTTTTCTTTGCAAACTCTAATCCTTTCTTGCAATTCGACAGAGCTTCATCCGAACCCTCCAAGCCGAATATGGGTTGTCCTCCAAACACTGGGCATAGCGATTCAAGGACGGCTATCTCTTCGGGAAGCTCTTTGGCCTTGACCCAGTAGTCCACACCTTTTTGATAGGACTGTTCTCGCTCACGTCCGTCTTGGCAGTAGTAGCCGAACACTCCTAGACAGACAACCGTTTTTGCACAGGCTCTTGCGAGTTCGGAAGCCTCCTCGGAAGCGGAAAGGAACTTTATAGCCTTCTCTCCACACTCCACCGTTTCCTTCATGATCCTTACGCGTGCTTGAAAATCCGACTCAAGTGTGAATTCAAAAATGGGGCCAATTGACAGCTGATTGTACGTCTTTCCATAATCCCAAGAGGCTTCAGCAGCTTCAAAAGCTTCTAGAGCAGCTTTTGTCAGCCTCCAACAATCATTAAGTAGTTTTTTCTTCTCAGACGCTTCGGTTGCAAGCCAGTAGCCCATGAAGGCTATCATGGCTTCACATCGAAGCATCCTTGGCGCTTTTTCCACGTCACCTAAACTGCCATAGGATTTCTTGGCCTTGTCGTGGTTCGCGATCGCCTCGCGAATTCTTTCCTTACACTCATTGACGCTTTCAGCCTGCATGGCAGCTTTGTAGAAAGCGCAACCCATTCGCTCGTAAGTGTCGCCGATGCTGAAGGCGTCTTGCTCAGAAAACAAGCCCAACGCCTTCCTGTAAGATTCAACTGCTCCCAGCCAATCGTACTCTCTTTCCTTCTCCTTTGCCAGTCTAAGGATTGCGTCAAGACCAGAGGATTCAGACATGTGGGATATACCATTACTGACTATCAGTCAGGTATTTGAAAAGGCTTTTCATGACACTCAAGCTCAGGGACACACCACTGATCCAACGATAGATGAAAGCCGCGCTATAGGCGGTTGTCCCTAGGGTGCTTCGTTCAACGCGCTTACAAATGGCGAGTTCCTTAGAACATTTATATTCGCAAAAAGGAGAGATCGGAGTGATGCGTCATGACGATCAAGAAGATAGTCAAAAGAGACGGCAGAGTAGTTGATTTTGATTCTAACAGGATTAGAGACGCTGTTTACAAGGCTTTTATTGCTGTTGAGTTGGAGGATGGTAAGAAAGCTGAGAGCATATCCCGGGAGGTAGTTAGGCTTCTGGACGAGAAATTCGATGGAAGAACTCCTTCCGTTGAGGATGCGCAAGACCTCGTGGTAGAGGTTCTGAAGAAAGAAGGTTTTGAAAGAGTTGCGCAGGAATATCAAGTTTACAGGCAGAAGAAGCTCGAAATAAGGAACCTGAGAGAAAAGCTGGGCATTGAAGAGCCCAAACTGACGGTCAACGCCCTTGAAGTCTTGAGGCAGAGGTACCTTCTGAGAGACGAAACTGAAAGACTCACAGAGACCCCTGCTCAGCTGTTCAAGAGAGTCGCAGGAGCAGTGGCGAAGCCTGACGAAAAACACGGTGGAAACGCCGTTCAAAGTGAAAAGACATTTTTTGAAATGATGGCAAAGCTCGAGTTTGTTCCGAACACTCCGACGCTATTCAACGCTGGAACAGAGCTTGGTCAACTGTCTGCGTGCTTCGTCCTGCCCGTTGAAGACTCGCTGGAAGGTATTTTCAACGCTGCAAAAGACATGGCGATCATCGAGAAGAGCGGCGGCGGAGTCGGCTTCGATTTCTCGAGGCTCAGACCTAAGGGAGACCTGGTCATGTCAACCAAAGGCGTAGCAAGCGGCCCTGTCAGTTTCATGAGGGTTTTTGACACTGGTACAGAAGTAATAAAGGCTGGTGGAAAGCGAAGAGGGGCAATGATGGCGATCTTGAGGGTTGACCATCCGGACATCCTTGAATTCATAACGTCAAAGCAGCAGCCTGGCTTTCTGTCCAACTTCAACATCTCAGTCGCCGCTACGGACGTTTTCATGAAGGCCGTGGAGGAAAATGAGGAATACTGGCTAGTCAACCCTAGAAGCAAAGAAAAAACTAGGAAACTCAACGCCCGAGACGTTTGGACTCAGATGGCAAGGTCCGCGTGGGCCAGCGGAGACCCCGGCGTCGTCTTCATAGACGAGATCAACAGGCACAACCCCACGCCCAAGGTTGGAATGATGGAGTCAACCAACCCCTGCGGGGAGCAGCCGCTGCTTCCTTATGAGTCCTGCAACTTGGGCTCAATCAACCTTTCAAGAATGGTTGAAGATGGAAAAATAAACTTTGAGAAACTGAGAGAAACCGTGAGGAACGGGGTTCACTTTCTCGACAACGTCGTGGACGCAAACACGTATCCTTTGAAGGAGACTGAGAAGATAACAAGGGCCAACAGGAAGATAGGCCTAGGACTGATGGGTTTTGCAGACATGCTGATAAAACTCGGAGTTCCCTACGATTCTGAGCAGGCCCTGAGCGTCGGGGAAAAGATAATGAAGTTCATCGAAGAGGAGGGACACAAGAAGTCCGTGGAGCTGGGTAAGGAAAGAGGGTCATTTCCAAACTTTGAGGAAAGCATCTGGAAGGACAGGTACTCGGCCATGAGGAACTCGACGGTGACAACCGTGGCGCCGACAGGAACCATAAGCATAATCGCCGGCTGCAGCTCAGGCATCGAGCCGATTTTCGCGATCTCCTTCATACGGAACGTGCTGAGCGGGACGAGACTCTTCGAAACCAACCCGCTGTTCGAGATGATGTCAAAAGAAAGAGGCTTCTACAGTGCCAAGCTTCTGGAAGAAATAGCCAAAACGGGCTCTGTTCAGAAGATTAACGGAGTCCCGGAAGACATTAAGAAGCTTTTTGTAACGGCCCTAGACATCAAACCCGAATGGCACGTGAGAATGCAGGCCGCATTCCAAAAGCACACGGACAACGCCGTGTCAAAGACCGTTAACCTGCCGACGGAAGCAACGGTTGAAGACGTCAGGCAAACATACGACTTAGCCTGGAAGCTGAAGTGCAAAGGAGTAACCGTGTTCAGGTACGGAAGCAAACCCGAGCAGGTGCTGTACATCGGAGAAATAAAAACTGAGAAGGGAAAATTCGTCACTCTAGAACCAGAGTACGCCGGCGGCTGCCCCACCAAGAACTGCCCATTCCCATAGCAAAGCGCTCACTCTGAATTCCAAGTTGGAAACATTGACCAAACAGCTAAGACAACGCAGCCCGCCGAAGAAGCGGAGCGACATGGAATGATACGCCTGACCAGTGCCAAAACATTGCAGTTCAAGCTATGACTAGTTAGAGTTCAAATTATTTGTACACGTGTACAAAAGCGTAGAATTAAGTTTCTCGCTGACCATCTATTCTCTCAGTTCTGAGAGGGAAGGGAGACCGTGGAGACTCGGCTCAGGAAACGCGAAAGGGACAGAATAGCCATAGTTGCGGAGATTCTGGAAATGGCCCGTGGTGGAGTCTTGAAGAGCAATATTATGTGGAGAGCCGGACTGAGTTATGAAATGCTGAATGGATACCTCGGGCTCATGATGAACGCCAAGTTGCTGGACAAAGTGCTGAAGAAGAACAAAGTGGTGTTCAAGCCAACGGACAGGGGCATAAAGTTCTTGTACCACTGCCGTGAAATCATGGAGTTGCTGGAAACTGAAGATGATGGACACGAGCCCTGCAGAAGGATTCAACTTCTGCCATGCAGTCTATCATAGCACTAGTCTCACCATTACGTCATGACGTATCGCTTAATCGACTCTGAAAGCCAGGCCACTATGCCGTTTCTTCGATCGATCGGCGACATTCGTTGACACACTATTCCGTATTGACATTTGTATTAGCGGACTGTTCCAGTAAGGCTTAATTGGTTTCAGAACGAAAAAGGGTTCCAGGGTCGGTTGGGGGGAGAGTGGGAAAGAACATGTTCGCATGCAAGCATAAGATCATTTTGGTCAGCCTGTTCATGGTCGCTTTCGTGTTTACTATTGCACTCGCCCCGACGCGTGCGGCTGCTTCGAGCGTGAGGATCCAGCTTTGCATGGTAATCGACGGGTCTGCAACCATAAGCAACACTGAATGGAACCTGACCGTTCAGGCAGTATCTAAAGGCGTCACAGAAACGATTCCGCATGACGGGTCAATCGAGTTAACGGTTGTTCAGTTCGGCTATTTAGGCGGACTGTTTGCGAGAACCGAAGTGGCTCCCAGAATCATAGACGATGCTTCGTATTTGGCGGTTGCCGACCAGGTTTTGAATATACCCAAGATGGGTGGTAGCACACCGACGGCTTTCGGCGTCTATCTTGGATGGCAGGAAATGAGGAACTCGCCCAATTTTGCCGCGACATCGAGGCAGGTCATCAACTTGGCCACTGACAACAAGCCTAACGTAAGAAACGACAATGCAACGATCGACCTCGACGGAGACAACAGAACAGATGGTGCCGATGATTTGATCGCCGTCGTTAATAACGCGGTCGTTCAAGGGCTTGACGAACTGGATATTGAGGGCATCAACCTGAGTCCTCTGGAGAAGGATTGGTTTAGAAACTGGGTTGTGCGTCCGCAGCCTGGTGCGATTGCTCCGCCGTTCTCAAAGACGGGATGGATCCGATACGTTGCTGATGTTTCCGAGTTTGCGGACACTCTGGGGCAGAAGCTTCAAGCCATTATCGCGGGTAAGGATGTTTGGACTCCTGACGCCTTAGGAGCCTTGATAACAATCGTCATCACTGTTGGGATTACGAGCGTCATTTCAACGCTTGCGTCGGCCGTTACTAATCCCGAAACTTTTCCCAGTCAGATGATTGCCCAGAAGATCAGCGAGGTGTTTCCTGAAACTCTGAAAAAGTGGCTCAGCGAGTTTGTTTCTGCGAAACGCAAACTTGTCATCGACTCGCGCAAGCACCCTCCGTTCACTATCACGAAGTTTGAGGCCGTCTCTTACACCATTTCTTTTTTTGTGCTCACGCTTGCTTTCGCCTACGTTAAAGCATCGGTGTTAGACCAGATTCTGACGATTATCCCCACGGTGTTGGCTACGGGCATAATAGTCGAGTTTGTGAAGAACTACACCATCGAGGTCGCTGCCAGAAGCCAAGGCGTATGGACTGAACATCGCCTGTGGTACTTCGGACTGACGTTGTTCCTCCTGTCAAGCCTTGTCTTCCGAGTGCCGTTCTCGTCGCCCAGCAGGCTCACACATAACGCGCCCAAGTTCACAAAACGCTCACTCGGACTGGTCTCAGCAGCTCAAGTCATTGTTCCCGTCGCTTTCGCGGCGGTGTTCTATGCTCTCTTTGCCAGCGGGTTCACGCTTATCGGAAACATTGGAGTCGTAATGTGCCTGACGATGGCCCTTTTCGACAGCATACCGATTCCGCCCATGAACGGTAAAGACATTTACGACTGGAGCAAAATCCTCTGGGTCGCCCTGTTCGTGACAACGTTTACGCTGTACATGATGGTTCTGTTCATCCTGTAGTCGAGGTAGCACAAAATGACGAAAAGATTGAGAGAGGCATAAAAGAATGCGTTCAAACCACTGGGAATACCTTGCACTATTGCTCTTCGCCTTGGGAATCGCACTTACGGTGTCTGCCTTGATCATTCATCTCTATTACCAACAACATCCTGCACCAAACCCACAGTATGGCACGTATCCAATTCCGCTGCTCATAGCAGGAATATGCATCACAGCACTCGGCATCCCCGTTTACAACAGGTCCAGAACTAAGAAAAGAACAGAAGCGACAGAGGACAAACTCTTGCCCCCTCCACCACTGCTTCCTCTACCGCCACCGCCTCCACAATAGTTCTTGTGCTTGAATCTTGCTCTTTCAACGACAGAACGACTTTGTTGCACATTCATACCCGAGTCCAATTCGCTACTGCCTTGTAGAATAGTTAGCGCGCTATTTTGAGCAGGTTTGCAGAATGTTGAAAGAACCATCAGGTGTAACAAATTGAAATGCGCACGCTCCAAAGGAGCGCAGCCAAAAGTGAAGATGAAAGCAACACTATTCCTTTGCGCTTCTCAGAGTGTACTTCGTTTTGACTCCCGCTTTTTCAAAGAGTTTTCCAACGGGGCAGCTCCGCACGGTCAGTTCGTGTGCCCTTTGGAGTCTGTCCTTCGGCATATCGGTTTCCACAAGAACGTCTACGTTGGCTTCGGTTATCGTTCCTACGGCTTCAGACTTCACGGCTTCCACGGTGACTTCCAGATTCTTCAGTGAGAACCTCATCTTTTTTGCCGTCATGGCGAAGATCGTCGCGTAGCAGCCTGCGAAACTCATCAGACAGAGGTCCAGCGCTGAGGGGCCCATATCAGTTCCATCTGAGGGAGGCTGGTCCAAACACACTGCGTGTGTCCGCTGGTCGTCAACATCAATTCTATAGTTCTCAACCAGCTTTGCTCTTGCATGAAGCTTTGTCACGGCACGTCGCCTTCAACACAGAGTGTGTAACTAGAAACGTGAAAGTTAAAGCTTCTTGCAAAAGGGTCATTCCGTTTGCTCAACGGCTATAGGTTAATATTCAGGAGAACAGGAACAGTAGAAGTTGAAGAATCATCTACGCCGTGTTGATTCTGAAGGAACACAGTGTTCAACCAGAGTGCGGATAGTGTGACTGAATGAGTCTGATACCTGATGAGCACAGGGAACACATAAAAAACGAGCTTGCCGAAAACCTCGTGAACCCTGTGAGACTGATCATGTTCACTGAGCAGTTCGAATGCCAAATGTGCGTGCAGACTAAACAGCTGATGACAGAGATCGCCGCGTTGAACGATAAGATCGAAGCCGAGGTTCATGACTTCGTCGCGGACGCTGAGCTGGCCAAGCAGTTCGGGGTGGACAAGATCCCAGCTGTCGTTCTTGTGGGACAGAAAGATTACGGCGTGAGGCTCTACGGACTTCCGTACGGCTACGAGTTTCAAACACTGATGTCAGCTTTAACCATCGTTTCACGGGGCAGAACAGACCTGTCAGAAGAGACAAAATCGAAGCTTCAAGCGGTTAAAACGCCCGTTCACATTCAAGTCTTCGTGACACTCACGTGTCCACACTGTCCAGCTGCGGCAAGCATGGCCCACAAGTTCGCCGTCGAGAGCGAGCTCATAAAAGCAGACGTCATCGACGCAGGCGAGTTTCCGCAGTTGGCCTCCAAATACGGAGTCATGGGAGTTCCAAAGATAGTGATAAACGAGCAGATAGAATTCGTCGGAGCCGTGCCGGAGAACATTTTCTTAGAGCACGTCTTGCTCGCTGCCCGTTAAGCCATTTGTGCGGTGAAAGGTTCCGGAAGAGGCTGGGGTTAAACTTCGCAGCCGAGCAAGCCACAGCTCTTAACTACTGTCCAGTGACGTATCTTGATGGGTCTTTGTCAAACGCTGTCTTGCAAGCCTGAGCACAGAAGTAGTAGGTCTTGCCCCTCTGCTGCGACTTAAACTTCGCAGTCTTCTCGTCCACCATCATCCCGCAAACAGGATCCTTAGCCATGCAACGCTCACCTCCCGATTTTCATCTAAGGTCTGAAGTATTTAGCTGCTTGTTTTCTATTCTCAGCGAGTGCGCGCGCCGCTTCGATGCTCTGGAGAAGGAGGTCGTGTAGGAGGCTGTTGAAGAAGCATCCTCAACCCTCGAAATGCACAAGAAACACGCTGAAAACGTCGAAACTGGCAGGGGCCTATGAAGTTGAGTTTCAAACCTTCTAAGAAGTGTGTGAGCATCATAACTAACTCTGGCAGCGGTGACCTTCTGATGAAGAAATCGATTAGAGGGTCAGTATGTTAAGCGAAGTTGCTCATTGATGTATAGTGTATGTTACCCTCCAATGAAAGCGTGCAGCATAGAAGAGACAGTGCAAACAGGACCGTCCTTTCGCCACCAAAAATAGATGGGAAGGTCAAGAATGACGGTTTGTTGGTACAGACCAAACTCTGGAGAATATTCCACAGTAGAAAACTTGTTTCACTGACAAGGGGTTTGATGGTCTAAAATGCTTCTAAAACCCTCTAATCAAAGTGTGTGTCACACGCTCTATAAAATAAATTTTCACGCTGACCGTGGTGTGTGGATGGTTTATTGGGTTTGTTGTTTGTGATGGGTTATGACGGGTTTGAGTGTGGTGTTGTGGGCTTTAGTTAAAAAGCGCGCGCGCTACGTGTGCTAATGTTTGAAGAGGATTTTGATGAAGACGCTTAAGCGAAGAAGTCGTGAGTTCTTGATAGAACACTCGGAAGCGCTCGCTAGCCTACGCTGGGTATCGAGCAGCTTCCGCCTGAAGTTGGCGGCCGAATGGTTGCCGATACTTTGATACGACTGTTTGGTTAATTGACGTGTGTGATCATGCGTTCAGCAGTGCGCATGTGTGTTCCTAAATTCCCTTTTTAGCTGCGCAAGATTCGGGCCGCGTCCTCTAACGAAGCCCCGCCGCGTGGCGAACGCGCAATCACGGTGAAAAAAAAGAATTCTTTTTTTTTACAGCGCGCTAGCGTGTTCCCAAATTCGGTTTTTCGGGCGTAACGTGACCGAGTTGATTCATGTCCTATAGACGATGCTTCTTGCATTAAGATCACACAGCAATCCTCGAACCAAGCAAGCATATAAGATAAACCGGCTTGCAAACGAATTAAGCAACAAGCATGCGCGCTCCATCTGGCAGTACGGTCTTCAACACGTGCTATGTTTTTCTGATGTTGCGAATTGTTAGTTGTCGGATGCGTTCTCTGACTGGATCTGATTGTGGCTCGTTGTTGGCGAATGATTCCTGCTGTTGCGAATGCCACGGTTAGTGCTAAAAGGCTGAGAGTTATTGGCGTGAGTGTCACTCCAAACGGAGTGTAGTTGAGAATAAGACCTACTATTGGCACCAGGGCCATGCTTGTTCCGACGCTCAAGGCTATGCGTACTATGGCGTCCAGTTCTTCGGATGATGTTTTGACGGGAGCGCGCCCGGGGAAGAGGGCTTTGATGAACGTGTAGCCTGGGAGCCAGAAGATGAACACAGCGCCGAGTGCGATTCGAGCATAGACCACTGACGGAAGAGCAACACTACAGATCAGATCTAGAGTTCTCCTCCTCATTCCCCGAAGCAAAATTATCTGTTCTGCGCATTTAAGTCGTGTAGAATGAAAAATCTAGCCTAATAGTCTAGAACAAAACTCCTATCTTATAGACGAAAAGACTATCCTTGTCTAGAATAAACCCGAATTCAGCTAGACCTGAACTGCTTTAACTTTAAAAGCAGAGGAGCAAACGTAAAATCATGATGGCAGAGATTCTGTACGCGATAGAAGAGGAAGAGACTCTCAACGCTAAAGAACTTGCCAAGAAACTCGACGTGCCGATGGATCAGCTTGAAAAAATCCTGACGGACATGGTGAAGAAAAGCGTCGTCGAATATAACAGGCAAACAGGAAAGGTCAGGCTGTCCCGCTGGATTGCGAGGCTTGGTAAGGAGCTCGAAAACATAAGACCGGCCACTGGAACCATTATCCTTCCCAGGAATCAGGAAATAAAACTCCAAGACATCGTGGTCGGCAACTTTACTAACACAGACCTAGAACTGATAGTGCGACTGAGGACAAACCGAAAAGAAATCGCCATCTGCACCGTAAGCTGAAAGAGCGAATTATGGGCTGGCGTTGATTGACAGGTAGTTTTTGACGTGGTTCAAATCGTTCAGGATCATTCTTCCTTTCTGCGTCGTGTGATAAACGCGCGAACCACTGCTCGTGCTGGTCTTGCTGATTAGGCCTTGATTCGTCATCGCAAGCAGATACCGTCGAAGTGTTGAATAGCTCAAGTTAACCTTGTACATGAGATGAGTAAGCTTCTCCCCGTTCATGCATGCCGTCAGCACATCCATGAGAATCTGAGCTTCTCCCCTTCGATGACCCATCCTGACCACTATCTTCACTGACGAGAATGCGACTGATCAACTGTATCATAAACGATTTAAAGCTTACTGTAAATCAATGACTCCGCCTTAAACGCAGGGGTTTTGAATCATTTGAAAGAATACTGGTCACGCGCTCCCGTCGCGCGCTAGTCTCGATTTGGGTTACATCACCAACAAGTAACAGAAAACTCTAACCCTAGTTTATCCCATGTCCATGTCGTATAGAAGGCTCTAGTCAAGCTGAAGGAACAATATGGAGGCAAGACCAATTTAAGATAGACCTTAAAACGCAACCACCATAACCATGCAAAATTGAGCGCGCACGGAGTGTCGAGAGCGTATTGAGAGAGTCTGTTTATAAGCAAGCTTAGACGATTTGTCAGAATCGAATGTCAACCCGCACACGCGAGAACCGAAAAATATGGGTGACACTTAACAAGATCTGGCCTCTGTCTTTCTTCCATTCACGTGTGTACGGTATGGTCATTTGAGTTTCTTCTTAAGACTTTGGACAGCGTTCGAAAGTCCGCTGGACCAAACAAGACTTAAATCGCACTTGGGACAAGCGGAATCGAATCTGAAGATGAAAAAGGCACGGATGGCGTTGGTAGTGGTAACTGCCGAGAGGTTGATCGAAGAACCTTACGCGTCGATAGTGTGCTATCCCATGGCGACCAAGACGGAGCTGAGGAAGCGTCTGGTCGAGCTGAGAAAACTGGGAATAGCCGCCCTAGAGTTTGCGGGGGAGAAGCAGGTTTTCAACGTGCACGTGCTGGGCAAGGGCTGCGTCGGCATAGTAACCATTGCGTACAAAGACGGTGAGAAGGTCGCGCTGAAGATCAGGAGGACGGACGCTGACAGAGCGAGTATGCGGCGGGAAGCCGCAATGCTTAAGAAGGCAAACGTTGTGAGCGTTGGGCCCAGACTCTTGGGAGTCAGCAAAGACTTTCTCATAATGCAGTTCATCGAGGGCGAATTGCTTCCAAAATGGCTTGAAGAGAAAGTGGGCAGGGCACGGATGAAGAGGGTTCTACGCGACGTACTGGAGCAGTGTTGGAGACTGGACGTGGCCGGCCTGGACCATGGTGAACTGAGTCACGCGCCGAAACACTTGATCGTGACGGCGGAGGACAACGCTTTCATCGTTGATTTTGAATCGGCCAGCGTGAACCGAAGGCCGTCCAACGTCACCTCGGTCTGCCAATTCCTGTTCATCAGCGAGTTCTCGCGTAAAGTGGCAGAGAGACTCGACCATAGAGACAAGAGGACCATGATTGACTCGCTTAGACGCTACAAGAAGATCGTGAACCGAAAGAATTTCGAGAAAGTGTTGGAGTCTTGCGGCCTCTAGGCGATGTAGCCCGCTGTCGACTGTGCCCCCAGCCTGTCAGGTTCTAGGCCCAGCATCTTCAACTCTGTCACGAGCCGGGAAAGCTCCAGCCATGTTTCCACCTGAAGCTGCCTCGCAACCCGTCTCTTGTCGCACAGCAGGGGCACGTTGCCAACGAACACCCAGCCGCAAGACTCAGCCATTCTCCCTTCTCCGCAAGAAACTAAGCCGCTTTCATCTCTTATAACCACCTATGTAAGAACAAAATAGAAGAAATCTCTAGAGCATCGCCACATTCTGGCACATTCTCGGTTCATGCGTGCACGCTTTTCTTAGAAGGCGTGGCTAGTTGCATCTTTCTATCTTTCCTTCCTTAAGCGCCTTGGAGATACTCGTTACCTGTCTCTGATACTTCCCGAAGACTTATTTCAAACCATAGTGTACCGGTTCTGGGTTGAGGATTCTGATGCGCCTGAATACCATAGTTCTTGCAAAAACATAAATATTACTTTCTTTCCCTTTCGTCTTAGGAAGGGAAAAGTGTTGAAGAGAATGGTTCTCGGAATATTATTTGCGCTCTTGTCAGCCAGTATGTTCACGGCGGCTTTCAGCGTTCAACCGGCGAAAGCAACAGACGTTGATTGGTGGCCCATGTTCCACCACGACCTAACACACACAGGATACTCCACTTCACCAGCACCTACCACAAACCAAACTCTATGGACCTACAGAACCGGCAGTCCGGTGTATTCTTCTCCTGCTGTTGCTAGCGGCATCGTCTACGTGGGTGCAGAGGACTTCAAGGTCTACGCTTTAAACGCCTCAACGGGCGCATTCATATGGAACTACACGACCGCCGGCGTCGTGCCTTCTTCTCCTGCTGTTGCTGACGGCATCGTCTACGTGGGCGCAGAGGACAACAACGTCTACGCTTTGAACGCCACGACGGGCACGCTGATATGGAACTACACAACCGGCGGCTGGGTGGATACTTCTCCTGCTGTTGCTAACGACGTAGTCTACGTGGGCTCATGGGACAACAACGTCTACGCTTTGAACGCCACGACGGGCGCATTCATATGGAACTATACGACCGGCGGGATCGTGTGGTCTTCTCCTGCTGTTGCTGGCGGCATCGTCTACGTAGGCTCAGTTGACTACAAGGTTTACGCTTTGAACGCCTCAACGGGCACGCTGATATGGAACTACACAACAGGCAATGCGGTGTGGTCTTCTCCTGCTGTTACTGGTGGCATCGTCTACGTAGGCTCATGGGACAACAACGTTTACGCTTTGAACGCTACGACGGGCGCGCAGATATGGAACTACAGGACCGGCGGTTATGTGGGTTTTTCTTCTCCTGCTGTTGCTGGGGGCATGATTTTCGTGGGCTCAGGTGACGGCAAGGTTTACGCTTTGAACGCCTCAACGGGCGCGCTGATATGGAACTACACAACAGGCAGAGCGGTGTGGTCTTCTTCTCCTGCTGTTGCTGGTGGCATCGTCTACGTGGGCTCAATGGACAGCAATGTTTATGCTTTGAACGCTACGACGGGCACGCTCGTATGGAGCTACACGACCGGCGATTGGGTGCTTTCTTCTCCTGCTGTTGCTGACGGCATCGTCTACGTGAGCTCATACGACCACAAGATTTACGCTTTTGGTTCAGGCCAGGTAATACCCGAATTTCCGCCATACCTCGTTCTGCCACTCTTCGCGGCGACAACTCTGTTAGCAGCGCTTCTCTTCAAACGGAAACGGAAGCGGAAAATATACACGTAATTAAGCCAGCCCGCCAACTTGGCATTCTGGCTGTCACTTCAGTCTTTTCCTCCGTGCCACAAAATGCGAGACCTCAACTGCAAGAATAAACAATCACTAATCCAAGGACAAGGTAGCCTGCGCCCGCACGTTAGTCGTTCGAATCTCCGCCAGTCAACGATTGAAGCGGAGTTACTAATGGTCATCCAAGAAAACAATAGAAGACTTTTCTATCAGTCCTTTCAAGCTGGTTCGACCAAGTTGGTTTTGTAAATAAGGCTGAGGGGAACTCGGCAACCCAATTTCGTTGTTCGGGAGATATCTGTTTCTTACCGCCAAGGAAACTGGTATAAGTGGCGGTCTGTCTTAGCAGTCGTGACCGAAAGGTTCATTAGAAATAACCCAAAAATAGCCCGTTTCTCTAGCAAATCGTCGTTGACGTGTACCTTCAGGATTCCTTTCCGACCCTTCAAGGGTCTTACCTTCTTCTGTGAAAAGATTTAAAATACATTAGCAGCTAACTTGCTTCCTGTAACGGTGAAAGCTATGGTCATAAAGAGGGAGGAGATGCAGGAGATAGTCAGAAGATACAGGGAACCTGTCGGACTGAACCTCGGGTCCCACTCTGCCTTGGACGCTTGGCAGGGCCAACGCAACTACGGCGTGAGGAGCATAATATACACGACGCCTGGGAGAGCGCGAATTTACCTTCAGAACCCCATGGTTGGCAGGTCAGGCGAGACCGTTGAAGACCTGCCAGGCCTGGTGAAGCGTGACCTGCGCGTCGTCAACGACCCTAAGGACATAAAGAAGAACGGAGACTGGAGAAGCGTCATACTCATACTTGACGAGTACTCTGACATAGTCAAGTACGTCGACGAGCTCGTCGACCTGGAGTGTATGCAGGTCACGAACAGGGCCTTCGCCGTCTACGTGGGCGGAGACGAGCGGTGCAGCGTAAT
>JBEKHN010000005.1:0-117336 GCA_050012255.1 Bathyarchaeia archaeon
TACTTGAAGGCGAAGCAACATACAAACCAGATCCACTACCAGTAGTCGGCGACACAGCCCAGGACTTTTTAACATTGGATCACGCATTGGAAAGCACCACAATATCACTGTACCGCCAAATCATCGCCGAAGCACTCAAATGCGGCGACACAACAACAAGACGCATGTTCGAAGACATCATAATCCAAGAAGAAAACCACTTCTGGACATTCGACGACTTCGTAAGATAAAACAAAAATCTTCTTTTTATATCGAAAATTCTAGGCGCGCGCTAAAAATCACACTCGCGCGCGCTATCGTTATTCTGTAGTTTCTAAATACGATTTGAACGTAATTTGTATTATTGTCAAACATCAATTTCAAAATGCCTATAGGCTTCTTGCAGCATAGCTGTATGGTAGAAGGCGTTGTAATTGCCCAGAGAAAAGCGGAAATCATATTAAACTTTCTTGTGGACCACCGGTTATCGGAAGTTTAACTGTTTTTGCAGTGAACAAGCATGAGAAACAGACAGTAACTTAGTCTCAGCGCGCGCTGGACGGTGACAGTGAATCAAACAGCAGAGCTTATATCAAGTCATTCGAATAGTGAACATCAAGGTGAAAGACCAAATGAACAAGACCTTGGAGAACCTGAAAGCAGCGTTTGCAGGCGAGTCTCAGGCAAACAGGCGCTACCTAGCCTTTGCTCAGAAGGCCGAGGAAGAAGGCCGACCGCAGGTCGCCAAACTGTTCAGGGCGGCTGCTGAGGCAGAGACCGTTCACGCGTTGAACCATATGAGGGTCATAGGAGAAGTTAAGACAACGGCTGAAAACCTGAACGCTGCTGTTGGGGGAGAAACCTTCGAGTTCAAACAAATGTACCCCGAATACCTCAAGATGGCGAAAGAGGAGAAGAATAGTCAAGCGACCTGGAGCTTCAACGTGGCAAACCAAGTTGAACAGGTCCACGCGAAACTCTTCACAAAAGCAGTCAACGCCTTGAAAGCGGGCAATGAACCGCCAAAAGCCGAATATTACGTTTGCAGCGTCTGCGGAAACACTGTCGAAGATGAACCGCCTGAAAAATGTCCGATCTGTGGAAACCCCAAGTCAAAGTTCTTTAAAGCAGCTTAGAACCGTTCTTTCACGCAGCTTTCTTCTGGATGCCAGAGCCCATGACCATCAAAACACCGAAGGAGTTCTTTGAGAAAGCCTTGCCGAGCACGTTCGACCCAAGCAAGGCAGGGGGGCTTGAGGCGGTGGTGCAGATGAACGTCACGGGATCCAACGGAGGAGACTGGACGATAATTATCAAAGACGGAAAGATGGAAGTAAAGGAGGGAATCCACCCGTCTCCCGAAATCGCGATCAAAATCGTTGACGCGGACTTTGTTGACTTAATCAACCGCAAACAGAGCGCTCTGACAGCGTTCATGTCTGGAAAAATCCAATTCAAGGGAAGCCTGGCCCTCGGGCTGAGACTCATGGACGCTGGATTCATCTAGGATGTCTAAGGCTTGTCTTCCCTCAAGGTCTGATGCGACAAGAATTGATTGACGATGAATCCTACATACAAGGGCTCCGTTGAATCGCTCAGGGATTTCTGGGAGCGCAGAAGCGAATCGTTCGAAAAGGACTATGGCATACGCACGGAAGGAATCGTCAAGATAGTCAACGAGATTGCAGAGCTGATTGAGGGCAGGCTGGTCCTCGATATCGGGTGCGGCCCTGGAATCGCTGGAAAGCTTTTTCCAGGAAACAGCGACACCGTGGGTCTGGACTTCTCCATCTCAATGCTGAGAAGTGCAAAAAATCGCATCCGACAACTGGTTCTTGGAGACTCTCTCAACCTTCCATTCGGCAATGAGACTTTTGAAATTGTGACCTGTTTCTTTGTGGCCTCAGACTATTCTCAAAAGGAAGGCATCTTTTCAGAGGCCTTTCGAGTCCTTCAAGACAAGGGGCTGCTACTGTTCACCGACTACTCATCCGGGGACGCACATTGGAAGCTTAGGAGAAGAATTCGTCCAGTCATGGACGAAAGCTGCGACATTTACATAGAAGACGAGGAGACGCTTTCGAACAAGCTGGAACTGACAGGGTTCAAGGTTCAAGAAGCCAAACTCATCCGATTCAACGCCACTTTTGAACTCAGACGGTACGTAAGAACAGAAACGGAATTACAACTGTTGAAAGAAACCGATCCTGACCTTTTCACGCATGTTCAAGGCCTGACAGAACGCAAAAGAATCGAGCGAGAATTCATCCTCCTGGTCGCCAGAAAATAGCGAACGCTCTCTATTCACGTCTTTGTGACGGAGGAAGCAACTCGTGCAGTGTAAAAGGCTATTAAAGGAATATAACAAATATCGGACGGGTATATGATGGATTTCACAATTCCTCACACGATGGAGATGGAGCACGAGGAGCTGCACAAAGAGCTGAGAAAGGGGACAAGAGGGGGCGGCGAAACAGGAGAAACAGCAAAGAAAGTGGCGAAGATTCTGCTTCCGCATTTTGTGAAAGAGGAAGATTTTGCCTTGCCGCCGCTTGGGTTGTTGCCTCTGCTTTCAAAAGGCAGGGTAACGTCAGACATGGAGGACATCTTGCTGATGACCGACAAGCTGAAGGCAGAGCTTAACCAGATGCTAAAGGAACACAAACAAATACTCACTGCCATCAAAAACTGGTTGCTGCCGCAAAGAAAGAAGGGAAACTGGAATACCTCCGATTTGCCGAGAGACTTACCCTACACGCGCAGGCTGAAGAAGAATTGTACTATCCTGCTGCGATACTAGTAGGCGAATACGTGCAGCTTAAACTTAGAAAATAGCTTGTCCGCCCAAAGCAGAGCTTTTCGAGACTTGTTTGGCAACGAAGCCCATTCTGACTTCGATGACGGGAGAGGGCCATGGACGTCCGTGCAGGTTGACGGCGTCTTGATTCGAAGCTTTAAGTTCCCTTTGCTCCTTCAGTTACCCTTGATCTTTCTCACATTTGCCTTTTCCAAGGTCAATATGATGGGCAGGGTTATCGCAAGCGTTAGCATTCCACCAATCAGGTGCCATCCTCCCCAAAAAGTCAGCGCCCATTGAAGCGTTTGGTTGGGCGTGAATAACACGCCGATCAATACTCCGGCAATATAGGCAGATACGATCGTCGCAATGGCTGCTATTGTCAAGCTGTAGATTGAAATGCGGATTCTGTGTTGATTTGCAAACATTAGCAGGTCAAAGATTACCGCTGAAGCGGCAAAACAGATTATAAGCGATGGGCCTCCTAGGAGTATGGCAACCATTGAGCCAATGATGCCGACTAGCAGCCTTGTGCCGAACCGCCCGGTCGCCCATGTGACGACTAGCAATGGAAAGAAAACTGCAAAATCATGAAGTATTGGAAGCTGCAGCAGTTGAAAACTCAGGGGTCCCAAAGTCAAGTTTAAGGCCGCGAAAACGGCACAGAAGACACCTGTTAGCGCAACGTCGACTGTTGTAAAGTAGGTCTTGTTGCTCATTTTGTTCACTCAGTAACACTTTTTTATACAACGGTAACACTGGACCTGCATAAAAACTTTATTTGAGGACGCGATAGAACGAGGTGTGAAAGAATGACGAACATAGTGAGGGTGGGCGTAACGTTTCCCCCAGAGCTGCTCGGCGATTTTGACAAAATCACACGCAGAATGGGCTACAGCAACCGTTCTAAGGCTGTTCAAGACGCCGTTAGGATGTTCATCTCTGAGAAAGAGTGGCTTCAAAAGGAAAAGGGAGGTCAGGCTGGAGTCCTGATGATGCTTTACGATCATGAAGTCAGAGGCCTAGAGAGCGTGCTCACAGACGTGCAGCACCATTTTTCGGAGTTAATATGTTCGACAATGCACATTCACCTCAGCGAAAGAGAATGTCTTGAAGCGATAGCTGTCAAAGGAGATGGCACGGGAATTCGCAAGCTGAGCAATGAACTTGCTGCGAAAAAAGGAGTCAAACTGCTGAGGACCATGGTGGTTTCCATCTAACACTTATGCCCCTAATTTCACGCGCGCCTGTTCTAGTCTGGTCTTGGGTGAAGTCGCTTGGCCAAATACGCATCTTCTAGGAGTTCTTGAGTGCATGTGCGCAACTGCCCCACCCCGGGTTCAGCATATGTATCAAATATGACCTAAGTATCCTTGTGAGCAACCTCCGACAGCGAATCCGATTTCGCGCGCTCTACTTGGAATTCTTTCGCGCGAATGTTTATCCATGTTTGGCCCCTCCGAGATGATGGTGCACCAACAGGATGTTATGCAGCTACTCTTTGAAAATGCTTTTTGCAGGACGTGCGCGCCGAGGAACAACGATAATAGACGCGTGGTATCGATGTAGATTTGGCAAGGGTTTAGCTTTGTCAACCAAAACAAGACTCTTGATACTCGCAGTGTTGGTTGGGGTCGTGCTCTTCGCAATTTTCTACTACCTAGAAGGAATCAACAATCCCTATATGATTCGATATCCGATTCTGATGGCGACTGTGATTCTGTTCATAGTGGT
This sequence comes from Bathyarchaeia archaeon, assembly GCA_050012255.1. Taxonomy (GTDB): domain Archaea; phylum Thermoproteota; class Bathyarchaeia; order Bathyarchaeales; family Bathycorpusculaceae; genus DASPPK01. The sequence goes on from JBEKHN010000005.1 coordinate 4,511, forward strand.
GGTGGCGACGTTAGCAGTTGTGATGGGAAAGCGGGTTGGTGTTCCGCTTCCTTCATCCACGCTCTTGAACTACATTCTTAGTATGCACAATTCTATCGACTTATTCAGGTTTGATTTTGGGATAAAACTTTACCCCAAACCAACGTGAGGACGGTTCGATACTGCCGCTGGAGCAAAGTTGTTAATGGAGTGAAGGAGAGCTTGAGTGTGTGCCATGCGCTTCACTTATGAACATATACCTATTTTCATCATCTCTCTTGGATGCCTCAGCATTTTTAAGGGACTTTGAAAGGTCCCTGCCAGACACCCACAATTGGAGCAGTCCGCATTGTTTCCAAAACACCGCCTTCTGTTCCATGAAGCGTCGAAATGTAACACTTCATCGCCCCAGTAGCATGGACCAGTATGGTCTGGGTATTCATACCATTTTATCATCGCTTTGCTCAAAAGAAAATCTTTTGGGTATAATGTCTTCACTCGTTTCAGTTCTTTTACTATGGTTTTTCTCTCCTTTATTCCTACAACCAGAGGAACAGTGACATCGGTTCCACCTGTGCATATGTTACAAACGACACCTTTGAAACCGTTCTCTTTTGCAATTTTTATAACGTCCTCAAGCTCTTTGTAATTATCCCTCGTGATTGTCATATTGACAACAACACGCTTATCCCCTGAAAAGTTCTTCACCACTTTTGAGAAAACATGGTCTCCTCTGATTGAATCATTTGTTTTTTGAGACCCATCTATTGAAGCATAGAGCCTATGATTGAATTCTTCTGGTATCTTAATTGTTCCGTTTGTTATGACATAGACAAAAGGAAATATCCTGTGGGCAAGCATAAGAACATCAATCCTGAGCGCAGGCTCCCCACCAACCAGAAGAATGTTCCTAATTCCTGACTTGTACAGTTCTTTGAACCTTTGTTCCCATACGTCTATGGATAGCTCTTGTTTGTTAAATTCGTCTTTACCGTGAAAATGATAGCAATGTTTGCATCTGAGATTACAGTTGTCCGTCACATCAACTTCTGCAAAATACTTCACTCCAAATATGCTTCTCTTTAGCTCAAGCCAAAATAGGTACAACAATGCGCGCGCATATTTTTCCATGATAGAATTATTACAAAGAAAGCGTTAATTAAATGCTTCATAGGCTCTAGCGCACGCAACGCTTTGGCAAATCCGAACCGTCTATACAGTCCTGATAACTACCTTTCCGTAGAAGAAGGTTCATTAGCACGTGAAAGATAGTTCGTTGAGGTAAAGTTTTATCCCCAAACCCAAATTTCACTCGACGGTTGTTGATGTTTTTACCAATAACCTTTTCCATAATGAAATATCTTTTCACTGTTCATTAGCTGGTTACAGACTTCTTTTGAACAGACTGGTATGAACATCGTTCCAGTATCGTATCTTGTTTTCCCGTGGACATCCTCAAAGGATATTTGTCGGTTCATTAACCTAAATCCAATCTTTTCATAGAATTTGTCAGCCGTTTTCTTAAAGTCCGCGTTGAGACACGCAACGTCGCAACCTTCGTCTTCAAGAATTTGAAGACCTTTCTTCATCAGTCTTGTGCCAATCTTTCTGCGTCTCAAACTTTCTGACACGCACACTCCATCGAAGCCTCCAAGAATAACATCCTTTCCGTCAAATTCCACATGTCTTTTGATTAACATCAAGTGACCCACAAGCCCAGTCTCCTCATAGGCGAGAACCCTAGCAAAACCCTGAGCAATGAAGCATCCATCAATGTCCTCTTGGTAAACATCACTGAAACAGTGCTGTTTCAATGCTTTCACAGCGGTTTTCTGTTCCAACGTGAGACCATCCTCAGGAATTGTCTTAATGCTGATATGCCCCATTGCCCGTGAAACCATCCTTTGTTCGCCCAAACTACTGTAGCAGATTCCACCCTTTTGGATAAAACTTTACCCCCCACACACGCTCACAAGATGTGCTCAAAACAGATTCCGTTTGATGGAAATAAGGCAGAATTAGGTTTGGCGGGGTCGCTTAGGTCAAAGCTCACGTTTGAACTCTTAAGCCCTCTCTATTGACATCTTGTCGGTTTGCATCACGCGCGTAGTCAAGAGTGTAAATCTCTCCAATTGAAAGAATATACAGGTACCTTATGTTTTCAAGGCCCAGTTTTTATCTTTTTGCAGCACAAACTCATCTTTTTCAACGTTGTCTACTGAAAAAAGCAAAAAATACTTCAAACGGTAAGTATCAATGGATGAGTGTGGTGGATGGTCGTTCTCCCTTCTCCTTTCATCACCATCCTCCTCATGAAACATGTTCTATTCATACTAAGTCCCAAAGCACTTTGGGAAATCGCAAAGGGCAAGAAATGGATTCCAGGCAGTTCTACGGGTTCTAGCGCGTGCTTGCTTGTTAATGTTCGCGTTGGGCTCATTATGATTTTCCGATCAAGACGAAGACTGAGAGTTGATGTTTTTGTGGCTGATGGGTTGATGCTTCACCTCTTGCGCGCGCGCCGTAGTTGAGTGCGTCCTGATCTGGTTCATGAGTTCAGCGTCGCTCAAGCTGGCAGTTTGGTTTGTCGCTGTCCTCTAACCTCATCATAAGTGGTCTTTACGGAATAGCCGAAAGGACTGAGCAGGTTGGCGGCTGACGCGTATAGAAGGAGCAGGTACTTTTTGACGTCTGAGCTCGTGTTCTTCTCTATCAACTCTTCAGCAGTAACCCTTCGGTCGTAGCGTTTGTTCTCGGCGCTGGTGAAGAGGAACTTCACGTTTTTTCCAGCGGTAACTTCGACGCCTTCTTTCATCAGTTGTTTGGCTGCGATGACTTGACTGACCATCTGCTTGTACATCTTCGGGTCCTTGGACAGGTGCTTCGTGATTATCAGGTCCCAGACAGAAACGTCTCCTGCAAGGAGCTTCTCTCTGAAGTCTCTTAAAACCTTCAACACGTCAGGGATCTTCTCCAGAAATTCCTTCGAGTTCTTGGCCTCTGCAAGCGCTTCCAGCATTCTGGTCTGAGCATCTTGCACGAATGGAGGCGTGTCTCTTCTTCTAACCTCCAGGCCTCTGACCTTGATTTTGCCATTCTCCATCACTCCGTAGTAGCGATTCAAAACGCCGACGTTTGGATGCATCCTAGACGGTAGAAATACGATCCAGTTGTAGCGGCCTTCAAAGCTCAGTGGGATCTTGGTCTCTTCAGCGATGTGCCTGCAGAGTTCGTGATATTCCTCGTCTGTGGCCCCCTTCTTCTTCAGCCACAGAGAATCAACGATACCATGAATGACCCTGAACCCCTTTTGTTCGGCCATTCTTGACGCTTTCAAGAAAGCATCTCTGCCGAAAGCACAGACGCCGATGTGTCCGTCTACAGTTCCGAATCTTGCGTTTCTGTAGCCGAGATAGCCAAAACACGTGACGAGAATCCATTTCAAAGCCGTCTGACGATTATCATAAACCATCCTGAGTCTCTCGTCGTTGGTCTCCGATTTCAGCTTCTTGTAGAGAAGCCTCTTCGCGATCACAGATTTCAGAGCTTTGGGAACGATTCCAACCCTTTTCTCGCAGATGTTATATCCAAGCTCGGGAATGCGGAGTTTCGAGTCGGGACAGCATTTGCAGAGAACTGTTTCGGCAGAAATGTTGTTATTAACCATCACAGTCGGGTACATTGAGGCAAAGTCAACTTCGCCAACGTCGTCGTGAACTCCGACCTCTGGCTCATAAACGAAGCCTCCTCGGTCTCCGACTAGCAGCTCAAGAGTGGATTTGAAGGCTTCTGGGATGCTTTTGTTCCTAGGAACTAAAACTTCGTCTTTTATGGCTTGGTAGAACTGAATGGACGACATGCTTGAGCCGATTGACGAACGCGCAGCCGTGTGCAACGATACCCTGCAAGTTCTGGCTATCTCATACAGCCCATCCAGTCCACACTCAGCCAAGATGAACGTGTTCTTCTCGTCAACATGGACCCTGCCGTACAATCGTCTCATCGGAGCGCGATAATACGTTCGCCCATAGGAAAAGAAGGTTCTCCCCCGAACGTTTCTTGCAACAAGAGGAACCCCGTCTCTGCTCAGAACAAGCTTATCCAAAACCCCGTTGATGACTGCCCTGCGCACGAGATACGGAAAAAGATAGGAATCTCCACCTTTGGTAACGATGATGTCTGGGTCAAGTTCTGCGACAGTCCGTGCCAGCCGAAGCAGCATGTCTTTCTCATCACCCGAATCAACGATCACCTTGTCATCGCCTTGGCTCACGACCACCTTGCCGATCGGGTCAGTGATCTTGGCAATCTTGCCCTGTTTGGCAACCTCAACGTCGACTTTCGAGATGCGCAACGGCGGAACCGCGTAGTCCACGCTTTCAGCGGAATCTAGAAGACAGTACTTCAACTGGGAATCTTCAGACTCAACCTCGACGAATGCCAGAGGAAAAACGTCGCGATTGTAGAAGTACAGCTGCTCGTGTTTCAAGTCGCAATTGAAAACGTGATACTGCAAGTATCTTCCGGCCTTGAGGACTCTCTGAGTAAACGACGGTGAAGCTCGGCAGTCTTTCAGAGTCACTTCCAAGACTTTGGACTGTTCGGAGTCAGTTGTGTCTGCGTATCTTCGGACAAAATCCCAGGAGACAACGGCCCTATCGTAAATGAATTGACCGGCAAGTCTCTCCAGGCTGTCTTCATTCCCTGAAACGTAGATTTTGGGTTTGAAACTGTCCGTAAAGCGTAGGCGTTCTCCGTTTTCAGCTATGACCCAAACCGCGAACTCTCCAAGCGCGGAAGGATATACGTCGAGTACCCAGCCTTTCACCCGATCAGGGTTGGGCAAGCTTCTGCTTGATTGCAACGAGCCCCTTCTCCAGACGATTCAGTTTCTTTTGTTGTTCCAGCAGGATTGACATGACCATCGGCTCAAAAACCTCAGGTCGTGTCGCATTGCTTCCTGCGGAGGCGTGGTTTCTGCACGCGTCGGTCATCTGTTCAAACGCGCTTCTGTCATCAGCGCGCAGAGCCTTGACAAACCCGCTCCAGCTCTGAATCTCCGTGTCTAAAGCAAGTCGATAAGACTCAACAGTCTTTCCCATCATAGAGCACCTCTCTCGAAATCTTTCAACGTCAAGTTTTCAGACTGGAAATCAACAGTCGCCAGCTTGAACATCGAGTGCTTTTGAAGAGTGAACTGTTTGTCGAAGGGGTACGTCGGTTTCTTGCCTATGGATATCGTGACGTTGGACCTTGCACACAAAACGGCATCGAAGAAAGCACTGCGCCTAGAATAGTAATGTGGCAGGCACGTCGCTAATACGATGACGCTCTTTTCTTCAGCAAACTTCGAAAGGTATGCCGTTACTTGAGTGAAGACCTCTCTGCTTTCTTCTGGCGGGACGTCTTTGTCGAGGTATAGCCCCTGAAAATCCGAAATGATCACGAGTCTAGCATCGTGTCTTGTGACAGCTTCTTCAAGTCTGTCGAGGATTATTGAGGTCATCTGGTGCGCTGTAAAAGCTCTTGAAATGAAGATTCGCTGCAAAACGTTCCTTGGTTTCAGATGATGAAGTCGGGCCAGTCGAGACACTTTGTAGAGCCTAAACGTGTTCCCTCCGTCGACGAACACGACACTGGACTCCAGCCCTCCCAACTGGTATGGGAGTTGAGCTCTGACGGCAAGCAGCAACGAGAGCGTCAAGATAGACGAGAGGCCGTGAACGACGGCGAAGTCGCCTAACATGAACCCTGGGAACAGGGTGTCTATGTTTTCCATGTTGAATGATAGTAGCGCCTTAGATGAAATCGGCTTAACCACCGCATTCTGTGCCAAAATTGCTCACTTCCTCGAGTCAACAGGGATTAAAACATGCGATTCTTCGAGCTTTTAACAGTTAAGTTGAACAGTAAATCGCCGGGTGTGGAGAGTAAAGTTAAAGTGAAAACCACCATACGCAGCACGGACCACGTGCTTCACGAGTGCTAACAAAGTATAAGTTGCCAATTTGAAGCATAAGTTGTTGTGAAAAAATTGCCTCAGACTTACGCTTGTCGCAAATGCGGTAAGATCTACTCTTCAGAAGAGTATGAGAACAGTCGATTCTGCACTGAATGCGGAACATACCTGATGTCCGAAAGCATGGCTTCTGAGCATTTCAAGGCGAGCCGTCAACGTGTGAAAAACAAGATTCCGAAGAGAAGCATGCTTCCTGAAAACTATCAGATACGGAAGGAACAGATGGAGTTTGTCCAGGAGGCAGTGAAAGCGCTCAAGAGCAAAGAGGTTTTTGTGGGGAGTGCTCCATGCGGAGTAGGCAAGTCTCTTGCGTCGTTGCTTGCTGTTTTGCCCGGGCTCGAAGATAACAGACTGATGATCTGCTTCAGAACGAGAAGCCAGTTGCACATTTACCTTAAAGAGCTAAGAGCACTCTCAAGTGACCTTTCCGCGGTCTCCTTCTTTAGCAAGCAAGACATGTGTCCTTTGAAGACAAGGGGCGATCTCTCATATGTTGACTTTTTTGAAGAATGCAAGAGACTGAAAGATAGCTGCGAATCTTCTGCCAAGCCCTACTGCAAATTCTACATGAACATCTTGAGAGGGAAAAAGGAAGCTGAAGAATTGGCTCTGGATTGCGCCCAAAGAATTCTTGCGCCAGAGGAATCGGTTGAGATCATGGCCAGGCGAGGATTCTGTGCTCACGAAGCCTTGAAGAGAATTCTCCCTAAGGCGAACGTTTTTCTCGGAACATACCACTACGCTTTCGACCCCAGAATTAGGGAATCAATACTGAAGAGCTTCGGAGTCGATCTCTCAAAGGTCTTCTTAATCGTGGACGAGGCTCATAATCTTCCAACCTTCGCCAGAGAATTGCTTTCTGATCAATTGACAGAGAGTACAGTAGAAAGAGCTCAAAAGGAGACTGAGATTTTCGAGCATGAGTCACTTGGGTCGGTCAGAGAACACCTAAACGTTCTTCTGGGAGAGGTTTTTCAGCACGCTCGGCAGACGTTGAAAGACGAAGATCTCAGACGGCTTAACCCTCAAGAACTCAGTGATCTGTTCCTGGCTCACAATAGCGTATCCGGTCTTGAAGCTTCAGCAACACTTCTAGAATATGGCGAATTCGTGAAAGAGAAGCGACTTGAGTCTGGCTCTGAGAGAATTTCAAGTTACAATTATCGAATTGGCACGTTCATGGAGAGCTTCTTCAAGAATGTTGGGTCGAAACATACGCACCTGATCGAAAGAGACCAGAAGAACAGGATTGCTCTGGAGGTCAGGTGCTTCGACGGAAGAGAGGTCGTTGATCCCGTTCTGAGAGGAGCGCGAGGAGCCATCCTCATGAGCGGCTTTCTGTCTCCTCCAACCGTCTACAGGGACTTGATGCTCTACAAGCCAGATAATGCTCGCCTGAAAGAGTTTGACCCTCCTTTTCCGGCTGAGAACAGACTTATCCTAGCTGCTGAGGACGTGTCGTCAGAGTTCAAGAAAAGAACCGACTTGATGCTTGAGAAGTGGAAAAGTTACGTTGAAGCCATATCCAACGTCAGTCAAGGCAACATAGCCGTCTTCTTCACGAGCTACAGACTAATGCATAGAGTCGCATCACTGATAAAGACATACAGAAGGACAACTATGGAAGAGCCGAATATGAAGAGAAACGAAGTGATTGAGAAGCTAGCAAGTTCGTCTAACAACATTCTGTACGGAGTCATGGGAGCTAAACTGAGCGAGGGAATAGACTACCCTCACAACATCCTAAAATGTGTTGTAGCCATTGGATTGCCATATGCAACGTGGGACGCTTACCAAGAATCACTGATAGGTTATCTTGATCAACAGTTCCCTGGAAACGGGAGAACATATGCCTACTTGACCCCGGCCATACTGCGGCTGGTTCAAGCCTGTGGGCGCGTTCACAGATCAGCGATAGACAGAGGGTGCATAGTGATATTGGATGAACGGATCACTCAGCCTCACATCAAACGACAACTTCCAAGCTATTACCAGAAAGAGATGATTGCTGTGAAAAGCCCCTCTGATTGTGCAGAGCGAATAAAGAGTTTTTGGCACATGCCTGACGCAAGGAAGTAGTTTGGGCTATGTAGCCAACGATAAATACCAGGTCGGATTAAGAACGAAGAGAAGGAGGAGGTGAAGAATATGTTTGAGGATTGGACTGTAACCGTGCTTCCTCTCATTTTAGGAGCGTTCGTTGTTCTCGTCATTTTCTTCTTTAGCTATTACATTGTCAGGCAATGGGAGAGAGTAGCGTTAATTCGTTTGGGTAGGATAGTGAAGATCGAAGAGAAACCAGGATTGCATTTCAAAATGCCCCTCATTGACACGCTTTATGTCGTTGACATGAGGATGCAGACGATTCAGCTGAAAGGGCAAACAACGATCACAAAAGACAACATTTCAGTCAGCATAGACACGGTTGTTTTTTCCAAAGTGGAGGACCCCATGAAAGTCATACTGCAAATCGAAGATTATAAGGACGCTGTGGCCAAGTATGCACAGACTTCCATCAGAGACGTGATGGGGAAATACAGTCTAGACGACTTGCTTATGAAACGTGAAGAAGTGGCGAACACTTTCAAGGACAAGGTTGACGAATTGTCTAAAGTGTGGGGTGTGGACATTACTAAGGCAGAGATTCAAGACATATCTTTGCCTGATGATATGAAAAGAGCCTTGGCGGTAAAAGCAGAAGCGGATAGAGAAGGACAGGCAGTTTTGATTAAAGCAGATGCAGAACTGAAAGCGTCAAGCATTTACAAACAAGCGGCTGATAACATGAAAGACCCTAATGCTATGCAGCTAAGAATCCTGGCGGCAGTGAGTGAAGCAAGCAAAGAAGCGGCAAACACAATAATCATGGCGTTACCGTTAGAGACGTTGAAGTATGCGAGTATAGGAGATTTGGGAGCATTAGCTTCTATAAACAGCAGTGCGGCTAGAAGACGAGTGGAGGACAGAAGTAAACCACAGTGAAAGCTATGATTCTGTTTCTTCTTGGTCTATTTGACAATAACGCTTGAGCCCCAGCGCGGTGGTTGCGTGCGCACGGTTAAGAGAGTAGACCTACCTCTTGCCAAACAGTGCAGCTCGTAATGGATACAGGGCAGCGCATAACGTGAACAAAAAGCGAATGGAAAACAAGTCGAAAAGGAATCCTTCTAGTGACAGGTTGGAGCCCCCATTTGAACCCCAAGAATTCTTTGCAAGAGGTAGATGATGCAGACTAACGATTACTGAAGATTCAGAAACGTTCCATAGTTTATGAAGAGAAACTCCATATATTCTTCGCATCAATATTGGGCTAATTGAGTTCAATGAAAGTCGAGCAACTGATAAGAAAGCTTCCGAAAGCAGAGCAGCACATTCACATTGTAGGCTCAACTAGACCTGAAACCCTACTATGGCTTGCGGATGACGGCGGCCTGGAAAAACCCTTCAAAACTTCAAGGGACGTCCAAAACTTTTTCCAGTTCACGAGCTTTCCTCAGTTCATCAATGCATACTGCACCATCGTTGACTGCATCACAAAAGAGAATCAATTCGAACGCATCACCTACGAAATGCTAGAGTCAGAGGCCCAGTGCAACGTTCAATACGTGGAGGCCAGCTTCTCACCGCTTGATCACGTGCTCCGGGGCCTTGATTACGGAAAAATGCTCGATGCCGCAAACAGAGGCATAGACCGTGCAAGAATGGACTTCGCAATAGAATGCAATCTTAGAATCGACCTCGTCCGGAACTATGGGCCAGAAAAGGGAATGGAAATCCTAGACTGGGTAGAAAGCAAGAACGATAACATCATATCAGTTGACCTAGGAGGAAGCGAGGAAAGATTCCCTGCAAAGCAATACAAGTCGGTGTATCAAAGAGCAAAAAAGATCGGCCTCCATCTGGTTGCTCACGCAGGAGAGGCTGCCGGACCAGACAGCATCTGGCAAGCCGTGACAGAACTCGAAGTTGAACACATAGGTCATGGAGTAACCGCAATTCACGAACCAAAACTAATGGAACATCTCAAGAAGCGGAACATCACGATCGAAGCATGTCCCACAAGCAACGTAAGAACCCGAGTGGTAAATACAATCAAGGATCATCCTATTAAAGTCTTTAACGACCTCGGTCTGGCAGTCACCGTGAACACGGATGATCCATCAATGTTCGGAACTGACATGAACAATGAGTATCTGCAGCTTCATCATCAACTCGGCTTCTCGCTCCAAGAACTCTTCAAGTTCAGTCTCAACGCCGTTGACTCATCCTTTCTCCCAGAAGAATCGAAATCCAAGATGCGTAAATCTTTCATGAAAACTTGTAATCGCATATTGAACGAAAAGTAGCACCTAACAGAACCTCATTTTCTATGTGTACGCGCCTAGAGGAAGAAGCCATGACAAGGGTAAGAACTGGCTATTCTTATGTTTTTCGTAGACAAGGACCAATCTGTCTTTATTTCGCGAAATAAGGCTTGGTGGGGTCGCTGGGATTTGAACCCAGGATCGCCAACGCCCCAGGCTGGTATACTAAACCACTCAAGGTAACGGTAGACCAGTATACTATACAGTCACCGTCACTAGCTATACGACGACCCCAACCAGAGATAGCATGCAAAGAACAGATAGATAAGACAATCGCCAAAGCCACAATCGAAGGCAAAGCAAAGAACACAATCAACGCCTTCAGACACAGACTAATTGAATTAAGCAGAGTTGCCGACCTAATGAACCCCGACGACGTGAAGAAAGCAATCGGATACTCAAAACTAACAAACTCCTCAAAATGCTCGTTCGCCCTTGCATATGAATGGTTTACCAAAGCCAACGGACTCAAATGGGAAAAGCCACGATTCAAATGGAACTTAACCACGCCGATTATCCCGACCACCGACCAAGTCAACAAGATTATTTCAGCCACCACGCTAAGATTTGCTACAATATTCAAGCTAATGGCAGAAACAGGCGTAGAAGGCGAAGAGCTTCACCAGACACACCGAAACCAATTCGAGCAGACACAAGGAATCATAAGCATAAAAGGCCTCAAAGGACACGGTTCAGCCAACTACAAACTGAAGCCACCGACAGCCGAAATGCTCAGAGAATACTTAGCCAAGAATCCGACAGACTACCCATTCCCACGACCATACGTAATGTCAGTCATGTGGCGACGAGCCAGAGAAACCGCTAGCAAAAACAACAACGACCCATGCCTAAGAACAATACCGATGAAGAACCTTAGAAACTACTCAGGCGCACAATTCTGGTACTCATTCCCAGACCCAATAGGCGTAATGCGACACCTAAGACACAAACGCATGGAAACAACGATGCACTACCTAAGAGCAATCACGCTGGACGGAGATGTTCAATACGACTGTAAGACAGCCAAAACGCCCGAAGAAATCCAGAAGCTAATAGAACTAGGATACACAAAGGCCGACGAAATAGACGGAATACACTTCTACAAGAAACGCAAATAACCCCCTTTTTTCTTTAACGCGCGTGCTGTTTTCATTCCTACTAGGCTCTCAAAGAAAGTAGCAACCAAAACAACTGTTCCAGAATCAACTAACCTCAAACCTAAATCCGAATACGGATGAATTATAAAAGGAGGACCAGCCACCCAGATGCCCGTCACCTTGATTCCATTAATCCAAGCTGTACCAGGGCCAGCCCCACCGACTGTCTCAGTGAAAAAATACAATTCTAATCCAATAGTTATGAAAGCAAGACTCACAATGAAGAACACGATTAGAGTTCTTCTACCTAGGCTCACAAACAAGCCTCAATAACAAGTATGACAAATGCGGTCATTAGTCTTTTTCGTTGGATCCGAATACGTAACGGAAATGGACAGAACAAAACTGTTCCGAAAACGCAAATAACCCTCCTTTTTTTCTATCTGTTCAGGCACAAGCCTTGATGCTCCTCGGCTCACGCCTCGTCGCACCCGCAAGAAAAAGAAGCGCGCCCTAAAAGACCTCTAAGGATAAAACTTTACCCCACACACACTTCCCTCCCTTCTTCCATCCTTCTATTACATACATACAATTATATACAGACAGACACAGACAGACAAACAGAAATCTTTAATCTGCACAGCAACATAAGGCAAACTAGAGGTTCAAATTGTCTCAGCAAGTACCGCCGCCGCCTTCAAGACTTAGAAAAGGCTTTCTCGTAATTGGATTAGTACTTTTGATTTTGGGTTTCTTCTTTTTCTATCTAGGAAGTGTTACCAATATTGACCATGTGACTACTTATCAAAATGTCGCTAACCTCAACTCTGGCGGTATGAGTTGGAACCTTGCCCCTTTATTTGGAAGTGTCTATATATATCCCGCCAATCCTCAAACAGTCCAAACAGTCACCGTGCAACCTCATGATTATCTTACTGTAAGTTTTCAAAATGTTTCATACGGCTCTACTAATGGAACAATATACATAGTGTTTTTTTCGCCAATTGACAGTGAGAGTGAGAGTTTTAATGCACCTCCTGGTGGGCAAAGAATAGTAGCGTATTCTCCGTATGGTTCTCTGGATTTCACGAATAAGGCTAATTTCGAAACGACCATTCAGGTTTATCTTTTCAGTCAAAACACAGACAACATAATCCCAATTATAACAACCTTAAATCATTACGAAAGACCGCAATGGGTCTATTTTGGTGTTGGTGTAGTTCTTTCGTTACTAGCTGTAATTCCGATTTTCAAATCGAAAAAGTAAGCCTAAGCCATACCGTACAGAAGGCTCTAGCACGACTGAGCAAGCCTTAAAGTGTGGATTTCACTTACAAACCTGTTGGATGTGGAATAGGGAAAACGGCTTTTTCAAAAGCGCGCGCGCTTTCGCGCTCTTCGCCTCCAACCCAGCACACACCAGCTAACCTCCAAAACAATCCTATCAGCACCACCACGACAAGACTCATCAACACTCAAATGACCCAAAAACTCGGCCTCAGAATCAAAAACACCCTTACAGAAACGACAGCAACAAAAGCCACCACGTACAGCCCTCACGTAAGACCATCCGACTCCTCATCATCGAAATCGTCATCATCACCGTAAACAACGTCCTGAGGCAACAACTTAACACCCTTAGGAACAACAGCCCTACGACACAAATGGTCAGGCTCAGCACCATCCACAAACTGACATGCATCAATACACGATTCAACCCGACAACAATGCTTCTTATCAAATGGACACTTCTTGACTGAACGCCAATAACGAATCGCCTCCTCACCAAATAACTCACCCTCCAACATCCATAGCCTCCGCTACCTCTTCCCAAACAACAACACCGCTCTCCACTAAATCCTCATGAGACTCATACTTAAAATCAGGCGACTCCCTATCAACACACAAATGCCTAGAGCCAAGATAGCGAACCTTCACCAACCGACGACCACAATACGGACAAACAGACTTCTTAGCAACATACTTGACTTTCAACTTACGATACGAGCAAACACCAAAGTAAGTAACAACGCCAAAACGCTTACGGTCAGTTCTCACTGAAGCATGAGACAATTGGTATTTTGCCGTATCAAAAATAGACCTACGCTCACCCGCAACCCCGCATCCTTCATTATCCACGGCAATCTTGACTATCCAACCGTCACGCTTGAAATACTCCCTAGTACGACCCTCAAAACCATCACACTCGGAACAGAACTGCTTCCTACAAGAACGACAACGATACCCACCCTTAATGAATCCAATTATGTGAAAGTGAGGGCTAAAAAACCAATATCCCGTTGCCCTATTCAAGCGAAAGGCATGACGAATCACAGTGCCCCCAATCACGCCACGCCTGCCCAAAGCCTCATAAAGCAATCTATATAATTCATCGAGACTCAAATTGTAACGCTCAGGCGGTACAGAAGCCACCACATGATCGCACTTACCAAACTGCTTTTCAGCTTCCAACAGGCGGAACTCAATACTACGAGCCTCACGATACAACCAACTCCTAAAGCATATCGGGCACGTCGGCGAATGGCAATGATAGAAAACAGGATGCTGATAGACCTGCTCCCGCCACTTCTCACCCTGCAACTGCAACGGTAACTCATGCCCTTCAACGTTAAGACAACCCCAACGACCCCGATATTTACCACAATTCTCATTAGTCACAGGCCCATGACCGACGAGCTGATTAACCCCACAACTACCATAACTATCATTAACAAACTTCTGATACTCCTCATCGTCAAACTCTTCATCATCAGAGAAATCTACATTAACCAAAGACTGGCGGTCAGCCATTTAAGAACCCCTCCGTTTAAAACAAGCACCGAACGGACAGCGATACACACCAATCTCAACAGTCAAAATCGCATGAGCACAATAAGCACCAACAAAACACGAATCGACCTGATTTCCCACCCGCTCAACCATCAAGAAAACCTCCAACGCAATCGAGAAAGGCTCAAAAAAGAGCCAATCCCAACGCCCGCGAGCATTACGCGGAATGAGCTGTGATCTAGCACATCGAACATTGCACTGATTCTGCTATGACCCGACATATTAGATCAAAATAACAATAGCAAACACCTTAATAAGCGGTGAAGTTAATTTACCAGTAAAGGTAGTTGACCCCTATGGAGAGAGATACAGACCCATACTGTAACAAAATTTTCTCCTTACTCGTGGCAACCAGAAAGAAAATCAGGTTTAATGAATTGCACAAGACACTTAACGCATTGGGAGCCGAGATGTCCAAACCAACTTTAATACAGCACTTACACCATCTCCAGAAAAAAAGCTTCATACTGCGAAAAAAAGAAGATAAACAAAACGTGACTTACCAAGTCAACTGGAAGAAATTCGAACAATTAGAGAAATCTTTGGAGTTCAAGGAATTAATCGCTCACAACTTAGAGAACGAGAAGAGCTTCAAGTCAGAGAGCTTGGAATACCAGATGTATTTCGTAATTGGCATAATGAACATGGTAGATGTCATTGGTCTAAAACTTAATGTAGCCGCAATCGTTGAACCACAAGGCAAAGCCTATGCCTCACTCGGCTATCTTCTCATTCATAATCTATATGATTCCTACAGGCGATGGTTCCTAGAGAGCTGCAGACAATCTAAAGAAAACACCCAGAAGGCATCCAAACTGCTGGACGAAACATTAGAACATTATCAAAAAATTCTTTTCGAACGTTCAGCAAAATTTTCACAAAACAATAACGCCCCGACAAACTCTAATGAGCGTGCGCGCCGAGAAACTCCCACTACAGATAGTCGCTAGCCGACCAATCAAGAAAGAAAAAGAGGACGCAACGTCACCTTTCAGGGACGATTACGCTCTAGCGAGCATCCGCTCTCTCTCGAAAAACAAATACCAAAACTGCGAAAATGGGAAGCAAAACTACGCCGAAATACACTGCATAAGTCAATAACCTCAAAGTGATAATTCCATCAATCACATTTTCGGGATATCCCCATACAGTAGATTGAAAGAGTCTTGAATACATAAGAAATGAAATCACAACTGCAAAGTAGCAAATGACGACGACAGAGACCATCTTGAAAATCCTCCTTGCCTTTTCACTACGAAGATTCAATATGCCGCCACACACGCTTAGGAATGTCATCGAACCTTCAACAGAAACCAAACCATCAACGATATCAGAAGAGACATAATGTGTGCTAAAGATCACTTTTCCACTACGTAAATCGCCGCTGTAAGCTTGAAATGCAACGTCGCTATACTCAGACAAATACTTGAAAGTGGTCTGCCCGTCTGTGTCGACTGACAAGTTGTAGGTCTGCATGAAACCTCCGACATTGACAAATGCCAGAACAGTTGAATTATGCGATGGTTGAAAAGTGGCATTACCCGAGACGATGATAACTGCATATACCCTTATCGTCCAAGATTCTCCAATTACAGGATATCCTTGGGGCGAAACCTCAATTTGAAGAGGATTTATCCATCTGAGAGTTTGAGAAAAAATTACATATGTGCCTCCCCTTACAGGTTTGCCTAGATAAGAAACAGCAATGTATCCCGCAAGAAATGCTATCATTGCTGTCACTATGACGAGAATCTTCTTTCGATTTACCGCTAATTTCAAGGCGTCACCTAATTCACCTAAGTTTCGTCAAAACTTCTCAAATGGAAATATCTGCCTATCAGACAGGCTCCGACTATCCCAAACATTATCGAAAGCCAACTGAAACACATTAACGCCCAAAGGGAGTCCGAGGTAATAGTCACAGATGCTCCAAATGTCAGACCAGAAAAAAGCCATTCTCGTACAAGGCCAATGGAAAAACCCAAGGAGACAGCAAGGCATGCGATTCCTATCAAGGACATGGTTAACTCTCGTTGCAATAAGACACCCTGCCAAAACCTAGGCGCTTACAGCTTTTAAAACATTACGAAAAATAGAATGAATTATCTTAAAAGAAGCTAGGTTCATAGAGGCGCAAGCCAAACTTGTGGAAGAACGTAATGAAGAACTTCTACGCAACAATGGATAACACAGCGAATAGACTAAATAATGACGACGAACGATGTCCTCGGAGACATAAGCCTTCCCCTCATTTAAAAAAGAGGAAAAGTTAGAAAGCATCTCATACGGAAGCCAATCTTGCAACTATGCATGAGCTTCCTATTAGCATCTTGTTATGAAGGCATATTGTCTCCTCGTCCACAAACCGACGGAATCATGAAAATCAATGAATGAACATCGGAGATATGAAAATGAGAACCCTTAAAAGAACCCAAGAAGAAATACGACATGCCCAACTATGGGCCGAAATTGAACTCCCAAAACTTTTAGGAGAAAAGAAGCCATGAGCACAGACAAAGCCACAACCGAAAGCAATCTGCAAACAATAACACCTAACAATAAGACAACATCCATAGAATTACTAAGGTTGAACGTAGGCTGGTATACTAAACCAAGCTATACGACGACCCCCCAGCGAGGTTTTAGGACCCCTTGGAGATGTGACCGCTAGAGCCTTATTTTCTTTTCCTGAAGAGCTTAGTGTCATCCATCTCTGTAACGTATTCGAATCCTCTTTCTATTAGTTGAGTTGCTTCTTTGAGGGCCTTTGCGGCTTTGCAGAGCGCGCGCAAATGCGTAATCAAGGAAAAAATGCAAGATCTTAAATGGATTTCATCTAATGCATTTCCACAAGCTTTCTGAAGTCTTTTGTCGGTTCATTTATTCCAATCATTCGAAGGGCAGCCCACATTGTTGCCTGAGCGCGCGCGTTGACACTGGCGCTCCTGTGGACCAAAATAGGAAAAAGAGTGAGTTATGGGTAGTGTTGGTTGAAGTGGCCTGACTGTATTATGGCGTCGTAGATGTCAACAGTGCCGTCACCGTTGATGTCGCCTAGAATGGTCACCTTAACGGTTCCGCCTATGAAGTTGTTGTCCGCTATGCTTATTTCGCCTAGAACAGGCCAAGCATAAGCGCTTAACGTGTAGTTGCCATATGCAAAGCCAGTAGTGTCCCATGTGAACGTAACCGTCGTAGAACTGCCAGCTGGTAAGGTGACGTTTTCTGATCCTATGATGGTTGCGTTGGCGTATGTTGTGACGTTGAAGGTTTCAGTGTAGCTGCCTTGATTTGCAACTGTGACGTTTATGGTGACGCTGTAGCCTTGATAAACCACAGTCTTAGAAGACGCAACATTAGTGACGGCTACATCATGAACGCCAAAAGCGTAAACCTTGCCGTCGAGCGAGCCTACGTAAACCACGCCGCCAGCAACAGCAGGAGAAGAAAACACCTCGTTGCCAGTTGCATAGCCCCATACGAATGCGCCCGTCGTAGCGTTCAAAGCGTAAACATCGTTGTCGTATGAGCCCACGTAGACGACACCACCAGCAACAGCAGGAGAAGAAGACACCGCCCAGCCGGTTCCGCAGCTCCATACCTGCGCGCCCGTCGTAGCGTTCAAAGCATAAACCATGTGGTCATATGAGCCCACGTAGACGACACCACCAGCAACAGCAGGAGAAGAATTCACACTATTGCCTGTTGTGTAGCTCCATATGAATGCGCCCGTCGTAGCGTTCAAAGCGTAAACCATGTGGTCAGTTGAGCCCACGTAGACGACACCACCAGCAACAGCAGGAGAAGAGGTCACAAGGTCGCCGGTTGTGCAGCTCCATATGAAAGCACCTGTAGAAGCGTTCAAAGCGTAAACCTTGCCGTCGACCGAGCCTACGTAAACCACGCCGCCAACAACAACCGGAGAAGAAAACACGAGCCCGCCGGTCGTATAGTTCCATACCTGCGCGCCCGTCATAGCGTCCAAACAGTAAATCTTGTAATCCCACGATCCCACGTACACCATGCCGTCAGCAACGGCAGGCGAAGAAGTTACTGCGCCACCTGTCGTGTAGTTCCACACTTGCGAGCCCGTTGTTGCGTTCAAAGCGTAAACATTGCCGCCCCCAAACAGGGGCCCTGAGCCTACGTAGACGACACCACCAGCAACGGCAGGAGAAGAAAGCACACTATTGCCTGTTGTGTAGTTCCAGAGAAGTTGGTTTGTGGTTGGCGCCGTTGATGTGGAGTAGCCAGTGTGCGTCAAGTCGCGGTGAAACATCGGCCACCAGCCAACAGGGAGCTGACCGTTCACTATAACGGTCGCGGTGTTAGACGTTGCTTGCGCTCCTACGCTGTCGGAGACTTCCATATAAACGGTGTAAGCACCTGCTGACGTAGGCGTAAAGGTCCAGCTGCTAGAAGTGGCGTCTTGAACTGCAGAGCCATTCAAATACCATTGGTACGTGTAAGGCGACGTGCCACGAGAGACGCTTGAAGTGAACCACTGAGACTGACCAACACCCAACGTTGCGGAACTAGGCCAAATAGAAGCAGAAAGCGCGGGCGCTAATATGTAGGTTCCGTCCACAGGTGGATTGCCAGTGTTCGAGGGAGTATCTATGAGTTTGTTACCGTCTATGTCACCTATCTTGACGGTGGTCAAGTGGAAGACGCAGGTCAGATTGCCTTCAGCCATAGTCGGAACCTTCAAAACCTGGAATGTAAACGTGGCAGCAGCCAGTTTTCCCTCAGGCGGGTCAGTGGCCGTTGTTACGTTTAACGGCGCGTAGCCATCGGCTTGTGCTGTGCCAGAGTCCGACCACGCCTGCGCGTAGTCTGCGTAGCCGGCAGTGTTGTTGTAGGCGAACGATAGATTCCAGATGTTGCCCCAGTGTGCGCTTGGTGTTTTTGTTTGAAACAGGATTTCCGTCATGTTCGTGACGCTCAGAAGGGTCGGGTCCCACGTGAAGTGGAACCTGACGCCTGCGACGTTTGTGATGTTTACTAGGCTGACGTTTACGTTGAACGTGCTGCCGACGACAAAGACTGGTGGTGGGAACGAGCTCAAGGCCGGGTCTACGATGACGTAGGCGTTGGGCTCTGGGTTCACTGCGAACGTTGGAAGTACTGCTGCAAAGCCAAGAAGAGCTGTTACGATCATTAATGCAGAGAGCATTTTAGCAAAGTTATTCTTCATTTTTGTTTCTCCCTTCTCCTTATTCTTCACGTATATGTTTCCACTGCACGGACTTGGAGATTCTGAAATTGTCGTAGCGCGCGCGAAACACCGAAACCGAGAACAACACAACCAAGACGAAACTAACAACTGCTTTTCTCTTCATTTCCTAAACCTCTCCCCGTTTTCCCTGGAACAAGTCTGCTCGACCAATGATTGTTAGCCCATTAGTGCTATTTAAACTCTGTGAAACAATGTTTCGACCCTTACGAGCGCGCGCTGAAAATGAAGCGTCTGATACAGGTTCAGTTCTGATAAGCTTCCTTTCCATTCTCCATCCTCGAAGGCGCCTCAGGTTCACCCCAAACATCAAACCCGAAACCAGTCAAGGCCCAGTGCTATCCTTGCTTTTCAGCGACATGCTCGCCAACCTCCTTTTCCAAATGCTTATTCATCCGCAGGATCCTGCGGCTAACCTGATGCCGCCTAACCTGAAACTGGCTTAGGCGAGCTGCAAGATCTTTCGGCAACAAACCCGCATTGCCAGCTTCAAACGCGCGCGCTAAAAAACACCTTAGCCCAGTGTTTCTTGGTTCCAGTCAAAAAAGGGGAAAGAGGCCGCGAAGAAGCGTTCAAGTGGAGATATCGCCAGCGAAGTCCTAAACCAAGCTATACGACGACCCCACAGGGGCAGGTTAGTATTCCTTGAGGATGTAGCCCTTAAGGCTTTATTCTCTTTTCCTGAATAGCATTTCTACGGATAGAAAATCAGATGGATGATGAAATCATCGTTTGTCGGCGTGGGCGATTAGCTTAGGGTTTTCTTTTCAAGATATACGGGTGCTTTCTGGCTGATCAAGCGTTTCTGTATAAATTCATAGCCGCATTCACATTTGAACCCGACAGTCTCATTCTTTATCGTCAGTAGACTATTGATGCGTGATGCTTTGCATCCTGTCTCCAGTTTGTGCATCCTCCACGTCAAAGCAAGATCGTCCAGATTCATAGGGTGAAGCGTTTCCGCTTTGAACAGGAACCAAAAGACATATGACATCAAGCTGACCCAGAAAATCAACGCTAGCCATTCTAGCACTTTTTCACAACCATGCTTACCACGCATACTCTATATGTTTCACCAGTACGCGTCTAATGTTTAGGACAAGCCCTAGATTAAACAATTGTGAACCAAGCATCATTACTTCAAATCCAAGATTGCAGCATGATCA
This sequence comes from Bathyarchaeia archaeon, assembly GCA_050012255.1. Lineage (GTDB taxonomy): Archaea > Thermoproteota > Bathyarchaeia > Bathyarchaeales > Bathycorpusculaceae > DASPPK01. The sequence goes on from JBEKHN010000005.1 coordinate 25,222, forward strand.
AGCCCCTACTTGCCTCTGTTTTGTGGCCTGGTTCTGATCGCTCAGCCTTTGGGGAGGCCAATGGGCAACAAATGGAGATATCTCCTGCATGATCCCGTCTTTTGGCAACTGGAATTATTCTGTCCAGTAAACCCTTCCATCCGGTCCATTGGATTCTTTTAAGACCTCCTTTTTCACTCTGCGAGCGAGAAAATTCACAATCTTGCGCTCTTTGCCTGTGGTCAAGAGACCTCTGGCCTCCAAGGCTTTGACTACATCACCCACTGTTCTTTTGCTGGGTTGCTTGAAAAATCCTTCTTGAAGAAGACCTCCAAACGCACGATGGGCCTGACCACCCCACGTTTGAGCACCCTTGCGCTGTGCACGTCGTGTCTTCTGTGTTGTTCCGAGGGACATGAATTTTTTCTTAAGAAGTTCAAAGGAAGACCCCGCGACCTGGATATTCTCCATGACTCCTTCTCCGAGGCCCCTCTTCACAAATTCTTGTATCACAGGCATCTTTTGAGGGTTAAGACCAGCAAGGGTCGCTCCAACTGTCTCTACAGCAACCGCATCTCTTCCCACTAGCACGGTGTTCACTCGCACTGGAGCGCTGCCTGCACCGCGCCAAAGATATGTTCCGTCTAGTACGGCAAGGTCTATGCCACCGATAGCTTCGTACACGTCCGCGAGGAGTGTGGGAAGAACTTTGTGGTATTTTACTCTCTTCGAGTCTGGGATGCACCCGAAAAGGTTCTTGAGGATGCTTCCACTTTCAAAGGAGCGCAGTATGTGTGTGTCAATCAAGACGTTGGGTTTGAACAGTATGTGCGACAAGTTCATTTCTTGGTCAGCAAGCTTCACTTTTTTGGTGTCTGAGTCATCTGAGAGGTTGAAGGGAACGACTCGCTCTGTGAAAAGTCTCCTCCATATTTGAAGCCTCTCCGAACCGGTGCCTTTGTAATTGTCAGATTCAGCCAAAAAAATCTTTGGCGTTCTGTCGAAACAATGGATGATTGCCTCAACCAAGCTTACTGATGCGTGGTTCTCTGCCTTATGACTAAATACGCCGACCTTAATAACAACAGGTCTCACAACAGTGTTCAGGTCATCTATTCCACCGATTAGGTCGAGAAGTCGCTTCAACTGTGCCTCCTCGTCACCATTAAATTCGACAACAGCCACTTTCGAAGTCAAAGCCAAACCTCGCTTGAGTCTAGAATGGAACAATCTGGATATCCCTTGACAAACAAAAACCTTTCTACTACGGCAAATTGCGTTGCCAGCAACGTTAACTCTTCATGCACCACGGCGCTGACTGCAAGATTCAAACTTGAAAAATGGATACATCTCCCGAAATCCGCGACGACTCAAATCAGAGTGTGAGTTCCCATTTGTCATCTTGTTTCGACTGCGCTTACGAAATTCCTGTAAATCTCCTCACCGTGCTCAGTGTTGTTCACTTCTGGATGGAACTGAACCCCATAGTAGGGCCTCTCCAAGTGTTTAGCTGCTTGGACGCTGCAATTCTCTGAAACCGCAAGAACCTTGAAGCCCGGTGCATCTTTCACCTCGTCGTTGTGCGACTCCCAAACAAGGAACTCTTTCGGTAGTCCTTTGAACAGGTCATCCTCTTCGATGACTCTGATCTTGGCCAACCCGTATTCTGGAACCTTCGACGGCCCGGCCTTGCCTCCGCAGTGGATGGCCATCAGCTGAAGTCCAACGCATATGCCCATTATTGGACCGCGAAACTTGTTCAAATAGTCGGTGCAGTTGCCCAGTCTGGGAGATTCCCAGGCGACCCTGAGTGCGCCGCCGCTCAGAACCAGCGCATCGGCGTCTATCTCGCTCACGGGAGTCGTGTTTGGGATGATCTTGGTTTCGCATCCTATCTCTCGCAGAACCCTCCAGATCCTGTGAGTCCACTGTCCACCGTTGTCGATAACGTAGACTCTCGCGGGTTTACTCATACTCAATAGTCCCCGGCGGCTTGTTCGTAACGTCAAAAACAACCCTGCCAACATCATCTTTTAAAGAGTTTGTTATTCTGACGGATATTCTCTCCAACACAGCGTGAGGAATCTTCGAGTAAGCAGCGCTCATCCCGTCTAGGCTTTCAACCGCACGGACTGAGACCATGCTTCTGTAGACCCTGACGTCACCGTGAACACCAACGGTCTTACAGGGCAACAGGACAGCAAAGTACTGCCAGGGCCTACTCATCTCTTTGTTTGCCGCGGCGTTCTCGATCTCCTCCTCAACTATAGCGCACGCTTCTCTCACGATTCTCGCACTGTTCGGATCAGCCTCGCCGAGAATCCTCACAGCCAACCCTGGACCAGGAAAAGGCTGTCTCTCATAAATATCCTTAGGCAACCCCAAGTTCTGTCCAACGATTCTGACCTCATCCTTGTACAAGTCTCTAAGCGGCTCAACAATTTCAAACTCTATCCTCTCGGGCAGACCGCCGACGTTGTGGTGAGACTTGATCCTGTCCCTGAGTCCCCCTCCGCTCTCTATCCAGTCTGGCGCGATCGTGCCCTGAACAAAGAATCTTGCATTCTCTTTCTTCGCAACTTCCTCGAAGACCCTTATGAAAAGCTCACCTATGATCTTCCTCTTCTGCTCCGGGTCAACAACACCCTTCAACTTTTCATAAAATCGTTCCTTCACATCCACAACAAGTACGTTTAACCCCAGCTTCTCCAGCAATTTCTGATTGTTGGCTATCTCATTCTTCCTCATGTAGCCAGTGTCGACCAAAACACACCGCAGACTGTTCCCAATGGCCCTGTTAACCAACACCGCGGCAACAGTAGAGTCAACGCCGCCAGAAACGCCGATAACAGCAACGCCCTTTATCCTGCGTCTTAGCTCCTCAACAGTGCCCTCTATGAATTTCTTAGCATCAAACATCAGACCATCACAAGCTAGGATAAACAGGGGACTATAAAAATCTTGTAAAAGACACAAAACCGATAATGAGTAATAAACACGTAGCGTTAGGATTTAGAGTTCCGTAAACTCTCAGGGGCTCGACATAGAAGTATGGAATACTCACATGCAAATCAAGCAAAGCCTCCCCAGCCAACACTCAACCTTTTTTTTCCCCGGCAGGCCTCTTAGCTCATAGAACCTATGACCAGATTGCATGTGATTAAATTTCAAGGCTCAATCTACTCATTCTATTCCCTCAGGCGATACAAATGTTGGACACACACATCTTTGGGAAAAAGCCTCTTCGGTTAACATGGACAAACCCCGACCCATACAAGACCACAAGAGTTAACAGAACCGCGTTTGGAAAACTATAAAACACAGGTCAGAAGTCTACCTAATCCCTAACTACTTGCCAACCAGGTGAACAGCATGGAAAAATCCACTCACGACGTAGCCATAGTCGGAGCCGGCCTAGCCGGTCTTAGAGCCGCGGTGGCTGCCGCTGAGGTCAGCGACAAACTGGACATAGCCGTAATCTCAAAGCACCACCCCATACGTTCACACTCGGTGTGCGCGCAGGGTGGAACCGCAGCGGCGATGCGTGAAAAGGACTCGTTTGACCTTCACGCTTTCGACACGGTGAAGGGCGCTGATTACCTAGCAGACCAAGATGTCGTAGAATTCTTCGTAAAACAGGCTCCAAGAGAAATAGTCCTCACTGAACATTGGGGATGCCCCTGGAGCCGAACCCCAGACGGAAAGATAGACCAAAGAGCGTTCGGCGGCCACACGCTTCCACGAGCATGCTTTGCAGCGGACATGACCGGATTCCACGAGATGCACGCGTTGTACGGAAAAGCAACGTCATACCCAAACATCAAGTTTTACGACGAGTGGTTCGCCACCTCGCTCATAGTCGAGAACGACAGGGCAGCAGGGTTAACGGCGATAGAAATGAAAAGCGGGGAGATGAACGCGTTCAGTGCCAAATCGATCGTGATGGCAACCGGAGGTCACGAACGCATCTACGAGTTCACCACTTTTTCACACACAACAACCGGCGACGGAATGGCAATGGCCTACCGTGCCGGAGCACCACTGGAAGACATGGAATTTGTGCAATTTCATCCGACAGGCTTGGTCCCATCCGGCGTGCTGATAACCGAAGGAGCCCGTGGCGAAGGAGGCTACTTGGTCAACTCCAGCGGCGAGCGTTTCATGAAACGCTATGCGCCAGAGAAGATGGAGCTCGCACCACGCGACGTAGTTTCAAGGGCTGAACAGACGGAAATCCTGGAAGGAAGAGGTCTGCAAGGACCTCACGGGCCCTACATAGCAATAGACCTGAGGCACTTGGGTGAAGAAAAAATCAACCTGAGATTGCCGCTGATCCGAGATGTTGCAATGAAACTCGGGGGCGTGGACCCTGTAAAGGAGTTGATACCGATCAGACCCGCGGCTCACTACTCGATGGGAGGAATCAAAGCCAACATGAGAACCGAAACGCCGATTTCTGGGTTGTACGCTTCTGGAGAATGCTCTTGTCTGAGCATACACGGAGCAAATAGGCTGGGAACGAACTCGACAAGCGAGTGCCTAGTCTTCGGAGCGGTGTCAGGCGAGGAAGCTGCCAAGCATGCCATGAGGAACGGTGTGCATGAGATTCAACGTGAAAGGTTTATGGCGGAAGAAAAGCGGGTTTTTGATGGGATACTGGGAAGCGAGGGCGGTGAAAGTGTGCCCAAAATCAGGGATGAGATGAGGCGAACGATGAATGAGAAAGCTTGGATCTACCGAAGAGGCGACTTGCTTGAAAACGGCCTGAAAGAGATAAGACAGTTGAAGGAGAGATTCAAAAAAATGAAGGTGGAGGACAAGGGCAGACCATTCAACACTGGCATGCTGAATGCCCTGCAGCTGGACTTTATGCTGGAGCTGGCTGAGGTCACCTTTGTCGGAGCGCTTCCAAGAAACGAGTCGCGTGGAGCCCACTCGAGAACCGATTATCCAAAACGTGACGACGAAAAATGGCTGAAACACACACTGGCGTACTACACGAAAGATGGACCAAGACTAGAGTACTCGCCAGTCACGATCACAAGGTGGCCGCCCGCGGCTAGAACCTATTAGAAGGGTGAGCTTGATGAGCACACGCGTTGAGAAAACCGTCGAGTTCAAGATAAACCGTTTTGATCCTACGCAAAAGAGAAGGTACACTTCAACGTTCAAGGTTCCAGTTCGAAAAGGAACAACACTGCTGGACGCTCTTCTCTACGTCAAGGACAATCTGGACGAATCACTCACTTTCAGGCAGTCGTGCAGAATGGGCATATGCGGAGACTGCGCCATCAACGTCAACGGAAAACCCATGTTAGCATGCTACACGCAGATTCTCGACCTCGGTGCAGACTCGTTACTCATCGAACCGCTCTCGAACGCACCGGTCATAAAAGACCTGGTGGTCGATATGCAGCCTTTCTTCGACACGTACAAGAGGATAAAGCCTTACTTGATCAAACCCGGAGACGAGCTGAAAAAACCAGACGAATTTGCCCAGTCTCCAGCCGACCTCAAGAAGTACTGGGACCTAACGCTCTGCATAAAATGTTCCATCTGCAACTCGGCATGCCCCGCGATCATAGACGAGAAATTCTTAGGTCCCTCGGCTTTAACCTCGAACTACCGGTTTGTAGCAGATTCAAGGGATCAAGGCGCGGATGAACGCTTAAAGCCGATGGCAGACAACGTTTGGCTGTGCACCCAGTGCAATTCTTGCACGCTTTTCTGCCCCAAGAAACTAAGCTGCGCCGACGCGATAGTTGACGACCACAGCCTTCTCGTAGAGAACAGCAACATTCCCAGAACCGTCAAAGACGTACTCGAGAGCGTCTACAAATACCACAACCCAATGAGCACACCGCAGACAAAAAGAATGGACTGGGCAAAAGACCTGAACGTAAAAACTTACCCAACAGTCACCAAAGCCGATGTGCTCTTCTTCGTTTGCTGCTCAAACGTCTACGACCTGAGAAACCAGGAAGCCGCCAGAAACATGGTCGGAGTGTTCAACAGCATGGGCCTGTCCTTCGCAACGCTGGGCGCCGAAGAGTGGTGCTGCGGAGACCACATGCTGAGAATGGGCGAGAAAGGACTCTTCGAAGAACTGGCCGAACACAACATCTCCATGTTCAAGAAGCTCGACGCTGAAAAGATTGTGACGCTATCACCGCACTGCTACAACACTTTCAAGAACGACAAACCATACAAAGACGCCAACCTCAACGTTCAACACTACACACAATTCTTGGCTGAGGCAATAAACGACGGCAAGATCAAACTCGGCAAGCCAGTGAAGAAAACCGTTGCCTACCATGATCCATGCTTCCTGGGCAAGCGCAACGACGTGTTCGACGCGCCCAGACAGATCTTGCAATCAATAGACGGCATCAAGCTTGTTGAGATGAAGAGAACAAGACAGAGCAGCTTTTGCTGCGGCGGAGGAGCAGGGAGAGTCTGGACAGAAGACGCGGTGACCGAGAAGAGGCCCAGCACGAATAGACTTCGGGAAGCCCTTGAACTCGGCGTTGACACCGTGGCCGTTGCATGTCCCTACTGCGTGACAACTCTCGAAGACGCAGTAAAAGTATTGGACGTCGAAAACAAGATTGCCGTGAAAGACATCCTCGAACTCGTCAAAGAAGCGATGTAGGGCCCCGGGAAATTTCGCGGCTTTCTCAACATGCGTTTTTTCTCATGTTTCCCGGTTTCTCACTTGCTCTAGCTTCTCTCCATGGAGATTCTCGTTTGCAAATCGATAAATTAATATCAATCACGCATCGTTCCTTTACAAATAGCAAGGTGGAGGAAACATTGTTAGGATACGCTGGTCGAATGCTTCATGTTGACTTAACCTCAGGAAAAACCCATGTTGAGCCTTTGAACGAAGAGTACGCTAAGAAATACCTCGGCGGAATAGGCTTAGGCATGCGCCTGTGGTTAGACAACTCTAAACCCGGAGTGGAACCGTTCAGCCCGGAAAACCCGCTGATCTTGACGACTGGGTCGATAGCGGGCACAATGTGGCCCACGGGCGGAAACGGACACGCCTTCGTCTCAAAGTCGCCAGCAAGCTACGGCGTAGGCGAGTCCAAGGCCCACGGCACGTTCGGAACAGAGTTGAAAAGAGCCGGATACGACGGCGTAATAATCAAGGGCAAGGCTGAAAAACCAGTCTACATTTGGATTGACGATGACGCTGTCCAGATTCTGGACGCTTCACGTCTGATGGGTAAGTCGCCGGCCGAGACAGAGGACGCGATAAGAGAAGAGTTGGGAGACTACTACATCCGCGTCGCCGCGATAGGCGTCGCCGGCGAGAAACTCTCGCGCATCGCGTGCATCATCAACGACAAGACCAGAGCCTGTGGAAGAACTGGACTAGGCGCAATCATGGGGTCAAAGAACCTGAAGGCAATCGCTGCCCGTGGCACGCATGACATCACGGTGGCTAAGCCTGATGAGTTTATGGAGATGGTCAAAGAGTTTCACGAGAGAATGAAGGGCCCCGCGGCGCAGAAGTACCGCACTTTGGGCACTGCGGAGAATGTTCTGGTGCACAACTCCTTGGCTTGCATGCCTACGAGGAACTACAACAACGCATCCTTCGAGGGTGCAGAGAAAGTCAGCGGAGAGTGCCTGAACGAGAAATACGTCGCGAAGATCATAGGATGCAGCTCCTGTGCGATGCGGTGTGAACACATGTGCGTCGTTGCAGAAGGTCCGTACAAGGGCACGATGACGCGGATGGAGTACGAGACCTTGTGGGCGCTAGGTCCGTACTGCGGTGTGGATCGCCTTGACGCGATAATAAAGGGCATGGAACTCTCAAACTACTACGGCGTAGACGCGATTAGCGCCGGCGTTATCGCAGGCTTCACCATGGACTGCTACGAGAAAGGCATACTGACTGAGAAGGACCTCGGTGGGATAGACGCTCACTTCGGTAACCATGAAGCGATGGTTCAGCTCGTCGAGAAGATTGGCAAACGCGAGGGCATAGGTGAAGTGTTGGCCGACGGGGTCAAGGTCGCCTCAGAAAAGATCGGTCAGGGCTCAGAGAAGCTGGCTGCACACATTAAAGGCGTGGAAGTAACGGGTTACGACCTGAGATGCCTGAAGACGGCGGCGCTGGGTTTTGCAGTTTCGTTCCGTGGAGCAGACCACAATAGACACGGGGCCTACGCGTTCGATGTGAAGGGAAAAGTCAACCGCTTGATCGCTGAGAAGGGCAGGGGGAAGATGGTGATGGGCATGGAAGACTCGTACGCGGTCATCGACTCGCTGGTCGTGTGCAAGTTCTCAAGGGGCACTTACTACAAGGAGTGGGAGGACATGGCTAAACTCTACAGCGTCGTCACGGGTTACCCGATGACGCCGGAAGAACTCAGGCGTGCTGGTGAAAGGATAAACAACCTCGGCAGACTGTTCAACATAAGAGAAGGACTCGGCAGGAAGGACGACACGTTGCCGTACAAGGTTATGCACATGCCGATCCCCGACGAGGGCCCGTCAAAAGGAGCCGTCTTTACTCAAGCGGAGCTGGACCTGCTTCTCGATGATTATTATGAAGCCCGCGGCTGGACAAAGCATGGAGTACCAACAGTGGAGAAGCTCAAGGAACTTGGGATGGAAGACCTAACCACGATAGTTGAGAAGTGACCGGAGGAAAAACCATGGTGAAGATTCATGATAGAAAATTCGTTTCAGCAGACCCGGACAAGTGCGTAGGATGCCAAGTGTGCGAGTACATCTGCTCATGGACGAAGGAAAAAGCCTTCAACCCGTTGAAATCCAGAATACGCGTCGTGAGGATAAACCAGCTGATAAACATGGCAGTCACGTGCAGACTCTGCGAAGACCCGCCCTGCGTTGCCGCATGCCCAAGAGAGGCGCTGACCCAATCAGAAGAAACAGGACTCGTGTCCGTGGACAAAGACAAGTGCAACGGCTGCGGATGGTGCATCGAAGCATGCGACTACGGCGCAATCATGCTGCATCCAGACAGCAAAGTGGTCTACATTTGTGACTTGTGCAAAGAAAAAGGGGAGCCCCAATGCATCAAATGGTGCCCAGAAGAAGCCCTAGACCTCGTCACGAGCGACGTCCTGGCACAGAAGGCAAGAATCACAGCGGTGAAGAAACTCTTCCAAGAAGCCGTACAAGAAACAACAAAGAAGTCCTAGCACGCGCTAACTTATTCAAAAGTATCAAATCTCTTTTAAGAGTTTGAGGAATTCTTCCCTCGTCAGGCCTGCTTCACTTATGATTTCCATCAGTAAACCTCTTTTTATCTCTCTATGTCTTGGAACTGGCACAATGCACTCGTTTTGATGAGCATTAGATGGCTTCCCTTTTTTCTAGCAACTCGGAAACCCAGTTTCGCAAGGACTTTAACAACTTCACGCCAAGAGAGCAGAGGGAGCTTCGACAACTACCTCAACCTTTTCTCCTCTAATCTTGCCGTGAAGCTTTGCCTTAACTTCCAAATAGCCCTCAATAGCTTCCCTGATGTTTTTTAGGGCTTCATCCCTTGTTTCGCCTTGAGTAGCTACTGGAAGCTCCAAGCACTTAACTACGAAGCCGCCCTCCTCAGCAGGCTCCAAAACAACCGTGAACCTACGGGTAACCATAAAACCGCCAGAAACACAATATTGCGGCATCTATATGAACCTATCTTTAATCTTAAATTGCACTACGAGAGCATCAGAATCAAATCGTGGTCTTCGCGATTTTCGAACCCTTCCTCTTTTCTCTGAGTCGGGTTCACTCCAGAAGCGCGCTCTATGCTGGCTTGCTACCGGATGAATCGTGCTAATACCAAGGTCACGTCCTGAACTGGCTTACCGTCATCCGGGTACTGGGGATTCGTGGGGGTTACGGGCACCTGGCTGATAGGGCCCACGACGTCGTCCATGCCTGCTACCACCGTGCCAAAAACCGAGTAATTGCTGTCCAAACTGGCAGCGTTGGTATCATTCAAGTCTATGAAAAACTGGCTCGCAGCAGAGTTGGGTTGGCTTGTTTTAGCCATGGCCACTGCTCCGCGCACGTTGCTGTGCTTGTTAGGAAGTTCATCCTGAATCGGAGGCACCGTTATCCCCTTGGGCGTAGTGTCCCCGCCCTGGATCACAAAACCCTTAGCAACCCTGCTAAAGATGGTTCCATCGTACACTCCTGTGCTCACGAGGTTCTTGAAGTTAGCCGTTGTAATGGGCATGTCATCGTAGAGTTCGATCGTTATGTCTCCCATACTCGTCACAAGCAGAACTGTGTTTGTGTCAACAAAAAGGCTCTGCATCGAAACCGCGTTCCACTTGTTACTGGTGTCGTTGCACCAGAACCTCCATTGAACAACGTCGCCGATCGCGTTGTCCAAGGTCTTCGTAGCCGTGGCATAGCTAGATGTTGGACCTACGAAATTGGAGAACGGTGTCCACGTGTCATTAACGAACGCGCCAGTGTTGTTGGATTCGAAAATGTAGCCGCTCACGTTCACGTCATCGGCCCACCGAGTACTGAAGGTACACGATGAACCTGCCACCGTTGAACTGCTTGAGACACTCGAATACGTGGGAAGGCTACTGCCCCCTGGTCCTCCGCCGTTCATTCGATAAGCCACCACGACTATGCTGAGGATAAACATCGAGGCTACGATGACGATCAACGTGTTTCTGAGCCTGTGAGACTTCCTGCGCCTGCGTGGCATGGTAGAACCTTCAGCAGAAGAGCATATAAACCTTGAACCTCAACGGCGAGTTGTCGAAACTAATGTATTTAGCTCCAAACAGAGGTGTCCACCGCTGGTGCACGTACACTCTATGTTACGGACGTCTCGCATGCCTGTCGCCTGGCAGCAGTCTTCTGGCAGTGTTGGAGGTTGTATTCGCGTTTTTTCCAGTCTATTTTACTCTCACCATCCCCCTCGGGTGTTAGTACTGCAAGTAGGCGCTGGTGAAGGCCCTAGTGGATTTGCGCGGGTCTGAGGTCGTCCGCGCGCATCGAGCTTGGCGGAGAGTCTGTTGTAGACTTAAGAAACTGTTCATTGTGCTCAACTGTCACGCTGGTTTCTCGTTTCATCTGCTCTGTCGCCCTAGCGCGCGCCAGCTAAAACCGAGAATATCCTATCTTGATGAAAACGGCAAGTGCAGATCTTATGAGCCTGAGCCTGTGAGCGTCATAGTCAAGGAACTTGGGATGAAGGGTTGGCTCAAAGGAGAGAGATGATTTGCCAGCTAGTAGCGGGCGCTAGAGAACTCAACGACAAAGAGGCAATCGTGTCCTCGCTTGGACTCCGGCGGCAGATAATCCTTTGTATCCATGGCTAACAAACGCGGGGCTTTCCTGTGTTGTAGAACATAAAGCTATCACGGGGCGGTCAAACTATGAAGTATTTGGGGCAGAGCTCCATTTCTTTAGCCCAGAAAGACACCTGAAGGTCTTTGACGCCAGGTATTCTTGCGATGTCATCTCTCACCTTGATTAGGTGCTCGAAGCTCATCACCACGCTGATAGCGAGCAAATCGTGGTCTCCGACACTTTTCGCAGCTACGATTATGTTAGGCATGCGAATCAGCCTGTCCAGGATCATTGATGAGTCAGGTGGATTGTTTTGACGCGGCAGGATGTGCGTAGGCGAGGTGTCGATCACAAACACGGCCATTGCTTGATATCCAATCTTCCTCGGGTCGATCACGATCGTGGACCCGCGAATCGCTCCCTCTCTCTGCAGCGTGGCGTATCTGTGCATCACCGTGTCAGGTGAGACACCGAGTTCCCTGGCAATCTTCCTGAAAGACATGCGAGCATCCTCGGTGAGTTTATCAATTATGGCAAGGTCTGTTTTGTCCAATCCTTGTCACTTCTTCCTTAGCTGTTCGAATTCAAAGTTCTTTGGACACAACAGTATCTCATCGACCCAGATGCTGGTGGCGACCTCCCTGACCATGGGATGTCCTTGTATCGACTCTTTGAGTTGCCCCAACCTGCCAACGTTTTCAAGTACTGCTATCGCGAATATGTTGTGTCTGCCCATAGATGGGCTGCAGAAAACTACTCCTGGCATCCTTTCGATAAAGTCCACGACATCCTCGACGTGAGGATACTCGACGCGAATTCCAAAGCTCGCAACACAATCACAGCCAAAGCTCTTGGGGTTCAACAGTATCGTTGTCCCTCTGACAACACCGGCTCTCCTCAACCTCCCAAACCTCTTGCTTATCGTATCCACAGACACCTTGCAACCCTTGGCAATGTCTGCAAAGTTCGTGCGCGCGTCTTCCTGCAAAGCTCGAATGATGTTAACGTCAATTTCGTCAATCTTCATTTTGGAAGCCAACTTACCTCCTCCTATCCGAAAAATACGCGTTCAAAGCTTTTAAATCATATGATTTGCCCCTTGAAATCTTACAGTGTCGAATGTCTCAAGAAGAAAAACGATTATCGCAGGCATTATCCGCAGGATATAACGAGATTATCTTACAATGCACGAATATTGAGCCTGAAATCGGACAAAATGTATAAATAGGGCCAAATGTGCTTAAAATATTGGGAGAGTAAAATGAAACTAGAACAGATATTTCAAGAAATGAAAAGCAGAGATTCAAGTGAGGAGCTGATAAAGAGAAGATACGCGTGCGCTAGCTGCGGAATAACTTGGACTGAGTTTGTAGGGATGGTCATCGGCCACAGAGACGGAAAGGAAGACCTGTGCCTTCGAATCGGAATGGAATCAGAAGCGTGCCAAGTGTGCAGATTGAAAGCCAGAGAGTGCCAAGAATGTGGTTCAAAAGATGTGTATGAGCTCAGGTTTGAAGAGGAAGTTTCCGAGGTCCCACTGAGCTTCAAAGGCATAAAAACGGTCGACAGAGGATCACGCGATTGATGTGCTGTGAAATCGAGATAATGTGGAGATGAAAAGAATATGTTAAGCTCGATACAGCTTTCAGGCCGAGAACTTGGAATGATAAAACTGATGGCAGAGTTTCTCTCTGAAAAACCTGAACTGACCGCAAAGATTGAAAGTTTCTCCACGGCTCATTATGCGTTGACAACGACGTATTCGGAGAACTTTGACGTCCCTGAAGCCGACGCTTGGAAGATACTTGAGGAACTTGAGAGAAAAATCAATGAAGCGGAATACGTTCACGTAGAAGCACCTTATCCGGTTAAGAAATGGCATGCCATGTCTAGAGAAGAAATCAACATGGTTCGCGTGCTCATCGACTACTTCTCTCCGAATCCCAGAATGACATCTGCGAGCGGTTTCGTCGCAAGCAGAACGGAATCAGTGATAGAGACTTACAAGTGGTTCTTTGGAACTTCTGAAGGAAACGGTGAAATGGCCAGAGAAAACTTCCGAAACCTCATTGAGAAAACTCAGACCGCTTTGTCGATCAGAACGGAAACGCTTTCGCCCATAACGACGATGCCGAATCCCTACAAAGCCGTTCTGGAACTAATGCAAATCGCGGGAGAAAAACTGAAACTAGACCAGGGAATCCACGAAATGCTCAAACGCCCAATGAGAACAATGATCGTCAATGTCCCAGTTGTGATGGACGACGGAAGCATGCGAGTGTTCACGGGCTACCGTGTACAGTACAACGACACCTTGGGTCCGACAAAAGGCGGCATAAGATATCACCCTGAACTGACACTTGAGGAGGTCATAGCGCTGTCTGCATGGATGACGCTGAAAACTGCCGTCGTAGGACTGCCTCTTGGCGGCGGCAAAGGAGGAATACGCTGCAACCCGAAGGAAATGTCTTCCGGAGAGTTAGAAAGGCTAACGCGAGGTTACACACGTGCATTGGCAAGATTCATCGGTCCATACTCTGACGTGCCCGCACCGGATGTTTACACGGACGCGCAAACGATGGCATGGATAATGGATGAGTACAGTCAGATGATTGGGTGCAACGCTTTTGGCGTTGTGACAGGCAAACCGGTGTGCATAGGGGGCTCACTTGGAAGAATCGAAGCAACCTCCAGAGGAGTGATGTACACTGTCGTCGAAGCTGCAAAGCATTTAGGTATGGAGCTCAAAGGAGCAACTGTTGCCGTTCAAGGGTTCGGAAACGTGGGCTACCATGCTGCAAAATTGCTCCATGAACTTGGGTGCAGAATCGTGGCAATCTCTGATTCCAGAGGCGGGATTTACAGTCCAGATGGGTTAGACCCAACAAGAGTCTTAGAGCACAAAAACGAAAGGGGATCCGTCATCGACTACGAGAACAGCAAAGGCCTGACCAATGGAGAACTTCTGGAATTGGAATGTGACATTCTTGTGCCGGCAGCAATGGAAAACCAGATTACAGAGACGAATGCAGGCAAGATCAGATCGAAGATAGTGGCCGAAGGAGCAAATGGGCCCACAACACCTGAGGCGGACGAAATACTGTTCAGAAACGGCGTGTTCGTAATCCCAGACATCCTGGCAAATTCAGGCGGCGTAATTGTGAGCTACTTCGAACAGGTTCAGAACCAAATGAACTACTACTGGTCGGAAGAAGAGGTACGCAGCAAACTGCAGAATATGATAGTCAACGCATTCAATGAAGTCTTAGCAGTTGCGGAGGAACACAAGGTCAACATGCGTATTGCAGCCTACATGAACGCTCTGAAAAGAATCGCTGACGCAATGCTTGTCCGCAAGCAGAATCCCTTTTTACCGATCACGAGTCCACAGAGAATAAGTACCAAATAAGTCAGCTCCCCCCCTTTTCCCTTTCCTTCTACGGAGCCAGTCAGAATGTTCGTAACGTATCCCAGACAAGACTTAAAACAGAAAGCACCCGTCTCAAAATGGTCAGCGCATCAGCTCTTCCACGAGTCTGGCCACGTTGTCCACGACGTAACTGTTTATCATCCGTCCCTTCCTCCGCGACGCCGCTGTCGGGTCGCCGATCACACCGCTCGGAAAATAGCGCTGCGCATCCGCGACTATCTCGAACCTCGGCAGCTCCGGAAAACTCTTCCTACCCCTCATCTTAACCAAATCAGGCCTGATGGCCATAACCCTCGAAGTCTCAATCGCTCCAGCATGACCATCCTTCTCGCTGAAATACTTCCCCCTCAACTCATAAGCAAAGTCATAATCCGAACACACCATAATCCGACACCTCTTCTCCGCACTGTCGCCCTGATGACACCAAACAACCTCCTGCGCTGCAAGTCTGAGCGCAGCCATGTGAGCCTGACCAGCGTGACCGCTCAAAACGAGAATCCTCCTGAAACCGTTGCGAACAAACTCCTCAAGAACGTCTCGAACAACCCTGTGCAACGACTCAAACCCAATCGAAATCGTCCCCGGAAAACCCCGCGTCGAATCGCAGACACCGTACCTCAAAGGCGGCGCAACCAGACACCGTGTCCTCTTGGCAACCTCCAACGCCACAAACTCAGGCTGCACACTGTCAGTACACAGGGGCAAGTGAGCCCCATGCTCCTCAACACTTCCAACAGGAACAATGACCACCCCACGTTTCCGAGCACTCTTCTCAGCTTCTCTCATGCTCAACTCATCAAACCACAAACTCTGTCTCTCCTCTGACCGAGCACCACCAACGCCGCTTCCCATCACCTTCAAACGTCAACCCCCGCTTGGCCGTTCCAGAAACAAGTCAACAGCTGCGCTTATAAGCCTCTGAGCAGAGGCACTTCAACTCATGCACACTTTTTCTCAAAAAACAACAGGACGGCCAGAGCTGTTGGCCGACGCGCAGCTGAGCATACCAAGTCTCCACGTTTGACTTTGGCGAGCCTTCTCGAGCAACTGACTTACACGTGTATGTGTGTAGATCAGGCAGGCAGAAAGGTTTATTACGACTCCAGATATGGGTAAAGCTCGGCGAAAAAAATGGCAATGCAAAAAATGGTTGTCGGAACCGCTGTAGCAGTGGTCGTTGTGCTGATGATGACAAGCGTTCTAGCTCTTCTTCAGTCCAACCGGACTCTTCTGACCAGCGGAACAGTCAGAACGGTCAACGTTGGCGTGTACAGTGACCCCGCCTGCACTCAACCAGCTTCTTCCATCGATTGGGGAACAATAAACCCTGGAACATCAACGGTGAAAACAGTCTATGTGAAAAACGAAGGAGCAGTGACCCTGAGCCTGAACATGACGAGCAACACTTGGACCCCGTCGAACTGTCCAACCTACATGACTTTGACTTGGAACGAGGAGAACGCGTCAGTCGCCGTCGGAAATCACGTTCAAGCTGACTTCAATCTCACCGTCTTACCGAACATCACCGGAATAGGCGCCTTCAGCTTCGACATAGTCGTAACCGGAACAGGATAAGAAAACACGCACTCAACGAGCGCACCTGCAGGGCAAGCGTTCCAATTTCTCTTTTTCAAACTTACCAAACGCACACTGTGCAGTACTGAAGCTCCGCCGTGTCGGACAGCAGCCAAGCCTGTTTTGTTGGCAAAGTTGTCACCGGTTAGCGAGCATGGATGGTGGCAAAGAATTTAAATACGGGCCCAGACAAACACGGGTTCTCTGTTACGAGGAGAGAAGCCTTGGAGGCCAGGAAGAAAATATTCTTGATACTTTTTTCAACCATGTTTCTTCTGGGCACGTCTGCAACTCTGTTTCGGCCGATTTTCGCATCTGAAACGCTGATTTGGGAGGCATACGTGCCCTCCACAGGGTCAAACGTTACGACAAACGTTACGTTGCTTCAGGGAAATCAATATCGCATCGTAGCGTCAGACAGGTGGTGGTACAGCATGCCGAACGAAAGCAACCTGGCGGCTGACGCGCAGTACTACACGACCGACTGGAACGACTCTTGGAACTGGGGAAACTACTTCAAAAATGACAGTCACTCGTTTCTGCAGATCAACGGGAATGACATGAACTGGGGGCCGTTTAGCAACGGGGACACAAACCACACGTATACTATCCTCTACACCGGTCAGGGAGCACCAATCACATTCAGAATCTTCGACTGGATTGACGAAAACTACGCGAATAACCAGTGCAAACTACACGTAAGAATCTATGAGGAGGTCACTGTCGGAGGACACATAGTGGACTTCAACCCGCTCGACACGATGCCCTTGTGGACATTAGGCTCCCTTGCCGTTGCCTTGTCTATCGTAGTTTCCCTCGTATATCGTAGCAAGGTCGGTCGCGGACGCTCCGCACTTTCATGACAAGGACAAAGCGTTCAACACAACGTAGCGTGTCTAGTCAAGCTTGGGAGGCTTCACGTTCTTTCTTTTGACGAAAAAGAGTCCAAGCGCTAGGATGCCCAATGAGAGACCAACGAACGGTGCAGGCTCAGGAACCTTGTTGCTGGGAATCGTGAACACTCCTGCTCGCTGCTGATTTGCTGGATACGTGCAGCCAGGCGAATCAAGGTTCTCTGCGCATGTCCACCTAAACTGGTAATACCCGACGTTTGACAAGACATATGACGCCTTGTTTGTGTAGCCATCGTTTACCACGCCGGTGAAGAGATTTCCAACGAACGTGAGCGAGCTGGGGTCTAGGCCATAGTATTCGTCGAGGGATGCAGATGCCCTCGCCTTCGTCGTTGGGTCTCCGTAACTGATGATGACGGTGACGACCGTGCCGACGGGTACAGCCTTGTTTACGATGCTGGTGCCGCCTGAGTCTTGCACGTCGATGGACTCTTGCAGGTTTGCTTTAACCACGCTTGCGGCGCCGAAGATTAGCATTAATGCAAAAACTGCGGCAAGAATGGCGACATGATTTTTTGCACTCATCGTTCAGGCCTTCTCCATCTGTCTTTTTGGGCTTCCCGATTTATATGCATGTAAGGAATAATCCTATAGAGGGTTTTTATAGAGTTGTCGGAAACGTGGCAGTCCAATATGAGGTTTATGATTGCATTGGCTGAACAACGCGCATGATGACGGTTGCCATGAAGCCCATTCCGAGCGCTAACGCGACTAGTCTGAGACGTTTCTTTTCGATCGCAACGTTTCCCAGCTGGCCAGTCGAAGAGGAGAGCAGTTCAGAGGTGACTAAGAGTATGATCGCGGTGACGGCGAGCCACAGTCCGATGTCGGAGACTGACAGTGGAAACCTCATCTTCCTAACCTTCTTTGAAGTTGAAGGAGACTTCGATAGTTTGAACGTCTGGCGAAGTGTTTATGGACTCGATCAGAGTCGGTTTGCCCGTGGCCTTTCCTAGTGCGGATGCTACGGCGCTGACGAGAGGGCATCCTAGAAGTCGCACGCTTCTTGGGCCTTCTTCAACGTAGAGATTCTTGAAGACCGAGTCTGATGTTTTCAGGATGACCCGGTGATCCTCTGTTTTCATCTCGATTTCCTTTGCGAGCTGAAAGTTTTCCAGAATGATCTGTGGTAGGCTGGCGCACAAGTCTTCGAGGCTAATCTTCGTCAGGTCTGTTCTCAACATCCTTTCAAACTGGTCCACAAGGCCTGATCCGGGCGCAGTTATGCATATTCCTCTGGGTTTTTTCGTCATAAACTTGCTGCTCGCAATCTCTTCAACCGATGGCGGACCTGAGTTGACGTCGGCGGATATGAACACGATCGATTCTTTGAGGCCTTTTAAGTGTTCAGGCAGATAAACATCTTTTGGGTATGGCGGTACGTAGAGGCCCTTTCCTTCGTAGTTCAAGTCTTTGATTATTCTGTCGATCGTTGAATACAGCGTGACAGACGTTATGCCTAGGATGCTGCCTCTAACATAGGCGATGGGTCTGACCAAGAAGAAGAGGGCTCCCCACAGACAGGAATAATAGGACCGCCCTAAACACTCGCCAGCACAGGTCTGCTCTAATCCTCCACCCCACCATTCTTCATAATCCAATATTTAAACAATTCAGTATGAAACATCTGTGCAAATTTTCTAGAACAATACTACACTGATTCTATATATCAATTATTCCCAAGATGTTCGATAACTTCAGAACAGATCCACCATACGAGTGAGGCTTCGTTAAACGTGAAACACGACCCCGCTCCAGACTCTACGTTGAGCCCTATGCACACACTCGGCCCCAGGCCTGCGGAAAGTCGGTAGGGCCTTGCCCAACGCCTACGTGCAGTACTAGCACCCTAGGGGGGAGGGGGAGGGTGAAATAGACGAGGTGAAAACGCGAATACAGGGATGTAGCGCATCCAACTCGGGGATAACAAGCGTCCCCTGTTTCACAGCACACAGGAAGAGCTCTTTGAAACCGAGTTCTCACCTGTACAAGTCTTTCTCCTTCGGCCTGACAAGCTCCGTGGCCTTCGCAGAATCAGACGCGGGGTAGTTGTACCCTCTGATTATGGCAACAGGAACGCCTTCGCTTGCTTGCCCAATCACCAGCTCAGCAGCCGAAGCAAGCTCGTCCACAATCGCCGTCTGCTTCACTCTCAGCACATACCCAAACAAATCCTTCTCCCCCCTCCTGTCTCTAATCGGCTTAATTCCCGCGACGCCTACGGCCACGTTTATCTCGCCAAGCCTAAGCGGACGACCATGAGTGTCAGAGACAATAACGGCCACTTCACAGCCAGTCAACCTTCTCGTTTCTCGCCTAATCGTCTCAGCTGACCTGTCAGGGTCCACTGGCAACAAAGCCACGTTTCTCTCTCCAGGAACGTTAGACCTGTCAACACCAGAATTCGCGCAGACAAACCCCTGCTTCGTTTCCGTAACTAGGATACCCTCACCCATCCGGCTGATGCTCTTCGACTCACGAAGAACAACCTCCACCAAAGCAGGGTCCTTTCCAAACTGCTCCGCTATGCTCCTCGCAAAAGCTGACGGAACAACCTCATCAAGATTAACAACGTTGCCCTCGGCTCGCGAAACAAAAACATGCGTAACCACCAGTACGTCCCTGTCCTGAACGGGAGTACCCTGCTTCCGAGCCGCATCACAAACGAGCTTAGCAACACTGTCCCCTGTTTTTATGATGGGCAGCCCTTCTACCGCGATCACTTGAACCGCTTTCAACCGAAAGACCTCCGCCGATAAACACGTCGTATACTTGAAAGCAACTTGAACTTATGCATTATACTGCCTATGACCAATCCGTACTGAAGACGTTCATGGCTAGGTTCAACAAAAAGAAGAGCCGTCATCTTCCCCCTTCTTTCACAACAATCCTTGCTAATTCAACCCTGTCCCTCACCGTCTTCATTATTGTGTTCGCCGTGACTACTTTAATCCCGAGTTTTTCGATCTTCATCTTCGCCATTTCATCGGCAACGTCCAGCACAAAGACGTCAAGAAAGTCCTTGTAAAGACAAGCAACGGAATAGGCTGAGACCTCCAAGCCTAATCCTTTCATCAACCTGTCCGCAGGGCCTCTTATTGGGGCACCCGCAACTATCGGACTTATCCCGATCTTCCGAGCCTCACTCCGTCTTAAAGCCTCTCTCACGCCTCTTACAGACAGGATCGTGCCTATACTGACAATCGGATTACTCGGGCACACGATGACCAATTCGCTTCCAAGAATGGAGTCGATGACTCCTGGCGCAGCCTCGGCAGCCTCTGCTCCCACAAGTTTCACGCCTAACACAGCGTCTCTCCCACCTCGTCTCACTATATACTCTTGAAAATGCATGGAGCCTAACTCGGTTGTCACCCATGTTTCACACCTGTCGTCAGTCATCGGAAGAATCCTGACCTTCAGTCCCAAGGCCCGCGATATTTCAGCCGTCACCACAGACAGCTTGTACCCCCTCTTCAGCAGACTGGTTCTGTACAGATGCGTTGCGAGGTCCTTATCGCCCAGGTTGAACCAAGTTTCAAACCCGTAACTTCTCAACATTTCGAGGCAACAAAACGTGTCTCCTCTTATCCCCCAACCCTTCTCCTCATCGACCATGCCTGCCAGAGTGTACGAGACTATGTCGAGGTCCGGTGAAACGTGCAGTCCGTAGAGCTCGATGTCATCACCCGTGTTCACAATCACGGACAGTTCCTTCTCCGGGATAACTCTGACCAGTCCAGAAAGGAATCTTGCAGCCCCAACCCCTCCAGCCAAGGCGGTTATCAAAAACTGGCACCCCAACGGTCTTTACCCGCTTTAGGGAGACATCCCTTAATATCACTGTCGCAACTTATGGGAAAAGTTTTCTCACAAGCCACATGTGCGTTTTGTCATGGACAGCGAGCAACGTTTATATTAACAATTCGGACTCTGAAAGCTTTCCAAGAAGAAGGACTACTCATCCATGTCACACGTCAACTCCAGACCTGCAGCATTGTGCTTCGTTTCATGTTGGAGAGACGTTGAAGGATGTGACTTTTGATGCCGTTGAAAGCGCTGAAGGAAGAAACGGCAGAATCACTAACGTTAGAATGGGTTTTGCACGTGAAGAATTACAAGCTTACCCTTGATAAGAGCAAGTGTGTGGGTTGCCAGATTTGCACCTTAGCTTGTCCAAAAGAGGCTGTTAGACTTGAAAGACATCCGAAGATTCAGGGGGAAAAGGCGCAGAAAGCTAGGGTAGATATCGACTTGGCCAAGTGTAACTTCTGCGGGATATGTGACGTATCCTGTCCGTACGGTGCGATCAACGTTACTGTAGACGGAAAGCATTTACTCTCCGTTCTTGATAAGCAAAGTTTTCCTCAGCTCGTACGCGATATCAAGGTTGATGCACACAAGTTTCCGTTGGACCGCGAGAAGAGTGAAGATGTCTGCCCGCTGAAACTTATAAAAGTCTCCTTCTTGACTGCAGATGGAAAAAAGGTTGAAGATCTCTCTTCTTTAAGCGAGCCTGAGAGGCGACGGCTCAGCGTCAACGTTGAAATTGAAAAGGACCATTGCCCATGCTGCGGAGTATGCGAAGTGAAGCTTCCTGACGGGGCAATTCATGTGCGCAAGTTTCTTTCTGGAAAGCTCTCGATCAACGCCGAGAAGTGCCCAGACGGATGCACAGCCTGCATGGATGTTTGTCCAATCACCGGAGCACTCTACGTTTCAGACAGCGACAAGAAGGTGCACGTAAACGAGATGTTCTGCGTCTACTGTGGAGCCTGTAAACTCGCTTGCCCAGTGGACGATGCTCTTGAGCTCAAAAGGACCCGCATTAACCATACGCCCGTCCGCTCAGGCGCTTGGAACAAGGCTCTGGAACGCCTCACCTCATCCACAGAGATGAGCAAGGAATTGAAGACCAGGGGTTCTCTGAAAGCGCGAGAATCTGTGAAGAAGAGGGTAGGATTGAAGGGGGAGAAATGTGCCTAGAAGAACTGCCCTTAAGAAAGCTGAAACGCCTGAGAAAGAAAGAAGACCGAGACAGACGAAGCCGAAGGCAAAAGCCGAAGAGCCTCGGATAGGAGTCTTCGTCTGCCAATGCGGTTCAAACATAGCTTCAGTGATAGATGTTGATGCTCTAACAAGATATGCCAGGACTTTGCGGAACGTGGCTCACGCTGAGAACATGAACTATCCCTGCAACCACCAGGGTCAGGACGCGATAATCGCAGCCATAAAGGACAAGAAGCTCAACCGCGTAGTCGTGGCCGGCTGCTCACCAAGGCTTTATGAACCGACCTTTCAAAGCTGTGTGTCTCAAGCAGAGCTTAATCCATGGCTTTTTGAGATGGCAAACATCCGAGAATTCGCATCCTACTGCCACCAGACCACACCTGGAGAGGCAACGGAAAAAGCAAAAGACACAGTTAGAATGGCCGTTGCCAAAGCAAGACTCTTGGAACCGTTAAAACCGATAGAACTGCCCATGACGAAAAGGGTTATGGTCATCGGCGGCGGAATCGCCGGAATCAACGCTGCCCTAGACTTGGCCGACATGGGTTTCAAAGTTTACATAGTTGAAAAAACCGAAACCATAGGAGGCTACATGGCGCTGCTGGACAAGACGTTTCCAACTCTTGACTGCAGTATATGCATCGAAGGGCCCAAAATGGTTGACGTCGGCAGACATCCTAACATTGAAATAATCTCTTACGCCGATGTCTTGAAAGTCGACGGGTATGCTGGCAACTTCAAGGTTAAAGTCCGTAAGAACCCCCGTTACGTCATAGCTGCAAACTGCACCGGCTGCGGCGAGTGCAGAGACGCGTGTCCGATAGAATATCCAAACTATGCAGACATGTATCTTGGCGTGAGAAAGGCAATATCGATTCCGTTCGGTCAAGCTGTCCCACTTACGCACACGATCAACCGCGACTACTGCATCGAATGCTACAAGTGTGTTGACGCCTGTGGGGCCCGTCAAGCGATAAACTTTGACCAGAAGCCCGAAGAGATTGACCTCAACGTTGGAGCCATAGTCGTCACCATTGGCTACGGAATGTACAACCCTAAGGACCTAGAGTGGACCGGCTACGGCAAGTTCTCTAATGTTTTCACAGCGCTGGAGTTTGAAAGGCTTATACTCGCGGCAGGACCGACCGGCGGCAAAGTAGTCCGGGCCTCAGATGGGCAAAAACCACATTCTGTAGCGTTCATCCAGTGCGTCGGATCGCGAGACGTCAACAGGTACGAATACTGCTCGAGCTTCTGCTGCATGTACACCCTTAAACATGCGGTCATGCTTAAAGAGAAGTACAGGGACGCCATCGAAGTCCACGTTTTTTACAACGACATGAGAAGCAACTTCAAAGGCTACGAGGAATTCTTCAACAGAGCCCAAAAATCCGGAGTCAGATTCCTGAGAGTCAAGCTTGAAAACCGGCGAATAACCGAGGACGCGCAGACCAAGAGCTTGACAGTTTACGGGGAAACAGAGGACTGCAAGCCTGTCTCAGCAGAGGCGGACATGGTAGTCTTGGCAAACGCGGCCGTTCCAGCCGAAACGGGGCCTGAGGTGGCAAGAATTCTGAACATCCCCCTTGGAAAAGACGGGTTCTTCAAGGAATGTCAACCCAAGATCAGGCCAACAGACACTGAAGTGCCTGGAATATTCTTGGCAGGCGCATGCCAAGGCCTGAAGGATATTCCCTACAGCGTAGCCCAAGGAAGTGCCGCGGCAGCTCAAGCTGCATCTGTTCTCAGCAAAGATTCATGGACCGTTGAGCCGCTCGTTGCAAAAGTCAACGAGGAACTTTGCAGCGGCTGCAGAATATGCGAATCAGCCTGCAGTTACCGCGCCATCAACGTCGAGAAAGTTGACGAAAAACCCGTCGCAAAGGTTGTTGAAGGCTTGTGCCGAGGCTGCGGCATCTGCAGTTCTGCTTGTCCGATGGACGCGATAACGATGCCGAACTATTCGGACAACCAGATCGTGACCCAGATTCAGGCAGTCATGGAAAAAAGGGTGAAAAAGCGTGAGTGAGCAGTCGGCCCTGAAATCCCCGGCGAAAGTTGAGGAACCGCGCATCGGCGTTTTCGTGTGCTACTGCGGTCTCAACATTGCTGGCACCGTGGACGTTGAGGATGTGGCCGAGTACGCCCGCAAACTGCCCAACGTGGTCTATGTTAAGACAAACCGTTACACGTGTGCCGACCCAGGTCAGGAGGAGATACGAAAGGGCGTAAGAGACCATAAGCTGAACCGCGTTGTGGTTGCAGCTTGTTCACCCAGAATGCATGAGCCAACCTTTCGGAGAACTGTATCGGAGGCTGGGCTGAACCCCTTCCTGTACGAGATGGCAAACATCCGCGAGTTTTCGTCCTGGTGCCATCAAGGAACGCCTAAGGAGGCAACTGAAAAGGCAAAAGAACTCGTTAAGATGGCCGTTGCGAAAGTGAGACTTCTTGAACCGCTAGACGTGATCGAGGTCCCCGTTACTAACAGAGCGCTAGTCGTAGGTGCAGGCGTTGCAGGCGCAAGCGCCGCCGTTGACCTTGCAGAGATGGGTTACCAAGTGTACCTGGTTGACCGGGCCGAAATAATGGGCGGCCACATGGCTCAGCTCGGCAAAACCTTCCCCGTCTTTGAATGTTCAAACTGTCCACAGCAGATTCACTGTCCCAGGTTCTCATGCGTTGCCACAAGAATAGGCGCTGCGGCCGTAAATCCAAAGATTAGACTTCTTGCTTACACCGATGTGAAGCATGTTGAAGGTGTCATAGGAAGCTACAAAGCCAGCGTCGTAAGAAAACCGCGCTTCGTCGACGAAAACAAGTGCATAAGCTGCGGCAAGTGCTCTGAGGTCTGTCCTGTTGAATCATTGAACAAGTTCGACGCGGGCATGAGGAAACGCAAAGCCATTTATTTGCCGTTCGCGAACGCGAC
Organism: Bathyarchaeia archaeon; assembly: GCA_050012255.1. Lineage (GTDB taxonomy): Archaea > Thermoproteota > Bathyarchaeia > Bathyarchaeales > Bathycorpusculaceae > DASPPK01. Next base: position 50,360 of record JBEKHN010000005.1, read on the forward strand.
GCCTAACACTTACACGATTGACAATGAGACCTGCCTTTACTTCAAGGACGGAAGCTGCAGGAAATGCCAAGAAATCTGTCCTGTGGATGCTGTGGATTTTGAGCAGAAACCTTCAGAGGAAAAGCTTGAAGTCGGCTGCATGGTCGTAGCAACGGGCTACGACATCTACGAGCCATACGACCTCCCAAACTACAGCTTTGGAAAACACAAAGATGTCATCACGGCCCTGCAGCTTGAAAGAATCATAGACACCGACACTCAGCTTCTCGGAGACCTTCGCAAACCTTCGGACGGTAAAATGCCTGAAAGCCTGACGTACATACAGTGCGTCGGCTCGAGGGACATAAACAAGTTCGAGTACTGCTCAGGCTTCTGCTGCATGCTCACGCTCAAGAGCGCCGTTTTCCTCAAGGAGAAGTACGGTGACAAACTGGAAATCAACGTGCTATACACTGACATGCGGGCAAACGGGAAAGGGTATGAAGAGCTTTACAGAAAGGGTCAACAGCTGGGCATAAACTTCATCCGTGTCGGCCTTACGAACAGAAACGTGAGTGAGAACGCGGAGACAAAGAAGCTCGTGGTGCGTGCTGAGAAGGAAAACGGTGAACCTGTTGCAGTTGAAACCGACCTGGTCGTGTTGGCAACGGCCGCGGTGCCGAGCCAGGGGTCGGAAGAAGTTGCAAGGGTCTTCAACATCAGCCGGGGAAGCGATGGGTTCTTTATGGAGAGCCATCCGAAGCTGAAGCCCATAGACACGCCGTCAGACGGTGTTTTCGTTGCAGGAGGTTGCCAGGGGCCGAAGGATGTTCCTTACAGCGTTTCTCAGGGCATGGGAACAGCTGCTAGGGCAGCAACTGTTCTTTCTAAGCCGACGTACAAGATTCAGCCCATAGTAGCCGTGGTTGACCCAGCAAAGTGCCGGAACACCAAAGTCAAGTGTGGCCTCTGCGCCAAGGCCTGTCCGTACGGCGCGATAAGAGCAGTTGAAGGCCAGGTTGCAGAGGCGATGAGTGCAATGTGCCACGGCTGCGGCACGTGTGTTGCCGAATGTCCAACAGACGCGATAACGCAGAAGCATTTCACAGACGTACAAATAGTGTCCCAGATAAGAGCTGCGTTGGAGACAGACGCAGAAGATAAGATATTGGCGTTTCTGTGTAACTGGTGCAGCTACGCTGGCGCCGACTTGGCTGGCACAAGCAGGTTTGAGTATCCGCCGGTTATTAGGCCGATCAGGGTGATGTGTTCGGGCAGAGTTGACCGCGACTTTGTCCTTGAAGCTTTCAGGCTTGGAGCAGGCACGGTTATGGTGGGCGCCTGCCACCTTCCCTACGACTGCCACTACATCAGTGGAAACTATAAGATGAAGGCCAGAATGGACGCTTTGGCGCCGATGCTGCAGAAGCTCGGCATGAGCCCTGAGCGATTGCGTGTAGAATACGTGTCGGCAGCTGAAGGTATCAAGTTCGCTGAGGTGGTCAAGGAAATAGCCGCGCAGATGAACGTGCTGGGCAGGGAAAAGATAATGGCGGAGAACGCGAAGATGCGGCCGATCTTGGAGAACATGCTGAAGAGAAAGGAACAGAAACAGTAACGTGCTTCTGTGCTTGTGTGAGTTGAGTTTGTGTAGGCTCGGTGTTTCGCGTTTGACCCCCCTCGTGTTTTTTAGTAACGTCAGTTGTAATGTTGTGTGGTAACAAGTCTTGAAGAAGCAGACAGGTATGTGGGTCGATGCTCAAGTGTGGGGTGCCTACAGGATTCTTTGCAGCCGCGAGAAGCTGCGGCCGTCCGAGCCGTTAGAGGAGTTTCTTAAACTTGTGCTGCGGACCGGTTCGGCTTTATCGGTTTTGAACATGATGCAGGGTATGGCGAAGGCGAGGCTTCAAGGTTTGGAAGCTTATGCTCGCGTACTCCTCAACTGGTACAAAAATGGAAAGCAGTGGGTCTACGTCTCAGATGAGGGTGAGGCCCCTGTGGAAACGATGCTTTTGCACGCGTTGAAGGACGTTGCGGACCCGCAGCTGCGCAATGATATACAGGAAGCCCTAATGATGAAGCCCAGCAAACAGGCCGACGAGAAAGAAGGGAAGAGAAGAATAGATGCGAAAGAAGAGCCAGCGACAAAGCCAGAGGTGCCCGCAGAGCCTGCAGCAACCGCATTCTCGGAAAGAATCGGAATGATCGAAAAGCAAGTTGCGAATCATGAAATGGGCCCGGAACAGGCGATGAAAATGCTGGAGAAGATACGTCAAATGCGAAAAAAACTCAAGACTGATGAACAGGGTTGAAGCTTGAACCGCGCAGAGTTCCAGGATCCCAAAAAACCATAAACCCTAGACACGAGCAATTGTCCTTCCACCCCTAATAAAAGCGCACGCGGATTTGTGAACGTGCCAAGGGGCTCTCAACGCGGGCCGGCCGGGCGCGCGCGGTTCATGCGACCGATGGTCGTCTTCACTTGATAGTTAGTTACAAAACTGTACGCGGATTTTATTGAATTCGCGTTTATTCATAAACAAAGAAAATGATGGGGATTTGTGCGTTTGTAAGTGATTTTCCGTTCTCACTTCTTTACGGGCTTTTTCTTCTTTCCTTTTGCGGCTTTGGGCACTATTTTGGCCTCAAATACAATTATCGCGTTTTTTTATTTAAATTTATGGTTGGTTACAAAACTGTGCGCTGATTTTTGTTGGGTTGCGAGGTTTCTGGTATCTTGTCGAATAGTACTTGTTTGAAGTGTTCTATGTTGCGTTCTATCATGTTGAGGGATGCCTGAGCGTTTTCCTTTGAGTCTTTGCAGCTCTGAAGAAGCCATGTTTTGAAAAGGTCGTATAATCTGCTGGTAAATAGGTATTGTAGGCTGTTTTCGTAACTCTTTTTCGGTTCAAGGATACACTGAACTGCAAGCTTGAGTCCGTAGAGGTCGGCAAGTGTCAGGATATTCGTTACGTACATTGTTTGTTCGTCTAAGGGAAAGGACTTGAAACGTTTTTTGTTTTCCAGAGTGTGCAAGAGCATCTGTCTAGTCTCGAGGCTTTGCTTAAGATTCTAGCGCGCATGCCTGTTCCCAAATTCGTTTGCAGAGTATCTTGTGCTTCCGGCTTTACTCCGCCTATGGACAGTGATGGACGTCGGGATACGACGAGCATCGTTCAGAAGGCGCAAATCAACTCTATCACACTTAAAAATAGGAATTTAGGAACACGCTAGCGCGCGCTATGGCGATTGGGGGTGTTTCAGTCATTAACCACACTTTGAAGTCTTTCGATCAGAACCATTTCTATCCATTCGTGCGAAGGATTCCGTGCTATAACATTTCTTTCTGCGTAGCCTCTGCCAAGGCTTAGATTCAGCCAAGCTTGTAGTCTTATCTTCCGTCCGGTTTAGCCTTGGGTATGTTTATTGTGAATTGTGCTCCTTTGCCATGCGTGCCTGTTTCGCTGATCGTCCAGCCATAAACCTCCATCATCCTTCTAATCAGGTAAAGCCCGTAGCCTGAGCCTTTGCCAGTAGTGAAACCTTCAGTGAAAAGCTTGGATTTTGCGTCTCGAGATATGCCAACGCCATCATCCTCATAGATCAGCTTCAGCTTGTCCTCGAATTCCTCATAGCGAACTCTGATTTGAGTTAACTTCTCGCCATACTTGAGCGAGTCATCAATCAAATTGTAGAAAAGCTGTCTCAGGAGCGAATCAGCCAACACGGTCAATCCTCCGCACTCGTTCGTTATTCTGATGCCCTTCAAGTCTGGGAAGAGCGACGCTGCCTCGTCAACAGCCTTGCCAACGTTCATGTTGACCAGTTGTTCGACGCCCAGCTTCTCGTATGTTCTGGCAAACTCGAAAATGGCTTCCACGTTTCTGACCGCGTTTTCCATGTCGGCCAACTGCTCCAACGCTTCAGGGTTTCCAGCCAGCTTTCGCCTTAGCAGATAAGCGTTTCCAGTTACCGCGCAAAGCTTGTTTCGCACATCATGCCTCGTGAGGCTACCAACAACCCGCAGTTTTTCCTCCAGATTCTTCCTTTCCAAAATGTCGCGGAATACCACCAGATCCGCCGGTTTACCTTTATAATCGATTTTCGCCGCGTTTATTTCGTACACCAGTTTTCCCCCGTCCTTCTTCAGCATTTCGACTTCGTACGGTTCCACGTGCACTCCCATCATCCTTTCGGCCAAGTTCTTTATCATTACTGCTTTGGTCCTCGCCCCAAACATTTCTACTTTCAGCAAGTTCTTTCCGACAAGCTCTTCTTTCTTGAACCCAGTTATTTCTTCCACTTTTTGAGTGACTTCCAAGATTTTTCCTCTTCCATCCACGACAGCCACCGGGTCAGCCATAAGGTCAAACAACATTTGGAAATGCTTTCTCGACTCTTCCGATTCTTCCTGCGCCCTTTTCAGCTCTGTGATGTCCTTGTACAAAACTATGTCACCTAAATGCTGGCCTTGGAGCACGATTGGGGCAGAGGACAAGGCCACAGGAATTGGAGAGCCCTTTTTGTTCTTCCTAACAGTCTCATAGTAGACGTATCCTTCCTTGCCTCTCTGGGCTAACATCAACGCCTCTTTTCTCCTATCCTCTGGCACCACAAAGTCGTCGAGGAATTTTTCCTTGACTTCGTCAAAAGAGTATCCAAAAAGCTCGGTGAAACGCGGATTAACGTTCAAGACTCTTTCGTTTGGGTCTACGTACACTGCCGCCTCGGGATTACTCATGAATAGCTGTTCAAACTTCTCTTGATTCTCTTGAATCAGCTTTTCTGCGTTCTTTCGTTCAGAGACATCTCTCATGACTACTTGAACGCCTACAGGCTTGCCATCTTCAATCAATAATCCAGGATGCACTTCTGCCCATCGACTCGTTCCATCTTTCCGAACATAAAGGAATTCAACTGGTGAAAGTGGTTCTCCATTCATCAGTGAGCTGAGCATCTCTTGAAATTTTGGAATGTCCTCCACTGGAATAGTCTTCAACTCCGTGAATGGCTTGCCAACGATTCCTTCGTCAGAGTCATAGCCCACTAGCCTCAGGAAACTACGGTTGGCCGATGTGACTATGCCTTCTGCATTCACAGCTACTATGCCGTCGGGAGCCAGCTCAATCAGATTTCTATATTTTTCCTCAGATTCCTTCAACGTTTGTTCTGCTTTCTTGCGTTCGGTGATGTCTCTATGTATGACTTCTATACCGATGACCTTGCCTTTCTGTTTATACGTGCTAACACTGAGCTCAAGCGGAATGGATTCTCCTTTCTTGTTCATTCCCCTTATTTCGTATACGAGGGGAAGTTCCTCTTCTGAGTATTTTGTCTGATATTTTTCTAGAACCATGGCGCGATCGTCAGGGTGGACAAAATCCAAGAACGCTTTGCCTTTCAGTTCTTCATCAGTGTATCCTGATGATTTCTTGAATGCTGCGTTGTAGTCTATGAGGCGACCTTCTCTTCCAACGAAGATGCCCACAGGGTCTTGTATGCTTTCGAACAAGCCCCTAAACCTTTCCTCAGACTCTCTTAACAATTCCTCGCTTTTCTTGCGTTCAGTAATGTCTTCTATTGCACTCACAAAGCCTATTGGATTGCCAGAAATGTCTCTTAGAACGCTCGCACTAACTGACAGCGCCCGTCTGCTGCCATCATTGGCGATAATTGTGTATTCTATGCTTCTCATTAGACCTTGCTTCAGGACTTTTTCCATGTTCTCCATTGCCCTTTGCCTGTCTTCCTCAGCGATGGGCTCAAGAGCACTTCTTCCGACAGACTCGCTTCTTGACGAATACCCAAAAATCTCCTGAGCCCGCCCATTGCACTCCACAATTTTCCCATTCAGATCAATAACGAGAATGGCGTTAGGAGATGCATCGAACAAGCTCTGCAACCTCCTCTGCCTGTCAGATGACTCGCTTTCGTTTTTCTTGGTTTCAGTGATGTCCAGAACTATGCCGACTGTGCCTGCAAATCGTCCATCGTGATCAAAAAAAGGGGCACCGGAAATCAGAGCATTCCGAACAGTGCCGTCGCTCCTGCGGAATACGGCTTCATAGCGGCTGGCCTCTCCTTGGCGGCGTCGTTGTGTCTCATTTTCTATTTTTGCCCAGTTCTCATCGTCGACTATTTTGTGCAGGTTCATGCCTGCAAGCTGGTCTTGTTCGTAACCAACGATGTCAGCGAATGCTTTGTTGGCATAAACAATGTTCTCTTCAGCATCCACATACGAGATTCCTTCAACCGCGTTCTGATAAATTGTTCGGAGCTTCTGGACTGTCTCCTTCATCTGAGCTTCTGCGGAGTGTTTCTCCACAGTAGACCGCAGACAATGTGCCAGTTCACAATACACTGCTTCAGGATCGCCAGTCTTGTTAACATAGTGGTCAGCGCCCAGACTCCACGCCTTAACAGCAACTTCCTCTCTTCCTTTTCCAGTGAACATGATAAATGGGATAGTGTTTCCGTTCTTTCTCAGCATTTCCAGAAATTCAAGCCCATCTTTCCCAGGCATCTGATAGTCCGAAACGACCGCGTCATAATGCTCTTTCTGAAGCTTCGCTAACGCTTCTTCAACTGAACTCGCGGCGTCCACTTGGAATAGGCCCTGCAACTCCAAACATTGCTTCGCAACCTTCAGCAAAGCAGGCTCGTCGTCAACATGCAAGACACGAATCTTCGACTTCTCTGTGGAATCGACAACTATCTCGGCATGTGACTGAACAACAGATTCAACCATGCAAATCACACTTTACACTAGTCCACTACACGCACGTGCACCTGTGACGTTGTTTTGAATGTCCTTCTCCTGATTAAACACTTATGAACACAAAATCAATACTCAATGGCAACCCCTCCAAAACCACACAAACACTCAACACAAGACCAACATTCAGCCGTAAAAGCGCGCGTGCAAAGCGTTCAAAACGAAGACGAGAGTTCGAATCTCTCCCGGGCTACCACTCTCGAGTTTGATTATACTAAATTCTGCTGAGAGGTTTCGCTCATTTCCCCTCTTTTTCTGTTTCTAGGAGACGATCATCCTTGAATGAGTGTAAAGTCGTTCTTGTTTTCAGAAGGTATGAAGAGTTTTGGAGGTTCTGTTTTTCAGAGTGCAGAGATTTCAAGCTCGGTTGTGCTAAGTCTTGCAAGTTTAGGAAGGCTCTTGTTATCTCCCATGCTGATCGATCCAGCTACTTCTTGCCGTTAATTCATAATACTTGTCGATGGAGAGATGAGCAGCGCGCGCTACCAAAAAAACAACCTGCAATAAATCTATTGCTATCCTGTGTTTCTCTGTTCTTTAGCTCTTTCAGCTTGACTAGAGCCTTTTCTTTGAGGGGCAATCTGGATTTCTGCGATATTTGAAGAACTAAGTTATACTTGTTCCTGTTTTCTCTCTACAATACCAACAATAGCCTTCTTCATCCATATTATAGTCTTTACATTTTGGACAAAGTCTTCCTTGTCTTGATTCTTCAAGAAATCGTTTTCTTGGTTCTTTCGAAGTTTTTTTCTCTTCACTCATTTTTAAACCTCTAGTTTGTCTTCTGTTTACGCGCAGATAATGCGCGCGCCGTGAAAGACAATGATTCACCCGTCCTCTCCTTGTAATTATGCATATACTCACGGGCCTTAGTCACGTCAAGCTCAATCAACCCGTAGACCCGATTCTTCACTGCCATGTTATCCAGCATCTCAATACCCCAACCGCGATTCTTCCTTACTTCCCGAAAAGTCCCTATGTAATCCAGCTCTCATCCCAACCCAAGACTATTCGCAGATACTATTTGTCAACCTTGGCAGTAAAAGACCTTGCGCAACATAATCTAAGCGCGCGCTACAATGTTGAGACAGCACTGCAGAATATCAGACATAATCAAGGGTGGCGTTGTCAGGTGGCTACCTCATGAAGAGGCTTGAGAGAACTAAGAGACTAAAGAGAGATAGACTATTGCGCTAATCTCGCGCGCTATTTCTTACCTTTATCATATTCTGCAGGGAGTTCAACACTCCGTTTCTCTTTCCTTTTCAGTTCCTTCTCTCTCTGCAATTTCATGTGGCGTTTATGATCCATAGCTTTCTCTTTCTTGCCTTTGGGCACAATTCACCCTCCTTAAGATTAGACTATGCTCTCACGTCTATTAAAATTGCGCGTGCTTTGCCGTAGTAGAAACTGATGGATCGATCGATCAATGATAGTAGTGGTTGAACAATGATATCGTATCAGAGAGGTTTGCAAAGAACAAAGAGATTGAAAAGAGATTAGTCGTAGTGTGCTCGATAGAGCACGTTAAGAATGAATGTGAGATAAATGGAACTATTTCTTTAATCGCTTTTCCTTGTGTTTTTTCCTTTTCTCTTCTCGTTCTTTCTTAGTCATCGGTTTATTCTTGGCGCTTCCCATACTCAATGCAATCACCACTGAAGAATGGTTAGAACAATGAATAAGGTTTTTGCACATAAAGAACTAAGAGGTTAGAAAGAGGTAGGCAGTTTTGAGCTCGAAGAGCTCGCTGAGCCATCAAATAGTATGTTCATGAAGCTATGTTTCAGATTTCTGGGGCTGCGGAAAGTTTTGTCTCAGGTATTGACAATACTTGTCTTCTATGCGGTCATAATACCCAAGTTCCCAGTGTGTTGGGCTCATCAACCCGTACTCAGTACAGCCAAGCATCCATGACATCACATGGGCAATTTCAACTCTCTCACTGGAACCAAAATAGTCGTCCTTCAGCATCTCTATGACCAAACCACTCATCTTGCTGAGAAGACTACAGAATTCTGGAAACTTGTCGACACCCGACTTGGATATTCTTTTTTCGGTGCCCCAAGCAACATATTTGTTCAACGGGTTCTGTGAGTCAGGATTGACTGCGAACTTGTCGGGAACAAGAAGTCCGAGTTTGTAGTTCATCTTGCTCTGAACAACTTCGCGGCACTTCTTTTCTGTCAACACGCGAAAGCTGACAACAACCTCGTCTTCAACACGATCTCTGATCAAAAAGTGAACACTCTTAACCCCTACAAGGTCTACCACAAAACCGTAGAATTCAAGAAGAACACTTCTGACATTCTCTGGTGCACATTTGAAAACTGCTACAGACCAATCATCATCTGGCATAGCAACCACATTTTCGTGTATTCTTCTTCTGTTCCTCTTATATGAAACTCAAGTATGATGGCAAGCGCGGGCTACAAGGTTTCCGCAAAACTAGCAGATCATCTTTCCCCTTTCAGCCAGCTCTTTATTCCAAGTTCTCTCACAACAATCAGTACAGGTTCAGGTTCGTGTGACTTGTACTTGCCATTCTCGTCCAAGTACAGCACTGTTGGCTTCAGTGAAAACATACCTTGTACCGTCGGCTTAAGGGTAATTCTTATTTCTTCTGTCTTAAGTGGGTCAAGTCTCTTTCCTTTCAGGTTGATGTAGCTGTCCTCTACTCGACAGGTTTCGGGTTTTTCTGTCAGCTCGAAACCTTTTGGGATGATTTCCGTGATCTTTGTCAAGAGGGCAGCGCCCTTCCCGGAATTCACAAGTTCGATCTCTATCTCAAGGTTTTCGCCAACCTTCAGGTCCCTTTGACGGATTATCAGGTTTGCTTGTATGTCTGCATGCTCAAACCTTTCTAATCCAACTGCTTCTTCGTGCGAAGGCGTTGGAACTGACATGCTGGCGGTGCTGGAGGCAACAGCTGGCGCTACCAAAACTTTGTCAAGGGATAGTGCAAATTCACGTTTTTCCTTAACTCTCTCGAGGGTTCTGAGAACGTCGCTGGCTTTTTTGGTGTATCCTGCTTTATTGAACAGCTTGGCCGAACGATCTAAATACCCTTCAACCAGCCCATAGAACTTCGTTTTGTCTTTGTGATCAGCTTCAGTTTCAGCTTTGCCCATGTAGAAGTAGGCGTCAAACAAAGCCTCAGTCGCGCTGACCCAGGTGGAGGCATTTCCGAATCCAGCATCCATGTAATAGTCGGAGGCGCTCTCCATGTAGTGTTTGGCTTCATAATAGAGGATCACATTTCTTGTCGACTTGTAATTCGCGCCCAGCTCAAGTGCTTTGCATATGCTGGAGTTGCCGGCCGCGAACATGGCAGTCCTCTTTTTCACGCTGCTTTCTTTGGCCTTTGCAAACAGTAGAGATGCTTCCGCATAAAGGCTCGCGTCGGCCATTTCATCAGCAACGCTCATCTTTTGCCAAGCTTGACACATATAAATCATTGAATAAAGCTCCTTAACTTCAGCTTCAATTTCCATCGTTTGGACAATCTTCTCCAGCTCTCTTGCTGCAAGCGCATATTTTTCTCCGCTCAATGCGCAGTCTCCGGAGGCGTAAAGGTTCTTGGCCTCCTCGATGAGGACTCTCGTAAGACAATAGTCTTCTCTCAGATTGGAAGCCTTAATCAGTTTGAATGCCAATTCTTTTTCATCCAAGCCTGCAATCTCATTGCGTTTTGTTTCAATAGATTTTCTGGCTTGACGGAAAAGTCTAGCTGCTTCTTCGAAAGCATGAATGCATTCTTGGCTTTGATCGTTCCTACTCAGGCCTTCCGCTTGTTCAAGACAAGCCCACGCTGAGTAGTTCGGAGCTATGTAGATCCATGATTTCGATGAGTTGAGATATGCAGCTGCTCTCTCGTAGTTGTCTTTGGACTTACCAAACTCCTCTCTTTCGTGGTTGTATTTTGCTCTCTCAATGCAACTCCAAGCCTGCATGTACGTCACATAATCCGCGTAAAAACTACTAAGTTGAGGAGTGTTGTGAGCGCCAAGCGTGAACTGCTTTGAGGCAGACTCAAAGTTGTTTGCAGATTCCAAGTATTCACCAAGACGATCATAGATCACAGCAGTCTGCCAGTAAGCTTCAGCGACCCTAGTAGGGAGATCTGCATTCTTGTTAAGCTGAACAGCGCTTTGATAGGTTTCTACTAGTTTCTTCAGGATTTCTTTTTCCGCGGTGGTCTGGTAGAGTTGGTTCAATATGCTTCCCAATTCCGTCTCAAAACTTCCCAGTAGTGCGAAGAGTTCTCTACGTGAAGGATAGGAAGCTACGTGCTTTTCGAAGAGTCCTATGCAAGTTTCCATGTTAGAAACCGCCTTTTCAAGGAGCTCTTTTCTGTTCTCTTTTGTTTCCTCTAATCTGCTAAGTTCAAGCAGGATAAGTGCAAGTGCTTCGTAAGGAAGAGATCGGGGCAACGCATACTGAGGACGCAGTTGCTCTGTATAGTGAACGGCTTTCTCTCCAAGTGTCATAGCCTCAACCAGTAGCTCTCTTTTCTCAGCCCCCGTTCTTAGAGTTGACAAGTCATAGAGGGCATGCGACAGTTCAGATGAACTGTGAAAAATCGCATGTGTTGAACCTATGCGTTGTGCATATTCAAGGCCATTCTTCCCTAGATTTACGGCTTTCTTAAGTAATTCATGTCTTGCTTCCAATTCCGTCTCTATACTTGCTAGTTCTCTAAGATTCGCGACGTATCCATACCCATAAGAATGAAAGATCCCGGGACTGTAATTAGCAGGAACACTGTAGGCGATGGCTTTGCCAGCATACTCCTCACATTTCGCTGATGTTTCTTTTATTTCCTCTAGGTTTTCTTTCCAGGTCAGACTCCATGCCGTTGAAAATGCCAAACCGTCAAACGCCCCAGACATAATACGGTAATCGTTTACTTTGCTGCAATATTGGAGTGCTTTGTTGAAGAGGCTTGATCCCACTTCCACTCCAGCGCCAAGATCATTCTCAGCAAATCCTAAACAAACAGTTGATTTGGCTAGAAGGTAGGTGTCACCGATTTTTTCCGAGATTCTGATTGCTTCTTTCACATATTCGAATGCCCTCTGCTCGCATTCCTTTCTTTTCGTTTCCAACCGTAGAGACATGGCGGCGTCAACGCAGTTAATGCTTGTTACGTGATATGCTCTCGCGAGTTCGTGCTCATCATCCGCCTCAGAGAATATTCGTATCGCTCTCTCCCCGAGGCTTATTGCCTCGTCCAGTATGTTCTCCCTCATCTGCATGTCCAGTTCTAGGTCCAATCGATCAGATAGGATGCAAGCTAGTCTGGTGCAGGTCTTCCCCAACTCGAGTTGGTCTCTTTTTTCATGATAGACTTTCAAGACTTCCCTCTCAATCCTGCAGCCTTCATCAAGTAGCGTTTTCTTTTCAGACCCTTCTGATGCAAGCCAATAGCCCATGTAAGCAATCATTGCATCGCAACGCAAAATACGAGGTGTCTTTTCTGACTCATTCAGTCTTCCATGAAGTTCCTTAGCCTTCTCATAGCTTAGAATAGCCTGACGCAATCTTTCTCTAAACTCATCATTACTTTCAGCCTGAAATGCAGAGCGGTAAGAAGCATGACCTGACCGCTCATAAATCTCCGCTATCTTCGAGAAATCATCTTGGGGCAGCAGATTCAGTGCTTTCTCATACGACTCGGCAGCTCCAGACCAATCATATTCCCTCTCTAGTCGTTCTGCCTGATGCAGAATTTCCTCCACACTCAACGCCTCTGATAACAGTAAACCATTAGAAGTTTAAGAACAAGTATCTGAAAAGTCTTTTCATGAATGAAGCACTCGATGGATACGGAGCGATTTTCAGTTTTGCGGATGGTTTTGCGACGTAGATTTCCGCGCGCGCTACAGACAGACACAGAAAACCAACAAAAAACAAAACAAGAGATGAAGGCTGTTCAATGGAGAAATATCTGACAATGAGTTTCAGAGATTACGTTTGAAAGTATGCCTATTATTCTTGGACTGTTGCACGCTTTTTTTGTGTGGCGCGCGCTACGGTTCGAGAAGTGGTTCTGATACCATGCTCATACTGCGGCGGGCTCATGCCCCAAACTTCCCTCTTCTGTCCAAACTGTGGAGCAAGAAGAAGAGCCTGACGAACTGTATCAACATTCCATGAACATTTTCAAAACCCTGAAAACCCCATATACAGCATACTGCGCTGACCAGCACCTGAACGGGTTTAGGCTTCTAGGGAATTGAACCCAAAAGGAGGCGGGCTCAAATCTCGTATAATCCTACGGCTTTGGATTTGGGCAAAAATCTGTACGCGCGCTTTCACATATATTCAGATTGTCCAACACGGGTTCTATGCCGATCCAGCCAAGAATTCATAAGGAATTGGCAATTGAAGGGTTACATGAAACAAGGCATCTTGGCGCGCGCACAGGCATCTTGAGAACACCGACGTAATCGGTCTTTCCATAATGCAAATCGCGGAGCCCATCAAGATTCGAAATGCCTACGGCTTTGAAACTTGTTTTCCTTGCTTCTTCTTTCACGTTCTCGGTCAATGTCACGATTGGCACTTCCTACCGGTTTCAGAGTACATTACGGATCTTTCGAAGATTCTCTGTCGCCACTGGTTCATTCGACAGAAATTCCTTCAACTTTCCGCAAGGATAATCATCACAGTGGACACATGTCTCGGCTTTCCTCTGTTCGGCACAGGGTCGTATCTCGCAGATTTTCCGACACCAACCAGAAAGCACGTCAGATTTGCAGCCCCGGCAGTCAATGTCTTCAGGTTTGAACTGGACTTTCATTCCTTCGGTCCACTGCTCAGCCAACTGTCTCTTTCGCTCAGCATCTTTCGCTTGGGTTGCCTTGAACGCCTTGCACTGACTGCAGTCTAATCCACAAAAGGCGATCATTTCAGGCATGATTCTATCCAGCCTCCTTTTGGCAATATTATGATCTGAACAATGGAAGCCCGCAACATAAGCGTTCTACGGTCATATGACGCTACAGGTACCATATGCCACCTTCAAACCAGAAGCAGACTCGAAAGACTGGAGAAGTGAGCAAGTTGGCGAGAAGTCGTGAAGTTGCGCATCAAGGCCGAGTCTAACGGGGTTCAAGCAAGAGGCTACATTTCTAAACCAATCAGTATCTCAACAGCTTTTTTCACGAAACCGCAGCATTTTTCATCACGTACATTTGACTTTCGCATTTTTTCGAGTTCTTCGGGATTAGTCAGATCATAACCAATGAGTTCTCTGCAAAACGGGCTGCCACATTCTTTGGCGAATTGATCGTAGAATTCTAGAGCTATCTCGTATGCCTTCTCTTTTTCTATCAAGACTGTCTTGTTGGTTCCATGCTTTAGCCCGATGGCCATTATGGCACCCGTTAAGGCTCCGCACAGTGAACCGCGTCTCCCGATTCCCCCTCCGAAAGCTGTGGCGATTCTGGGGACTAACCTGCTCCTGCCAATGCCATAGTATTCCTGCATGGCCAACAAGACGCTTTGAGCACAGTTGTAGTCCCGGCTGAAGTAGTCTGCTGTTTTTCCTGCGAACTGGCTTGTTTGTCGTTTCATGGTTGGCGTTTCCTTCTCTTGAGCACTATGATTGCCATGTTGTATGTGTGCTGGCTGCATTTTAATCAGCTCCTTTGCATGAGCGGAAAAGGCAACTCGCGCAGTATACTGAGATTTGAGACGCTTGCGGCCGCGAAACCAGCTTTGCTCCATTCCTGACGTTTTGGGCAAACGCCATGTCTTGTACTTCCTCCTAGACCCGGAGTGTTTTCCGAATCTTTTCAAGATTCTCTGCGGCGCCGGGGTCGCCCGACAAATACTCTATCAGTTTTTCGCAAAGATAATCGTCACAGTGGGCACAGGTCCTGACTTTCTTCTCTTCCGCGCACGGTCTTATCATGCAGAGTTTTCGGCAAAAACCAGAAATAAGATCAGACTTACAACCGTGACAATCAACGTCTTCTGGTTTGAACTTGATCTCGCCTTGATCAGACCAGTGTTTGGCTATCTGCTTTTTCCATTCAACGGCTTTCTCTTGAGTCGCTTTGAACGCTTTACACTCGCTGCAGTCCAGTCCACAATAAGCAATCATTTCAGACATCTTTTCTACCTACCTACCTACTTTTTAAAGGCATCGCGTATTGAATGATTGCAGTCAACGGGATAAGCGTTCTACAGGCATGTGATGGTTAGATCAGTGCTTCGAAGAAGCCTTAGCTATGGCCTGGCGCGCGTAGCACGCCTGGGGGATTTGAGCCCAAACGGTTGAGCCGCAGTTGTCGGAACAGAGATTTAACCTTGGAACTGGGAGTCAAGCCCAATCCAAAAGCGATTGCAATTGTCTTCGGGAATCGATTCCAGCGGGGCGCACCTAAAATGGGGTGGGCCCAGACTACGTTGAGCACTTCTGTACCCATCAAAGTTTGTTTTAGGACTACTAAAAAACGCTTAACGGCATACCATTTAACAGAGATCCTTCTGCTGAAGCCAAGCGCGTTATGGAGCATCAAATACAGATTCTGCTTTCATACATCTTATATCCGATTTTGAAAAACCTCTATTCTGATTCAGATGCATATGAATCAAAAGTCAACGTCGAAATTGCTAGACTCCATCAGCGATAACCTTCAACTGGGAAAAGTGGAAAAAACCTTATGAACGCATTCGATTGGCTTTCGCTTGCTGCAAGTGTCGTTTGCATTTCTTTGGGCGTTGTGGTTTACTCTTTCAACAGAAGAGCTTTGTTGAACAAGCTTTTCGTAATGACCAGTTTTTTTGCGTTTTTTTATGCGTTCACTGAGGTTATGATGTGGCAGGCAAGTAGTTTTGAAAGCGCTTATTTCTGGAATAAGATGGGTTCTGTATGGCCTTTCTTCGTGGTTTCAGTTGCTCATTTTGCCCTAGCCTTTACCGGTAGTAAATGGCTAAGAAACAAGCTAGCCTATCTGCTTCTGTACTTGCCCGCCGTGCTGTTTTGCATTATCGAAGTGTTTACCGACATGATAAACGGGCCCCCAATTATGAAGTATTGGGGGTACAATGATACTGCATCAAACACATTGGTTTACGGCATAAGCACTCTTTGGTCCGCAGCTTTGCCGATTTTGGCGTTTGTTTTGTGCTTTAGATCCTACCGCAGGACAGACGAAGAAGCCTTGAAACAGCAGAGAAAGTCTGTGACAATCGGCTTCGCTGTTCCTATTGCCGCTTTCGTGGTTACTAACATGCTGTTTCGGTCAGTCGGTATTGACATTCCAAATTTGGGGATTGTTGCTGTCTTGTTTTTTGGCGGTTTTGTTGGGTATGGAATCTTGAAATATGAGTTGTTTTCTTTTGACGCTGCTGTTGCCGCAGAGAACATCGTTTCCACGATGCCAGACTCGCTTGTCTTGGCGGATATGAAGGGAAAAATGTTTAGGGTCAATAATCGTTTGGTGGAATTCTTGAGCTATGGCAAAGATGAATTGATTGGAGAGTCGATTTCCAAATTATTTGTGGAAGAGATGCGATGTGCAAGTGTTTTGAAGGAGTTGGCGGAAAAGAGAGTCATCCGTAATTATGAACTAGCGTACAAGACTAAATTTGGTGAGGAGAAGCATGTTCTGTTTTCGGGTTCAGTTGTTCGGAGCAAAACAGGTCGAGATATTGGAATTACATGCGTTATTCGCGATATTACAGAGCGCAAGGAGATGGAACAAAGACTTGTTAAGGCAGAAAGGCTTGCCTCGATTGGAGAATTGGCAGGACAAATTGGGCACGACCTTCGAAACCCCTTAACAGGCATCAAAGGTGGTGTTTACTTCCTGAGAACGAAAGGTGACAAAGTCAATAATGCAGACAGGGAAATGATTTTGGAAACGATGGATAGAGCGATTGAGGATTCCAACAGGATCATTAACAGCCTTGTAGATTACTCAAGCGAACTGCGTCTGCAACTCGCCAAGTGCACGCCCAAGTCGCTTCTTCTAAATTGTCTGTCTAAGATTCATGTCCCAGAGCGCATAAGCATTTTAGACCACACCTTAGATGACCTCGAAATGTTTTTAGATGCTCCCAGAATGGAAAAAGTCTTCGCCAGCATGATACAAAATGCAATTGATGCCACTCCTGAAAAAGGCACCATAGAAATACGAAGTGCCCAGGTGGGTTCCGATGTGGAAATCACCTTTGCTGATTCGGGAACGGGCATACCCGAGAATGTTCTGCCAAAGATTTTCTCGCCTCTAATAACCACCAAGGCGAAAGGAATGGGCATGAGCCTGGCAATTTGCAAACGGATCGTAGACGCGCACGGCGGCAAAGTCGCAGTCGAAAGTACGGTGGGGAAAGGAACAACGTTTACCATTACCTTGCCAATTAAGCCGAAAACCGAATTCGCCGTCGAAAATACTTGGATGATAACTATGAAACCCACTATCATTGGAGAAAGTTAGCCGATCCTCTTGCGAATTTACCGGTAAGAAAGCGTTGCAGAATCCGGATTTCTCACAGACAAAAGAAAATTATAACCATCTGAAAGCTTAACGCGCGCTGAAGGATTTTCGTTTTCTTGCTCAACCACCTTTGTAAGCGCTCAACACCGTTGAGCAAGT
Organism: Bathyarchaeia archaeon; assembly: GCA_050012255.1. GTDB lineage: Archaea > Thermoproteota > Bathyarchaeia > Bathyarchaeales > Bathycorpusculaceae > DASPPK01. The sequence continues at coordinate 67,727 of JBEKHN010000005.1, forward strand.
TTTCTGCTCAATACTATTGAGCATTTATATAGGGCATTGAGCAAGATTCCACTACAGCCTTCTCCAAAAAAACAATTCTCTTTTGATTTTCGTATTTCTCTCAAGCAGATATTTCATCAGAGTTCGGTCTGATTGGCGCGCGCGCAGAGTTTGAGAAAGAAACATAAGATACTAGCGTGTTTTGAGGAGAGAGGAACAAGCGCCTTACGGTGAGATGTCAAAATGGCACAGACTACAGATGGATCATCCGCGCAGGATGAAGTCAGGAGTGTTATAGTTAATCGGCTCGACGCCATGAAGAACAAGAACGAGGGTGCGGTTAAAGCACTTGTTGATGAGCACTACAACAAGTTTGACGACTGGCCCCCCTTTGAGAGGCAGGAAGGCCTGAAAGCCTTGGAGAACGAGTTCGGGGCGTTCAAGGTGATGTCCAGCTACAGTTACGAGTTGAGGGATTTTCAAGCGAACATTCTCGGGAACACGGCGATTGCCACGTTCATCATACATTATCAGGCAGTGATGAGAAACAGGGCGTTCGACGTGACTTCACGCGTCACATCCGTCCTCAACAAACAAGATTCAGGATGGAAGGTGGTCCACGAACACTACTCCAGGTTTCCTGACCCGACAACGCAACAACAACGATTCATGCCCCGCCGAACGATGCAACCCTAACCAGCGCGTGCGTCGATCAATGACTGAGGAATTGACTATTTTTTAATTTTCCGATTATCTTTTTTAGTTTGTTCAAGAAGAACCATTGTGACTTTCGATAAGCTGCCTTTCTTCAGCTCCCACCGCGTACAACTCGTAGACGAGTTCATCAATTTTTTCTTCGTAAACTGCTGCCTCACGTTTAAGCAATTCAATACGCGACGAATCTGAAATCGTATTTATGGCTTGGTTTAACCTCATAATTTTCAAGGAAAGTGCAGCTATTTGATCTTTCAAACCATTTTGGCTATCGTCTCTAGGGCGTATTATGGGCAAAGATTGAATGTATTGCTTGTTGTACGCGAAGAACCCACCACTGAAACGAGTGCTAATCTTCTTCGTCAAATAATCCAGTAACTTGCTGTTCAGCAAACCAACTAAATAGAACGGATCTATATTCGATTTTTCATTAATTGAAAGCCCGTAACCCCCACCACCTCCTCCTCCACTACCGAGGAAATAGTACGAACCATTTTCATCGTAAGCAAACGCGGCTTTCTTAGCAATAGATGGTGTCAGTATCTTTTCTTTGCTACATTGCACCAAGTTCTGATTTCTTGAATATGCATACCATTCAGAGCATTTCCATTTCCCATGCTCACGTTCTTCCAAGATTCTCTTATTTAGCTGAAGATAACTTGCACAATTTGGAAACTTATCTTCAAGTTCACGGAATAGAATTAGCTTTGCTGTTGCGCCCTTAACATAATATGGAAAAATAACGTATTTTTGGGGACTAACAATTCTGTAGCGACGAATGTCAAGGGAACCTTTCAACAGAGGTCGCAATAATTTTCTTTCAATTTTGACGTTCCGTTCAATTGTCTTTGAATACAGCTCAACTATTTCTTTTCCAATTCCGCCCTTGAGTTCTAGAACAAATACCTTATCTGCTCCTGTGATTATTCCCTGAAAGATTTTATCACAAACATCTGATAAGACTGGCTTGATCAAAGACAGTTTGTTCAGTAACTTTGACTCATCGCCAAAACTAAATTGCCAAGGCTGTTCGCAAATATTACTTAAGGGCAATGTAGTTACGAAAAGTGAAGAGTTGCGGTATTCAATATTCTTCGCTACAAAAGATAGTTGACTCGCGGGATTTTCAATTCTCTTAATCTCAGTATACTTGAACGTCTTCCTCTCAGATTTGCTTAGAAATAATAGGTTAGTGTATGTGGTAACTTTTTCGAAAACCTGTTGGTCTCCGAAGTTGACTATTTCTCGCAAGTACTTGTTGCTGGATATTAACTGGCGCAGGTTCTTGCCATATTCAGCTTGGAAGAATTTGTTGGGAAGAATAAATCCAAATAATCCATTTTCGTCCAACAGTTGCATTGCTTTTTCTACGAAAACAACGTAAATGTCATAGTTGCCACTTTCAGCTGTTTTGTACTTATGAGAAAAATATTCGACTTCTTTGGAAGCCCATTCCTTCATTGTTTGAATGCGGATATAGGGTGGATTGCCGATAATCGCGTCGAATCCGCGTGTCTGATTGATTATGTTCCCGAATCCAGTCTTTTTTGAATACCAGTCAAAACAATTTACCTTTTCTTTTTCAACGTCTTCGATAAGTGTCTTTTGTTCAAGAAAATCGAACCCAACTAGCGAGTTTCCACAACGGATGTTTTTTGAAAGCGATGGCAAAAGTTCCTTATTATGGGGTAGGGCTCGTTCGCCCTCAAGAATTTTGATGTATAAACTCATCATGGTTATTTCTACGGCTTGTGGGTCTAAGTCAATGCCAAAGATGTTGTTTTTCAGCATCTCGCCTTTCTTGTAAATACTCAAACGAGGAATCGGGTTTCCATCTTCATCGTAAGAAACGATAACATTAGGGAACAACTCACCGCGTTTTGCTTCTTTGGGATATGATTCATAATACTTCAAATGATATTCGAATAGACGGTTAATCGCCTCAATGAGAAAACTGCCACTTCCACACGCAGGATCAAGTATGTGAATGCTTTCGATTTGTTTAGGAGATTTGCCTTCAATAAGTTTGCCAACAGTGTTTTCAACTATGTAACTGACGACCCATCTAGGCGTGTAAAAAACTCCGCCTGCCTTGCGCACTTCTGGTTTTTCTTCTACCTTAACTCTTTTCTCAGTTAACCGTATTGTCTTGCCCAAATATTTTTCATAGATTGTTCCAAGAAGTTCTACGCCGATTACTGCAAAGTTATAAGGGCTCTTAGGGGAATATAATCCGTCGATTATTTCAGCCACTATAGGCGATCCATAAGAGATTTTCTCACAAGAATGATCTTTGAAAATCTCACCGTTAAAATCATTGTTGAGTTGCTTAAATAGCAGATTTAATTGGGCTTGAATGTCTCTATGTCTTCCTTCTTTCCAAGTGTCAGCGATTTCCTTCAAGGTCTTGAAATCAATTATTTTCCTGTCTTCAAGAAGACGTATGAAGATAAGCCTGTCTAATAGCCGCTGGACAACGTCGTTGAGCTCCCTGACTGTTATTGCGGGATTGCGCTTGTGAACCTCTTTCGCCAACTCTTCGCGCCATAGAGTCATCTGGTCAATTAACGCTGCGTCAACAGGTATGCGTAGGCGTTTTGCTGAAGGGTCTTTAGAACTCAATTGATCAAGCGAACCACTGACTACTTTCTCTTTAGAGAAAAGCCAAAGCCGATCAAAATCAGTAGTTCCAAACTCTTCAAACTTCAGTTCAAAAATCAAACCAAGCTGTGGTTGCTTTAGATCTGGTTTTATTGTTGTGTCAAAAACCTTGAACGACTTAAAATCAGTTAAGACTGCGATGTTCACGCTGGTTGTGTTCCAGCCGTAACGCTTAGCTTGAAAGATATCTTCTGACTTATCAGTGCCTTTGGCTGGTGCTTTAGTTTCAACAAAAAACCTGTCTTGACCATTTATGCGAAATGAGTAGTCTGGGCGACCTGTTGTATCGCCCTTCTCTACGAGGACTTCCCGTTGAAGCCTAGAAAGCTTGTTCTTGTTAACGATGTCCCAGCCGAGTGCTTTAAACAGCTCGTCAACAAAATCAGTGCGGAGTTGACTCTCTAAGTATCCGCTGGATTCGTATTCAGGTTGGTTGGACGTAAATCGGTCTATGAGTTCCTGAATTGTTCCTTTCGCATATTTGGCGTCTGGATCCGTCAAGGTAATCTGCTAAGCATATGTTTAATAGCATTTAATATTTTGTTGTTCCCCAGCGTTTGTCTTGCGCGCGCGCTTTTGTATTCTCGTTATTAGGCACGCTTTGATGCAGAGGCCGCATACGTCCCCGCCGAACACGATTTGAATGTATTCGTGACATTTCTCCTTGTTTATCAGCCATCCTTCAGAAGCATCGTAGACTGGGTTTTCCAAGGCTCCGGCAGGACATGCCTTGACGCATTTTAGGCACTTCTCCATGAGGCAAATGTCCTCGGTCAAGGGTCTATCAGGTCTAAGCGCGGCGCTTGTTATGACTGTGACAAAACGTACGTAAGGCCCGTAATCTGGTGTCAAGACCAGATTGTTCATTCCAAATCTGCCTAGGCCAGCTGCGACGGCCGCGTGCTTGTGCGACATATCCCCGAAATTCTTCTTCTTATCGTACGGTGAGCTGGCTGGAATCGCTAAAGCTTCGTATCCAAGGTCTTCGAGAAATCTGGCTGTCTCCCATGCCAGGCTGTTAAGCTTGAGGTTTGCCACGTCATAGTTTATCTTGTACTCTCTCATGGTTTTTGGAAGTTGAAGAATTGAAGACCTGTTTATTCTTAGACCTATGGAGATGACACTTTTGGCGTTCGGCAAGAGGTCTCTCGGACGATGGCCTTTCGGCGCTCTTGAGAATCTTTTGGTGGTTGCAACTCCTACGAGTGTTGCTCCCTTCTTTTTGACGAAATCTTTGACCTTCCCCGTGAGACCAGCCAAGTTTTCACCTTGGGAACTGCTCATTTTGTTATGAGCTATCAAAACTGCGGAATTCTTTGCGATTTTCTTTTTCTTCCCAGAATTCGCGGGTTCGCAGGTACTGGATCTTCGCCTTGAGAAGGTCCATGAAGAACTCTTCTTCTTTCGGATGCATTTTTCCAAGAATTCTTGAGGCAGTTTCAGGGCCTACGCCCTTGACTTCAAGGGCTATGAGCGCTTTTCTTCCGTAGCTCAGCACCAGGTCCGCGGCTCGTCTTGCCTGAGTTAACTCCTTCAGCTCTTCCTCCGTCAGCGAGCTGCCTTCGCGTCTTCTTCTAAGCAGTTCGCCCAAATGGCTTGCGTCTTGGCTTCTGTACAGAACCGTCAGAAGCTTCGATCCGCATTTCCTGCAAGAAGGTTGTTCAGGCACATCTCTGATTTTTTCATCCCCTGCGAATTCGCCGCAGGATATGCAGAGCATCCTTGCTGTTCTGGCCTCTATCGCCATTTTCATCCTGTCTATGTTGCTTACCAAGACCTGTTCTGGTGCCATCAGCTCTGACATGTCTGAAAACTTTGCGAGTATGTGATAAGCCAACGGTGTTGGTTTCTCCAAGCTGCGCACAGTGCTGACCTTTATGATGCCGCTCTTAACTCGTCGCATGATCTCTTTGGCTCTCTTTTTGTCGACTTTCTCTATCATCGCCTCTCGCAGTGTTTCATCATAAATCGGGGTATCGCCGAATCTACTCGGAAGCTGGCTCAACCTTTCATAGCTCATGGTTTTTCCACGTGGCAAGACACCGAACCTTTCAGCAACAAACTTCATCTTGTAAGAGAAGGGAAACTTTGCCTCCAAATAATCCTCGAAAGCCTTGTCAACCTCTTTGCTTGTTAATGCAAACAGTGTTTCAGACAGTTTTTCAGTCTCTATCGGGTTCAGTTTTCGGGGCGTCTCGATGAGTATTCGGTAACCGTCGTTCCACCAGCCGACTATCACTTCCCGCTCAGAGAGCACAGAGTCAAAAACGCAGCCCAAAGTGCGATTCACCAGTTCACCGAAGCAAGCGTGAATTATCAAGTACTTGTCGAAAGATTCGAGAACGATATGATTATGCGTGGGCAGTGGCGCTCCCCTTTTCACGTGCTCATCAACCTCTCTGATTGTTGCAAGCAACGCAGACCTGTCGGTTGAGAGTCTTGATGCAAGTGTTTCCGCTGCGGCCTCCGCGTTTTTCGTCTTCTTCAGTTGATCTGCAATTTCTTCTCGAAGTTTGCCCGTTGCCTGTGCGAGGTCAAAAGGGACGGGAAGCATCTCGCCGTCCCATCCTGGGATCGCGGCCAGAGGGTCTTCCGAGGGAACAACGTAGACAATCCCGGTTTCCTGCTCGATCTGGACAATTCGCCACACTCTGCCCTTGACGATGATGTTCAAGCCTACTCTGGCTTTCAAGGCCATGAACTCGTCGCCCAAGGTTCCGATTTTTCTATCAGAAATCACGTTCACGATCGGATAACGTCTCTCGTCCGGAATCATGGATAAGTTCTCATAATAGTAGCTTCTAGTCTTCCGAGCCTTTCGCAAAACCTTGCCTTCTTCCCCTATTCTTATGTTGCCCAAGCGCTCTAAAAAGTATACCACTTCATAAAAAGTGCTTTGAGAAATCTTCCTGTACGGATAAGCTCGCCGGAAAATTGACAATATATCCTTCGACTCTACCATCCCTTTATCCATCACTGCTCCAACGATTTGATGAGCCAAAACGTCCAAGGCACCTTCATGGATCACGACGGGTTCAAGCTTGTTCTTACAAGCGTTCCTTACCGCTGCAATCGACTCCAAAGTGTCGTCTGGAAACGCGGTTACAATGACGCCTTCTGACAGCATGTCCAATCGGTGGCCACTTCTTCCAACCCTCTGAATCAAGCTGCTGACCTGTCTGGGCGAAAGATACTGAATAACCAAGTCAATGCTTCCAATGTCTATGCCCAGCTCCAAGGTGCTCGTGCAGATTATCGCTTTCAAGACACCTGCTTTAAACTCGTCTTCAACTTGGGCTCGCTCTTCCTTGGACAAAGACCCATGATGAACAGCAACGTCACTGCGCCCGAGCTGATTAAACCTGTAGCCCAGCATCTCAGCAATCGTTCGAGCGTTTACAAAAATCAGGGTTGACTTGTGACTGTCAACAAGCTCAGTTACGCGTCTTATTCTTGCGGCCGCTTCAGGTGCCGTGTTGAGCTTCGCGGCTAGGTCGAAGTCTGACTCGATTGGGCTCGGGTTTTCAACATGATACATGTAGCCCTTGAGAAACGAGGCTTCTACCACCTTGATGCTTCTGCCTGTTCCAGCGATGAACTGGGCCACTTCGTCGGAGTTGCCAACAGTGGCTGACAAGCCTATCCTTTGAAACTCTTTTCCAACGATTTCGTGAAGCCTTTCTAAGGAAACCGCAAGCTGAACACCACGCTTGCTTGACGCAAGTTCGTGCACCTCGTCAACGACAACGTACCTTACGTTGGCCAAGTGCTGTTTCATGCGTGAGCCCGGCAGAATGGCCTGAAGCGTTTCGGGGGTTGTCACAAGCACTTCAGGCGGAAAAATGGCTTGTCTTCTTCGAAGCTTCAGTTCGGTGTCTCCGTGTCTCACCTCGATTGAAATGCCCAATCTTGATGACCAGAATGATAGGCGCTTCAGTAGGTCACGATTCAACGCCCTCAAAGGTGTGATGTAAATCACGGCTATGCCCTTCCTTGTTTCCTGTTGAATCAAGTTTGAGAAGATCGGGAGCAGAACGGCCTCTGTTTTGCCGCTTCCCGTGGGAGCAATCAGGAGGACGTTTTCGCCTTTTGCTACGTGAGGAATGGCCATTTTCTGGGGTAAAGTGGGCTCAGTGAAGCCTAGCTCGGACAAGGAGTCACGAATGGGTTTCGCAAGCTGGTTGAACACCTCTGAGTTCTCTTGGCGTTTAGGCATTCTCACAAGCTGAAACGATGGGTGATCGAAAGTTTTATTCTTTATCTTTGCGGCAACGGGTAGGATAGTATTAGCCCAACGCTTTCGCGGTACGGTATTGATACTGTCTCTCTGAACTTTCCCGTTTCAAGTGTTTTCCCGAATTCCTCTACTAACGGTGGTTTCCTTGAGCAGAAGATTACCTCGCCTTTTTCGCTGGTCCAGACCGTTAGTCCCCTCGTTTTTCCTTTGTGAACAATGTGCAGGAATGAGTTCTCTTCTCCCAGTTGCAGCATGGCCACCGCGTTTGAGCCCTGCAAAGCACAGAAAAACCCGTAAAGGGCTTCAGTAACGTCTCCTTTTTCGCTGAGCATCTCTTCGAAAAAATGCGGAATGACCTCTGAATCGATGAGTTCAAACTTCTCGGATTCGAAAACGTGTCCGGCACCGAACTTTTTTCTGATCTCTTCATAATTTTCCATTTTCCCGTTGTGGACTGAGGCTACTGTTAACCCTGGGTCGCGTTCAACGACGTAGGGCTGTGCAGTCTCTTTGAACTTGGCTGTGCTCATGAACTCTGGGCTCGGCATCCTTACATGTCCAAGCAAGACGGAGGCGTTCTTGACATTGACGATTTCAGGCAGGTGGCAAGCAGGAGATCCATCGATCTTTCCAACTTTTTCGAGTAGGAGGTTGCCATCTTCCAGGAGCACGGCGACGCCGGCACCGTAACCGCCGACGGGCCGTGGCTCTTGCGGAAGCTGATGGATCTCCAGTTTTTGAAGAACTTTGAAGACTTTGTTCATGGACACAGGTTTTCTGAGTGAAAAACCGAATATTCCACACATTTTTCTACCATCCCTCAATCGGAGCTTTGGATCAGTGCCAGTTGATCTGGAGAATCAACCTGTTTCACTGATTTGCCTACTTGCTTCTTAAATCTCTTTTTATCTTCGGTTCTGTCAACTCTTCGGTTGATACGGGCCCTTGTCAAAAATCGGTTGATGCAACTTCTAAGGGATTTAGTCTGAGTTTTCGTTGACAGTCGTTCTGAGAGCCCGTTTCTTGGCCTACTCTGTCTCAATCTTATAAAGAACTTTTAGACCTTTCAACGTGTGATGAATCTTGTCGGTGAGTTGAAGTATATCCCCGAGGTCAACATTCCTCTTCCAATCGTAAACGTGGTCATGAACCCCTCTTAAGGGTTCAAAGCCTAAAGAACGAAGTCTTTCAACAATCTCAACAGGGCCAGAGCCCTCACTGTTAAACCATATCGTCAAGTACGTCTTCACAACGTAACACCCCAAACTTCTCTAAGAAATGACGCACATCAATTAATCCTTTTCCATTGCAGGATAACTGTAAACTTATTTGTCATGGCTAAAAGGGGCCCATGTGAACTTTCGAGTTTTTGAAACGGGTCCTAGCTGCCAAAAGCATAGACTTCAACTCTGAATCGTCGCTTCATAACTCTTTTCTAGCATAAGCGTTCTGATTATGCACAAGTGAGAAAATGAAAGTACACTCTTACAGACGAGCCAAACCAGGCAACAAGCACAAGACAGTACACGTTAAGGGTTACGTAAGAAGAAAGTAGGAAAAGCCAATTCTTCCTGCAGTGCCCAGCGCAACTCGCTATTCTCGAAGACCAAAGGCTTATCGTAGACTAGCACATTTGCAGCAGTAAACATTCATAGCATCAAATGGTTTGACCCTTAAACCGAAGCCGTTGGACTCGGCCTTCTAGGAAGCCAGGTACTCGGCGGATTCTTTCTTTTCCCATTTCGTTAGCTCATCCTGCGACTTCAAGTTGAATCTGAGCAGGTCTATCACGTCACTTTTCCACTGATCTGGCGAAGCGTGTATCGCTCTTCCAATTTACAGGCTTCTGAGCAATTGTAGCGTCGCGCGCGCTCCAGAGAATAGTAGAAAAAGAGCACCCGCGATTCTGGCAGATTACATCCTGTCGTTTCTTGCCAAATAGCGCACTATCGTTAAATAAGCATGCAACGAAGATTCTCATGTGAGGAGAGATACAGGTTTGGTCGATGAGGTTTATGATCAACTTGCGGAAGCTTTGGACCATCTTCCGAACGGTTTTCCGAGAACACCCTCAAACGTTGAGATTCGAGTCCTGAAGAAGATATTCTCACCTGAAGAAGCAACGATCGCAGGTCAGCTAAGCGGTTCCCAAGAACCAGTCGAATCGATCGCCAAGAGAGTCGGGCTCTCGGTTAAAGAGGCTGGAGAAAAGTTGACCAAAATGACCAGGAAGGGTCTCGTGTGGCGTGATGACGAAGAGGGAAGACCAACCTTCAGACTTGCGCCCTTCGTCGTTGGAATCTACGAGTCACAACTGGAAACCATGGACCATGAACTAGCTCACCTCGTCGAAGAATACTTCGCGAATGGAGGTGCAGTCGGCATAATGAAGCCTCAGCCGGCCCTTCACCGTGTTATTCCCGCGCAGAAAGCCATGAAATCCGAACTTATTCTTCCATACGACGATGTCAAATCAATACTGTTAAAGTCCAAATCGTTCGGCCTGCGTGATTGCGTCTGCAGGGTACAGCAGAAACAACTCGGCCACGAATGCACGTTTCCACTAACGACCTGTCTGTTCTTCTCGTCCTACGAGCGCCCTCCACACAGATACACCATCTCCAAAGAAAAGGCATTGGCTTTCCTCGACAAGGCCGAGGAAATAGGCTTGGTTCACACCGTTAGCAACGTGATGAAGGGTGTGGGTTACGTGTGCAACTGTTGCGGCTGCTGCTGCGGCATACTCAGAGGCATCAACGAGTGGGGCATAGAAAACTCCGTTGCTCATGCTAACTACTACGCCGCAATAGACCCAAACGAATGCCTAAACTGCGGAACATGCAGAACCAGATGCCAAGTACACGCAATTACTGAACAAGACGGCGTATCCGTTGTGGATAAGAAAAGATGCATCGGCTGCGGACTATGCGCAACCGGCTGCCCAAACAACGCAGCACAACTCAAACGCAAACCCGACAACCAGATCATCAGCCCACCACAAGACTTTGGAACATGGGAACACGAACGCCTACATAGCCGAGGACTAACGGAATAGAGCTCATGCAACCACTATTCAGGAGTAGATAGGAAAAGAGAATTCGCGGGGGACATCTCCACTTCTAATGCGGTTACGACCAACATGCCAGCCTTTTGGAATGTCACGCATGCCTCTTTTTTGCGAGCTGCTACAATTGCATCTAAACAACAGACTATGATTAGCCAATGTGGCAGCAGGGATTACTCTTTGGGGTCTCGTAGTTTATAATCGAGAATACTTCATACTTGTCTCCAAGGGATTCCCTCCCGTGAAGATACGCTAGTTCAATTAGAAAGCCCATGCCAACGATCTTTCCGCCCAGTTCTTCAACTAATTCAGCGTTTGCCTTGATGGTGCCACCTGTCGCCAGCAAATCATCAACAAGCAGAACGTTCTGACCAGGTTCGACAGCATCTTCATGAATCTCGACGGTGTCGGACTCATATTCCTTCTGGTAAGTGAGGCTCACGGTTTTTGAAGGCAGTTTTCCTTTCTTTCTGATAGGAACAAAACCAGCTTCAAGTTCATAGGCTAACGCTGCTCCCAATATGAAACCTCTGGCCTCACTTGATACTACAACGTCCACTTCTTTGTCCCGAAAATGGTCAGCCAACTGTTTGACGCATTCTCGAAAAGCGTGCTTATCTTTCAAAAGCGGGGTTATGTCCCAGAAAACTACGCCCTTGAATTCGGGTATTCGCCTTATCTTCGACCTGAGATCCATGTTTTCAATCTTCATTCCTTTGTTGCGAGGCCCATTCAGATCAGAGCACTTTTCAACGCGCTCTTGCACTCGCATCGTCTTTCTCTCGGTATGTTTGGAATTGCCTCAGCAATTATGCTCTTGACTTTTTCCACGTTCGCCCTCATAGTCTTCAAAACTTCATTCGCCGTGACAGGCTGGTCTTTCCACGCGTCGTAGTCAGTTACAGTCGCAATTGAAGAATAGCATATCTCCGCTTCTCGAGCAAGAACGCACTCTGGAACAAGAGTCATACCAACGACGTCTGCTCCCCACGTCCTGAACAATCTGGATTCCGCTCTCGTCGAGAATCTCGGCCCTTCTATACAAACATACGTGCCAACGTTATGAGTGCTGACGTTCATGTCCTCAGCCGCTTCTATCAAAGTTCGCCTTAACTCCGGACACATAGGTTCGGCCACTGATATATGGCACACGCGCCTTCGCGTATAAAATGACTGTTCTCGTTTGGTCGTTCTATCTATAAACTGGTCGATGAACACCACGTCTCCAGGCTTGCACTCTTCCCTCAGAGAGCCGACCGTTGAAGGCGCAAGTATCCTTTGAACACCGAGTTTTTTCAAAGCAAAAATGTTTGCTCTCGAATTCACGTCAGTTGGCCTTATCGTATGTTTCCTTGAGTGCCTCGGCAAAAATGCCACGCGTCTACCTCTCAACTCTCCAACCGCAATCGAATCAGAAGGCGCCCCATAGGGCGTGCGCACCCTTATTTCCTCAACGTTCCTGAGGAGTTTCGGATCGTAGAAACCCGTTCCGCCGATGATTCCGATCTCTGCCCGCATGAGAATTCATTTTCATTCTCAATTTATAAGAATAGCGACGGCAACATCAACAGTTCCCTATTAGACACCGATGTGCCTGAACAGACTAAGAATATAGACACTACAATCGAGGCGAGAGTGATCTCGAAAACTCTTTGGCGACAATGAACACGATGCTGCAAACAACGTCACAGTCAAGGTCGTTCTCCTTGACAATGTCCTCCGAACTCTTTCTCACAGAAAAAACTACCCTTATAGCCGCGCTTTCGCAAGCAGGATCATTCGTCAACTGATGCACAAGGGTACTCATTCGTTTTGAAGCGTTCTGCAATTGCTTCTTGGTCACCAGATTACATTTCATCTCAAGGCGCTTCATCAAGTATTCTTGGATTTCCGCTTCTCTTGTCTTCCGCATATAATCCCCGAACACTCTCACTAAGGAACGCCATTCTGCACTAGTACATCCCACGCATTTCGACGTGTGTGGCGCGTTCCAAAGCATTGTTAGCGCGCATGCTTGTTCCTAAATTCCGTTCAAGAGGGAGGCATGGCGTTTTCCAATGGTCGATGGTTACTGTCACGGTTCGAGTGGGTGCTTGCGTGCTCACACCCTCCCCCCGGGGATCCTATATGACCCAAATATGATTGAAGAGCAAAATGAGCAGCACAAGGTACTTCCCGAAAGAATTCAGGAATACGCTAGCGCGCCAGCTTTTGGATTGTGCACGCCAACTGAACAGAAAAATGGGGTTTGCGGGAGAACACGGAAATTGAATTTCCGAAATCTCGACTCGGAATATGGATTCTGGGTTCTGAAATGCCTTATCCAGAAGGTGAAAATGTATGAATATGGCAAAAGTGAAAGACTGGCTTTCTGCAATTCGGCGCGCGCCATATTGGTATACTACAAGAGGTGATATCGATGCGGCGGCTTGATCGATTGCGATCCTCTTACTTCGTAATAGTTATCTTGATCTTTGGCTCCCTTTCAGCAAGCTCATCTTCGTACCAAACCTCCCCACTCGCATTGGCACAGCCACCTCAACCCCCCTCTATTGGCGTGAACCTCGTGAACACTACGTACAGAATAGCTCCGTCCAACCGTAGTGGATGGCTGTCTACAGGTCAGTCAGCGGAGATAATGCTGTCAGGAATCGATTTCAACAATACAGGGGGACCCCTGCTCTTCAACCATCCTGCCGGGATAGCCACCGACGGACAGCACTTGTTAGTTGTTGACAGGAACAACAACAGAATACTCATGTGGAACACGATCCCCGCGTCCAACTCCCCGCCAGACCTAGTCCTCGGCCAGAAAAACTTCTACGCCAACAACCCGGGGCACGGGCTGGACGGGCTGAACTGGCCCAGCCAAGTCTCAACCGGCGGGGGAAAGGTGGTTGTGGCCGATTCCTACAACAGCCGCATCCTGATCTGGAACACCTTTCCTACCGAGAACGGCCAGCCGGCGGACCTGGAGCTGGTCGGCCAAGGCGACCAAAACAAACTTGCCGACATTAACTGGCCGTGGGGCGCTTGGACTGACGGGACGAAGCTGGTCGTGTCCAGCACGGGCAGGAGCCTCGTCCTGATCTGGAACGCCTTTCCCACCCGGAACAACCAATCCGCCGACATCTACCTCACGGCGTTGGGAAAGTTTGGGACGCCCAGAATGATAACCAGCGACGGCGAGCACTTGATGGTCGGCGATCACAACGCCAAGGTTTCATCGCCAGATGTTGGCGGGACATTCGTCTGGAACACTTTCCCAACCGAGAACGACCAACCCTACGATTACTTTGCAGCCGCCTCTTCCGCGTGGGGGGCAATGAACGGGTTCAGTTTTGCACGTGGTGTCATCCTCCCCGACGGGCGGACTATTCTGCTCGGGGAGGTCCTTTACATCTTCAACTCGTTCCCGCAGAATGACAGCGTCACGCCGGATGTGATGATTAGCGGGGCGGCGGACACAAGTTTCAGCGGGGGGGATGGCTCCGATGTTGCCGTCGTGGGCACGAGCCTCTTCCTTTCACTGTACAACCCTAACAAGATAGTCGTGTTCAACAGCATCCCAACAAGCGCAGATGCGTCACCAGATTTCGTGATCGGCGCCCCCGACCTTTCCGTCAACACCCTCGCCGCCAACTACTTCTTCACGAATCCGGAACCGGCAACGGACGGCAGAAGCCTGTTCGTCGCATCGGATTTCGACAGCAAACTGTACGTGTACAGGCACCTGCCAGACCAGTCCAACGCCTACCCCGACGTTGTCTACGATTTCAGGGGCGTTAACTTCCCGCCTTGGGCCATCTGCCTTTACAATGGGACGTTGGCGCTCGCAGGAAGGCAGGACGTGTACATCTGGACCGAAACACCCTTGGACGGACAACTTCCCAACATTCACTTCTCAGGGGGCATCGGCAACGCGACCTTCCAAGACCTGAGAGGCGTGGCGCTAGACTCAGAGCATTTCTACCTAGCCGACAAAGGAGCTGGGAAAATCTATGTCTGGAACAGCATCCCATCGAACGATAGCGTAAGCCCAGCCATCACACTGTCCACCGACGGACCAACGAGGCTTTCGAGCGATGGAGAGTACTTGGCAGTCGCTGCGACGGAGAGCGGGCCCAGGGGATCAGTCAGGATATACAACCTCTCAACCTTCGGCACCGACTCGCAACCAGTGAACCTAGGGGGAATAAACCAGCCGCAGCTGGCCACGTTCAACCTTCCACAGGAGGCAGTCGTCGCTCAGGGGCATCTTTTCGTTGCGGACACGGGCTTCAACCGGGTTCTGGTGTGGAGCAACATCACAAGCGCGCTCGGCGGCGCCGGCGCTGACATCGTCCTGGGCTGCACTGGGGACACCTCAACCTGCAGAAACGACCCGGAGATCGGGAGGGACAGGTTGTTCTGGCCCGCGGGCATCACGTTTGACGGCAACTATCTTTGGATAGGCGAGTTCAAGTTCTCGGGCAGATTGCTGAGGTTGGGCGTTGGTGCCACCCCGTCGTCCGTGCCGAGAACCGAGCTCTACAACATTCAAACGGGAGCCCAATCTTTCATTGCGAGCTTGGAAACGAACTCAAGTACCTCTGCGTTGGAGTTCTCGTTTTCGACCAAAAGCATTAACGTGAACAGTTCGTCCCCGGCGGTCTCTTACGTTAACGCAACGTTCCCATCAAGCCTCTTGGGTGGAACGCTTGCCGCGTACGTGGATGGATCTTCCGTAACCCCCGCTATTTGTCAAGGTAGCACTGACACATCCGTATACCTAACCGTCCCATCCGGGGATCACACTATGCGAATCACCGGTACTGAGGCTGTTCCCGAGTTCACGGGGCCCGTCCTGGTTTGCATACTGCTCGTGTCAACCGTCTTGGGGGCGATTTTTTCAATATTATTCAAGACGAAATCGGTTCAGAAAGATAGAAGAAGACACGAAAAAGACTGATGCTGAGACTGATAACCTTGGACCAGAGAAAAAGAACTCAGCAATCCAATTTCGTTGTTCGGGAGATATCTCCACTGCTTGCGGGGTTACGACCAACACATCAGCCTGCCAGAAGGACGAGCGCGTTCTTGTTTGTTCTTCTCGAATTCGGTGGGATTCGTTCGAATCGATGGTTAAGGTTTGACTCGTCTGAAGGCGACTGTCGCGGCTGCGAAGGCGATGAGACTCTCAACTATGAGTGCTGCTATCTCGATGGGCAGAAGGGGGACGTAAACCTGCAGAAGTCCGGCTCTGAGCATGTCTGCAGCGTAGGTTAGAGGATTAGCCAATGAAACGGCTTGAATCGCGAGCGGCGCTTTTTCCAGAGGGTAGTAGACTGAACTCAGAAACATCAGAGGAGTGAACAACACGTTGAGAATCGCGTTGAACGCCTCGTTGGATTTTATGAACACAGAAATGGCCAGCGTCAGAGAACCGAAGAAGAGAGCCCCCAACAGAAGCGAGCCGGCAATGTAGAGCACACCCTCGAATGAGATTTTTAGCCCTGCAAGCAACGGAGAGGCGATGAGAAAAACCAAGAACGCGTTCAGCATTCCCTGAAGCATGATAGAAACCAGCTTGCTGAGTATGTACTGCCACCTGCTGAACGGCCCCACAACTATCTGCGAGAACATCGCCAGCCTTTTGTCAACCCAAAGCATCGCTCCGGCCATAGACGCGGCAAACATTATCTGCATGACCACCACTCCTGGGGCAAGAAAGAGGACGTAGCTGATCGCTCCGCTGGCAGCAATCGTTTTTGGATCGATGATAGCTCCATAGACAAACCCGGCGACGAAGATGTAGAACAATGGGGTTACAAGCTGGACGGCCATGATGGATTTGGTTGACCAAAGGCCAGCCCTCAGGTCCCTGTACAACAGTCTAAGAAAACTGTTCATTGCGTTTCACTCCCTTCGAATTCACCATCTGAACGAACACGTCATCCAGTGATGGTTCCTCTATCCTGAGTTCTGTTATACGCGCTCCGAGGGTCGTTGCAGCATCGATTATTCTGGGCATCACCACGTTCGCATCTTCTGCATACAACTTCAACGGCTCGTCCCTCTGCTGCGGAGGGACAATTTTCTGAACGCCAGGCAAACTCTGCAGTTTTCGGTCCAAATCGCTAGTGTACTCAGCGAAACGCAGATGAATAACGCTTACCGCTCCAAATCTGTGCTTAACATTCTTTATCGTGTCCAAGGCCAGGATCTGTCCGTGGTTGATTATGGCGATTCTGTCACAAACGTACTCGGCTTCCTCCATTATGTGCGTCGTGAAGAAAACGGTCACACCGTTTCTCACCTTCTCGCGCACGAATTCCAAGGTTACTCTTCTGGCCTGAGGGTCCAAGCCGGTCGTGGGTTCGTCTAGAAACATGAGCCCAGAATCGTGCATGAACTCTCTCGCAACCTGCAGACGCCTTCTCTGCCCAATTGACAGTTCAGGCGCATGCGTCTTCCGCGCCTCCTCCAAACCAAACTTGTCGAGAAGAAGCTCGATCCTCTCCTTTCTCTCCTTCTTGGGCACGTTCCACAAAAGCCCGTACAGGTCAAGATTTCCTTCCACACTCAGCGCATGCTCGTAGCTCGGCTCCTGCTGCACGACGCCTATCCTAGGCCTAATCTTGCCTCCTTCAGAAACAACGTCAAACCCAAGGACAGTGGCCTTACCGCTCGTGGGTCGCAAGAGCGTGGTCAACATCTTTATAGTCGTTGATTTGCCCGCGCCGTTTGGGCCCAGAAAACCGAAAACCTCACCCTTCTCAACGTTGAAAGAAACGTGGTCAACAGCCACAAGGCTACCATAACGCATCGTCAGTTCGCTTGTTTCAATGCAAACCTGTGGCAATCTACTCCACCGATGAAATCAGACTGTGGTCAGTGCTCAATAGCGTTGTGGAAAGAAGTGGTCACCGCCCATGAGGAATCGGACGAGATGTGGTCACTGGAACTACTCCAGCGTTGACTCTGCTTTGTGCCCGGAATCTAGCAGGTTGCACGTGATGATGGCCAGGTTTTTCGATGGGGCTGGTTTTGAGCTGCCGAAGGGCGGAATATTCCACTTTTTGATACATATCGGGATTTGAAAGAAATGTTATCTTGAGATTCGCGATATAAGTCCATGATGACACAGGTGTCGACGGCATGAAGAAACAGAAAAAGGCCACACTGCGCAACGTTGAAACCATCGATAGTATGAAGCTCGGCTGGAAAGTCGAAAGACAAGTCCAACAGGAAATTCTACAAAAGAAGCTAATGCAATGTTTCTTAGAGCCAAGCGAGGGGCACGCGTGCATCGCCCGATACCCAGAAGCTATGCAGCCGATGATTGAGGATTTCATGCGAAAGGCAGAGAAGCAAACCAGACTCAACGGAACATAGCGTAGTCTAGCAAGCGCGCACAACTCCTTGGCAAAACTAGTTCCTGAAGTTTTCAGATTTTTGACAGACTGCTAGGTCTTTGCTGGTTGTCGTTCTCTCTTCTTCATCTTATTGTAGAGGTGTTCAAACGACCCGTGGAGTTGTAGCCCACGACGAGTGAAAACGCGACACAGGAAACATTAACACGCGCGCTTTCAGTGCTTCTAAAGCCCTAAGGAACGGACAACGTTCTTCACGATCGTGGCGGATTCTCGGAATTCTGTCTTCTCCTTCTCGTCTAAGGGGAGTTCTATGACCTCCTTCACGCCTTCTCGGCTCAGGACCACTGGGACGCTTAGGCAGACGTCGCTGACACCGTGATAGTCTTCCAAGAGACAGGACACCGTCACCACCGCGTTCTCGTTTCGAAGTATGCTTTCCACGATCTTCGTCATTCCCAGGGCGACCGCGTAGAACGTTCTGCCCTTCCGCCTTATGATCTCGACCCCGGCGCTTCTCACCTTCAAGAAAAGGCTGTTGAAATCTTCCATGTTGTACGGAACTTTACATATCGGGCAATAGTCTTTCAGCCTGATTCCCGCAACGTTTGCCAGGCTCCACACTGGCACTTCGCTGTCGCCGTGTTCACCGATGATGTAAGCGTGCACGTTCCTAGGGTCGACTTGAAGGTACTCGCCGAGCAGGTAGCGAAGCCGCGCCGTGTCCAAGATCGTCCCAGACCCGATCACCCTGTTCTTGGGCAGCCCGGACAGTTTGAGAGCCGCGTAAGTCATAACGTCCAGCGGGTTGGTCACCACGAGCAGGATGCACTCCTTGTTGTACCTCGTGATGCTTGGAACTATCTGCTTCAAAACCTGAAAGTTGCCGTCGGCCAGCTCTAGCCTTGACTGTTCAATCTTCTGTCCCTTGTCCACTGCGATGACCACTATGTCAGCGCCCTCACAGTCAGAATAGTCGCCTGCCCAAATCCTAGTCGGGTACGCGAAGGGTAGACCATGGTTCAGATCCATAACCTCCCCCTCAGCTCGCTCCCTGTTAACGTCTATGACCGCGATCTGAGAAGCCAACCCTCGAATCAACAGGGAGTAGGCAAACGTCGACCCCACGAAACCCGCGCCAACAACCACGATTTTCGGACCATCAACATGCTGGGTTACCAACCTCAACTCCTCCACTTTTCTTAAACCATCTGTCACTCTAACAGGATATCGTTGGCTGCACCTTATAAATCGACGCAAAACTCTCAAGCGAAGGTGAAGGCAGATCTACACAGCTTGTTTAAAACGCACAATTCACACTTAGGCTTCTTCGCATTGCAGACTCTTCTTCCAAGAAAGATAAGCAGGTCCGTTATCCTCATCCACTTCTCCCTCGGCACAATGGTCATCAAGTCCTGTTCTATCTTCTCCGGGTCCTCATTGGCCGTAAGTCCAAGTCTTGCTGCAACTCTTCGCACGTGAGTGTCAACGGCTATTCCTTCAACAACACCGTACGCGTTCTGAAGAACTATGTTAGCCGTTTTCCTAGCAACACCGGGCAACTCAAGAATCTCCTCCATCGTCTTCGGAACGTGAGAGTTGAACATTTGAACCAGCATTTCCCCAGCGTTCTTGATGTTTCTCGCCTTGTTCCTGTAGAAGCCCGTCGACCTTATCTCCCTTTCAAGCTCAGCTAAGTCGGCTTTTGCATAGTCCTCTGCTTTCCTGTACTTCTTGAAAAGCGACTCTGTCACAATGTTAACCCTTTCATCTGTGCATTGCGCGGAAAGAATGGTAGCGACCAGAAGCTCAATAGGGTTAGTGTAGTTCAGAGCTATCTTGGCGTCGGGAAACTCCTTCTCCAGAAGACCGATTATCCTCAACGCTCTGCGCTTGTTTTCCTTCTCCGTAAACTTTGTCTTATCCTTCATCTTCTTGCCACTTTTCAGTGGTCTGCCTTGCCTAAAAGGTTTACAGAAAACTTTTACACTTAACTCGCTAACCTAGCTTAGAGGTGATGGCCCATGGAAACCAAGCTCTCGGTTGACGGTGAAGAGATCGCCCTGAACGAATTCGTCAGCAAGATTCTCGGCGGAACCGTTGTGGGCGCAGTGACGTCCCTGCGAGGGATAAACAAAGCCTGGAAAAGAATCGAAATAAGAGTCACAAAGTGAACGATGATTCCTGTTTTGTCCTACCCGCTTGGGCTGATCTCTATTCTTGCAAACATCTCTCTCTTGGCCTTGCATATCGGGCAAACGTAGGGCGGGTCTTCGCGAAACACCACGTAACCGCACTGCCTGCAATACCATAGTTTCTTCTTCACCTCAACAGACTGGCCCTCAGCCTTCACCACAGGCGTCTTTTCAGCCGCCGTTCCCGTAGCTGCCTCTCCAGTTGCAGTTGCAGCATAGGCTCTGGCCTGCTTGTCCGCGGGTCTGCGTTCTGGAATCGGAAGGATGGGGGTCTTGCCTTCGTACAAATCCTTTCGGACGTAGAGGGCGCAGTAGCAGCATCCGTGTTCTGCAACGTCGGGGTCTCGATAGTCGCATGGACAGATTATGTCTCTGTCCAACTCGAACTTTCCCGAGGCGCGCCTGCAGGGACACGATGGGTAACCGTATCTCTCCTCGTTTCGCTTCAACCCTTCCAGCAGATCTTTGAGGAACTCAGGGTCAGGGTTTAGGTAGTAGCCGTATGTCTTGGCGTCAGCCTCGGCTCTCTGCCGGACTTTCTCAACGGTGATCAAAGATCCAAGGCCTCTTTTATTTTGTCTTTGCGAAAACCAGTGATCACAGTTTTATCATCAACGATCAGCGTCGGATAGCTAGGTTCTCCTCCTTTGCTGACGATGTCTTTTCTGATCTTCTCGTGGTCCTCGTCACTGGTCAGGTCAACGTCAACGTACTCGTACTCCACGTTGTTTTCATTCAGGAATCTCTTCGTCATCTTACACCAGGCACACGTGCTTATCGCGTACATCAACACCTTGTGCGTGTTGTTCTTGCCTGCGACTTTGACCTTGCTCACGTTATCACCTACCATTTTGCATTGAGCGTTATCATTGCCCTAGATATAACAATTTAGCTTCCTTGAATGAAGCATCGTAGATGCATACAAGATTCTCGGAAGCTTGTTTTCAGAACGCGGATGCTATCGCAGACCTTGAGAGTCTTTTCTGCCTCGAAACAATAGTTATCTTGCTAGGGCTGTTTCAGGTTGCTGAACGCGTTTTGAACGACTTCAGTCATTGAGGGATGAATGTGTAATCCTCTGAAGATCGGAACGAAAGTCCCGTCTCCTGAAGCCATCGCGTTGATGACTTCCTGAATCAGCATAGAAGCAAAGGGGCCGATTATGTGTGCGCCGAGGATTCTTCCAGTTTTCTGTTCAACGATGACTTTCACGAACCCTCTTGTTTCAGCCATTGCAGCTCCCTGTGCTGTGTCTTTGTAAAAGGCTCTTCCAACCAAAATCTTGTATCCTGACTGCGAAGCCTCGGCCTCCTTCATGCCTACTGAAGCGACTTGCGGATGCGTGAAAACAGCGTGAGGCGCTGCGCCGTAATCGACCTTCACCTTGTGATTGTGCACGGAGTTGTGCCAAGCAACTTGGGCTTCATAGTTTGCAACGTGTTTGAACATTTGCTTGCCGATGGCGTCGCCGAACGCAAATATGTTCTTCTTGCGGGTTTCGAGAAACTCGTTCACTCTCACAAATCCCATCTTGTCCAGTTCGACTCCTGTTCTTTCTGGCTTCAGCATGTCGGAGTTGGGAACTCGTCCAGCGGCTATCAGTATAGCGTCTCCAGAAAATTCCTTGATCTGCCCACTGACTAGGCTTTTAGCTACCACTGCCTTGGTGCTGCCTTTTTCCATAACTTCAACGGCCTCGTAGTTCGTGAAAATCTCCATCCTTTTTCCCATCTCCTCTGTGAATAGCTGTGAGACCTCCGGTTCTTCGTCAGGCAAAATTCTCGAGTTTCTCTGAATCATTATTACCTTGGTTCCTAAGCTGGAGAAGAAGTGCCCGTACTCTGCGGCGATGTACCCTCCTCCGATGACAACCATGCTCTTGGGCAGCGCCTCAAGGCTCAGCACCGTATCGCTTGTCAAAAAGCTCACATTCTCTATTCCTTTGAGCGGAGGAACATCCGGCCTGGCCCCTGAAACGATGAAGACCTTGTCTGCTTTCACCACGTCTTCTCCCGTTTTCACCGTGTAATCCGAAACAAACTCGCCATCGCCTTTGAACCACCTGATCCTAGGGTCTTCCTCTACGGCTCTTGTCTGCCGTTCAACATCTTCTTCAACAAGCTTGTGCATTCTCTTCATAATTCCATCAAAGTCGATGGTGTCGATCATCGCTCTTATCCCCAGTTTTTCCGCTTCATGAATCACGCTCGCAACATCTGCAGGATAGATCAGCATCTTCGAAGGTACGCACCCACGGTTCATGCATGTTCCCCCGATCGGTCCAGACTCAACCAACGCTGTTTTCAGACCGTTTGCAACCGCGTTCGCGGCCACTATCATTCCAGAGCCTGCACCAATTACGAGAACGTCAAACTTTTCCATAAAAAATCCTCAGACCACGCGTGAAAACTATCAGTGTGATGGGGCGCAGTCGTTTTTAAGGTTTCTCCGAGTCCAAACGGCGATTGACGACGCCAAAGAAAAGACGCATAGGAACAGTGTTCGCTGCAACCAGTGAAAGGCCAGCGTTTCCGAAAAGACTTTATAAAGCGTTGAACACTAGACAGAAACGCAGGTTGAAGGCGTATGGAACGTGAACAGGTTTTCAAGAAGATTCTGTTTCTAACAGACGGTTCGGATCGAGCGCGCTCTGCTCAGGAACTGGCGATTCTGCTAGCTAAGAAGCTGGGTTCAGAAGTAACGGTTTTTCACGTCGTTACTCATGAACTGATGAGACCTCGCTTTAGAAACTTCTTGATGCAGGGCCGTGGCCTTTCAGACTCTGCCGACTCAGAGCCTGCTATTGTGGCTGAGAGAGAGATGCTTCATGCGCAGGGACCATCGTCTGCTGGTGCACACTATTCGGAAAGAATAGAAGATGAGCTTACCAGTATTTATCGCCAGCAGGGAGAAGATATCGTTGCTGACGCTGCGCTTGCGTTCAAAGAGGATGGTGTACATGCTGAACGGAAGGTTGTTGAACATAAGAGCGTGGCCGAAGCGGTGATAGAGGAAGTTAACAGAGAAGATTATGACTTGATAGTGATGGGACGGAACGAGCAAGAAGGGAAGGAAGCGCACTTGGGAAGTGTAGCTTATAAGGTGTCACGCCAAGCGGATATACCTGTGCTGGTCGGGGGAGAAAAACAGTCAATTTCAACGGTGCTTGTGCCACTCGACGGCTCAAAGGGTTCCGAAAACGCGCTAATGTGTGCTGCTGCTTTGTCCAAGAAACTCAACGCGAAGCTAACGTTACTTCACGTCCAAGAATCGCACCTGTTCGGCGTGCGGCCTGAAGTTTCCAAGGCTATTGGAAGAGGCATTCTAGCCGACGCTGCTGGAAAGCTTAGTGGGATGAGTTTTGAACAGAAACTAGAGTCTGGAGACCCTGCTAGAAAAATCTCAGAGATCGCCGAGAAAGAAGACTTTGATATCATAGTCATGGGGGGCAAAGGTCATAGCGATGCAAGCGGATCACTGCTTGGCAGTGTAAGCAACCATGTTTTGCATTATACGAAGCACCCAGTCCTCATCGTAAAATGAGCTTAGAGTGGCGAGTAGATTAGAACTAAATAACGCTTCGCACATCAGCGCTGCATTTTGCTACAACCAGAATATTCCGGCTGTAGAATGAGTTCGCAAAAAGTGAAATTGACAAGGGGACGACCATTAATAAACGGTTTCAGAGCAATTGTTTCGGTGCCAAGAGCCTAGAGGCGTGATCAGCCTCCGTAACGCCCCAGGATGTAGAAGAGCACAAGTACCCCAGCCGCGTACGCGGTTATGAACCCAATGAACACGCCTAATTGCGGCGCCACGTAATCTTGTGCGTACCAAGCTATCACTCCGAGGCCCGTTAGAGCTATGATGCCTGCGAGGTACTTCAAGTTCGTTTTGATTCTGAATTTGAGCCTGCTCAGAACAAGAATAGCGGCGGCGTATCCTATCATGCAATAAAAGAACCCACCCACCTGCTGGACGCCGATCATATCCTGAAGGACATATTGCTGTGTCCACCACACTAATACTCCTAGGCCCGCCAGAACTATGATGCCTGCGAGGTACTTCAAGTTCGCTCCAAATCCAGTACTCATCTTCCAACCCCTTTTCATGGTATATCCATTCGCTTTCAACTAATATTTTTGACGGTTCGATCTCTGTTCCACGATTGAACCACCAAGTTCAGTGTTCTTACCGAGACAATGAAAGCGCAACGGTCGTTTCACTTCAGCACTGCTTCCAGTCTCTTGCTTACTTCGTTCCAGTTCACGATGCTCCAGAATGCCTCTACGAACTTCGTTCTGTCGTTTTTGTAGTCGATGTAGTACGCGTGCTCGAACACGTCGAGAACCATGAGAACCTTGTACGTGGGATAAACGTTCGTGTTGTGTTTCTCTATCTGCATGATTAGCGGCCTGCTCGTCTGAGTGCACCTTGAAAGAGCCGCCCATCCGGAGCCTTCCACGCTGGTCGCCGTCTGCGTGAACTCCTTCTTGAATCGGTCGAAGCTTCCGAACTCTTTCTCCAACCAATCGCTTAATTTGCCCCCCGGTTTTCCTCCTGCCTTGCTCGGTGGCGCTAGGTTGCCCCAGAACAGGGAATGCAACAGGTGTCCGCCTATGTTCCATGACAACTCTTTCAAAGTGGACTTGACGTCCAAGTCGGCGTTCTCTTTCCTCGCCTTGTCAAGCTTCTGAAGTATCGCGTTTGCGCCGTTTACGTATGCTTGATGATGTTTGTCGTGGTGTATCGTTAACTGTTCCTTGGACATGTGCGGTTCAAGGTCTGCGTAATCGTAAGGCAGTTTTGGCAAAGCGTAAAACTTGTCCTGTTCCATGTCTGTTTCGCCTTTGTTACAACACTTGCTTTCCTGCAAATCTTAAATCTTTCGCCTGTTGAGCCAACGCCAACTGCTCACTTGATGGCAGCAAAAGGGTTATATTTTCACCAGTTATCCTGTTGAATGGTGAAAAAGTTTTGCCGATAGACCCAGATTTTCAGAAAAATCGCAAGGTCGTCAGTCAGCATCAGGGTCACAACGTTTGGGGGCCTGTTGAACCTCCCAAGAAGCTCGGTGTGCATGGAACAACTGTTGCAGTTGATTGGGACGTTTGCACTGGAGACGGCGTCTGCTTGGAAGTCTGCCCCGTGACAGTGTTCGATTGGGGGGACGCGTCTGGACACCCTGTTTCTGAAAAGAAGTCTGACCCTGCGAGAGAACAAGACTGCATAAAATGCATGGCATGCGAAACTCAATGCCCTACTCAAGCGATAAAGATAACTGAGTGAACATGGAACAACAGCAAACACTCGTTGCATTTCCTTTTTTTGGACCAAGGCCGCGGTTAACGCTGATGGTTGTACGAAAGGCTTTTTACTTTTCTCTTTAAGCTGTAGTGCATGAGGGGAAGTCATGAAAGAAAAGGCTGACAGAACGTTGGATTGCTTAGGTTTGTACTGTCCTGAACCTGTTTTCAAGACGAGAATGGAACTGGATGAGTTGAAGGTCGGCGAGACGCTGGAGGTCTTGGCAGATGACCCGGCCGCAGAGTCAGACATTAGGAGCCTCGTGAAAAACTTGGAGCAAAAACTTGTAAGCGTGACCAAGAAAGGAAACGAAGTTCAAATAGTGATTAGAAAGGTTAAGTAAGTAGCAGCTAAACGCGTGTCAAGTGAAAAATGCATGTCGACGACGCAGCGAGTTTACATGGACCATGCGGCTGGAAAACCTGTAGAGCCTCGGGTCACAGAGGCCATGCTGCCTTATATGGAATCGTCTTTCGGCAACGCTTCATCCTTGCACGTGTTCGGCCAAGAGGCTAAGCGCGCACTTGAAGACGCGCGGGCAAAAGTTGCTGCGTTGATTAACGCTGAAAAAAGGGAGTCTATAATTTTCACTTCAGGAGCCACCGAGAGCAACAACATGGCAATAAAAGGAGTTGCAAACCGGAACAAGGACCATGGAACACGAATAATAACGTCAGCGATTGAGCACATGTCAGTGGTCAACTCGTTCAAGTTCTTGACCACAAGAGGATTCGAATCCGTCTTCGTTCCAGTTGACAAGTACGGTTTTGTGATTCTCGAGAACCTGGAAAAAGTATTGACCGATAAGACAATCTTCGTTTCTATTGTATACGCAAACGGCGAAATAGGAACAGTTGAACACATAAGGGAAATCAGCAAAATTGTGCACAGCAAGAATGCTTACTTCCATGTAGATGCCACAGCCGCTTGTGGGCAGGTTCCGATAGACGTGAAAAACGAGAACATAGACCTGCTCACGATCTCCTCCAACGACATGTATGGCCCTAAGGGTGTCGGTGCCCTGTACATCAAGGCAGGAGTGCCGGTGGAACCATTGTTACATGGCGGTGGACAGGAACGTGGGTTAAGGTCGGGAACAGAAAACCTGCCCGGCATAGTTGGTTTCGGAAAGGCTGCTGAAATAGCCAAGAGGGAAATGCAGACTAATAGTGTCCAGCTGACAAAGTTGAGAGACAGATTCATTGATGGTTTGTTGAAGCCAATTCCATATTCATTCTTGAATGGGCATCCGACAGAACGACTGCCTGACAACGTTTCCGTTAGGTACAGTTTCATAGAGGGTGAATCGATGCTGCTGAGCCTTGACATGATCGGCGTTTATGCGTCGTCAGGTTCAGCCTGCACAGCAAAAACCTTGGAACCCTCGCACGTGCTGTTAGCAATTGGACTTAAACATGAGGAAGCACATGGTTCCCTGATGTTCACTCTGGGGAAGGAGAACACTGCGGAACAGGTTGACTACGTAATAGGCTTGATGCCTGCCATAGTAAAAAGGTTAAGAGCGATATCGCCGTTAACTCCGAAGGAGCTGAACGTTTGATGTACACCGAGAAAGTGATGGAGCATTTCAGAAACCCACGGAACATGGGCGAGATCCCGGATGCGGATGGTATAGGCACGGTGGGTAACCCTGTTTGCGGAGACCTCATGACCATCTACATCAAGGTCAAGGACGGTCGTCTCGAAGACATCAAGTTCAAGACTTTCGGCTGCGGGTCAGCGATCGCGACGAGCAGCATGATCACGGAGCTGGCCAAGGGGAAAACGTTGGAGGAAGGAATGAAGATCACCCGCGCAAACGTCGCAGACTCTCTCGGCGGCTTGCCACCTGTCAAGATGCACTGTTCAAACCTCGCGGCTGACGCGCTGCACGCTGCCATAGAGGACTATTTTAAGAGACAGAAGGCCAAAGAGGTGAAAGGATGAAGCCCAAATTCGTCAGATGCGAATACTGCAAGGCTGAGATACAGCAAGAAACGTGCAGACTCGCGGCCTACACGACCACGATAGACGGAAAAGAGTACGCCTTCTGCTGCGTCAGATGCGCCGAGCGGTACGAGCAAAAGAAAGCAAAGGCAAAATAGCTGAGAACAAAGTTTTAAGCATTGAACGCGTGACTTCTGTGTTGAAAGGTGATGTGCGTTGGCTTGCTGGAAATGGTTTAACGACGTGCTGAAGGAGGCAGGTGTCAAGGTGACCGACAAGAACAAGGGCAAGGTTGACGAGGTTATTCACAAGTACATCGGTGAGCAGTCGAGCTACGGAAGTTGCTCCGCAGACTGGCGAAAGGCCAGAACGCAGATTCAGGGAAACGAAAAGATGAAGAAGGAACTGATCGCAAAGCTCAAAGCCTTGACTTAAGATTTTTTCAACCACATTCCAATTCTAGACAAACTTCCATTTTTGTTTGATCCTGGCGGTAGTTGAGTGCGGCCTCTCCTGCAGAGGCCTCGCGGCGTTTTTCACAGGTTTCCAACGCATGATGCTGAAGACCCGTCTTGGTCAACGGTTTTCACTTTGTCCGCAGGGACACATCTCCGGCGAAAACATGTTTGAGGGCTCCGTTCTCAAGCATGAGAATCAGGACTCCGTCCCTGTCCACGTCATAGGCCAACCCTGTGATCTTTTCGTTTCTGTCTGTCACTTCGACCTGTTGGCCGAGGAAGCCAGCGTACCTTTTCCATTGCTTAAGAATCGAGCTGAAGCCTCTTCTGGTGTAGAGTACATACGTTGCTTCCAGCTTCTCGAGCAGTCTGTTGAAAAGTTCTTCCAGCTGAATTCTTCTGTTAAGCTCGGTTTCCAACGATGTGGCCCTTGCCCTGATCGATTCTGGTAAGACTCGTTCAGCGAAGTTAGCGTTTATTCCGATTCCCAAGACGACGGCGTTGATTTCTTTGCCCGTTGAGGTCGTCTCTCCGAGTATGCCGCAGATTTTGCGTCCGTTCACGAGTACGTCGTTGGGCCACTTGGTCTGAGTCCTCAGGCCGTACTGTTCATGCAGAGTCTCGGCGACTGCGATCCCGGCCACGAATGTGAGTTTGGCAGCCTCCGCCAAGCCTTGTCTAGGCCTGAGAATCAACGAGAACCACAGCCCCCCAAGAGGTGAGATCCATTCGCGGTCGAGTCTTCCCCGCCCGTGGGTTTGAGTTTCTGCGATCACGACCCATCCCTCTGGGGCGCCTTGGCTCGCCAGCTTCTTGGCCCACTCGTTTGTTGAGGCGACTTCCTTTGAGAAGAAGATGCTTTTGCCCAGGAGTCTGGTTCTTGAGCCTTTTTGGAGCTTGCTGGGGTTCAGCCTTTTTGCCATGTTAGGTCGCCGTTGGCTGGTTTCATGCGGTCAAACGCATTACCTTTTTTCTGGGTAAGGGTAGCCAAGGTTGAGTGTGAGGTTCGTCAAGGATTTAAGTTTGGTCTTCGTCTATGCTATTGTTGAAGCAGGTGCGGCGAGTGTTCAACCTTTTTCCCGTGGAGGTTTCACTGCTCGCATCATCCTTGGTTCTAACTGCGATGGGTTGTGCTGCGCTGGTCTTTTCGTTGGCGTTAGGCAGGAAATCGCGTGCTCTTGGAAGGCTTTCGAAGAACTTGTCGGTTGGAGTTTTCAGCAAGACTTTCAACGTTTTCGACCCGAACATGGAGCATAGGAGGATAATAAGCAGCCACACGGGGCTGATTGTTTTTCTTGCTATTTACGGTTCTTGGTTTGCTGTCACCATCGGTGTTTTCACGACTCTTGCGGCTGGAGGCTTGATGGCCAGCGTTATTTTCCTAGTCTGTGCTGGACTGCTGATGATTGATGAGACTCACGAGCTGAACAAGAATGCAGGCATCTTCGTTAAAGCGATCAGAGGTGGGACTCGTCTGGGTGTGGGCGATCTGCACGCTTTGTTTGTGATGAGGAGGACGTTGCCGAAGTTAAGCCTGTACCATCTGGTCTTGGCAGTCGTGTTTTTCGTTTCTGCGTTTGCGGTTCCGTACCTTTCAACCATACTCTTTCTGGCATGTGCCGGTGCGGCATCGGTGTTCTTTGCGTTGAGCTCTCTTCTGATGGCTGTTCCCTTGCTGTCCATTCTTGCTGTTGCAGGTCTTCTCGGCGCGGTTATCGCGATGATCGTGATAGGGAGCAATGAGGTTAGCAGAGTGTTTTTCGGTTTCCCGCGGTCTATACGGTTGGATGTGTTGGACAGTCAGCTTGACCGGATGAAGATTTACGTGCGTTTCCAGCATCATCGTCCGGGGCTTGGTGTGCCCGAGCCTGAGGAGACCGAGAAATTCAACAGGAGAGAGCTTGAGGAGCACGGCGGGTCTTAGTCGACGTTTTGAACTGCACCAGCGAGAGAGCCCATGCGCGTTGCACCAGTGTCTTCTTCGTTGCGGTTAGCCCATGCGTATGGTTAGACCGTGAGAAGTTACAGCATTCCCTGTTTCGCGTTCTCACCCGTCCAACACACCCTACCTCCCTCCCCCTAGGTTTTTTCCGCAGCAAGCACTGTTAACGAGTCTCTAGCGGGCACTACTTGAGTTTTGTTGATGGTTGCGGCGCGGTTTTCAACATAGAGTTTGGAGCGTGCGCCCCAGAGAAATCGATTTAAACTGGTGCAGTTGGATATCTCGACTATGAGTGCTCCGGTTAACATGTTGGGTTTTGCTGGAAGTCTCCGCAAGAACTCATACAATAAGGCGTTGCTGCGCGCAGCTGATGAACTAGTCCCCACGAATGCGAAGCTCGGGATTTTTGACCTTCTTGGAATTCCGCCGTTCAATCAAGACCTAGAGACTCAGCCGCCTCAGAAGGTCAAGGAGTTCAAGGCCAGAATCAGAGGGGCAGACGCGATACTGATTGCGACGCCCGAATACAACTATTCGATACCTGGCGTGCTCAAAAACGCGATCGATTGGGCTTCAAGACCTCCAGCTGATAATGCTTGGGAGGGCAAACCTGTGGCCATAATGGGCGCGTCTACAGGAAGATTTGGCACAGCGAGGGCGCAGTATCATCTGCGGCAATGTTTCGTTGGGCTTGACATGCACGCCGTCAACTATCCGGAGGTTATGATAGCTCATGCAGCACAGTGTTTTGACGACCCGGGCAGGCTGAAGGATGAGAAAGCAAGAGAGCTGATCGCCGAACTGCTGCAAAACCTGGTCGACTTAACCAGAAAATTCCAGAGCTAACACGGCCTTCAAGCGTTTGTGAGCACGAGAGCCAAAGTTTGATCCTCAACTAGTCTTCACACGATGTAGGTAGGCCTCAGCTCTGTGCTCTGACTTAGACAGCCTTTGTACCTTGCAAGCATGTCGTTTAATCCCCTCTCCAAGTCTTCTTTAGACATTAGGCCAACAGCCTGTCCCACTGGTCTTCCCCTGCACAGGAACAGCAACGTAGGAGTGCTCATCACACCGAAATTGTTCGCTATCTCCTGATTAGATGAGCTTGCAAGCACGTTCAGCTTCGCAAACTTTACCTTCCCTCTGTACTCTTCTGCGACCTCCTCGAGAATGGGGTTGAACCTAAAACACCATGGACATCGCTCATGCCAGAAGTAAACAATCGTCAGAATAGTGGACTTTGAAATTTCCGGTTCCCAGTTGCTCGCATCCACGTCCGAAGTCTCCATGACAATCACGCCTTGGATAACGCGAGAAAAGATGTATTAAATGTTTCAGCTAGGAACCATAGGTAAACTTTCGATTTCTTGCCGCCGCCTCAGTTTTCCTCGGATTCTTTGAATCAAAAATGCCAGCATGGTGACCCATGCGACTATTGCAAGCAGGCTCGTAATAGCGATCACCGTGGGGTCGGCAGTGTCTATCAAGAAGGCTGTCGAAATTGCCGCAAGAAAAACAGCCAGATAAAAGCCGCCTCGACTGCTTGAGAATTCCTTGAACTCCTTCAGGACCGTCCTTGAATATCTGTTCAGTAGAACGAGTATCGATGCTGAAGCCAAGAATATTATTATGAACGTGTAGCTTGCTCCAGCCCAGTAGTTGTTACTCTCAAGTGTCAGCAAAATTCCCGCTTCATCGCCTATTAGTCCACCTCCAGCCCCAAAGATTATCGCAGCAAGTCGATCAACCCGCGGATCATTGTAGCTGATGCCAAGCCAACCGCCTACAGCGAGCATGATTATGCCGTACCAAAAATGGTGAACGTGGAAACCAGAAGGAGAAAGAATCACGTTCGGGCTCAGAGCCGTGAACGTTCTGGCTGCAGCAAACGAGAGAGCAAAGGATACCAAGGCCACGGCGGACAGGTTAGGCCGTCTCTCTATGTTCTCTATTTCTTCCCTGATCTTCTGTACACTCCTACCAGCTTATGAGGGCGCGGTTCACGCTGATCGAATGATAATGATTGTTACATCATCTGATCAGCACGTTTGTTCATGTTAGAAAGTTCTGAATTTGTCTTTTGAAGCGTTGCAGATTGGACATTTTTCTGGCGCATCGCCCTCGACCGTGTAGCCGCATACAGTGCATACCTGCACAGGTTGCAAAGTTACGTCTTTTTTCTGGTCTACAGCTGCCTTCGCTTTCTTGTACAAGCTCAAGTGGATCTTTTCAGCTTCTAAGGCCCATGTGAAGCTTGTCTCAGCCGACTTCTCGCCTTGAAACTGGGCTACAGCCTTGTATGCCGGGTACATCTCGTTGATCTCAAAGCTTTCCCCGTCGATGCCTGCTTGCAGATCTTCTGAAGTGCTTGTGGACCCGAAAACTGCGGCTGAAACTGTTGTTGCTCCCCCCTTGGTGAGTATGTGCCTGAAATGGTTACCTGCATGAACTCTCTCGGCGAAGGCCACGGCATCAAAAAGTCTAGCTATGTTGAGAAAGCCCAGGTTCTTGGCTCTCTCTGCAAAGATCTTGTATCTCATGTGAGCTTGGCTTTCACCTGCGTACGCGCTTCGAAGGTTCGTTTCAGTCATTTCTCTAACCATTTACGTCACACTTCCACCTAGTCTTGTGCGCAGCTTCTTTTAAGGAGAAGCCAGAGCACGCATATATATCTTCATCGACCTAGGTTAACCTGAGGCCTGGAATTGGACGAGCAGGTTGATTTTAATCTAGCCTCCCCGTGTGGTAGCTACTGTGGCGAGTGTAACTCTTACAAGAAGAATTGCAGTGGCTGCGGCTACGTGAAGGGAAAGCCTTTCTGGGGCGAATGCCGCTTCTACTCCTGCGTCAGAGAGAAGAAAGTTGAACACTGCGGCCTGTGTCGTGACTTTCCATGCGACTATTTCCTTTCAACGTACGACCCGAGCGAAGGAAAATGGCGCGTCTTCTACAGGGCTGGTCAACTAGCCTACAGAAAAAAGGTCGGAACCAACGCTTGGATAGAAGAGAAGGCAAGAGGCGGAAACCCAGACCCGAAGTACAAAGAATGACTATGGCATTTTGCTCAAAGTCACTTCGAAGAACTGCTCGAAACCTCTGCGGAAGACTGTTGTTCTCACTTTTTCGCTGACCCTTCTCTTGTGAATATCGTTCAACAGGTCCTCGATGGTGTCGATCTTCACGTTGTCCATTCTCAGGATTATGTCGCCCATAATCAGACCTGCTTGCTGTGCTGGGCTTCCGTCAGTGACCTTGGATATGAGAACACCATGCTCTAACGGCAGATTGTAGTATTGAGCTATGTCCTCGTTAAGGCTTAGGCCTACTATCCCGAGCCAAGGTCTGACAGAAACCCCGTCCCTTATCATTTCGCCCGTGCACTTCTTCGCCATGTTTATTGGAATAGCAAACCCTATCCCTTGAGCATACGGAATTATCGCGGTGTTTATCGCGATGACCTTTCCCTCAAGGTCCACGAGAGGGCCGCCGCTGTTTCCAGGGTTTATCGGCGCGTCAGTTTGGACCAGGTTTTCCACTAGCCCTCTCTGAGATTCTATCGTTCTCTTGGTTGCGCTGATCACTCCAGACGTAACTGTGGGCCCCCCAGCCAATCCGAACGGGTTTCCGATTGCATAGACTCTCTGGCCAACCCTCAGCTTTTCCGAATCTCCCAACTCTGCGGCTTCCAAGCCTTGTTTTTTGACTCGCACGATTGCAGTGTCGTGTACGGCGCACGCCCCCACTATCGTCCCCTCCAATACTTCCCCATTCCACAGCGTCACACCTATCTTCTTAGCGCCTCCGACAACGTGGTTGTTAGTCAATATATCCCCTTTCGGGTCTATTATCGTCCCAGAACCCATGCCCTCCACGGGGACCGCCTGATAAAACATTCCACTGACAAGCTTAACCGTGCTTATGTTCACAACGCTTTTGCTCACTCTTTCCAGAATATCAAGAACAACCTTCTCATCGAAGGAAGACATCCTTCTACCTTCTGTTTTTGTCCAACCTCAGCTCCATGCAGAAGCCGCACTCTTCTATTTTGATTTTCGGGTCTGACTTCCTGCAGAATCGGCACACCATACCTGTTTTCCGTATGGTTGCACACGTCTCGCAGAAGAGCTGCAGGAACTCTGCCCTCTGGTGCTCTCCGTTCACGACCATTATCACCATGCTGGTAATGAGAGGTCGGGCTTCCTGCACTTTGTCAACTTCTATGACGTGTCCTCTGACCTTTCTGAAGTACTTGCTCACTGCAGACTGCGATATCCCAAGGACTTCTGCCACTTGTTCCTGGTTCATGCCATGCTCTTCGACTAGTTGTTGTGCCATTAACGCCTTCACTGCTGGCACGACTGATTTTACAGCGACTTCGCACGGAAGTATCAACAAGTATTCACCGTTTGATTTAGGATGGTGGAAAAGTATATAAAGATGACGTATGTCATACTGTTTATGACGTATGTCATGACAGGTTTAGCATCCCCGGAATCTGGTTTTGAGCGCAAATCCGACTCCTTTCTCAGCCTGCCATGACGTACGCCTGAAGGTAATCGACAGATGGAAACTCAAAATCACTCAAGCTCGGCTTTGGATGCGGAAAAGTATGCAAGCCTGGTAGACATCCTGAAGAGTTTGGAAGAGAAGTGTAAGAACTGTAAACCTCTCAGCCCCATCACATGCATAACGGATTGTAAGACTTGGAGGCTGAAAAACCAGCTTAGAAAGATAAACGAAAAAATGCAGAGACCAAATTTTGTGGAACAGTTGCTGAACACGCTGAAGAACGGCAGACGACTGCAAATACTCGACCTGATTTCAAGACAGGGCTATTCCCTATCTCAACTTCAGCAGAAGCTGACATCACTTGGCTATCACCATAGTCAGCAAACTATAGTTGAGGAATACGTCAACCCGTTGGTCGAGGTCGGGCTTGTACAAGAAGCCCAGAATCCCTTTCACGCAACTGTGCTTGGCTGCAAAGTCAACGAGTTCGTAAAGAATTTCCAGGATTTGGAAAACGTTCTGCCTCCTCACTCCGAATGCTACGAAGAAACAATATTGGATGCTCTCATAGAAAGACCTAGAACCTACCAAGACGCGAGAATGATGATTCCAGCCAAGAGTGTTGCGCGAGTCCTCAGCCGACTGCAGAGGACAGGATTAATCGAGACGAGCAAGGAAAAAAACTACATATTCATATTCAAAACAAGAAGAGATTCAAATCTAGAAAAGTTCTCGCCGACTGAGAGAAGAGTGTACCAGAACATTCCTGCGGACGGGGTCTCTGCAAGGAAACTATCGGAGAAGACGGGAATCTCACTGAGAAGAACGTACAAGTATCTGAGAAAGTTGAAGGGAAAGAAGCTGGTCTTCACGAGAAAAGAACCGCTAGCCTACTCCCTGACCGCCAAGGGTGCCGAAGTAGCTACGATGTTGAGAGCAATACGTAACCTAGCAAAGGAAACACAAGCAATAACAGCAAAACTTCTAAGAAACGAGGAGACGACTGAGCCTCTAGCGCAAAAGACCGATTTCGCACGGAAGAAAGACGAAGAAATCATAACATTGACGGGTGCACCCTACACTCGACATTATTAGCCCCGTTCGCCCAAATCGATTGTCAGCTTCCTAAGCGTGCACGTCACGATTCTTGCAAAGTGGCGCGATAATCATTTTTCCCCTTCTCTAACCAGCCTTCGACGCCTATCCTTTGACTGGTAGGTCTGTAGGTTCTGGTTCTTGGGAAAAAGCACGGTCAAAAAAGAGTGGCAAAATGCATTGTCTACAGTGCCCCACCAGACAGAAAGGCTTAAGGAATTTCAAGCACATACTCTTTAGAAGTGCCTCGAAGTCTTTCAAAGACCGAGAGTGAGAAGGTTTGAAGGTAAACATAGTTTCTTTGACGTGTTGTGCTGGTTGCGTCTCGTCGTTCTTGAATGCTGGTGACGCGCTGGTTGAAATTCTCGCGGGAGACTTCGACATCGTCTACTCCCCAACCTTCATTGACTTGAAGGAGATTCCAAACGTTGACTTGGCAATCGTTGAAGGGGGAGTCAGGACCAAGGATGATGAGACGTTGATAAGAGAAGTGAGAGCGAAGTGTCGGATACTCGTAGGTTTGGGACTGTGTGCGACCCATGGTGGAATAACTAGCCTGGGAAACATGCTTTCCCTCAAGAACCTGTTGGAGAAAGAATATTCCTTGATCGACACGACGAAACTTCCGGAACTTGAGGATCTCATGTATCCCATATGCAACTTTGTTGATGTTGACTACTATGTTCCAGGCTGCCCGCCAATGCCTTTCCTGATAGTTCACACGCTGAAAAGCATTGTGAGTGGTAAGCAGCCAGAACGCCATCAAAGCGTGGTGTGCACCGAATGTCACAGAAAAATAGTTGCAGCGAAGCTCGACCGTTTGTACGGCATATACGAAAAACCAGCAGACCCTGTGCTCTGCATGGTCAGTCAGGGCTTCGTGTGCTTGGGTTCCTTAACGCGTGAGGGTTGCGGAGCGCCGTGCCCCAGAGCTGGCTTCACGTGCTTCGGATGCAGGGGTCCGCCTGACTCGATGATGTACAGGTCAAGGGACATGTACGCCTTCTTGGTCAAAGTCATAGCGAGCAGAACGAGCATTCCTGAAGAAACGATTAAGGAGGAACTCTACCGCAACCCCTTCGTTTTCCATACTTTCATCTTTTCAAGGTTTGAGCGTGCCAAAGCGAGGGACAGGGTCGTTTGAGCAGCAAAGAGATAACGATATCGCCGACGACGAGGATTGAGGGGCACGGCAAAGTCACGATAATGCTTGATGAGTCTGGAAACGTTGCGGACGCTCATTTCTACGCCACAGAAATTCGTGGCTTCGAATATTTCCTGAGGGGGATGGAGGCGGACAGGCTTCCATTCATAATCTCGAGGATATGCGGCGTATGCTCAACGGCCCACATAATGGCGTCTGTGGAAGCCATAGAAAGCATTTACCAAACAGAGATAACTGATACAGCCCGGAAACTCCGTGAGCTTCTGCTCATGGGACAAATAGTCAGCAATCATTCTCTGGTCATTTATTTTCTCACACTTCCCGATTTCTGGTTTCCCCTAGAAGAGGACCCCTCGAAGAGAAACATATTCCAGATTATGCGAGAAAGACCTGACGTGGGCAAAAGGGCTATAGCCCTCAGAAGCTTCGGTGCTAAAATATTAGATGTCGTTGGAAAGCGTGAAGTGCATATTCTTTCGGTGATTCCTGGGGGTCTAATCACTCCTCTCAGGGAAAGAGAGCGCGAAGAGCTGCTCAAGGAGGCTGAAAACTCGATCGCCATTGCTGGAGAAGCTCTGGCCACGGGCAAGGAGCTTTTCGAGAAGAACTGGGCAGACTTCAAGAGAGCTGGAGACTACAGGACTCATTACATGGCGTTAACGCAAGATGACGCCATAAACTTCTACCGCGGAAACATCCGAATCATCAATCCTGAAGGCGGAAACGTGGCGGAATTTGCAGCCCAAGACTACATGGAGCACGTCGAAGAAAAAATCTATCCTTGGACATTCGCAAAATTTGGTTACCTGAAGGCTTTAGGATGGCTTGAGGGCATCGTGCAGGTGGGTCCGACAGCAAGAATCAACGTGAACAGCAAAACTACAACTGAGCTTGCCAACGCGGAGCTACGTGAGTTCAAAAGAAAATTTGGAACCCCTGCTCACACTACCATTCTCCTCGATTACGCCCGTCTGATTGACCTGATGTACGCGGTTGAGAAAGCGAAGGAACTTCTGGAGGACAAGACCCTGACACGATCAGACACCAGAGTCAAAGTCGAACCGAAAGGTGGCAGAGGAATTGGAGTAGTCGAAGCACCAAGAGGCACCCTTGCACACGAATACGTTTTGTCCAACGACGGCCGGCTGGAACAGTTGAAACTGATAATACCCACGCAGATCAACAATCAGGCGATAAACCTGAACGTGAAAGACGCTGCAACAGAGTTCATACACAACGGCGAGATCAAGCCAGGACTCTTGAACAGAATCGAAATGGTGATAAGAGCTTACGACCCCTGCATAAAATGCGCCACGAGAACCACTGGCGAAAGACTAAGAGTTGAAATAAAAAATCATTGGGGCAGGCTGCTTACAATTCTGTAGAGCCTTTCAAACCAAGATATCTATTGCCTGACCTGGACAGTTGACGATGCAGGTTCTGCACATTATACAGTTCTCCACGTTGACAATCTCTACTCTTTCTGTTTTTCCTTCGCGGAAAACTGAAAATGGGCATATCTCCACGCAGATCTTTTCTTTTTCTCTCAAGCACTTGGCGCTATCGACTTTGACCTTGGCCATGTTTCCGCCTTTGAGGACTCAGGTCTCTTTGCATATCACTTTACGATTTTATCATTTAAACCAATCGTTTCAAGCTAGCACACCCTAAAAATGAAGGAAAGCAGGCGTGTTTCACGAACGCGTTGATGTTTAGCCTCCGGGTGCTCCGTGGAATGGCACGTCTTTCCAGAGAACGTCCCACCAGTCTGCTTCTGTTATGGTCTCTCCTTTGACAAGGATTTCCAGGACTTGTTTCAAGAGACCATGATGTCTTTTCTCATCCGCCAGTATCGCGTTCAGCAACAGCTTGACCTTGTTATCCTTGACTGAGGGAAGTACGTTGCTTATTTTCTTGATAAGCTCTGCCTCCATCTGAATGTGTTTTTCTACGAGGTCCTTCTGTTTGTCAAGGTTTTCTTGCGTCAGAGCTTTCGAGACGGTTGTCATCAGCATGACTGCCGAGGCGTACATTTCTGCGTGTTTCACAGAGTCCAAGGATACTCCTTTCAAAACACCTTTGACCGCGGGGTTTCCAATTTCGGGCAAGGACTTGTTTAGTGATTCCACAATTTTGTTCTCAACTTTGACTTGGTCCTTCAAGAATCTTATCAATTCTTCTTTCGAGCTCAAACCTTCGCCTCCTAGTCGTAAACACAGGTCAAGCTTTATGAATAAGGCTTTCGGCAACCCTTTTACCTAAAGCAAAGCACTTTTCCAGACTAGCTTGGTCCGGCGCATATGCCACTGATAACGGAGGCTCAGTCACTTCCATGCCAAATCTGTTCCTCAATATCTCAAGAACCAGTCTAGGAGCTTCGCCACTCCACCCGTATGAACCGAACGCCGCTCCAACTTTGCCGTTCAGCATCACGTTTTTCACAGCCGCCTCCTCAAAATAGTTCTTAAAGGTAACCGGCATGTCATGATGATAGGTTGCCGCCCCGACAAGTATAGCGTCGAAACCCATGAGCTCCTCTTGGGGCACGTAGTAGTTCAGTTCTACTTGAGTTCCCAGCACGCTTTTGGCTCCATCTGCAACGGCCCAAGCCATTTTCTCAGTGTTTCCGGTTCTGCTGTAATAAAGGACAAGAATTCTTGGCATTCACTCACACTTCGCTCCATACTAGAATACGGCACTTATACAAATTCTCTTACTCCCCGAGTTGCTCAAACGAAGGTGAAGAACTGCGCTACCAGTTGCCGACAAGAAAAATCCTGGTCTTCTTGAATCCAACCTTCTTCCAAAATTTCAAGCTTTTATCAGTGACAGTCACGGAAACTGTCGGTGCTCCCATCTTCTGAAACCTCTCAACCATTTCCTTGACAAGAGCCGTTCCCATGCCTTGCCTCTGATAACCTGGATGAACAGACAGCTGATGGATCATCGCTCTTGAACCATCATAGTTGCCCCTCACCACCCCGACAACCTTGCCCTTGACTTCACAAACGAGGAACTGTGCTGCGCTACAAGCCTTGACCCTCTTCATGGCTTCCGGCCCATCAACTTCAGGAAAACTGTACTGGTCGTTGAGCTTCAGAACTTCGACTATCTCATCCGCGTCAGCCAATTGAAAATCTCTCAACAATGCAGCCACCAAGGACCATCCGCACCGAACAGCGTTTTATCATGCTTTTCCTCGGGCCCGCCTCTCATAAGCGTGTCTATGGGCTGCCGAAGTGGAGTTAACGCGTGCTATTGATCCTTCAAGTGGGCTATCACAAAAAGTTTAAGGGCTAACGGGCTTAAATTGAGTCGGCAAGAGAGGAGAAGGCTAGACAATGGAAGAATTTGAGGAGAAATTCATAAAACCGATCATTAATGCTTCATATCCTGGAACGTTGGCCGCACTGAGTTTGGCGGTCCTGCAGGTCACAGGTATCCATGGCGAGCAAACTCCCTTTATGTTAAAGTTTGCGTTGCTAGTGAGCGCAGTGACATTTCTCCTGTCAGCGTTTTCGATATTCTTTTATAGCATCTATCCGACTCGAAAGAAACTTTGGACAAGCGCTGCTATGATGTTCCTTGTTGGATTGTTCTGCCTATTTGCATCAGTGTTCCTACTGTTTATCGTCTGAAATGGGCATTGACGATCGACTGAAGCTTTTGAGCAATCTTTGAACGGAGAAATGGGAGTAAAAATGTTACGCGCACTAAGGGACGCTTCCCAAGTTTTCGGTTAAACTAGTCTTGCGTGGCTGCGAAGGTGAGGGTGTCAAGAAGCACAATCCCATAGTACTGTGCCCTTGCGTAGACTTCAAAGGTCCCAACGTACGCAGGATCAGGCGGTACTCGAAAGGTCACGTTTACTATTCCTGAAGAGTTCGTCGCCTGAGCTAGATAGGCAAAGTCTGTTCCGTTAGGTTGTTTGATGTAAAACCCTACTACTTGATTGGACACTGTCTGGTTGAGCTCATCTCGAACTTCGGCGTAGAGAATCACACTTTCATTAAGTGCGAAGTTTCCCCCTGACGTGTTCGGTCCAACGCCGCCCTTTTGGGTGAAAACGTCTATTACCCGCGGCTGCAAGAAACATTCAAAGCTTATCGTGGCGTTCAAGGCCTGTCCATACACTTCGCTTGAAGCTGATGTTTGCCAGATTCCTAGGGAGAAGGCTGAGGGCCACGGAATGCGGAAGGTAACGTTCGCTGTTCCAAGGCTGTTCGTGGTCACTGTTTGCAGGGAAAAGAATTCAGTGTCATTTGGAGTTTTAACATCAAAGGTAACCGGGGTTCCAGCAATTGAGGCATTTTTGTATGACAATTGGGCCTCAAGGAGAACTGTTTCGTTTGGGAGAAAGGAGATGCTGGGAACCCCGTTCCTTTTAGAAAAGAGGTCAATTCGAGCGCTTTGCGACTCGCATTTGAAGTCAAGGGTATCATTCACTGCTTCATTGTCTACCGTCGCGTTTGCGAGGGCGTGCCATGTTCCTATGACGTGGCCCTCAGAAGGAAGAAGGGAGAGGTCTGTTTCAGCAAGACCTAAGTCGTTTGTTGAAGCTGTCCTAATTATCTGAGCGTCATCTGGCTTTTGTATCGAAAATGTCACTGGGCGGTTTTTTAATTTGATGCCTCCCTGAGTGAGATAAGCATAGATAGAAACATTGTCGAAAGGCTCAAAGTTACCATCGGAAACGTTGATTCCTATGCCGCCTTTCTGCATGAAAGCATCCAGTACGGTCTCAAGCTTTGTAGGAGTTGGAGTTTCAGAGAATAAGCCGTAGCTTATTGTCCCAAGCCCGAGTGCTAGGCTGATTGCGAGGATTGATGCTGCGAGCACTTCTTTCTTAGAGTTCATGAGGCATCAACAGAATGAATAGTCAGTGAAAAATTTAATTCTACGTTTTTGTACATGTGTACAAATAGTTTGAACAGCGATATTTCAAATAGTGTGATACGATTGCTTTCTCATATGGAGACGGAAAAGCTGTGAGCGAATCGAAGGACGTTCTGAGAGGGCTCACGCTAAAGGTTTACAAGTTTATATTGAAAAGCGATAGGCCGATCGGAATCCGCGAAGTTCAGCGGGCGCTGAATCTGAGCAGTCCGACCCTGGCGCTTTATCACATGAACAAGCTGGAAGAGGCAGGCTTAGTAAAAAAGGAATTAGGCGGTTATGTTGCGGATCGAATAGTCCTTGAGAACCTCGTTCGTTTTAGAAGGTTTTTGATCCCGAGAAATTTCTTCTATACAATATTCTTAGTAACTTCATTGATATTCATGGTAGTTTTTCTTAGACCGCCCATCCTTACAAGAGAATACGTATTCGCTTTGGGAGTTGTCAGCGTTGCGACGGCAACATCAGTCTACGAAACAATCAGAGTCCTTTCTAAGAAAGCGCTGTAACCATGAGCCCATCTTGTGGAAGAAAATCGCG
The DNA here is from genome assembly GCA_050012255.1 of Bathyarchaeia archaeon. Classification (GTDB taxonomy): domain Archaea; phylum Thermoproteota; class Bathyarchaeia; order Bathyarchaeales; family Bathycorpusculaceae; genus DASPPK01. Next base: position 109,791 of record JBEKHN010000005.1, read on the forward strand.
CCATTGGACGACCTCCTTCGAGCATCACAACACAACGGCATCATACGCGAAGTGAAAATGCTTGAACATGAGAGCATGAAGAAGATATTGGCTCACGCTCAGTAGGAATGACCTGCTAGTCCAGGTAGTTAACTGTGAAGGAGGAGCCGTTGGAAGTTAAGGGTGAAACACTCACCAGTTATGTGTTTTGACGATTGTACATTATGATTTGGATGTGAGGAAAACTGCTTGCCGTTCCAACTGTGCTGCTTATGGTCGCTGTGCAACCTGTGTATGTTACTTGACCAAAGTCAGCTAGAGTCATAAGACGGTTGTTTATTGTTGGTCTCTCCACAATCCATTCTGCAGAGAGCATCGAGGAAGGATAGGAGACATTTTTCTGGAACGATTGTTCATTTGTGGCATCATGAATTTCAATCGACCAGATGCTCGTGGCTGGGTCCAAAATCGATATTGAAGCCGTGATTCTGTCCCCTGGCATCACGCTCAATGAATCCAACGTCACCGCATTGCTATTCAACAGCTCATACCAGGCCGAGTATGTCCCTTGTCCGCTTGTTGAGTCTTGTTCAGTTTCTGCTTGGATCAAAGTACCGTCAAATTGTCCACCAATACCAATCCACGCCGCTGAGAAAGAGTCTCTCAGTGAAACGTCGACTGAGGGAACCGTCCAAGACCCATTGACGCTCGTGACTCTCGGTTGCGGGTAATTCAAGTCTGAGGCGACAGTATAGCCCGACCAGTCGGAGCTGATTAAGTGCTGATTCCGCGAATTTGTAAGAAGCGGAAAGACAAGGACCAGAGCAAGGAGCAGCAAAGAAGCCAGCAAGACAATCAGTAGAACCCGGTAGGCGGTCCTTCGCCTCTCCGTAGGAGGCTGTTCTGAAGGCTGTTCTGAAGGCGCAGCCAAAACGTTCATCCACGTCTCTCCACTTGTGATTTGACGTTTTGCGATGTTAAAGCACTTGTGGCTCTCATGCCACAGCAACAACATGCCTAATCCTTGGCGTTGACAGACTCGTTCTTGCTAAAACCTAGGCTCCTGTTCATTGTCTCCTATCGAGTTTGTAGTCGAAACATTCCAAGAAGAACTGCAAGCACCGCAATCTCGCTTCTCGTCACTGCGCCTAGTCAGCCTAAGAAGTGTTAGAAGTTTTATGATTTTATGCAAGGAGCCAGAGACGGGAGTTGAATCCAAGGCTAATGGAGACATCACTGCGATCCCTTTGTTTTGTAGTCACAGTTTGTGATTGCTGAGAGTGAGTCAGCCTTTATAGCCAAGACTAAATGATCTTACGCAAAGGACCGGTTCCAAGAAGTGTGAGAGCGTGGATGAAAGCAAGGAATCTGACTTGCAGAGAATCCTCAACAAGGCTACTGCCCTCGGAGCGTCATACGCGGATACCCGTTATCAACGTTTTGATGATGAACAAATCACCGTGGAAAACAAGGAATTGAAGAGTTATTCTGCCAGAAGACTCAGCGGAATAGGGATAAGGACCGTCGTCAACGGAGGGGTTGGCTATGCATCAACCAGCGACTTTAGCCAAGACCGCCTCGCGGCAACTCTTCGAAATGCTGTCAAAGCTGCCAGATCTGTGAAAGGCCAGAAACACGCTTTTGCAGAGACTAAAATCAAGAAAGCAACGGTGAAATCGCCGCGGAAAATTGATCCTGACGATGTTCCTCCGGAAGAAAAGGTCTCGTTGGTGCTGGACGCAAACAAAACTGCCTGGGTTGACACCAACGTGAAAACCTGCCTGACAAGGCTCGGACTTACGAAAGATTCTAGACTCTTCATGTCGACAGAGGGAGCACGCGTAGAAGTTGAAACCACGCTGGTTGGACTTGCGCACTCAACCGTCGCAAAAGTCAACGGAGTCATGGAAAACGTCAACGATATAGGTGAATCAAGATGTGCAGGGTTTGAATTTATCAAGTCTCAAGACTGGAATTCTTACACTGCCGGCGTGTCAAGACTTGCGGTAGAGGCAGCGGGCTCTGGAACTCCGCCTCCGGGCACGTACACCGTCGTGGTCGGCCCTTTGATCTTGGGGCTTGTCCTCCATGAAGCGTTCGGACACGCTTCCGAGGGTGACATCGTAGCGTCCGGCGAATCTGTGCTTCAAAACAAGCTGGGTGAAAAACTGGCCAGCGACGACGTAACGATAATCGACGAGGGCATCGTTGAGGGAGGCTACTTCTACCCGTTCGATGATGAGGGAACGGAAAAGGAGAAGACGGTCATCGTTGAAAACGGAGTCCTCAAGAATTTCCTCCAAAGCAGAAACACAGCGCACGAGATCGGAGTCAAGACGACTGGCAACGCAAGAGCGCAGGACTTTGACAACCTGCCAATAGTGAGGCAGACCAACTACTACCTGCAGCCGAGAGACGCAACGTTTGAAGAGATGATCGAGGAAGTCGACTTTGGAATATACGTTAGGGGAAAGGGTGGCGGAGGGGGAGAGGTCGAGCCAGGTTTGGGAACGTTCACTTTCGGCGTTGGACCTTCAAAAGTGATAAGAAAGGGCGAGCTGGCTGAGACGGTTAAGGGCGTGGTTATCAGCGGCTCTATCCTTGAAACGCTAAAAACGGTTGATGCCGCCGGAAAAGATCTTAAAATCATTACGAGTGTTTTCGGCGGCTGCGGGAAGGATGGGCAGAGAGCCACTGTCGGTTTTGGAGGACCGCACGTCAGAGTTCGCAAGATGATTGTGGGAGGAAGGTGAAACCGTGGAGTTGGCTGATTCAGCAGTGAAAAAAGCACTCAGTGCAGGAGCGACTGAGGCGGAGGCCTACGTGCAAAGGATCAACAACGTATCCGTGACTTTCCAAGACAAGATTGAGAACATAAGAACCGTGGAATCCACTGGAATAGGCTTGAGCGTGGCAGTGGGGAAGAAGACCGCCGTTTACTCCACCTCCATTCTGGACGAAAAGGAAATTGACGAAGCAGCCAAGAAGGCGGTCAAAATAGCCAAGGTGGCCTCTGAAGATTCACGCTGGAAACACTTCAACAAGCAATTTGGCAAGACAAGTGTCGAAGGGTGCTACGACAAAAAACTGGAAAACCCTGACTACAAGGAAATCACGGAAACGCTGATTTCAGCCGTGAGCTGCATGAAGGCTTTTGACAAGAGGGTCAGACCTACCCGCAGCTTCCTCTTTACTGCACTAGAAAACGTGTCTGTCGGGAACAGCTACAGGGAAAGCATCGAGAGAAAGGCAACAGAAGTGGCTGTGTATTTGACGACGAAGGTCGAAGAAGCCGGGATGAACAGCACTGGAGCAGAGCATCAGCAAGCTAGAACTTGGAAAGAGATCAAGTTCGACGATTTGGCCACCAAGGCAGCCGAAAAAGCCGTGAAGTACTTGAAGGCAAAGGTTATCCCCAGCACCAAAATGCCCGTGATCATCAGGAATCAGATCTTTGCAAACCTTCTCGGAATCTTTCTCAGCGGGCCGATAAACGCTGATTGGGTGCAGAAAGGAAGATCACCGATGACGGGCAAACTTGGAAAGCAAGTCGCCTCCCAGAACGTTGAACTCATCGACGACGGCACTATGCCCGGAGGGTTCAGTACAAGGCCCTTCGACGACGAGGGACATCCGACCCAAAGAACACCAATCATCGAGAAGGGCGTCCTCAAGAACTATCTTTACGACACCTACACTGCGCTGCAGGACAACGTAGAATCGACGGGAAACGCCACTAAAAGCATCGGCTACTGGACCAGACCGCAACCGACCCCGAGCAACCTAGTTCTGAAACCAGAGAAAACATCGTTAGAAGAAATCGTGCAGCAGACTGAGAAAGGACTGTACGTCGAACAGACGATCGGAGAATGGCTCTCAAACCCCGTCAGCGGCAACCTCAACGCGACGGTGACCCATGGTTTCCTCATCGAAAACGGCAGAGAAACCCAGCCAGTCAACGGAGTAATAATCGCAGCAAACTTCCACGAACTCCTCATGAGCGGAATACAAATGATAGGCAACGATCCCAGAAGCAGCATGGGACTCGGCGCTGGCGCAACCGTCTACTCACCAACGATCAAACTCGCCGAACTAACGATAGCTGGAAAGTAAATCGTCGCACGGCTTGAGCCAAACATCCGTGAATCGTCATTAACACAGAGAAGCGAAAGATTGGCTCAAGAAAAAACAAATGCGCGAAGACGATGACCGCGCGTGCATTGCAGCCACAAACATCAAGGAAGCTACGGAGCCCATCGAAGCAGGATACGAATGCGTCTGCGACATGGAAAACGACAAGCTGTTCAGAAAACGCGCGCATGCTTGTTCCTAAATCCCGTTGAACAGGGAGGCATGGCGTTACTGTCACGGTTCGAGTTGGTGCTTGCTCACACCCTCCCCCCGGGTATGCTATATGGCCCAAATATGGCTGAAGAGCAAATGAGCAGCACAAGCCACTTCCCAAAAGAATTTAGGAACGCGCTAGCGCGCTACCTTAGACGTCTGGGGTGAGGCAGAGCGAAGAAACGAGTAGAATGTAAGCTCGAAGAGGAGCTGGTTGATCGGCATCGATAGAGTAGCTGAGCTTCTAAAGACAAACAGGACAGACATCATCAGAAGCGCATGCATCGCATATTTGAAAAACATGGAGATGGGTGTTAAGAAGGGCTCCAAGGTTGGAGCGTCATTGTGATTTCTCTGGAGTTGATTGCACCCGATATAACATCATCCTGCTTTGACTCTGCTATTTCAGCAAAAAGGTAGCGCGTGGCGCGCTAAATTACTGAGAATTTTCCCTTGAAGAGGGGCGACGAGATTTGTCTAGGTAATCGTGCCTTACTTACCTTTGACCTGGAATTTCTTGGAGGCGGGAATTAATCGTGTAAGAGAAGGGAGACCGGTATCAAGATGGCGAAACCTGCACCTGTAAGAAAAAAAGTGTTCTTGATGCCCACAAACCCCATCAACGTGCCAGCCGCCAATGGTCCAATCGTGTAGCCCAAGTCCTTGAACGTAGCGATTGCTCCAGTCATCGTGGTTTTGCGCTCACCCATTATGTCTGACATTCTTGAGTATAATGCAATGAAAATAATCGTGTAACCAATCGTGAAAGTCGTTACGGTGGCTAGTACGCAATATATGTTGTTTGAGACCGGTATCAAGACTCCAGTTAAGGCCGTTAAGGAAGCGGCTGATGCCAGTGTCTTCTTTATTCCATGTTTGTCTATCACGTTTCCAATCGGTACCTCAAGGGCGACAGCAGGCAGCAAAGCTATTGTAAGCACAACGCCTATCAGAGGAATAGACATTCCCTCACTGTTAAGAAATACCGAGAGGAATGAGTAGTATATGTTGATCAGAGCGTAAAACGCTATGATGAGATACACCGTCTTAACGAATCGCTTGTCGTGCATGTAGCTTGACAACGTGTTCATCTGGTCGTGTAAGGATGCTCTTTCGGGCCTAGGTGTCTCCTTCACATAGACTGATACCACAAAGAATGTGGCTAAACTCGTTAAACTGAGTGCGTAGAAGGGCAGGAAGAAGGAAAGAAGTGAAACAAAGCCTCCCACAACAGGGGACAAAGCCGAAGCGAGGTCATTCATGTCGGAGAAGAACCCAACTTCTTTCCCTTTTACGCTCCTTTCAGCATAAGCGAAGACGTAAGCCCACGAGGTTAGCCAGAGAAAAGACGATGCAACTCCTCTCGTAATGCTTGCCAAGAGCAGAGGGAAGAAAGTGTCTGCAACAGGATATAGCAGAGCGAGAGCAGAGTAGATGAGTAACACTATCTGCAGAACCCTTTTGATGTTCATCTTGCCCTCTATTATACTGAAGGGAATGTTGAGGAATATCCCCATCATCGTTGTCAATGAAAGAATAACGCCCGTCAAGAACAGGTTTCCAGTGACTTTTTCTACGTATATCGAAAAAACAGGGGAGGTAATTCCCCAACCGAAGGTGTAGATGAAGAACGCGATCGAGATTGGGAAGATTACCCTTTTGAAATTGGTAATGTGCCGTAAGTCACTGAACTCCTTAAACATCTGCATCCACCACAATTTGATGCTCTGTGTGAAAAAAAGATTTTCGAGACTTAGCGCGTGCAGCTCTATTTATGGCGCTAGAGCGGCAACCTTCACCTGTTTTACTCCCTTCTTAGTCATTAGGATTTGAGTGAGACTTCTTATTTCGCGAGTGTCTCCTTTGATGGCGATCATTTCAAGACACTTGTCCTCTTCCAGATGGATGTGCGTAGTTGAAGAGATTACGTTCCTAAATTGATGCTGAGTTCTCGCGATTTCATCCAGAAGACCGGGTTTGTCCAGGTAGTACAGCACTAAGATGGCCCCTGTTATTTGTCCGGTCTCCTTTTGCATCCACTCAAACTCGCTGATGAAGCCCCTTACTGCATCATGAATTGCTTTGGAGCGGTCCTCATAATGCATTTTCTTCCAGCTTTCATCCAGTTTCTTCAGCAATGGGGGCGGAAGTGAAACACTGAACCTTGTCACCTTCATTTTCTGAGGCAATCAATCACCTTATCGAATATTCCATCAGTTGCAGAAGGCTTTTATATGTGGTGTTACGAATTGGCATAATCGTAACACGTGCACCAGTGAAATATCATGCCTTACTATTCAAGTCGAGAAATAGCCGCTATAGCCCTTTTTGCGGCCCTTTGGGGCGTGCTAAACTCCATCTTTTCCCCAATCGTCTTCAGAATGTTCGGGTTACCTATTCTCTGCGACATGATCGGCTTTTCAGTGCTTTCCATGACCGTGTGGTGGGTCAGAAAACCCGGAGCCACAACTCTCGTCGGGCTTATCGCGACAGCGATAAACTTCATATTCAACCCTGGCGGCGTGTTCTTTCTGGGTTTCACTGTTGCCAGTCTAGTCTTTGACGCCGTCGCTTGGATCGCGAGATACGATTCCTATTTCACGAAGGCATCTTTGACAGCGATCTCATTGCTGTTCACTTCAGTGCTGTCAGCTGCTGTTGCGGGTCTCATTATCGGCAACTATTTCATGGCGCCGTCTGCCTTAGTCAGTTGGAGCGGGATTCTAGGATGGGCTGGGCTCCACGCAATTGGTGGTATCATAGGCGGATTCATCGGAGCAATGGTGGTTACAAGTTTGGTCGCTAGAGGTTTTCGAACAATGGGTGCAAGGAAATAGAGCGCGCGTTAAGCATATAAGGGGCTCAAGATTTACTCCCAGAACCAAGGAATAACGTCTGAAAGGTGGGCATTTTGAGCATCCGGCTAAATCCGATAGGCTTTGTAAAAACGAGATTTGCTGGTGAAGAGATGAGAAATCAGCCGGTTGAGGAACTGGAAGCGGATATTGAAATTCTCGACGAATACGCCGATGGTCTGGAAGCCATTGATGGTTTTTCTCATCTGCTAATTCTCTTTTACATGCACAACATCACTGCGGAAAACAGAAAACGGCTCAAGATCAAGCCTAGAATCGTTGTCAGGTATGGACTGAACCTGGAAGAGGTCCCCTTGGTTGGAGTGTTCTGCTTGGACTCGCCTAACAGACCGAATCCTATAGGCTTG
>JBEKHN010000006.1:0-109453 GCA_050012255.1 Bathyarchaeia archaeon
ACAGGTCGGACTTTATCTGCTGGGAGTGTTGGCTGCCTGAGGGGAAAGGGTCCCCAGTACGAGAGGAACGGGACGCTGTGGCCACTAGTTAACCGGTTGTCCGACAGGGCAAACGCCGGGCAGCCACGCCGTTGAGAATAAGGGCTGAAAGCATCTAAGCCCGAAGTCTCTCCTGAAAATAGGCAGCCATTCCTCTAAAAGAGGACGAAGGCTCCCATAAAAGATGGGTTTGATGGAACCGGGGTGTACGCTGGAAGGTTTCGACCGACCAGCTCAGCCCGCGGTCTCCAACCGCCTGAGGTATCAAACTATAAGCGGTGTCTGGACGATATATCGGTGAAACTTCAATGTGCCAGAAAGAGTCCGTGCATGGTGTACAGACCTTTTCGTCAAATTATGGACGAATCGTTTTTGTTAGTCCTCCACTCAAGAAATGTAGTAGTGAACCTGTGTGACCCTCATCTCAAAGTTTGACCCTTGGCGCTCTGCCCTGTGCACTTGCCCCCCCAAACTGACTTTCAATCCGTACACTGGCTGCGATCACGGATGCACATACTGCTACGCCTCAAGCTACATTCCAAGGTTCTCTCAATGCAGGTCCAAGAAGAATCTGATTCAAAGACTGAACAGTGAAGCGGCGAAGCTCACTGGCGAAATAATATCCATATCCAATTCTTCCGACCCTTACCCGAGGCTTGAAGCCAAAATGGCTTTGATGCGCGGTTGCTTGAAAATCCTGTCAGGACACAACTGTAAGGTTCAGATAATCACAAAGTCTAGCCTTGTAGTCAGGGACATTGATCTGTTGGCAAAGATTCCTTCAATGGTTTCCCTGACAATCACAACGGACGATGATGAAACTGCAAGGATACTCGAACCGTATGCGCCTTCTGTGTCAGAGCGTCTGAAGGCAGTCGAGAAACTGGTTCAGAAGGGTTTGCCGACTGCAGTGCGAATAGATCCGATTATACCCTTTGTGAATGACAACTTCAACAAATTGGTTGAAACCCTTGCAGCGTTAGGCGTCAAGCACATCACAAGCTCAACTTACAAGGTTAAGCAGGACGACTGGGGAAGGTTTAATGCTGCCATACCTGAAGTTGCCGCCAAGTTGAGACCGCTTTACTTTGAAAGGGATGAGAGAATGGCAGGCTACCTCTACTTGCCGCGTGATCTCAGGGCAAGTTTGATGGAGAAAGTTGCTGTCTCAGCTAAGAAAAACGGTATCAAGTTCGGTACATGCAGAGAGGGTTTAAGCCATTTGAACACAGGTGTGTGTGACGGCTCATGGTTGCTTGACGAATGATGATGTGCGCGCTAGCTTCAGCACGTCCAAACTAGTGATTTCCATTCGAATTATGATGGGCGAAAATCATAAAAGACAAAGGTTTTCTCTTGAATTTCGGTGACGCTCTGCGTCAAAGGGAAAAGTCTCTAACAGGAAAGCAGTTCAACCTGAGAAGAAGGAAATCTCTTTGTCAGAGAAAAAAGAAGCAAATCCTCTGAGGAAAAGAAGAGCTCCGACAGCGTTGGCGCCATACAGACCTTCAGGCCTTTGGCTAGACTTCGACAGGATTTTGATAGGTTCCGCAGTGATTTCGAGGAACTTCTTTGGCCACTGGAGACTCCTTTAACCCGCGCACTTTCTGTGATGCCGAGCGTGGAAACCAGGGTTCCTTATGTGGACCTAGAAGATAGAGGGAAAGACTTCTTGTTAACCGCGGAGATGCCGGGCTTCAAGAAGGAGGAAGTGGACATTCAGGTAGCAGACGATGCAGTGGAGATAAAGGCTACTATGGGCTGGAAATATGACGACAAGACAAAGAGGTACATCTGCAAGGAAAGGGCGTGCGAATCGTTCTACAGAATGGTAGAGCTTCCAGAAGAAGTCAAGGCAGACGCGGCACAAGCAAACATGAAAGACGGGGTAATAGAAGTGGTACTTCCAAAGAAAACACCGAAACAGAAGAAGAAAGTCCTTATAAAATGACAGATCAGCAACCCCACCTTTTTCTGAGTTTGCCGGTTCTCGTGCGGAGATGTGATTTTTTGAGTGTTGATATCAGATTCGATTTTGTGTCGGATTAGGCGACTCACGTTACTACGCTGTTAGATATCATCAATTTTAGTTTCCTGTAAAATCAGACAAGTTACTCCCTGTCGTTCTGTGAATCAACTGATGCCTAAAATGCGCAAATAAAGAAGTAAGGGATAAATTGCCCGTATCATGTGAAAAATAGTGATGCTAACCCATTCTCCAATCCTCCAGGTAAGAGGCAACAGAAGGGACAGGCTCGCAATAATCTCAGTCATGTTATCGTATGCGGCTAAGGGAGTGGGAAAAACCGAATTAATGTACAAGGTTGGGTTGAGCTCCGCCCAACTGGACAAATACATACCTGCACTCGTGAGGTCAGAACTGCTGGAAGTGTCAAACCACACGAAGAGAGATCTGTATAAGACGACCGACAAAGGTAGAAGCTTCTTAGATATTTTTGACACTCTGATTAGACTTCTAGACTAGCGGAACGAACGCGATCACCTGAGAACTGAACTCTTAGTTATCTGCTTTATCGCGCGGATACGCTGAAAGGATGAAGTCTCTATATGATATCATGCTGCTCTAGAGCGTGATGCCCTATCTCGCAGCCTTCTTTTTCGCAAAATTCCAGAATTTTCGACACAGCTCTCAAATCGATCGCTTTTATTCTTTCTTCCTCAGGCCCAACAACTTCAATTATGACGCCTAGTCCTGCAACACCGCCCATGCACGCGTACACGTTCTTATAGATCCTTATGTCGTACTCCGGTGGAACGCCAGTTTCTTCCACCACAGATTTAATCTTGTCTATTAGAAGATCAATGCTGCGCGACTGCATCGCTTTCACGAAGTAGATCTCTCTGCAGCCGATTCGGGTCATTCATATCCCTTTTTGAAAGCTATCAAAGTCACCGTTTCTTTTACGCCGCTTATCCTGCGAATCTTGTCGAAGATGAATCTGTCAAGATCATCCATCGTGTCGAATGAAGCTTCAACGTGCAAATCATAGACACCGTACGTTGGAACCGCATGGCGGACGCCTGGTATTTTCCTGACTTCCTTGAGTACTTCTTCGTCTTTTCCTGATTCAACCTTCGCCAACACGTAGGCAACCGTCAAGTCTATGCCCCTCCCTGAAGGTTAACGTTCTCTTGGAGCTCGGTAATAAAGATAACGTATCCCTTAGGCGCGCCTTTCAGGAGCTTGGCATTATAATCGTCTGGTCATCACTGCCGTAGGTCAGCGTTTTTCCCTCCAGATAGAGCTTGCCAACATAGGCGCACGTTATGGCATCCAGCTCGTCGGCGCTCATTGCATTAGCTATGCCCTTGATCTGCAACTTCTTCAAACCGCCTCTCAGCTTATCGAGACCTTCCTGTTTTCTGGGTATTCCTAAGACATCTTGTGCACCTCCAGGATACACTTCTATGACTTTGAAATGCTCACTTTCAAGAATTTTCCTCAGCTCTATTCCTCTGGAGGTGAGCTTTCTCATCGGACCGAGCGTAACCGGGAAGAATCTTATTCTTCTTCTCAGAAGCTCTTTGTCACATTCTCTCAAGTGTGTGCCAGTTCTTTCGTCTATGGATTTTCTTCCTGCTGGGAGGCTGAGGGGTGCATCGACGGCGACTATTTTTGGCTTGGTTTCTTGGATTTTCTTGATCATTTCTTCGTCCTTGTAGACCACAAAGGTCATGGCATTCATGTTTTCAAGGATGCAAAAACCCGTGGGTCTGGTTTCGACACCCGCTAAGTCCAAGCCGACTATTGACATGTCATCGAGACCCGCATATGATGGTTCGTGAGACGAGTCATGGCTCTTTCTGGAGAAAGAGAGAATACGATATTAGGTCCTCGTTCAGGTAGTCTTTTCGCAGATAGGCGTCTGAGACAGAGCCAAGTTCGATGCACATTTTGCGCATGCCAATGTTCCAAGGTCTTGTGAATAGTTTCACCTTCTTTCTTCCGATGGCTTCAGCATGTTTTATGCCTTCCTGTACAAGCTTCTTTCCGATTCCTTTTCCACGAAATGTAGACTTTACGCCTACGAGATGAATTTGCGCTGGGTGTTCTATACTCCCTTCGGTCATGGTTAAGAAGCCAGCAATTGCCGTTTCCTCGTTCTCACAGACGAGAATCTTTACATCAGGGCGCTTTGAAGATTCAATGATCTGTTCCGCTGTGATCGAGGGCATTCCTAGTGCGATTTCGTCGCTGAATGCTTCAGTGAGAATTTGGATGATAGCCGACGCATCTTTTTCGTTAGACTCTCTTATTCTGGGCATGGGAAGTCTTCATTAAACATGGAAATGGTAGCCCGGGAGAGACCATCGCCCGAGCGAGAATTTATACCGCTTAACTGTCAGCTTTAGTAGTCACTAGCTCCTTTCTCATCATGTCCTTCAGGGCTGTGCTCAGCGCCCTCACCTGGTCCTCTTCCCAATCTCTTGAGCCTACGTATACGCGGTGAGGCTCGGCTAGGGCCTTCTTAGTGAGGATCTCTTCAGGATCCATTCCCCAGGCGCGGATGATTTCCTTGAGGGCTTCAATCTTTGACATGCTTGTTTTGGGCCTGATGGCTAGGCCGCTGGCCGCGTAGATGTTGCGTAGAAACTCGACGCCCTTCATCTTCACGTCATGGTACGTGCTGATCTTGTGGCCCATCATATACTCGATATAGTCTTGGTTGACGCCTAAGGCAGCCAGCTGGGTGCGGAAATACTTGCGTATGCTGTGGACTCTGAGCTCGTATCTGCGGCCGTTCTGACTCTTTAGCAAGCCAGCTTCCCGGTATAGGTTGTGGATTATGCTGTGGACTCGGCTTGGTGATATCGGCTTCACTATGGCAGAGTGGGTGTTCCTGATCAATGGAGACTCCATGGTTACCTGTTCGGGGGGAGTCCGCAGTTCAGGGCTGCCAGCTCGACGTTGCGCCAGGTAGAGGCGCAGATACTCGACGGCTTCATCTCCGAGAAAAGCATCGTAGTCCGCGTATTTTCCCTTGGTGATCTCAGCTTCCACGTGGACGTGAAGGGGAACTACGCCGCGTTCCAGGTCGTCGGCAACGTGTCGGTAACACAGTCTAACTAAGGTTCCCTCTCTGAAGCCGCCCAAGGCTAGGAGCGCTACTATAACCTTATCCCTTAAGTCTGCCAAGTCGATGAGACGCTGCAGCTCTTCAGGCCTAGGCGACCGGTCGCTATAGATCACACGTTTAGACAGGCGGTAGGGAAGCTCCAGTTTGAGGCCGTTAACTCTGAAGAGGGCTTTTACTCCTTTTACGTGGTTGCTTATGGTTCCTGGAGCCAGATCCTCGGCTTGAAGGTCTCCTACAAAATCGTCTAACGCCTTGACGCGAAGGCTTAAGTTTCTCGGTTCCGGAAGATCGTCCGATGTTTTGCATTCGCTGATAAGCTGATCCGGCGTCTTCTGGATCCAGGAACAGAATCGGTGTACTCCATACATGTACTGGTAGAGGGTGGCTGCGCTTCCGGTGTTGTGGCGTAGTAGGTGTTGGGCCAGCTTCCTGCAGCTCTGATTTATGAGAGTGAACTCGACTAGGGCAGGCATCTTCCAGCTTAGGGCGCCGATGACGTAGTTGATGAGGCTTTGTTCTCTGGGAGTTTCCGGTTTCGGCAACGTGAGGACCAGCGGCTTGTGTAGCCGGCGTCCTCTGGGACTGTGAGTGATCTCAAACGTTTCCAGTTGTGTCACTTGGAGTTCACTCCGTAGAAGTGGAGGATCTCCTCGATGGCGTTGTTACTGATGCCAGCTTTTGCGAACTGCTTGATCAGTCGGCGTTTTTGAATCCAGTTTTGAATCATGTTTGTTATTCGTCCTTCCTGAGTACTCTTGTACTCAAGTACTCTCACTCTCAGCAAAGCATTTAAACGTTTAGGTACTACAGTACATAAGTGTAAGTGAATCACCATGGGAAGAATCAACGCCAACATACCCAAGGAATTAGAGAAAAGGCTTAGGATGAAAGCAGCCGAAAAGTTTGTTGGGAAGAAAGGAGCCCTGGGCTTAGCCGTTACGGAAGCCGTTGATCTCTGGCTCAAACAGAATGAATAGCCATCGAGCGACCCCCAGGGCCTATTCAAGACGCTTCATCTCCTGGATATCCGTGCGGAGAATCACCAGTCCAGAGGCTTTTGGATCTCCACCGCGTAGAGTAGGCGGACCAGCGTCTCTATCCCAGCATACAATAATGTAGTCAGCGCAATCGTAGACGAGCCAGCCCATTGTCTCTCGAAAAGCTGGCGCCAGGCTTAGTGGATCGCTCCGATGATAGAGGACGTGGTCCCGGTAACGCACGTAGACAATGGGGCCGGGTTTAAGGCTGCGCGCATGCACGACGTGCCTGGGGCTGGCCTGTTCTGCGATGGACATGGCTTAAGATTCCCCTTTCAATGAAGAAGGCAGTCCATGCCAGGCTTGGCAATGCATTATCATGTCGTGCATGGTCGACGTGAACATCTTTTTGCCTTGATTGTGGCATTTGACGCATTGGAGCATCCATTCATTGCCCTCGCGGACCGGCTGCATAAACTCGTCGAGGCCGGGTGGAACCCTAACCGATTTTGGGACATCCTCTAACGCCGGCTTTTCCGTGTTCCTGATGTCCCTCATGTCCCCGGGTTTAGGGGTTACGTCAACGGAGCCCGTTGAGGTGGAGATTCGACCTCCCTCCACCTCAGCAGCCTTCTTTTCGACAACGGGGATAGATTTTGGCTCAGATGGAGTGGAGGAATACAGTGTTTGCCACCAAGTTAGAGCAGCGCTGCCGAGGTGATGGCTTTGGCTCATACGACCACCGCCAAGCCGGGCTTGGGGCTCGGCATCAGGATTTCTTGTTTGAAAACAAGTTCTAGGATGTGGTTGGGCGGAATGTCTGGCCAAGTTTTCTGGATGAAGGCTGTGAGGGCAATAAGACTGATTTCGCTGCGTTCAGTGCGGTTTGCCCGGCACCAATCTTTCACTGCTGACATTGTGTTGCTGTCTATGGTGACCCCGATGACCCCGATGACCTCAGGTTTAGAGGTCTCAGGCATTTTTTCGCCGCGAAAAGGCTTGTGACCCTTAAAAGTGAGGTCTTTAGGGTCATTGAGGTCACCATTCCTAATGTCTTTTAACCATCGTTTATAGAATCGGACGCCCTTTGGCGTGAAATAGTAACCCTTGATGGAACTCTGTATCAGACCCAACCCTTTCATCTCTTTAGCTCGTCTCTTTACAGTCTTGTCAGAAACATTCATTGATGCGGCGATTTCTTCCATTTGCGCCTGTCCATGTCTCGCTATGTGCTCGAAAAACTTGAAGAGCTCCGTGTCTCTGATTTCTCCGCCGTGTTCTTCCATATCTTCAGCCGTCTGGGCCCCAATCATCAGCTTGAGATCAAAGTACTCTTGATCAGAAAGTGTGTGTTCTTTTTTCCAATCTTCCGTGAACTCGTCCATTTCCATGTCGACGCCGCACTCGGTCAGCCATTGATCGGCTTGCTTAACATGTCTCTCGGTGGGCTCGGTTCCCTCAAAGAGTGCGAAACAATACGCTAACGTCGCTACCTTGTGCGGGTTTGCCCTGAGGAAAAGCGGGATCTCCTCGTTTCCAAAGGTGAGCTCCAGCTGTTTGCTGTACTCCATTATTTTAGGCCACAGTTCCAATGGAACAGTGTAGGTGATCTCTTGGCTGAGGTTCCATCTCAGCACGTTCCACGCTGCGTTGAGGACTGCTTGGTCTTGCTCGAACAATTCTTCAATCTTCGGATCGTATCGGACGTCAGGTTTCTCTCCGTAGGTGAAGGTTACAAAAGTGAAGCGAGCTATGAATTTGGAATCGTAGACTTTGAGGGCTACGCACTTGTGAAGGTGCTGATCAAAGGGCAGAGCAGGATTGCTCAACAGTTTAAGCCTGGTCCGTCCCCAGAGTTCGCATGACTTGATCGTTGAAAGCTCTATGATTCCGTTACGTCTACTTTCAATATGCTCGTCGAGCGCGTGCGGGAACATGTTGTCCAGAATGATGAATGAGAGATCAGCTGAGGGCAGGAGTCCTTTCCGCATAACCCAGCCTATTCCCTCAATCTTTTCCGCGCCAGCAGCCAAGCCCGCAGATGTTTTTCTTCCACTCTCATATTTGCCTGCTTTCAGCCAATCAACGACCTCTCTTTCTCGCTGGCTTTTCGCTGTTGTTGTTTCTCCTACCTCCAGGCTTGTCATGCCTATTATTTGAGGGCCTTCTGGAGTTTTAGTCCAGATAGGAGCCCCTATGAAGAGCAAGTCTGAGACAAATCCGCGTGTGGCTTCTAATCCTTTCAAGTTGGATTTTTTGTGTAAGGCCCTAGCAACCTTCAGGACTGTAGCTTCGTCTTCAGTCGTGATTGAACGCAGATACTCTTTGGAGGCTTCAACGGTTTCTGCCTTAGGCATCATAACCTCGCTTTCCGCTTGAAACTCTGTGACTAAGACTCCTATTCGTCCAGTTTTTCCCCGGCAAAGCCATCCCTGACTATATATCCAGTTCGGAGATGTGCGAAGATCACATTTTTCCTGGTCGTATACAAACCATGCCTTAGCCTCGCTTCCACGTCTGTCCGAGACTATTGCTTGCGTTATTGCAGTTTCCCTTTCTCCCCTGACTGAAACCTTGTCGCAGCCCTTTACCGTTCCATTCTGCTTTAGTATTTTCCAGGCATCCTTGGGATTATCGCTGTCAAAATACGTGGCGAAGGCTGAAGCGTCAAAGTTTTCTTTCAGATTCATCTCATAGCCTTCGAAATTGCACACAGCACACAGGTCTTCGCGGCTTCGGTTGCAAGAAAACTCCAGCTCGAGGAACCTGCTCTGAGGAAAACCGAAGCTTTTGATCTGGATTCGACTGTTGAATTTTCTGTCACCTTGATAGGCAAAAACGTCGCTTACTTCCGCGCTTGTAGGCAGCTCAACAGGGATGTTCACCTGTTCCTGCTCTTCTTTCTCCGACCTTTCTATTTGCCACATTTCTTCAGGCTCAGCCTGGATCACTTCAACAATTCTGGCAACGATAAGAGGAATCAGCTGCTCTTTAAACCGCAGCTTCAAAGCTCCCTTCAACTGGGGCTCTCTTTTCAACTCTTCAAGGCTGCCAACATGAAAACCCGCTGTGAGCATACGGTTTTCTTGAGTGTCAACAAGTTGGAGACGCCATGACTTCTCCTTTTCAACGAAGAGAAACAGGTCGCCCAGATCTATCGCAACGCCCTTCCGACCGTCGGAAAGGCTTGAACATGTAATCTCCGGTACGCTCAGCTTCTTTTCAGGACTGAGCCGATGCAGCAGGGCCAACTTGTGAATAAACGATTCAGCTTCTTGGCCGCCAAGACCCAGCTGTCCCGCAACAGCCTTCGCGTCTAAATCCTCTGGCTCAACACTGTTTACCTTTACGCTTTTTCCTTGAGCAGAGAATTCGTAGCCGCCTCTGACTTTTTGAAGACAGACTTCGACCTTGACGCTTGCAAGCTGCCCGTCTTTCTCCATTTCAAACTCATAGTTTTTGACAAGGGTTTTGCCCACTTCGGAAGTCTACTCCTCAGCTTTTCTTCAACTTTTGACGGAAAATCCTGTCGTCTGAATCGTAGAGCCAATAAGAATAGGCATAGCTCGTTCCACGATATCTATTGGAAATTGTTGCATTGCTCTCCCTCGCTTTCTGACGTCGGCAACCAAAAGATCCAAGACTTCGTCGTCTTCTGGTTTCTGAGTTTTTTCATCCATGGTCAAGGCTGGGCCTCCGGTGGTTCGGTCTGGAAGAGCTGCCTGTATAGATCTGGGGCATCGTGTTGGATCTTTTCTCGTATAGCGTCGCGTATCAAGTCAGAAACATTGAGGTGTGCGTCCCGGGCGACGTATCTGTCCATGAGTTCCTTAAGGGTCTTGGGAAGCCATGCGCTGATTTTTACGGGTTCTTCACGCATTCAACATCATCTCCTTGTCAGATAATCGGAATACGTTTAAGCAGAGGATAGGGTACCCTTTTTGTGGTGACAATATGGGTTTAATGGCAGTCTTTAGAGCCGACTTAACACCTGGGGAAATATGGGATAGAGCCCTCAACCTTGGAGGGAGAAAACTACTCGAAGGCGAACGCGGGAGCTTGATAGAGATTTGTGTGCCGGATGCTCCAAAAGCCACCGTACAGGTCTTTCCCGGTGGAGGTGTCACCATATTCTGCCCCGATCTCGAGGAACTGCGTAGGTGCGAGACCTGGGTGAACGAGAAGCTGGGAACGCCTGACAATCCAGCGCCGTTAGGGGTGTCCGTGAAGGTTATGCAACTAGGGGCAAGACCAGCGTATTACAAGTCTCTGAAAGAGATTGAGGGGATGCTTGAGAAGACTGAGTTCCCGCCAGACATTCAGCCTGATGAGTTTAAGGAGTTCGTTAAATGCGTTTTTGGGACATACTGTGAGGGAAAAGATATCGTGATTCCAGCTTTAGCCCAAATAACAGGGCTCGATGAGGAGAAGGTGGAGAGATATCTGGATTTCATGACGAAACTGAATTTCACGCACATGAAGCCGCCCATATACCAACTTGACAAGATATGGCACATAGGATGCGGGCCAGAGGAGGATCAGCGGATGCGGTGTGAAAGCTTCGAGGGTGCGGGTGGAGCCATACTTTTCGAGTCCGGAAAAAGGGTCTTACGCCTTTTCAGGGGACCACTTCCCGAGATACGTGGCATCTGCGAGAGGGTTGGACCATTAGTGACCTGTCCAAAATGCAACGTTCTAATTCCATTTCGTCATGGAACTAAAGGACGTTGTCCCAGTTGCGACACCACATACTTTAGAGATCCGTCCTCAGGCAAATTAGTCCGCCTTAATCTGCTGGAGATACTCTACGAAAACCTCAGCGACCATGAAAATTCTGCCCCGCAGGAGGCCCAGCCAAGTATACGGTTCAATTTTGCGTGAGGGATGAAGCCGCGTGGGTCGCGGGCTCTCTCTATCAGTACTCTTCAAAAGCTTGTAAATAGAGTCGAGAGTGCAATTCACTCAACCACGGCCTCTTGCCCCTAACATTACCTCCGAGAAGGCGAAAATGTTGGCCGAACCACTTGACGGAAAGCAAAAAGAGAAGCTTAGGATTGAAAAGCTTGTATCTCTGCTTATTACAGAACCAAAGACAAGAAGAGGATGGTTTGCGATAGGATATATAATGGTCCTACAAGCGTTAGTTGTTGGAGGCTTGCTTACCAGTTTCATACATGCAACCTCGGAGATGCACTTGGTGTTAGCCAATACTCTTGCGCAAGTGTTCACTACCCTAGTTGCCACTTTCCTCGCTGTCTACGGTATTCTGTTAAGCTGGCTTCTGGAAGAGCGAATCGGCAAAATCAAGTTTGCCTTGCCACTGGCAGTTACTCAGTGCAGAAACTTGCTTAAGCCTATCGCTATTTCAATGGGACTTGTGGTCTTCTTTTCAGTAGTTATAATATTTCTCGTTGAACCAATGTCCTCAAACCCCATAATTGCTACGTCCTTTCTGTTCTTGGTACTCGAGACTGCCACAGTTTCAATCTGGTTGTTTATGATTTTTCTAACCAGAATCGTCCGTCTAACTGAGATGGTAGTTCGAGGAGGGGGCTAAATATGCCAGAGTGCGCCTATTGTGGAAGATTTTCGGACTATGGTGTTTGTCCATTTGACGGTATACGCCTCGAGGATTTTAATGCCCGTCGGTGTCCTGGGCCAGATGTACATGACCTTTCAGTGCCTGATGCCTATCGTCCGCAATACTCCTATTACAGCACAATGGTCGCGTGTCCTTATTGCCGTACTCCTTATTTATACGGAGACCTGAACCCAGACCTAAAAGCCCAGTTTGATCGAGAGAGGGCAGCTCGTGGTTGTTTCATTGCTACTGCAGCTTACGGCACTCCAATGGCAAAGCAGGTAATAGTTCTCAGGAAGTGGCGAGACGAGAAACTCATACGGAGCACGGGTGGTAGGGTCTTCGTCCGCTTCTATTACCTGACTAGTCCCCCCATTGCGAGAATCATCAGAAGGTCAGACAGACTAAAAGGTTTGATGCGTCGTCTTATAACCCCGATAGTGCGGCATTTTCAACACTGATGACGCAACGTTCTTGAGTGCTGAGCCCGCTAAAGGATTCAATCTTAGTGTGCTATAAATAGCAAGTGTTATTTTCGAGAAGAGCCAGATTACCTAAGGGGGAGCCTCAAACTGGATATAACGGATATCTGGCAGGTAATTGTTAACCCGCAGATTTGGCCCGTATTTCTGACTTTCTTAGGTGGATACGTAATGATGAATGTGTTCTTTGGCCATGACCGAATGAAAAGCTTCCCGGAGCTTGAACGCATATTGATAGCTTTAGGGATAGGTTTTCTTTTTGAATTTCTCATCTTCCTTCCTCCCATTACATTAGCAAATTACTGGTACCCCTTCTTGGGAGAGAATGGTAGCTTCTGGGCAGCAGCTCTTTTCTGTGCTGTAGCGGCTTGTGCTTTGTTTTATGAGATATATGGCGAACGCAGGGAAAGTTTCATTGAAGGAGCAAAGAAGATTCTGTTGATGTTGATCGCGCCTTTTTCGATTTTCGTGGTGGTTGTCCTAATCATTGGAATATGCGCCATATTCCTATATCCATTCTATATTACAGATCTGATTTCCAGCAGTTGGTCTTCTTTCATGGCGTTAACGCTTCTCTCTTGGGGCATGTTTCTATCTGGCGCATTCTTCCTTTTTGTCTACGTCCTGAAGTTGTCTCTTAAACAGTCTTTCAGGGAGAAGATGGCTCCACTTTTCAAGAAGCAGGCATTCATCGGCGCCATTTCAATTTCGCTATTGGTAGTGGCCGCAAGTGCTTCAGTGGTCCCCTTAGACCTTCGATTTCGAGTCTTCACACCTAGTATGGTGACTGGGTCAGAGACGTTCTCCCCAATAATGAGCATAGACAAAGGGCACTTTATAGACATGTTCATAAGCGCAACCCGAGGCCCAGGCAATAACGTATCGGCGGTGTACCAATACCATGCCCTCCTGAGCACAACGTACAATATTTCACTTCCGACAACTAGGCTTTTCTCATCAGTTTATATCAACAACCCAAGCAACGCAAGCTTTTCAATAGGACAGTATTTCCCATCACTTCCAGATGCAGGAGAGGATTGGAAGAAAATTTATGTAACTGCTCCGGATAATGTCACGTACCAGACGATTCTTAGCAAGACAACAGGGCTCGGAAGCAAGGTTACTGGGCTGGTTTTCTCCTTCGGCAACTTTTCAGGAAGTTCCTCGGTCTCAGTCACCTTGACCTATTGGCAAGAAATAGGCCAAAGCGACAACGTGAAAATAGAGTACTACAATCTAACCTTCGCTAACCTGGGAAATGGCACATGGACAGAGACACATACTATCCTAATCACAAACGGTTCTAATGACACTCTCATCATCCCTGCCATAGAATACGACCGCTTCGCTTTCGATTACGTAATAAGAAACAGCACGAACGTGTATGTGAATGGCAGTTTAGCTCCTTACGCTGAGCTTATTTCGCTGACTAGATTGGCTACGAGAGTTTGGGTGCCGCCTGGAACAATGTCCAATGTGACTATCTCTTTTCAGACAACGAGGAACCCGGAATAGACAGTTGAGTGCTGAGCCCGCAAAAGGATTACATTTCGGTGCGGCACGGACGGCTGACACAGTTCATAACAATCCACTAGTATAATTGAAAGAACCGAGGAAGGTGTACCAGTCAAAATGGATATTGAAAGACTGAGGAAATTCGCAGAATTGAACCTATGCAAAGACTGTTACCAAAAATACTTGGCGTTGATTGAACCCTCCATAAAGCGTTTCGTTTTCAAACCACTCGCTAATTGGAGAAACGTTGAATCACTCGTCACGCAAATGGTGATGATTCACAAAGGCGTCTTCAAAAGCGACGTAGTTTATATCTCGCTTGGTGAGGATGCAGAGGAAAAATGTGCGGACAAAGTCGACGTCAAGGCTTTTCGCAAGGTTCAGAAGTGGGGGTTCAAAGAGAAAATCAAGTATCTCCATGAACACGGGATCCTACAGGACTCTTCTTACAACCTCTTGTATAGGGTGAGTGGCATCAGAAACAGGATTCACGACTGGCTCCAAGAGTTCTCTGAGCAAGACCTAGCTCTATTTGGCTGGGCCAGTGCGATAACATCGCAGATACACAGCGCCACAACGATCAAGTGGCCAACCGAAATATCTGCCAACATCAAGTCCAACGCTGAGAAAACTGCGGAATGGTTACTGAAGAATTATCCACTTCGTAATGCCATCCATTCACTGCCGTAGAACTTGCTGCGAATCCTCTGGTACGCAAAGGACGCAATGGAGGAATGCAAAAAGTCAGAAAAGAATTGTCTTTCTTGCCTTGAAGGTTTCACCCCAGCTTGCTTGCTGGGAGGATGTGGAGAGGCGGCCGCACATGCAGGAGTAGCATGTTTTACAGAAAACGGCCTACCGTCCCGGTGAAAAAGTAGTGTGTTCTCGATTGCGTTGAATGGTTGTATACACCCCGACAGAAAAAGGGAGGGTTTGGAAGCTTCCAAACTGGAATGATGTCAGCTTGCTGTTTTCTTCTCGATAACGGATTTAGCGATATCTGCGCCACGTCTGCCGCTTCGCGCGCGCGAGTGCGTAATCATGGACCTTATGAGGTGTTTGTGAGTAAATACCTCTCTGCCTTTTGAGTGTAGAAAGGCTATGTCTTTTCATAGGCCGGTTACATTCCGAATGAAGAGAGCAGCAGCTCTTATCATTTTTGCGGCTTGCAGGCCTAGATCTCTATCCGTTTTTTGCTGAGCATGATGGTGCCGTTAATCTAAGTTAATAGACCCTAATCTCAAAGAAAAGGCTAGCGTGCGCCCACTCGTGATCCATCTTTCAATTTACCTTCGGCCTAATTTTCTTGGAGGCAAACAACGCTACTGACGATGGCACCATAATAACTACAATCCATGCTATCAAGGTAGGAAATTCGGGGATGACAAATTTAGCGCAAGGATCGCCTGGGAACTGTTCTACGGGGATATTTTGGCTGGGGAACTTAAAGCTACCTACTAGCGCGCGCTCGTATGGGCTCGTTTTCACCGAAGACTTTACAGAACCCTTATCTGTCATGGCGATTGGCGATAGAAAAATAATCTACGAGCCAAACAAAAATCTATGCAAACGGTTTTTTGCCTATGGAATCAACACCCATGTACCTGCAGTTGAATCATATCGATACCTATTCCAAGCAGCAGACACATCATCAAACTTGAACATGATTTTCTCGAACGCTTCATTGCAACCATAGAATTGTCTCACTTCTCTTCGTAGCCAGGCTGGACGATTTGAATACCAACGGTTTAACAAGATATGGGTTAGGTTGTTGAACCCGTCAGACGGATAGCTTGTCCTGAAGTTTTCAATGACCTCTAGACCTTCAAGATATCCTGGCAGGGCCATTCGGTCTATACTTTCTTCCAGAAGGACTATTATTTGCATATCCTTTATTCCTGCACTTCCTATCTCTTGATGAACCTTCACCTTATTCTGTGCATTGTATGTGTACAAAACGACGAAAAAATGGCATTGGTTTATGAGCCTCTTGACCTTTTCTTTCCATAGAAGCGTACCTGGTTCCTGAAAATATTCGGCAACAAGTGGATTCACGTTATTCCAAGATAGAACTTTCGCGAATATATCTACAATATTCATGTCTTCACTAGCATGACTAATAAAGACATTGAAAGGTTGGTCCAACCCAAATTCTGACGTTCTCAGCACCATTAACTAGTAGGCAGCGTTAGAGATTAACGTTTACTGACTTACGGAAGCACGCTTTTCCAACCGCGTCAGTTTGTTGATTATTCATCATTGATCTTGCTATTCCCCGAAGTCGTTCCGAGTCGCTGCAACTTCATAAGACCGCACATGACACTAAAGGGAGGAACACCGTTTGTGAATTACCAAAAATACCTCATCATCCAAGAAAAGCCCCTCTGGTTAATAGACCTCTCAGCAAAACCCATAAGACCCTAAGGGTTAACAGAACCTAGTCGCCAAACGAGAGTTTACAGGGAGAACAACCAAACAAAGAGTTTACAGAACCTTTTTCTTAATCCACCAGTACAAGCACATAGAGTTCAGTTTGGCTGGCGCAAATAGGGCGCGCGCGCCTGCGCACGAATGGTTTAAACCGACGTAAAGCGTAGTTTGCTTAAGAAGGAAGCCCAAGTAGAGGAGAGCAGTCTTGGCGGAACCAAAGCTCGAACTTGATGATTATGTCGATATCGACACGCTCAAGCAAATAGAGGATGATGAAACGAAGATTTTGGGATATAATGTAGCCTTTACGAGACTTGACGGTTCGATTATTACACGAGGAAGTGATTATACATCCCGTCGACTCCTCAGTGGAAGCTGCGCTTTTCTTGCCCGCTTTCCGAACGGCTTTTATGAATGTCAACGTTCGGACGACGAAGCTTGCAAATTTGTCGTCAACAATCGCCGTTCCCTACTGTACCGATGTAGAGGAGGTTTCAGTAATTTCGCAATACCAATAGAAATAGATAAGAGAATCATAGCTTGCATGTTCGGCGGGCAGTTTCTTGTTCTTGAGCCTAAACGCGCAAATCAGAAACAGCATTTCGAAGACTTTTGTCGAGATCACGAAATCCATCTCAGGGAAGGACTTGGCAGAGTTATAAAAGATGGCTTTTTCTTCAGAGGCGAGCAGATAGACGAGAGTCAAGTGGAAGAGATTGCGAAAACATGCGGTATCGATGTCTCCGAACGAGATGAGTTTGTACGCGTATACAAGAGAGAGTTCAGTTTACGAAGTGGGAGAGTATTTAATGTCGAAACGTTCATGCGAGATTTCGCGCACCTTGAAGTCATTACGAAGTTATTATCAAGCATCGGTCAGAAAATTCCCCGCCTAGAAGGAAAAAGCAACTCGGAGTATCGGACACCTCCCAATCATGGAAAGAAAGACGACGGTCCTCTCAAAAGATGGTGAACGCAAATTGGACAATGATGATCAAAAACCTCATTATGATACCGTGGCCTCGGCCTTTCTGGGAGTCTCAAGCACAATGATGGCAATCATTGGAAGTTTGTTACCATTTCTAAAGATCCAAAAAGCTTTGAGCAACGCGCAGTCTTTTCTTTTTGTTTCAGTGATAGTTTTTCTCATTACGACAATCGTAGCCAGCACATTAAGCCTAATGGAGCGAAACGATACTCGGTTCAAAAGAGTTCTTTGCAAGATATCCGCGATCCCGTTGATAATTTCCACGGTAATCCTTGTCGTGATAATATTGATTTGAACTGGTAGCGCGCATGCTTGTTCCGAAATTGGCTAAAAATGGTTTTTATTCTTCTTGTGGGGTTTGGGACACTTTCAGGTATCGTGCATGTCCATGCCTTTTATGACAAGCAACTCTTCCCGAAATGCGAGAGCGGAATTAAAACCATTTTTGACCATTTTAGGAACACGCATGCGCGCTAAGCGTTGGTCATGAGGTGATACCTTAGATGAGCAGGAAAAAGATATCAGGAGGTATTTTCAACTGAATCAGCAGGGAGGGCGCTATGTTTGCGAAAGTGGCTGTCAAATCGGTGGAGAAGCCTTAAGAGCGCATTGTCATTCTTCAGACAGATTCAGACCCCGATCTCAATTGTAACTGCGATCGGGTATGTAGGTTCGGTTGCGTGGACCGTCGTAGAATTCTTGGGAGGGAACCACGATGAAGCACTTATGGGTGGTTTTATAGGCTT
Organism: Bathyarchaeia archaeon; assembly: GCA_050012255.1. Lineage (GTDB taxonomy): Archaea > Thermoproteota > Bathyarchaeia > Bathyarchaeales > Bathycorpusculaceae > DASPPK01. The sequence goes on from JBEKHN010000006.1 coordinate 17,858, forward strand.
TTCCACGAGCACAGCGATTGCAGTTGCTGGTCTGTCAAGCTATGTTAAGATAGTCAGAGAAAGTCTAGACAAAACAATGAAAGAAGTGAGTCAGACTGCACTTCACGCAATTCACGGTATTCATATACAAATGGAAAAATTGGAACCCGAATTGGCCGACATACTAATGGAACAAATGACTGACACACGAAGAGTTGCCCAGCAAATGGAGTCCTTTGTTGAAAATGAAGAATGTGAACTTTCTGTCGATTGCGCAATCGAACTGCTGACCAGATACACAGAGACTTGCACGTCAAGTATTTGGGCGACTACATTTTATGATCTGAGTAGTTGGTACGACAGTCTAGAATGGTATGAATATAGGAAGGCACAGAGAGAAAAGGTCGAAGAGGCAAAAAACAGAAGAACAAAATTCAGGCTGGTCAGGATATTTCCTCTGACTGAACAACAAATGCTCGATGATCGAATACGCATCAATATGCAGCTTCAGGCCGAATATGGCATAGAGGTACGTCTAATGGAACTGACCCAGAAGATAACTGTAAGGGATTTCGTGATATTTGATTCCAAGAAAGCCATTGAAGTACTTCAAAGAGATGAGGTAGGCCCACACGGCGAGCACAGATACTTGGCGAAGGTAACATCGCGAAAATCGACAATCAACTCCTTCGCCACTGAGTTTAGGAGAATGGAGCAACGCACGAGGATTTTCAAGAAACCAGAGGATTTGATGAATTATAAGCCGACTGAATCCATGAAAAACTTCCAGAAACTCTTGACTATTATTCAAGAGACTTTGGACAACGGCGTAGATGTTTGTGCGACAAACATGAGCGACATAAGAGGTCTCCAAAGCGAGATGTACGAACTCTTGTTCATACTGAATAGAAAATCCCTTGGAAAGAAAACACAGCCCGCTGAGGTGGCCCGTAAAGCAAAGAGAGGGAGAATAAGGAGGATATTTGTTGCCGAGCAAAAGAAGTTAAATGAAGACGCGAGACTTCTGGACATCCTACGAGCGACACTGGAAACCAACATCAACTCAGGAATAGATGTCTATGTCCTTTTCAGAGATGACCCAAGAGTAAGCCCTGTGGAACTACAAGATTTTCTTGTCGGGGAGAACAATTTTCTGTTTGTGAACTATGATCCAGGTTTTGGGTATGAGGATTTCTCTACAAATAAGTTCTGTGTTGTGCCTGATATACCTAGCGATGCAAAAGAGAAGAATATACTCATATATACGAAATCTGGTGGTAGATCTGCTGCCATAGACAACTATCAGAGGGTCTTCGAAGAGTATCTGAAACTCGCCCATAAAGTGACAAGAAGAAACTTGCCTGAATTCGTCAATGCTCTTCAGAAAGTATAGCGGACAACCACTGGTATATCCTGAAAATCATTGCTTTTTCTCCGCATGATACGCGATCAAGGATTTGACATAGTTTTCAACTTCATCCCCTAGCTCAGGTGGCAAGGAACGAAGCTGGGTCCTAGGTCTGCAAATCAATCCGTTGTATCGTCGATCCTTTCCATTTCTCCTGATCCTGCGGGCGCGAGCGCTTTCCCAAAGTTCTTTGAGAGTCTTTTTCTCCGCACCAACAAGAGAACCTATCCTTTCTTCGAACAATCCACCAGGACATGGATAGACTTCTCCTCTGACATTAGCGTACAGTGCAAAGTTTCGCTGTCTGCAGACATGTCCGCCTGCAAAAGCTGAGACTCCTTCAAATTTGATTTTGTTTCTTGGGTTCATATTCCACCAATAAATCCTTTTCCAGAGGTCTATTTTCTCTTTTCTACAAACGTCATAGACTTCGCGTTGTTCATCCCATTTTGTCTTTCCACAGGGTATGAAGGTGACTACGAGCGGATATATATTGAGCCTTCTGAAATGAGCATACATCCTGAGAATCTCCTCGTAGTTTCTGTATTTTCCTCCCAAGACAAGAATGTCCGCTCCCAATCTGGTAGGGTTGCTCCTGTTTAGTCCGACCTCTATAAGCCTTTCAATGCAGAGCTTGCTAAACCGTGTAAAGTCATATCGCTCTCCTTCCTTCTGGCTGATGACTATCCGTTTTCCTTTGAAGAAGAACTTGGGCAAGCCGACGATGCGGTTTTGAAGTTCGCCTTTCAGACTGTTAACCTTGACTATGACCGAGACATCCAGGTCGCCCAAGAGGCTAGCCAAGTCGCTGCCACTCATACCGTAAATTTGATTTGAGAGTCTATCGTCTCCTATTACATGCCCTGCTGTGAAAACCAGAGGAATCATTCCTAATCTGTGAACATACCTGAGAACTTTCAGGAACTGCCGATCTTCAAAAGGCTCGCCTTGACCCACAAAGTGAATGGACTTACAGCCAAGTGCTTTTGCCTGCTCGATGATCTTCGTTGCCTGCGGTAGACTGATCTTGGGCAGGCCTCGGTCGCGCACGTCTTCTCTTCTAAAGCAATAGCCACAATTCAGGCTGCACTTGATTCCCCACTCGAAATCAAGCATAAGCATTCTGTCGGTGTTTTCAGCTTTTCTGATCTCTTCTTCTGAAAACGTCCATCCGCGTATACCATTAATGTATCTTGGTCGGAACGTAGCAACACCCCTTTCGCTTTCAATAGAATTACTTACGTGCATTCTTGATTCTGGGTTTCAATCTTCCTTCCTTTTTGTTAATGTGATAATGTAATAACTCTTCTTATTTTAGAGTATTGATTTATGACCCACTCACTGCTGTGACACGATGATGGCCCACGCTTATTTGAGCGCGCGCGCTACCTGGAAAAGAAGGGTGATCGGAGACCAAAGCCTCGAGCTGGAAGAAGGGCAGCCCGTAGAAAGTAACCGAGGAGTTCCGTTGGTCTGTCCATTAGGGTAGCCGAGCAACGGAGCCGTATCGGACCGAAGAGACGGACCGTTATGGGACCGTGAGACGGACCGTTACTGGACCGTGAGAAAACCGATTAGAAAACCGAGGGCTGGTCCATATCGGAAACCGTGGTTAAAAGCCACTGTACGGAAAATCACGGTTCCAACTCGGCACCATGCTCGGCTTCAGAGTGGTTCCAGCCTGTCGGGGATCTTCGGCCCTTGCCAGTGGGTTGCGACAGAGTGATGTAGAAGACTAGGGCTCCCCCCGGTATTTCTGGCGGGTTTCTGTGGTTCCTTAGCTGGTTCCTTATGGTTTTTTTGTTTTTTTCTCGGCGCGCCCATTGTTTCCATTAGCCAATACTAATAGCGAACAAACTACGTAGTTTGTCTCCATTGTTTGATGGAATTGTAGCATTATATTTATTAAGCTCAATAGTACGTTCTGTTTTCGTACGTTGTGCTTAAAGCAACAACGTACAACATTGGCGGGCGACAAAATAAGCCTTACCTAGACAAAAGCCGTCTAAAACGCTTTAAAAGACATAAAGCGTTTTTACCTAAAAGGCGTTTAAGCTGTGCGGGCAATTTCCGACTCTATTAACCCTTAAACGGTTAGGTTATTCCGAGAACACAAAAATAGCCACAAAATAGGCGTTTGCAGTCAAACAACTTACGCGCATTTTAGGCGAAACTTGTGCATTGTCGGCGGATTCCAGCCCTAGCATAAGGTTAAAAGTTGCCTAGACTGTCGGAGAAAACCTCTTTATGGAGAGGGCGTTTAACGGTCTTACCTCTTGACAGAGAAACCAAATAAAACCGCTAAAATGTGGTTTCACGTCTAAAATAGACGCATAAGCGAAAAACAGTTAAGATTTAGGCTGTTTTTCAAATAGGCGTTTCCTAATTCGCTGATTTTGTCGAAAGACCGTTGAAGCAGAATAAAGCCTATAAAATTTGATTCTAATTCAGACAGACGCTTCTCTAAGCCGTTGTCCACAGTAATCTAGGGGCTTCTCTATGTTGTATATAGCCAAATGTAGACGTTGCGGATACCTAGTGCACAATGAATCCTGTCCAGACCTTAAAGCTGACTTGAGTCGACACCTGAACGATTCGCACAGGGAAGGCTATGATTTTCCTCTGCATGTCACTATGAAGGACTATAAGGCTTCTTTCGTCATAACCACAATTCACGACGCTGAGGAAGTTGAAGGTATCCTATCCGTCATAAACAATCGTGGGTTTTGGGTGGCTATTCGTAGCCATCCACACCTAGAAAACACCCTTTTTTCTGGTTTGGGCAACGGGGAGTTTAAGCTCTTTCTGAAATCTGAACGGAACTAACGCCGTAGAGGTTAGACTCTACACAAAAAGGAGAATATGTTATGCCAAAACCACGCCAAGCTCAAACGGAAGCCGTTACTGTTCCCGCAGAGGACAGGCTAGAACTGCTAGAGGGTTTTGTGAACCTCGTTTCTGAACGATGGGGCTATCTGACAGCTCGCAGGCTGACTCAGAAGGACATGAACGAGAAGACCGCAACCGAATCTAAGGCGGCACGTGAGATTTCGAAGGCTATTGGTGAGAACGTGGAGAAGCTCATCAAGACACCTTCACAGGAAATCGCTAAGGTAGTCGTTGCCAAACGTGAAGCTCTCAAAGATGCACGGACGACTCTGAAGGATGCCCGCAAGCCGTTCAACGAGAAGATGACACCTCTAGCCAGCATTATCAAATACTGTGACAGCGTGGCTATTCCCGACTCTCTGAAGGAGTTAGGACACCCCGTTGTCCCACGTTTCAGCCTGTCCGAATGGGCGCAGAAGGCGGTAGAGCAGACCAAGAAAAAGGCGTAAGCTCTGTTTCTTGGCAAACCCCTTTTCCCCTTTTTTCTACTTGCTAGAGTCAGAGTGAGTAATCACCTGACGGCATAGAAAGGCTACCTCCACGAGCAAATATCCATTCAGACAGACTAAAGAGCTTGCAATAATGTGGGTTCTCTAAAAGCCTAGTTCCCAGCCATAACCTCGTATGCGTCACCTAATTAACCCGTTACTTGTTAATGGCTTCTGATTAGATAGAGGACGTTGGGGTTATGACGGCTGGAGATAAACCCACGTCAAAGACTTGCGTCTATGCTGTTCGCCCTAAAGGTCTGTCTAGTGTTATGACCGCCGCCTGTATGGGAAACAGGCACCACCCCAATGTAGAACACTGGACAGGTAACCGACTAGGACACCAACCGACCTTAAAGCTAATGTTTTAAGGTGATGGTAGGGCTCTCTTTTAGAGGTGATTGGCGGGGAAGCCAGTGACAAAAGAGGGATAGCCTGTTGAAACACAAAACAGAAGCCTCTTTACGTTTTGCCGCATGCTTGTAAGAGCCACCCCCAAATTCATTGTCTTGCAAGCCCTCAATTTGAGTAGGCAAACGCAGGCAGCCATGCGAAGTGATTTGCACGGTAAGGAAAAGGGGCAGGGTTAGCGTAGACGCTACAATGCTTTCTGGGGTGAAATGAAATGGGAATAATAAGCCCACAACAGCTGTATGACGACCCGAAGCTCTGGCTGTCGGTAGACCACCAATTCCACAGTGTGCTAGGGAAGCTGATGGAAAAACTGTTTCCCGATTGGTCGGGAAACTGAATGCCATCGGGTGCCATTGCCTACTGTGCGATGGTCAAGAGCTTGTTCCCTGCACAAGCGGAGATGGCAAGAAGGGCCTGATTACAGGCTGGGTTGAAAAACCAGAGAAATTGCTGAACATACGAGATGTAACCAAATAGCCCTCTTTTTTCTGTTCTGGGGTGTTCACGTTGAAGTATCAAGTGATTTTCACCGCAGGCTACGAAATTGATGCAAAGAACAAGAAACAAGCCGAGGAAAAGGCGAAACTTGAGTTTGCCAAAGAATTGATAGAAGAAGGAGCAAAACGTTTTCTCGTAGACGTCATCCCGCTGAAGGGTTGATGCAGATGTATGTAAAGCCAATGCTGTGCCAAGAACTTGTAGTCAATGGAATACTTGAAAACAACGGACTTGACGGAGAAAAGGTGACTGCAGCATACAGGAAAGCCATAGCGGAAGCACTTCGAAAGCTAATGGCAAGAAAGTTCGTCTCCGAGAGGAAAGCTACCTGAATAGCCCTCAGATGGGACGGCACGAGAGTTCTTGTCATCAACGAAGACGGAACAATAATTCTGCAGAACCGCAACGGAATCATCTACACTATAAGGCTACCCGACATTGTAAAGCCGCTGAAAGCAATTCCTGGCAGGTGGAAGCTCGATGGCGAAGTAGTCTTCATAAGCCCTAAAACTGGGGAAGAAATGTTCACGCCCTGCCAACGCCGCTGCAGTACCCAGTATCCTGACCCATATCTTCGAGAGCAGTTTCCCGTCAAATTTGAGGTTTTCGACCTTTTAGAAGCTGGCGGATCCAATGTTGAACGGGAGCCCTACTATAAACGCAAGGACAGGTTATACACGCTCTTGACGGTGAATACAGATGGCGACGTTGTAGAGTACGTGCCGTATGACAGCAACCTTCCAGAAGCATGGGAAGAAGCGGTCAAGCAAGACCGTGAAGGCTTAATCGTGAAACAACTCGAAAGCCCGTACGAAGAGGGCGACAGATCTTTCAACTGGCTCAAGGTAAAAAACTGGAGATTTGAACGCTGCAATGTAGTCGGTTTTACAGCTGGCGAAAGAGCCCGCAGCCATTTCTTCGGCAGCCTTGTACTCGAGCAGAACGGCCAGTTTAGAGGATGCGCCGGCAGCGGGTTCAACGGGTGGGAACTGCGGCGTTTCAAAGACATGTTTTCAGATGCGCCAAGGGTGCCGAAGCCTTACAGTGATGAGCAAGTAGGCGAGCCCTATACAGCCGTCAAAGTCAACATTCAAGTTCTCGTGAAGTACTATCAAATCACAGAAAACAAAGTGTTTCGGTTCCCGATATTCATAGCCTAAATCCCTTCTTTTTTCCTATTTGGGGTGTTACAATGGCAATGCGAGGAAAACACACCAAGAAATTCAGGGACGAGCAAGCAGAAAACGATAGCTTCGTAAGACTTGTTGGTGGAGTCAAGAGAGCTGATCGTATGCAGCAAATCTGGAATATGAGTTATCCTCAAGGTAACTGCGGTATGTTGAAGGGAAAAAGCAAGGAAGAAGTCTTCCGCGAGAAGGCGAAAGCAGAGGGCTTCACAGACATATAGGTTAACAGGTTCTTAGACCTACCATAATCTCTTTCCCTTTTTTTCTGTCGGGGTGTAATATTGCCCACATCAACGATATGGCTGAAAATAGGAAACGCAGACGTAAGAGTGTACAAGCAGAAAGTCGGCAACGCCCTGATGGTCAAAGAACCCGAATTGGTCATGCAGATAGATGACAAGCCTGTGAACAATGTTCGGATTGTGGACCAGTGCCAGTGGGTCCGCGCAGGCACAGGCGAATCATTGACGGTTGAAACCACTTTGAAAGACGCCAAAGGAGAGCAGATACCGATCTCAGAAGGAATGTGCATCCTTCAACACTACAAAAGCATTGTTCTCAACGAGAAAGCCGAACAAGTGGAAAAGAAGAAGATTCGATTCTACCTCTTGAACCCTGACGGCAGCATCGGAGACGAGGTAGCACCGTACCCGCCCACGGAGCGGATCGAGGTCAAAGAGGACGCCTCAGAAGCCAAGGAGCCCGGAGCCGCCTACTGGATTCCGTCAACAGTCATCGAAGGGTTCTTGATAACTGAAGAGTACGAGCTGCCCGTAGCTGACCCTCGCAACGATCCTAAGGTATGGAAGGAAGCCGAAGACGCAGCCAAACGCGATGAGATAGCGATAACCACATACTCGAACGGTGGTTTCACACTCTACTACGCTTTTTTGGTGCCTTTTTTCACGGAAGGACAGTTTGAGTGGTTGCTGAGGATCAGCAACAAGAAGGTAGAGCACCGTTGCTTGCACGACATACCGGCGCCTACACCTGTGCCTATTCGCCCGGTGAAGACACTCGAGACTCTGCCTCCGATTCAAGCCCTGCTGACCGTGCCGACGTCGAAAAAGAAGAAGCAATAAAAGCCTAAAACTTCCCTCTTTTTTCTGTTTGGGGTGTCATCATAAAGCAGTTGACATTATCCAGAGATATCAGCATCAGCGGAAACTCTAAGCAGATAGCGAAGGCAAAGAAGATTCTGAGCCCTATGCTGAATCGCCTTGAGACGCTGAACGTGGTGCAAGCAAGACTGAGTCTCCAGGACGCCATCGACGACAACACTCTGTACGCATCTATTCTGTTCAGAGGACAGGTGGTGTGGGGCAGAAAAAGAATCACAAACAATCTCAAGCGCATAATCGCAAGAGGCCAGCTCTACGGGAACAAACAGGTCAAGTGGATGCGTGTGAACCCAAACATTTGCTTACCATCCGTGCCGCAAGATTTCAAGCCGATACTTTCCGAGTACTTCTATCAGTTCTTAACCATGTGCTGCGGCAGCAACCCGCATTACAGTCGCGCCGGCTGGATAGGCATCTACCCAACCTTAGCCGATCTGAAACGATTCTTCATGAAGAACGAGCACGGCAAGCAGGTGTCCGACTATGTCCCGGACTGGAAAGCAGACGCACAAAGAGTGGTGGAAGACATCGAACGCATGCTCTACCCCTTCCGAAGCTACCTAAAAGCCAAAGAAAAAGAAGAAGCACGTCGACAACACCGCATACGTTGAAGCTCCCTCTCCTTTTTCTCCTTGGGGTGAAACATTGGAGAAAACATTGCTCGGCGGTCCAGCGTCATTTCGAGATCACGCACGAATCCGGATCATAGGAAAAAAGGCTGACGTGGAAAAGGCCGAAACAGCATTAAAAGCTATTGCCGATTTACAGTCTCTTCCCGAGCCTAAGGCTCGCTTAGAGATCCAGAGGATAATTGAAGAACAGGATTTGAAGGCACACATATTATTTGACGGAAACACCGTTTGGAACACGAAACCTATTCTCGCAAATCTGAAGAGAATAATGGAGCACGGAACACTCTACAACGGAAAAAAACCAGCTTACGTTCCGATAGGCAGCATGTTACGCATGCCAGTTGTTGGGGAATGCATACTCTCCGACTACTTCTACGATTTCCTGCACCTAGAATGCGGAAGCATAGCACACTACAGCAAGCAGGGCTGGGTGACCGAGTACCCGACTGTTGAGGATCTCAAAGCATTCTTTCAGAAAAACGAGTTCGGCAAAAGAGTCTTAGACAACATTCCAGGTTGGATGACTGATGCCAAGAGAGTTGTCGAGGAGATTGAACAGATGCTGTTTCCGCTCCGGAGTTTCATTAAAAGCAAGCAGAACGCTTAATCCCTTTTTTTCTGTTTGGGGTGTCCCTATGGGAGCTACATCAGTAAAAGTCGCAAGGATTCCGAATTGTGACTTCTGCAAAATGGACGGCGTAGACAGACCAGCGAAATATGATGGCAGGACTGAAGCGGGACCTTGGGCTAATATGTGTCAGGAACACTTTGGCCAGCATGGTGTGGGCTTAGGCGAAGGCAGAGGGCAAATGCTTGAGCTCCAACCGAAACTCACGGCCAAGAAATCCAATGAGGTCCCGACTGTTGAAGTGCCGCTGAGTCTTGACGATGCTTGCGAGGTCCAGTGTCCTCACTGTGGCGAGAGCAGAACCGTAGAACCTGACGCAAACTACGTTGTGACCTGTGAAGGCTGCGGCAACAAATATGAGGTCGCATCGGCAATCTGAGCAAACAATCTTAAATTCTCTTTTTTCTGTTTGGGGTGTAAAATGAAACAGTTATTTCCAGAAGACGACACAAAACCACACTTTTCACTGAAGGAAATGCGGCCAATACCTGCTGCAAAGGGACCTAAGAGAGCACTGCTTGAACTTATGGACGAAGTTGAAATGAAAATACATCATTTCAGGAAAGAATGCTGGAACATAACAATAGAGCTCCTAGCCGACTATCTAGGGTTAATGTCGAACCCTTGGAAATACAGTCTCCCAGACGCAAAATGGGCGGGACCGATAAGTAAACCAAGCTATCACGGTCTCCAGCAACTCAAGGGACAGGTTCCAACAAACCTGATAGAACAGTATGTTAAGGAAGCCAAAGCCAAACCGTGGGACTACCCCGGCGAAATCTTCATCGAAGAGGAATTGGCAGGCAGAAGTAACAGGCTGGGACAAATGCTGACACCTAAGCAGATAGTAGATTTTATGATAAAGACACTAAACATTGGGCAAATAAAACAGAATGCTTTCGGAAGGCCCGATGAGAGGACCGAGGCTTGGCTGAGTGTTGAAGCATTGGCTTATGAACATGCCCTGTCTAAGCTGTCAAGAGGTCTTCTCACGGAACATCAGCACCACAGACGCATTGTAGATGTTGAACCAGTATGGGAAAAGTACACTATAAAGCCTCAAACCGTGCTAGAACCTGCGGTTGGTACAGGCCGATTTCTGATTGAAGCAACTGTACTGGAGCCCAAGGCACCTATGGTGTTGTTCGGAATTGAAATAGACCTCTCACTTTATCGTGCATGCCTTGTAAACATGGCAATGTTCAGCAATCATCCATACAGCATAGTGTGTGCGGACACGCTGATGGTCGCCCCGCCTTTTTGTGGTCCGGGAAGCAAGCTCTGGGACTACGGCAATCAGTGGGATCCTCCGGACATCTCTATGTTTTATTGGAAACCAACACCGCCATTCAAGTTCTCACTGGCAGAATTGGCAAAGACAAGAAAGGAACAACCACTTGGACCACAACAAGTAGCAATCATGCCTGAAACACCGCCGGCATTCTCTCTTGCACAGTTTGTAAAAGCGAAAAAGAAGCAGACGTAAATCCCTCTTTTTTCTATTCTGGGGTGTAATGTTGGAATGGTTGAGCATCTCTTGGAAGTGATACAGAGGCCTCACGTTCTGCGTGACCGAGTTCATCCGCAAAGGGAATCGAATGTAACCCAGCCATCGAAGACGTCACAGAATCTTCAGTACCTCTTGGATCGTGTCAGGATGCGCAAATGGGTCTATGCAGTGCACGATGATTTGATGGAAGCCATCATTGAACTTCGACATGAAGTGAAGTTTATCGAGCATCTGCCGGGCTGCTGGCTCTGGAAAATGGAGCTCCAGCTGGACGTGGAGCGGTACTGTGGAAACCATTCATTCTGGTATGTGGGTCTTGAAAACAGCGAGTACCTGGAAAGACGATATCGCAGCTGTCCCAAGGAGCGGAACTACGTGATACCATCGTACTGGGAGCAGCTTCAGTACTACAGAGAGCACGGCAGCCTAGACAGCATGGAAAACACAACGGTGCAGTTCATTCTTGACAGGGCAAAATGGGCTTACAGGATCTGTGGAAAACAGATAAGGCTGGCCAGACGATTACTCCGCATGGTGAGAAACTGGAATTTCAGTGACCCTAACATGATCTGCGAATTCAACAGAATATACGAACGCCTAGGAATGTACGATGTAGCCCTTCCCTTCGAAGTCTAACCCTTCCCACTTTTTCTATCGGGGTGAAACACATGCCAACAATAAGAAGTGAATATGGCTTTGACCAGTTCACAACTCTATTACAGAAATTCGCATATGAAGTAGCTATGGATGCCGTGACAGACCTACGACACGACCATGTTCGAATAGATATTGGTGGCCACAGATTCCAATATGTTGATACTGGCAAGTACATGCTTAGGTTCTCTCCGTCAAGGATCAGTTTTATGAAGCAAGATAAGACAGACCACTGGAGCTTTGAAATTGAAGAGAAACTCTACATGACGAGCAATCACCGTACCAAAATATCTTTTATAGTGGCAGTTGAGTCGGTGTACGACGAAAAGACACAGCGTTACATCGAGCACGACCGCAGGGAAAAGGAGAAAGCACGAGAAAAAGAGATCCGCGAGTTCATAGAGAAAATGATGACTCAAAACTCAATGAAGCCGATGCCCAGATTCTCGTTAAAGACCGGACCCGCCTAGACAACCAGTATATTCCTCCCTTTTTTCTATCTCGGGGTGAACAAAATCAACAACCTTCAAATGAAACATCTGTTGAAGCTCTGTAAGAAACATGAAATTGATCCCTACGAAATAGACAGCACTTTATCCTACTCTGAAGTCAAGAAACACATACAATCCCTCATCATAAGCCCTGAAAAGGACTTGGACAAGTGGGATTCCGCGGAAGAACAGTACCTCAAGGACCATCCTCTCTGGAACTACATCATGAACACATCGAAGACCAGACACAGGAAAGTCCCTCCTGAACTGGAAGGATTCTCACTGAGGGCTTATGCGCAAAGCTTAAAAACACAGGCTAACCGTTCTCCGTTCTCTCCGAATGAATGCTTAAATACGTAATAACCCTCCTTTCTCTTTGTACGAAGTGGGGTGGTACGTTGGGTAAAAAGAAAACAGCCAGCCAAGCAACTGAACGACTCAATCTGTATCTCGAACCAGACTTAGCAAGGAAACTCAGCAACTATTGCCTTGCAGTAGAGAACAAGCAGCAGAGAATAATCACACACATTAAACACAAAATAACTAAAAAGGCACTGGAAGAATGGCTCGAGAAACACGCTGACGACCTGACTATAAAACTCTAATCCTCCCATTGAAGCGTAAAATCACACAACTAAATCCCTCCTTTTTATTTCGGGGTGAGAAAATGTTTGAACAAACCCTTTTCGAAATAGTGTCAGCAGGGCTGTTCGCCGCGGCCCTGGTCCACGGAATGCGCAGGTACAATCCGCGCCGGCTGCTCATCGCGTTGGCGACCGTGGCTGTGTTGATGATCGCTGAGGAAAACGCTGTCATGATGCTGACGAACAACTACGCATACTACGAGTATCACCTGTGGGTCGGCCGGTTGCCCGTGGCCATCATCCTATCCTGGTTGGTCGTGGTTTATCTCGGATCTCAGCTGTCAGATGTCGTTAAAAATCGATTTCTAGGAGCCCTAATCACTTCAAGCATCGACCTGGTCCTGGAACCCGCCGCGTACTATTGGGGGCTGTGGGTGTGGTATCCGACGACCGTTTACTCACCGGTGAGCTACTTCAATGCTCCCATATACAACGGTGTCGGATGGTTCCTTTTCACGCTGATCGGAGTACTGATACTGAACAAAATGTGTACCTGCCATTCTCGCGTTCCGTAATCACCCCTTTTTTACACTTTCTTGTCTATTGTCGGATTAGCGCGCTGCCTTGTCCCGAAATTGGTCTAAAATGGTCATAATTCCTATTTTCGGGTTTAGGGACAGTTTTGAGGCATATATCTGTTTTTAGTCCTCCTCTGCGCTTTGACGTCCCAGACGGACTAGATGTAGCTTCAACAGCTTATGGGAGAACTCTACTTCCATCGAGCTTTGATGGAACCCCGTGATTTGCCATCTTTCAACGCGGTCAAGATTACCCGTCAAACAAGCTCAAATCAAGCTCCAATAGACAAAAGAAGAATAAAAACCATTTTTACAGAGAAGATTTGCCGCAAAACGTGAATTAGTTTAATCATTCTAGGACAGAAACAAAAAAAAGACAGAAATCTTAAATCTGCATAGCAATGGAACCTTTTTGAGGTGAATAGAATATGCCTAAGTTTTTCGAAAGAAAAAATACCCCAACTTGTAAAGATTGTGCATACGTTGAAGACGTATTCAATTTCTGGGTTCGCAAAAGACCTGATTTAAGGGGAGACCAACTTAGCCAACTTCTCAAGGGAATGCCTTTGACTTTTATTTGTCGAAGAATAGATAAGCACTTCAATAGCTGGAAAGAGGTTTCTGAAAATCCTAAATGTAACCATTTTCTTAAAGGCTGTCGTTCAATATCAGTCGAAGAGCAAGAACATTTCCTAGATAGAGACTTGCAACGAAAGAACTATGTAGCATCCATTTTGACTTCAATAATAATTATGACTTTTACAGTTGTCATTGCTTTTGCAAGCCTTAGAGGAATTCTTTTTTAGAAGAAGAGAAAAGCCTAAGCCATACAATAGAAAAGGCTCTAGTCAAGCTGAAAGAGGATGCAGTACGGTAAGCACTAGCATGACTTCGAAAATGAGGTGTCCTTTAGGTCTTATTTGAAGGCTTGAATAACTCTTGTTGAACACAAGGCAAAGAGAGGCTATGTATATTTACCATCATTTTGGTGAATGTTGCTGAGTGTTCAATTAAAACAATGTAACTCTTCGAAAACTACCAGAGGGATGTCACTATTTCGAAATTCCCATCATTTTTCCATACGAAAGAAGTGACCTACTTCTGGTCTTTCTCGAAATATTGTGGAAATCATGTTGAACACGTCCAACAATATAACCAAAGAAAAGAGGCGCATAGTAATGGGCAAATGCGAAAAGAGCCACGAAAAGAGTTTGTTTCTGAATTTGCAGTTTGATTGAGTCAATATAAAATCGGAAGATTTCGGAAAACTTTAATAGGATGTCCTGACACTACGAATTGAGGGGGGCAAGCAATAAGAGAGCGGGAAAGTGATGTGATGGATAGATTTCAGCCATTCTCGGTGGAAGCCAGCCGAGCCTATTCATCCTTCACCCCGAGAGATGCATAATCTAATATACGTTGGCTATTTCAACCTTGTGCCCCAAAACTGGTTCTAGTCAAACTGAAGCGCGCGCGCATCGCGGAGCCTTACACTGGGACCTTCAGCTTAACCCCCCACAGTTCGAGAAAGGCGGACACTCCAAGAAGGCCGAAAGCTGACGCGAGGCCTAAAATTGTCCCCAAATCACAAAAGACGATCGATCGAAAAGACGAATTAAGACCATTTTTAACCATTTTCGGAACGGGCATGCGCGCTATTTCCGTGAGCATATCTTTTGCCAGTCACAGTAAACGCAATTCCTTGAGGGCTTGGGAGTAAAGGCGCGATCGATTATACGTGAGATTGCATGACTTGCTTCTTTTGTGGCTTTCTCAAGATGAAGAGGAGCAATCTTTACGTATTCTTTCTGACGCTTGTGCTTTCGGTCTAGATGGTGAATGCATGCGCGCTTAGGGTTCAGGCCTAGTGATCTGAGACAAGCAATGGCATAGAGCCTCAGCTGCAATTCATAGTCCTTCTTGTACAGATCGTCAGTTTCTTTCTCGGTTTTGAAATCTATGATTTCGACCTCCTTCACATTTCCTTTCTCATCGAGTTTTTTCAGAAGGTCGATTTGCCCTGTTATCAGAGCTTCGCCAAGGACGAGCTCGAATCTTTTTTCGGTTTCAAGCACCTTTGTGAAGTCTGTCTTGTTTACCATCACATAGTTCTTGATTACTCTCTTTCCAGCTTTTTTCAGGTTGTCGGTAATCTTGGTCGTTGCATATCTTAAGAAGAAGTATTTGTCAAAAAGCCCGTCTATGCTCGGCTCATCAGGGATTTTCTTACTGGTAATGAAGTCTTTGTAGATGATGTTAAGTATGTTGTGGAGTCTCGTTCCATATCCGAATGCTGGCGGGACGCCTGCTTGATATCCATAAATGTTTCTGAGTAGATAGTCGTAGCCACATCTTCTGTAGCAGTTAATGTCGCTGAAGGAAGTGGGGAATATGCTACCGCTGATTTTTCTTGCAGGATATCCTGAGCGTTTCCTTGTTATGACCGCGTTGTGAGAGAAATTGGCGCAATGTGCGAGTTCGCCCATGAAAGGATGCGGTTCGAAAGCCGCCGGGCGCTTGTATGGGGTTCCATCTTTCTTTTTTCGTTTTGCTGAGCCCGTTATGAAAAGGTATTTCATGGACCTCGTTATCGCAGTGTAATAGACTCTTCTCTCATCTTCTATGTCGCCCTCATACTTAGCTACGTCATATAGTTTCTCATCGATCAGGGTTCCCCCGAACGCTCTGTGTCTTTCCTTGACAAAGCTTGGAATGAAGACCACAGGAAATTCAAGGCCTTTTGCCCGGTGTATTGTTAGGACTTTGACCGCGTTTATGAGTGCAGGATCATTGTGGCTGGTGTCTGCGTAGCTGTGCTTGCCGTAACCTTCGACAAACCCG
Source organism: Bathyarchaeia archaeon (assembly GCA_050012255.1). Lineage (GTDB taxonomy): Archaea > Thermoproteota > Bathyarchaeia > Bathyarchaeales > Bathycorpusculaceae > DASPPK01. The sequence continues at coordinate 33,760 of JBEKHN010000006.1, forward strand.
AAGAAGTATTTGACTTCTGAAGCGCGCAGTCTTATCCACACAGATTCATAGTCTGCTATTGCGCGGCTCAGGATCGCTAGGTTGTAGTTGTAGACATCGCGAAATTCGAATCTGTCAGCCCCAAAAGCTTGGATTATCTCATGGAAATATGGTTGCAGGCCATATGCAAGATAGCCTCGTTTGCCTGTAGCCATGATCTTGCGAACAGCTTTCTTCATTCTCCCGAGAATTCTGACAAAGCGTCGTGCGTCAGACTTAGGATATTCACGTTTTGGAAAGACGGTGGTATATTCTGTCATTAACTCTCTGCTGGTCACTGTGTTGTCTTCAAAGGACAGGTTGAACAGATATGCCAAGCACTTCAGACTCAGTACGACCTCAGGTCTATTGAACACTTCTTCGCCTATGTCGAGGACGCAGTCGATGCCTTCCTCATCTAAGCGTCTGACTATCTTGGCGGCTTCGTCTCGTTTTCGGGTCAGGATCGCAAAGTCACCATATGATAGGGAAAACGGTGTGCCCTTCTTATCGCAAAAATCAGTTCCAGAAAGTGCTCCGATTCTGTCGACTATGAATGAAAACTCGTCATCTTCGGTGTCAAAATGGGTGTAGAACAGGTCATCGTTTTGAGGCTTGTTGGCCTGCTTCTTGCTGGGTTTCATTTCTTTGCGAAGCCTTCGTTTGTTATGTCTAATGAAATTCTTTGCGCAATCGATGATCTGAGATGTGCTCCTGAAATTATGGGGAATAGGTACCGTGATCACATTATGATAGTTCTTCGGGAAGTTGATGATGTTATCAACAGTGGATCCGCGCCAGTTGTATACGCATTGATCGTCGTCGCCGACCACGCAAAGACTCCTGCCCCCTTTGGAGATCAGTTTTATCAACTTCTCCTGAAGAGGGTCCACGTCTTGATATTCATCCACTATGAGGTGCTGTACCTTTTCATGAAGCCTCTTTCTAGCGTCTTTGCTTTTCTCAAGTAGATCCACAAGACGATATATCATCGAAGTGAAATCGAGAAATCTATCTCTGTCCAAGAATGCATCATATTCATTACAACATCTCCGGAAATCCTTGTTTGAGAGGTCACTGGGGTTGACGTTTTCCATTCGCAGAATGTCATAGCTGTTTGAGAATTCGAGAATGGTGTGAAACTTGCCGCCATCTTCCAGTTGAGGAAGGTTGGAATAGTTGTAGCGACGTGGCATTGCGAGAAAGGCCACTCTTTTTGGTTCGTCAAGTACATCGTAGCCTCTGTAATGGGGCTCGAGCTCTTTGAGCATCTCAAAACAGAAGCTATGTATTGTCCCAACGTACATGTCCCCTAGATCAGCCTTACTCGGACATTCTCTATCAAGAATGGATCTTATACGCGCTTTCAGTTCTTCAGCTGCCTTTTCAGTGAAAGTGAATGCAACGATTGACGCTGGTTTTTCGCCTTTTTTTACTAGTTCGGCGATTCTACTTGAAACAACTTCGGTTTTTCCTGATCCTGCACATGCAATGACCTGCAGATTGCCGGATAGATTGTTGACGGCCTTCTTTTGTTGCTTTGTGAAAGGGAATTTTGGCAATTTGCCTCACACAAAGGTAGGAAAAGGAAGAGTTATTAGATTTGCGCATTGACCATTCGCATTGAGAGTCAGATTAAGACGGGCGTGACAGTATTGCAACTCCACTTTTCTGATAAGGACGGGTCTTTGTTGGCTTTTCAGAATGCGCACAGAATGTTCAATATCATATCCAAGACGTGGAATCCGGTAGTCGGGTGTCTGCATTCGTGTTCCTATTGCTGGGCAAGAAGACTGGTGGGCACTAGGCTGAAGAACTCGGAGAAGTATAAAGATGGTTTCACACCCAAACTTGTTGAGAAGGAACTGAGAAAGAGATTCTACAATCAGTTTGTTTTTGTCTCTGACATGGGTGACCTATTTGGAGAATGGGTGCCCTCAGAATGGATAACGAAAGTATTGGATACTGTCAGACAAAACCCTGACAGTACATTCCTATTCTTGACTAAGAACCCAGGAAAATATAAGGAATTCCTTGGTTTGTTTCCTGAAAACATAGTTCTTGGAGCCACACTGGAATCCAATAGAGAATACGCAGTCTCCAAGGCCCCTTTGCCCTTTGAGAGGTACAGAAGCATGGCAGACATTCAATTCGATCACAAGCTTGTCTGTATAGAGCCGATAATGGACTTTGATCTGGAAACGTTTGTTCAATGGATCAAGGACATAAAACCATCAGTAGTCTATGTTGGATATGACAACTATAACAACAGGCTCACTGAACCCAATCTGACCAAAACTGAACAGCTAATAGATCAACTAAGTGCCTTTACAAAGGTGAAGACAAAGTTTTAAGCGCGCGAAAAGACAGAGGGGTGCACGAGGAGCGTTGGCTGTTAAAGTCTTATTAGAGTAGTGCCCGCACTGCTTTAGCGAGTTTAGGAGATCGGACAGAATGGAGCGCACCGTTGCCGTCAGCTACCTGCAAAACATTATGGGAAGTAACAAGGCCATGGGGCTTGTCGCTCAAGCTGATTTTCAAAAATGGGTACATGAGTGCGGTGGCAATGTCGAAAGAAAGTACTTTAATGGTTGCTGGGTTATGTCTCCGAAGGGTTCAACCGCAAACAAGAGAATGTGTTTTTTTGTTCATGAGAAAATTGAGACAAAAGAAGCACTTCAATCTGCCGTTGATTCCTTGATTTTGAATAGAGGTTTTCATGGTCTTTGCGGTTCTATGGTTCGGTCCGGATTCGGTGTTTTCCACTGCTTTGCGATTGGCAACTCCAATACTGGGAACCTCGGGGATCTAGAATGGACATTGTACAGATATCGAAACGAGAATCTTAGCCAAATAGACGCTCAGCAACTCTTTGCGATCTGGCCAGGAAGAGGAAGAGCAGGCCGCAGGGCTGCATGGGATGCTCGCGTCATAGACAGGTACCAAGTTCTCGATCTCCACGTCCTCGAATCGCTCGTGTTGAATCAAGTCTTCTTTAATTCATTCGTTAAAGAACTGATGAAAAAGCCTGTTGCCGATCCCTATGATGTCGATGGCTTTTTTGTTTCATATGAAGGAAAGATCCTGCCGTTGGAGATAAAGGAAAAATTTCCTTTTGAGGCAAATAGGGTCAAGCTTCTTGGAATTGACGCGGGGAGAATACTCATGCTGATGCGGATATGTCTTCCTTTGGACTGTAATGGTCTCTACATAATTAGGGAAGTTGAGGATTCTCCGCAGAGACGTTTTGTGGGTTGGAAAATGACGACCCTTGATTCTATAGTCATGAACTCCAACTGGACCCTTCAAGCTGGCGGTACAGGCATGACAGGTGGTCCAACACAGACCGTGACATTTCCATACGAGTGCTTTTCAGATCTCAATGCACAGACATTTTCTGATGAAAGCCTGCATAGAATCAGCGAATTTTCGAAGATTATCAAGGAAAAGGCAGCTGCTTTTCAAGACGGGGTTGAGAGATTTATTGAGTCTGCTTCATCTCAATCTCAGCGGAGCCTACCTGCTTGAGAATGCTGTCCCCAATTGCTTTGGCAAGAAGCACAGGAACTGCATTACCGACTTGCCTGTACTGGAACTGGAATTTGACATAGTTCAGGGCCATTATGGGTCCGCAGAAAACGTAGTCGGTTGGAAAACTCTGAAGCGTTGCGACCTCTCTAACTGTTCCCGTTCTTGGTTCCGAAGGATGCGTCCAGTCATCTCGACAATGTCCGGTTATGCATCTCGACGGTTTGTCCAAGTCGTCTCTAAACCTCCAGTTCTTCCAAGCAGAGCCCGGAGCTAAACTTGCCAGTTTCTTCTTTTTCTTTTCGGTATGTCTTGGCATGTCCTGATTCGGCATGTCTGGCGTCAGCTTCGAGAATGCCTGTCTGATTGTGACATACAGCGGGAGTCCGAGAAGATTATGCACTGGAGAATACGTTGGTTCAGGGAACCTCAGAAGGAGCCCATCTCTCGAACCAAGAAGAAACAACCGCTTTCTTATTTGGGGAACACCATAGTTGGCCGAATTTAGTATTTGGGGATTCACTTTGTAGTCAAGTGAGCTGAAAGCATCCAGCACTCTTTGAAAGACCTCGCCACCCGCTTTGTTCAGCAGTCCGGGCACATTTTCCATGAGGAAAGCTCTTGGGCGAATCTCTCTTACGAATCGACGGAAGTGAAGGAACAAGTTATCGCGGGGGTCGTCAACTGACCTGCCTCCTTTAGGGATCTTTGCTATAGTAAAGGATTGACATGGAGGGCCTCCCGCGATTAGATCTATCTGTTCTTTTTCCAATCGTATAGATTTCAGAACTTTCGACACGTCTAGTTTCGTGATGTCTCTTCGAAAGACCTTTGCATCTGGAAAGTATTTGGGGGCATTACGTCGCAACGTCTGGCAGCAATATTTGTCGATTTCCACCAAGGCTGTTGTCGAGAACCCTGCCGCTTCGAGACCTAGAGCTAGCCCCCCAGCACCCGCGAAGAGTTCGATTGATTTGGGCCTTCTCTCCATGATGATACAACTGCTCAATTCTTCTTTTATATTTGGTGCCTTCTCATATATGAATCGGTAGGACACCGATGGAAGCTTCGGTCAAGGCCAAATCTGCCTTTGCAGCGTTGCTTTTGGAGTGGTACCAGAAGAACGGCCGGTGTTTTCCGTGGAGGAACAAGAAAGATCCTTATCAAATCCTGATAGCTGAAATAATGCTTCAGCGTACAAGAGCGGGTCAGGTTGTCCCTGTTTATCTGAATTTTCTTCGAGATTTTCCAACCATAAATGCGTTGAAAAAGGCACCGGTTGAGCGGATTGAGCGATATTTCGGCAAGTTGGGGCTACGTTGGAGGGCCGGTCGAGTTAAACAAATGGCAGAAGACATCGCTGAAAGGTTCAAATCTGGGATCCCATCTGATCGTGAGCAACTTCTTTCCATTCCATCGATTGGAGATTACATTGCTGACGCCATGCTGGCATTTGCCTATGGGAAAAACGTTGCAGTGGTCGACTCGAACGTCTGCAGGGTAATTGGTAGAGTGTTCGGTCTTGACTCGAAAAGGGAAGCAAGAAGGAAACTGCTATTCAGGAATATTCCGAATAGTCTGCTTCCCGCTGGAAAGGCGAGGGAGTTTAACTGGGCGATGATAGATCTTGCTTCGCTTGTATGTCTGCCAAGAAAACCTCTGTGCTCGAAATGTCCACTCAACAGGGTCTGTGATTTCGCTCAAACTCTTAGCTTTTAAATTCCGAGCGGTCCATTGACGAATCAATCATCATGTTGCCCGAGCATGCAACAAACATTTTTCGGCACCCTCAAGGTCATCGATAATATCATGACCGTGTTCCTCACAGATTTCATCGACAACGATTTTGCGATGAAGAGCCAAGACCACCGTGTGGCCGTTGCAGGATTCGTTGACCACGATATTCCTCAACGATTGGCCTCGGCAGAAAGTTTCCTGAGCGGCGCTGACGCTTTTCTTAACAGATTCTCGCTTTCCCCTCCCGATGAACGTAAAGAGAAGATGAAACAGGAATTTGGGAATGATCTGGCCAATTTTCTTTTCATAAGCTCGGTCTTAAACTATGGCAACATAGGAACTTCTGAAACTCTTTTTCTGAATCTGATGGATTTGTATCGAAGATATCGGTTTCTTTTTCGGCCGAACGATCAGTTCTGGGTTAAGCTTCGACAGATGAATGCAGAGCAGTCAAAAAGAGTTATGGAGAGTCTTCTAGTCCCGTTGAGTGGGTTGTTCAGAACAGATTTCAGAAAAGTGATAGTCCCTAGTTGGACGGCCAGCATAAACTTCATTCGAAATGCCTGCGAGGGCGATTCCGGTAACCTATTCCATCATATCGCTAGATCCTTGATGATAAATGAAGATAATCCGTCGGCTCTTGCAATAATACAAGGTTTACTTAGTGGTAAAGGAAGAAACAGGGTCAAAAAGCAACTTGGCATGAATTTCGCGTTGGGACCCAAGACGGTTTTACTTCTATTGTCAGTAATGACGGAAAATCGCCGGGGATTCGGCGTTTTGAGAGGTGTGACGAGGGAGCAGATCAAAGAGTTGAAAGCCCCAGTAGACTCGGCCGTTGTCAGGGTGATGCTCAATACAGGCTTAGTCAAGATAACCTTTGTCAATCCAACACTAGCACAGGGGAAGCTTGCTAGGACAGATCTAACGGATGTCTGTCAGCGCGGAATGGACTTGTTAGCAGAAAGGCTAGGCATTCTGCCTATCGAATTAGATGAATACGTGTGGGCAATAGGGACGATACCGTGCAAGCATCGGGGTGCCTTCTGTTTCATCTGTCCGCTGACTGAAATCTGCGATTCTTGGAGGCAGGGATACGTAAGAGAAAGCAGTGGAGCTGAGTATCTCAATAGGTGCTTCTCGTTCGCAAGGCCGCAAACAGAAAAGAATGCATTATACTTGCGAGGGTGTCAAACATGTCCTCAACAGTCATCTTGCATACTTATCGATGCCGAAAGGGGGATTCGGCATCCAAGATACGGGCCGGAGTATTTGTCGAGACGGTTTAGCAGTTTAGCCGAAAAATTGCTCCCAGAAGAACTTGAAAGGATCGTGACATCCTAGCAATATTGAAGATGAATCGTTTCAGGTTATTTCTCCGCTATGAAAATCAAAATCGATTTTGCTTCGCACAATTCTGTAGCGTATATCCCTTTCTCTATTGTCATAGTATTTTTCCACAAGTCCTGCGGCCGCGAGTTTCTCGAGAGCCCTGTAGACGGATTCTCTGTACTTAATTTGGAATCCCCGTAGGTTAAGCTGGTCAAGAACCTCCCTAACGGTCTTTGATTTAACTGCCAATATTTTGATGATTTCGATTCGTGTTCCGGAACTCAAAGCTGCGAATATTTTTTGCGGTTGCATTGCATTTCTAGCAGAAGATTGCAGGATATATCACTTTGTTGCGTACTCAGACAACAAAGGCATTTCATTCTGGGTTAACAAAAGCAAGATGCTGTTGTAACGGCGACTACGAAGGATGGAGAAGAAAATGCCATTTGAGAGCCTATCGCACAGACACACAGTCTCTATTGGAGACTTCCCCTCACAATGGCTTCCGTTTATCCATCTTTATGACGCGGATCTCATCATGTTTCCACTTCAGTATTTTCATATCCTCTCTCCTGATCTCAAGGCGGGGCAGTCACCGGGAACGGATGACAGGGTCTTTGGCTACATAGAGAGAACACGCTTTGTGGATTCACGAGCGCGCGCGCTAACTTTTCCGCAAAACCAAATATGCCGAAGGCATTATGTCGAAAGTGCAGAACAGAAAAACAAGTTCTTAATACCGAGTTGAATGCCTATTAAAGCTTAGAATTTTTTTCGGAAGCCGTTTGAGAGTTTGGGTCTTCCAGCTAAGTATCGATACAAGAGATAAGTTTCCAATTTTGGGTCTTTGGACTCTGCGTTTATCATGTGAAGTAGCAGAAATAGTGCTGTATTTGGACTTTCGTTAGAGATAACGGCGAGAGTGCCGTCAATTATTATTCCTTTTTTTGTCAAGTCTGTATTAAAGAGAAGGTCGGTGTTCAGCATTGCCTCTCTTATTTTGTGGATTTCTTCATAATTTTGCGCTTTAGCTACTCGGATTATTTCAGACCTGATGTTATTCCAATTTTGCTTACTGACTATGGCAAACGCTGTTTTCCTATCTGAGGGGTATTGAGTATCAATCGCCTCCTTCACCCAGCTGACTACCTCTTCTGCTGAATGTTTCTCGAGGTTTTGAAGAGCTTTTATTTTCGTTTTCGCTTCTAAGTACATATCAGTCATTTTGTCTTCCCAGCTATTTAGTATTGCAAGCGTTTAAGCGTTGTTTTTGTCAGCCATAAGGGTATAACGGAAGCGCGAGCACTTAGCCATCACCGAAAGTTGACATGGAGAAGGTTTCACCGAAGACTTGACAGCTCCCGAGTCTAACAAAGACAGAAATCTTAAAACAGCATAGCAACAGAGGACAAGTGCAGAGATTATGGAAATAACAGAAAAAGAAAGACTAATGCTCACTAAGAAAAAAGAGCTAATATGTGGATTAACGCTGAAAGTTTTGGATATGGCACATGACCCAGAATGTTCCTTAGAAATTAAGAAGACTGTGACAACTATATTATCAGAACTAAATACAATAGCATCTTATTCAAATTCCAAAAATCACGGTTTAGATAGATTTGAAGACGGTGCCAATATAATTTTCAAACACTTTGACCTTAAAGAGTACGTTCTTGCCGAGTGTATGTGTGAAGTTTTCTGCAATGCGGTGAATTCCGTAAGATTCGATTTTACGAAGAAAGGGTTAAAGATACGCTTCCCTAAGATAAATCTCAATCTGGGTTTCATCACCAACAAGTAACAAAAGGCTCTAGTCAAGCTGAAAGAGGGTTAATAGAAATCTTTAATCTGCACAACACCATAAGACAAACTAGAGGTTCAAAAATGACTCCACAAGTTCCGTCACCGTCAAAACGCTAAGGAGAAAGCCGATGCTAGAAGTCTGCGCGCGCGCTCATTATTTGAACTGAATCAGACGTTCTTTTCTGTGTTTGTTCATTATGCGAATTTGACCCTTCTTGACTCTTTGCATAACTTTCCATTATTCTCAATACGACTACTCCGAATGAATCTGGCTTCAATAAACTCCCAACGCCGAACACACCCAAAGCACCCGTAAAAACCGAAAGTGTGAGACTGGATATATTCCAACCATAATTGATTGCTAGGTAGCCCGCAAAAATCCCAAGTAAGATAGAACCCAGTAGGCAGATTGCTCCCCCAGCATACACTTCTTCTCTTTTCTTGTAGCGCGCGCGCGCTGACGTGTAGAATATCCTTAGTGTAGTGGTATTCCATTGTGGCCTTCCAATGTCGGAGGGTGTGGAAGAACATAAAAAAAGGGGAAACTCCGTATAAATTCGCGCTTGAGCGTTGGTAGCCCGGGAGAGATTCGAACTCTCGTCAGCGGCTCCAGAGGCCGCCATGTTTGACCACTGCACCACCGGGCTTTGTCACAAAGGGATCAAACAATGAAGTTCGGGATAAATACTTTAGTGCGGAATGGGGAAGGATGAAAACAACGTGTGCTTCCTATTTTTGCTTCTTCAGCGTCTCTTCGATGCAGTGGCATTCTTGGGCGCCGGGGTACCATTCTTCGCAGCACCAAAGCGTTGACACTATTGCGTCTTGGTTCTTCAAGTATCGTCTGGTGCAGAACACTTGGCATGGGAAGTCGTAGGCGTTGTGGCTGGTGCAGTTTCCGCAGAATTTGTGTTTGGAAGGTTTCTTCTTCATGCGGATTTCACTCCTTAACGATGGGGTCTTCGAATTTCACGTTCCGCGCTCGCTTGAAGTCTTTGCCGAGTCTCTCCACGACTGAGGCCACGATCGTTGGGAAGACGATCATCGCGTCGCTGATGACCATTACTTTGTCTGCTTGACCCTTCAGCTTCCCCCAGCTGACGGTCTCTTCGAGTGTCGATCCTGAAAGCCCACCCGTTTCTGGGCGGTCCATAGTTATCACGACGGCGTAGTCTATGCCTGACTTTGTGGCCAGGGCTGCTGACTGTATGGTGTTTCTCGGCACTCCACCGCCTATGACTATCATGCCGTTTCTGGAAGCGCCTCGACAGATGCTGATTATTTCCGACACGTCTTTGAAGCTGTCTACGACCAGCGTGTTCTTAAAAGCCCTGCGAGAGGCGTGGAGATGGTAGATGTAACCGAATTCTGAGTCGCGGACCGCTGGAATAAAAATTGGGGCTTTTGCTTCGTAGGCCGCGCGCAGAATCGAATTAGGGTCTTTGAGTCTTCTGCCCAGTTCCCAAGCAAAATCCCTCGAGGACAGAGGCTTCCCCTTGGATTCTGTGGCCATCTGGTCGTATATTTTCACGAGCTCACAGTCGAGTTTTATGAAGTCTTCCTCTGGGACGAAGACGTCGTATATGCGGTAGGTATGGTTTTTGTAGAGCATGTAATCGTCTACAAACCAGTGTCCTTTGTAGTGGTGGCCTCCTATGGCTTCTAAGGCGTCGTGAACCATGTTTGCTCCCGTTGTTACGAGGACGTCGATGAGGTTTTCACGAATCATGTCTGCAATCAGCGAGCGCATGCCTGCTGGAACCATGGCTCCTGCTAGGGCTAAGAAAACCGTGCAATCGTCGTCCCGAACCATGCGCTCGTAGATGTCGCATGCCGTTGAAACTCTTCCTGCCCCGAAGGATCCCGAGTTTTGAAACTGTCGAACGAGCTGGTCTACGGTGAGTCTTCCCCTGATTCTCATGTGTTTCACTTGCTCGCGAAGGATCTCTTTCCTCTGCATCAAAATACACGCTCAGAATCTCACTCTTTGGTTGACTAAGAAGAAATATTTTGCTGTGCTGCTGCGTTAGTGAAGATTGAGATTAGAGGGGGACAGATTCTGCGTCTGAGATGAGAGTTGGCTCATTTGACAACCAAGACTGGGCAGTGTGCGTTTTTTATGACGCCTTCGCTGACGCTTCCCATGAGAAGCTCTCTTATCCTGCTTATGCCTCTGGCACCCATAACTATCAAGTCGAACTCTCCTTCTTTTGCCAGTGCGACGGTTTCCTGCACGGTGTTTCCTTCCCTGAGAGTAGTTTCGACCCTAACGTTTGCAGACTTGGCTTTCTGCTCACCCTCTGTTAGAATTCTGTTACCAACCATGCGTGCGGCCTCGACTATCTTCGCGACTTCTGCGGAGGTTACAACGGGAACTCCTGCTGGGGTCAGAGTAGTCGGTTCAGGAGCAATCACAGCTGGCACAGTGACAGAGTAAACATGGAGTAGCGTCATCTTTGCGCCAAATTTCTTGGCGATTTGAGTTGCAGTTTCTAAGGCTCTCTCTGAATGTTCTGAACCGTCTAAAAGGACCAAAACCTTCTCAAACATTTTGGCTGCTCCCGCACAGAAACTGCTGTACAGTTTCAGATATAACCTTTGAATTCTTTTAAACTAGGCGTTATGGCGGGCTTAAGGTTTGGGTTTTTTGTTAGAGTAGGGCGAAGCTTGTTGACTTTATTCTTCCCTTGGTGTCAACGATAACTTCGAACCTCTCAGCCCATGGGTGTCCTTCCAGGTCTATTGGGCACGTGCCCCGGATTACCCAGATGTCGTTGTTGTGGTCGACTCCGGATACTTCCACGTTGGGGGTGTTCTTCCTTTTCTTTAGAAAATCAATCGCTATCTGCTGGGCTGATTCTACGCTGATGCTCTTTTCCTTCACCGCGTTTCCTCCGAAGCGTTGGTTTCACTATCTTCATGAGCGGCATAAAAAGGGTTATGAACGAGGAATATTTAGCGAAAATAAGTGCGACTGGAGTGGCAATGTGTTTCTGCTTATGCTTCGATAGGTTCAAATCAGCAGACGCTTATCGTAGAATTGATGCAGTTCTGGCTGGAAAAGGAATGTCATGAGCGAAAGGAAGAGGATAATATTCCATTTGGACATGGACCATTTTTTCTCGGCGGTTGAGGAGGGGGAGCATCCGGAGCTCAAGGGTAAGCCTGTCATTGTTGGGGCTGCCCCCCTGGGTGGAAAGGGCAGAGGGGTTGTGAGCACTAGTAACTACGAGGCTAGGAAGTTCGGAGTGAGGTCGGGTATGCCTATTTCTAGGGCTTGGAAGCTTTGTCCACAGGGGGTCTATTTGCCTGTCAATTATGAGCTGTATGCAAGGGTCTCTAACGAGATAATGGATATTCTGCGGAAATACGCTGACAAGTTTGAACAGTGGGGTATCGACGAAGCCTTCCTTGATGTGTCCTCAAGAGTGAGAGATTATGCGGAAGCGGGAGCTTTGGCACGGGAGATAAAGAGGAAAATCTACGAGAACGAAGGGCTGACTTGCTCGATAGGGGTAAGCTCAAACAAGCTCGTCGCCAAAATAGTCAGCGAAGCCCAGAAGCCCGACGGTCTGACAATTGTCAGGGAGGAGGCTGTTGAAAAGTTTCTTGCTCCTCTTCCAGTTCGGAGGTTGCTGGGCGTCGGAAGGAAGACTGGGCAGATACTCGAAGAGATGGGCATAAAGACCATTGAAGACCTAGCTCATTTTGACCCTGCGGTCTTGGCTGAATCTTTCGGTGTCATGGGCACTCAGCTTTACCTTATGGCTCATGGGATTGATAGAAGTGAGGTTGAGGAAAGAAGTGAGGTCAAATCCATCGGGCGAGACGTGACTTTTCCGGAGGATACCGACGACTTCGGCTATGTTTTGAATACTTTGTACGGGCTTTCTGAGGAGGTGAGCAGGAACGTTTTGGACCAGCGGCTTTACTTTAAGACGGTAACGGTTAGGGTGCGTTACGAGAATTTTGAAACGCACACACATGGCAAGACCCTGCCTTTCATGACAGACCGTTTGCAGGATTTGAAGAAAGCCTCTGGGGAACTGATGCAATCTTATCTTAAACCTAGCAGGAAAGTCAGGCTCGTCGGCGTCAGAGTGTCCAGTCTTGTTTCGGGTTTCAAGCAGAAGAAGCTGCTCTAGTCCGCTGTGGGCTGATGGGAACTATCTTTCATGTGGGAGCAGGATCTGGACTTTGCGATCTGGCCAACAATAGTTATTAATAAGACATTTGAGAAATTCTGTGCGTTCAGATTATAGAGCGAAGGCGAAAGGGTAAGGAAGATGCCGGCTAAGTCGGGCGTGAAGGTTGTGCTGACTGCTTCAGCGACGGAGATGAGTGACTTTGCCGATAATCCCTTTGTTGCCTTCGCAGGTGGTTTTGCCAAGGGACCAGTGCCTTTGTGGTTTTTGAGGAGAGCATTGTACCCACCGGTCGAACGGAATGACGGTGACGGAAGGGCAAAGTATGCGCCCTACGGTTTAAGGAAGGTTGAAGCTCTGCTCTTGCAGAATGGTTTTGAAGAGTCAGAAGTGGCGGTCGTTCATCCGAGCAACCTTGACGAGTTCGTTGGGCCGAACACGAAGGTCGTAGGCATAACTTCCATGGACCCCACTGGAATGGCATACGTTAGCAAGACATATTCTTCAATAGTCGGCGGTGGAGAGCCGATGAACGCTATTGAATTCAAAAAGCTGATCAAGCACAGGAGTATCCGAAGATATAGGCCTAAGGTGATCGTTGGAGGCTTCGGGTCTTGGCAGCTGGAACGGAAGAGAGTGGCTGAAAGATACGGTGTGGACTGCGTGGTCATCGGTGAGGGGGAAACGGCTGTCACAAATGTTTTCAAGAAGGCCGTGAACGGTGAACCCGTTCCCCGCGTCGTTCGTGTCAGGAGCAGCGTTGAATGTGACAAAGTGCCGCTTATCAGGCATCCAGCGATCCACGGCTGCGTGGAAATCTCCAGAGGCTGCGGTAGAAATTGCCAGTTCTGCACTCCTACGATGCAGAAAAAGCGGGATGTGCCGCTGGAAAGGATACTGAAGGAAGTTGAAGTCACTACAAAGGGAGGATCCCCTCGTATCACGCTGGTGACTGAGGACCTTTTCCTTTATGGTTCGAAGGATCCTGGTTTTGTACCAAACAGAGAGGCTGTTGTGAGGCTGGTTAGGAGCGTGGCGTCGGTTCCAGGGGTCAAGGCTGTGCAGCCGTCGCACAGTTCTTTGGCTCCCGTTGTTGCTGACCCTGCGATGGTCAAGGAAGTTGCTGACGTTCTGATTGAGCACAACTGGTATTATCACGGGAAAAAGAGGATTGTGACTTCTGAAGTGGGGTTGGAGACTGGCAGCGTTAGGCTCATGCGGAAGTACATGGCTGGGAAGATGCTTCCCTTCAAGCCTGAGCAGTGGAAGGAAGTCGTGGCTCAATCCTTTGGAATAATGAATGATAACGACTGGTACCCTCTTGCCACGCTGATAATTGGGCTCCCAGATGAACGTGAAGAAGATGTTTTGGAGACGCTTGGACTGATGGATGACCTGAGGGATTACAGCGCCTTCTATGTTCCTCTGTTCTTTGTTCCCCTAGAGAATTGTCTCCTGATGAACGGGCGTGGAGCGGAGCTTGATTCTCTCACGAAGGCGCGGTGGGAGCTTTTCGCGCGTTCCTGGGAATACAACGTCAGGATATGGGGAGACACTTTCTTGCAGCACAGGATTCCGAACCCGCTGCTCTTCAAGCTCGTGAAGAGGGTGGCGATCCCCTTCGGCGGCAAAGTTGCAGGATTATATTATGGAATGAAGCACGGCGAAGAAATGGAGAAGGCCATCTGGCGGATGGCAAACGCCTGACTTTTGATCACTATTTTGGTTTTTTCTTCTTTGCTCGTCGAATCTCGAACACGACGGGGTTCTCGCCGTCTGGGCACGCGTTGAAGATGACGTCTTTGTCTTCAGCCCAAGGAAAATCGGCGTCGTAACGCATCGCGTAGACTTTTGGAAGCAGAACCATCAAGGCGCTGTAGCAGATGTCTCCTTTGACGGTTCTCCCGTCGAAGACAATCTTATCGCCGACTCTGTGTCCGAAGTTGCACTTCCCTTTCTGACTCTTCACTGTCACTTCGACGACAGACATGCTTGTTCACCCATTATTCTCCAACTGCCTCTGGGTATTTCTCTCTTATCTCTTCGTCTGCTATCTTCGCGATCATCGCGCTAGAGATGAGCACGTGTTTGACCCCTCTGAGGGCAGCCAAGTCTGCGGGTTTCTGGTCCTGTGTGACCAGCAAGAGGTTGTTTCTTCTCGCGAACTCGACTATGTCCTTGTCTTTCGCTCCTTTCAGGCCAACATTCTGTGCGGTCACTGCTTCCCAGCCTAGGGTTTCAAAGTACTCTTTCAAGCCTGCGTACATTTCGTCGAGCAGAAGCTTCAATCCTGCCGCCTCTTCGGTCGGTCTTAGATGTGCAGTGTTCACCTATTTAGACGCTTCCACAAGTCTTGGCTGACGCTACATCCCTGTATTCGCGTTTTGACCCCGTCTATTCCACCCTCCCCCTCCCCCCTAGGGTACTAGTACTGCACGTAGGCTTTCGTGAAGGCCCTAGTGGATTGGCGTGGGTCCGAGGCCAGGTGTGTGCGGAAGGCTTCGCAGAGGGTCTTGGCAAGGGTCGTAACTTTTCAATGCACTCCAACATCAAGCCGCTTACTGGTTTCAGCTGCCCCGCGCAGACCTTGCCGACACGCCTGTCCCTCCCCTCCAGGGTGCCCGTTCTTACTAGACTATATCGAAGAAACTGCCGCATCCGGCCTCTTCTGCTGTTTCGGCCGCTGGGAGAAAAGTCTTTAGGACGACAGGGGTTACGTAAGCTTGAGGTTGTAACGTTTGGTCTCTTTGAGGGCTTTGGCCCCTTCTTTGACGCGGATCACGGTGGCTGCTGCTGTCGGAGCGGCTTTGCACATCGGCCAAGGGAATGCCGATTTGGTGGATGCGAAGGCTGTCGAGTTTTCGAGAGCTGTGCTGGCTCAGACGGATGTTGAAGGAGAAGTGATTGCTTGTGAAGGGCCTAAGGACAATGCGCCTGCGTTCCTGCGCAGAGAACTTGTGGGAACCGGGAAGGGCCCGAAGGTTCAGTTCGTCATCGACCCAGTTGACGGCACAACAGCTGCCTCAAAGGGCAGAAAAGACGCGATCTCGGCTCTCGCGTGTGCACCAGCAGGATGCTTCCAAGTGCTTCCAGACGACGGATACTACTTCAAGGTGGCAACGGATCACCGTTCAATCGGAAAAATCTCGTTAGAAATGTCGGTGGACGACATTGTGCGCACGGTTGCCCGCGAAAAGGGCTTGCCCCTTGAGAACTTCACCGTCATAATGTTGGAACGCGACAGGCACACGGGGATTCTGCAAAGTCTGAGAAAGCTGGGCGTAAGGATAATTCTCATTCCCGACGGTGACATCGCAGGAGCGGTTGTCACGTGCCGACCAGGCTCAGGCATTGACCTTCTCGTCGGTGCAGGCGCAGGTCCAGAAGCGACCATTGCTGCAACAGCGATCAAGTGTCTGGGAGGCACGATGCTCGTCAAGGTTTGGAGAGACGAGAAAGATGATCAGAAACGGCTGGAAAGGTTGGCTACCGAAGGAGTAGACGTGGACAAGACTTATAGCGAAGACGAGCTTGCCAAGGGCAACGAACTTGTCTTTGCAGCCTCAGGCGTGACGAAGGGCGAACTCTTAGACGGCGTGCGTTTCATCCCAGAAGGCGCCGTGGTGAACTCCCTTTGCATGCGATTACCCAGCGGAACAGTGGAAAAGTCTGAAACGACTTTGCGCTTCAAAGGACACCCCGTGTACAAGAAGTTCCTACCATGATCCTGTGGCGAAAGAGTTTGAAAGTGGAAATGCTGGGAAAGTGTACGCGGTTCGAAGCCCAATCTGGCTTTGATGAGGAGTTGGGAAAGTGACTGGAAAGACGACCACTTTGCCTTGCGGATGCAAGTATCAAGACGACGGATACATGGTTGTTCGTGTCCATGAATGCGCTTACCACATGCAGAGACGAACAAGAAAGCGACCGTACCGGCCTAAGGCTGAGTGCGTAAGGCCCTAAACGCTCGCCAAAACAAGTCTTTACCCAAACTGGTGAAGCCAAATCTATGGCAAATCTGATTTCAGTGTCGAGCGCGCCGATAGCTGGCTATGGCAACAAAGTCTTGGATAAAATCAGAAGAAAGTGGAAGTTATTGTTGCAAGCGGTTGATTTCCAAGCTTTACGGAGTGCCTGAACGAGATGGTTAACAGTAGGATGATTGTGTTTGCTCCCCACCCAGACGATGAAACGTTGGCCTGCGGCGGAACCATGCTTAGAAAAATCCAAGAAGGGTTTGATGTCCACGTCGTTGTCATGACGGATGGGCGCCATTCTCATGATGTCACGCTTGGCCTCGCGGAGCCTTCGCCTGAAACAATAGCGGAAATACGTGCGACAGAGTTTAGCGAAGCCACCCGTGTCTTGGGAGTCAATCTTAGTAATCTGCTTCTCCTGGGGTTTGAGGATGGCAAGCTAAGGGAGCAAATGAGTGAAGCAAGAGAAAGGACTGTTCGGATTCTTCGCGAGGTGCGTCCAGTCGAGATATACGTGCCTTACAGAGACGACGCCAATGAAGATCACCGGACAACTTACGAAATCGTTGCTGGCAGTGTCAGGGAAGCTGATCTGCTCCCTAAAATGTACGAATACTCCGTATGGAATGGAAAGATCCCTCGCCCAGGATTGAAAGTGTTTGTGATGGATATTCACGGGGAATTGGGAAGAAAAATGGAAGCCATCTCCAAATACAAGAGTCAGATCTCAACGTGTTTTCCAAAGCAGGAAAAAGCAGTCCTAAGCGAAGAGTTCGTAAACATGTTCCGTTCTGAAAGTGAAGTATTCTACACAAAACAATAACCAAGACCCATAACGTGCTTGTCTTGCACGCGCGCTGTTCTGGAGCTTCCTTCGTTGCTTATTCCGCCCCCGTCTATGATAGTGACGTTGTTGGCAGTGGTGGTCCGCAGAAGAAAACGCATGTTCTAGTACCCTCTGCATAAGAGAAACTTGAAGCACCAGACTCCTGACATAGAAAGTGCCTCTGCATGACTTTGGCACAGAATGTCTTAAGAATGATCCCCCTGCTTGATATGTGCATGACAAAGCTGTATTTTCTCGGCGGGGAAGATGTGGCAGAAAGAGACTCTAGAGAAATCAATGAAAAAGCGTTTATGGAAGCTGGTGGGACACCTGTTGTTCTGATTTTCAATTGGACAGCAGAATCGGCTGACAAAATGGGAAAATACGGGAAGATAATGGTTGATTACTTTGAAGACATTGGTGCAAGCGCTGTCGAATTTGCAGAACGTTCAGATTCGTCGGAAGAAATTGCTCAGAAGGCTAAGCGTTCAGATTTGATATACCTGCCCGGCGGAGTCACGAGAATTCTGCTTGAACGTATACTAGATGCAAAAGTCGACAGCTTGTTGCGAGAATACGACAAAATCATCGTTGGAAACAGTGCAGGTGCCCTAGCGCTTGGCAGAGACTGCATACTCACCAGAGGTAAACTCAACAAGAGAACCGTGATAATTCCAGGCCTCGGTCTGGTGGACTTCAGTGTTAAAGTTCACTACAAAGCTTCAAGGGACCGCGAATTGAAACAGCTTTCATACGCAAGAACAATATACGCCATCCCCGAGCGCTGTGCACTCATTTATGACGGCGGCTCTGTATCCGGCATTGGGGACATCTACCTGTTTCAAAACGGAGAGAAGACCAAGCAGTGAATGGAAACATTTGCTCAGAGTCTAAGCTTCTCTGAACTTGTTGAAGCCTATTATTTCTTTGATGGTCTTCCTTTTTCTGGTCGTCAGGCAACGGCGAAAATCCTCCTTCTTGCTGCTGGATGCAGTACCGCTCAGAGCAAAAACTTGCTTACCAACAACACGATAGAGATTATGCTGTAAGTCTGTGTGATCATCATTATCCACTGAGGATTGTGTGCAGACAGACGCACGATGTTTGCCTCAGTGCTACTGCTCTTCGATACCATGAATTCTTTGGAAAGCGAGTAGAGCTTCCTGAACTCTGTCAACACAACAGATCCGGCAACTGGTATAGCAACTAAGAGAACAGCCAAGAATAAGTGTTGAGCGTAAGCGAATTGCAGAAGGAATGCAAGCGCAGTGAGCGCTGCTCCTGCAGTTAGAAGTGCCATGGCGATCAGTGATGCTTTAACGAGACCCACGTGCACCGTCAATGTTTCGATGCCCATTGCTTTGTCTCCGAAGTAGTCTCGGATTTCAGTCGGTACGATCACGCCGTACACTGTCAGAGCGAGCCCTGTGAGCGACATGAGAAAGAAGGGGTTCATTTCCGTTGTGAAGGTGTAGTAGGCGAATAGCACCGGGAAAAAGGCGAGTACGAGAATTAACGAGATCGGAGCTAGCCAATTTCTGGATTTCAGTCTTATTGGCGGAAGAGAGTAGGCACAGCCCAGACAGATTCCGACTATCCACAGAAGTAGCAAAACAGGCTTCTGCAGAATCAGCATGAACAGAAAGACCAGAATCAGCGTAAGAGCAAATTCGATGATAAGCGCCTTTTTCAGTCTGTCTGCTCCAAAAAAATTCATTGCTTCCACAAGCTGTTTCTTGCGCTCATCCTTTGAATCTAATTCACGGTCCGAGAGAGTGTTGGCTTGTGCACCAATAGCAGAGCTTAGATTGATTATTGCAAAGGACAAAACTATCATAACCACCAAGCCACTAACACTTGTAGACAGTGTTGCTCCCCAAGCAAGTCCCATAATGAGCGAACCCAAATTCGGCAGCAGAAACTCTGCTCTGGAAACAGTACCGAACAATCGTACGGTTTCGAACATGGCATTGCCAAGAGGGCTATAAGATCTAGGAGAATAAAAAGCGCATGCTAAAAGTAACACTATTTGTAATGGTAAAAGGTAATTAGGTGAACCTTCTGGCCGAACTCGCGTACGCATTAGGTTCGAAATTTCGAAGTTTTGTGGAAGGCAGAGTTTCTTGAGAAGTGAATGCGAAATCGTTAAAACCCCGTGTTACAAATTCAACTGAGGGGTTCTTATGATTAACAATCGAAGGTACCTGTTCACTTCGGAGTCTGTGGCAGAAGGTCATCCAGACAAGGTCGCCGACCAGATATCAGATGCTGTCCTTGATGCTGTCTTAAGCAAGGATCCTAAAGCAAGAGTTGACTGTGAAACACTGGTGATGCAAGGAAACGTGATAGTCACTGGTCAGATCACGACGTCTTGCTACGTGGACATTCCCTGCATTACTAGAAAAACTCTGAAGGAAATAGGCTTGGATAACGCCAAAGATGGAATGGACTGGGAGACCTGTGGCGTGTTGGTTTCGATAACCGAGCAGTCCCCAGATATTGCCATGGGAGTCAACGAGTCCGAGGCTCATGAACAGGGAGCTGGAGACCAAGGAATGGTGTTCGGCTATGCCACAAACGAGACGAAGGAATTGATGCCTTTGCCGATCATGTTTGCGCACAACCTTGTGAGACGACTTTCCGAGTGCAGAAAGAACAGAATTTTGCCATACCTGAGGCCAGATGGCAAGTCACAAGTCACGGTTGAGTATGCTGGTGGAAAACCAAAAAGAGTGGAGGCCGTTGTGATAGCTGCTCAACACGTTGAGAGCGTTAACAGAGAGAAGATGAAGGAAGACGTGATAAATCAAGTCATAAGAAAGGTCATACCTTCCGGCATGTTGGACAAGGAAACAAAATACTACGTTAATGAGACTGGAAGGTTCGTTGTCGGAGGAACTCTAGCAGATTCAGGTTTAACCGGAAGAAAAATAATAGTCGACACCTACGGAGGCGTCGGCAGCCACGGTGGAGGATGCTTTTCAGGAAAAGACCCATCAAAAGTCGATAGATCTGGCTGTTACATGGCAAGGTACATTGCAAAAAACGTCGTAGCAGCAGGTCTGGCAGACCAGTGCGAGGTCCAGATATCTTATGCAATTGGCCTCGCACAGCCAGTTTCTGTGATGGTAAACACGTTTGGCACAGGAAAGATACCTGACGAAAGAATTCTCGAATTAGTGCGAACACATTTCGACTTAAGACCCAAAGCAATAATAAATCATCTGAATTTGCTCAGACCAATATACAGAAAAACGGCTGTGTTTGGGCACTTTGGCAGAGACGACCCAGACTTCACATGGGAAAAAACCGACAAAGCAGAGATTCTCAAGAAGCACGCCAGATTACCACGACCAGCTCAGAACTGTAGTAAGAGACAGGAACCAAGGCGTGGTTTTCATGAATCTTCAGGATAGGCTCGTAATTGTCACTGGTGCTTCTTCAGGGATAGGTCTGGCGACAGCTAGACTTCTCGCTAAACAGGGCGCGAAACTGGCTCTCGTCTCCCGTTCAAAAGGGGAGTTGGAGCAGCTCTCAGATGATCTTCCAGGCTCGTTAGCGGTTCCCGCCGACATGACGAGAATCTATGATATCGAGAGCATGATTAGACGGACGATGGAGCACTTCGGGAGAATCGACGTTCTAATGAACTGTGCAGGTCAGGGATATGACGCTCCAGTTGAGAAGACTAACATTGACACTTTCCATCACATCTTCGACTTGGACGTGGTGGGCCCGGTTGTCGCGATGGAGCTGGTGATTCCTATCATGAGGAACCAGGGCGGAGGAACGATTGTCAACGTTAGCTCTGGCACTGCCCTGATGTATTTGCCGTACAACGGTGCATATTCGGCCTTAAAACGCGCGCTTGCTAATATCAGTTTGACTGCAAGGGAGGAGTTGAAGAAGGACAACATTGTTGTCAGTGTCGTGTACCCGTACATGACGCTCACGAATTTCGAGAAGAACACGATTAAAGATGCTGTTCCCGAGGGAGGGGAGCAGGATGGTGGCCCTCCTTTTCCAGCTGACACGGCAGAGTATGTGGCTCAGAAGATACTGGAAGGAATAGAAAGCGGAGAAGCAGAAATCTTCGCCCACGATTGGATGAAGAAAAGAGCCGACGCAAACCCCTAACCTCGCTACTTCGACGCTTTTAGATATTCTGAGAAACCCCTGCTAGTGGATCAATTTGAACAAGCGTTAATCAGTAAGATGCTGCAGCTTCAGCGCAGGCTAGACTTATATGCGAAAATTCATCTAGAGGAAAATCACAGGCGCAAGTGGTTCAAGTTGGGAGATGATGGTTATGGCTGATGTCTTGAAAATCATTCAGCAGAGACGGTCAATCAGGGTTCCTTTTAATCCGAATCGTCCAGTTTCCAAGGAGAACCTGAGGCAGATCCTCGAGGCGACGCGTTGGGCGCCGACGGCTCACAACATGCAGAACTTCGAAATTCTTGTCGTTGATGACAAGGAGGTTCTGGAGGAGATTGGAAAAATCAAATCCCGTGTGTCGGAAGCGTTCATCCGTGAGAACTACCAGCAGCTGTCATTCTCGGAAGAGGAGTTGCTTCAGAAGAAGGTCGGAATCCTCGGCACCAATTTTCCGCCGGATTGGAGGGATCCTGACAAGCTGGACAAGGCTGTTCGTGAGAGCACGCCTTCGCCCCTGAACCAACGCATCAGAGGTAGTCCGCTGCTGCTGATAGTGATTTATGATTCTAGGAAGAAAGCGCCTGCTTCCGAGGGGGATGTTTTGGGTTTCATTAGCCTGGGCTGTGTGATGGAGAACATGTGGCTTATGGCCCAGTCGCTTGGGATAAGCGTTCACATATTGAGTGTGTTCAGCGGAGATGCCGTGGAAAAAGAGGTGAAGCGAATTCTCAACATCCCTGAAAACATGAAGGTTGCTTTTGCCATCCGTCTGGGATACCCCGTCTCCAGGCCGGCTAAACACCTGAGAGTGCGCCGTGACATGGAAATGCTCACGCATCATAATGGGTTTGGGAACAAGGGCTTCAGTTGAGAAAACCTTGTCTTGTTTTCGCGCGCGCTGGTGGACCGGTGGGGACTTGAACCCCAGACCTCCTGAGTGCAAGATGATTAATGATGCAATATGGGAAAACTTTGGTACTTGGCTATTGAAAACACACAAACAAAGGAATGCAAAAGAAGCTCTAAGAAATGCTAAGAAGTATGCTGCAATCCTGGAAAAACCCAGCATGGCTTCACAGCTTCTAATGTTAAACAAAGACCTTAGAAGAGTAGCAATGAGTTCACTGAGCAATCTATCCAAGTATTTAGGAGTCTATGATCAATGGAAACAGACAATAAGAAATTATGGCTTGAAATGGGAAAACACAACCAGTCTAGAAACATTTCTCAGCATTCTAAACAGCAATCTGGAAGAGACAGAAATCTGGCTTAGACAAGTCATTAAGAAGCTACCGAGTGACTACTCTACAATTTTGGTATTTGATGTCTTAACTGGATTGAGACCCAGTGAAGCAGCAATGTCATGCAAACTGATAACAGACCTTTCAAACATGAACAAGCTGGACTCGTATCTGGATGGAGATCTAATGATGTTACAGCATTTCAGATTTCCAGACTTGTTCCTAAGGAAATCAAAGAATGCATACATATCATTCATAACCCCAGAACTGCTTCAGCTTGTTCTGAGAACAAAACCAAGTATCAAATATTCAGCAATAGACACAATGATTGGCAGACAGGGTTTCAATACCAGAACAAAGCAGTTGAGAAAACTCTATGCAACCAGGCTGAGAAACGATTTGCCTCAAGAGCTCGTTGATTTATTGCAGGGAAGAATAAGCCAAACGATATTTATGAAATTCTACTATAAGCCTCTACTAAGAGACATCCAACAGAAAACAATCAAAGCACTGCAACCTCTACAAATGGAACTCCTGTCTCAAATACAGTGAGTCCTAGAAACCATGCTCATAAGAGACTACTGAAGCCCATCATCCAGCAGAACTCAGAGACAGAACACTCAAAGCAATATCAGAGCTAGAACAAACACTAAACTAAGTGTTGAAACAAACCGAAACACTTCTCCCTCTTTTCCATGTATACAGAACTACGGTGAAAAACTTCTAGAGGGTCTTTGAAATCTTTGAAGGAAGCTTTAGGCTTTTGATTGTTGAAGCTGTTGTTCTCTTTTCTTCAGTTCGTTGTATAGATATTCAAACTGCTGTAGTGACCTTGGAGACTGGAACTGTTTTCTATATCCGTCTACTACCAGCTTGATTTTTTCCCATAGAGGTATAGCTATATAGCCAAAGAGGTCGTCAACTAATCCGAGGTCTATGAGCTTTCTATTCAGAAGCACGCCTATTTGTTCGAACATCACGTTGACTATGCTCATACCGATAATTTCTGGTGAATCAACAAACCCCGTAGTAGTAGAATAATACTTTTTCACGAATTCATCATAGTCCTTGAAATCCAAGTTGAACGTTCTTGTCAAGGCTTTCCAGAATTCTTCACTACCAAAAGTTGAGTAAATTCTCATAAGAAGGTCTGCTTGCCTTGTCTCAATTTCTGCTTGTCTCGTCTTACTCTGATGTCTTATCTCCAGAACGTAGTAGACAACCCCAACTAACACACCTGCTGCTGCCACCATTGCAGAAATCTCGGTTATGTCAACCATTCTTAACACCTAGAAGACTCGTCAGGAGAATTAGAATCTAAGACTGCTGGGAGAATTGCTTTCGCCCAAGTTTTCCTTAGTTGTGGTTCTTTTCTCAGAAGCTCATTATGGAGATACTCGAATCCCGCCCCTAACACTGGTTCATTGAGTTCTCTTCTAAATCCCACTGTCAGTGGCTTGGTCTTTTCATAGATTTCCTTAATCGCTGAAACTCCAAAGACATCGTAGGTCAAGCCTAGGTCAATGTGTTTTCTGTAGAGAAGAGTGCCAACCAATTCAAAGAATCCACAAACAGTAGAGATTGCCTTGTTAATTTCTAGCCTTGCTTCGGAATGTCGTGGATAATTCTTTAGGAAGTCCTCGTAGTCTTTGAATTGCAGCCTCATGATTTTCGAGAATGCATCTTGAAATTCGTTGCTATGCAACCTTGAATACAGTCTTATGAGTAGGTCTGTCTGCTTCTGCTCGTGAAGATGCCTAAGCTCCAAAACAGTCAAGGCAACACCTATCAACACACCTATTGCTGCAACAATAGCTGAAATAGAAGGTATGTCCAACATCCTTGTCACCCAGAAGACAAGATTAGGTGAGATCAGTATTAAAGACTACATCATAAACCATGAAAAGAACATCAAATAGAAAAGAAGCCCAATAGTAGCTTATTATGTTAATAACAGACAGAATATTGTTTACTTCTTTTCAGTCCTTGTCAGTATCTTTGGTTCTTTCCACTCTTCCCTGAGGATGCTGTAGACAAAGGAATCTCTCCATTCTCCTCTCGTGAAGAAGTTTCTACGATGTGTTCCTTCCTTCTTGAAACCAACTTTCTCTAAGACCTTCTGAGAGGCTACATTTCTAGGGTCTGTCTGAGCTTGAACACGGCCTATGTCTTTGGAGAGAAACAAGTAATCCACCATAATTTTGACAGCTTCAGAGCAGTAGCCTTTCCCCCTCTCGTTTGGCACCAAACTGTAGCCGATTTCTAGTTGCCTACCTGCAATGTGTAGGACGTAGAAATGGGCTATGAAACCAATTTTGCTTCCATCTTTCTTCTCTATTATGAATGGTTTCAGCTCGTTAGGGTTCTCGAGCATCTTTTCTATATCTGTTCTGGACCCCTGATGCAAGGGATTGTATTCACCGAAGACCTCAGGCTTGTTGAACCATTCTGCAAATAATGGCAGATCCTCTTTCTCTATAGTTCTCAGATTTACATTCTTACCTTCAAGCAACCTCTTTCACCTTTGATTCTTGTCTTCTTGTTTCAGTTCTTATGACTTGTGGAAACATCCATGAACGAAACACTGGCAGCGCCAAATAGCTCTATCCATGAGAACCAATCTCAGATTCCTTCTCACAAGGACTAGGCATGGATTCAATATCTCTACTATTATTTCAACGATGCTAAGAGACCTATCATTAGAGTGCCTGGTAGGCCAAAGGTAAAATACTATGCATTTTCGAAGTCACAAACTTCTAGGGAGTCCCTGAAAAGGAAAGTTCACAGAGAAAGAAAAGGAAGGAAGCTATTTTCATCAAGCTGTTATTTTAGCTCAAATGTATGGATAGCATCGAGTTTTGGATATTTTTTGAATAAGTGAGCGTTCACTAACTCTATGGAATTAACAGCTATTTTTCCAAACTCTGTGTCCCTCAGCTTTTCTAGGTGACTAATTAGTCTGGTGAAATCCTTATTCTTCTGAAAATGCATTATGCTGATGTGAGGCAAGAAAGGATAGTCAAATTTCCTCTCTATCATCTCGTGTATTGTTTGTAGTCTTCCAAATATTTCTTCGATTTTGCCTCCATCATGAACCTCCACGAAGACAACATCAGGGAAAATGTTGAGTTTAGAAAGGAAAACGTCAAATCTGCTAAATGGTTGTAAGACTTCTTTCGCTTGATTGATTATTCTTTGCAGGTTCTCAATCAAAATATCGTCTTCATATTTCTCTGATTTTGCTAGGAATCCAAGTCCCATTACGGATATGTGAAAATAGTCTTTTGGGAATGGGGCTACACAAGAAATAGTGGATAGCCTATTCTGAATTTCAACTATCTTCTCAATCAGTTCTTCATTTCTGATTCTTACATGAAAAGTCAGATATTGACTTCTTCCTTTGGTCCAATCATTGTCAATCCAATATTTCTTTACATTCAATTGGATATTCTTTCTTCTTTCCCAAACATCCCTGAATCTGTTGTTCATATACTGAATTGATAATCCTTTTCGCCTAAAGTCTTTTTGAACTATGCAGTTCAGTTAGTGCACACTACAGCACATCAAAAACACTCAAACAACCAGAACAGTCATTCAACACTATCGCAACAATTCGACAAAACAAAATTAATCTATCCTTATGCACACACTTTCTGAACTACGATGAAAAACTTCTACAGACCCTCTGAAATCTTTGGAGAAATGCTAGGTTTTTGGTTGTTGAAGCTTCTGGTCTCTTTTCTTCAGTTCATTATAGAGATACTCGAACCAAAAGCATTTGTCTGAATGCATTTCTTTAAGTGTAGACTCGTTCTTTTCCCATACCTGTTTCACTGGTTCAGCGAACAGTTCTCTAGCCATATCTATGTCCAAGAGTTTTCTATAGAGTAACAACCCGACTTCTTCATAGTATGTGCTCATTTTAAGAAGCTCCTTCCAACCTTGTCCCTTGATATATTCATTGAAGTCTTTCTCTCCCCTGACCTTCAGTTGATACCAGTAATTCATGACCTCTTCAGTCAATATCCCTTGGTATAATCTCAAGGTAAGGTCTGTTTGCCTTGTTCTGTTCTGATTTCTCATATCAAGTATATAGTAGACAACACCAACTAGCACACCAGCAGCAGCTACCATTGCTGAAACAGAAGTTACGTCAAACTCCATTTGTTTCACCCAAAAGACCAGATAACCCGCAATCAGTATTAAAGACTACATCACAAACCATGAAGAGAATGATTATTTAGAAAAGAAGCCTAATCTAAGCTCTATATGTTAATAACAGACAGAATATTGTTTACTTCTTTTCGGTCCTTGTCAGTATCTTTGGTTCTTTCCACTCTTCTCTGAGGATGCTGTAGAGATGGTAATCGGTCCATGCTCCTCGCACGAACAGCAGTTTTCGAATAGTCCCTTCTATCTTTAAGCCTGCTTTCTCCAAAACTTTCTGTGCCGTTTTGTTCCTTACATTTGTGCATGCTTGTATACGACCAATGTTTTTTGAGAGAAATAGGTAATCAACCATTAACTGAGTCGCTTCTGCTCCGTATCCTTTCCCTCTTTCGCTAGGAACAAAAAAGCAACCGATTTCCATCACCCCGTATGGCTGATTAATAAAATGCCAGACAAACCCCATTCTATTTCCGTCCTTCTTCTGAACTATAAACTTCTTCCACTCAATCGAAATCGCTATGTTCGGGGGATTGTCAAAATTTTGCATCAATCCTGACTTCGAAGTCTGCTCAAATACAGGATTGCTGTATTCCCCCCAGAAATACATGTTATTGAAGCATTCAGCTAGAAAATCAATGTCGTCTCTCTCCAAAACCCTCAGATTCACAGTCTTCCCTTCAAGCAAATCAAGTCACCATTCAAACCAATTACTTTCGGTTCAGCTATAACTTTTCCGCAAAACCAAAAACTGACTATCTTCAAGCGGTTTTTGTCAGTATTTTTGGTTCTTTCCATTCTTCTCTTAGAATGCTGTGGAGATAGTGATCAGTCCATACTCCTCTAACGAGCGTAAGTTTTCGGATAGTCCCTTCTATTCTGAAACCTGCTTTCTCCAGAACCCTCTGTGACGCTTTGTTCCCCACGTTTGTCGTTGCTTCTATCCGAACGATGTCTTTAGAGAGAAATAGATAATCAACCATTAACTGGACTGCTTCTGTTCCATATCCTTTCCCCCTTTCGCTGGGAAGAAGAAAGTACCCGATTTCCATCGTCCCGTATGGCTGATTAGTCCTGTGATGGACAAGCCCAATTCTGGTTCCGTCCTTCTTCTGAATGATGAACATCTTTAAGCCAAGCATTTTTTGAAACTCTGTAGGATTATCAAAACTCTTCATCCATTCTGACTTCGACATCTGCTCCTCAATTGGGATGTAATCCGCACAGAAACCCCCGTCATTATGGCATCCAACCTCAAAATCAATGTCATCACTCTCAATTACCCTCAGATTCACAGTCCTACCTTCAAGCAACTCAGTTCACCAAACCACAGAGTCACTTTCGGTTCAGCTATAACTTTTCCGCAAAGTAGGAGAACTGAAAAACCTTCAAGCTCTTTTTGTCAGTATCTTTGGTTCTTTATCAATAACAGCTATGTATGCTGAGTCACCAGAATCTATGAATTCCCTGATCTTCCATCCTGTTCCTTTGAGTATCTCTTCCATTTCTTTCTTGGATACTATCAGGTAATCGAACCATCTGCCAACGCATTTCCTGAATCTTATTCTTACTCTTAACTGTCCTGCCATTCTGCCTTTTTTCTTGTTGAGCTTGTGATATTCCAAGTGGTCAGGATTGTCAGTCTTGTATGTGTCACGAGTACTGGCAATAATCAATCCATTCTTGGAAGTCATTCTATGAAACTTCTTCAGCAATCTTCTTGCCTTCTTGAAACTGCCAAACAGCCCAAAATTGCTTCCCATCATAATAATCGTGTCGAAGGAATTGGGCTTGAAATTCAATTCTTCAATTGACATAACTCTTGCCCGTTTCAAGCCTCTCAACTTGCAGATTTTGATCGCAAGAGGAGAACTGTCAATTCCCAACACGTCAAAACCCATCTTCTGCAAATACGGAGAATGCCTACCAGCTCCGCAACCGATGTCCAAAACCCTTCCTTTCACGAATTCCATAGCCTTTCTATCAATGAGATCCCAATTTTCATACTCTGAAAAATAGAATCCTGGACCCTTTGGGGATGCATTAAAGTAGCCATCATCCCTTTCCACTATCTCAGAAGCTTCTTCACGTTTGTAGCAAGCCCACATCTCCTGACCAAACGTATCTTCCTCAGGCTCAAGTTTCTTCATGTCAAATCATTGATTACATCTTTTCCTGTTTCAGTTCTTATGACTTGTGCTAATCCGACAATTTAACATCGAAAATCATGTCCAGCCACTTTTAATGTCAAGAACAGCATGTCAAGTGGAGCACTTACGATTAAAAAAGTCTGTCTTCAGAGTTTGACCTTTGCTTTCTAGAAGTGGAAAATCCAGATATCTGGCTGTAGCAGTGTTTTAAACGGTCCTAGCAATTGGAAAAGAAACACACAAAGCAAATGGAATGCATCTCTCATGAAGACAGAAAGAGAGAAGCAAACAAACCTTTGTACCTTGCTAGGTATGAATGAATACAATCCTTTTCTTATTAATTGAACATGTTGCACGCCCACACATGCATAGACACAATGATGTACTCCAATACAACAAGGTTCATTGAAGAAACAAACCTGATTTCCTTCTTCTTACAGAAGCTAAGCATAGACCAATATCTCCTATTGTTATCTCAACGATGCTAAGAAACAATCATCAGAATACCAGGTATTCGCAAGGAGGAATTCCTAGCAGCTACGATGACTGCTCTACCTCCATTTATGAGGTGTAAATCTACTCTTAGGAACTGCTTTTCTGTTGTAAGAGGCTAGTCCAAACTTGTGCAATATTCTTAGCAGTATGGATGCTTGGTGCATAATCTCTCTGTGACTAAACTCCCTGCCGTTCCAGGTTTCTTTGGTAGTAAACAACTGTCCATCCTTGATTATGAGTAATGGCTTTCCTGGATACCGATAGAATATCATGCCAGACTCATCCCATATTTCTGGAATTGCTTTAACCGACAACTCATCGAAAAGTCCTTTGATTGAATCAGCATCAAAGTTGGATAGTTTATACCCATAGTATCTAACTATCCTATTCTTCTGATATTCAATGGGAGTGACTAATTCTAACTCACTCAAATCTTGACCATTCCGAACTAAGCCTGGATTAGTACTCGATCATTTAGAAGACATATCATACTATATCTGCTCTGTGTAGATACACAGTTAGTGCATAGGCTTTCTATGGACAAACAATGGAGATCAACATATGCAAAAGCACCCTAACTTACTCTTTATAATAGAATGACCCTCCATCACTTCTAATGTCACGTTCTAAATCGGGAGTCACATTCTGGACAGAAGCTATAGAAACTAGCTCTCTTCTCTGTTGAAAGGATGTTTTCCTTTGTGCCTTTGTAGGTTGAAAGATGTCTTAAAGCACATCCGAGTTTTGATGGAACAAATAGAACGTATCCAGCCTCTGAAGAATGGTCTTTAAGGGTCCTTAAATTCTCTGATTGCTCGTCAGGAGGTCAGTGATTAGAATGACTAAGATTGAATGCCCAGTATGTGGAATTTCTGGCTTTCTGCAAGTAAGAGGGACTAATGTGATGGTCCAACACTACCAAGGATTCAGGGATAATAGAAGAATTTACATTTACCATAGAGTTCCTTATGAACTGTTTCAGAACTTGCAAGTAAATGCAAGTAAAACTAAGCAAGTAAATGAGCCTGATTTGAACCTTATTTCTAAAATGAAGTGGACCGGTGGGGACTTGAACCCCAGACCTCCTGAGTGCAAGTCAGGCGTTCATACCAACTGAACTACCGGCCCGGGCTGCTTTCAGGAAAGAACCCGCGGTATCGAATTTAGAGCTTTCGGTATCATAGCTTTGGGAAGACGCGCTTCTGTGACTTATGATCGAGCCTTTCGAAACATGTGTGAAAAAAGTTTGTACTGGGATAAGAAAAAAGTTAGAATGGTCGATTCTGCAAGATCGATTAGTTTGGTCTAGAATCTTCTTGTCGAAGTTCTTCGCTTGGACCAGCATTCTCGGCAGTAAACAGGTCTGCTTGGGTCAGGTTTGAAGGGAACTTCGCACTCCTTTCCACAATCAGCACAAACTGCCTTATGCATCTCTTTCTCTGCCATATACTATTTCAACTCCTTTGATTGGTTTGTGCAGAAATTGCTTCTTGCACGACGCTATGAAATGGACTAGCAACTTATAAAACTTGCCGTGAAGAAACAAGGCCCAACGGTGGCTTCTTCCATAATGTTAGACCATGTTTCTCAATGAACGCAGTTCATTGGGAGGCCAGCTGGAGCAGACTCCTTGTCGTATCTGGCGATCCTTCAGCATCACGTTTTTAAGCAAAGTCTTGCTACCTTAGGGTTCCCTCAAACGGTGAGGCGAATGGTCGACCAAAGAATTGAAAAGCTCGCAAGACTCTGCGTCAACTACAGCGTTGACGTGAAACCTAATGAACTAGTGCTTATACAAGGAAGCGAACAGGCTTTCCCGCTGATTAACGAAATCTTCAAGGAATGCCTTCTAAGCGACGCGCAGCCGATGATCCTTGCAAACCTTGATACGCAGTACACATTCTTCAAGTACGCAAAAGAACATCAACTGAAGTTCGTTTCCCCCATTCAAAAGTTTACGATGGAAAACATAGACGTGCGCATAAGCATATTCTGTGAACCGAGCCCGAAGGGACTGTCTACCGTGGACCCGTCGAAGATCAGAACCCGCATGGCTTCTGGAAAAGAGCTAACAGAGATCTTCTACAGACGTATTGCGGAGGGCAAACTCAGATGGACTGGCTTACCTTACCCGATAAACGCTCAAGCACAAGAAGGCGACATGGCACTAAGCGAGTACGAAGACTTTGTCTACAGCAGCTGTCTAATCGGCAAGGAAGACCCGATTGCTGAATGGAAGAAAATTCATCAACAGCAGCAGAAAATCTGCGAATTTCTAGACCAAACAAGCAAAATTCGTGTGGTGGGCGAGGACACAGACTTGACGTTCAACGCAGAGAAAAGGAAATGGATAAACTGCAGCGGAAAAGAGAACATGCCTGACGGTGAAGTGTTTACAGGACCGATCGAAAACTCGGCCAACGGAACCATAAGATTCACCTTCCCAGGAATATTCTCCAGCAGAGAAATCGAAGACATAAACCTCACATTCAAAGACGGAAGAGTAGTGAAGGCTTCAGCAGCAAAGGGTGACGATTTTCTTCAACAAACACTGAAGATAGAAGGAGCGGACCGCCTCGGTGAAACCGCGATTGGCACAAACTACGGAATAACTAGATTCACCAAAAACATGCTCTTTGACGAAAAAATGGGCGGCACGGTGCACATGGCTCTAGGCAACTCTTACCCAGAATCAGGAGGCAAAAACAGGTCAGCAATACACTGGGACATACTGAAAGACATGAAAAAAGACGGAGAGATCTACGCAGATAACAAGCTGTTCTACAAGAACGGCAAGTTCCTAATCTAGCGAAACCCCCTTATTTTCGATTGACTCGCCATCTTCAGGAATCTGTCAAACTGAAAGAGTGATTCTTTGGATGGCAAACAATGAGATTGAAACTCAGAAGCGACGAACATTTAGAAACACTTTCTTCAACCTGAGTGTCTTCGAGTTTCTCACGTTCCTCAGAAGAGGAGTATTCTACACTTTCATGATCTACTACCTTTACAAACTGATGGGCACCGTAACGTCGACAGCCGCCCTTGGAACTATGACCATGGTGGCATCTTCGCTTGGCCAAAATCTGCTGTGGGGAAGAATATGCGACAAGTATAAGATCAGAACAAAGCTGATAGTGATGGGCGAAACAATCGCCGCATTCACCTATTTGATGGTCTTTCTGGTCCACAAATCATTGATTAATGGTGGAAACAATTTCGCGGCCGGTTTGGCAATAATCTTCGGCCTGTCAATTCTTGAGTTCTTCTGGTCCATGTCAGACGTTGGGTGGGCGGCCCTCCTCACTGACATCACAACTCCTGAAACACGGGGCAGAGTGGTGGGCTCAATGAACTTCATCGCTTCACTGGGAAGGATGGTGGGCATACTCTATTCCGGCTTCTTATACCTCGGAGGCGAAGGCTTCGAGAACGGAACAATCTTCTACATAGTTATTGTCATGCTTCTCATAGGTGCCGCTCTGATGGCTTTCACGTCAAGACGCATCGGAGCAAAACGTGCAATACCACAGCAAGCCGCTACAACGGAAACAGAGACAGAAGAAAACGAGCCGGATATTCAAAGTGAGAAACCGTACCATTGGTTCCTGGCGTCCCTTGTGATAATAGTCTTTGGGGCAGCCTCAATTAACCAGATATTTCTCCTCTTCCTACAGCTTCCACAAGGCTTGAACTTCACTGACACCCAGGTTACTTTTGTGACGTCAGCGTGGACCGTGGGCGGAATGATAGCCAGTTTAGGCGCAGGAAGACTTTCAGACAGGTTTGGAAGGAGCAAGGTTTTGCTTCTGGGACTCAGTCTGGCAACAGTCACGCCGGCGTTCTATCTTTACGCTTCCACTGTGCCTTTGATGGCTTTCATTTACGGATTGAACGGCATTTCGTTCTGGACTATTCAAACAGTGGGCTTCGTACTCGCAGGAGATCTTATTCCGAAACACAGGAGAGGAAGACTGCTAAGCAGGTACAACACGGTCATAGCACTGAGCTGGGGACCAGCTGGAATCCTTATCGGCGGACCCTTAGCGGATCTGCAAGTCCAAAGGTTAGGACTGTCATCTTACGCCTCATACGTGAACGCTTTTTACGCAGCGTCAATCATAGTGGCCGTTGGCACGGCGTTGTTCGCCATGAAAGTCGCAAGGCTGAAACACGATTAACGAAGTTTTAAATTCAGGCGTCCTAGAATCAGCTGAGGGACACTATACTGGAACTCAAGACTGTCAAGGTTGAAGTGCCAGAAGGTTGCAACGTGATTTTGGGCATGGCACACTTCATCAAAACTGTTGAAGACCTTTATGAGGCCCTCGTAAACGCCGTTCCAAACGCAAAGTTCGGGATAGGCTTCTGCGAAAGCTCAGGACCCTGCTTGGTTAGACATGAGGGAAATGATGAAGATTTGAGACAGCAGGCGGCGAAAAAAGCTCTGGAAATCGGCTGCGGCCACAGCTTCATAATCTTCTTGAAAAACGCGTACCCCATAAACGTGTTGGATAAGATTAAGACTGTGCCAGAAGTATGCGCAATCTACGCGGCCACGGCTAATTCTCTGGAGGTTATTATAGCAGAGACTGAGCAGGGTCGAGGAATAATCGGCGTAGTAGACGGCTTCTCGAGCAAGGGCATCGAAGCCGAGAAAGACATCAAGGCACGAAAGGATTTTCTGAGGAAGATAGGTTACAAACTCGGCTGAGAAGTTGTTCAAAAAATAGGCGCCGCAGGGTGAACGTGCCTGCGGATAGCGATGCTGTTCGGGTGATAAAGAATGGAGGCTATGTTCTATCTGTTCATAGCTATTTCTTCTCGCAGTTCAAAGGGCATCTTCTCGTTCATTCTTTGAGCTGCATAGGTTGCTAATCTCTTAAACTGGCGTTCTGTCAGAACATGTCGTGCTCTGGATAGAATTTCAAGGCAGATTTCTTTAAAAACTAAGTCGGCGCATCCCATTTTGGCGTCGTCGATCAATTCTTTGCAAGCTTGAAAGATTTGTTCGTTCAAAGGCACTTCACCCTGCAAGCAACACTTGCAACTTGTGGAATTAAACACTTATGAAAACAAAAATCTAATTGGAAATCCATCTCCAGCCTACCGAAACAATGTTTAGAGCTTGCCCGGAGGCACGCTCCACCTCCATTTAGGGTCGTCAGACACCTTGACCGCTTCTCCGCTCACCACGCGCGTTAACCTTTTAAACATAAGCGTTGAATATGGTACTCGAAAAGAGGATGAAACCGTGGCTAATGAGGTTCTGGACGCCATCAGGAACAGGCGCAGCGTCTTAAGGTTTGAAAGCGCCCAAGTTGAAGAAGATAAGGTTGAAGCCATTCTCGAAGCCGGACGGTGGGCACCCTCTTGGATCAACAAGCAACCTTGGAGTTTTATAGTCGTCATAGACCAAGAAACCAAGGACGAACTCAGCGAGGTCGTTCCAACCACCTTCGTGCAGGGGCTGAAGGAAGCTCCAGTCTGCATCGCGGTCACCGTTGACGCTGACGAAGACCCGTATCACCACGTGGAAGACGGGGCAGCGGCCACACAGAACATGGCACTGGCCGCGCACAGCCTAGGACTAAACACCTCATGGATCGGAGTCTACGACCTGACGAACCAGAAGAACTCAGCCGAATCCAAAGTCAAGGATATTCTCGAGCTTCCGAAAAAACATCGAGTGATCGCGCTCTTGCCACTTGGCCACGTTAAATACGAGGTTCCAAAGAAGGACAGAAAGACGCTTCGCCAGATAGTGTACCGAGAAAAATTCGGAAAGCGTTAGAGTACAGAACCCGTCACATCGTCTCAGGTTTTTGATTTTGACTTGATCCTGTTTGGATGGCAATCGCTATATAATGCTGCTTGCCTAACCCCTGTGGAGCGGCGACCGTTACATGGGTCACGTTGCTGTTTGGAAAGCTCTGGAACAGATGGTCACAGACTTTCGCAAGAAAGGATTAAGAGTTCCAGCAGAAATCATGAGCGACCTTAAAAATGCGAAGACCCTGATTAAAATCTTGAAGGCTGAACCGAGCCGCGTAGAAAACATTCAGAAAATTGAGAAATGCTTGGAAAACGTCGAATCCTACCTCATTTCTGAAGGCCAAAAAGAGTTCGGGGTCGAATACGCTGACCGATGGCTTGAGCAGTTGGACAAGGCCAGCAGAGAAATCCTTGATGAGGAGGACAAAGAAACGAGGTTTATCCCTGGACTCCCAAGGCACCGAAAGTGGATTCGCGTCACATCCTCAGCAGACTTACCCCTTGAAAAACTGACGACAATTGCGGATCAGATGAGCCTCTCTTACAACGTTCACAAGAACGGCTCTCTGCTCGTCTACGGCGAAGACCAGAGCATAAAAGATTTTGTCAAGAAGATGGCTTCGAAATACGAGTCAAAGGCTGAGAAATATCGCAAAAAAGTACATAACCGTTAAAGCTTCATGGCACAGTAAATGCTTTTATAAAAAGTGCCACAGACTGTCTGCAAAAGAAAAATGCGGACGTTTCGAAGCGTGAGGGCGCAGACTCAATGCCCTACATCAAGAAAATGGAACTCAGGGGTTTCAAATCATTCGGACCGCAGGACGTTAAAATAGTCCTAGACAAGGGTTTCACGGCGATAACAGGCCCAAACGGAAGCGGAAAAACAAACGTCCTCGATGCTTTTCTATTCTCACTCGGCGAACTGAGCACAAGAAGACTCCGTGCAGAAACCGCCGCGAAACTGATCTTCCACGGGTCAGAAAAGGCCGGGTTAGAAAGGGCCAAAATGGCCAAGGTAGTGATCCAGTTCGACAACTCAGACGGGCGCATGCCCGTCGACACAACAACAGTTACGATTTCTAGGGAAGTCTACAGGAACGGACTAAGCGTGTACAGGCTTAACGGCAGAAGAATCTCCAGAACCCACATCATGGAAATCCTTTCCATGGCCGGAATAAGCTCCGCAAGCCAAAACATAATCCTGCAGGGCACTATTACTCGACTGACGGACATCTCCCCTATGGAACGTAGAAGAATCATCGAAGACCTGATTGGAATAGGCCAGTACGACACCGAAAAAGCCGAAGCAGAAGAAAAGCTGCGAGCAGCAGACATCTCCATACGCACCGCCATGGGCAGAATTGACGAAGTGCAGAAGAGGCTTGACGACCTAGAAAGAGAACGCAACGAACTGCTCAAAGTCAGCTTCATCCAGGCCGAACTGAGACAGTTTGAAGCGGTCAAGATCTCACACGATATGACTCAGATACAGAAGAAGGTAGAGGAAAATTCGTCGCAAGCAGACAAGGTTAAGACCAGAGTTGAAAAACTCAGAGAACTGCGTGACGGTCACAGGTCGAAAAGAAGAGAAGTTGAGGGTGAATGGCGAAGACTAAGCTCCGAAATGGTCGAGGAAGGCGGCTCTCAGGTAGTCAAGGTGCAGATAACAATCGGAGAGCTGAAATCAAAACTGACGGAGTTGGCGACCAGAATAAGCTCCGGGAAAACAACCCTGGAAGGACTCACGAGAATCAGGGAAAACAACCTCCAACAACACCAGACAATTCAAAAGGAAATTCACGAAAACCGGTTAAAGACAAGGCACTTCAGAAGCGAACATGAAAGAATTCTTGGCCAGATAAACGAGAAACAAGCAGAACATGATACTCTAGCAAAAGAAGCCGCCCAGCTTTGGGAAAACCTTGGAAAAAACAGCAAGAAAATACGGGAGATCGAGCTTAAAATCGAGGGAGACAACAAGAGACTCGTATCCTTGAGGTCGGAATACGTAAAGAATCAGACAGCCATCAAGGTGCGGACGAGAAGACAGAAGGACTTGAACGACCGCAAGCAACGGTTTGCAGCAACACTCACCGAGCTTGAAAAGTCTTTCTCCGAGCTTGAAAAAGTTCAGAAAGAACAAAAAATTCAGCTGAAAAACCTGGAACGGAACCTTGAAAGAAGAAGCGCTCAAAAAGAAGCTGTTGAGAGAGAAATAGTTGAAGCAGGCAAGATAGCTGATTCAGCACGTGAAGCGGTCGTCGAGTTTGCAACCCAGAGAGAACTTGCAGAAACCGTGGCCTCAGAGGAGAAAGCCCTCAGAAGCATAGAAGAGCTGGGCGAACTGGGCGTCATCAAGGGCGTGTACGGAAGACTTCGCAACCTAGCGAAAATCGACAAGACCTACCAAAGAGCAATGGAAGCTGCATCAGTAGGATGGCTTGACGCCGTCGTCGTAAAAGACTTCGACTCGGCTTTCACGTGTACAGAAACGTTGAGAAGGATGAAACTTGGGAGAATAAAGATCATTCCCCTCGAAGGAACCACCGCGGCCAAGCCGTTCAAGATTCCCGAAAAGGAAGGCGTTCGCGGCGCTGCTGAGGCTTTCATAAAGTCTGAAAAGAGTTGTGGACCTGCGGTCCGCTTCGTTTTCGGAGACACACTCGTTGTAGCGGACGACAAGACCGCTTTCACGTTGGCCAGCCAGGGCTATCGCAGTGTAACAGTTGAGGGAGACCTCTACGAGGTTGGCGGTGCATTTGAAAGCGGTTACTACCGTGCTCCCATAGACTTTTCCACCATAATCCCAAGTGAAACAGCCATCAAGAGCCTAGACGAGGCTGTCAACGCTCTTCAGCAGCATCTTTCAAGGAGAAACGATGACATAACCAGCTATGAAGACGAAATCGACCGAACTCGCGTTGAAATCGCCCGCTTGTCCGAAGCCATAACAACGTTAGACAGGGAAATCGTCAGGGTGAAAAGAAGCGTCAGGAGAACAAGGTCCAACGTTAGACGCGTTGATCACTACATCGTTCGAATCAACAAAGAAATCGAGAATGAGAAAGCCCAGATGTGGGTGCACAGCGCTGAGAGGAGCTCGATCCTGAAGGAGATGCGAAGACTCCAGAACGAGTTGGCAGTTCTGAGAAAAAGGACAGACCCTGGGCACATTCAGGAAATGGAAGTCAATAGGGAGAAACTGTCAGAAGAGATAATCACTCTGAGGCAGAAGCTGGGAACAAGCCAGACGGAAATCTCAACGCTGCAGTCGCAGTTCGACAACGTTCTGAGGGTTGGGTACCAGAACTCAAAGATTCAGACCTCAAAGGTTGAGCAGCAATTGCGGAAGGTAGAGAAAGATGTGGAGGATGCATTGCAGCAGAGGGAAGGACTGAAGCAGGAACTTTCGCAACTGGAGAAGAACCGAGTTGAACTTTCAAAGACAGTTTTCTCAGCAAGGGAGGAGGCAAAGAAATTCACGAGCCAGATTGACGACATAGACAAAGAACTTCGCAAGGTTGACGCTGAGTATGAACAAGTCGACCGTCTGCAAAACCAGCTCCAGCTGAACGTCCAAACGTCTCTTCTGCAGCTTGAACAGTACCAAAACCAGCTGAGACTTTCCGGTTATAAACAACCACTGACTGTGACTCCGAAACAGGTTGAGGAAGCTGAAACCTCCATGAAGATGATGCAGTTTGAACTTGAAAGAATAGGCGCAGTCAACCAGCTTGCGTTGTCGCATTACGCCGACCAGATTTCACGTTACAAGGAACTTTCGATCAGGTTGAACGAGCTTGAAAAAGAAAAGCAGGCAATAGTACAGTTCATGGACGAGATCGACCGGAAGAAACGCAAAATCTTCATGGAAGCCTTCGAAAAAATCAACCAAAACCAGAACGTATACTTCTCGAAGCTCACAGGAGGCGGCACCTCCACGATGACGCTTGAAAACGTCGAAGACCCCTTTGCAGGAGGCATAGACATGCTCGTCCAATTTCCCAACAAACCCTCAATAGTCGTGAGCGCTGCCAGCGGAGGCGAACGCTCAGTAGCAGCCGTCGCGTTCCTGTTTGCCCTTAGGGAGTTCACACCCGCATCATTCTACATCCTTGACGAGATCGACGCTCACCTAGACGCTTTCCACGTTTCAAAACTGGCTGAGCTCCTGCGAGAAGAATCGGACAGAACACAGTTTATAGTTATCACCCTAAAACCCGAAATGGTGAACAAAGCTCAGAAAGTCTACGGGGCCTACATGAGCAACGGAGTGTCAAACGTCATTTCCCTCAAACTGCTGGAGGTCCCAAGCTAGTGTCGGCCACGGCAACAAAGAAACCGTTCTACCTGTTTCCTCCATGGAACATCCTCTTCGAGTTCCACAGACTGGAAAAGCTTGCACCATGGAACATCAGCATCGCATACTTACTAACATCGTTTCTTGAAAACATGGAGAAGACGGGCCAAGTAGATTTCAGGGCATCAGGAGTGGCCCTTGACTCTTCAGCCCTCATATACCTAATGAAGTCAAGGCTTCTGCTGAAGCTTGAAGAACCTTCACCGCCGCCGAAGCCGCCAATGGACTATTTGCCTCCGCCCTTGTTCCTGCCACTCAGACACGAATTGACGTCTACGACCATTGGAAACCTTCTGGAAGTACTGGACGACATCCTGAAACTGGAGAAGCTGGTTCGCCCAGAGAAGCTTGTCCAACAGCCTGTCTTGCCAACGCCCTCGGAAATACTTCCTCAACTGGACATGTACCTGATGGAAATTGAGCTTCAGATGGAAAAACTCCACGCCTCCCTTTCGGAACGGGTGAAAGGCGCGGGAATAATAGAGTTCTCAACCTTGATTAAGGGAGTCGGACGGTTTGAGGCGATCCGCACGTTCATTCTTTTACTGTTCTTGGCGCAGGATGGAAAAATCAGCCTGTGGCAGAACGAAGAGACAGAGGAGATTTACATAGCTGTTGGTGACTTGAAACTTGCAGGAAGTAGAGAAACAGGCACCTAGCCTAGGCGAAGAGGAAAGTGAGAAGCCGACTCCGGCAAGGACACATGATGACTTGTCGATGGTGGAGGCAGCCTTGTACGTTGCTGGACGCCCCCTAGACCTAAACGAGTTGTGCTCGGTCTTGAAGACCCGGTCAAAGAATAGGGCCAGAAGAACCACGAAGACCCTCATGCAGCAGTACGCATGCAGAAACACTGCTCTCGAAATTCTGGAACTAAAGGACGAAAGGTATGTTCTGCAGATTAAGGCCGACTTCACACCGCATGTCAAGAAGTTTGTCAACAGACCGTTGCTTTCTCTCGGTCCGTTAAAGACCCTTTCGTACATAGCCTACAGACAGCCAGTTTCTCAGAAAAGAGTGATCGAAGTGCGAGGTCGTCACGCCTACACTCACGTAAGAACCTTAAAGGAAATGAGGCTGATTGGAAGTGAAAGAAGTGGAAGGTCATCGGTTCTCAGGACCACAGAGTATTTCGCGGACTACTTCGGTCTCAGTCCAGACACAGCATCGATGAAAAAAGAGCTCAAACATGTTTTCGAAGAATTCCCAAAGGCAGACAAACGCTCAGACTGAAAACGGATACGCTTATATTCGAAAGAGCCATGATAGTCCACACTCAAAATTCGGCAACACCGGAGAAATGAAGAATGTCAGTTTGGCATGGCAAAATGCGCAAGAAAAAACCATCAGGAGGCAGAAGACACGTCTACAGAAAGAAGAGAAAGTTTGAGCAGGGCACGTTTCCAGCTGAGACCATGATGGGAGAGCAGAAGAAAAAAGTTGTTAGAGGAAGGGGTGGAAACCTGAAAATCAAGGTTCTGAGTGAAAAACAGGTCTGCGTCACCGACCCGAAGACTGGAAAAACGGAGAAAACAGAGGTTGTACGAGTTGTCAAGAACCCTGCGAACATCGATTACAACCGCAGAGGCGTGATCACTAAGGGAGCCG
Source organism: Bathyarchaeia archaeon (assembly GCA_050012255.1). GTDB lineage: Archaea > Thermoproteota > Bathyarchaeia > Bathyarchaeales > Bathycorpusculaceae > DASPPK01. Next base: position 75,083 of record JBEKHN010000006.1, read on the forward strand.
TCGTACAGACTCCTTTAGGCCAAGCAAGGATAACATCCCGCCCTGGACAACACGGAATACTGAATGCTGTCCTCATAAGTGCGGAGAAAAGCTAACTTCTCATTCCACTTTAGCAACAGAGCGCATGTTTGAAAGTTTTTTTGCAATCATCGTGATCGTTTGGTTCTTAGAGCCTTTCTTCTCGACCAGAACCATACCGGTTTTCAACCAAGATGCTTTGGGGTAGCCAGCGTCTGGAAAAAGTTCGCAGGCCAAACTCAGTTTTTCCGCCGCCTCTTTCACCTCTGCAATTTTCGGAGAAGCAACAGCGATGCTTTTTGGCACTCGCCTTCCATCCTCTCTGCTTCTGGTTAGGTCAAAGTAGGCTGGCCAGATGATCACTTTATCTTGTTTTCGCAAGTTCTTTTTCTCCTAAGCTCATTTTTGAGCGAAATAGGCTGTTAACCCATTGTTGATTTCGTCAACTCTGACAAAACCGAACCGTTCAAACTGTATTATGTCGTTCGGCTTCAACTTCTTACAAGCGCTCTCTGCCACTCCTTCTGCCACGCTTGCGTCAGGCATGACGACCCGGCAAGGCACGTCGTGTCCTATGAGCACCCAGTGGATCAGCTGAGCCTTAACCTTTCTTGCATCTTCGTAGGACTCGCTGACGAAAAGGCTTTGAGCTGAATACACGTTTGCGTTCTCGATCTTTACGTTGAACAATTCCATCAGGCGAAGCATCGCGCCCACGCTTGATGAGTCGACGTCTTTCTTCGAAACCCATAGAGTCACGCGGCATTCTTCGCCCTGGGGCTGCACCGTGTATTCTCTGAACCCTCTGCCAGACTCGTCTGGATGCAGCTTGAGCCTAGCTTCAAAAAGCTTCGGGACTCTTCTGACCGTTAGCTCTATTGGGTTATTCACGAAAAAGTACCTATCAGCGGTTGGATCCAATATCTTGCGGTTGTACGCGTAGAGGTTTTCCCAGCTCAGAGTGACATCCGAAGTCTTCGGCCCGATATCGATAATCATCTTCTTGATCGCATCAGGCTTTATTCCACGCCTTCGTAAGGCGACAAAAGTTGCCAAGCGCGGGTCATCCCAAGCCTTGTACAGCCCGTCCCGCATTCCTTGAACTATCTTTGACTTGCTCAGAGACGCCCCCGTGATCTTCAATCTTCCATAGTGTATGGACTCCGGATAATTCCAGCCTAGATGCCGATACATGTACTCTTGGCGAGCCTGATTTGTCAGGTGCTCCTTCCCCCGGATGATGTGGGTTATGCCAATTAGGTGGTCATCCACACCGCTTGCAAGGTTGTAAAGCGGCCAAACCCTGTACTTGCTTCCAACCCTTGGATGTGGATACTTCAGAGTGTCAATGACTCGAAGCGCAGGCCAGTCTCGAACCGCGGGGTTCGGGTGGTCCAAGTCTGTTTTGACTCGAACAACAGCTTCACCCTCTCTGTAGCCCCCGTCCAGCATCCGTCTCCATCGTTCAAAATGCTCTTCAACTGAAAGGTTGCGGCAATCGCATGGCCTTTGAGCAAGTATTCTCTTTCGAAACTCTTCCGGTTTGCACGTGCAGACGTACGCGTTTCCATCCCTGACCAGTCTTTCAGCGTGCTCGTAGTAAATCGGAATTCTGTCGCTTTGAATGTACTCCTCGTCGGGTTTACAACCAAGCCAAGCCAGGTCCTCCCTGATATCGTCATAGAATTCTAAGACGGGCCTTTTCAGCTTCGGGTCCGTGTCCTCAAAGCGAAGAACAAACTTGCCCTTGTACATCAGCGCATACTCATGGCACAGTACAATCGCTCTGGCTGAGCCCAAGTGCAGTACACAGTCAGGGTTAGGCGCATAACGAGTGACTACCTGCGGATAATTGGAAACGTTCGGCAGAGGCGGAAGACGTTTTTCTTCAGCCTTCTCCTTGACAAAGGCTTCTGGCCACTCTGTGTCGACCATGCGCTTCTGCTCATCCGGTGAAAGACCGTTGACCTCTTCAACGATTTCATTGATGAGAGCCGATACTTCCTTAACCTTGTCTCTATATTCTGGTCTTTCACCCAGTATCTTTCCAACAACCGCGCCCGTCTGCGCCTTGCCACCATGCTTAACAGCGTTCAACAGGGCGAACTTGCGAACAAGTTTTCGGAGCCCTGCTTCTTCTCCTAGATTCAACAGTTCTACACTCTAGATTTTTCTCTCGATCAAGAAGACTGCGAAGGCTTTTAGTTTTTCCTTTCCCGCTGAGGGGGGCAGTAACATCTCGACCTCACTCCAGCTTTCTTTGACCATTCTTCTTGCCACCTGCTTCGCGTATTCTGTTGAGTCGTACTTCAGCATTATGGCGATAGCAGCGTCTCTCAAATCCTGATGTGAAGTGTGCATTTCTAGAATTTCAGTGAGTTTCTTCCTATCCTGGGTTTGTGCAACCTTCAATGCGTGGATTACTGGTAAGCTCCTCTTCCCCTCTGTTATGTCCTGCCCTCTTCCACCTTTCTTTTCCCCGAACTTCTCGCTGGTCAAGTCTAGAACGTCATCTTGTATCTGAAAAGCCACCCCTATGCTCTCTGCAAAAATTCCAAGCTTTTCGACGAGTTCATCACTCGCATCAGCCAGAACACTCGCGATCTTTGCTGCCATTCTTGCCAGAGTTCCCGTCTTGTAGGCGCACATCTGCAGGTAGTCCTTTTCGTCGATTGTGTCAGCGTCTGCTAAGCCTCTGTGCCAGGCTATGTCCATGGCTTGGCCGAGACTTACGTTGATCATTTCTTGAGCGTAGATCTCGTAGATCCTGCTGATTTTTTGAGGTGATAGCTTCTGGTTTTTTTCCATCAGTGGAAGAAGTGGCAGGTAGTACATGGCGTTTCCGGCGTTTATGGCCACGTCGAGCCCGAAGATTTTGTAGGTGCAAGGTTTTCCCCTTCTGTATTCGGATGAATCCTCTATGTCGTCGACCATGAGGGTTCCGTTATGAATGACTTCTGGTATGATGGCATAGTCAGCGTAGTCCTCTGGGTCTTTGCCTAATGCTTCGCAGACCAGTAGGAACATGGTCGGCCGCCATCTTTTGCCGCCTCTGTCAAGAAATTCCCATATAGGGTCTGCGACTGCCTTGTTCAAGGCTTCCAAGTTGTACGAGTATCTTGGTGGACTCAGTTTGAACAGAACGGCGTTCTTGGAGAATACTCTTGGAACGTATTTTTCAACGGCCTTGTTTATCAAAGGGGCCTTTTCTCGAAGAATTTCTTCAATGTCCATGCTTAAGCCTTCTGTCTCCGCGCGTAGTTTTCAGTCCCGTAGCCCCTCGTGCGAAGCCATTCTGAGGTCTTGCCTTTTATCACAATTGGTGCTCTGCGCAGTGATTCGGTCGAACCTGCTCCAACAAGGAACATGACATTTTTCAACTCGTCCATGAGGAGGGAAAGCGTTTTGCATGTTTCTTTGACTCCTTTAACTGCTGATTGCAGAATTGGCTGGGAAAGGCTTGCCAAGCTGGCGCCCAGCGCGAAACTCTTCGCAGCATCCACTCCGCTGCGTATTCCTCCGGAAGCGATGACGGGTATACTGACAGATTGAGACACTTCAACAATGCTTGCCACGGTTGGGATTCCCCAGTCCCAGAAGACGGCGCCTAGCCTGCGCTTTGAACTGCTCTCGAGCCCTTCTGCACGGTAGTATTCGACGGCTGCGAAGCTTGTGCCGCCTGTTCCGCTCACGTCTATGCCTTTCACGCCCACGTTCTCAAGCTTCTTGGCCTCTTCAGCAGCTATGCCGGCGCCTGTCTCCTTTGCAATAACCGGCTTGTCTAATTCTTGAGCGACCTCCCCTATGCGTTCGAGAACGCCTCGAAAGTTTGTTTGGCCCTCGGGCTGGGCAGTCTCCTGGAGCGCGTTTAGGTGTATTGCCAAGGCGTCTGCTTCGATCATTTCCACGGCTCTTTTTGCTTCTTTCAAGCCATAGCCGTTGACAAGTTGCACACCACCGATGTTTGCGATGAGGAAGGCGTTTGGAGCTTTTTCCCTAACTACCGCGAAGGTCTTCTCAAGTCTTTTATCCTCTATCGCTGCGCGTTGACTTCCTACACCCATTCCCAAGCCCAGCTCTTCGACTGCTTCGGCTATCGTTGCGTTGATCTTTCCGGCCTCGCGGGTTCCACCCGTTATTGCTCCTGCAATCAATGGCGCGGTAAACCTGTGGCCGAAAACCACGGTGGAGAGGTCTATTCTTTTCCGGTCAACTTCAGGCAGGGCCTTGTGCACGAAGCTTATGTCCTCGAAACCTGTGGTTACGCTCTTTGCTTGAACGTTCTGGTTCAATGAGATTTTGATGTGCTCTGACTTTCGCTTCGCTGTTTCTTTTGACAAGACTCTATTCCTTCTCTATTACCGTACCCTTTACTGCTTCTCTTTCAAGGGCCTTGTAAACGTAACGGGGTTTTGATGCGTTGACAACGGTAACCGGAATGTTCAGTTCGACAGCTGGTATGAGCTCCGCCATTTTACCGAACATGCCGCCGGTGACGTCGCAGGCCGTTGCCTTGCCCAGCTTGCCTTGAAGACCCTTCAGCTCTTCGAGTGTCAGATGGTCCAGCATCTTCGCGGTTTTTACAAGTTTCGGGTCCGCATCATACACTCCGTCAACGTCGACTCCGATTATTATGCGGGCTGCCTCGAACCGTATAGCAAGCGTTGAGACAAGCTGGTCGCCCGACAGCACCGTGAAACCTAGCTTTGTGTCCAACACGGCGTCTCCGTAGAGGACGGGTGTGAAGCCCATCTTCAACAGCGACTTTACCGAGGCATCCTCGAACTGTTTGATTCTTCCGTTTTCTGTGATTATGCATGATAATGGTGTCACGCTTACTGCTGGCAAGTCGTGCCAAATGAGAGAATCCATGAACAAGCCGTTGAGCACAGTCATGTAGTGATGAGTAACGGAGAAACCGACCTTCTGTGACTCTTCTTTGTAACCTTCCTTTATCGCATACTCTTCCGCTGAGGGATGACCGAAGCTTCCGCCTCCGTGGACGATTATCAGGTTTTGCACGCGAGCCCCGTGTATCTCACTTGCCAGACGGTTTATCTCATCCGTCTTAGCGGCAAGCTGCCCTTCCTTGTCTGTTATCACTGAACCGCCGATTTTCAGGATCGTAGGTTTAAGGCTGCTCAACCCTTACGCCCTCGTCTGTTTTTCTAGCCTTGAAAGGTCTGCCTCCAGCCCTCATGATTCCCTGCAAAACATCCTCAAGCTTGTCATCTTCGGCCAAAGCAATCATGCATCCGCCTCCGCCTGCTCCAGTCAGTTTCGCCCCCAGAGCTCCTGATTTTTTCGCCGCGTTTATCAGCCATTCAAGCGATTCATCGGAGACACCCACTCCGTAGAGCAGGGCATGATTGATGTTCATAAGGTCCCCAAGAGTCTTCAGGTCGTTCGCTCTTAAGGCATCTATGGCTCTGAGCACGATTTCCCGCGCAGCCTTCCTTATAGGTTCAGCGATCCGCGGATAGTTGTCCATCAAGTTTCGCACTTTTTCAACCTGAACTCTCGTGGACCTTTCAACACCGGTGTTTCCGACGACCAAGGGAATGTCTGTTTTTACTTCAAGAGCCTTGAACCCTGTGTCCGTTTGAAACAGGAGGGCTCCACCGAAAGTAGCTATCGCCGGGTCCACGCCTGAAGGTGTGCCGTGCACAAGCTTCTCAGCTTCGAGGGCAACACGGAAAACGTCTTCCTTCGACATTTTCACGTTCAGAAGAGCGCCAACCGCCGCAGTTACAGCGGTCACCACTGCGGCAGAAGACCCAAGACCGGCAGCAACAGGCACGGTTGAGTTGATCTCGATGTCCAGACCGATATCGCTTTTGTGTGCAGCCAGGACTTTTTCCACGGCCAACTTGACTGGCTCAAACCTCAACCTGGCTTCTCTCACGTCTCCCTGTTCAACCTTAAAGACTCCGTCTTCAAAGTAGCCTTTCAGGTTCAGGTTTGCCGACCGGACGTGGACGCGTTTGTCCTCGCTGCGATCCACCGTTGCGTAGGCTCTCCTGTCTATGGCCAAAACAATCGCGGGCTCGCCGTAGACTACGAAGTGTTCTCCGAAAAGTATGACTTTTGCTGGAGCTGAGGCAACGACCCTCATCCTAGACCACTATTTTGTGAAACACACGGCGGCGTACCCAACGACGCTTGAGTAGTCGCCAATCACATCTCCACTGGTCTTATAGCATAATAATTTTGCCTCTTTTGCCCCCAACACCTTTGCGGCACTTATTAGGGCCGCTATTGGCCCAACGCCGCACGCGCTGATTTGATGAGACTCGACGGTTGAGATGAAACGGGCTTCATCCATTGCCTCCACTCCTTCAAGCGCTTTTCTGTCCTTTCTTTCGGCGATTTCCTGAGGCTCGTAGTGAGTCATGTCGGAAGAAGCTATGATAACAGCGTTCTTCTGAGAGGCAACCTTCGCCACGGCCTCTCCCACTTCTCTTGCTGAGGACAAATCCTGCATTAGGAAACAGATCGGCACGATCTTGAATTCTGAACGATAAAGATACTGGAGAAATGGAAGCTGAACCTCGATTGAATGTTCATAATTGTGGGCAGAATCATCGATGTCAATGATTCGAGAATCTCGTGCGACTTGATCGGCTGCTTCACCGTCAACTTCAACGTCGCCCAGCGGCGTGCGCCAAGAACCCTCGTTCACGATGGCCAAGCCGCTTCCCACTCCTGTGTGGTTCGGTCCGAAAAGGAACACAACATCCGGTTTGCCGTCAACAGACAGACGGTAATAGGCGTGAGCGGCAACGGGGCCTGAAAACATGTAACCAGCGTGCGGACAGATGAGGCCTACAACTCGCCTAGGCCCAGTCGTCACAACTTCTGGAAGCTCTCCGGGCCCGAGCCTGCTGAGGAAGCACCCTTCTATCTGGCGCCTCAGCGGTTCAGCCTTCGCCTCGTAGAACGCTCCGGCTTGGCATGGACGCCGAACCCCTCCCATCCTGTTAGGTTTCCTCCTCCTCCCTCGTGATCTTGGCTTCAAAATCATCAAGCGTAAGAGGTAAATCCTTGTCAGCGGCCAGTTCACCGCGTTCCCTCAGCACCTGCCTTGCAAGGAGCCAGTAGATGACGGCCAAGGCTCGCCTACCCTTGTTGTTTGTGGGAACAACAAAGTCGACCCCTACAAACTCGTTGTCCGTGCTGCACAAGGCCACGACTGGTATGCCGACGGCGGACGCCTCCTTAACTGCCTGAAGATCTGCCCTCGGGTCGGACACTATCAACACGTCCGGTTCAATGCGGTTAGGATACAACGGGTTTGACAAGAGCCCAGGGATGAACCTTCCAGCCACTGCAGTTGCTCCAGTAACCTTACAGAACTTGGTAACAGGCTCTTGCGCGTAAAGCCTAGCCGCCACCGCAGCGATTTTTGCAGGCTCGAACCGAGCTAGGAATTTAGCTGCCACCCGTATTCGATCATCTGTCTTCTTGACATCCAAAACGAAAAGTCCGTCAGGCCTCACGCGGTATATGAATTGTTCCATGTCTCCTGTTTTCATTCTTGTCCCGATGTGTACCCCAGCAGACAGCAAGGTATCCTGTGGCAGAAGAAGCTCTTCTTCAGGGGCCACCACCTCGGTTGTTCCTGCTGCCTCCGCGTTCTCTGCAGGTTTTACTTCTTCCTTCATCTCGTCCTGCTTGTCTTCTTCTTCATTTCCTTCTTTGATTTCTTCGTCTTCTGACAAACCTTTCATGCTCCTTTCGAAACCTCTAGATCCGCCATTCTGGCTCTGTCTCCAAGAAACTCCTCGATCCTTATCAGCTCGTTTATCTTTGCCGTGCGTGCAGCCTCGACGACTCCAGCCTTTATCACTGGACACTTATAAGCCACGGCCAGTTGGGCTATGTGCCAGTCGCACGTGTCACCCGAACGGTGGGACATCACTGGAACGTACCCGTGTCTTTTTGCCATTTCAATCGTTTCCCAAGCATCAGAGAGAGTTCCCACTTGGTTCACCTTTATTATGATCGCGTTTGCCGCGTGCATCCTTATTCCACGATTAAGTCTTTCACTGTTTGTCGTGAAAAGGTCGTCTCCACAGACCAAGCAGCCCTTGATCTTCTTGGAGAGCTCTGCAAAGCTGCTAAAATCTTCCTCGTGAAAAGGGTCTTCAACGTAGACCAAGTGATACTTCTTGGCCAGTTCAAGAACAAACTCCAACTGTTCGCCTGAATCGCGCTTCTTCTTTTCCCTTTCGTAGTTGTATTTTTTCTCTTTGCCATTCCAGAGGGAAGACGATGCAAAATCGACGCCCATACTGCACACAAGACCCAGTTCGCCGCCTTTTTCCTCACAGGCCTGGGTCAAAACCTCGAATGCCTCCGCGTCTCCTATGTTGGCGACCCAAGCCCCCTCATCACTTCTTCCGCCGCTGAAAAGCTTGTCCTTCTTGCTCAGTATTTCACCGACTTTCTTGTGAACCTGAACGTTTGCCGTAGCAGCTTCCAAGAAGGACTCAGCTCCGTGAGAAATCACCAGAAACTCTTGAATGTCCGGAGATTTTCCGCGCGTGTGTTGTCCACCGCTTAAAATGTTTCCCAATGGATAGGGAAGCTCACAGGCAACGTGTCCGCCTAAATATCGGAAGAGAAGAAGTCCGCTGGAGTTTGCGGCTGCCTCGGCACTGGCCAGTGAAACGGCGAAAGCAGCGTTGCCGCCGATCGACCTGAAGTCTTTTGAACCGTCGATTTCGTGCAGTGTATTGTCGATTTCTTCTTGGCAATCAGCGTTTAGCCCTATGATCTCTGGGGCTACAAGCTCTTCAACCCTTTTTATTGCCTGTTCAACCCCGCCCTGCGGATAGTAGACGACCTCCGCTTTTCCACGGCTCTTTCCGGCGGGCGCTGCGACTCTCCCGAAGCCTGAAGCGGTTATTACATCAACTTCTATAGTTTCCTCTCCCCGGTTGTTGAACACTTTTCTTGCTATGACATCCTCAATCACAGCCGCCATTGCTTTCTCCTCGATTGTCCTCGCTAGTAGTTTCTTGCCTCTTTCCGTTTTTCAGCCTCTTCACAAAAGCGCAGGACTTCGTCCAAAATCTCCACGTGCGACAGTAGCATGCGCCTGCAGCAGTAGCGTGTTACTCCCAGGTTGTCCAGCACTTCACCGGCGTTTTCACCCGCTTTGACTCTTCTGGCAAATTCTTCCCATTTGTCCCCGATCAGTTTGCCACACGTGAAACATCTTACAGGGATGATCAACCCGGTTCAACCTCTTTACCGGTAGCTCTTTTGGTCTCTCGACCGAGCGCCTGACCCGCCGAATTTTTTAGGCTCTTTCTTCCTGGAGTCTCCTGCAATCATTGTTCTGTCGTATTCCGCGAAAAGAGTCCGTAAATGAGTGCTCTTAGTCCACTTCAATATCGCGTTAGCAATGGCCGTGCGGGCGGCCTCTGCCTGGCCCATGTAACCTCCCCCCGAGGTTTTCACGTCCAAGTCTAGCTGTTTCCAAATCTCATCTCCAGCCTGCATGAGCGGTTCCATCATCTTCTCACGCGCGATTTCGGGTTCAAAAATCTCCAGGGGGATTCGGTTTACGTAGACTCTTCCAACCCCCGGTCTCACGACTACGCGTGAAAGGGCTGTTTTCCTCTTTCCGCTCACCACGAGAGTTTTCTTAGCTGGCACTCTTATTCACCCTGGTTCCACCCTATATCTTTCGCCAACTCGCCGACTGTGAAGCATGGGCATGTTAGCCTTTTTGCCTGAGCTTCGGGTACGGTTTCCATCTTCTGGTTTTTGAGGTCGTCCGGAATTCCTATAAACACTCTCAGCCGTTTGTACGCTTGTTTTCCCTTAGGTTTCTTTGACGGTATCATGCCGCCGACGGTCTTTCTGACTATTCTGTCAGGTCGCCTGTAGTGGAATGGTCCCCGGTTAACACCTCCCACCGCCAGAAATTCTTTGGCTTCGGCTACTTTGCTTCTTTTTCTTCCGGACATCACCGCTTTCTCAGCGTTCACAATGACTATTTCCTCACCGGTCAACAGACGTTTGGCAATTTTGCTTGCCATCCTGCCCAGTATCAGCCCGTCAGCATTCACTACAGTGACAGGTTTACTAGTTGTCTCCATATTTTCACCCAATAATCTTGACGTTTGACCCCTTAGGGTTTTTCTTGATAAGGTCGAAGAAGGACAAACACTTCCCCCTCGCAGCTGCTATCTTTTCCCTTGCCCTTGCAGAGAACGCAAACGCTGCTATCGTTACGGGATGGCTTAATTTGCCCGTGGCAAGCACCTTGCCAGCAACGGCTACTGTCTCGCTCCTGCGCGTGAACCTGTTCAAGCGGCTCAGGTTCACGACGATGCCTCTTCTTCTTGGCTTGGCAAGACGATCGGCAACGTCCCACCAGATCTCAGCATCGTTTTCTCTGCATTGCTTCTTGAGGAAATTAATGACTTCCAAGAGTTCTGGGTTTGTGGCCTTAATCTTCTTCACTTTTTTTCACCTTGATTTGATTCTCAAGCTCCTTCAGCTGCTTGTCCAGTGTCTTGACGGCTTCTGTGAGGATTCGTTCGGCAGGAAGTGCCTGTGTGGACTCGATATTGAATATGTAGGCATCTTCTTCTCCGGAAGCCGTTATTGCACGCGGGTTCTCTGGGCAAGCTTCAGCGCAGTCTTGGCAAAGTGTGCAAGCCATCAGGTCGCGGACTTCAATTCTGTTGTCAGTCTTGACCAAGACCTTCCTTGGACACATTTCCACGCATTTTCCGCAGACACTGCACTTCTTGCTTATCTCGATCTTGGGGAAGTACTTGTATGTGCACATTGAAACTGGCTGCCACTTTGCGTGATTTTTCCCTTTCCCAAGCCTGGCGTAGGCCTCAAGCCTTATTTTCTGCTCTTTGGCCAGTTTCACGATTGGAATCTTGTCGCTCACCGCTACAACCGATTCGCTCTCTGATTTAAGGTCGCCTGAATAGATTGTCTTAGACCCCTCCTTTGCTTCGACGTCAAGAGCAAGTGTCACCCTGCAGAGGTTGCATCCGAATTCGCTTTTGCATGGACATTCTTCGGGCAGGTTATAACTGTCCAAGTCGGTCTTAAGAGGAATAAGCCCAAGTCTGTGGGCGATGATCTCATCCTGAATTATCGACGAATTCTCAACCATCACGATTTCGTCTATCGCCATGCATGGCACCTCTGAGAGCACTATCCTTCTCAGGGCGTTAACGTACGGAACGTTCACTCCTCGAATGAGCAGGCGCAGATTGTCCTCGTCTTTCTTGAGCACCTTTATTTCCACTTGCTTGGACACTCCATAACGGACTATGCTAACCAGCGTGCCGTTCAATAAGACATTGGTGCATTATTTCAATTTTTCTATCAGGAGAAGAACAGCAGGAACCTCTTAGACTCTTCTTCCCCTTCTGCCGCCTGGCCTCCTTGTGCCATCATGCGGGATAGGTGTAACCTCTTCTATCCGTTCTATCCGGAAGCCTGCCCTTGCTAGCGCTCTGATCGCTGCCTGAGCGCCTGGTCCAGGCGTTCTTGGACCTGCGCCTCCCGGAGCTCTCACCTTGATGTGTATCGCGGTTATGCCCTTGTCCTTGGCCGCGTCAGCCGCCAGCGAAGCTGCACGCATTGCAGCGTACGGCGAAGATTCCATCCTGTCGGCTTTCACAACCATGCCTCCAGACGTTCTGGCTATTGTTTCTGCACCAGAGATGTCGGTCATGTGGATTATTGTGTTGTTATAGGAGCTGAAAATGTGAACAACCGCATATTTTTCGGTCTTCTTGCTGGAACTCAAAAGCCCTCTCCCTCCCCTCTTACCTTCTCGCGGCTAGCCTGTGACTGGGGCGCCACAGTTATTGTCTGGCGCAAAGGGTGACTTGGATTTGCAAGTGAGCTTTGAGTCATGTAGTCTATTTGGCCCTCTTCAGGCTTTGTCACCATACGACCAGGTATCTTAACCCTCTGGCCCCCTATCGTTACGTGTCCATGAGTAATAAGCTGACGGGATTGTTGGATCGTCTTTGCTAGGCCCTTACGCAAGACGATCGTTTGCAGTCTTCGTTCAAGGATGTCTTCTATCGTCATGTCCAGAACGTCGTCCAAGACTGCCGTTTCAGGAAGAATGCCCAGCCTCTTCAAACGGGTTAAGAGTTCTTCCTCCATTTTCTTGCGTTCCTCAGGTGTCTTGCCTATGAGCGAGCGTGCCGTGCCCCTGAACGTCGACAGCATCGTTTCTTGCCGCCAAAGTTCATGCTTGTTTCTCAAACCGTACTGGCCAATTAGCTTAAGCTCTTCCTGCATTATGTCTGTTCGCCATGGAAATCGCGGAGTATCGTACTTCTTTCTCTGCTTCCTAGGGTCGCCCATTACTTCTTACTCTCCGCGGCACCCGGCCTTTGCATGAGCGTTTTCTTCTTAACCCCAAGAGCCTTGCCTGCCCTGCCAGTGGTCTTGGTTCTCTGACCCCGCACCTTCAGCCCGTAAGCGTGCCTGTATCCACGCCAAGACTTTATCGACTTCATCTGGTCTATGTCCATCTTGGTCCTCAGAACGAGCCCAGCGCTGATCAAATGTCCATCCTTTCCGGTTTCCGCGTCTTTCCGTCTGTTCAAAAGCCAGCTTGGCAAACCGTGCGATGCCGGGTCCTTAATTATCTCTTCCACCGAATCTATTTCCGTTTCCGTAAGAAAACCTGCCCTCTTGTTCGGGTTTATTCCCGCCTTCTTCAGTATCGCGTTTCCCAAGCTCAGACTGATCCCTTTGACTTTTGACAGCGCGTAAGACACTTTCAACGTGCCGTCAACGTCAGCGTCTATTATTCTGAGCCTGTACCTGAACTCCTCTGACATTCATCGTCATCCATTATTGACCGAAGCTACCTAGAGATAAACCGTATTTTATTTAAGAATATCGGTCTCCCAACAAGACTTCATGCTTCCCGCCGACTCTCCGTGAACAGTTTTGCCCCTTCATTTTGAAACATGTTCACGTTTTCTTTTGTCAACCCTCTAGTGTTTAGTCCAACGCATCCTGCACGTTCGGGGGCCCACTAGGGATTCGTTTTCCCGAAGTTCTCGGCCATGATTATTGCATCGTAGATGTCCACTGCGTTATCACCGTTGATATCCGCGTTAGGGTTCCAGTTTGAGTTACCAGAAGAAGAGTTAAACGCGTTAGCCAATATGATTGCGTCGTATATGTCCACGCTTCTGTCGCCGTTCAAGTCGCCTGGAATTGTGATGGTTACCAAGCCATCAACACGCGAGTTGTCTGATGTGTCCGTTTCCCCCGAAACAGGACCAGCACTGGCGCTCACATTATATTTGCCCTTTGTCATGTTCACGGTGCTACTGTTAAAGATAAGTTCTGCTTCCTCTGCACTTGCAAGAGTTACCATCTGTGTTCCAACGAGTGTCGCGTTAGCGTAAGCTGTGACGTTGAACGTTTCACTGAACACTCCGTAGTCTTTCACGAAGACTCCTATGCTCATGTTATAGCCTTGACCTACAACCGTTTTCAACAGTATCAAACCGATAACGGCTATATCATGGCCCGGAGTAAGTATGGTAACCGGCGTATTTGCTATTCCCGTATTGTTTCCCGTGTTCACTTCTCCCGGGGCAAGGCTTACTGAAGCCGAGATTTTGTAGTCTCCTTTTCCAAAGCCGGAGGTGTTCCACGTGAAGGCAAGGTTTGCAGAAGAACCGATAGTCAAGTAGACTGGCTGCATCCCGATGACCTGCGAGTTGGCGTAGACTGTGACGTTGAAGTTCTCGTCGAAACCGCCTAGGTCCTGAACAGTGACGTTGATGCCCACGAGAGTTCCGATAGGCACTGCGGTGGGTGAAACTTGAACATCCTTGACTGCTACGTCATGTGGGGAGGTGAAGTAGCCGTAGCCGCCCACAACTTGGCATGGGATATCCGTCGGATTGGTGGAGTTGCCATCCACTAGTGTCGCATTGTACAAGTGTAAAGAAGATTGGCCTACATCTTTAACGTAGAAGGTTAATGTGGCCAATATTCCATCGCCATTGACTCCCGGGGCTGCTCCTTCTAGCGTGCAGTCCACTATCATGTGACCTTGCGTGCCGCTGTTGTAAGTGAAGAAAGTCGTGCCGCCGGCCTTCAAGAATGGACCTTCGATGATGTCAACCGAGTCCAGCAGGGATGCAGTCCAGTTAAGCGTGAACTCCCAACCGTAGACGCCGTAAGGGTCTGAAACGTTTCCGACTGTGACGTTTACGCTGAAGCTTTGGCCGACGCTGGCTGTTATAGATGGAGGAGATACAGCAACTGTTGCAGAACCTGCCTGAGCTGAGCATTCAAGTACGGAAACTGGTAACATAACCGAGAAGAGGCACAAGACAAGGCAGACGCATATTGAACATTCTTCATGCCTGCCTCTCTTCATAGTGCTACTGCTTCCATATCAAACCAGTGTATAATCGCGGCTAATTTACGTTGTTCTCGAAAAAAAGAAGAGGAAATGGTTTAGAGTTTAGCCCTGTATGTTTGCAGCAATCGTTGTTAGGTCGCCGATGTCGATTTTACCGTCGCCGTTCAAGTCTAAGCTAGAGTCGTAGTTTCCGAACCCTGGTGCCTCCCCATAGTGCTTGGCCACCTTCACGAGATCGTTTATGTCAACTTTGCCACGCGGGTTACCTTGTGCGTCGCCTAGGTCACATATGTTCAACTCATGGGTCCACTCTATCCCTTTCCGCGCGAAGCCGCTCAGCGTCCCCACGCCGTCAATGCTTAGCGCGAACTTTCCTATCCACCCATAAACTCCTCCCCAGTCGGCAACGAGTGTACCGTTTGCGTTGGTAGCCACAGGGGTATCCGTCCATGTGACTGTTATCTGTCTCATATGTTCGCCCCATGTTATGTTGATGGTCTGTGTCCTTTCTGAGACATTCCAGTAGCCCGCTAAGTAGAAGTCATGACCTGTCTCTGTCTTGTTAAAGCCTAGCTCAGTAACGTTGAGTAACCTTGCAGTGTAGAAGGAAAACGTGTAGGAGAAATTTCCCATTTCCGTTTCACTGACGTTGACCTCGCCTAGTGGATGGTCACCCAACGGGTAGGCGCGCATGATATCCGACCAAGTCGCGTGCGCCATGGCCCACTCGTGAACTGTGCCATTCTTGTTTACTACTGCAGCGTTGGCCACGATCCAGCCAAAGGTCTTAGTCGTGTTTCCATTGGTCATATTCCATTGGGTGATATATCCATTCATTCGAACCCACGTGCCCTGTGATTGGACATCTGCATTAGCAAAATTCGGAACGAAGCTAAAGACGCTCATTGCCATCATTGCAAGCATGATTCCAGTTATTGCCTTTTTCATATGTTTTCGCTCCAATTTCCTTAAACCATTTAGTAGACGTGAAATAAAAGCATTTCTGAGGTGCTTTTCCGTTTTTATTGCTTGTAATCGTTTATTTCAGTTCAATATAGTTCATCTTAGTCTTATTTTGGTTCAGAAGCGCAATTCTTGACTCTTAGTATCTTCGCAGCGGAAAGATTGGATTCTTACAAGAAGGCCCAACAAGTGCCAAAGCAATGTGTTCCCAAAGCTCAGAGCGGCTCATTGGCGGTTCGATGCACGATTTGCCCAGATAGCACCTCAGTGTTACAAGCAGTCGCCGCTAGAAATTTGGATTCCGAGTTTATAATTCTTAAATACCTCCGAACCACTCTCCAACATGAAGATAACTGATGAAAACTTTTATGCTGATTGCTACAGCTTCTCTACTTCTGCTCCTAATTCCTTATGCAACAGTGCTGTGCGAAAGCCAACCCACGTACGCAATTCAAATTGGCAGCGATGGCTCGGCAAAGTGGACCGTGACCCAGACTCTAGAAATCAACTCTTCCATTGAAACCCTAGAAACGCTTCAGAACAGGATAACACTTCTTGTTGAGGCATCAGAAAGCACGACGGGAAGGGCCATGGCTGCCAGCGTGGATTCGTTAACGTTCACGCGACCAACGAACTCCTCGTACATTGAGGCGGAATACAAGTTTCAGTGGGAAAACTTTTGCGAGATCCTAGATACGCACATTGTGATAGGCGATGTGTTTCGAAGTCCAAACTTCTTCGATCAACTCTATGGTGACGGCGAGGTTTACATAACGTACCCGCCGCAGTACGTCGTTCAAACCGTCCAGCCCGCGCCCTTTACGCGGAACGATTCCATCCAGACCCTCAAGTGGCTTGGGACGAAGGATCTCCAAAACGGCACAAGAATAGTTTTAACGCAAGAATCGACAACTCTGAGCTTCATTGACACGTTGAAAGGGAATGCAGTTCTAATTGCAGGTCTCCTGGCAATCGCCGCTGGTTCTTCGGTAGGCTTCTACATCTTCAGGCAATATAAGAAAAAGAAGAGCAAGGCTCCAGAAAACGTTGAATTCAGAAGTCTTGCGGGAATGGAGAGTGATGAAGAGAAAACCGTGAAGCTGATCAGATCCGCAGGGGGGAGCCTCTATCAATCCGCTATCACAAATCAACTCGGATTCTCGAAGGCGAAGACCAGTCAGCTTCTAGGAATCCTAGAGCAAAAGGGAGTGATTAGGAGATACAAGAAGGGAAGAGACAAGATAGTAGTCCTTCTGGAAAAAGACAAGAGTGAAATATGATGACGCTCAGATTCATCAAGTCGAGAATAATCCTAATCGCTCTATTTGCCTTATTCTCTTCATCAAATTTATTCATTCGAACAAACGTTGTTCGAGGATCTCCTGAAACAGTCGTAGAGGTAGTTCCCTACACAAGCACAGCTGACGTGGGCCAATCATTCACTGTAAACATTACAGTTCTTAATGTGCAAGACCTGTACGGCGTAGAAGCTACTGTTAACTGGAATTCGTCCGTTTTAGAACTCAGCAACGTCGACATTCGCCTAGGACACACGGATGCCGATGGAGTCCTGTACAACACCAGTTCCACTAGTCCACCTTTCATCGCTGAGAACTCAACGCAAGACGGCCAGTATGTTATTGCTGCCACATCCACGGGTCCTGCACCTTCTTTCAACGGCAGCGGAAACATAGTCCGAATCACCTTCAACGTGACTAATTCAGGCCATTCTAACATCGATTTGGAATCCCAATTATACGATTATCCCCCACCAGACCGAGAGCCCCGCGTATCCTTGCCAATACAACACACCACGATCGGCGGCCAGTTTAACACGACAGTTGCAGAAATCCCAAATTCGGCCATTCTACTTGTCTTCACCGTTCTAACCGTCTCAACCCTCGTGCTTTCCAAGAAGATGACCAGAAAACGTGCACCTACATCTGTTTTATCTACAAAACAAGATTTATTAACGAAGTGAAAGGCTACTAAATACGCAAGGCCCGCCACAATGAACAGAAAAACCATCATAGTTGCCTGTCTGCTTGCCATTCTCGTTGTAGTTCTAGCTTACGTGATCTTGTCCATTCCCTCGTCAACGGTGTTGTTCGTGGAGCCTAAGACCGTTCAAGGGACAACTGGCCAGGATTTCACAGTTAACGTGAGCATTTCGAACGTTGCTGATCTTTACGGTTGGCAAATTGAACTCAGTTGGAATTCGTCGCTGCTGAACTTAACAAACGTCATAGAAGGCCCGATGCTGAAAAGCAGCGGCAACAGAACGTTTTTCAGCCCCGTAGTGAACAATGCTGCAGGAAATCTTAGCGCACTTTGCACGCGTCTCCTATCGTTTGGGTCGAACGTGACTGGAGTGAGCGGACATGGAACGTTAATGACCGTACAATTTGAAGTTATTGGAAGTGGAGCATGCGACTTGAACCTTTATGACACCCAACTGCTTGATTCAAACAGCAGGGCCATAAGTCACACGGTTCAGAGCGGTCATTTTAACGCATAGCCCGCATGCTTGTTCCTAAATTTCGTTCAGGAGGGGTGCATAGTGTTTTCCGATGGGGGATGGTTACTGTCACGGTTCGGGCTGGGCTCTTGCGCTCTCACACCCTCCCCCAGGGGTATGCTATATGAGCCAAATATGGTTGAAGAGCAGAATGAGCAGCACAAGCCACTTCCCAAAAGAATTCAGGAACACGCTAGCGCGCACCGCGCGCAGAGCATAATTCGGAATCGTGCACCATGCTTCATCGTTTTTCCATGAAAAGCCGTTCAATTGGCGTGAGAATTTTCTCGAAAGAGCCGAGCGACGCTGAGGATATTGCTAAATCTGAATGGAGATGTCTCCAGACATGTTTCAGATATCGTAATATAGGTTAAATCTTTTAAGGATGTACGGTATAATCAGAAAGTAGAAAAAAGGAATAAGCAGGTAATAATGATGAAAACAGACCGAGAAACGGAGAAGGCTAAGCACATATTGACTGACCCTAAGCTGGCACCGATCAAGGCTATGTTGGAGAAGGACCATGCCATAGACTGCATCCTACTGCTCCACGTAAACCGTGGAAAATGGAAGGAAGCGAAGGAATTCATGCGTGAAAACAAGCTGACCCTGAGTGATGGAACTTTCAGAGCCAGGATGATCGAGATTGAACAGTTAGGGTTGGCGAAGAGCGAGAGGATAGACCCCTTGAAGAAGTACTACTTGAAGACAGAGTTTGGCGAGAAAGTTGCGAAGCTTCTGCTCGGGCTCTTCGACGAACTAGAGCATTAAGCCTAGAAGCCTAGCTGCTCGTTGCCGTTGCATACGTTCTTTCTTCACGTTTTTTCACTTGTTACGCTTGTTCAGCTAATGGATGCTTCCTGATTTGGTGTATTCGTGTTTTACAGGCAGAAAATATGATGTAGTAAGTCGTAAGATTTAAATCCCTCACTTCCCCTAGCATACTTACAAGTCCCAAAAGGAGGGATGAAAACAAAAATGAGAACAAAGAGCAGAAAAGCCCTAAGCCCCGTAGTAGCCTCAATCATACTCATCGCAGTCACAGTCGCAGTCAGCATAGCCGTCGCAGCATGGATGGGAGCCCTAACATTCGGCTTCATGGGATCCTCATCGATAACTGTAACCAACGTGGTCTTTGCTGACGTCAATGGAGTTGCAAATCAGGGAAGCGGTGCAACAACCAACATGATTATCTTAAGCTTGAAGAACACTGGAACAAAGCAGGTGACTATAGGACAGGTGAAAGTTAACAACAACATATACAACTACACCATAGCCGCCCCGATCAATGCTGGTTCTATCTCAAGTCTGAATATTACGGCTGTTCAATGGACAAACGGAAATCCATACAAGATTGACCTGTATGATGGTAGTGGTAACGGAGTGGGCTCTACTCAGCAGAACGCGCCTGGAGCATAGTTTCCCCTTTGCTTTGTTGAGATTAGGGGTAGGGTGAGAATGAAGTTCCCCAGTTTCCCTTTGTTTCATACGTGGAGGTGTAGTGAATGACAGTTGAAATAAAAGAGTATGGTTCAGCAGTAGAGATTGCAGAAACACTGGAAAAGGAAATATCTGAAACAAAAAGCACGTTAGGCGAATACCTGCGTCGACTAGACGATATAAGGGCCTTGGCTGAAAAATCAAAGAAGATCCATGAAGTGGTCATGAAGCTCGCAGGAAAGAAAGCCGCGTCAGAGAGCCTCGGTGAAATCTCGATCGGCGCCCTAAACCTTGTTCTGGACGCAAACCCGTTCCATGAGTTGACAGCGATAGAACAGGTTGTGCGCAGCCACCAGGAAAGGCTTCTGGTCCTGCAGAAGGCTCGTGAAGCACTGAAGTGGTTAGACCAGCTCGGAGACACTGAAGGCCTCAAGTATCTCGTAGTGGAAGACGACGGCGTTCCTGAACGAATACTCTTCAGAATTTCATAAAAAGAAATGGCGAAGTGAAAGAATGGATAATGAAGTCTACGCGTTTGCCTTAAAGAACACTCTGGATGAAATACAGAAGATCTGCCCCGACATCAAGAACGCCTTCGTGCTCACGAAAAACCGTGAACTCATAGCAAGCGACGGGGACACCCCTGAAAAAACGATCACTCGCGCTGTAAACGCATTCGAAGAGATGCTGGAGAAAGCTCAGGCCATAGGCGGAGTTGAAGACGTGACGATCGAGGGCATCAACGGTAGGCTGAACGTTTCTCGACTGGACGAAATTTACCTTGTCACGGTCACTTCCAAGCAGGCAGACTTAGACTACGTGAACACGGTGACCCACGTTATCGTCCCGACGATTCTAAGGCTAATGGAGAAACTCAGCCCTGCCCCCCTCAAGAAAAACCCGCCAACGCCCGACATAGAACCCGAAGAACCAACTGTTGAACGCGATGAAGAGCCTGAGACGGAAAAACATGAAAAGCAGTTAGAGCCTAAAGAAGAATCAGAGACGATTCTACCAGAAACACCAGTCAACCAGCTCATAGTAGAAGACCTGAAAGGCTTACTCGCACCATCAGACACGATCCGCATAGACAGCACCATAATAGAAGAATGGAACGAACTCTACGAGGACAGGACCATAGAGGAAGCAGACATCGAAACCTTCGGCGGAAAATCAACCCGGTGCAAAGTCAAACCCATAAAAGAATCGAAGCTTGACGGACAGGGAAAGATACAGATACCTAGCAAGGTGCAACTAACTCTGGATGTCAAGAAGGGCGAGCTCGTGAGAGTTAAGCCCGCGGTTGAATGATGGAGGTTCATGGATCATGGTCAAGAAAAAGAAGGACGAGCTAGAAATCACAACCGTATCAGAGCCGACACTGATCGAGACCACAGACTACGAGAGCAACTTGCGCGCAAACCTGGAAGAAATCAAAAAATATAACGGTGTGGTAGGCTACATCCTCAGGAACACCACGTCCGCCTCGATTGACCTCAAAGACCCGGCTAAGATAATAGACTATGCGATCCTCTCTTCCACAACGTTTGACGCGACCGAAGAAGTCTCAGACCTTTTCGAGTTGGGTACACTCAAAAACATCATCGTCAACGGCAAGAACGTTAAAATGCTGTCTCTAACCGTTGAACAAAACAAGATAAGCATCTTCATGGAAAACAACGCAGACACAGAGAAAGTCTTGGAGAAGCTCAAAGCGTCTTAAAATTTAAACAACCCTTTCCTGCTTTTTTGCGTTTTTCGCCTCGTCTTCCTCACTAATTCAGTTTTCAGAACGTTTAAATCAACGTACTTGCATTACTATGAATGGGAGAAAGCGGTCACAAATAGCCTCAGAGAAGGGGGGCTATACCTGTGGGTTCATTGGTCGGTAACAAGAACGACGGCAGTAATAGCCATCGAGGAAACCTAGACATAATCGCAGATATTCTGGACGCCTCTGAAGGAGGCAGCAAGAAAACGTGCCTGATGTACCGTTGCAACTTGAGCTTCAAACAGTTGAAGAACTACTCAAGCTTTCTACTCGGCAGCGGACTCCTGCACGTTACGAAAGAAGAAGCCAACAACGGAATGCTCCAAGTCACCGACAAGGGAAAAGAGTTCCTGCGGGCCTACAAGAACCTGAAAGCCCTCATGAAGTAGCTGGTTGCAACAAGAAACTTCGCACGGCTTCCTTGATCTTCATCTTGTTCTTCGAATTATCAACTGCTATGAACTCGTATTCACTCAAGAACTCTGTGATCCGCTTGACCTGATTCTCATTCAGCCTCATCTCTTTCCGCACCTGGTCTAACGTGTGCCACTCGCCATCGCCTAGTATCTCAAGTATTTCAGCAACTCTTCTGGGCGTTATGTCTCCCCGCGAACACTACTCTCTCTGACACGTTGCTTAAAGCGTTTCTGAAACTGTGTTTCAGAAGTTTTCTCTAGAAGATTGTTTCAAAGAATCGACTCTCAAAACATGCTCACACGCTGAACCTTGGCTGTTGAGACACTCCCCCAACGTCCGGAGCATTCAGCAAAGGCTTTATCAAAAGCAACTGTAAGGAAGAACGGAGAATACTTGGGATGCGCGAACCAGTCGATTGGGCCCACGTTCTCATTCAATGCAGGAACATCATACAAGAAAAGATCAAACCACTTCTCAAAACGTTGAACCAGCCTCAGCCCAACCTAGGGACAGGAGCAGGTGGCGACCCTGTTAAGAAGATAGACTTGGCAGCCGAAAACGCCATCGTGAGCACCCTGAGAAAGCAAAAGATCACTTTTACGTTGATCAGCGAAGAATCTGGCATAGTAGAATATGGCGAAAGCCCTCATCGATGCTACGTTACAGCTGACCCGATAGACGGTACGACCAACCTCATCAGGGGCGCGCCCTTCTACGCGACGTCCATTGCGGTGTCGACGGAACCGACTTTAACCAAGGTGCACACAGCCCTCGTGACAGACTTGTTTCACGGCACAACCTACACTGCGCAGAAGGGGTGCGGAGCCTACAAAGATGACCGAAGAATAAGACCTTCCACAAGCACTTCGATGGAAGAGGCAGTCATAGGCATCGACTTGAACAGTTACAGGATCCAGAAGATCGCCCCGAGACTCACGAAACTGATAGGAAAAACAAAGCATGTGCGACACTTCGGCGCAAACGCGCTCGAATTGTGCTATGTGGCAGACGGCACTATCGATGCCTTCATCGACATCCGCGGAAAACTCCGCACAACAGACATGGCAGCCGCGTGGCTAATCATAGAAGAAGCAGGAGCCATAATAACGACCCCACAAGGAGAACCGTTACGCGCCAAGCTTAGCCCCACGGAGAAAGTGGAGTTTATAGCAGCTGCGAACCCGGAAATGCACAGGAGAATATTCAGCCTGATAAAACCCGAAAAGGAAAAAATATGATAGTCCCGCTTCCACCGTACGCAGCCGCACTGGTCAAGACGCATGGTGCGAGGACAATAGCGATAGCTGACCTCCACATAGGCTGGGAAATGGCTCTTTCCTACAAAGGCATACACGTTCCAACACAGACGCCGAAGCTGCTAAAGAAACTCAAAGAACTACTGTCCGCCTACAAACCGGATAAACTGCTTATCCTAGGAGACATCAAACACACGGTGGCGACCGCTGAAAAAATCGAGTGGCAAGACGTGCCAGACTTCTTCATCGAATTAAGAAAGCACGTAGAGGAAATATCCGTTGTCCGCGGCAACCACGACGGAAACCTGGAACCCTTACTCCCTGAGAACGTCAAGATGCTACCTGCCACCGGTTCAGCGATGGACGATGTTGGCTTCTTCCACGGACACCAATGGCCCTCACCAGACCTTCTCAAATGCAGAACTCTAGTCATGGGCCATGTTCATCCAGTTGTAGCTTTTCGGGATCCTGCAGGGTTCAGAGTGACGCGGCAGGTCTGGGTGAAAGCGCGCTGCAACACAACCGAGCTTACCGAAGTCCTGCTGCGCAAACGGAAGGTCAAGATTGAAAAGAACCCTGAGAAAACGTTGCACGAATACTACAAGATCAAACCGAAAGCCTCGCAGCTTTTCATAATGCCGTCTTTCAACGACTTCCTAGGAGGAAGACCGCTCAACGAAAGAAGACGACTTGGAAAGAATAATGCTGAGATGATTATAGGACCCGTTCTCAGGTCGGAAGCGGTCGACATGAAAAACGCGGAAACGTATCTCCTCGACGGAACCTTCCTTGGAACGCTTGAACAACTGAAAGCGTTGAGCTAGAGAACAGCGTGCATAAGACTTATAGAGAAAGGCATTCTTCACACTAACTCGGTGATGGAATGCCATCAGAAGACGATTACCCAGAATGGCTCAGAAGGAAACGTTCTCCATTCTTCAGAAGCTGGGGTTTTGACGACATCGACAAGATGTTCGAAGAGATGGAGAAAATGATGGAACAAGAATTCAAGACATTCTCTTCAAGAATCCCAAAAGACTACGTCAGAGAACGCAAGCTTCCAGACGGCTCGACTGCGCGTGAACTGGGACCTTTCGTCTATGGCTACAGCGTAAAGATAGGTCCAGACGGAAAACCTGATGTCCACGAGTTTGGAAACGTCAAGCCGACGAGGCACGGGCTCCCCCAGGTGCAGGAAGAACGCGAGCCGCTAGTGGACATAGTTGAGACAAACGGTGAAGTTCACGTTGTAGCAGAACTGCCGGGAGTTGATAAGAAGGACATCAAACTCAGCGGGACAGAAGACTCGTTGACCATAGCGGTCGACGCTCCGGAACGCAAGTATTACAAAGAGGTCAAGCTGCCAGTGAAGATAAGGGTAAGAGAAGCAAAAACAGGGTACAAGAACGGCGTGTTGGAGGTCACGTTTCCCAAAGTCGCGGATGAGAGACACTCCAAAGGTGAACCAATACACGTAGACTGATTCTTTCACACTTTTCAGCTTACTCCAGAACCGCCTAGGTAGTTCACCCGGTATGGATGAAAAATCAGAAATCGACGTACTCAACAGCGTCTGCAAGAAGGCAAAGACAGAGGGCAAGCTGACCGGTAAGAACCTGACGAATCTCTACGAGATTTTTGGTCAAAGGTTCACGAGAGCCTTCGAAGCCTTGAAAGAAAACAGGGTGAAAAAGTATGTCTTCAAGCCTAGCGGCAAAACAGTCTGGATCGTGGTGGGAAGGGAGCGCGACTACCTCATAATGCCTGAAGCTGAGTTCTGCATGTGCGACGACTTCTACTTCCGCGTGTTAGACAGAGAAGTGCACCTGTGTTATCATCTCATCGCACAGAAACTTGCCAAGAATCTAGACTGGTACGAGGCCATAGAGGAGCATGACGAGCTTTACAAATCACTTATGAACGAATGGAAAAAAGCTACTGCTTAAATACTTAAGCAGTGACATTTTACTTTAAACCCATAAACCTTTTTGGTTTTCTGTAGAAGTGAATTCCCCTCATTTCGTCATACTTGACGAATCCAGTTTGCCCTAGCTGCTTCACTTCTTCCTCTGTTGTTGCTGTCGCTATTTCAAAGTCTTCGTCTTTGAATTCCAATGTATGAATGTACTTCATTGTGTTCTGAACGCTCTTGTGTCTCAGCAGTTTCTTGATGGTTAAGACGTTGCCGTTTGTGTAGTGCGCTAGCATTGAACCGCCCCAATGCCGGTACGACTTGAAGGAGATCTCGAGTAATTTTGGGTTCTGGAGTTTCACGGAAGCTCTTTTTCTAAGTGCCTGCAGGCATTGGTGAATTACTGCATACGATGTTGGGAACACTAGCTTACTTGTCTTGGGAAGTGCGTTCAACATTGACAGTAGTCTATTTGAAACTTCCACTTGCCCGGGCAAATGTCCTTTGACTGGGTGATTTATCGTTACTATGTTGTCTTTGATGTCTCGCCATTCTAACCTCAAGATTTCTCCTGGATCAGCGAAGGTCTCTTTCAAGCATTGCAGATAAGCGGCCATTCTCTTGCTCTGTGTCGAATTGATGAGTGCGTCCAGGTCTTTTTCGTCTGGAACGTACATTATGGTTTCTTGCTGTTTGTATCGGGGTTTTGTCCATGTGATGTTTTCCATTCTGCAAAACTGATCGTAGGCATAGGTAGCCAACATTTTAACGCTGTCTTTCCATTTGTGCCTGGCAATCTTTGTTTTCACGTCTTCGGGATCATGTAGGTTAGCACCGTCCTTGACGAGGGCCCGCATTAAGTCCATGTAGGAAGTGTCTCTATAGTAACCTTGTCTCTCCAGATGTGCAGCGTATTTGACCAGTGAGCCTTTAGCGTCTTGTGGTATTTCTCCCGCAACAGTCTTGATTTCTGTTGCAGTGCTCAAGTTTTTCGCTTCCTTGTCGGTAACGCATACTTGGCCATCACTATACTTGGAAAGCAAAGGATATAAGCGTTTTCCACCAACAGTGATAGATGGTGATTTCGCATGAAAAGCTACATCTTCTCGGTCAAGGAGAGAAGAGCTGTTGAGGCTTTTCTCGAAGGAAAACTTAGAATGACAGACCATTTTCTCTCTCAGATCAGAACGAGAACCAAACAGTTCACTCGCTTGAGAGAGGACGTTGACCTCTACGCCAGATTGGTTCAAAGACTCGCTGAACCTGAAACCACAGTTTCTGCACAAGAACCTCTGAATTGACCTTTGACCTTTGTACCTGAACCCATCCTTGTAGACTCTCTGAGATCCACATTGAGGGCAATTGGGAAACTGTGCGAGCAGCTCAGGCTTCTGATGAGCCGACTTCCCTCTTCTTTTCTCGCTTTTGCCAAGTATGCTTTCGCTGGTGGAAGCAGCTTTTTCCCTGCCCAAATCAACCATCATCATGAACCTCTTAGTCTCAACCTCATGGGAAGGTTGCAACATCTGCATCTTACGAGCTTGCCAATGTCATGGTCGTTGTAGTCGAATGACCAACCGCATTTGGGGCATCTCCCGTAATGCTTGTTATCAAGTGTAACCTCGATTTCCTTTTCAGCGGGTTGGCTTGCTTCTTTTTCCACTTTCGGCTTTTTCAAGGCAAGAGACTCAACGATAACGTCGATTCCTGCGGAGAAGTTCTTCCACAAGGGGTCATCGTAGACTTCTTTGAACTTTTGTTTTGACGATTCCTCTTTCTTTTTGAAGCGTTCCTTAGCGTCTTTCCCATAGTATTTCTCAATTGCGTTCCTACAGATCTCTTCTCCAGCCCTCAGCGTTGCGTCGCTTTTGAAAAGCGCATTTGACTCACACTTCCTTCTCCCATACCTGTCAATATAGCCATAATCACGTGATTCTCTTCCAGAACCCGTCTTGAGGTTCTCTATCCATGTTAGATTATGCCTGTCGACGTCGTCCTTGTTCAAGCCAAACCTTTCAATTACCAGCCCAGATGGGCTCCAGCCTGTCCCTCTTTCGCAATCCTCAAGGTTTTCACGAAACATATCCGTAATCTTGAGTCCGGCTGGGTCATGATCGTAGAATAACAATACGACAGGCGTTAGGCCATTGGCCTCAGCTCTCTGAGAGAGGCTTGCAATATGGCTTCTCAGTAGAATCGGCGCCCATCCTTTTGAGGAGACTATGGGAACGCGGTATTCATCACAGATCGGTTTGAACAGGCTCAGAAGGTCTCCCTTTTCAACACACATCATAACGTAGTACTCTTCGCGAAGCCAGTACTCAGTAGTGTACGATGGTAAGTTCTCCAGCATCCTTGAGACTTCGTCTTTTATGTTATGAAGGCACTTAGATGGGTCTGACGCTTCAATGATTCCTTGGAATCGCCTTGTCTCGTCTTGGTCTTCCCTTACGAAGTCTACTGGTAGAAGCCCAGTTTTCCTGCAATCGTTGATTGCTTTCTGACATGAATCAAACTCTCCTTTGTGGATTTTCCCTAGCCCTTCAAGGAGATAGCACCATCCCCTTGACGAATACTTTACGGGGTTTGTTCTCTGAGAGTCTATCGCTTTTATTTCGTCTGCGAAGTCTTTGAGTCTCAGCTCGTAGGCGTCGTCTTCAATTTGACCGTGAGGAACCCATGACACCGGTCTCGGTGGCGGTGGAGGATGATACACTCTTGGAGTCTTTGGGATGGGTAGAACTTTGTTGAAGGCCTTCTCCATGAGGGAGCTTATGCTCTCGTCCTGCTGGCTACTCATTCAGACCACTCTTTCCATAGTTCAGCCATTTCAGAACTGGGCAAACAAGATGGGCTACAACTGTAACGGGCATGTCTTTGCTGATATTCACCCTGCCTAAATGGTAGTTGATGTTGTATATTCTGGAGAAGATGTCTTCCATTGAAGCCATGAAGTTGACGCATTGATAGACTTTGAGTCCTTCTTGGTCGTCCCTCTTCCTGTCGAAGACTGCGAGCTCTATCAGGTATGGAAACTCGACGTGTTTTTCATTACGGCATGGTCCGTCACCATGGTGATACTCGGTGCACTCTACTTTGATCCCGGGCATTACAACATACCTTAGCCTCTCCCACTCGTTCTGTTTACGGACCTCCTCGAACGATTCTTCTCCTACAACCCCCAGAACCGACGAAATGCTTCTCTTGGAAATTGGCTTTGCCTTCGACCTCATAGCCGCAAAGAGTTTTGACACATTTTCCTTCGGTAAGTCTTTGATGTGTGTGGCGGGGAAAAACTGCACAGCGCTGTTTTCCCCAGAATCATGATTCTCAGAGTTGAGTTTTTGCAGAATTTCCCCGATGACTTTCCTTGAAGTGAATCCTCTGAAGAGGGCAACGAACTCTTTCAGCTGTGTTTCTGGTTTTGCCCTGACAAAGTCTTCAAAGAGCGATTCAAACTGTTTTTGAGTGTACCATAAAACCGATGTTTCCTGTCTGATGGCTTTCCCGCCTTCTGTTGAGCCGGTCGTTCCCTTTTCAACGCCGAAGATCTTGTAGGAGATTTTCCGTGTAGGGCTGACCATGCCCGTCGCAAAGATCAGGTCTTTTAGCACCGACGGTCTGGAAGGATGGGTTCTTTGACATTGTTCGCTGGTTATGTCATCTTTGGGGAACTTCACAATGAATGTAGTGAGGCCGTCGTCTTCTCTCTTTGTGGTCACAATCTTCGAGCCGATAACTCCTTTGACCCTATCTGGGTTCAGAGTGATCATGTATTCATGGTTGGCGGACTTTACTATGATGTCGCGTGGACTAAGTCCCTTCGACTCAGCAAGCGCGTAGGAGTAGCCGAAGATGCATTTCAAAGCGTTTCCAAGATAACCCCGCGAAACACGTAGGAATCCTCTCTTCGACGAAGCCTTGTTTTCAAAGTCAAGTATCAACCTAATCTCTCTTAAAGAGAGTTTCTTGCCGCCGTTGTCTCCAACAGCCATGCAGTAAAAGTCTCCCTCAACTTGTATGTCAATGTCTATTTCAGTTGCATCTTTGTCCAGGGCATTGCAGAGCATTTCTCCTAAGGCAAATTTGAGAACCGAGTCTGGGCTAATACCAGTTCTCTTCCTCAATTCATCAAGAATTACAAAGTCGAGTCCACGGGTTGTGCCGGGTCGAATTATGTCTCCAAGCGTAGCCACGGTCAAACGTTCATCCCTTCGCCGTATTTTCTCAAGAGTTCAATGCGTCTCCGGGGCCGCATAAATTGCCACGTAAACGTTCAGTTCCGGGAAAAACTTCAAAGCGCATATAGGCGGATTCTGTTGAGAACGCTCACGCTTGCGAGCCTCAGCCCTAGCCACTGCTAATATGGCACCGACTTCCTTTGTGTTTTCGTTTGGAACTATGACCAGAGCCTTCAACATTCGGGATCACTTTCCAGCGCGTTTGGAAACACACTCAAGATAGCTAGACAACAAATCCACGATCCTCCCTAGGCTTAACACTCCGAGCGCAATCAACAACTGAGCTCAAAGCCACATTAAGAGACTCTAAGAGCCTACTACACTCTTCGACTGCTTTGGTGGACTTCTCGGCATAGTCGGGATACCAAAAACTGATCTCTATTCCTGTGGGGTGTGATGAATCTCCAGTTGTCAGTTCGATACCGTTAGACTCTCTGAGAAAATCCACCTTCCGATGAGGCAGTTTTGCGCCGACATCTACAACCAGACTGGCTCCACGAAACGCAAGAGATTCCACAATACTATTGAACATACTGAGATCTTCGATTAGGTCATTCTTGAAGAATGCGTTTGCCAATAACTGATTAGCATGTCCTCTTGTAGGAGAGCGCACGAATACTCTGACTGTTCCATTGACATGCCACTCCAATCGACCTAAGGGTTGCTTCCATACAAGCATATGATTCTTGGCCTTAGTCGATAACCACCCACATGATAGAGCCTTCTCCCTATCCGCACAGTTGGCAGTTGTAACGCCATGAACATTGTGAAGATTTAGGCATTTTAGGCGTAGCCTATCTTCCGAGTGACACTTCCACTCACTTCTCAAATTCCTGACATAATGCCCATGCTTTTTATAGTCTATTTCCAATAACTTGCACAAGTTCTGGGGCATCAGTGATGGATTTTGCCTTAGCTTCTCGAATACTTGCGCTTTGAGAGTTGAAATGTCACCTGCTGTCATATGTCAATCAACTTTTCGAGGTTAGAAACTGCTCTAGGGCTGCGCGGACAGCTTGGCTTAGATTCTTGAATTTGCCCTCTCTAATGAGTCGCTCCATCCGTTGTCTTTCTTCTTTCGATAATCGGAATGCGATTCTTTCTCTGTATTCTGCTATCATAGGCGACAAAATTGTCAAACTTTAAGTAAAGCGTAATCTGAAATTCTATGATATGTCCACCATTTCAATAGCTGAAACGTTGAAACTATATGGCAAATGGACAAAAGCTACAGACTTTGAGAATTTTGTTTCAACGAAACGGAAGATCACAGTGAGACATGCACATAATCTAATCAAGAAAGCTGTGGTTAACAGGGAGATCCTTAGAGTCCAGCTTTCAAATGGAACAGTTCTTTACGGATTGCCAGAATTCGGACCTACGGAGTCCAGTTTTATGGTTGAAGGTAAGCGTGTCGATAGTCAAAAACAGACTCGATACAGTCGTCCGAAGGTAGATTTTGAGATAACTCAAATGATATACGATCGTCAGAACCACTGCTATTTGCCACCGCACTCTAGACGTCCGTTTCCTAGTGTCGGGTTTAATATATTCAATCGGAATGACTACCCGATAAGAGTCAGAGTTGAGGTGTAAATGATTCTTGGAGGAAGAAACCTTGGCTTGATTCCAGACGCAAAAGGATACTATAATGGAAAGGCTGAAATGGGATTCGAACCTGAACCTGATGGGCTTGTAAACGGGAACTTCAGCGTTTCTGAAGAATGTGCTAAAAGTGATGAGGAGCTTACCTTAGAGGTAAGAGTGACTGTGATTGATCCCGACAATAGAGAGTGCGAATTGCTTCCAAAAAGCTGGACTTACATAAGAGAGAAAGTCTATTGGTATTATGAACCCAAGCAGTTCACAAAAGAGTGAAAGGATAAAACAGGTTTTCGGAGAGACGCAACAGGTTTTTCTCGAATTACCCAATGAATTGATGAAAAAAGCTGTCTCTTTTTACTCGTGCTTCAGGAAGTCTTGATTTCTTCCAAGTCTCGTTCGATGCTGCTGAATTGTTCCAGTGAGGATTGTACGTCTTCAGTGATTTCTCTGGCAATCACGTCTGGTGGCGGTAGCTTCCATGTTGATCTGATGTTGATCTTGAAGAGTCGTTGGAAAACGGAGATTTGGCCTCTGCTAGTAGCTTTCTCCATCTGCGGATGGTTTTTCTTGTTATTCCAAAAATCTTCTCCAAGTCCCTTTCAGGGATCGGTTCTTTCTGCTCCAGATGCGAGTCGATTCTGTTAGGCTTTTCTTGTGATACGTTGTAGATGGCGGCCGCAAAAGCAGCCCTGAGTTGTTTAGGAGTCAACGGATTGTTATTCAAATATCTGACGGTTTTGCGCTTGGCCGAGTTAATTTCTTTGTCTAACCCTGCTTGAAACATTTTGGCGAATTTCGACTGGATGAGTTGATCCAGTTCTTCTAGCTGTGCTGGCTCTTCAGGTTTTGAGATTGCGTTTTTGTATGCCTCAGCGCACTTTTTGGGGATTAGTGGTTGTTCACCTTCGCCCCATTTGGGTTTTCCGACGTATTTCCAGTGAGGAGGCTCTAGGGTTCGCCCGCCGAGATATTCATCCTGCTTGCTCGGAGTCATCATGAGGTCGTCGTAAGCAATTGGTTCGATATAGAAGGCGGCAACCACGTTGCAGTTTTGGCATTTGAGAACTACGAGATCATAGGCATTTCCACTTTCCACGAGTTTTTCAGGACGACAGTAGAGTTCGGTCAGCTCTTGACCACACTGAGAGCAATGCTCTGGAAGCATGTCACAGTCTGTGATCGTCTCAATTGTCATGTCGATTTTTTCGTCTAGGTATACTTGAGCTTGACTGATCAATTCGTCGATTATTGATTTCTTCTCCATAATCACATCCCCTGATATGTAGCGATAGAAAGAAAAGCCTTGCCGCGATTGTCGATCTATCCTTTCAATTGCTCTTAGAAAGGTTTCAGAAGCTTCTTTGGCGATAGAGGCTTCCTCAATAGAAGCACACTTTAGTGCTCAAGAATGGAACTAATTTACCCCATGATAGTTTGGACCGAGCGGAGCATAGCATTCGTCAAGAATATTGTAAGAGTTGTTTTGAGCCCTCAACACAAGGAGATACTTGATAGCATCTGCACAAGGCTTGGACAGAGTGAGAGCGACGTCTTACCGGGTTGTTGTTCATCCCAAGTATAGAACGGTCGGCTTGGGGGTCAAGCTTGTCAGGGAAACTTTAGCCCTTGCTGGAACAGACCACGTTGAAATGTCAGCCGTTATGGCCAAGTACAACCCGTTTGCAGAAAAGGCCGGAATGAAGAAAATAGCGGAACAGCACCCGCCAAAAGAAGCTGAGAAAATTATGGATGCTCTTGAAGACCTTGAGTTTAACACTCAGCTACTCGGTAGCACAAACTACTTGTCGAAGACGCTTCAAGCACTCAAAGAAGACGGCGTCGCGAAAATAAGAGAAGCCTTAGCCGCACAGAGGCACCCTCGCTTTTTGAAGAGTTTCTCGAATGACCTTCCCTTCGGCACGAGAGAGGCTTACCAGAAGGAAATTGGGAACGCAAGCCTGAAGAAGCTTGCAAGCCTGATCAAGATCTGCGGCTTTTTGATGCAGACGAAGGTCTATCTATTCTGGAAAAAAGAAGAGATGGGGTGTTGAAGTTCTTCAGGTCCGTGACTGCTTTTTGATTCGGCTGCGACTTTGTTCTTCAACGAATTGCATAAGCCCACCGAACACTTGATCGAACGAGAAAAAACGCAAAGGAGATTACGTCTTAAATCTGGGCAATGAAGACTTGGGCAATAGGAGGTTTGTCAAAATGAAATATAAGTCTCTACTCATAGAAAGGGGTTTTCGAGGCCACAGACTGAGAAAAAAGGTGACAATAAGGGTTCCGAAGCGACAAAATGCGGCAGAAGAGAAACTTTTACGTTATATTATAGAGTCGTTGAGCAGAAGATCCTGTCTAATACCGTTTACTCTCAAAAACTTCTCAACAAGGGAGCTTGCCAGACACCTGCTGTTCAACAGAACGGGGAGTCAGCTTAGTCTCTACCGATACATCGACAGCATCTATCATTTCTGCACGTGGATTGGGGCTCAACCTGATAAGCTTGTGAATAAGTGCCGGCGCAGAAATGGGGACCCAAACTCAAAAGGAATAACCACAATGACTCGCGCCCTTGAGAAGTACATAGATCATATGGACGCAAACAACCTTTCACCCAGCACTATGAAAAGTCACCTGAAAAGCGTAACAGGCATGTTCCATGTCAATGGCATAATACTTAGAGTACCGTACAGTAAAAGCGTTTGGAATTTGTACGACGATAGAGCACCTTCGCGCGAAGAAATCCAAAAAATCTTGGACCTAGCAGAGCTTCGTGAAAGAGTCTTAATCACAATACTGGCGGTCAGCGGTCTCCGGGCGGGTACACTCTTGAAACTTCGCTATCAGCACGTAAAACAGGATCTCGAACGAGGTATCGTCCCAATTCACGTGCATGTCGAGGCGGAACTGACGAAGGGTAAACGTCGCAGCTATGACACTTTCCTGAATGAAGAGGCATCAAGGTGTCTCGGATCCTACTTTGCCGCTCGAAAAAAAGGTACGCAAAAAATCCCCCCAGAACAAATACACGACGAATCACCTTTAATCAGAGCCAACCGTTGCAAACAAGTCAAAGGAGTAACTGTTGAGCAAGTTACGAAAATCGTTCACAATCTCTATGTCAAAGCAGGCATATTGGAAAATAATTCTTTGCGCAAAAGAAGTGAACTGAGAACCCACAGCTTCAGGAAGTTTTTCCGAACCCAAATGGCCTCATGTGATGTTGATCCTGATTGCATCGATTTCATGATGGGTCGCCCAGTGAAAGATCGCTACCATGATGTCAGAATGAAAGGCGTCGAATACCTACGCGGCATATATTTGACATCTGGAATAAGCATTAGACCGAAAACCAAGATGAACAAGATCGATGCTTTAAAAGAAATAATTCAAGCATGGGGTCTGAACCCACAGAAAATCCTGACCAATGAAGCATTGGCGCAGCTTACTTCGACTACCAAAAAGAAGCAGGCCAGTGACAAAGATCTGCTGTTCTGGTTAAGGCCTCTACAGAATCATCAATCGAACGGCTTTTCCCCAGAATCAAGTGGTGCACACAAATGAAATCCCTGACCGTGACAAGAAGCCCGAATAATTACAGACTGAAACAACCCTTGAAGCTTCATATTCCAGAGCCAAAAACTGTAGCCGAGGAAAAACTGCAACGATACATCATAAACACGTTCGTCGTAAGGCACCCGCCGTTGGCGCGATTCACTTTCGAAAACTCCACGACCATGGAGCTCGCGAAACATCTGCTACGTCACCGAACAGGCAGTACAAGCACGCTTTACAATTACGTTTACGATGTATATCGTTTCTGCACATG